>JBGMEA010000001.1:0-52974 GCA_041447245.1 Anaerofustis sp.
TTCTCTTCTTTACTCCATCTGCGCAATTTCTGTCCTTTGCTTGCCATAATCTTTTCCTCCTCTTTCCAGTATATCAAAAAAGCAGACATCTCTTTTTTCATGTCTGCTTTTAGTTTACCAGTTCACCAGCGGCGGTTCTTTTTGATAATTATTTTTCTTGATTGATTTTTTCAATTTCTGCTGTGATTGCTTCATAAACGCCCGGATATACACTGCCAGGTCCCCCTTGTGTAATACAGGGAATGTAGTACAGATTGCCATCACGTTTGATTGCATTTCTTACTTCAGCAGCAACACTTTCCGGTGTCCAGTCTTCTTTATCGATCAGGGAGTTATCGATATCTCCCATGAACGAAATCTTGCCACCGTATTTTTTAATCAGTTCGGGAACATTATTGTTCGAGACACATCCCTGCCAAATATCGATTCCCATTTCGATCATATCGGGAACAAGATTTGCAGCATAGGAGTCGCTGTGATGTACGATCAGCTCTACGCCATGTTCTTTGTAGAATCCATATACCTTTTTGTAAGCAGGCACATAAAATTCTTCAAACATCTCCGGAGACATGAAAGAAGATTTTGAACTGCCCCAGTCGTCATGATGAAAAATACAATCCGGCTTGTAGTATTTACAAATTTCAGCAGCATATCGGAGTTCATAATCTGTGATGTAATCGATCAATGCATGCATTTCTTCCGGTTCTTCGTACAAATTCAGCAGACAATCATCCATACCCATCAAGTGATGGCACTGTTCAAAGATTCCGGGTGCAACAAATGCAGTGCAAAATACTTCATTACGGTCAATCGCTTCGATCGGAGGAAGAAACGGCGCCCACGCTTCGGCAGGAAAATCTGTTTTGGGAGCTTTGACGACATCTCTCCATTTCGTAATATCTTTTAATACTTTATGTTCCTCATCATGCATGGGGAACGCACCGGGAACTCCTGCCGGCCATGCAAAAGTGATGCCCCAAGCATTTTTTGCCGGTTCTCCTCCCGGCATCGGGAAGGCTCCCTGTGCACCGATCGGATCACCCATGATCATCCCGTATATCGCATCCGTACACATGAATGCTTCATATTGATTGACGAAACGATCCGGCTTTCCGCCTTTGATTGTTTCCATTAAGTTCTGTCTTTTTGTTAACATAGTTACCTCTCCTATTGATTTTTTTGTATTCAGTCTCAAGTCAGTAGTAATGAACTGGAAAATTTTGGTCAAAACATTTCTCTGCTCATCTTATCGATTTCAGCAGTAACTGTTTCGTAAACTCCCGGGTAAGTGCTGCCCGGTCCTCCCATTGTTGCACACGGAATAAAGTACAGCTTTCCATTCGTTTCGCATGCTCTGCGTACTTCCTGCGCAACAACCTCCTGCGACCAATCCTCTCTGTCCACTACCCCGTTGTCGATGTCCCCCATAAAGGATATCTGCCCTCCGTATTTCTTTACCAATTCCGGTACATTGTTTGTCGTAACACACCCCTGCCAGATATCGATTCCCATTTTAATCATTGACGGCACCAAATTCGCAGCATAGGAATCGCTGTGATGAACCACGAGTTCTACGCCGTTATCTCTGTATGTCCCGTAAATTTTTTGATATGCAGGGACAAAATACTCTTCAAACATTTCCGGGGAAATAAAGGAAGATCTGTGGCTGCCCCAATCATCATGATGAAATACACAATCCGGCTGATAATGCTTGCATAACAGCTTTGCATATTCCACTTCCCAATCCGTAATATAATTGACAAGTTCATGCATTGCTTCGGGTTCTTCATAAAAATTAATCAAGCAGTCATCCATTCCCATCAGATAATGAAGTTGTTCAAATACTCCCGGCGCGACAAACACGGTCAAAAATGCTTCGTTTTTATCCACCGGTGCAATCATTGCTTTGCATTTTTCCCATTCTTCTTCCGAAAAGTCTAATTTCGGGGCTTTTACGACTTCCTTCCATTTTGTGATATCTTTCAGAACTTTATGTTCCTCATCATGCACAGGAAACGGACCCGGAAATCCTTCCGGCCATCGGATTGTTACTCCCCACGCATTAACAACAGTCTGCCCGGGAGCCCCCATCGGAGCCTGCAAAATCACAGGATCTCCCCAAACCATACCAAACATGCTCGGCTGACTTGCCAACACTTCATACTGATTTACAAACCGATCGGGTTTTCCGCCTTTGATTGTTTCCATCAAATTCTGTCTTTTGGTTAACATACTCCCTCCTCTCTCTTGGAAGCATACGTCTACCGATTTCAATTTCACTTTGACTTCTAAGACAAGATAATTCTTTCTATTTCTGTTTTTACGGGATAAAAATCTATTTTACGATGGATTTCGCAAGCACGGCAGCACCGCCTGCATCCTGCGAATATCCATCCGCACCGATTTCATCTGCGAATCCCTGCGTAATCGGAGCTCCGCCCACGATCACTTTGAAGCCTGTCAGACCGGATGCTTTGATTGCTTTGACGGTTTCTTCGAGTGACGGCATCGTTGTGGTCAGCAGTGCCGAGCAAGCCACGAGATTCACTCCCGGATTTGCTTTAATCGTATCGATGAATTTTTCTTTCGGTACATCCACTCCGAGGTCGATCACTTCGAATCCTGCGGATTCGATCATCAGAGATACCAAGTTTTTGCCGATGTCATGCAGGTCTCCCGCCACGGTTCCGATGACACATTTACCGAGAGAGACCGCGCCTTCTCCTGCGAGTAAGGGTTTGAGCACTTCGACACCTTTTTGCATGGCTCTTGCCGCGACCAACATTTCAGGAACAAAGATTTCTCCGGATGAGAATTTTTCGCCTACCACTCCCATTCCTTCGATCATTGCCGCCAGGATTTCCTGTGCGCCCGCTCCTTCATTCAGTGCTTCCTGTACCAAGCCCGGTACGATCTTCGCTTTTCCTGCTTCTACATTTGCTTTTACTTCTGAGATTTTTGACATTTTTTTTCCTCCCTTGTTTAGGTTATCTTTTCAAATTTTGATTATTTCTTCGGCTGTGTGCCGTAGATGTTGTTTCTGTATCCCGCGATGTATTCCATGCAGTAATCATCCATGCCGAGAAGCGCTTCCGTCGCATAGATCATTCCCATCATGTCTCTGTTTAAGGGGTCGAGGATTGCGCTGTCCATTCCCGCATTCATCGCCAACACCACAAATCCCTGATTCACCAGCTTTCTTGCCGGCAGGTTGAAGGAGATGTTGGATACCGCGCCCGTGATATGGATGGTTGGGTATTCCGATTTGATGGCATGGATGACATCCGTTACCATCTTGATTCCGTCTTCCGAGGTGCACAGCATTTCAACCAACGGGTCGATGTGGAATCTCGACGGATCAATGCCGTACTCTTTGGCTTTTGCCATTAAGTTTGCGAACACTTCCAGTCTTCGTTCCGCTGTCTGAGGGATGCCGTTGTCGTCGTTCAGAAGCGCAACCACTTCCCATTCGGGGTTCTTTGCAAGCACGGGGAAAGCAAGGTCTGTTTTGTCCCCTTCCATGCTGACAGAATTGAACAGTCCGGGTTTGTTGCAGAACTTCATGCATTCGATGCATACTTTCACGCTCGGGCTGTCTACCGCTATCGGAAGGTCCGTCACTTCCTGTACGAGGTCGATGAGCCATTTCATCGTTTCCACTTCGATGTCTTCCGACACTGATGCGCAGACGTCGATATAGGTCGCTCCCGCCGCTGTCTGGGCTTTCGCCAGTTCTTTGATCTTTTCTCCGTCGCGTTCCGCGATTGCTTTCGCTACCGACGGGATCGATCCGTTGATTTTTTCTCCAATGATGATCATGTATTGGTTTCCTCCAGTAGATCATTTTATATAAATATTACAGCAACATGAGGTTTCAAACGTTGTAGTATTTTTGACTTTTTCCATACAGTTTTGCCATTGTTTCGGGGGTTCTTTCATCCTGTGTATCAGTGGTCCAAGAGATAAATTGTCCTTTTTTCATCTTAATGATGACGATTCTATTACTTATTTACAAAATACAAGACTGAATCTTAGATTACACCGATAATCCAACTATTTTTCTGACGATCCGGCAAAACTCCATATACATAGAAATAGCGCAGATCATCGATCTGCAACATAAGGATAACAAGATGCAGTCAGACAGAAAGATAATCTTTTCTCTTTTCTGTCTGCTGCATACATCAATCACTTCATATCATTTTTGATATTTTTATTCTTGCGCAGGCGGAGCTGCAGGAGCTTTCGGGAACGGATTAATGATAAAGAACAGTACCGTACCGATCGCTGCAATAATCATGCCGGCTACCATGGGCATCATCAAAGCGTCTCCGGTAATGTTAGTAATCATCTTATTCCAGAATGTATACAGGAATGCAAACAGATTCATAAGAGCCATCAAAATCGATGAGCACATCGGAACAGCTTGCGGGGAAGACATCATTCCGATAATCATGAAGACCGACGGCATCAAATATGAGAATCCGATACCGACAAGCGTCATGCCGATCGTAATTAATACGATATTATAAGTATAGATTACGAGCGCTGCACCGATTGCCATCAGGGCTAGTCCTACGCCGACGATAAAGCGTTTCATTACTTTGTAAGAAGGCGCAAAAATCGCTCCGCCGATCATACCGCCAACGGTGAAGAAAGACAGAACCACTGCAGATGCAGTCGGACCTCCGATACTGTTAGCGGTCAGCAATGTGGACATCCCCATCAAAAGCGGATAGCTGATGAACATTACAATACCAAACAGGATCGAAAGAACCCAAATACCGCCGGGAATTTTAATTTTCGGTTTTTCGGCACCTTCGGGAACTTCCATCTTAGGCGGTTCCGGCAGGAATAACATAACAAGTACCAGGGAAATAATACCCAACGCATGCGGATAGAATGCAAAATTCCAACCGATACCGGCCATAGCACCACCGAGGAACTGAAGCACAATACCACCAATGTTCATCATCAGTGTACCTGCACCCAACATCCCTGCACGTTTGTCATCGCCGTAAACGCCAAGAATTAAGGCATTTCCAAGCGGAGAGATGATCCCAAGACCGATACCGAATACTGCACGTTCGATAAGAATCACAGTGAAATCATTTGCGAAAGCAGGCGCAACACCGGCTACCACAAACAACAGAATGCCGATCGAAGCCAAAGTTTTGTATTTTACTTTACTTCCTACGATAGCACCTGCAAGCAAGGTTGCGGGAATCACCATCAATGACGGCAATGTCGAAACAAGATAAATTGTCGAGATTGACAAATCAGGAAACGCCGCAATAATTGTCTGTAAAGCGGGCGTGATGGTACCGATACCCATTGCGATAAAGAATATCGACATAATGGCAGCGGTATTCATAGCAGTAGTTTTCTTAGCCATAGATAAAACCTCCAAATAAAATTTATTTATCATGCGCATGCATGTATAAATTCTGACCTGATAACGATGTCCGGGCAGTTCTTCAGGATACCGGATTTGCGATCAAAAATATTCAATTCGAATATTAATTCAATTTTGTTCTCAAAAAAATGTTTCTCTTTCAATCTAGAGAAATTATGTACCTTTTCGGTATCAATATTATATTACCGCTCTGGGATATTGTCAATCTAATTTTGCCGTTATGGTACAGCAAATCTGCAAAAAAATAAGCAAGTACGCCAATTATTTCAAAAATAAAATTTTTTAATCGATTAAAAACAATGCAATTGTCTGCAATTTGTATCCAATATTACCAAACTGGGCACATTTTATGCTATAATAATATCATTATATTTTCGCATCGATCATTTTATCATCACATCATTCATTGGAATATTGCATCGCATGGGAGGCACTATGAATCGTCTTAAGACTCTGCGTCTTGGACAAGGCATTACACAAGACGAATTGGCACAAAAACTGAATATTAACAGAAATGCAATTTCGCGTTATGAAAACGGGAAACGCCAACCTGACTATGAGACGTTAAAACGGATTGCCGATTATTTTTCCGTATCAATCGATTACCTGCTTGAAAGAGAATCGATTGATCCTTCCCCTGAAATCAGCGGAATTGCTTCCCATTTATTGGCAAGCGACCATAAACTTCGTGATCTTTATGGTAATATTGCCGATTTATCGGATGAAGAAAGCCGAAAGATTATCGATTATATTTCTTTTGTAAAATCTCAGAGGAAATAAACTGGTACACTTGTTTTTGTTCTGCCATATTCAAGTCACTGACCAAGACAATAATTAAATCTGATAAATCATTATTTCTGTTGCTCATATCGAAATTCCCCCATTTCAAAGATTTGAAGCCCCAAACTTATCGCAGGCTATTTTTGATATAGCTTCTTTTTTTTTGAATTATCATTTATACTTGTATACACCAAGTATAAATGATACGTCTCTTTCTGTCAATCATTTCAGAACATTTTTTTAATTTCCTTCTCCCAATTCAAATAAAAATGCAATAAAATGCTTTATTTTCGTTTCTTGGCTGCAGGTTTCTTCCAAAAAAATTCCCTGTCTTTCATTTTCGCGCAGTGCTCGAATGATACACTCCATATTCTCATTGGTGCTTTCCATTTTTCCCCTCAGTGATATACACCATAGCAGTGTACAAATTCATTTACAGCTTTCAAATTATCGGCATTTGCATCGTCCGGATACATCACAGGTCTGTTGGTGGAAAAAATATATCCACCCCCGTCGGCTAGCTCGTCGACCAAAAATTTCGCATAATCCAAACATTCTTCTTTGGAACGGTAATGCAAATATTCGATCGGCATTCCTCCCATAATACACATGTTTTTGCCCAATATCTTTTTCGTCCGGAGCAGATCGTCCCCCTCAAAAAAACCGATGATCGCATGAGCAGGAAGATCCTGCAAATATTCATACAAATGTTCCACATTTTTTTCGAAATTGCACATCACCGTAAATCCGCAATCCACTAAATTTTCAACATAACGCTTAAAGGTTGGCCAATACACTTTTTCGAAATCCGCCGGGTTCAGAAATGCGGGCAAGTGCGTCGGAATAATAATGTTTTTCCCGTCCTCCGGCTTAATGGCCGCCACACGATCCATAGCATACGGCATCAAAGCTTCCGCCGCCTGCGCGACGAGTTCCGGTTTGCATTTGATATCTTTAATAATATTGCGTAACCCTCTGAGCTGGTTCAGAATAATATCGGCAGGACTGCTTGCCAATCCGACTGTAGTAACAGGAATATGATATTTGTTCTGCGCAATATTCAAAAAAGTTTCGTCATTGAAAAAATCGCAATAAATCCGGACAACTTCATTCAAACGTTCCTGCTTGCGGTTTGCCGATTCATCACGGAACAATTCAAACTTTCTGTCAAACACTTTTCCTACTATAAACTCATATGGATGCTCAATCAATTCCGGATATTCTTCATCCGTCATATAACGGATCTGATCCGGGCTCATAATCAGCAGTCCATCCTCATTGTAATGATAATGTCCGCCTTTTAACAGTGTATAAATGCGGGGGGAAAGTCTTCTTACGGAACCGGGAACCATTCCGTCCCAGTAAAAATCAGAACATAAATGATCAAACACGTCTGTCGCCACCTGTTTGTCATTCAGTCCGTCAATCGGTTTATATCCGCGATAATAATAAGCCCATTCCACAACATCCCCTATTATCGGCACACAATCAACGGGTTTATGTTTCACCGCCAAATCGATGCGGTTTAAACGCTGAAAATATTCTTTGTTCATGATCCACCTATCTGTTGAGAATGGATTCCGCGGTCAGTTGAATGGAATCGCCCTTATAGAAAGTCGTTCCGATCGCAATCAGCTTATTGTATTTATCCCAATATCGATTTTCTATTTTCAGAACCGGTTCTTTCTCCTTCGTCTGGAGTATCTCTGCAAGAGCGGCATCGGCAATGTCCCCCATCAGCATAATATCTTTTTGTATGTGGAATAATGAAATTTTCTTTGCAAGAACTTCCAACAGGCTCTCATTTTGCAGCTCAGATTCTTTAATCGTAAGTCCTTTGCTGAAAAAAATATATTTGATATCATATGCAACCGGTATGCTGAGTGTCAAAAAAGTCCGCTTGATCTCCAGTGCATTGCTCTCTCCGAAATCCAAATGGTACAGATCGTCTAATTCATGCGCTTTTATTGTTCTGGTTCCGATAGACCGAACTTCATCAATGTCCGCCACACCGATTTTCAATTCGTCGTAAATCAACAGATAATCATCCACTTTGGGAAGGTTAACAAAATTTCCGATTCGCGGAACAGAATAAATATATCCTTCGTTGGAGAGAATTCCCATTGATTTTCGAACAGTCGATTTACTCGCATCATACAATTCGGCAATTTCCTGTTCGGTCGGAAGTTTATCTCCCGGATTCAGGATTCCTTCGATAATTTTCTTTTTGATGTCCTCGACTATAAATTTATAAAGTTGCAGTTCCATAATCGCCTGTCCGTTAAGAATTGTTTTTGATCAGTTTTGCGTTCAGACGAAAACTGTCAATCCGATAATAAGTTCTTCCCCATCCGACCGGTTCGCTGAGCTCGTCCAGCAAAGTCTGCTCTACAATCATCACCGCATCATCTGAGGATAATCCTAAATAATCTGCAGCAATAATTCCCGGATTGGCTGCATGAATCGATATCTTTTTTTCCATACTGAACAAAGAAATCTTATCGGATACGATTTCAGGGAAGCTCGAAAAATGGATTTCATTTTCTACAATCGGAATTCCGCTGTAATACGGAATATATTTTTCATCATAAGCTATTTTCTCTCCGTCGCGGACAAATACGCGTTTAATTACAACAACACGCTTGTTTTGCGGAATTTGAAGATAATAAACCAGCTCGATGTTCGGCTTTACAATATCTACGGAAATCAATATAATGTCTTCAATTTCACGATTCACACTTTCGGTTTCGTTATAATGCAGCATGTAACGATTCAGCGCAATCTCTTTGACAAAATTACCTTTGCCGGCAATGGGATAAATATATCCTTCGTTTGTCAGCTTCAACAAGGCCTTTCTCACCGTCATTCTGCTCGTGCCGAAGGCTTCGGAAAGGGTGTTCTCCGAAGGGATCATTTCACCGGGTCCATATTTATTTGACTCGATGTCTTTTTTGATCGAATGAAAAATTTCGGTATATAATTCTTTCGACATCTCAGTGTTCCGAGCCTTCTTTTTCTTTCATCCAACGCTCGCAAATTCGGATGCCTTCTTTTACTTCCGTACTGTAGGCATCCGCTCCCACAAATTTACAGATTTCTTTGCTGATCGGATTTCCGCCGATGATGATTTTCACCTGATCTCGGCAGCTATTCTGCTCAAACAGCTCCACCACCTGCTTCATATACTTCACGGACTGAGTCAGAACTCCGCTCATACCTATGATATCCGGCTTCAATTTCAAGTATTTTTCCAAAAAAATCTCCGGAGCGACATCCACCCCAATATCGTGAACAACAAAACCGGACGCTGAAGCCATTCCGGAAAAAATTTCTTTGCCGATGTCGTGAAGATCTTCGCTGACGGTTCCGATTAAGATGGAATGCTTCTTGTTCGCTCTGTTTCGCTTTCTCATCGATATCCGCATTTCGCTCATGGAAAGTACTTCTTTAAAAATAATTCCGGCCATAATCAGATCAGCAATGAAAAATTTCTTGCTCTCATAAAGTTCCCCTACTTTAATCATCCCCTCTTGAATAGAGTTGATAATTTCGACAGGATCCTCACCGTTGTTGAGCAGATGCTTTGTCAAACTGATCACTTTTTCTTCGTTAAGCTCTTTTACGGCTTCTATTACACATTCATTCATATACTCAGACTGCTGCCTCTCGTTATTATCATTATACTGAACAATGGAATAAATTGAAAGAAAATTTGTCAAAATGAAATTCTTCGTCATAAAGATAGGCGTCATCCATTCACAGCACTCGGGAAAAACTTTTCCCTTTGATATGCACAGATAAGTTCGGATTCCGCTGCGATTGTATCATCGCGGGATAATCCGCGTCAAAAGAATTTTCACCGAATTTCTTAAAAACGCCTTGGTTTGGCTGAATTGAATCAACCTCAGATGACTGATCGGAGATATTCTCGATTTCCAGATTGACTGTCACTTGACAAGAATATTTTCTTCGTTTTATAAACTTTTAGCAGCAGTAATCGCATACAACTCGATATGTTCTTATTATTTTGAATATACTTTTGTTTTAATAATATATTTTTCATTTTATTGTTGACTGTACCGTTTTGGCATAATATAATTTATGTATGCATAATTGAATAAAAATACTTGCCATAACCGTTTATTTCTGCAGTAAAATAATTTTTTTTTATCTATTTTATTACATGTAAATAATTTAAATTATAAAAATAATTATACAATATTTATAATCCCGAACGTTTGAACTACTCCTCATTTTATCTATTCTCCATGATTGCGATATAAAAATGTGCACAATTTTTATATACAACCGAATAATCAACAATGACACGTGTCCGCTGTTCCAATTATTTCTACAAAATCAACTGTATGGAGGTTCAATAATGGAAAAAGCCAGATTGACAAAATCGGAAGTCATGAGTTATGCATTGTACTCATTTTTTTCCGGATTGGCTGTGATGGTACCCATGACATACTGCACCACATTTATGACAGAAAATCTTCTGATGAGTGCTGCTTTAATGGGGACGGTTATTTTATCCGCCCGAATCATCGACTTTGTAATTTCTCTGCTTGCAGGCGGAATTGTGGAAAAATCAAAAATGAAATGGGGCAAAAATTCCTCGTGGATGATCGTACTGAGATGGGTCGTCATCATCGGAATTATGCTTGAATTCTTCGACACGACAGCACTCCCTATGATTGCACGTGCTGTAATCGCAGTTTTGGCATACGTTATGATCAACGGATGTATGAACTTTGTCGCAACGGCTCAATACGGCATACTCGCCGTCATGGCAGGTCCTTCGATGGAAGATCGAAATATTCTCTCTTTCCGCGGAATGCAATTCATGGCAGCAGCAACAATCATTACTTCAATCGGAGCCGTTCCCGTGATTACCTGGCTGACACCGATGATCGGACAGTCAATGGGGTACTTTATCGTAGCGACCGTATTCGCGATTCCGTTTATTTACGGAGTGCACAGGCTGACAAAATCAGCAAAACCCTATGACCCCGTTCAAACAAAAGAAAGTGCGGCATGTCTGCCAACCGTCACTGTAGGCGATATGGTTAAATCCGTCGTAACAAACGGTCAATTGCTTGTCGTTATTCTTTCGTATACCATGTTTTATTCCGGAATGTTCGCTTTCAATACCGTTATGGCCTATTACTTCATCTATGTACTCGGCAATTTCCTTCTCATGAGCGTTGCGCTGACCGCTGTTACCGTTTTCGCGCTTTTCGCGAGCATTATCGGTCCAAAAATCGGCGTCAGAATCGGAAAGAAACGGGCAATGGTATTTGGGCAGCTGATCTACGCAATCGGAGCATTGTGCATTGCATTGTTCGGACAAATTTCCTTGGTTCTCTATATCGCAATCAACTGCGTCATGTCAGTCGGAATGTATATGTTCTCCAGCTTCAGCGTGATTTATATGCTCGATGCGGGTGAATACGGATTTTACAAAACAGGAAAAGACAATCGCACAGTCGGAATGTCCATGATGAATATCCCGATGAAGATCGGCATGGCAGTCGGGGGCGCAGTCGGCGGATTTGGGCTTGCTTCTATCGGGTTCTCCACCGGAATGACGGTTACAGCCTCCTTCATCAGCAATTTCATGTGGCTGCTCGGAGGAATTCCTGCCGCATTCTATCTGCTCGGTTCCATTGTTATGGCAATCGGCTACAGAATTACCGATGCAGATGCCGCACTTTATGCAAAAGAAAATGCGGAACGCGTAGCAAAGTTAATGGAAAACTGCTAAAAAACAAAAGAATCATTCCCAAGCGTCTTCGCTGTGCGGAATGATTCTTTGTTGATTGATTCAACACAATAAATGATTGAGATTTGCCGATCACCGAGTCAGAAAAAAATCTCAATCGACTGAGGAGATTTTTATGATTGATCTTTCGCCAAAAGAAAATTACCTGCGTTTGTTGCGCGGTGAAATGCCCGAATATTTACCGATTTACACCATGATCGGTCCGGGATATAACGGAGAGACCGCCACGGCTATGTGTGCTCCGAATCTGTTCGGTTGCACACATCACTCACCGCAGGGAGGAAAAGATATGTGGGGAGTGAATTATGTAGCAAATGAAGAATCAGGGTTTGCTGCTTTGCCGGAGCCGAATCATTTTATGCTTAAGGATATCACAGAGTGGGAAAAAGTCATTAGAAATCCGCAAATGCCGGATGTCGATTGGGAACAGATGGCAAAAAAAGACTTGGAAACTGCCATGATCGACCGATCCAAAACAGCCGTGATGCTGCCTTGCGAGCTCAGTCCGTTTCAGCAATTAATGGCTTTTATGGGATTTAATGAAGGGTTATGCGCTATGTTCGAAGAGCCGGATGCTGTGAAGGATCTGCTTGACTATCTGACTGATTTTGTGGTTGGATTGACGGAAAAAGCGATCGAATATTATCAGCCCGATATTTTTTATATTCTTGATGATTCCGCAACGAAATTAAATCCATTTGTATCGGTGGAAATGTATCGAGATTTGTTGAAGCCGTACTATATCAGGCTGTCAAAACCGGCGAATGATCGAGGAATCCCGATACAGTTTCACAATTGCGGACGTTGCGAAGATTACTTGGAAGACATGATTGATTTTGGCGTGAAAATCACCGACCCCTCGCAAGGTACCAATGACTTGAAAGGGATCAAAGATAAATATAAGGACAAACTCGCCCTCGCCGGGTGTTGGGAATGGATCGTACCCGAAACCTGGCCGGAAGTCAGCGAAGAAGCTGTCCGCCAATCCGTCAGAGACATTATCGATACCTACGCTCCGGGCGGGGGATTTGCCTTCGGAGGCGGAGCGGTCGGACGTTTCGGAGATCAGACAATCGAAAATGTCAATCATTGGGTACAGGAAGAAGCATATTACTACGGGAAAAAATGTTATCGATAAGCCACACCGGCATTCTATCCGAAAATGATAAACCAAATCGAGGTGAAGAAGTATGGATATACCAAATACTGATGCAAAGAAACTGAAAGAATATCGTACCAAACTTTATACGGATCTTTATACAGGGGTCATACCCGACAGGGTTCCCGTGGAAGACGGGCTGCAAATCGAATATCTGATTCAGTATGCGGGAAAGGATCTGTTAACGACACAATACAATTATACACCGGAATTGCTGATCGAATTATTTGATAAAATCATGGAGGTTGCCAGAGGCGATAAAATATCAGCCGGATTTGCCCGTAATCCGATCGCGATGATGTTCCAGAAATCACTCGGGAACCAAATGAGCAAGGACGGCATGATCCAACATCCGGAGCGATCCTTTATGCGCTCGGATGAATACGATGACTACATCAAAAATCCTTATGACTTCATTTTTGAGAAGGTGACCACACGCAGCAACAAAGCTTTTTCCGAGGGCGAATTTCTGCATGTGCTCAATTATGGGAAATACATTCTATCCTCACACGATACGAATATGACATTCGGCATCGCAAACGCAACCATTTCCGAACGGTACGGATTCTTTGATTATCCGAAGGGCAGTGTCGGCATGCAGTTGATTCCGTTTGATTTCATCGCCGACTTCAACCGGGGGTTCTCACAAGCGGTACTTGATATGAAACGTATGCCGGAAAAAGTTTTGGAAGCAATTCAGGCGACGATGCCGTTTGCCATCCACATGGCGAAAACACCCGTTCAGCACCCGCTGGGAACGAACTTTATTATGACACACATGGCGACATTCCTGAGCAGAAAAGATTTCGAAAAATTCTATTGGCCGACATTCTATCAGCTTTGCCATATCAACGCGGAACGGGGGCAATCCATGACCATCTTCTGTGAGGACGACTGGACAAGATATCTCGACGAATTATCTGATCTCCCTCAGGGGACAAGAATATTCATGGAATACGGCGATCCGCAAAAATTCAAGGACAAACTCGGCAAAAAAATGATTCTGGGCGGTTTTTATCCGTTAACGTTACTCAAGAACGGAACGAAAGAGCAGTGCATTGATAAAGCAAAAGAACTTCTTGATATTCTTGCACCGGGCGGCAATTATTTCTTTACCTTCGATAAAGGCGCATTGACATTGAATGATATTAATCCGGAAAATTATGTGTCCGTTATGGAATATGTGATTGAAAACAGCAAATATTCCAATGCAGGGCAGCAGGTTACGACTGCTAAGAAAGAAGACAGTATCAGGAAATTCTCGCATCTTTATCCTGATTTTCATTCGAAATACATCATCAGTTTTGATGATTTCATCAAAGATTATCCTCCGGTGGACAGCAAGATCGAACCACTCATGCGAGCCGCTTACGACCGCTACTCCGGCGAAGTAAACAGCTTATTCTGAAAAACTCCAAATAGTCAGATAAGGATTATCCGTATAGCAAATAAGGATAATCCTTATTTGCTATACATGACAATAAAAAGTTTTGAAACAACGCTTTCCAACTCAATTATCTTGAAAAAATAATCCTGCGCGGGTATGATTAAGATATGTCAAAGTGACTGAAAGGAGACTCGATATGACAGAGATGCAAAAATTTCAAATCCCGGTCGAAAAACTCAGAAGAGCCTGCGATTGCGAAAAAGAATTAAACTTCTGCGAATCATCAAAAGATGTGGCTCCGTTTGAACAGGTAATCGGGCAGGATCGCGCATTGCGGGCCATGCAATTCGGATTGATGATGGATCTGCCGGATTATCATATTTTTGTCGTCGGTCCCCAGGGAACGGGGAAAAGCACCTTTACACAGTCAACGGTTTCAAAAACGGCGATGGCCGGAACGGTTCCGAATGATTGGTGCTATATTTACAATTTCAGTGATCCGGATCAGCCGATCGCCGTTTCGCTCCCACCGGGAATGGGACGCGAGTTTCATAATGATATGAGGCAGCTTCTGGAAGAGTTGCGCGTGGAAATACCAAAGGCCTTTGAAGGCAATGTCTACGAACAACAGAAGGACGCCATTGTCAGTCAGCTTCAGAATGCAATGGAACAGTTATTCAACACCGTGGAAGGGGAAGCGAGAAAATCAGGATTCACCGTAAAAAGCGCACCGCCCCGACTCGTTCTGGTTCCGCTCAAACAAGACGGAACTCCCATGCCTCAGGATGAGTTCGAAAAACTTGATCCGCAGCTCAAAAAACAATATGAAGAACAGGGTCATCAGTTGGAAAAACGTCTGGATGAAACCCTGCATGAAGGGCAGCAACTCCAGAAAATCACCAACGAAAAAATTCTTCAACTGGAAAAAGACATTACCATGCAGGCGGCAGCCGAACCGTTCGGATCACTGAAAAAGAAATACGAGGAATACCCGCAGATTTCGGCTTACCTCGATGCGGCACTCAATGACATGCAGGAAAATCATACCGTGTTTCGTCCGGATGATTCACAGCAAAAACAAAACCCGTTCGCTTTCATGCAGGAAGACAAAAACTATTTCGTACGATACGAAGTCAATCTGTTTGTCAGCAACGAAAAAACAGAGGGCGCTCCCGTCATCATCGAGTCAAATCCATATTATTACAATATATTCGGAAAGATCGAATATAAGAGCCAGGTATTGGCCGTCAGCACAGACCAGACAATGGTGAAAGCAGGTTCCCTGCATCGTGCAAACGGAGGATATCTGATCATACAGATCAGCGATCTGCTCAAAGACCCGATTTCTTGGGATGCGCTGAAAAAAGCACTCAAGTATCGCCAGATTACGATCGAAAACATTGGGGAACAATATCGTTTGGTTCCTACCGTCGGACTCAGACCGGAACCGATTCCTTTGAATGTAAAAATTGTTCTGATCGGCACTCCTTATGTATTTGAAATGCTGTATGCTTACGATGAAGATTTCAAAAAATTATTCAAGGTCAAAGTCGATTTCGACGTGGAAATGCCCCGCAACGAAGATAATATCTGTAAATATGTTTCTTTTGTAAGCGGCATCTGCGAAAAAAACAATTTGCTCCACTTTGACCGAACCGGGCTTTCCCGATTGATTGAATACAGCTCCCGCATCGCGGAAGATCAGAATAAACTTTCCACGCGCTTCAGCGAGATGAGCGATGTGATCTATGAAGCGGCAACGATTGCCAAAATCAGCGGCGCTTCGTTCGTAAACGGAAATCATGTTGACTCCGCGATCAGAGAACGGAAAGCACGACTTGACAAAACCGAAGAAAAAATGCAGGAAATGATTCGAAACGGAGACATTCTGATCAAAACCGAAGGAAAAGAAGTCGGGCAGATCAACGGACTTTCCGTCATCGGAATCGGAGGGTATACTTTCGGTATGCCATCGAGAATTACCGCCCGGACTTATGCAGGCCACGGCGGCGTCATCAATGTGGAGAGAGAAACCGAAATGAGCGGGAACATTCATTCTAAAGGTGTTTTGATCCTGAGCGGTTTTCTGGGCGGTAAATTTGCCCAAAAGAAACCAATGGGACTTACTGCGCAGATTACATTCGAACAAAATTACAGCGGTGTGGATGGTGACAGTGCCTCCAGCACAGAATTATATGCCATACTCTCCGCTCTTTCCGGCGTTCCGATCCGACAGGACATTGCGGTGACGGGCTCTGTCGATCAACGGGGCGATATTCAGCCGATCGGCGGGGCAACGCACAAAATAGAGGGATTCTTCGACCTGTGCAGCGCCAAAGGACTCACAGGAACTCAGGGAGTTATGATTCCGATACAGAATATTGAAAACCTCATGCTGAAAGACGAAGTACTTAATGCAGTAAAAGCGGGTAAATTTCACATCTACGCGATCAGCAGAATCGAAGAAGGTCTGGAATTGCTTACGGGTGTAACTGCCGGGAAAGCCGATGCAAAAGGGAATTATCCCCGCGAAAGTATCTTTGCTCTTGCAGAAGCAAAGCTGACGGAGTACAACAAAATTCTCACTCCAAAGTCAAATTCGGAATCCGGTGCTAAAAAAAGAACCGCCTCTTCTGCAAAAAAATAAAATTCGGATTGATAGCACGACTAACAGACTTCCGCGAAAGCAGCTTGTCGATTGACAAGCTGCTTTTTATTTTTCATAAACGAGATGAATTCAAATTCTACGGTCTGTTTCTTTTTCGCATTCGGATTTGGTGCTATAATAATGACAAAAAGAAGCGGAAATGCCTCCGCATTCAAACGCGGAAAGGACGGCTGTCGAATCGAGGTGTTGCATAATGCCGGATTCTTCCATTACCAAGCGTGCACTTGCAGAAGCAATGAAAACGCTCATGAAGCAATATCCGATGGAAAAAATAAAAATCGGTGATATTGTTGCATTATGCAATATGAACCGACAGAGTTTTTATTATCATTTTAAAGACAAATATGATCTGGTCAACTGGATTTATTACACGGAGTTTTTCGAAGGAATTCTCGGCTCATCCGAGGAACCGGACTGGGGAATGATCGAACGGATCTGTGATTTTTTTTATGAGAATAAAGTGTTTTACAGCAACGCACTTCGTGTCCGGGGGCAGAATTCTTTTTCGGAATATTTCAACGAAGTAATCCACCCTCTGATCCGCGCGCATTTTGATACCGTTTATCGAAACGATCCGAATCAGGAATTTTATGCCACTTTTTTTGCCGATTCCATTCGCATATCCATCACCCGTTGGCTGTTGGAGGGCGCGCAACAGACTCCGCAAGAATTTGTTACTCTGATAAAAAAAGCCGCAACGGGATTTGCCTACAAATTGATCGAAGACGAAGAACAATCTTCCGAACCGAATTGAGGAAGCGGAAAACACGCCCTGCAGATTTCATAAATCGAATCCTTATTAATATTAAAACCCGTATTCTTGTCCCCGATCCGTTTCGTTGAAACATTTCCGGAAGCGTCAATACTTAAAAAAGTATCCCGAGCGCAAATTGCATGATCAATGTAAGAAAAATCTTCATAAAAATCAATGATGAAACTGTGATACGGCATGTCTGTTTTGGTTTTTCTGATCCATTCGGACATGTCTTTTTTTTGTCTTTCGGCAGAAATTCCTCCATCGATCAAAAAACAAAAATTTTCATGATCGGCATCATCCAATCCGTTTCGAACGGCATCATCGGAACAAAATTCTTCCATTACGCGATACGTGCCGTACAGTACCCCTCTTCCGTTTAACATTGCCTCAACAGCCGTTATCGAATTGCTGTATCTGTCTTGATCCGACAAAACAAACATGGTGTTCCCATATTGCAAAGCCCGGCTCACAGCAGTCACCGAAACAGCATCCGGTTCACAAAACGCAAATGCGCACGCATGCGGATTCTCCCCGGACAACTCAATCATATCAATCAACAGTTCTTCCTCTTTCCCGACAAAAAACAAACTGCATTCGATTCCGAGCGATTCTCCCTGATGCAGGATTCCTTTGACGGTCTGCAAGGATAATCCGCGTTGCGAAGGAAAACGCAAATCAAAAATAAATTTCCATGGCAGCGCAAATCCATGTTTTCGGGCAAATGCTCTGATTTTTTCCGCATCGGCAGTCCACACATGATAACCGAGATTCATGCCGAAGCTCTTCAGAAATCGTTCGTCAGTCTGATCTATCACCCGTTTGCTCAATTGATAATAAGCTGATTGCGGATTTTCAAGTATCCGTTGCGCAAAAGAAAAGAAGTCCTGCTGTGCATTCCCTTTCGAAAGCCGTTTCCCCAAATCGACCAGATTGCGAATCCCCCGATCGGAACACTCTTTCATATCACGGATTCCTTTGGATACTGCGATATCAATCAGACTTTCCGCCATGGTTGTTTTCCTGTTCATTTTCATCCAATGCCTTTCTGCACTGGACTGATCATACCCCCGGAAGAGCAAAAACGGAATAGACAAAACAAAAATATGTCAAATAATCGGACAAGTTTGCCGGGTGTCGCAATTTCGGACAAATCAAAAAACTGTCTAATGATTTTTCTCTGCGCATGAATTACAATAGCCGCAGAAAAACGGCAAGGAGTATAAAATGAGTATGACAGAACATTCTTTTAAAGAGAACATGCAAAGTTTCGGTCTCAAACGGGTGATCGGATATCTGGATGCGGATCCGGATAATAATGTTCCGAAAATCCTGAACTGGCTGATTAAATCCGACAACCGTTTTGTCGCACCTCAGGCGAAAGCCGTGCAGGACGTGCTCGGAAGCAAAGACAGTAATTGGCACCGTCTCGTGGACAGCCTGTGGACAGATATTGACGACGGGGTGAGAAGAAGAATATTCGAAAACCTGATTATCAACGCATCCTTCCTGGGAGGCAAACGACAGGAAAAAAACAGAGAAACATTCGGCTGTAATATTCCATGGGCGATTTTGATGGATCCGACCTCCGCGTGCAATCTGAAATGCACCGGATGTTGGGCAGCCGACTACGGCAATAAAATGAACATGAGCCTCGAAACGTTGGATGACATTATTCAACAGGGCAAAGAGCTTGGTGTTTATTTTTACATCTACTCAGGAGGCGAACCGCTTGTTCGCAAAGATGATATCATCCGGCTTTGCGAAAAGCACCCGGACTGTCAGTTTCTCTCCTTTACCAACGGAACGCTGATCGATGAATCCTTTGCGAACGAAATGCTTCGCGTAAAAAATTTTATTCCGGCTATCAGCGTCGAAGGATTCGAAGAAGCGACGGACTCCAGACGCGGGCAAGGCACCTATCAGGCCGTCGTCCGTGCTATGGAACTGCTGAAAAAGAAAAAGCTTCCCTTTGGGATTTCCTGCTGCTATACGAGCCAGAACACCGATGTCATCGGCAGCGAAGCTTATTTTGATGACATGATCGAAAAAGGTGCGAAATTCGCATGGTTTTTCACCTATATGCCCATCGGGGTTGATGCGGTGCCGGAGTTGATGGTCAGTGCGCAGCAGAGAGCCTTTATGTATGAACGCATCCGTTCGTTTCGCAAAACAAAACCGATTTTCACATTGGACTTTTGGAATGACGGAGAGTTCGTTCAGGGTTGTATCGCAGGAGGAAGAAGATATCTGCATATCAACGCAAACGGAGATATCGAACCTTGCGCATTTATGCATTATTCCGATTCGAGTATTTACGAAAAATCTCTGTTGGAAGCCCTCCAATCACCCCTCTTTATGCAGTATCGCAAAAATCAGCCATTCAACCAAAATCACCTGAGACCGTGCCCTCTGCTGGATAACCCGGGAGCGCTTGCAAAAATGGTAGATCGATCCGAAGCAAAATCCACCGACATGCAAAATCCGGAAGATGTCCATGATCTTTCTGCCAAATGCGAACATGCGGCTCATGAATGGGAGCCCCAGGCTGACGCAATTTGGGAACAATCTCAAAAAAAGAAAAAAGAGCAGTCGATTGCATAGATTTCTCTGAAATCTTTTCAATCAAACTCAGAAATTGCAATCAACCACAAAAAAATCATCGGCACACCTAATTATTTATGTGAACATACCGACACACATATTGAATCCAATTGAAAGGGGGATGTGCCGATGAGTATTTCGGGCATATCGTCAGACAGCACTTCTTACACCGCAAGTGCTTCCAATTCAACCAATGCGGGTTCTACGGTTGACAAGCTGGAGCAAAAAATCAAAAATCTTGAAACCAAACTGAAGACCATCTCTCAGCAAGATGGAGACGAAGACTTGAAAGAAAAACAGATTCAGCTGATTCAAAATCAGATTGAACAGATTCAAGCACAAATTGACCGCATCGAAGCACAGCAGCAAGCAAAACAAGATGCACAGCAAGCAGAGCAACAGGCAGCAAACGAAACAAATCAAGCGGAGCAAACGGGCGCTATTTTAGATGTATTTGCATAATGTGTCTGACGCACTGTGACAGAATGAAGAGAATTTTATAAACAAAAGACGAATATCTTAAAATGGTAATCGTCTTTTTTTGTGCTTCCTCTTTTGGATTTTGCGACCTTCGTTATCTATAATTCCTGATTAAATTCAAATGCATTCGGATGATCTTATTGACAAATTCTTTACCCTGTGCTAAAGTCTGAATAGCGAAATAAGAAAAATGCAAGCGTGCAATAAACTGCACAAAGGGAAGTCGGGTGAAAATCCCGCACAGGGCCGCTGCTGTAATTGCGGAGTGCGATCCAATAAGCCACTGACACAAACGTCGGGAAGGCGGATCAAACGAGGAAGCATAAGTCAGAAGACCTGCTTGTCATTTGCTTAACCGTTACTCTTCGGGTCAACAGAGTGGTTTCAAGCAGGTCATTTTTATCAAGGATATTGTTTTGACAGTGACACCAATCTTTACCGAATGAGGCAAAGTTTGGTGTTTTTTTGTTTTTTCAAAACATCGGACACATTCCCGAAATCAAGTTTAAACTCACCACAGCTGGCGCAGTGATGTTATCGATGATACGAAAAAATTATGCATTCTAAGATAGCAGTCAGGCGGAGCGAACTCTGCCGATTTTCATTTTTTACGGCATTCATCGTCATTTACTGCCGAACTCACAGGTTATCGCTGATTGAAGGGAGTCCCTTTCAAGCAAAAGGAAGACAGATTCATATGCAAGATTATATTGTGAAAGACAATAAACGTCTGCGTTTCGGCTACACGACCGGTTCCTGCGCTGCGGGCGCCGCCAAAGCAGCTGCCGAAATGCTTCTGCACGGAGGAATCATTGAACAGGTATCGATCCTTACACCGAAAGGCACGGAACTGAACCTATACGTGGAGGAGATCGAAACAACGGATATCGGAGTTTCCTGCTGTATTCGAAAAGACAGCGGAGATGACCCCGATGTCACGAACGGCATCCGCGTTTATGCAGAAGTGTCGAGAACAAACGATATGGGAATGATAGAACTCAGCGGAGGAATCGGTGTCGGAAGAGTGACAAAACCCGGGCTGGCTTGCCCTGTGGGAGAAGCGGCAATCAATCCCGTGCCGAGACGTATGATCGAAGCGGAAGTGCGCAGAGTCGCGGAACTTTACGATTACAAAGAAGGATTGCGTGTCACGATTTCTGTTCCGGAAGGAGTGGAAATCGCCAAACGAACATTTAATCCCAGACTCGGAATCGAAGGCGGAATTTCCATACTCGGTACAAGCGGAATCGTGGAACCGATGAGCGAACAGGCGCTGATCGATTCGATCAAAGCAGAAATGAATGTCCTTTTCGCGGCAGGCTACCGCAAACTGATTGTCTCACCCGGGAACTACGGCACGGCGTTTGCGCAGATGAATCTGAATGTGCGGGTGAACAATGCCATTCAGTGCAGCAACTTCATAGGAGAAACTATCGATTACGCCGCACAATGCGGTTTTAGTGAATTGTTGTTGATCGGACACATCGGAAAATTCGTCAAACTGGCAGGCGGTATTATGAACACGCATTCCAGATATGCCGACTGTCGCATGGAACTGATCACGGCGCATACGGCATTGGCGGGAGCCGATCATTCCTTATTAGAAAAGATCATGCAGTGCGTAACAACGGATGATGCGATCAGCCTGCTTAAAGATGCAGGATGCTACGACAGTGTCATGCACTCTCTGATCGGAAAAATCGATTATTATGTCAATCAACGAACATACGGAAAACTCAAAATAGAAGCCGTCATGTTTTCCAATCAATACGGAATTCTGGCGAAAACGGACGGAGCGGACCAACTGCTCCGAATCATACAAACGGAGGAAAACAAATGACGGGAATCTTATACGGCGTCGGCATCGGACCGGGCGATCCGGAACTGCTGACGCTCAAAGCAGCCGCAGCGATCCGCGCCTGCGATATCATAGCCATCCCCAAATCCGGTGACGGAGACAGGGTAGCCTACAATATCGCGCTTAAGGCTGTGCCTGAAATGAAGGACAAAGAAATCATGCTGCTGGATATGCCGATGACCAGAGACAAAGAAATTCTGCGTGCATCCCATCAGGCGGCAGCGAAACAAATCGGCTCGGTTTTGGATCAGGGTCTGTCCGTTGCCTTTCTGACCCTCGGAGATCCGACGGTCTACTCGACTTATATTTATGTGCATAAGCTGATCAAAGAACTCGGATACCATCCTGTCATCATCCCCGGCGTCACTTCCTTCTGCGCTGTGGCAGCACGATTGAGCGACTCTTTGACGGAAGCTTCCGAACCGCTGCACATCATACCGGGTTCTTATGACTGTCTGGAAGAATGCATTGATTTGCCCGGCACGAAAGTGCTGATGAAAACAGGCAAGTCTCTGCCGAAAGTAAAGAAACTGCTGAACGATCGGGGACTGCTCGGTGTCACAAAAATGGTACAAAACTGCGGCATGAGCAACGAAACAGTCTATGAAACTATGACGGACATGAATCAGGAATCGGGATATTTTTCGATCCTGGTCGTAAAAGAGAACGCTGACGGAGGTAAGAAATGATACATTTTGTGGGAGCAGGAAGCGGAGCGGTCGATCTGATCACAGTAAGAGGTCAGAAATATTTAAACGAAGCGGATGTAATCATCTATGCGGGTTCTCTCGTGAACCCGGAGCTTTTGAATTATGCAAAAGCGGACTGCAAGATTTATGACAGTGCCTCCATGACACTGGAAGATGTCATCTCAGTAATGAAGCAGACGGAATCGGAAGGCAAAATGACCGTCCGCCTTCATACGGGAGACCCCAGTATTTACGGAGCCATCCGTGAACAAATGGATCTGTTGGACGAAAGCGGCATTGCATATGACGTCGTTCCCGGGGTCAGCTCCTTCTGCGGAGCGGCTGCCGCGATGCATGCGGAATATACGCTGCCCGAAGTTTCTCAGACCGTTATTATTACCAGAATGGCGGGACGCACCCCGGTGCCCGAAAAGGAAGAAATCTCACTCCTTGCTTCGCACGGAGCCAGCATGGTTATTTTCCTGAGCACTGGAATGCTTGAAGAGCTGACCGAACGCTTGATTGCGGGCGGGTACACAAAAGATACCCCCGCTGCCATTGTCTACAAAGCGTCCTGGCCGGATGAAAAGAAATTCCTCGGCACGCTCGGCACACTGCCTCAGATTGCCAGAAAAAAAAATATTACGAAAACCGCACTCATCATGGTCGGAAATTTCCTGGGAAATGAATACGAACGTTCCAAACTCTATGATCCGACCTTCACCCACGAATTCAGAACAGCCAGCAAATAAATAAGAATCCGGGAATAAGCAAATGAACATTGCAATTGTTTCCTTTACGGCGGCAGGTGCGCAGTTATCCGTAAAAACATCCGAGATTCTGCGAAATGCCGGACACCGAACCGAACTCTATTCGACAAAGGAATTATCTGCCATTTACAACATCACTGCGTTTCATCCCGATATCCGAACATGGACAGGGGATCATTTTTGCACGGAGGATGCCTTGCTCTTCATCGGAGCATGCGGAATTGCCGTACGGGCGATCGCGCCTTGGGTCAAAGGAAAAGACAAAGATCCCGCAGTTATCGTTCTGGATGAAGCTGCAAAATTCGTCATTCCCATCCTTTCGGGACATATCGGAGGCGCAAACGAATTATCCAGAAAACTTGCGGTGTGGCTGTCCTCCACCGCTGTTATCACCACAGCGTCCGATGTCAATGCGAAATTCGCCGTTGACGAATGGGCAGTCAACCACGGCATGCACATTGTGAACATAAAAGGGATTAAAGCAATCACAGCAGCACTGTTGAAAGGGACTTCGGTCGGGCTGCGCAGTGTACTTCCGATTGACGGAAATCTACCGGAAGGCATCGAATTTCTGCAGAGCGAAGAATGCGGCATCTGCATCTCCTACAACAAAGATGACAAACCGTTTCGACAAACGCTCAATCTGATCCCGAAAAACATCGTGATCGGCGTAGGGTGCAAAAAAGGAACCTCGGGTATCGCGGTGGAAACGGCGGTGCTTGCGGAACTGGACAAAGCGGGACTGCCGATCGAATCGGCAGCCAAAGTCTGCTCCGTTGATTTAAAAAAAGAGGAAGCGGGCATCCTGGCTTTCTGCGAAAAATACGCCATTCCGTTTGAAACATACAGTGCGGACGAATTGAACCGAACGCCGGGTGATTATCCGCCGTCGGATTTTGTGCACAGCATCACAGGCACCGACAATGTCTGTCAGCGCGCAGCCGCTGCAGGCAGCCAAAACGGAACGATTATTTCGGAAAAACAGTGTTATGACGGAGTAACGGTGGCTCTTGCAAAGGCATTTGGGAGGATCAAATTTTGAACATTAAAATGACGGGCATCGACCACAGCAATGCCTCCATCGAATATCGCGAACTCTTTGCACTGACCCGTTCCGCTCAGGTTCGCCTAATGGAACAGATGAAAGACACCTATTCTTTAAGTGGATGCGTGATTGTCAATACCTGCAACCGCACGGAAATCTGGATCAGTTACGAGCAGGATTCCTCCGCCGATCCCTATGACATGATGTGCAACTGCAAAGGGATCGATCCGACGGAGTATCAACCCCTGTTTGTGTGCAGATCAGGCGCGGAAGCCGTGCGGCATTTGTTCGAACTCGGCTGCGGGCTTAAGTCCAAAGTATTCGGGGAAGAACAGATCATCACGCAGATCAATGACTCAATCACACTGGCTCGAGAAACGGGAACAAGCGATGCCGTTCTGGAAGCATTGTTCCGCAATGCGGTAACCGCCGCAAAAAAAGTCAAAACAGACGTCCGCCTGATTGCCGTTGACCGATCCGTCGCACATACCGCTGCGCAAATGCTGGAATCAAAATACGGTTCTCTTTCCGGCAAACGGGTGATCGTCATCGGAAACGGTGAGATGGGCAGACTGACCGCTCAGGTTCTTGCAGCATACGGATGTGAGGTCAGCATGACCCTCAGACAATACAAAAAAGGCACCGCTGTCATCCCCTCCGGATGCAGGGTGCTGGATTATGACGCGAGGATCGATCATTTCAACGGAGCGGAAATCATCATAAGCGCCACGACCAGTCCTCACTATACATTGCATTACGAAGACATCAGCCGTGTTTATAACGGCAGCCCGCACATCCTTGTCGATCTGGCGGTGCCGCGCGACATCGATCCTGAGATCGCAAAGTTGGACGGCTTGGAATTATATGATATCGACACGTTGGGCGGAGCCAATATCGATGAAGGTACGAACGAAGGGATCAGACAGGCAAAAGTAATTCTGGATGAATACATTGAGGATTTCGAAACATGGTATCAGATTCGGGCAATGATTCCGAAAATTTCTCAAATCAGCGAAATTGCGGCTTACGATGTGGAAAACCGCATCAAAAAGAGCGTTCGTCAAATGCCGCTCAAACCCGACGAACAGACAAGACTCTGCGAAACAGTCAACAAAGCAGCCTACAAAGCAGTGGAAAAACTGATGCTGGGATTGAGAAAAACAATCGATGCCGGCACTTTGGATGAATACATCAGCAGCATGGAGCATTCCGCTGCGACAGAAGGAAGATAAATGAAAATTTATGTAGTGGGCATCGGCCCGGGAAACAACAACATGATGACTCCGCAGGCAAAAGACGCCCTGTCGGATTCCGATGTGATCTGCGGATACGGCGTTTACGTCGATCTGGTGAAGGACGATTTTGCGGACAAACAATTTCTGACCACCCCGATGAAGAAAGAAGCGGATCGCTGCCGCATGGCAGTCGAGGAAGCACTCAAAGGACAAACCGTCTCCATGGTATGCAGCGGAGACCCCGGTGTTTACGGCATGGCTTCCCTGATGTATGAAGTGGCGCAGGATTACGATCCGGTGGATATCGAAATCGTGCCCGGTATCACGGCGGCGTGCAGCGGTGCGGCAGTGCTCGGTGCTCCGCTCATCCACGACTTCGCGGTGATCAGCTTAAGCGATCTGCTCACCCCGTGGGAAACGATCGAGAAACGCCTTGCCTGCGCGGCAGACGGAGATTTCAGCATTTGTCTGTATAATCCGTCCAGCATCAAACGTCACGACTATCTGAGGCGTGCCTGTGAGATTCTTCTCAAATACCGCAGCGAAACCAATGCCGCAGGCATTGTGCAGAATATCGGCAGAGATGGGGAATCCTCAAAAGTGATGACGTTATCGGAGCTGAAAGAGGAGCAGGTCGATATGTTTACGACCGTATTCATCGGCAACTCCAAAACCAAACTCATGAACGGGAAAATGATCACCCCGCGCGGATATAAACTTTAGTGATTGAATCAGAAAGAACAACAATATGAAACAGGTATTGGTCTTTGCCGGCACATCCGAAGGCAGACGGCTCACATCATTTCTTTCCGAAAACGGGATCAGCATGCATGTCTGCGTCGCGACGGATTACGGGGACGAAATGATCGAAAAAAATCAGAATACAATCCTGCATACCGGACGAATGAACGCAGAGGAAATGATCGCGCTGATCTCATCGAACTCCTTTGATTTGGTCATCGATGCAACACATCCTTATGCGGCCGAGGTCAGCAGAAATATTTCGGAAGCCTGCAATGAATGTAACGTGGAGTCTCTAAGGATACGCAGAGACACATCGAATGCAGAGGACTTCGTGAGTGTGGCTGGTGTCGATGAAGCTGTCCGCTATCTGAACGCCACGCAGGGCAACATCCTGCTCACCACAGGCAGCAAGGATCTGGATGCATATACAAAAGTAACCGATTATCAGAAACGGATTTTTCCCCGCATCCTTCCGATGCAGGACGGACTGACCCGTTGCATCGAACTCGGTTTTTCATCAAAAAATATCATCTGTATGCAGGGTCCTTTTACCGAAGAGATGAACACAGCCACGCTCAACCAGATCGGCGCGGACTATCTCGTCACAAAAGAATCGGGTGCTTCCGGCGGATTCGAAGAGAAACTCCGAGGCGCAAACGCTGCGGGAGCAACCGTAATCGTCATCGGCCGTCCGAACAAGGAACACGGAATGACCGAAGCGCAGGCATATCATTACCTGAATGATCGATATGGGATAAAGGAAAGTCAAAAGCAGGAACGTATTGCGGATTTAAGATTTCCGATGTTCTTCGATCTGAGCAACCGATCCATCCTGATTGTCGGCGGAGGCAACATCGCCACGCGACGAGCAGAAGTGCTGACCCAATTCGGATGCCGCATCGAGGTTGTGGCAAAACAATGCTCTCCCGGAATAAAAGAGATGGCAGAGCACTCCGACATGATTCTCTCCGAACGGGATTTTGATCCGAAGGACATCGCGGAGCAATTCTTCGTTCTTGCCGCAACAGATGACAGCGATCTCAACCGGAAAATTCATCAACTCTGTGAACATAAGCATATATTCTGCAATACCGCCGACAACAAGACGACCTGTGATTTTTACTTCCCGTCCGTAATCTCGAAAAATGAGATCGTTATCGGACTGGCGGGAAACGGAGCGGATCATGCCGCGACAAAAAAAATGGCAGACAAACTCAGACATTGCCTGAAAAACGAAACCGAGGAAAATGCATGAAACGAACGATACGCATCGGCAGCCGTGACAGCAAACTGGCTGTGGCGCAAACCGAACTGCTGATGAAACAAATACAGACCCATCATCCGGAACTGAATCTCGAACTCATCACCATGAAAACAACGGGTGATCTGATTTTGGATCGCAATCTCGATCAGATCGGCGGAAAAGGGCTGTTTGTCAAGGAACTAGACAAAGGGCTCCGGGACGGAACCATCGACATTTCCGTTCACAGCCTGAAAGATATGACAATGGACATTCCGGAAGATATTCCGCTGCTGGCATTCTCGGAAAGAGAAGACCCGAGAGATGCGCTCATTCTCCCGCTAGGAAAATCGGAAATTGATTTAGATAAACCGTTTGGTTGCTCCAGTGCCCGCAGACGACTGCAGCTGGAAAAACTTTATGGCGGCGTTACGATCAAAGGCATCCGAGGCAATGTGCTGCTGCGACTTGACAAAGTGGACAGCGGCGATTATGCCGCCACCGTGCTTGCCTGCGCGGGGCTCAACCGCATCGGACTGCAAAACCGAATCAGCAAAATTTTCACCGCCGAAGAAATGATTCCGGCGGCCGGGCAGGGAATACTGGCGGTGCAGGGCAGAGCGGGCGAAGATCACGGATACCTTACCTGCATCGCAAGCGAAGATTCGGCGCTTTGCGCACAGGCGGAACGTGCCTTTGTCCGTGCAATGAACGGGGACTGTTCTTCTCCGATTGCGGCATATGCAACAATCGAGCAACAAACGATGACTCTTTACGGCTATTTCTGCAATGAAGAACTCGGGCGCGAAGGCAAAGCACGCGTTACGGGCAGTCTGAGCGAGGCAAACGATCTCGGAAAGAAATTGGCCGAAATCATATCTGACAAAATCGCGAAAGGATGATCATTATGAAAAAGGGAAAAGTCTGGTTGGTGGGAGCGGGGCCTTCGGATGTCGGCTTGCTGACAATCAAGGCAAAAGAAACCATCGAGCAAGCAGATGTCGTTGTGTACGACAGTTTGGTCGGAGACGCGATTTTGGGTTTGATCCCGCGCTCGGCAAAACTGATCTATGTCGGCAAGCGTGCGGGAAACGCCGCAATGTCGCAGGAAAATATCAACAAAGTGTTGCTTGCCGAAGCGTTGAACGGCAACAAAGTGGTTCGCCTCAAAGGAGGAGATCCGTTTCTGTTCGGACGCGGAGGAGAGGAACTGGAACTGTTGACGGATAACGAAGTCCCGTTTGAAATCATCCCCGGTGTCACTTCCGCGGTTTCTGTTCCGGCTTATGCGGGAATCCCCGTTACACACCGTGATTACTGTTCTTCTGTGCATATCATTACCGGGCACAGAAAACATGTCGACAAGCCAGAGATTGATTTTCCGTCTCTTGTCAAACTCGACGGCACGCTCGTCTTTCTCATGGGTGTCGGATCGCTTTCCTACATCTGCGACAGCCTCATCAAAGCAGGAATGAGTGAGGATATGCCCGCCGCGATATTGGAGCAGGGTACCACAGCAGCACAAAGACGCGTCGTCTCGACGGTTATCAGGCTGCCCCAGGATGCGGAAGCAGCCGACATTAAGACCCCCGCCATCATTGTTGTCGGCAATGTCTGTTCTTTGGCTGATCATTTCCACTGGGCGGAAGACCGACCGCTCGGCGGAGTTCGCATCATCGTAACCCGTCCGCAGGAACTCGCTTCCACGCTCTCGAAGCGTTTGAGAGAAAACGGCGCGGAAGTCATCGAGCTGCCTTCGATCGAAACCATTGAAATCGAGGATAACGCGGAAATCATATCCATGATCAATAACCTGAATCAATATCATTGGATCGTTTTCACAAGTCCGACGGGAGTGAATATTTTCTTCCGTAAACTTGTTTATCACAAAATCGACCTTCGTACTTTGGCGGGCATCAAATTTGCAGCCATCGGTTCCGCCACCGCGAAAGCCATCAATGACAAAGGACTGACGGTGGATTGCATTCCGAAACAATATCACTCAACTTCACTCGGGCAGGCCCTTGCGGATACCGTCAAAGACAGAGAAAAAGTGCTCATCCCCCGCGCCCGCATCGGATCGAAAGAGCTGACGGACGCACTTGATGACAACGATATCGAATATGATGATGTTCCGATCTATGACACGGTTTACGTCAGACACCCCGTACTGGAAGCCAGAGAACTCATCGACGGTAATAAAACGGATTACGTGGCATTCACGAGTGCCTCTTCCGTCAAAGGATTTGTCAATGCCGTGGGAGCAGAGGACTTATCTCATCTGCATGCCGTCTGCATCGGGGAACATACGGCGGTAGAAGCCAGAAAATACGGCATGAAAATCGATCTGTCCGATACGATTACCATCAACGGCATCATCGATAAAATCACGCAGCTGCAAAAAGAAAAGACAGCAGGAAAGAAGGAATAACCGATGGAACTCATTCAAAGACCCCGACGCCTTCGCGCCTCGCAATTGCTCAGAGAGACGGTTCGCGAAACGCGTATCTCCAAATCTTCCCTGATCTACCCGATCTTCATTAAAGAAGGAACGAATATCAAAGAGGAAATCTCTTCCATGGAGGGGCAGTACCGATGGAGCATCGACCGTCTGCCGGAGCTGCTCGAAACATTGCAGCGGGACGGCATTATGCGCGTGCTGTTGTTCGGCATTCCGAATGAGAAAGATGAAGTCGGCAGCGGCGCCTATGCGCAGGACGGGATCGTCCAGCAGGGACTGCTTGCCATTAAAAAAGAAAACCCGGATTTTTATTGCATCACGGATGTCTGCCTCTGCGAATATACTTCCCACGGTCACTGCGGTATGCTCAACGGAAACATGGTCGATAACGATGCGACGCTTCCGCTTCTGGCACAAACCGCGTATTCCCATGTGCTTGCAGGCGCCGACATGGTTGCGCCGTCCGACATGATGGACGGCAGAGTCGCCGCAATCCGAGGCAAACTCGATGAAAACGGGAAAACGCATATCCCGATTATGTCCTATGCCGTCAAATACTCCTCTTCTTTTTACGGTCCGTTCCGCGAAGCAGCCGGCTCCGCGCCGTCGTTCGGAGACCGCAAAAGCTATCAGATGGATTACCACAATAAAAAAGAAGCCCTCAAGGAATCCCGCATCGACACACAGGAAGGTGCGGACATTCTCATGGTCAAACCGGCTCTTTCCTATTTGGATGTCATTCAAACCGTCGCGCAGGATACAACCCTTCCGCTTGCGGCATACAGCGTCAGCGGAGAATATTCCATGATCAAAGCCGCAGCCAAACTCGGTTACCTCGACGAAGCGGGTGCCATTTGCGAAAGTGCCGTCAGCATTTACCGCGCGGGAGCCGATATCCTCATCACCTATTTTGCGCCGGAACTCGCGAAATTTATCGATGAAGGAAGGATCGGCTGATGAGCTATTCCCAGGAATTATTCGAAACCGCAAAACAACTGATCCCGGGCGGGGTCAACAGCCCCGTGCGCGCATTCCGTTCCGTCGGACAGACCCCTCGGTTCATCAAAAGCGCGAACGGTGCTTACCTGACCGATGAAGACAGCATCCGTTATCTCGATTATGTCGGATCATGGGGGCCGATGATTCTGGGGCATAACCACCCTGCTGTCAAAGCCGCTGTAATTAAAGCGGTCGAAGATGGGCTCAGTTTCGGAGCCGCGACGAAATCGGAAGTTGAAATGGCACAGCTGATCTGCGATCTGATTCCTTCCGTGGACATGGTGCGTATGGTCAATTCCGGCACCGAAGCCGTTATGAGCGCGATCCGCCTTGCCAGAGGATATACAGGAAAAAATAAAATCATCAAATTCGAAGGCTGCTACCACGGACACAGCGATGCGATGCTCGTCAAAGCAGGCTCCGGCGTTATGACGCAAGGCGTCTCCGACAGTGCAGGCGTCACGGAAGGCTGCGCGGTCGATACGCTGACTGTGCCGTACAATGATGAGGATACCTTATCCCAAGCTTTCGAAGCAAACAAAGGAAACATCGCCGCCGTGATCATCGAACCGGTGGCTGCCAATATGGGCGTTGTTCTTCCGAAAGATGGCTATCTGCAAACTGTCCGCGAACTGTGCGACTGCTACCAAGCCATCCTCATCTTTGATGAGGTTATCACAGGATTTCGCCTCGGCATCTCGGGAGCGCAGGGATATTTCGGCATCACGCCGGATCTGAGTGTCTTCGGAAAAATCATCGGCGGAGGCATGCCGGTCGGGGCTTACGGCGGAAAAAAGGAAATCATGCAGATGATAGCGCCGCTCGGCACAGTCTATCAGGCGGGAACGCTAAGCGGAAACCCGATTGCGATGGCCGCCGGACTTGCCCAGCTGAAAGAACTGAGAGATCATCCCGCGTATTACACAGCACTGGAAACGACAGGGAAAACCCTCTTTTCGGGAATAGCCAGTCTTGCCGAACAATACGGATGCGCGCTCACCGTCAATTCCATCGGCTCGCTCGGATGTGCCTTTTTCACAGATCAACCTGTTAGGAACTATACGGATGCGAAACAATCGGACACGGCCAAATTCGCCGACTATTTCCGCTTCATGCTCGATCGGGACATTTACCTTGCGCCCTCTCAATTCGAAGCCATGTTCGTTTCCGCCGCGCATACGAAAGAAGAAATCAACCGCACCTTGGAAGCCGTCGAATCGTATCTAAAACAGAAATAAGGAGAACCGCTATGACAGGAGTACTGCTGCTCGCTCACGGAAGCCGCGAAGGCGACACAGAAAAAACAATGGAAACCATCACGCAATACGTGAAAGAAGAGCTCAATAATGATATGATTGAAGAAGCCTATCTTCAATTTCGCGACAAAAATCTGGAAAACGGACTAAAAAGCCTCATCGAACGTGGTGCGGATACAATTGCCATCATCCCGTACTTCCTGTTTGAAGGAGTTCATATCAAAGAGGACATTCCAAACGAGATCAACGAATTCATGAAAGATTACCCGAATGTCACCATCAACTTCGGTTCCACACTCGGCACCGACCGCAGACTTGCGCAGATCGTGGCGGACAGGGTCAGAGCTCTCGTAAAATGAACGGAAGGACCGTCCGCATCGTCGGAGTCGGGATGGGCAATCCCGACACACTGACGAAAGAAGCCTGTGATGCCATTCAGTCCGCAGACTGTCTGATCGGAGCAAAACGATTGATTGATGCCTGCGGGAACCGACACGCTTATACCTATGCGATGATCACCGCCGCACAAATCTCGGACATCATTCGGCAGCATGCGGACTATAAAAATATCGTGGTATTGATGTCGGGAGATGTCGGATTTTTCAGCGGAGCCAAATCGCTCATTGCGCTGCTTCAGGATTATAATGTCCGCTGCATCTGCGGCATCGGATCTCTGCAGTATCTTTGCGCAAAGCTGCTGACCAATTGGGACGATGCACACATTGTCAGTCTGCACGGCAGAGAGGCAAATCTGTGCGCCGCGGTCATGACTCATGCAAAGACATTTGTTCTTTCGGGAGGCGATCACACCATCGCATCCATCTGCATGGAACTGTGTAATAGTGATCTGCAGGATGTCACGGTTTCGGTCGGTGAAAATCTTTCCTACGAAAACGAACGGATTGTGACTGCGAAAGCGTCCGAACTGACACAAAGCCGATTCGATAGCCTGAGCGTTTTGCTGATTGTAAATGAGCACTCGTTGAACAAAGCGTGGGATGTGCACGGACTCCCTGACGAAGCTTTCATCAGAGGTGACGTTCCGATGACAAAATCGGAAGTGCGCAGTGTCAGCCTCTCGAAACTTCGATTGAAACGAAATGATATTGTCTATGACATCGGCGCGGGAACGGGTTCCGTTTCCGTCGAAGCGGCGCTCGTCTGCACGGAAGGCACCGTATTTGCAATAGAAAAGAATGCCGACGCGGTTGCTTTGATCAAGAAAAATTCAAACAACTTCGGCACAAAAAATTTAACCATTGTAGAGGGTTATGCTCCTCAGTCGCTGATGAGACTGCCGAAACCGGATAAAGCTTTTATCGGCGGTTCTTCCGGCAATATGCACGACATCATCCGTCTGCTGCTGGAAAAAAATCCGCATATCCGCATTGTCGTCAATGCCATCGCTCTGGAAACCCTTTCGGAAACACTCCGCGTCTTTTCGGAACTGCATCTGACGGAGATCGACATCGTTCAAATGAATGTGTCCAAAGCAAAATCCGTCGCATCTTATCATATGATGAATGCATACAACCCGATTTTTATTCTGTCGGGAGAAGGACCATCCGATGAAATCTGACCCCAAACCCCGCATCATGCTCGCGGCAACCGCAAGCGGAAGCGGAAAAACCACCGTCACCTGCGCGGTACTGCAGGCACTCATCAATCGGGGCAACCGCGTCACCGCCTTTAAATGCGGACCGGACTACATTGACCCGATGTTTCATTCCGAAGTCATCGGAGCGAACTCCAGAAACCTCGATCTGTATATGATGAGCGAAAACACCGTGAAATATCTGCTGAACAAAAACAGCTTTTCTTCCGACATTTCTGTCATCGAAGGCGTCATGGGCTTTTATGACGGAGTGGGCGGCAACATGGAAAACCGCGCCAGTGCATACGATCTTGCCAAAGTCACAAAAACACCCGTGATTCTCATCGTCGATGCAAAAGGCATGTCCGACTCCGTTGCCGCCATCATCAAAGGATTTCTGACTTACCGCGAAGACAGCAACATCAAAGGAGTTCTGCTCAACCGCGTTCATCCGATGAGCTACCCCGCGATGAAACAGCTGATCGAACGGGAACTGCACCTGCCGGTTGTCGGCTATCTGCCCTATCTGAGGGAATGCTCCCTGGAGAGCAGACATCTGGGACTCGTTACTGCCGCGGAAGTCGATCAACTCAAGGAAAAAACCGAAACCCTGGCAAAAGCAGCCGCGGAGAGCATTGATTTTGACCTGTTGGAACAACTCGCGACATCGGCGGAACCATTCGAATTCGAACCTATTTCGGTAAAGAAACTCCCCGCACCTGTCCGCATCGCCATTGCCAAAGACCAGGCGTTCTGCTTTTACTATCGGGATGCGTTGGACTTGCTTGAAGATGCCGGCGCAGAACTGGTGGATTGCTCTCCGGTCTCGGACAGCGCACTGCCCGAGGATATCGACGGGATTTTTCTGGGAGGGGGCTATCCGGAGGTCTACGCCGACGAACTGTCCTCAAACAAATCCTTCCTTGCCGATCTGAACCAGAAAATCAACAACGGCCTGCCGTGTTACGCGGAATGCGGCGGATTTATGTATCTGCATGAACGCATGCAGGACGAAAACGGCAATGCCTATCCGATGGCAGGTATCATTCAAGGAGAAAGTTTCCGCACGGATCATCTCGTGCGATTCGGATATATCGAACTGACGGCATCTCATGATTCCCTGACGGCGCAAAAAGGGGAGCGCATCCGCGCTCACGAGTTCCATTACTGGGACAGCACCAACAGCGGAGATGCCTTCACGGCAAAACGGGCAACGGGATCAAAAGAATGGGACTGCATTGTCTCAACCGACACCCTGCATGCGGGATACCCTCACGTTCATTTCTATTCCAACCCGCAGTTTGCCTATCGTTTTCTGGAACGATGTTTGGCTTACCGATCAACCGAAACAAAGTAAATCCATATTTTTTGATAAAGGAACCTTTATGTATTTTCTCATTGCGTTTGCCTGCGGATTTCTGCTTGATCTCATCATCGGGGATCCCCGCTGGATGTACCATCCGGTTCGTCTCATCGGGGCTCTGATCACCTTGTTGGAAAAAATCATCCGTGCCGTGTTTCCGAAAACCGAACGCGGAGAACTCATCGGGGGCGGCATTCTCACTGCTCTGGTGCTCATTGTCACACCCTCTTGCGTAATCGGCATCCTCATTCTCGCATGGATCATTCATCCTGCGCTCTACTATGCGCTGCAGGGTTGGATGTTCTACCAGATGATCGCCGTCAAAGCGCTCAGGGACGAAAGCATGCGTGTTTATGACGAACTTAGTAAACATGATCTTCCCGCCGCACGCAAAGCGGTTTCCATGATTGTCGGCAGAGACACGGAGCAGCTCACCGAAGTTCAGGTCACAAAGGCAGCGGTGGAAACCGTTGCGGAAAGCACCTCCGACGGAATCATCGCGCCGCTGTTCTTCATGATCATCGGCGGAGCGCCGCTGCTTTGGTTCTATAAAGCGGCAAATACGATGGATTCTATGCTCGGATATAAAAACGACCGCTATCTGTTTTTCGGACGGGCGGCGGCTAAATTCGATGATATCGTCAATTACCTTCCTTCCCGCATCGCAGCGCTGTTTATGATCGCCGCTGCCTATCTGGTCGGTCTGGACGGAAAAAATGCCGCATTCATTCATCGGCGCGACAAACGCAATCATGCAAGCCCGAACAGCGCCCAGACGGAATCGGTCGCGGCAGGAGCATTGAACATCCAACTCGCTGGGAATGCGATGTATTTCGGAAAACTCTACGAGAAACCGACCATCGGCGATCCGAACAGACCGATTGAGACGGAAGACATCAAACGCGTCAATCGGCTGATGAGCGCCACCGCAATCCTGTGCGCGGCTACCTTCGCTTTCATTCGTCTCGCAATCATACTCCTCATCAGATAAGGATAACGGAATCATGAAGCAAACACACGGCGGTGACATCTACACCGCAAAAGAACTATATCAAGGAGAACTCTTCGACTTTTCCGCAAACATCAATCCGCTCGGTCTGCAGCAGTGCGTCAAGGATGCCGTCTGCGCAAATCTGGATGCCTGCGAGCATTATCCGGACCCGCAAAACCGTGCACTGCGCACTGCGCTCTCGATGTATGAAAGCATCGACCCGAATCGTATCGTATGCGGGAACGGATCAGCCGATCTCATCTTCCGACTGGTGCATGCCGCCAAACCGAAACGCGCCCTGCTTCCCGCGCCGACATTCGCGGAATACGAATATGCCCTGCGTACAGTCGGCACGGACATCAAATATCATCTTCTGGCTGAGGAACATCACTTCGCAGTAACGGAAGCAATCCTGGATGACTTGGATGATTCGATTGATATTCTCTTTCTCTGCAATCCAAACAACCCGACCGGGCAGATTACCCCGCGCGTTCTGATGAAGGAGATTATCCGTAAATGCGCGGATTTGGGAATTCTTCTGGTTGTGGACGAATGCTTTCTCGACTTCACAGAAGAAGAATCGGAAAGCACCGTCAAACCGTATCTGAACGAATACCCCAATCTGTTTGTCTTAAAGGCATTTACGAAAATCTTTGCTATGCCGGGCATCCGACTCGGTTACGCATTCAGCTCCGACGAAGCCCTGCTCGAATCCATTCGCAGTCATGGGCAGCCATGGAGCGTATCGGTGCTCGCCGAAGCCGCTGGAATTGCCGCGTTGACCGATCCCGATTATGTACAGCGTTCCAAAGAAGTGATTACCGAAGAACGGGATTATCTGACGAACGAATTGAATCAACTCGGGCTTCAGACCTATGCGTCGAAATCCAATTACATATTTTTCCGCGACAACAAAAAACGCAAGCTCACCGAAGCACTCTTTACGCAAGGCATTCTTATCCGAAGCTGTGCAAATTACCAAGGACTGGATGCATCTTACTGGCGTATCGCCGTCAAAGATCATCGCGCAAATGAGATTCTCATCCGCGCAATGCAGACGATTCTGTAATTTTATTTTACCGTTTCCGTTGTGTTCCGGAGGCACGATAATGACTGATATCATGATCATCATCGACGGTATGACCGACCGTCCTTGCACACAACTGAATAATCAAACTCCGCTGGAATATGCCGACTGCATCAACATCCGAAGACTGGGTACTTTGGGGGCAACGGGGAAATTTTCCGTCAAAGCGGAGGGTTTTCCTGTCGAAAGCCTGCCTTGCATTCTCACTCTGCTCGGCGTGGATGCCGGTGATATTCCGCATGGGCGAGCCTGTCTCGAAGCGTACGCGGAATCCCTTGACGTGGGCGAAGCCGATCTCGTGCTTCGCTGCAATCTGGTTCGAATCGAAAACGAACGGCTCGCGTCCTCCTGCTGCGAAGATCTGAGTGCGAACGATTTTACCTCTTTTGCAGAAAAAACACGGCAACTCTCAAGACAGGGAATGCAGTTTCATCACATGGGCAGCTATAAAAACCTCTTAATTATGGAAAACGCAGCCTCCACCGTTCACACACTGAAGACCTGCGCACCGCACGAAAACATCGGAGAGCTGTTTTCCCGTTTGATTCCGAACTGCGATATTTTATCAAAACTGGTCGAAGACAGCATTCAATTGCTGAATCCGTATAGAAAAGACGGAGAGCCCTATTACGCGCTTCTGCCTTGGGGAGAATCCGTAAAACAACAATTACCTTCTTTTCAAACATTGTACAAAGGAACCTCCACCTCAGTCTGCGCCACGGAAATCGTGCGGGGACTGAGTTTGGCGATGGGCATGATTGTTCCGCAGATAAACGGAGCGACCGCCGATACCGATACAGATTTGGCATCAAAACTGGACGAAGTGATTCACAGTGTCGGTAAAAATGAATTCATTCTCCTTCACATCAACGGAACGGATGAAGCGGCTCACCGCAGAAATCCGAAAGAAAAAGCTGCATTTCTCAAACGGATCGACGAGATTGTAATCGGTCCGCTGATGGATCGGATACCGGACGGCACGGGCATTCTGATCTGTTCCGATCACAGCACGCTCTCGGAAACGGGAGCGCATCAGGGCGATCTGCAGCCATTTTATTTATACCGAAAAGCCACGCAGCCGTCGGATGATCTGGGAATCATCGACGGACGGAATGCGGTTTCATTACTCACGAATTATCGGGGAGGACAACATGGTTAAATCGATTATGATTCAGGGCACAACCTCCAATGCGGGCAAAAGCCTCATCACGGCAGGTCTGTGCCGTATTCTGAAACAGGACGGCTACAAAGTCGCCCCGTTTAAATCACAAAACATGGCACTGAATTCGTTCATCACCAAAGACGGTCTCGAAATGGGACGCGCACAGGTCATGCAGGCGGAAGCAGCCGGCATCGAACCGAATGTCTGCATGAATCCGATTCTGCTCAAACCGACCAACGATACCGGATCGCAGGTCATACTCAACGGAGAAGTGATGGGAAATATGGGCGCTGCGGAATATTATACCCACAAGCAGGAACTCATTCCCCATATCATGAAAGCATACGAAACACTCGCTGCGCAATACGACATCATTGTTCTGGAAGGCGCCGGAAGTCCCGCAGAAATTAATTTGAGGGATGCCGACATCGTCAACATGGGCATGGCGAAGCTCGTGGATGCTCCCGTTCTGATCGCGGGCGATATCGACCGAGGAGGCGTTTTTGCTTCTCTTGCGGGCACCATGATGCTGCTGACCGAGGAAGAACGCACCAGAGTCAAGGGGCTGATCGTCAACAAATTCCGCGGGGATGTGAACATCCTCAAACCGGGACTCGATATGCTGGAAGACATCACCAAGCGACCCGTTGCAGGAGTGATCCCATATATGCATCTGGATGTGGACGACGAAGACAGTCTCTCCGAACGGCTTGAGAAGAAAACCGTCACCAATGTCATCGACATCGCCATCATGCGCATTCCGAGACTCTCGAACTTCACCGACTTTAACGCGCTGGAATACATTCCCGGCGTTTCACTGAGATACGTTCAGAACCCGAAAGAGTTGAAAAACCCGGATCTCATCATTCTGCCCGGCACAAAAAACACCATGGCAGATCTGAAGTGGCTGCGGGAAAGCGGACTCGAAGCACTGATCATCCGTCATGCTTCTCAGGGGAAACCCGTATTCGGCGTCTGCGGCGGTTACCAGATGCTGGGGAAAAGTTTATCCGACCCGCACGGCGTCGAAGAGGGCGGTCAGATGGCGGGAATCGGACTTCTTCCGATCGATACGATATTCGAGCAGCAGAAAACAAGAACACAGGTCTGCGGACATTTGATGCGTGCAGAAGGGATTTTCTCTGATCTGAGCGGCTGCGAGTTCGAAGGATACGAGATTCATATGGGCATCAGCAAACCGACCGAAGCATTGGAGCCGTTCGCACAGATCACCTCCGTTTCGGGAAAAGCGGAATCCAAAGCCGACGGCTATAATAAAGGCAACGTCTACGGCACATACATTCATGGCATATTCGACCGCGAAGAAGTCGCAAAAGCCTTGGTGATCGGGCTCTGCAAAGCCAAAGGCATCGACTACGATGCAGTAAAAGCGGTCGATATCAAAACGTACAAAGACAGTCAATACGACAAGCTGGCGCAGACCATGCGGGAAAATCTCGATATGCAGATGATCTATGACATCATCGACAAAAAGCGCTGAGAAAGAGGTACTTTATGAAAATCACACTGCAGAATGTTCTGCCTGCCGATATCGAAAAACGAAGTTTTGAAATCATCACGGAGGAATTGGGTAGCCGTCCGATCGATCCGATCAATGCTCCGGTTATCAAACGGGTCATCCACACCAGCGCAGATTTTGATTACGCTGAAAACCTCTGCTTTTCCGAAGGCGCGGTGGAAAAGGGGATTGCCGCATTGCAACGCGGAACCTGTATTGTCACGGATACACAAATGGCAAAATCAGGAATCAATAAGGCAATGCTTTCCAAGTTCGGAGGGGAAGTCTTTTGTTTCATGTCGGATGATGACGTTGCGGAGGAAGCGCAACAAAACGGCACCACACGCGCGGTAGCCTGCATCGACAAGGCGGCTAAAATGAATCGACCGCTTATTTTCGCCATCGGCAACGCACCGACCGCACTGGTTCGGCTGTATGAATTGATCAATGAAGCGGCGATCCAACCGGAACTCATCATCGGTGTCCCGGTCGGGTTTGTGAATGTGGTCGAGTCCAAAGAACTTATTATGCAGACAGACATTCCGTATATTGTTGCCCGAGGCAGAAAGGGCGGGAGCAATGTAGCTGCGGCCATCTGCAACGCGCTCCTGTATTACCACGGTCGTTCCTGAGCGAATACTCACGGATCATTGAATATATTGAATCAATACGGTATCATTCAAACGAATTTTTCTTTTTTGTTGACAAAAGAAAAAGATCAATTCTATAATTAATTTAATAGAATAAATCTGCACGAATCAGGTGCCGAATGCAACGGACAATAGGGAAGCAGGTGCAATTCCTGCGCGATCCTGTCGCTGTAATGGGTGAGTGAACGCAAGCATACCACTGGGGAAACCCGGGAAGGTTGCGGAATCGATGAATCCTAAGCCAGAAGACCTGCCTGATTGGAAACACAAATCAGCTCTACAGGCGATGGAGTGGTGTTTATTTTGATTGCGCACTTGCAACAAAAAGCTCCCGGCTGTATGGCAGGGAGCTTTTATTGATGGAAAAAGAATCGACGTTGCAAAGCGGGAACTCCGTTCATGCACATTCGAATCAATCAAAACATAATAAACAGACTGATTTTGCTTCGCACCGGCATGCGATGCGTGACCACGATCATACGCAAGGAATTACAATTGACCAGTATGCATACCGTTCGGGGATGCGAGACTGGAATCCTGTGTTCAAAGTCAGTTTCGCAGTCATCGTTCTGATCCTTTGCATCGCCTATAATCAACCCTATGTTTCCTGCCTGATTATTTTGACAATGGGGTATCTTTCTGTGATCAAAGGGAATGTTCCGCTGCGCACCTATCTTTCTCTTCAGCGCATTCCGCTGACGTTTATCCTGCTCGGAACGATTGCAATCGGCATTGATTTTTCCAAGGACCTGCTCGGCCCCTATCACTTATATATCGGATTCGGCTATCTTTACACAACAACGGCAAAACTCAAAGAAATGCTGTTTCTGATCATAAAAGTATTTGCGGCTGTCAATGCGCTTCAAATGATGACGCTCTCCACTCCCGCATCCGAAATCATAACGGTTATGAAACGTGCGCATGTGCCAAAACTGATTATAGAGCTGATGCACATGATTTACCGATATATTTTTATTCTTTTGGAAGTATACAATCGGCTGAGAAACTCGGCGGAATCCAGACTCGGATATTGCGATTTCAGAACTTCATGCGCCACATTTGGACATGTCGCGGGAAATCTGTTTCTGATAGCGATGAAAAAAGCCAATTTCTATTACGATGCCATGGAATCGCGCTGTTATGACGGAGAATTCCTGTTTTTGGAATCGGAAAAGAAATTGAAAGCAGGCCAACTTGCGATTGCGTTTGTTTTTCTGCTGATTCTAACCGCCGTTTATCTTATTAACAAATAACACCGAGAGGAAACCGCATGAGCGAACCTATTTTATCCATCAATGAACTGTACTATTCCTATCCCAACCGAACTGATGCTTTATGCGGAATCTCCACCGAGATCCTTCCCGGTCAGAAAATTGCGGTCGTCGGCTCCAACGGAGCGGGAAAGTCCACATTTTTTCTCAATCTGAATGGCGTTTTGCATGCGCATAACGGTGAAATACGGTATAAGGGGACGGTGATCAATAAAAAAAATCTCACCGAACTCAGAAAGAATGTCGGCATCGTTTTTCAGGATGCCGACAATCAAATTATTGCCTCCACAGTCAGATCGGAAGTCGGATTCGGACCGATGAATCTGAAGCTTCCGAAAGAGGAAATCCTCAGCAGGGTCGAACAGGCTTTGGCTTATATGAATCTAAGCGAATTTATCGATCGTCCTCCTCATTACTTGAGCGGAGGTGAAAAGAAGCGGGTCAGCATTGCGGATATTATCGCAATGAAGTCAGAGGTTATCATATTTGACGAACCCATGGCCGCGCTGGATCCGATCAATGCCCAAATGTTGGAAGACGTCCTTTTTAAACTCGAGCAGGAAGGCAAAACTCTTATGATATCAACCCATGATGTTGATTTTGCTTATCGTTGGGCGGAACGTATTCTGGTATTCGCTGACGGCAATATCATTGCCGATGGCGAACCGACCGATATTTTCTCCCAAAATGATATATTGACGCGCGCAAACCTGAAGAAACCGATTCTTCTGCAGCTGTATGAAACGATGGTGCACAATCGAATGCTGCCTGAGATCTCTTCTTCCCCGCGTAATTTGGTCGAGTTTCAAACCTTGATCGAAAATCACTGCAACAATCCGAATTTTGTTCCCGTAACCTGATTTCAGGCTGATTATTCTCAATCAACAAGACGGATTATTCCGATCTGACAGACTTATTATCCATAAGGAGATGTTATGAAATCTTATCAAAAAAATCTGATCGCACTCTCAATTGGCGTGGCCTTGGTTTTTGCAATCAGTCCGGCCGTCAGTGCCATGCACATCATGGAAGGATATCTTCCTCCTTCCTACTGCATCATGTGGGGTGTCATTTGTCTGCCTTTTTTAATCGCAGGATACCTTTCCATAAAAAAAACCCGTGCGAAAAGCCGAAAAAACATGGCACTGCTCGCCATGGCAGGTGCATTCGTATTTGTGCTGTCTTCATTAAAAATCCCTTCCGTAACGGGAAGCTGTTCTCATATGACCGGAACCGGCCTCGGAGCAATTCTGTTCGGCCCAAGCGCCATGAGCATCCTCGGCATTATCGTTTTGATCTTTCAGGCGGTTCTGCTTGCGCATGGCGGCCTGACCACGCTGGGAGCCAATACGTTTTCCATGGCGATTGCCGGTCCGTTCGTTTCGTTCGGCATCTATAAACTTTGCCAGAAACTGAACGTCAAAAAGCATATCGGAATCTTTCTTGCAGCAAGTATCGGCGATTTATTCACTTACTGCGTCACGAGTTTTCAGCTTGCGCTTGCTTATCCGTCGGATACCGGCGGAGTCTTCGCCTCAGCCGTTAAATTCCTTGCAGTCTTTGCGCCAACGCAGGTTCCTCTTGCAATTATAGAAGGAATTCTTTCCGTCATCATTATACTGGCGCTGGAAACTTATGCAAAATCGGAACTGACAGAGCTCGGTTTTCTGAAAGGAGACATCTGCTCATGAAAAGTACAAATAAAAAGATCTTAATATTGATTGTCATCGCGGTTCTGATTGCAATCGTCCCTTTGTTTGCCCTCAAAGGAGCCGAATTCGGAGGCTCGGATGATGCGGGAAGCGAAGTTGTTTCGGAAATTACAGGAGAAAACTATCAGCCCTGGTTTACGCCGATTATGGAAACACTGATCGGCGGCGAGCTTCCGGGAGAGATTGAAAGTCTTCTGTTCTGTGTTCAAACCGGCATCGGAGTCGGCATTCTGTTCTTCTTCCTTGGTCGCTTCGTGGAACGAACCAAACAGGAAAAACTTCGTGCGGAAGAATCGGCTTCCGGAAAACAACTTGATGCCGCAGGGACAGAAGCAATCTCATGAGACAATAAGACAGCTCATATCAATTTATTTTCAAAAAGCAGACATGATTTTTATGTCTGCTTTTTTTATGCACAAGAATAAAGACATCCCAAACAGAAATCAAAAATCACGGAGGGAACAAAGAAGAGAAATTAAAAGTCGTAAGATGTGCCTGCAGAAATAGCTGCCGCAGAAACCGAGTGAACAGATAAAGAATGTAAAACTTTTTCTTAGTATACGCAGAAATAACTGAATAAAAGCGATAGGAGGCAATGCAATCATCCAATAATCAGGGAAAAAACCGTACAATTTTTCCCGTCATAAAAAAAGCACCCTCGCGGGAGCTTAAAATAGCTTCGTGGTTTATATTGCATTTTCTTCGAACAAGACGGAAATCGGCTGATTCTTTACGCGCGCCATCGGTTTCAGTTTATACGTCACGACAATCGGCTGTTTGCTGTATCGTTTGTAGAACGCTACTTTGATGCGCTCCATTACGATTTTTCCTGTTTCATACGTAACGCGGGGCAACATAATAACGTATTGCAATGAGCTGTATCGCGCGATCATATCGCTGCGTCGCAGGCTGTTTTGCGCGACATCCAACAGCTTGTTCATAATCACATCCACCGATTCAGGATCAAAAACCGAGTCTGTGGCATTGTTAACCGTCATAAGAGAGATAAACATTGAACCTCCGGTTCGTTCCATTTGCCTGCACTGCAGATGATAGATCCGTTTGAACACTTCGTATTCACACACAAATGCACCTTCCGGCTCATCTTCCGTCTCGATATTCTGCTGTATTTTGACAATGTCTGTCTCCATGTCCTGTCCGATGCGGATGATATGCTTATACATTGATCGGATATTTTCCGACGGAGCAACTCCGAGCTGCTTGTAATAAATATCGGAAGTGGCCTGATATTGCTGCAATGCGGCTTTATTTTTACCGGAGCGCATCAGTGCCTGAATTAATTCAATATGCAGGCAATCCTCAAACAAATCAATATTCAGCGCTTTCTGACAGACATCGATAATCTGCTCATTGTCTTCCTTCTCTTTCAGCAGCTGAATTAACTGAAACACATTCTTTAAATACAGTTCGTGATAATACACACTTTTCGGAATTACCCACGGTTCCCCGGAGGACATTGGCAGCAAATCGCCACGATAAAGAGCCAGAGCCTTTTGACAAGCAAGCAAACGCTGATCACATAACTCTGCCGAGATGCCTTCTTTGCACAGATCCTCGAACTCAAACACATCGATTCTGCACCCCAATTCGCTGTTCCAGCGATACATCCCTCTGCCTGTTTTCACAGAGTCACGAAGAATATCTACTTGTTCCGCTTCCAGAAGGCTTCGATATCGATAAAGCAATGTTCGCAGCGAACTCTCGGGGTTGGCATTTTCATCCTCTGCCCATAAATTTTCAAACAGTTCCGCATGTGGGACTGCTCTGTTTTTTTGCAATATTAAATAAGCCAGCAAGTCTCTGGTTTTTTTCGACTGACTGACCTTGTCCAAAACCTGGCGGTCATTTTGCAGAATTTCGAATCTGCCGAGCAATTGAATTTTGATATTAATTTCTGCCATAACATTACCCCGCTTATTATATCACAAATTCAATTTTTTTCGAAGACTTTCCGGGTTTGTCGCGTAAAGAATTGCGGTATCCGCATCAATTCTTTTTTCATGATACAAACGAAGCAGATCGGAATCCATTGTTCGCATTCCCTGCGCACTTCCCGAAAGCAATATATTATCAATTTGGTAAGCTTTCGATTCTCGAATCAGGTTCTGTATTGCACTGTTGACGATCATAATTTCAAATGCAGGCTCGATGCCTCCATCCACCGTGGGAACCAATTGCTGAGACACAACCGCCCGCAGCACCATGGAGAGCTGTACTCGGATCTGCTGCTGCTGATTCGGAGGGAAAACATCGATGATTCGGTCAATCGTTTTTGCGGCTCCTGTTGTATGAAGCGTTGAAAGCATCAGCTGTCCGGTTTCCGCTGCGGTCAGCGCCGTCTGAATTGTTTCATAATCACGCATCTCGCCCAGCAATATTACATTGGGAGCCTGACGCAGTGCGGCTCGAAGTGCTGTATTGTAATTGATGGTATCATGATGAATTTCCCGCTGACTGACAATACTCTTTCTGTGCATGTGCATAAACTCAATGGGGTCTTCAATTGTAATGATATGTTTACCCAAATGATGGTTGATCTGATCGATAATACACGCCAAAGTCGTTGATTTCCCGCTGCCGGCCGGGCCGGTAATCAGCACCATCCCGTTTTTTTCTTTATACAGATCAATCACGACTTTCGGAATATGAAACCGCTTTGCATCAGGCAATTCAAACGTTACCACGCGCAGCACGGCGGCAAACGATCCCCGTTGCTTATATACATTGCATCGAAACCGACCCAAGCCTTTAAAAGAAATGGAAAAATCATCATCGCCGCTAATCAGAAATTTTTCAAAATCCCGATCCCGATCTGCTTTAAATATCTGATGGATCAACTCTTCCGATTCTTCCGGCATAATCCGAACAGATTCATCTGCCAAAATCACTCCTTTAACCTTCATTGACAGAAATGCACCGGGAATAATAAAAATGTCGGAAGCTTTCTTTTCGACCGCAGATTCCAATATTGTGATCAGTTCCATAAAACCCTCCTATTCCTGCCATAAGTTCAAGCTGTTATCAATCTGCCATATTTCCGTATTTACAAATTCATGCAATAATACCCGATATCCGGAGGAATCGGTAATCTGCAAGATCACGACGATCTCCCGATTTCCGCTGACAGGAACACTGAACGTAACCGTATTCTGTGAAAGCTGCTGCATGGAGCCATCCAACGCTATGATCTGCTGCATTGACGAATCTGCGGATACGCTCTGAACGATCCCATCAATCTCTGAGAGAAGAGTCTGTACATTTCCTTCTGCAGCGTAATATGCTTCGTTTGTCCTCAGTGATTCCTGAGCCGTCCGATAATCGGAACGAGCCGAAACAAATGACAGCACCGCAAATGCAGTAAGCGTCAGTGTAATGACAATCATTAAAATGGAAGAAGCGCCTGTTCCGATACGAAGTTTACTTTTCATCTTTTTCCTCCGACGCAGGGACATAAACACTGCTGGTTAACGATGTCAATTCGTTTGACTGCTGTATTGTTTTGCTGTAAACAGTAATCGACAATTCGGCAAGATCTCCGTAACCAAGCGTTTCGCGCCTGACTCCCGTTACAACGATCAAATCTGCATCCGATTCGGCAGATACAGACATATCTGCCGAAAAATATTGTTTATAGACTATCTGGCCGTTTTCTTGCATTTTCTGCCAGTTCGGAAAAATTTCATCCGCACTTGACGGATTATTTCTCAATTGCTCCATCCAGTCCTGAGTAGCGACCAAAATATTCCCATCCAAACGGCTTTGCATACTGTAATCGTGAGATGCCATAAACAACTGAACGATTACGGTTGCCGAAAGGGAAAAGAAAAAAATTACGATGATCAGTTCAATCAATGCGGGATTTCTGCCTTTATTCATCCTTCACCTCGTTTGCCCGCTTTGCAGCAGAATATGGGTATCATAAATGCTCCCGTCATCTGCGGTTACGGCAAAATATAGCAAGGAACCATTCTTTTCGATATAAAAACTGTTTGCCGATGTGATGGGATCTCCTTGGGAAGGGTCAAACTCATTCATATTCTCCGACAACAATTCTCGAATTGATCCATCGTAATAATAAATCAGAAGATGATAGCTGTTGTCTTCATAAATATTGGATAACTCAAGAACGGAAATTCCATCCAGGGTGATTGCATCAACACTGTTTAGCTGATCGGCACTCCTGACTTTATTTGTCAAATACAAAACAGAGGAACGGATTTCATTATTCTGTTCCGTGGTCGTTACTACATTTCTATATACGCGCGCGCCTAAAATTACGATCAGCATCGAAAATACGGCAAGCATGCCAAACAGAACAAACAAATATAAATCACTGACAATATGTGTTTTTCCGGAACGAAGCACTCTTTTATTCATTATTGATTTGCTCCCTTCACGATAATACGCACGGAAGGTTTCACGTTGGATGCAAAAATGTCGTATTCCACATAATACTTACTGTTGTCAATGATCACTCCGTAATGGCTGACAATATAATCCAAGCTGTCAGGATAGCGCCCTTCTGTGGCATAACAGCTGACCACTGCCCGGTTGATCGCATGATTCAACAGGTCAGCCTGTTGCTGCCTGACAAGTTCTGAGGAACGATTCGTCAGAAAAAAAGCAAGCCATACCAGCAGCAGAACCGCGGCAACGGAAATGATTTTTGCGATCGGAATTTTTTTCGGAATTTTATACAGATGCATTCCTGATGCCCTCCATAATTTCTTTCCTCAACCCATAGACGAGATGATACTGATCAAAGGGAGCATTACGGAAAGAAGAATCCCTCCGATCACGATCGACAATACCGCTACGCTGGTCGGTTCGATCAGTGAGATCAAAGCCGAAATACTTTCTTCAATCTCATCATCATACAAATCTGCCAAATCCTGCATCACGTTTCCGAGCTGACCGGCAGCTGATCCCACATGAATCATTTGGTTATGCAATCCATCAAAAATCTGAGCCTGTGCAATCGCTTCCGCAAAATTTTTGTTTTCACGCAATGCCTCTCTGATCTTATCTACCCGTTGAGAAAAATTCTCATCCGAAATAATCGTCGGGATTAATTCCATCGTTTCTTCCAGATTGTAACCGCTGCTGTACATCATTGCAACAACGGAAGCAAATCTTCCGGCAAAGACTTTCTTTTCAACCTGACGCGCGGGCGGAATGATGCGATAAATCGCTTTGAGTACATTGTTTTTATATTTTGTTTTGAGTAAGATCGCAATCAAAATCACGATCAACAGCAATATTCCAACAATCACCAACACCGTTTTCCCAAGGACGGTTCCCAAATTCATTAGCGGAGACGCATATAAATCAGTACCCAAATTCGAATAAATCTGAGAAAAAATCGGCAGTACTTTTATTACCAACACCATAATGACGACTGCCATGATTCCGACGAGTGCCAATGGATAAGTAACGGCGCTTCTGACGGAACTTCTGATCTTCGCATCGCGGGAAAAATACACAGAAAGCGATTCCATCACATCATCCAGCTTCCCGGTTTTCTCCCCGATTCGAACCATGTTTACCATATACGGAGGAAACAGGTTCATCGCTTTCACAGATTCATACAAAGAATTGCTTTCCTCAATCCCTTTCACCAACTGCTCAAACTTGGGAGCGTTGGCTGTTTCCCTGTATGTTTCGTAAATCGCCTCCAATCCGTCATATAAAGGAATTCCGGATTTCAGTATCATCGCAATCTGTTTGCAGAACAAAGCCGTTTCCTGTGAAGAGAGATATTGCTTTTTTTCTTTCTCTTTTGTCATAACAATTCCCTTAATATTTCCTTTCTTCCGAATAGTCCGTTTGATTATGGGTATTTTTCTTTCCGAATGTCGCATCCATCCAAACCCATTCCCCATTAATATATACTTGATTCCATGCATGATAGATGTTTTCCGGCGACAAATAGCCGATTACCAGTTTAGTCGGAATTCCTTGTGCTCTCAGCATCGCAGCCATGACAGCCGCATAATCGAAGCAAATTCCTTTACCGCTCTCAAGTGTTTGATCGACATCCGGCAGATAACCGGATTGAACAGTCTTGGCTTTCTCATTGTCATAATCAATGTGCTTGATCACATAATTATAAATAATATCCGCTTTCTTCTTATCGTCGGTTATCCCCTCGCAAAGCTGCTTCGACAAAGCAATTGCCTGGTCATCATCGGTATACCAGACATATTGATTCGGAAACACAAATACCCGATTCGTATCGTCCATGCTGACATTGATGGAAACCGAATATAATACGCTGTAGCTCGTTCCTTCAAGATTTTTATATACTTTAACAGAATACGAACCGTTCCCCATCTGAAGCGGGTAAACTTCGTAAGTGTCCTGATTGTTCAAATCATATGTATAGCTTTGATCTCCGAGTGATATTTTTACTTTGAGCTTTTCCGTATATCCGCCGCACTTCACCATAATATATCCATCTTTCGTGTTGCTTGCATCAATTGTGCAACCGCTTTGAGAATACATTACCGTTCCGCTTGCCTGAGGCAGATTAATCTGAATATTATCTCCGCTCACAGTTCCTCCCGCATCCGGTGTTGTAACCACTGTTGTGTCCCCGTTTCCGGAGGAATTGTCACATCCGAAGACGCCGAAACAAAGCAAAAAGCAAAAAAGCAAAGATGTTAGTTTTGTTCGCCTGCCCAATCAAATCCTCCTGTTAAATCGCCGGAAAATCGCTCTTTCATACGATTATACCAACATCAGTATAAATGTTTTTCACATAAATTGCAACTTGATCAAATTTGCCGATTTTCACTTGCACTATGTATTTCGGTATCCTTGCGCGAGATATTAGGAACAAATGAAAAGAAACCCGGATTATCGGGTTTCTTTTCGTTTCTATTGTCTTATAATGCGGTTAGGACATCTGAGTCTTTTGTTTTTTCTTGGATGAGAGGATCATTGTCGCAACCGATACCAATGCATAGATTGCCATCAGGATCGTCCACTTATCCGTGAACGCCATCGGTGCCGTCAGATCTTCCGTTACGAAGAAGGTGATCACTGCCGCAATGGCAACCACTGCACTGAACAGTCTCCATCCGCCTTTGCGTTTGATTTCTTCATCTTCTTCTTTCTTCTTGTAATACGTGATCACAAGCGCCGCTCCGATGATGAGTGATCCGATTGCCAACAGCAGGTTCAGAAGTGCCCAGGAATTCCCTGCCAAAGGCGTCTGGTTTTCATCGAGCGTTTCCGTCGTCGGTCCTGCCAAAGGCACTGCTGTGTCATACACGAAAGTTACCGTATTGCCCGTCGTCGCAATCGTCAGATTCTGCGATGCGCTCTGTGCCGTATATCCCGCAATCGCGATCGGGGTCAGGCTCAGGGTTGATCCGTATACTGCAGTTCCTCCCGTAGCCGTCGCAATCACCGTTCCCGTTGTATCAACATAGTTGACTGTGTAAGGATACGAATTGATTACGAACTGTGCCGTTACGGTCAGCGGTCCTGTGATATTGTTGAATGCCGTATTCCATCCTGTGAAGGTATATCCCACTCTTGCAGGCACCACCGGTGCGGTTGCTCCGCTTCCGTAGGGGATACTCTGCGTGGAGAGTGTCACTCCGTTATAGTTTAAGAAAGTGACCGGATAGCTGTTGAGGTTTGCGCTGAATTGTGCCTGATAGGTCACATCCCCCGTTACCGGGTTCACAACCGGACTCCATCCGTTAAATGTGTAGGTATACTGTGCCGTTGCGCTTTGGCTCGGCGTCGCTGCGTTATAAGTCGGGGTTGTTCCGTACGGGACGTTCAGATCTTGTTCGAGCTGTGTCGTTCCGTTCATCCATGTGACGGTGTAGGTATTGATCGCGAACTGTGCTTGTACATTGATGTCTTCCGTTACTTCCAGATCGGTTCTGCTTGCCGTTGTTACTCCGTCACTCCAACCTGTGAAGTGATATCCTGTGTTCGGCACTGCCGTTACTTCCGTTCCGTTTGTTCCGTAGTTCACGCTCTGCGGAGTTGTTCCGCTGATTGTTCCGTTTCCGTCTGTCGTATAGGTCAGTGTAAAGGTATCAATCGCGAACTGTGCTTGTACATTGATGTCTTCCGTTACTTCCAGATCAGTTCTGCTTGCCGTTGTTACTCCGTCACTCCAACCTGTGAAGTGATATCCCGTGTTCGGCACTGCCGTTACTTCCGTTCCGTCTGTTCCGTAGTCCACGCTCTGCGGAGTTGTTCCGCTGATCGTTCCGTTTCCGTCTGTCGTATAGGTCAGTGTAAAGG
>JBGMEA010000002.1:0-47520 GCA_041447245.1 Anaerofustis sp.
TTAATAGATAGCTCTTCAGTTTTACATCAACACTTGTTTTCGTGTCTTTTGGCAAGTGTTTAATTGTCGAAGTATTGTCATCTCCACTTTCCTGTATTCTACCACCATCCCCATCCCCCTGCAACGCCTTATTACCCGCCGTCTCATCAACATCGATTCCCGCCTCTTTCGCCTTCCCCTTCGCCGCTTCGATCTGATTCGAAAAAGAGTTCTTCAGCTCATCAGTCTTTGCCAATATCTCCGATATCGTATTCTCCCTGCTCCCCATGTTCTTCTTCGACTGCTTCTTGTACGCTTCGATCTGCGCGTCCGTCACATGCAGTTTCGGGTCTGCCTTCACTGTCTCGGTGAGTTTATTGAAAACAAAAACTGACTCCCGTTATTCAGAAGTCAGTTTCTCTCAGCTAATCAATTTCAGGTTCATGATTACAATAAATCTGCATGCACAACATTATTAACTTGAATGATATCTTTTCTAGTCGTACAATAAGCAATCTTTTGACTGCTATTACTCATATCTAGTTCATCGATATAATAGACATCCTTATTCTTTCTTACTTTCGTTAGAACTCTTTTCCCAATTTTTTCTTTCCCTATAATCTTGTATTCCGTAGTCAATAGGGACTCATTGGAACCAGCAAGCTTACCAAAAAGCAGGATTTTACACGAATATTCGTTCCCAATTTGCATAAAATCAAAATTGTTGGTGCTTGTCATTGCAGAATCATCAAAACAATATTCGACTGTTCCTGTTTCGTTATTTTGCAACTGGATCATTCTCGTCATAGCATCATTATCTATCTTCAATAATTTGTACATCTAGTTCCTCCTATATTATTTGCACGGATAAAACGATACAATATATCCATTGGTTCCGTATGCTAAAAGATACTTTTGATTCCCAATCTGATATATTGCATAGTGCCCTCTCTCGTTCGTACCTCTAGCAAATGGCTTTTGTTTTAAAGTAGTAAACAAAAATTCATGAATATTCTCAACCCCTTTTGCGCTGAAATCAATACCATGTGTGTTTACAATATGTGTCAACCCGGATGATTCAGTACCGTTCTCCAACCACAGCAACGTACCATCTTCGGTTTTAGCGACCATTACTACATCTGCGGAGTTGTATTTCACACCACTCTGCGCCAGTTCATCCAAAAGTTCAGGTTGGAGAAAGTCTGCATTCTCTCCATCTGGAGATTTCTCCGAAACAACATCTCCAGCCGATAATGCTCCACTTTCCTGTATTCTACCACCATCCCCATCCCCCTGCAACGTCTTATTACTCGCTGTCTCATCAACCTCAATCCCCGCCTCTTTCGCCTTCCCCTTCGCCGCTTCGATCTGATTCGAAAAAGAGTTCTTCAGTTCATCGGTCTTTGCCAATATCTCTGATATCGTATTCTCCCTGCTCCCCATATTCTTCTTCGACTGCTTTTTGTACGCTTCGATCTGCGCATCCGTCACATGCAGGTTCGGGTCTGCCTTCACCGTCTCGGCATAGGCGTTCGTGACCGCGTCGCCCACTTTCTTCAAGTCAGCATCAGACAATCGTTTCAGGTTCGCTTCGTTGAGCAGCCCGCCTTCACCCGCAATGTCCGTGGAGCCGTTCTTCTTTTTACCCGAACCTCCTAAACTCATCGCACTTGCAATCACAACGCTGTTGAGCATCATGTCCATCGTCTCTTTACTCATCGCGTGGTTCCAGATATCGCCGAGCGTATTTGATTCTCCCAACGTCGCATTGCGCAGTATCGGATCGATTGCTTCCTGCAGGAAGGTCTGCGCCGCAGCTTCCCCCATATTTTTTGAAAGCGCAGCTATCGTTTTGACGGTGTTCGGATTCTTGATCACTTTGCTCACCGCCCTGTTGATGCCTTCTTTCACTTTTGTTATTGCGCCATTCTGTCCCGAAGTGTTTCCCTCTTTCATTCCGAGCCCTTCAAAGAACGTCCCGAACGCCAGATTTGCCGCTCCGTTCAGAAGGCTGTAAGCGGAGGCTTCTTCATCGCTCTTCCCTTCCGCCTTTGCCTGTCGGTAGGAATTTCCGCCTGCGGCGGTTGCATTCGGCACGTTGCGTGCCGCGCGGTAGAGGATTTTCCCCACTTTCCCGAGCTGGGTTGCCGCGGAGTTTCCGCAATGAAAGCAACAAAAAAAGCCCCCGAAGGGGCTGAAAGTTTATATGCTCTAAAAAAGCTGGAAAGTTTATAAAGATATTTCCTTTCCGGTAGAAGTAGATATAAAAAATTTCCTACCGTCTTTAACAACAAATGTAAGGTCGGTTCCAGTTGGTAAGTCAAAAACAGCCATTACGGCTGGTTCTATTTCAACAATAGTGTTCCAATCACAAACGACCATATTATCAGGATTGTTTAAAAAATCCTCCGTATCAATATCCGCAAAAAAACGCCAACCATTATCCAATTCGTTTACAGCTTCATCCTTGACACACCAGCGCAATTCACCTTTTGCATCAATGATATTTCGAGAGATGATACACCCCCCCAGTCCTGCACTTTTCATACAATAATATCCTTTATCATTTTTTTCATCTCTGCATCTCCTCTTTCTTTAATGATATCCATTGCAGAAATCCCAGCCTTATTTACTGAATGAATATCAGGTTTTCTTTTCAAACAAAACAAAATCAACTCCATACTATCGACCGTACGTTGTTTTAAAACATCAAGCAGTAAACACTGAAATGCTGTATTTTGATATTTTATATCTTGCAAATTCAAATCAACCCCTTTACTGATCAGCCGTTTGGCTATATTCACCGCCCCATGCGTATGAATACCTGATGAAACAAAATGCAGTTCATTGTATTTCATCTTTGTAACGACATTGATACGGGCATTATTATCAAGTAAAAAATTTGCGATTCCAAATTTTCTTCCGATTAACGAGTGCTGCAACAAGCTGATTCCCTGCGTGTCTTGAATGTCAACGATATCAGATATAGATTTGTGTTCTGACCTCATCTTTTCCAACAGATCATCTAAATCTCCCATCTCAGCCACGGTATAATATGTCGCTTTAGAAATATCCATCACATGCTCCTTTATTCATACTGATGCCCTCTGTTTGTGCTTGGAAGTTCAGGTCTATAATTATTCGGGTCGTGATACCATATCAAGAATTCTTCTTTCGTAATTTCTTCATTCATGTATCGTTTATGCATATCATTATAATTTTGACCGGGAATATGTCCCATATCCCACTGCCCATTTCTTGGTTTGCTTTTATCCCAAAAAATCTCCGTACCCGTTGGATCATATACTTTACCTGTAGCAGGATCTTTTGCATTCTCCCAAACGGTATCAACTTGCCCCCGTTTATATGCAGGTCTGCTCGTACTATAAGGTACTTTTTTATCAATAGGATTTGTTGAAACCCTATCTTCGCCGCTTTCCTGTATTCTACCACCATCCCCATCCCCCTGCAACGCCTTATTACCCGCCGTCTCATCAACATCGATTCCCGCCTCTTTCGCCTTCCCCTTCGCCGCTTCGATCTGATTCGAAAAAGAGTTCTTCAGTTCATCGGTCTTTACCAATATCTCTGATATCGCGTTCTCCCTGCTCCCCATGTTCTTCTTCGACTGCTTCTTGTACGCCGCAATCTGTGCATCCGTCACATGCAGGTTCGGGTCTGCTTTCACCGTCTCGGCATACGCGTTTGTAACCGCGTCTCCGACCTTGCGCAAATCACTGTCGGACAGCTTCTTTAAATTCGCTTCGTTGAGCAGCCCGCCTTCCCCCGCAACCTTCGAGACTGCACGGTTCACCCCCATGCTGCCAAGCTGCATACCTCCCGCGATTGCCGCACTCTCCAATGCTTTCTTGATCGTTTCGGCACTCGTTACATGCGTCAGGATATCGCCGAGCGTATTTGATTCTCCCAACGTCGCATTGCGCAGTATCGGATCGATTGCTTCCTGCAGGAAGGTCTGAGCCGCAGCTTCCCCCATATTCTTTGATAGTGCAGCAATCGTTTTGACGGTGTTCGGATTCTTGATCACTTTGCTCACCGCCCTGTTGATGCCTTCTTTCACTTTTGTTATTGCGCCATTCTGTCCCGCAGTGTTCCCCTCTTTCATTCCGAGCCCTTCAAAGAACGTCCCGAACGCCAGATTTGCCGCTCCGTTCAGAAGGCTGTAAGCGGAAGCTTGCTCATCGCTTTTCCCTTCCCCCTTTGCCTGTCGGTAGGAACTCCCGCCTGCGGCGGTTGCATTCGGCACGTTCCGTGCCGCGCGGTAGAGGATTTTCCCCACTTTCCCGAGCTCGCTCGCCGCGGACGCAGGCAGCATCATATCCGTTACCAATCCCGGGACAGAATATCCGATAAAGTTGGAAATCCCGCTGAGGGTTTTCAGTCCCCCCGAAGCGTTTTCCAATGCTTTTTCGTTCTCGATTGCGATCGGGGACTCCACCAAAAGATAATCGGGTACATCCAATCCGAAGAGTTTGTACATCATTACCTTGGTATCCGTTGACCAACTTTCCAATCCTTCCCCAAAGCTTCCCGCAGTCGCCGCTGTGATCTGATCTCCTTTTGTATATTCTTTGTTTGCCGCATCTTCCCGTGCCTGCTGTGCCCAAGCGAGACTTCGTTCATACAGCAGTTTGTTCAATGTATCCTGCTGTCCCAATTTTGGAAGCCACTGGTCGAGGTCTTCGATGTAGGTGCCCGCCTTCTCCAGATCAGCTTCGATGTCCGAGAGCGGACGGATCGTCGGTGTCGGAGCGGGGTCGGGCTCTGTTGGCTGTTCTGGCGTTTCTGCCTTCTGCTTCAGCTGCGATGCGTATTCATATCGTTGTTTTGCCTCGTTGTAACTCGCCTTTGCCGCGTCATACGCCTGCTGCACGCTCTGTCTTTCTTCCGCGCTTCCCCGCTCCGTGCGCAGTTCGAGCTGTGCCGCTTTCATCGCACTCAGCGCATCGCTCATCGCTGCGCTTGCGTTGCTCATCGCAGTATCGGGCGAAAGAGAATACTGTGTACTCGTCTGCTGCTGTGCAGCTTGTGCTTCCTTGACTGCTTTTGCGTATCGTATCTTTTGTGCCGCAGCATCCATCACGTCGGTGTCGATGCGATAAGACTTATTTTGATTGCCCGTATCGGAAGTGTCGGCAGCCGATGCGGCGCCCGTCTGATTGTTTGCGGACAGATTCCCGATGGCGTTCGATACGGAAAATCCCGACAGAAAATCCTGTCGGGATTTCAGGTAGTCGTCCTGTATTTGTTTGAGATTGTTCAGATAATCCTGCGCCAGTCGGTTCAGTCCGCTGTAGTCTTTGCTTGTTCCGTTCAACAGCGATCGGCTCTGCCTGCTCAGGATGTCCGTCGGTTTGTTTGGCATGGCATCAGACCTCCGGTTCCTGCTGCAGGGTCGCATTTCCCGTCTGCATCGGCAGCGTCGAATCGTTCGGAGTTGACGGAGCTGACTGCATATCCGCTGATTGTGCGGGCTGCGTTTCCGCGCCGCTTGGTTTCATTCCCTGCGCTGCGCCTTCCGAATCGGACGAGGCGCCCAACTGGCTGAGAATGGAGGGCAGCATCTGCTTTGCCTGCTTCATCACCTGCGCTTTGCGCGCGTCCACGATCTGCTGCAGCTTCGCTTTCGGCGCGACCGCATTGTCGTCGAGCAGTTTCACGTATTCTTCGAAGGTCAGTGTTTTCTGCGCGAACAGATTCTGCAGACATTGCTCCTGCGCGTACTTGCTGTAGGGATTGTCGGGGGAGACATCCACGCGCACGTCGATCTTGAGTGTTTCCAATTCTTCTGCGGAGATGGTTGACTTTGTCGGATCGTCGTCTCCGCTGTCCGACACCACGTCCATTCCGTTCGGATGATAAGCCACCCACATGTCGTACCAAATGCGCGCGATGTCCTCCACAAACTGACGGAACGCCGCAATCTGTCCGTTCAAAGGAAGCGCCGCCGCATCCCGCACCGCAATGATCGCCGCTCCGCTTGCCTGTTCGGGGTTGATCTGTCCCGTCACCGCTTCCCCGGCGCCCGCAAGCTCTCTGGTCGTCGTTACCATCTGCGTCACGATTTCGCGCGCGAGTGGATTGATCTGAGCCGGCTGCAGGTATTGGATGGTGTCGCTCACCTTCTGCATCTTGTTGGTGTTCATCCCGATATGCGTGCCGACGGACGAGAGTTTCGCCACGGCGTCTTTCGGCAGCACGGCATTGTCGTAAACGATGTGCGGGAAGGCGTACTGCTTGATCCCTGTGAGCAGGCGCACGAGAGACTTGTTGATCTCGATCTGGTTCGGAATCTTGCGCCACACTTCCCCGATGCCCCGTGCGGAACCTTTCTCTCTGTTCCAGGAATACTGCGCAAGCGGATACAGGCACATCCCGTCGATTGCCGTGTCGGGCTGATAGATCACCTGCTTGGTCGAACGGCAGATGTGCACCGTGCCGTCCTGTTTCCAGAGTTTCAGAATCGAGACGCATTTTCCGCTGTTTTCTCCGTCTTCATCGGGATAGGACAGCTCCGTTTTGGATGCGTCCCCCATCTGATATTCCGTTTCTCCGTCAGGCTGAATCAGCGCGATCTCGTCTTCGGATATGCCGTTTGCGCGCGCGATCTCCTTGATCTCGTCCGCGAACAGCCTCTGCGCGATCAGAATATATCGCTGTCTCTGGATGTCGGGTTCCTGCTCATCGGACAGAAACAGGTTCGTGCTGTCGATTGCGTCGAGTTCGATCTGCCCGTCCGCGTCGTAGAAATAGGCAAAACTGTCCCCCGCAATGCAGGCGTCCGAAATCATGTCCCATGAAATCTTTTCCAGCTTCAGCCGCTCCCACGTCTTGAGCGCATGATTGTTGAGTTTCTCGCACACCGCCATGCTGTCCGCATATCCGTCTCCGAAATTCATCGTGGAGTAGTTGATGCTCATGCCGTTCTGTGCCACCGTCGCTTGCTTGTACTCCACAATCGGACGGATGATGTTGTAGGACGGCGGGCGTTCTCCAGCAGTTTTCAGTCCGTACCACTGATCTCCCGAGAAGAAGCGAAAGCATTCATCGCAGCGGGTAAAATGCTGCTGCTGTGTCAGATAATCGACTCCGCGGCGGTATTGCTGCCAGACCGCAGTCGCGTCGTTGTCGTATTGTTTCATTTAAAGCACCTCCTCCTGCGGCGCATCCGTGCCGTAGCGTTCGATGTTTTCCCATTCGATGCGCGCCTTGCGTTCCGCCTCCGTTTCCTTTTGTACCTGTCGGCGCGTCAATCGCACGGTCGGCTTCTTTCTTTCAATCGATTCTCCTTTTGCGAGCGAGCTTCCGTCGCGCAGTCCGAAGCGATAAGCGACAAGCACGGCAATCAGCGCCGCTGCCGCAAACAGTGTGTTCATCATTTCCATTCGTGTTGTTTCCTTCCTGTATTGTGTCGGGGACAATCCTGCCGATCGCCATCCCGCAATAAAAAAACAGCCGAATTCCGACTGTTTTCTCCTTTTTCGAGCTTATCAAAAATCGAACGGACAATCTATGACGGACACTTCCGCAAGAAGTGCTTGGCGTGAATGCCAGAAAAAAAATCCGCTGCGTTTTCTCACACGACTGAAACAGATTTGTAGATTGCAATGTAACATTTTGAATACGCAGATTTATTGCATCAAACGTGCATAATTTTCTGCAATTTATCGTTTTCTTTGCTATAATATGAATTGCAAAATGCTATATAAGGAATAAAGAGAATATGGAATCAAATATGCAGATCGAGATCAAAAAAGGACACATTATAAAAACGTGCAAAAAACTCTTTTATGAAAAAGGATATCGGGAAACCACCTATGAAGATATCTGCGAAGGCGCGGGAGTTACCGTGGGTACCATTACGTACCATCTGACAGGAAAACGAAATCTGGCAATGATGGTGTTCAGCGAATATGAAGAACATCACCGCAGCAAAATGGAGCACATCACGGGCGGACGATATGATCTGCGCACACTGACTTCGCTGCGCATTCTGCGATGGTGGCATCGCGTGGCAACAGACAGCGGCATCCGACAATTTGTGACCGAACTATGCGAAGAAGGCATTGCAAGAAGCGTGTTGATAAACCATATCGAATATGTATTTCAAATGCTGGTATTGGAATATGACCTGTATATCTCGGAAAAAAAGCTGAAATTCATTGCATCTTCGCATGTCGGAATGACATGTGAATTGCTGATCGGAATGACGGATCACCATGAAATCGGCGATGCAAACGAAATTGCGGACTTCATCATCGAAAGCATGTTCAAATCTCTCGATACCGATTATATTACCATACGTGATCTGATAAAAAGGGTACATGAAATCCATGATACCTTGGAATCAGACAAGGATTATTTTGCTTATTTCCGTTACTCGGATCAAAATGCAACGGCATTGACAGAGGTACAATAAACGAAAAAAAAGAAAAAGCCTTTCCCTCACCGAAAGCCAACATTTTCTGCAGCACAAAAAAAACCGTGTTTCATACGCACGGTTTTTTTTCATATCTCTGATATTATTCTGAATCAATGCATAATAACAATTATAAATCATGCAGCAATGATTTGTAATACGGAAGCAAACCCGTTTTATTCGGCGTATGTTCCGGCAGCTGCCAAAAGTCATAACCGGGATGGCAGTTTCCTTCCACAATCACAGGTCCTTCGGGAGTGATTGCCACATCCCAACCGACATATCTGATTTCCGGAACCTCCATGGCTGCGGAAAGACACAAACGGACAGCTTCGGGAACAAACGGCAATTGATATCCGATAAACTCGATTCCCGAATACGGGTGGTGCGTCAGATTCGTCAGTGCGGCGGTATGTCCGATTCCCATAACCACCCCGGTCTGCATGTTGACGGGAGCACAAATTCCCCCGCTTTCCAGATTGTCAACGAATCGGAACGCTCCTTCCTCCGCATTGCCTGTTTTCAGCACCGTGTAAATCGGATAAGGAGTTCCGTTTGACACAAGCGTAACAATGCGCAGGGTATTGACGGAAAACGGATAGAGTGCGGCAAGAACTTCATGTTGAACAATCGCCTCTTCGACAACACCGAACCCTCCTTCTTTAATCACCCGATACAGATCGGTCGGCCCGTCATACGCAGAAAGATAAAAACACTCGATTCCTTTCCCGCATTGCCCAATATCCGGCTTTGCAAAAACGGCATCTTTCCCTTGCGCAAATCTGAGAAATTCGGATGCACCGAAATGCTGCACATTGAAAGACTCCCGTCCGAGATAGGCAGCGAATCGATCATTAAATAACGTCTTTCGGTCAAACAGACATTCATGCGACGGTTTGTTCAGCAGGCTGATCATTCGCTTGTTGATAAATCGCGTCACGTATGTTTTCCGTTGTTTCGGAGTCATCTCATAAAATGCAAAAATCAGATAATCGTTGTAACCGGCTCCATATTTTACCGCGCAGATTAAAATATCCGCAAACAACAACACACAGCTTTTCCCTGTTTGCTCGTGAATACGGCTGATGATCTTTGTTAATTTTTGAATGCTTGCCCCGTGCAAGACTCTGAGCAGATAGCGGATTCTCTTCATATTCCGTCCCTCTCACATTAAAACCCACAGACCTTCAATAGAATCATACATGATTTCATACCGATGTGCAATTACATTTATATATAATTGTTCAATTTATTGAATATAATCTTATTTTATGCAACAGATATGTCTGTGTTTGACTGGCTTATATCATATAACGCCTCAAAGCAGGAAACTCCTTCAAATAAAAACATCAAAACACATCGCATCGCTGCATTTGAATGAATACTGCAAATGATTGAATTTCTCAGCGCCATATACAAAAAAACAAATAATCAAAGGTCATTGATTATTTGTTTATGAAATTATACTCGGATCACAGTTCCGGTGCCTTTCGAATGATTTTCTCTTTTGATTTAAGCAAAATATCGCACGTTGTCAGTCCCGCTTATCCCGGTAAATATTGAACGTAAAATTGACTTTATTTTTGCAAATGCAATCAATTTCACAAAAACATATTGACTTTTTGCGCCAAATGTATAAAATATAATTGAATAATTGTTATCGTTTCCCATTTCCATTTATTGAAAATGGGAATGCTGCATTTGTTAGGATGCGCATATGAGAAGATAACTCGGTAAAGAATTGTGTTAAGCACAAAAAAGTGTATCACAGGGAGGAAAACAATGTCAAAAATAGCAGAAGTAAAAGCAAACGTCGAAGCAGGAAAAGCGAAGATCGTACCGGGACTGGTGCAGGAAGCACTGAACGAAGGTGCGGGCGCACAGGAAATCCTGGCGGCAATGATCGAAGGAATGGGAGTGGTAGGCGAAAAATTCTCATCCGGAGAAATCTTTGTTCCTGAAATGCTGGTCGCGGCACGCGCCATGCAGAAAGGTGTCGAAGTATTAAAACCGCTTCTCGCAGGAGAAGGCGCGGTATCCCTCGGCAAATGTGTCATCGGAACGGTAGCGGGTGACCTGCATGACATCGGCAAAAACTTGGTATCTCTGATGATCGAATCCGCGGGATTCGAAGTGATCGACCTCGGAGTGGATGTACCGAAAGAAAAATTCATCGAAACCATCAAAGCAACTCCGGGAGTGAATCTCGTGGCATGCTCGGCACTCTTGACAACAACCATGCCGTCACTCGAAGAAACGGTCAAAGCAATCAAAGCAAGCGGTCTGACAGGCTTCAAAGTGATCGTGGGCGGAGCTCCGATTACACAAGGATTCGCTGATGAAATCGGTGCGGACGGATATGCTCAGGATGCCGGCGGAGCTGCCGTGCTTGCAAAATCCATCGTAAAATAAGAAAACAACATCATACCGCCGGATGCACCGATATGTGCACGGCGAGATCAGAATCATAAAGGAGTAGCTATGTTAACAAAAAAACAAAACCTCAGAGAAACCATCAAAGGTGGGAATCCTGACAGATTTGTCAATCAGTACGAATATCTCGGATTCATGAACGGAGCCAATCCCTACACCGTAACGAATCTGCGACCCAACATGGGCGAAGCAGACAGAGCCAATGCGTGGGGCGTCACCTACAGCTTCCCGAACGGAACTCCGGGTCCGTTTCCCGTACATACGCCGGAAAAGGTTCTGTGCAAAGACATCACGAAATGGAAAGATTACATCAAGGCTCCGAAACTGGACTATCCTGATGAAGAGTGGCTGAAATACAAACCGGCGACAGAAACAGTAGACCGCAATGAAGTATTTGCAACCTATTTCATCGCCCCGGGCATCTTTGAACAGCTGCACAACTTTCAAGGCATGGATACCGCACTGATCAATCTTTACGAAGAACCGGAATATACACAGGAAATTATTGATTTCCTCGTGGATTGGGAACTGCGCTATGCGGAAAAAGTCTGCAAATTCTATCAGCCGGAAGCTCTCTTCCATCACGATGACTGGGGCAGTTACCGTTCTTCCTTCATGGCTCCGGCAATGTTTGAAGAATTCATCGTTCCCGCATACAAGAAAATTTACGGTTATTACAAAGAACACGGTGTGGAAATCATTGTGCACCACAGCGACTCCTATGCGGCAAACCTCGTTCCTTACATGATCGAAATGGGCATTGACATCTGGCAGGGCGCGGCATCTACAAATGATGTCCCGAGTCTGATCAAACAGTATGGCGGAAAAATTTCCTTTATGGGAGATTTGGATAACGGCGTCATCGACCGCGGCGATGTCACAAGAGAAGAAATTGCAAAAGAAGTACGTAGATCCTGCGAAGCCTGCGGCAAATATTACTACATCCCGTGTTTGATCCGCGGCGGCGAAGGCAGCATCTATCCGGGCGTCTATGAAGCAGTCAGCGAAGAAATCGACAACATGAGCAAGGAAATGTTCAAATAAAGAACTATGAAATCAGATATCTCCAAATAACTGGAACTGCCGACAGCAATGTCGGCAGTTCTTTTCGGTTCCGAATAATCGGGCAGGAATTTAGCAAAGGTTGCGCATCGGCGGATTGATTGAAACTCAGTGAATCAATGGAAATATGCATAATAATTAATATTAATTATGTACAAATGAGTTATTTCATATAAAAATTTCGATCTCTGCAATCCGACACGAGAAAGAATTGCACTATGGAAACAGCAATTTCCGTTTGGAAAATCGGTTTGTCAGCGTTCCGATGCCTTGGATCGTCACGGACATTTCATCGCCTTCTTTCAGCCACACCCGATTTTCTTCCGGATATCCCATAATCACACCGCCGGGAGTTCCCGTAAAAATCAGATCTCCCGGCTTGAGCGTCATGACAGCGGACGCATAGCTGACAATCTTGGCACAGTTGAAAATCATAAAGCGCGTATTCGATGTCTGTCTCAGCTCCCCGTTGACGCGCATCTCAATGTTCAAATCATTCGGATTCAACTCGTCTGATGTCACAATATGCGGTCCTACGGGCGCAAATCCGTCACAGGATTTTCCGATCAGCCATTGTCCGCTGAGAAACTGCAGATCACGAGCCGAGACGTCATTGCCGCAGGTATACCCAAAGATATAATGTTCCGCGTCTTCGACCGGTACGTTCCTTGCCTCTTTCCCGATGACGATGACCAATTCCGCCTCATAATCCAACTTCACCGCACGATCCGGCAAAGGAATGTCTCCTTGATGGACATTGAGTGCATTGTTAAACTTGCCGAACAGCAACGGTTCCTTCGGCACCGCCTCGTTGGCTTCCGTTGTATGTGCACGATAATTCAGTCCCACGCAAAGGATTTTTTCGGGATGCATGATACATGGCGCAAAACTGATATCTTTTTCTTTCAAAAATGTCAGCTGATCCTGTTTCAGCACGCGGAGCTTTTCGATCGCCGTCCATCCCTGTGCAAGAATCTGATCCATGCTGTGCGGCAGATCCATGCTGTGAGTGGCTGCATTTTGCAGGATATCCGCCGCTCCGTCTTTTGTTCGGATTGCGGTGCGTACCTGTCCGTTTTCATAATAATTCAATAATTTCATAAAGCCGCCTTTCGGATTGCAATGATAAAGAATATAAGACAAGTATACACTATATCCAAATTTTATGTCAATTGCGTCGGCATACTTCCCGCTTGCATTCCTCTTCCCATTGGAATAAAATAGAGAAAAAACAGGAGACACCCCATGATAAAAGAACGCGGGATCGCTTATTGCGGACTCGCCTGTTGCATCTGTTCGCAGAACGAAATCTGTGTCGGATGCCGTAAGGATGGCTGCGAAGGAAAAGACTGGTGCAAAAATTTTGTTTGCTGCAAGACGAAAGGCATTGCGGGATGCTGGGAATGCGAGGAATTCCCATGCGGCGAAAGCATGCTGGATAAACCGAAGATCCGCGCATTCTCCGAATTTGTACGGCGATACGGAGAAGAGAAATTAATGGAATGCCTCGCAGAAAACGAGCGCAACGGATTGATTTACCATCATCCGGGCACCATCACGGGTGATTACGATGAATCATCGGAAACAGAAACGATCATTCACATGATTTTGACAGGACAAAAGAAAAGCGGATCGTCATGATCGGCTTTTTTGTTCGGAATCAGCCGATCCGGCATCGATCCTTTGATATTACATAAATTGAATGCACAATTAAAACATCAATAAAATCGATTGACAAATCAAATTTATGTTCATATATTTTTCTTGATTTTATCGTGTGTTTTCATGGCCTCGCGAGACCGCACATTATTTTTGAAATCAGGAGGCAGGGAAATGTTTTACAATCAGGAGTTTCTCAACGAAAAGACACTGCTTTTTCACGATCTGTACACAGGCACAATTCCGAAGCGGGTACCGATTGCGGCAAGCATCGCAACGGAAGTCTGCATTGAGCACGCCGAACTTCCTCTTGCCCCTCCGTAAAAAAAGAAGACGGGTGTATTCCGTCTTCTTTTTTCGTTCCCATAATTCTCTTCCCCAATCCCTCCGATCTTCGCAGCGGACTATTCGCTCGCTACGGAGATTGTGATTGTCAATTCTTTATTTTCCTCGTCATAGGATGCAGACACGGCATTTTTTTTCGAGTCGGATGCAGTGTACATATCATACCCGTCGGATGTCATCGTATACTGATCCACTGTAAAGCCCGCACTCTGCAGTTTTTTGACATACGAATCAAAGTCGCTTTTCTTCACTTCGTCGATGGTAATCCAGGAATAATCGTTGGAATCCATCACATAGACAATCGTGCCGACCGTAAATTTCGGCAGCAGCTTTGCGGCGTCGCCGCTCGGCCAGTCCGTACCGCCCAACGTTGCAGAATTCCCTTCATCATCCTTCACTGTCACTGTACCGTCTTTGGAATTGTAATCAACATTTCCGCCCGTACTGTTGCTGATTGCTTTCTCTGCGGCCTTTTCCGCCGCTTTGTCTGCCAATCCGCATGACGCGACCGACAAAACAAGACCAAGTGCAATCAGCACCGCCAATAATTTTTTGAGCATACCCGCTTACTCCTTTTTTTAATGAATTATTTGATGAGTTTGATTTTACCGACAAGGGGAAGTTCTTTTGCTTTTCCTGTAAATCCGTTAATCATACCCATAATAAAGAGTACGAACATGCCGATGCTCAACACCCAAGTGATCGCACTCACGACGTAAAACAGCCCATACGAATAGGTTGCATAAAATATTGCCGTTGAGATCGCGCTGAGAATGCCGCTGACGATACCGACGGCTATGCCAAGGAGCAATAAGATAAGCCCTTGATTCGCATGAAATCTGCCGTATTTTGACTGCGGTGCCGCAACCAAAGGAAGGAAAAACAAAATTCCGAAATAAGCAAAACCGCTTACGACTTTGTTCGCATTGATATCCTGAGGATCGAACTGATTGGTGCTGTCCGGTGTGTTGAATGGTGATTGTTGCTGTGTCATAACAGTAACCTCCTTAATAAATTGAAAAATAAGTACCGATATAAACGGTTTTTTGCCGTCCCGAGACGGTCGTGGCGCTGCTGCCTGATCACTGTCCGTATGCCGCCCAACAGCCTTGGCGGCTGTTTCGCAGTGCATCGGCGAACAGATAAAACCGGGCATCGGATTGTGCAACATCGCCACGCAATCCGCGCTGGCAAAGTGCACATCTCACGCCCGTAACAAATCAACGCACGCTTTGCCGAAATAATACGCCGGAACAATGGAAACATCGGAGAATCGGATCACATTCCAGGGAGTTCCGTCCGAGTCCGCACATGTTCCGAGCCCAAAAGATGTCAGAGAAGTACTTTCCGAACATCTTTTCATGGCAATCATAGCCGTTTTTCCTTATTTCGTAAATCACCCTGAGGGTGATCTTACAATTGAATGAATTCGAAAATCCTCTTTTTTATGAAAACAACATGCTCTCGCAATATATTGCATATATTGATTGTGTTTATTATTATTCAAAATTAATGGCGTGCATTATCCCGCATTTTTCGGAATTGCGGACGAAACTTATTCCAAAGGAGATACGGTCGAATTGATCGATTCAATGGACAGGTGCATTTCATCCAGTTTGCCGCTCAGTTCCGAAAGGGTGGATTCGATTGCGTCAAGCCTTCCGATTACCGCTCCGATATTATCCATTCCGCCTCCGCTCAAAACGTTCAGCGTTGCGGTAATGGCATCGAGTTTATCGCAGAGCGTTCCGCAGTCTTCCTCTCTGTTCCACATGGAAGACAGATCACCCCGCATATCGCGAAGCACACCCAAAATCTCGTTCAGAATTTTACCTTGTTCATCCATGCGGCTCCTCATCTTTCTCCGATCGGCATCGAAAACACTAAATTTTTTCTTTCAGAATCGTGTCAATATTCTGCAATGAGTTGTCCACAATGGACAGAGATCCGTCAATCAAATCCAAACGGTCACACACTTGTTCAATGGTATAGCTGCCCTGCGCACCGCCCATTTCCTGTATGGATGCGCGGATTGAGTCAAGCTTGTCCGAAATGTTTTCAATGGAGCTTTGTCCCCCGCCTGTGATACAGTCCAATTTCTCATTCACGTTCTTCAGTTGTTCGATCAGCTGAAGCAACAATACATTTGTTTCCTCCATTACGTCCCCTACACTTTTGATTAAATTCATTATAACACCGTTTTCCGAAAAATCCAATCAAATTACATGCACGCATATTGCTGCTCTTCCTTGGCTTTCTGCAGAAAGGAAACTGTTGTATAATAGAAAAAAGAATCGATTTCACGGAACTTTTCATCAATCGGTTACGTCAAAAGAATTGAGGAGGAACAAATGAAAGTCTTGGAAGAACAGCTCCTCACGGAGTGCCGCAAAGGCAACAAAGATGCGTTTGCTCAGCTTGTCCGAACGCATGCGAACTGTCTGTATCATCTTGTTCTGCCGATGGTGCGTGTCCGCGAGGATGCAAAAGACATCGTGCAGGATGCGTTCCTGCATGCATACGAAGGAATCGGAAATTTTCGGGGAGCCAGCAGTTTGCAGACATGGCTCTGTGCCATCGCCCTGAATGCGGCACGCGATTATCTCAGAAAAAACAGGATGATCCCGATCCCGTATTCGGAAGAAAGTGCATCGGAAGCCCAAACATCCGAAGACCCGCACATCGGACAGGTCGAAACCGCAATCATCCTGAAAGAGGCTCTGCAAACACTGAGCGCAGAATACAAAGAAATCCTGATTCTGCGTGATATGATGGGGTTCAGCTACGAAGAAATCGCTGAAATCCAACAGATCGGGCTCGGAACGGTCAAATCCAGGCTGAGCCGTGCGCGGTGTGCGCTGCGCGATGTGCTTACACAGTCGGGAGGAATCTTATGAACAACAACACATCCGGCACTTGTGATGACCGATGGAAAGAATGGATCAGCCGCCATCTAGACGGAGATCTGAATGAAGAGGAAACAGAAGAACTGCAGGCGCATTTCAGAGAATGCGACAGTTGTTTTCGCTATTATGCGCAGATGAACAGACTGAAACATGCATTGGACACCCTTCCGAAAGAAGACTGGCACGATGCATGGACGGAGGAAACCGTGAAACGATTCAAGCGGGGCAAATGGAAGAAACTTGATCTCAAACGGATTGTCTGGCTGTCCGCGGCAATTTTGGTCGTTGCGGTGTTTGCGGTAAGCTTTGTGCAGCAGATAGTTCTGACGGGAGGCAATTCCGCAGAATACGGCACAATCGGCAGCGCGGCGCCGGAGAACGGAGGATTGGCTGTTTCCGATACAAACAAAGGAACCGATTCCTCGGCAAGCGGATCGGGCTATGCTTCGGGAGCAGGCTCGACAGACGCCGCTCCGATGTCGGCTTCCGAAATTGATCCGGATAAAATTATTTATTCGGGAACACTGAGTCTATATGCAGGAAATCTGAAACAGACGATCACCGACATTTCCGTCTATGTGCAGAGCATCGGCGGATTCGTGGAAAGCTCGTATTATTCGCTGAACACAGATGCCTCCTACGAGTACAGCAGTTACGGCACAGTGCAGCTTCGGGTGCCTGTCGAGCAGTACGATGCGGCCATGCAGACGCTGCAGAGTTACGGGAAAGTCGCATCTTCCTATACTTACAGCGAAAATGTGACACAGTCCTACCGCGACGTACAGAGTGAACTGGACAGTTACCGCATTCAGGAAGGAAAACTCAATGAGCTTCTGAAGCAGGCAGGCAGCGTATCCGACATGCTCTCCATCGAAACGGAACTGAACCGCATCCGCACGGAGATCGATACACGCGAAGCAATCCTGCAAAATTATGACAATCTGATCGCGTATTCGTCCATCACCGTCACACTTTACGAACAGGATATTTCCTCGGCGAATATCCAATCTCCGTTCGGCAATCTGTGGCAGAATATCAAAGAAGCCTTCATAAAATCGGTCAACATTTTCCTCACGGCAATCGAAAAACTGATTTTGATTATCTTCTATCTGCTGCCGTTTGCATTCGCAGCGGCTGTCATTGTCATCATCGTTCGATTGGCACGCAGAAAAAAAGGACTGCTTCCGCCGAAAACAAAGAATGCAGAGCAAAGTGAATCTGTCGAAGAATCTGCGGACACACAAAACGAACCAAAAAAATAAGGTTGACCCGTTCCATATTGGTTAAGCAGGGGAAAACAGCGCGGCAGTCGGTATCTGCCACGCTGTTTGTTATGGCATCCTGTTTCGGCATTCATACCCTGGTGTTGTCTTAAAGCTACTTTTGGATTCCGGTCTCAAATGGATACGTTCGAAACGCAGGTTTCTTACGACTGGAGTAAAAGCTAAAAAGCAGCACGCAAATTAATAATTCCTGCTTCCTGAAATTACAGCGTGATAAACTCGGCAGAAAACATTCACTTCAACATCTTATCGGGAACATTGGACCCCTTGCACGGGTAGTCCCAAAACTCCATCATAAGCAGTAAAATCCACGAAAGGATGCCTCATACAGATAATCACGATGCCAAGACCGGCATTGCGCACAGTAAAAAGCTCAGCGTCAGAACCAAGGATGCAACTTCTTTCGGTACAAGCACATCCCGTCTTTACATTTATTAAAAAAAGAATTATACTCAAATAAAGAATATTGCGAAGGAGGACACGCAAATGTATGCAATGGGCGAACAACCGGGAAAAGGAGAATATGTCTGCACAAGATGCGGCAAAGTAATCGTGCTCGATTCGGATGATCAGGAACTGCCGCAATGTCCCAGATGCGGAAACAAAACCTTCAACAAAAAATAATATTCCGCGCGCCTTTTCGGGGCGCGTTTTCATCTGCGGCAGATTCGTCTGAAAGTGTCGGTCTGAGGGTCCCATCGCTTGACAGCGATTGACGAATAAGCTATGATGAGAAAAACTGTCAACGGAGTGTATCTATCTATATGAAAGGCATCATACTGGCGGCCGGCAAAGGCACCAGACTGTATCCCACAGCGCAGGTCGTCAATAAGCAACTGATTCCCGTTTATGACAAACCTCTGATCTATTATCCGCTAACCACACTGCTTTCGGCGGGCATCCGTGAGATCCTGATCATCAGCAGTCAAAAAGACGTCGCATCATTTCAGGCACTGCTGGGGGACGGTTCCGCTCTCGGAATTTCGATCAGCTACGAAGTGCAGCATGTACAATGCGGAATTGCGGATGCATTCCGAATCGGAGAATCCTTCATCGGAGATGACCCGGTCTGTCTGATTCTGGGAGACAATATTTTTTGGAACAAAGAAATCGACAGCATCCTTGCTCAATGCGCGCAGATGACGCAGGGAGCGCTCGTCTTCGGGCTGCATTCGGAAGTTCCCCAACAGTTCGGCGTCATTGAATTTGATAAAAACGGCATTGCCATTTCAATCGAAGAAAAACCGATCAATCCGAAATCCAACTTCATCGTTCCCGGATTATATTTTTTCGATGCGGAGGTAACGGACATCGCAAAGCATATCAAGCCGTCCGCACGCGGAGAATATGAAATCACATCCGTCATCGAAGCATATCTCAAGCAAGGCACGCTCAAAGTATTGCCGTTATCGAAAGATACGGTTTGGTTTGATGCCGGCACGCCGGAACGGATATTGGAGGCATCCATCGCAGTGCGCGCACTGCAGAAGGAATATGGCGTCAGCATCGGATGCGTGGAAGAGGCCTCCTGCAAAAAAGGGTATATCACCGCGCACGATGCGCATCTGATTGCCGAACAGATGAAAAACAGCGAGTACGGTAAGTATTTGTTCAGTCTGTAATACAATTTTTAGGGAGCAAAGGAGCAACGGTTATGGAAGAAAAAGTCATTGTTACCATCGGCAGAGAATTCGGCAGCGGAGGCAGACTCATCGGCAGACTGCTGGCAAAGGATCTGGGGATCAATTATTACGATAAGGAACTGCTCACAGAAACGGCAAAAGAAAGCGGTTACGCGGAAGAGTTTTTGGAAGAATACGATGAAAAAACAAAAAATTTATTTTTCAGCTACTTTCTTCCCGGAGAATACGCAACAGATTTGCCGCTGAACAACAAGGTGTTTTTGGCGCAATTCGACACCATGAAAAAACTTGCGCAAAACCATTCGGCGGTTTTCATCGGACGTTGCGCGGATTACATTCTGAAAGACTTCCCCGAATGTGTCAATGTATTCGTTCATGCAAAGCCGGAAGTGCGCATCAAACAGATCGCCCAGCAGCTGAATCTTTCCGAAGACGATGCAAAAGACAAGATCGAAGAAACCGACAAACGCAGAAAAGATTATTATGAATATTACACGGGTAACCGATGGGATGATTTGGATAATTATCATTTGTGCATTGACTCGGGAGCGATCAGTATCGATGGTGCGGCTGAACTGATTCGATCCTACATCGAAATCAGACAAAAAATCAAACACTGAATTGCCAACCATCATAGAGGGGTGATTACCCCTCTTCTTTTTTTGAACAAAATCATACAATAAATATATATATTTGCACAAAAACAACTGGACAAACTGTTCATAATCCGTTAAAATAGGGTTACATTGTAATACAGAGGGGTTGGAGTACGGACATCACGGAGCTGAAATGAAAAAACGGTTTCTGAACATTGCGGCAAAAATTATGTCGGTCTTGCTGATTGTTGTCGCATTGTCGGCGGGCTTTTTGCTGTTGGGGAAAAGCAAGGCACTGACTGCAGAGATCGACAATGTGGATCTGAGCAGAATACCCGACGGCATTTATGTCGGAGCGTTCAGCGATTTCCGATGGTCCAACAAAGTTCAGGTTACGGTAGACGATCACAGGATAGTAAACATTCAAATACTCAAAAAGCAGATCGTCGATTCCAAACAGGTAATGGATACCCTGATTCAAACAGTCATCACGGCGCAGACCCCGAACGTGGATGCCGTCAGCGGAGCCACCGCGGACAGCAATGCTTACCTGAAAGCAATTGAAAATGCATTGCAGTAAAGAGAACATCGATCCATAAAAAAACAACCGCCCTCGCAGTTGCATCGGTTATCATTCATTGGCTTTTTAAGAACGCAGATTTGCGTTCTTTTTATATATGCACGACAATCGCTGTTTCATCGCTCAGCCCGACAGCGGCAATCAATATCGCTAAAGAACGGTTGACCCGTCATTCCGAAAATCGATATCATTTAACCGCAGGATTATCACGGTATCCACCGCAACAATCCTGCTTGTCAAGATAACATTTCAGGACTCGATCACGACTTCCGTCTTCATTTCCGCGCCATAGAGCAACGTATTGTGAGCCGGACATCGGCTTTCCACAAAGGCCGCAAACTGCTCTATTTCTTCTTTTGTGTTGTTTGCTTTAATATAGATTCTCGATGTAATGCTCAGAAGCTGTCTGCGTTTTTCTTCGTTGCGTCCGACTTCTCCGTCCGTCTCGATGCGAATATCAATCAGATCAATTTTTCGGATCGGGGCGGCCGCCCTTGCCGTAATGACTTTGCAGGCAGCCATCGATGCCATAAGCGATTCCAACGGATTCATTCCGGTATCCGTTCCTCCGCCGTCAATAGGTTCATCCAAAAAGTACGAAAGCCCGCGGGATTCGCACTGAACACGATACCCTCCGAGCGATTGTGCAGAAGCATGCAGAATATTTTCGGACATATTGATCCTCCTTTTTTCCGGCTTTTTTATAAAAAAGAGAGCGCGCAAAGCGCTCTCCCGGGGAATCAGTCGCAGTAAATTTCCGTTTCGAATTTCGGGGAATTCGCAATCGTATCATGCACGGGGCAATGCGATTCGATGAATTCGACAAATTTTTCGATTTCCTCTTTCGTATTGTCCGCTTTGATGTGGAACTTTGTGGTAATTTTGGAAAATCCGATTTTAGCTTGTTTGTTTTTTCCCATGAAGCCATCCGGATCCAACGTCCCTTCGAGCTCAATGCTCACATCCTGCAGTTTGATTTTGTTAACCTGCGCAAACGCACGCGCGACAATGCATTTGCATGCGCCGAGCGAAGAAAGCAGTGCTTCTACCGGGTTCATCCCTGTATCGGTTCCGCCGAGCGATTCCGGTTCGTCCAACTGAAAGGTAAATCCTCTCGACTCGCATTTTACGGCAAGGCCCTGAATGGATGTTGCTTTTGCTTGAAAAATTGTGTCAGCCATATCTGTGCTCCTTTCACTTTCTGTTTACTATGATAGCACAAAACACAGATATTACGCAGACATCCCACGATCTATTTCAGCTTTCTGGAAAGATTCAAAACCGACAGCGCGTAAAAAACGACAGTAGTTGCGATCAGAATCAAAACACTTTCCTGCTTGCTGACAACATGTTCGCCAAATTTCAGGATCACACCCATCGATTCATTGAATGAATCGAGATACTGACTCGGGAGTCCCGAAAAATTGACGTTGATCGCTTTTTCCATCATACTCTGACGCAGCAAAGCAGCCGCGTGAGAGGGAGGAAAACATTTGATAACAAATTGCACGCTCGCGGGAAGCTCCCCGATCGGAACGTAAATGCCGGTCAGAAATCCGATCAGTGTTCCCAGCACAGTGCTTGCCGTGGCAAATGCGTTGGTGCTGGAGAAAAACGACACCACAAAAAATACCATGGCGCTGCCGGAGAGCACCGACAAAACAATCAGACCGAGCACCTCAGTCAGATCTTCGAATCCCAGCCATTGACCGCCTTTGCTCACAATAAAAATTTCTGCAAGCAAGAGCGTGACCAAGCTCATGATAATTCCTACCGCAACGGCGGCAACGATATAGCCGCCTGCAAGTTTTGTCCGCTTAATGGGAGAACTGTAGAAGTCTTTGATGATTTTTTTTGCACGGTCTTCCACCATAATGCCGAATGCACCCATTGTGGTTGTAATGGAAGTTACCGCAAGCATTCCGCCCATGATCCAACTGTTAATGAGAAATGCGGGGTTCGCAAACCCTTCCATTCCGGATGTCACAACATCCCCAAGAAAGAAAACGTACAGACCGATGATAATAAAAACCGCCAGCAGAGAAAAAAACACCGAGGACTTATCCCTGAAAAACAGTTTCATGTTTCGCTTCGCAATCGTCATCATCCTTCTCTGATCTCCTTACCCGTAATTGTGATAAATACGTCATCCATGGTTCCGTTGACCAATTCGACATTTTCCAGATTCGCCCTGCAGCCATCGATAATCGGCAAAGCTTCCATCGTATGTTTCAGCGTAATTTCATACACTTCCCCATTTTTCCTGTAAGGGATACAAAGTGTTCCCAGATACGATTCGCATTCGGCTTCGTTCTTCGGAACCATGCGCAGTGTATCCGCACTGTGAGCATCTTTCAGTTCGGTAGGTGTGCCTTTCGCAAGGATTTCACCGTGGTCGATGATGACGACATAATCAGCCGACGCGGCTTCTTCCATGTAATGAGTAGTCAGAAACACCGTCATCCCGCTCTCTCTCTGCAATTTGCGGATCGTCTCCCACACATTCTTTCTTGTCTGAGGATCCAACCCCGTCGTCGGTTCGTCCAGAAAAAGAATTTTCGGTGTGTTGACCAATGCCCTGGCAATATCGGCTCTGCGGCGTTGTCCGCCCGAAAGTTTTCCGTACGGTCGATCCATAAACTCCCAGATGCCTGCTGTTTCGGCGGCAACCGCAACCGCACCGCGAAGCTCGGCGCCTTTGAGTCCATAGAAGGAACCTCTTGTCATCAGATTTTCTCTCACGCTCAGCAGTCCGTCCAACAGACTGTCCTGAAAGACAATCCCGATTCGCTCTCTGATTGCGGCATCGTCCTTTCCGACACGCAGCCCATCAATTTCGATGAGCCCTTCATCGGGCTTGAGCATCGTAGCGATCATATCGATTGTTGTTGACTTTCCCGCGCCGTTCGGACCGAGAAATGCAAACAGTGTGCCGCTCTCCACGTAAAAATCGATGTTGCGCACCGCCTGCACTTTTCCGTACGATTTTTTCAGCCCGGTAATTTCGATGATATGTTCCATATCTTCTCCCGCTCAATAGATTGTTTCTTGTATCATAACGAATTTTGCATGGGATGGCAAGTAAAATCAAGGTAACAGGAACGTCTTCGTTCCTTGTCTTGCGAGAATCAAAATCCCGCAAACTTGTATCCTGCAATTATTTGCACTTATCGGCGCCGTGCAATCATTGCATAAGCAAAGCATCCCCATCCATATATCCGTATAAAAACAATAACGTCCTGATCCCATCATTCCCTTCAAAAACTTATTTTCCGCTGCATGAATATCTGCCGGATAGGAAATCCTGAACGGATCGGCGCTTCGAAAGAAATCATTTATTTACATAAACATAATATCGGCATTGACATTTTGAACGTGCAATGATAGAATCAAAACAAGATTGTACCGATTCGGATACACGCCGTAATCGCAAATGCATCGAAAGGATACCTTACACAATGAAACAAATGACCGACCGCACACAAATACTGGAATCCATGCCTGTCGGAAAAGCCATACGGGTACTCGCCGTCCCGACGATGGTAGCCATGCTGATTCAGGTAATTTATAATATGACAGACACGTTTTTTATCGGGAAACTGGAAGATGCAAACATGGTGGCAGCAATCTCGCTTTGCATGCCGATCTTCATGTTGGTGCAGGCGTTCGGCAATATTTTTGCCATTGGAGGAGCCTCTCTGATTTCGCGTATGCTCGGAGAAGGAAACAGAGAAAAAGCAAACCACGCCGCATCCATCTCCTTTTGGGCAGCTACCGCATTTTGCACGGTGGCAGCAATCTTCGGGCTGATTTACATGGAACCGATTCTGCGCCTGTGCGGAGCCAGTGCGAACACCATGGGCTATTCGAAATCCTATTTGTTTGTGATGCTTTTCGGATCTCCGTTCATGGGCATGCAGATGGCAATGGGCGGCCTGCTTCGTTCCGAAGGAGCCACCCGGGAATCCATGATCGGCATGATGAGCGGCAGTATTCTGAATATGCTGCTCGATCCGATCATGATTTTTGCTCTGCACATGAATATCGCGGGAGCGGCGCTTGCCACCGTCATCGGGAACATCGCAGGTTTCGGCTATTATGTAACATTTTACATGAGAAAAAAAGGAATTCTGTCCGTCGGTTTTTCAAACTTTTCTTTGCAGGGCTGGTATTACGGTGAGATTTTCAAGATCGGCATTCCCGCATCCCTCGGCATGATGCTCATGAGCATCGGCGGTATCATAGGAAATGTCTTTGCTGCGGGATTCGGAGACGCGGTCGTTGCGGCAAACGGAGTGGTTATGCGTGCGACCAGCATTACGTTTATGCTGGTCTTCGGTCTGGCTCAGGGATGCCAGCCGCTGATGGGTTACAGTTACGGAGCGGGAAATTACAAACGCCTATTTGAAACTGTCCGAAGAGCCGTGATTACGGGCAGCATTATGTGTATCTGTTTTGCCGTAACCTTTTACTCGTTCGCCGATATCTGGATTCGGGTTTTTATCGTAGATGAGGCGGTCATTTCTTATGGCATACGCATCATGCATGTGCTCTCCTACACAATGCCTCTGCTCGGACTTCAGATGATATTGATGATGATGTTTCAATCGCTCGGCAAGTCTGTTCAGTCTCTCGTAATCTCGATCGGGAGGCAGGGTTTGTTTTTTATCCCATCGCTGATTTTGTTCAGCCGACTCTGGGGTTTTAACGGATTCATTTTCGCCCAGCCGTTTTCCGATTTTCTGACCACAGCACTGTCATTCACGCTGTTTCTGCTGATGCGGAAAAAAATGAAACAAACAATGATTGACACCCAAGCATCGATGATAACACCCGAAACCATGGCGGCAGGCATGAGTTCGGATCATTGAAAGAGGCGATCACTTCCTTTCCCAAGGGAAGATGATGCAAATAAAGATTCCGTTTTTTTGCAAACGGGAGTTACCCCCAACAAAGAGAACCCGAACCGCAGCATGACGCCGGTTCGGGTTCTCTTTGTTACCTTACTCAAATAAGTCAAAATATGAAATGATATCCTTCTTTTCAGCCTATGAATATGCATTTTCTATATGATTTCGATTATCTCTCCCACATCCGATGCATCCGCCTGCGGCATTTCGCACGCAAAATTGCAATGTGTTTTCACGGGCGGCTCGGGCAGCGTCTTCTCCTGCTGGTCGCGGATGTGATACGCGATGGCAAGTGCCATCACCAGATCGTCATGCGCACCGCTCTGCGCTTCCGCCCGCCCTTTTTCGTTGCGCACAAAAGTGAGCATCTCCTCCAGCGTCTCACGGTCATGGATCAGCTCCGCGTGTTCCCGCATGAGCGCGACGAGATTCGCGATGATCACGGGACGGGTCAGCGACGTGGTTTTAAACCCGTAGGAATACTTCGGGCGGTGGGTGAAATTGTCCTCCGTTTCTCGGATGTACTGTTTTCGGTACCCCAGCCGTTCGAGCTCTCTGATCGGGTAAGTCGTCGTGTTCGCCTCGATGCCGATGAGCGCTTCGTTGTAAAACATCCCAAGGCAATACAGCTCCTTCGCGTAGACATCTTCGTCGTACGGATGCTTCAATACCGCGCATTGCTCTCCCGTCAGATTGTTGAGCACCTGCGCCGTAAAGCTGTCACTCCCCTCTCCCGCAGTATCGCCCCCGATCACATACGGCACGCCCGCTTCGGGCATACGATAGACGGCAATGCTGCCGCTATCGTCTTCTTCCCAGGAAAGATTCGTGAGTGTCAGCCCGTCCGTTTCATAAGAGAACAGACCTCGAACGGCTGCGATGGACAGATCCGACAGCCGTTCGCTGAGCACCGCCGCGGAGAATACCGTCTTACCGTAAACGCCCCATTCGCCGAGGCAATAGACACGGTAGTAATATGGATCGGTTTCACGAAAGCTCTCGAGCACGGTTTTCTGCTCTTCATCGAGAAAGCGGTTATCGCGGTACGTGCTGCGGTGCGCCGTAACGCCCGACTGAGCCCCGCAGAAAAAACGGCGTCTCAGCCAGTGGTTGATGTCCACGGGGTTGAACGTCGTGATAATCTGTTTGTATGTTTCGGTTTCTCCGCGCAGTCGAATGTTGAGCTGATCGTAATCCGACTCCAACAGTTCCGATCCCTCCTCGATCCAGATGCCCGTCACGCGATAGATCGATTTCAATTTTTCCGCATCGTCAAGACCCGCGAAGAGAATCTGACTGCCGTTCGCAAGATAAGTAATCGCCATTTCCGTGCGGTTGATCTTAAATGCGCGGGCGTCGTAATGCGTGCGGATCTGCCCGATGAGCTGTCGAAAACAGGACTCCCGCAGAGTGCGGGCGATTTTACGGCACACGAGAATTCGGTGATCCGCTTCGGATACCACACGTTCCAGCACTTTCCTTCCAGCAAAGATGCTCTTACCGGAGCCCGCGCCGCCGCACAGCACCAGATGTCGGTTCGCATCAGAGAACAGCGGAAGAAACGTCTCGTTCGTCGTCCTCGCCAGATCGGCATACCACCGTCCCGTTTGAACAATCTGATCCAGCTCATCCATTGTCTTGCTCCTCGTTATACGGTTCAATAAGAACCGCGGCATCCCATTCGCCCGTCCGAACCGAGCGGATCAGTTCCAGCTTTTCTTCCAAACTCATCGGAGGATAATCCTCCGCCCTATTTGATGGATCAGCTTCTTCCCCGTCCGCGTCTTTCGTCAATCCCTGCGTTTTGGCGAGCAGCTCCGATACTTTCAGCCGATCTTTCAGATCCGCCGCCCCGTCACGCAGGATCGACGTCCAGAAAGCTGTAATCTCGGGAAGGTCGGCAATGCGCCGATCTGTCTGTTTCGCGGGATCGATCTCAACCGAGCTCGCAGTGAGCCGCTCCGCTTCGTACTGCGATTTGTTCCGTTCGCCGACTTTCGCGTAACTGTTTTTGTATCCCGCCGCTTTTGCCGCCGCCGACGGCGTATATCCCTGTTCGTAATATTGTTTCCATAGCATTTGCCGTTGTGTCATGTCTCACCCCATGGCGTTTTGTTTGTTGCGGTTGCGCCCGTAACCATAGATAGAAAACAAAGCAGCCGTCTGTTACAAACGGCCGCTTCGCTTGGAAAAAAGGAGGCTTTGCAAATGATGTCCTCAGCTGCAACTTGAGTATAACAGAGCGGTTTCGGACATGCCATGACAGCAATCACAGAGAAAACAAATGCCGAATACTACATATTTATAATAAATTATTATCAATTCAGTCGAATGATAATTTATTATTATTCTTATCATAAAAAAGATATTATTTCTCTATTTAAAAGATTTTATTTATATAATTTATTATTATTAGGTAAATTAAGTCACTTGACAAACTGCTGCACGGGATATAATATATGATTGATCGATAATATTTTATCAATCAGGAGCGGATATGGATCAAACGGAAGACAGAGCAAAGCTGCTCTCTTATATCCCTATGGCAAACTTCATCGCGCAAGCAAACGGATCGCGTGCGGAAGCACTCATTCATGACATCTCGGATTTCAATCACTCGATTCTGTATATCACGCCCAACAATCCCACGGGAAGGAAAGTCGGCGGTTCGCTGACCGATTACGCAGTTCGGCTCATCGAATCGCGCGTGTGGGAAACGACGGATTATACGGTCAATTACCTCGGACGTTCTGAGGAACAAGGACTGATTCTGCGTTCCTCAACCTACTTCATCAAAGACGGCAGCCGATTGATCGGGCTTCTTTGCATCAATGTCGATATCACGGAACAACTCAAAGCAGCGGAAATCATCGAACGATCTCTGCTGATTGACATGAAAAATACAGATTTGACGCAGGCCACCGAAACGTTCGGCACAGGCGCGGATGAACTGATCGCCACGGTGATCGCCAAGAAAACAGCACATCTCGGGAACAGAAAACTCTCCGCAGATGAAAACCGCACCATCATACGCGAACTCGGTTTGCTTGATGTATTCCGACTCAAAGGGAGCGTACCCGCCGTATCCGAACAGCTCGGCGTCTCGGAGCAGACGGTTTACCGATATATTCAGGAACTAAAAAAATCAGGAGACATCAAATGAAACAATTCAACACCACTGAAACGGCGCCCGCCATCGGTCCGTATTCCCATGCGGTCATCACAGGCAATCTGCTTTTCACTTCCGGACAGATTCCGGCGGATAAAGAAGGAAACATTGCCCGGGGACTGGAAAATCAGGTGACACAGGTCATGCAAAATCTGGAAGCAATCGCAAAAGCTGCAGGCACCGATCTTTCCAAAACGGTAAAGACAACCTGTTTTCTCGCAGATATGGCTGACTTTGCCGCATTCAATGAAATTTATGCAAACTACTTCCCGGGGAAAGCCGCCCGCAGCTGCGTGGCAGTAAAGACCTTGCCGAAAAATGTGCTCGTGGAAGTGGAAGCGATCATCGAGCTGTAAGCAATCAGCAACAGAAGCTTCGACGGTGTCATTATGTTAATCGTTGTTTCTTCTTCTGACGAATAAACAATGCGTCCACCGAAGCGGAATCTCATAGAAAAAAATCACCAAACCGAATGTCACATATGAAAGATAGATACAACCTCCCCAAAAAGTCAGCCCGTATTGCGACGGGCTGACTTTTTGGGGTTTCAGAGATGGAACCCCATGATCTGCTCAAACAAAAAAGCCGCCATCACCTGCGGCTTTTTTGTCGGTTATTTTGCTTTTTTAATTAAGAGGACTTCCGAAGCCTGCTGTAATGCCCTTATTTTCGGGCGGCTCCGGTCAATGCTTCGATGGCTTCGAGCGTGATGCCTTCCGAAAGGGTTCCCGTTACTTTGCCGTTTTCAATGGCGACCACACAAGGGGATGCGGTCACATTCAAACGATTGGCAATTCCTTCGGATTTATAGATATCAACGCGGGTTACGCGCATCGAATCGCTGTATTTTTCTTCAAACGCTTCAATCACGGGGAGCAAATCTCTGGATTCCTGCTGTACGGCATTCCAGATATAAACAATCCCCGGCTTGTCGGCTCCGATAATCTGATTTTCAAATACTTCGCTTTCCGCGATGTATTTTTCTGCCGCATATCCGGCAATCGCTCCGTCGCCGACCGCAGTCGAAACCTGTTTCAGAAATTTTTCGCGGACATCCCCGGCGGAAAAGACCCCCGGGATATTCGTTTCCATTTTTTCATTCGTAATGACATACCCTGCGCGGGTCATATCGATCACGCCCCGGAACAGTTCGGTGTTCGGCAGATAGCCGATAAAGAGGAAACATGTATCGACAGGAACACGAATCAATTCGTTCGTCTTCGTATTCTTCAGTACGACGGTATCCAGATGTCCGTCTCCTTCAAACGCTTCCGGCATCGTATCCCAGATGAATTCCATCTTCGGGTTTGCCATCGCTTCTTCTTTCGCAATTTCGTTGCAGTCCATTTTTCCGCATTCATGCATAACGGATACAATGACCTTGCTTGCAAATTTCGTCAGGAACATTCCTTCTTCGATCGCAGCGTCTCCGCTTCCGATCACCATGACGGTTTTATCCGTGTTGGCCGCGGCATCGCATGTCGCGCAGAATGAAATCCCTTTATCATACAGATACTGATCTTCGTTTTTCGCGCCGGTCAGTCTCGGTTTTCCGCCTGAAGCAATGATTACGACCTTCGCTTCGAACCGGTTGCGGAATGTTTCCACTGCTTTGACGTCGCCTTCCAACTCCACTTTTTTGACGTCCGTCAATTTGAAATCCACTCCGAATTTTTTTGCCTGTTTATGGAACAGTTCCATCAGGCCGAGTCCCGAAGCTCCTTCCGGAAATCCGGGATAGTTTTCGATTTCATTGGTATAGGTTGCAAGACCTCCGACCAATGCTTTTTCGATAATCAGGGTTTTGAGTCTTGCCCGTCCGCAGTAAATTCCGGCAGTCAGCCCCGCTGCGCCGCCGCCGATAATCACTACGTCATATTGTTCTGTTTTTTTATCCATTCACTCTGTCTCCTTAATAAAGGTAACACCTTCACCACTTCTGTTTTGGGCACACAATACCAAGGCTCCGTAAAAAGAGCCCTGTTATTGTATCTTTTGTTTTGTGTTACATAAAGTATTTCGCGAGCAGCTTGCTGCCGATAAACGCTCCGACAAACAAGAACACCGCAAATACCCAGCCGGCAAGCGACAGCGATGCGATTCCGCTGAACAATGCACCGATGTTGCATCCGTTCGCCAATCTGGCGCCGTAGCCCATCAGCAGACCGCCGAGCACGGCGGCAATCACTTGCTTCCAGCTTTTGATTTTTTTGAACTTAAACTGAGATGCCAGCAGTGCAGCCAGCAATGCTCCGAAAATGAGCCCGACATTCAGCATGGTTCCCGTGTGGCTGAGCACACCGGCATCCAAAGTGCTTTGTGCTCCCGAGGAAGAGAAGTAGTACCATTTGTCCACGCTTCCTCCGACGAGCCGATACAGCCATGCACCCCAGTTTGCGAAGGTACCCGAAACGCCCCACGGATTGCCGGAATACGCCAGAAGCGCAATCTGCAAGATCGAGAGCAGGACGGCACCCGTCACATAGGTAAACGGGTTTTTAAACACTGCCACATAGAATCGATTGCTTGTTATTTTGTTCCAAAATTCTTTCAAACTTTTTGACACCCGCCTCTCCATAGCCGCTGAGACGGCATATTATTTTGTTTTTTCGATGACGACTTCCCATTCGCCGTCGTCGACTTCTTCGGTTTCCACATTGTATCCCTGTTTGGTTGCCCATTCGGGTACGTTCTTCATCGCGCAGCTGTGATCGATCTGTACGACCAACACATCGTTGACATTCATTGTTTCGATTTTTTTCTGTACTTTCATCAAAGGCACCGGGCACGCTTCGCCCAGGCAATCAAGAGTATATTCAGCCATATTCAGCCTCCATAAATTTTATTGTAGTGTTTGGTATGATAGGTACGGGGAATAATATTGCGTGCGTGCGATGATAGCATCAATTGTCGCCGCCCATTTTTTTCTTTTCCCATTTGTCCGCTGCGATAAACAGCAGCGCAATAATAAGTAGCTGAAGCACAAGCGCTCCCAACCAACCGAATACATCCGGCAGGAATACGGAAGGCGCATCCGCAATGACATGCAGCTGCCACCACCCCATGTTGTTGGCTCCCCAAAGAGAACCGATCACAAAGAAGACCAACGAAAGCATCTGCATTCCGAAGCCTTCGCCGACACGCATCAGTGTGCCGGATGCACATCCGCCCGCGATCACCATGCCGATACCGAACATGATCCCGCCCACTGCGGTTGCCAGGCTCACCGGGTTGACATAGGACTGACCCGGAATGGGAAGACCCGAAGCAAACGCGCTGTACTTAATTGCTGTAAATCCGATCGTTGTGATCGCAAACGCAATCAGCACGGCTTTGGTAAGCGAAGTGCTTCCCGTAATCACGGGATCTCGCATTGCTGCGGTAAAGCAGAAACGCGACTTCTGAAGGACAAATCCGAAACAGCTTCCGAACAGCCAGAACATTCCGAGGCTCGGTGATCTCTGAGCCAGCAGCAGTCCGACGGCAATCATGCCGATCAGGACCAGCAACGCGATCGGAAACTGATTTTTCTTGGGTTTTCTGGGAGCTCTGCCGGATGAACGTTTGATGCTTGGTGTTTCGTCTGACATTCTGTAACCTCCAATCCGTAAAGATTCAAACAGTCTGTAAAAAATGCTGTCTGTAAAATGTGAGTGAAAAAATCACATGAAAAGACTCCGCGCTTCACACCTTTTTCAAATGCGCATGCCGATGAGGGCGGCATGCCGATGCGCCTGCGCAGATAACAGGAAACGGTTTACTATGCTTTCATTATAGCACGGGATTCAAATTCCGATCATCAAAAGGTTTTATGCAGTATAATAATTGCTTATGTTCGGATTTCCTCAAATTTCGGCGCCGTAATTGTCTTTCCCAAAAAAACTGGCTATAATAAAATGTAATAACAGAATATTGCATCTCTCCTGCGCCACAAGGAAGAAAGGAGGAGGAGCATGCAAATCGATCATATTATTCTATTCAATGAAATCGCAAAAGAAAAAAGCATCTCCAAAGTTGCCGCCGCTTCGCATATTTCGCAGCCGGCGCTCAGCCAGCAGATGCAGCGCCTGGAAGAAGAAATCGGATTGAAACTGTTTGCGCGAAGCAACCGGGGCATCGAGCTGACGGAGGCGGGTCGCATTATGCAGAAGTATGCCTCGCAGATGATCCACATCTACGGAAATCTGAAAGAGGAGATCGCAAACTACAAGAATAACAACCGCACCTTTCGCATCTGTGCGACGGGCGTGGTCGCCAATTATGCGCTTCCCTGCACATTTTACAAAGTCAACCAGAAATTCCCGAACTATTCGTTTACCATGGCTTCCATGCATTCGCGCGAAGTCATGCTCACGGTGATGGAAAACCAGGCCGATCTGGGATTTATTGCCGGAGAAGCGGACGAACCGGGTCTGATCGCGAAACACGCCTATACCGATAAAATCTATCTGGTGGCAAACAACAATTACAATATCCCCGACAAAATCACCATGCACGATCTGCAGCGCCATCCGCTGATTATGCTCAACGAAACATTCAGTTCCTATCGCATTCTCGTGCAATATGTACAGAAACTCGGATTTGAGCCGGAAGACTTTAAAATCCTGTACAATATGGATTCCACGGAAGCGGTCAAAGCATCCGTCATCGGACGATACGGTTTGGCGTTTCTGCCGTATATGGCCGTAAAAAAAGAGCTGTATTTAAAACAGCTCAAAATTATTGAGATTGGAGGATTTGATTTGGATTACGAGATCACGATGGTCTACAAAGCCAAAGACGAACTCATCAATTCCGATATGTATCAGGTAATCAAATACTTCGAAAATACCGTCAACAAATCTATTTGCTGATCTCGATTTCCCAAATTCCGTTCATCGGTTCGACGATGTTTGCGTGATAATGTTTTCTTTTGCAATAGTCCGTGATGGATTCGCACACACAGCTGTGATCCGTAATGAGACGAATCTGTTCTCCGTCTTTGACGGATTGTTCGATCCCCTGCAGTTTCATCAGAGGAATCGGGCAATAGTCGCTCAGACAATTCAGTTCAATCATACAGCGCACCTCCCGGCAAACCGATCTTTCGGATGATTTTCGATCAGCCGTTCCATTTTATTATATCACATCAGTCCGTCCATACGGAACTACCCCGTTTCTTCTTTCCGACGATCAAACCGGGCCGTGCGGACAAGAAATAAAGGAGCATTGAATTTCCGTTATGCGTATCGATCTGGCCGTCATTGCGGCGGTATACAATTCAATCTTTACGGTCAAACCGCTGATCGATCGCATTCGCAACGCCTTCGACGGCAGCGGGATTTCCCTGAAACTGATTTTGGTTGATGATTTCAGCACGGACGGAACCGCCGAGCTGATTGATCGGCTGGCACAGGAAAGCAGGGAGATTACCGCAATCCATCTGAAAAAAAACAGCGGGCAGCAAAACGCTTTGCTGTGCGGACTGCGCCATGCGCAGAACTGCCGTTATGCCGCGACCATCGACGATGACCTGCAGCAACCGCCGGAAACGCTGCGGCTGCTATATGAACGCATCACCGAACTGGATGCGGATATCGTGTATGCGGTGCCGAACGGCAAACACAGCAAACTGTACCGCCGTGCCGGCAGCGCCATGCGCGATGCCATGTTTTCCGTTGTGACCAAAAAACCGAAAGACATTACGGTCAGTTCGTTTCGCATCATGAACGCAGCTACGGCAAAACAGATCTGCTGCGAAACCCAGCAATTTGTTTATCTGTCGGCTTCGGCCTTCCGCAGATCGGTTCGCGCGTCCGAAATCCACTATGAACGCAGCCCCCGTCCTCACGGAAGATCGGGGTATACACCAAAAAAACTGGCTGCATTATATTGGAATCTGTTTGTCTATTACACTCGGGCAGGTGCTCTGTTTCGTCCGAAAGCGCAAAAGGAACCGTATGAGATCAGTCGCATTGTCATGCCGGGCTGTGATCGGAAAAGGCTTTTGATTCTGGGCGGCTCCCTTTGTCAAATGCACGCGTTCGAACTTGCCGAATCGCTCGGATATCAAACCGTGCTTGCGGATTATCTGCCGAACCCGCCCGCCGCGCATTATGCCGATCTGCACCTGCGCATCAGCACATTTGACCGATCAGCCTGTCTGCACGCCGCTTCGCAGCTGCGTGTAAACGGAGTTATGACGCTCGGCACCGACCAGCCGGTCTATACGGCGGCGTTCGTCAGCGAACGTCTCGGCCTTCCGTTCCCGATTTCCGAATCGGTTGCCTACACCGTTACAAACAAAAAGGCCATGAAAGACGTTCTGAAGCAGGCGAACATTCCGACGGCAGCCTGGCGGCTGATCGACAGCACTTCCGCAGAGCAGGATCTGGAAGCGCTGAGCTGTCCGCTCGTCATCAAACCACTCGATTCTCAGGGACAGCGAGGTATTTTCAAACTGAACACCCCGCGGGAAATACTCGATCATCTTAAAGAAACCCTTTCCTATTCCGCCGAAAACGAAGCGTTGGTTGAAGAATATTATCCTTCCGATGAAATCACCGTGTCCGCATGGGTCTCTGACGGAACCCTTTTTGTGCTCGGTGTTACGGATCGCATTCGTTACCCCGACGACATCCACATCGGCATCTGCACAGAGCATCGCTTCCCGAGCCGATATCTCAATCGGTTCCGCGGAGAGATTCTGCCGATCTGCCAACGGATCGTCTCTGCGTTTGGGATCAAAAACGGACCGCTCTACATTCAGATGCTTGTCGGAAACGAAGGCATCTTTGTCAACGAACTTGCCTGCCGAATCGGCGGCGCGTTTGAGGATGTATTTCTTCCTTATCTGAGCGGTTTCGATCTGTTGGACGCAACCATGAAAGTCGGTTTGGGAGAAGCTGCGGACACTTCGGCTCTGCAGGACTATGATGTGTGCGCGGTAAAAAACCGGGCAAACGTACAGCTGATGTTCTGCGAGAGCGGAACGCTGGCATCCGTAACGCCAAAAGAAGAAATCCTGGCGTTGCCGTTCGTAAAAGACGCAGGCTGGAATTTCAAGCCCGGAGACATCATCCCGTCCGTCGATAACGCAACCGCACGATTCGGACACTGCGTGTTTGTTTCGGACGGCGAACCGCTCGAGACCTCCGTCAAAGAATTTTATGATACCATCCGCGTCTGTTCCGAAGAAGGCGAAAATCTCATCCGCATACCGGATGCATACAGGCAGGATGACGAGGGAGATACTCCATGAAGCGAATCAATCCGATCAAATTTCTCGCGCTTGCGCTCTGTTGCCTGCTTGTTGCAGGCAGTGCCGCGGGCTGCGGCAAACAGAAAAACGAAAAAAAAGAATTGAATATTGCCATCCAATACGGCGTGGCCTACGCACCGCTTGAGGTTATGAAACAAAACGGCATTCTGGAAAAATATTTGGACGGCGTTACCGTAAACTGGATTCAGGTCAACGGCCCCACCGAAATCAGCGACGGCATCCTCTCGGGCGACATCGATATCGGATTTATGGGTCCCGCACCCGCGCTTGTCGGTATCGACAATAATGCCGGCTGGAAAATCTTTACGGGGCTTTCCGCCAATGAAGTCGCAATCGTAACGGATCGGGATGATATTCGTTCACTTGCGGATTTCACGCAGGCGGACCGCATTGCCGTACTCTCCCCCACCTGCACACAGGCGGTGCTGCTGTCCCTCGCGAGCGAGCAGGCTTTCGGGGACTCCCACTATTTCGATAACCGCATCGTCTGCATGTCTCATCCCGATGCGATGAATGCATTGATCTCGGACACGGAAGTCGCTGCGCACATTGCGACTCCCCCTTATATACAGCAGGAACTCGACAACGGCGGGCACATTCTGCTCACGGGCGAGGACATTCTCGGAATGCCGTTCACCTTTATTGTCGGCGTTGCCACCGAGTCATTATACAAGGAACATCAGGATCAATATCTCGCTTTCATTCAGGCGCTGCAGGAAGCCATCGACCTCATCAATGCCGATCCGCAGGCAGCCGCCGAAACCCTGGCACCGACTTACAACATCGGCGCCGATGATCTGCTGGCGCAAATGACCTACGGAGGGAAAAGCATTTATTCGACGCAGCTGGAAGGCATAGAAGCCTTTGCCGCCGCCATGCGGGAGACGGGTTATATCAAAAAAGTGCCGTCCGAAAGCGACATGATTTTTCCGAAACACGCAGGTGAATGATGAAACCGAACAAAGTGATTCGCAACAAATACATACAGCGCACCTTCTGGATTGTGCTCATTCTGATCCTGTGGGAAGCAACGGCGACATTCGGTGCCGTTTCTCCCCTGCTGATTCCCCGCGTGGAGGATGTGGCAAAAACACTGTGGGATGCCCTGACAAACGGGAGCCTGGGCATTCAGACACTGTATTCTCTCGGCATCATTGCCGCAGGCATGGCCATTTCGATTGTGCTTGCCGTGCTGCTTTCACTCCTGTCAATGCGCTTTTCCGTCGCAGAAAGCCTCATTGACACACTTGTCTCCATCGCTCATCCGCTGCCCGGGCTTGCCGTGCTGCCGCTGATCATCATCTGGTTCGGACTCAGCACGGCAACGGTGATCGTTCTCATCGTGCATTCCGCATTGTGGCCGATTCTTCTGAACATGAAAACAGGGCTGCGTGCCGTGCCCCGCATCTATTCCGACGTGGGACGCAACCTCTCCATGAAACCGCTGCGCATTACCTGGGAAATTCTGCTGCGCGCTTCGTTCGGCTATACCCTCTCGGGAATGAAAATCGCATGGGCGCGCGCCTGGCGTGCCCTGATCGCAACGGAAATGGCGTTCGGCGCCATCGGTGCCGTCGGCGGAATCGGCTGGTACATATTTAAGGAACGCACGTTTATGAACACTCCCGCGCTTTATGCGGGCATTATCGTTGTAGTGGCAGTCGGCATGCTCGTGGAAGATCTGCTGTTTTCGGCATTGGAAAAACGCACCGTGGGCAAATGGGGCACAGACTCAAAACTCGTTTGATTTCAGATAAAAAATAACGGACGGAGCATCGCGTGAAACTGGAAATTCAAACCATCAAAAAAACATTCCCTTCCGAAAACGGAGAAAAAACAGTCTTGAGCGGGCTGTCGCTTTCGGTCGCCGCAGGAGAGTTTATCGCGGTTGTGGGTAAATCGGGATGCGGCAAATCCACGCTGCTGCGCCTGATCGGAGGCTTTGAAAAGCCCGACGAAGGCAGCATATTGCTCGACGGAAAACCGATTCTCGCACCGTCAAAAGAAGTCATGATGATTTTTCAGGATGATGCACAGCTGTTTCCGTGGATGAGCCTGGAGGAAAATCTCCGCTACGCGCTGAAAAAAACAGTAAAACCATACGACGCTTCGACAGCACAGCCGATCATCGACAGCTGTCTGCGGGATACGGGACTGGAAGAATTTCGCAGCTACTACCCTTCCCGTCTTTCGGGAGGAATGAAGCAGCGCGGTGCTCTGGCGAGGGCGCTGGCTTTGCGCTCGGACGTACTGCTGATGGATGAACCGTTCTCATCGCTTGACTGGTTCAATCGCCGGAATGCACAGGAGTTGGTCAAAGCGCTCTGGGAGAAAAACGGAAACACCATCCTCTTCGTCACGCACGATATCGAGGAAGCGCTGTTTTTGGCACAGAAAACGGCCGTAATCGATGCCGAAACCCACACCCTGAAAGCCGTATTGGACAACAGCACCCAAACAAAAGAATCCCTGATGACATTACTGAAGTAGCCGGTCGCGACGTTTTCTTCCGATCACAAACAAAAAAAACCACATCTCGCACGTGCGGTTTTTTCATGGGTACGTTCGGGATACGCTCACCGCACCACACGGTAGACTCTGGCGGAAAAATCCTGCGTGCCGTTCACATAAGAGGCGATGCGCACATTGTAGGTGTTGTCGGTAAAGCTGCCCACATACTCGCAGTGTTCCTTCACATATTCCTCCGCCTGCGCAACCCACATCGGATTTCCGTAGAGAATATTCCACGTCGGACGGGTGGAATAAATCAGATCCAACTCGTCGGTCAGCATAATATACTGCACGCCATACGCATCGACATAATCCGAAAAGCTCATACCCGCATCGGGCAGATATGCCAGATTGCGATAATCGAGCAGACTGCCGCAGTCAAACGCAAATTCGGCATTCAGATTGCCGATGGTGATGCTTCCTTGCGGGATCAGCGATTGTACTTCGGAAACATACCCGTCGTAGGAGTCCGCAGACAGCCAGGGAACGATGTTGCAGACGGAACACGTCAGCACCGCCACAAACAAGGCAACTGCGAGCAGCCTGCGTGCGGCTTTCCCCAAAAGAGACAGCGCATACACCGCTGCAAGCCAGCAAAACGGAAACAGAAACACGACGCTCAATTGACTGAAACGCCCGATGAATGCCGTCGCAAAAATAAGCATAACGACCGCAGCAACGAGGCTCGCCGCCCGTTGGCTCAATACGGCATCGCGTTGTCTGTTTCGAACCGCAAAAACAAGGCAGGCGATCAGCGCCGCAGGGAAAAGAAGAAACTGCAGCCGTACATCCGGCAGATAATACGTGCCGCTCACACGCAGATAGAGCTTTGCAAAATAACCGCTCAACGCGCCGAACTTATCTGCGGCGGGAGCAAGCACTTCAAATTCCCTGTCGCCGTATGCAAAATAATCCGAAATAAAATGCGGGTCAAACAAATAACTGATGCCGATAAATACCAGTGCAAACAAACCCGTCACTGCCGCGTAGACAAGCAGATGCTTCCATTTTGCGGTGTGATAAACCAAAATACGCAGCAGAAGCATTCCCGCACACACACAGGCGATCATAAAACTGTTCGGATGAATCCCCACCGAAAGCCCTGTCAGAACGCCGAGCAATACCGACGAACGAATCGAAAACGAATCAGCATGCCGAAACAGAAGCCCCACACATGCCAGCATCATTGCCAAAATCACGATCTCCTGGCGCGCCAGATGCGACGCACAAATATACTCCGCATCCGCGGCAAGCAGCGCCATCGCGAGCAACGCTTTTCGTTCGTTTTGAAACAGTGCGCTCCCCGCGCGGTAAAACAAAAACAATCCTGTGCTTCCCGCAAGCAGCGAAAGGAGCCGTACCGATACAATCCGATATCCGAAGATGCTCAGAAACGGCATCTGTAACAAGTGAAACAACAGTTTGATGGCATGGGGATAACGGATTTTCAAATTAAAAAACGGTTCTGTTACCGCAAACGAATGAGACTGCATCATATTGCGGGTCAATCCCGCAAGCCAGGATTCGTCCGAATGCACAAAAGGATACTTCGTAAGGAAGAGTAGATTGAGCACAAAAAACAGCACCGCAATTCCCAGTGCAATCCAAGTTTCCTTTTTAATGCCGCCCGTTTTTCCCATTTCATTCCGTCCATAAGCAAAGCAAATACATTTTTATATATTTACTTATATATTCAAATAATTTATCTCTGAATTTGAAAAAATGCGATAATAAAACAATTTTTCAAACTCCGTGAAATTTCTGTAAATATATTATATCACAACGTTTTTCTGCAGATTCGGCATTTGAACGCACTCGTTATCATGTTTAATGATGGTATATAAAAATACATTATGACTAATCATCTTACAAAATTCACATCATGATAGTATAATAAGTTTACAATGTCCGGGACAGTATGAGGCCACTGGGTCGGACGCGAACGTGTTTACTATATCCTTTTACACTGCCGCAAGGCAAACCCTTACAATTTCTATTTTTATGTTTCTACGTTTTTGATTGACAAAAGGAGGTTCAGTATGAAAACGATTGATAAGAAACTATCAATCTTTTTAGTGCTGCTGCTTGTTGTCACCATGGTCAGTTCCTGCAACTCATCGAAATATGCCCAGACCGACACCCTGATCATCAGTGCGAAATCATTGACAGGCTACATCGGAGCCGACAACGTCGTCATCATCGACATGCAAAGTGCAAACGATTATGCGGCGCGTCATGTTCCGGGCGCGGTGAATATCACCAAAGCGGACATTGTCGTCAATGAACCGGTCAGCAATATGCTTGCGCCCGCATCGACCATCGAGCAGGTGCTCGGCAGCAAAGGTATTTCGAACGATACGACAATCGTCGTCTACGACTCAGACAACATGAGCGCATCCCGTATGGTTTGGACATTATTCATGTACGGAGATCAGAATGTGAAACTGGTGGACGGCGGCATCAAAGCCATACAAAGTGCAGGCATTGAAGTAACAAAGGAAGTTCCGACGCAAACGCCCGCGACCTTCCGGGCAAGCTACGATCCCCAATGGTTGGCAACAAAAGAAGACGTCCTTCAGCAGGTCAACAACCCCGACGCGAACGTGATTCTGCTCGACGTGCGTACCAATGACGAGTACGTACAGTCAGGAAAAGTTCCGTCTTCGGTCATGTTTGACTATTACGATAATTTCTACGCTGACGGCACCTTCAAGGACACGCAGACAACACAGATCAACTATCTCAAAGCGGAAATCCGTCCGGAAAATGATATAATCCTATACTGTCAGACATCCATGCGCGCAGCGGCGGTGTTTGTCCGATTGTATGACGCAGGTTACCGCAATCTCAAAGTATATGACGGCGCATATGCCGAATGGGTTCTGGATCCAAGTGATCCGGTTGTATTCCCCGACACAACCACAACGGTTACGCCAAGTCAGCAGGATGCTTCCTAAAAGGACATCCCGATCAATTTTAAGAATCAGGGAGGATTGAAGTATGAAATCCAAAAAAATCATCGCACTCATTCTGGGTGCCGTTCTGATTACCGCAGGATTCGCAGGTTGTCAGAAATCCAACGTGGTCGAAGAAAACGCAACGGCATATTTTGCCAATTTCCCCGACGACAAAAATGTGATCTCGGCTACGGACTTTCTCAATAAAGTTGCGGCCGGAGACAGCATGGTCATTCTTGACATCCGTCAGGCGGACGCTTATGCACAGGGTCACGTTACCGGAGCCATCAATGTTCCGTTCGGTTCCGCCATTGCGGATAATCTGAAATATATCCCGAACGACACACCGGTTTATATTTACTGCTACACGGGACAGACCGCAGCTCAGACAGTTGCACTGCTGAACGTGGCGGGGATTGATGCCACAACCGTTCAGTCCGGTTTCAACAACGGGATTTCCAAAGTGGAAAATTACACGCAATACATCGATACGACCGCAGTTTCCATGCCGACCAAGACGTATAAAGTGGATTCCAAAATTCAGGAAGCGGTTGATAACTACTGCTCGGATATCGATGCGGCAAAAGGCACCGATTATGCAAACCTGAATATTTCTCCGGCAACCGTGAAAGCGGCGCTGGATGCCAACAACGGTGAATATTATATCCTTTCCGTCCGTCAGGCGGCAGATTACGCGACAGCCCACATTCAGGGCGCAGTCAATATTCCGTTCGGAAAAGGAATGCAGGAAAGCTTCTCCAAACTTCCGAAAGACCAGAAGATTGTCGTTTACTGCTACACCGGTCAGACGGCATCCCAGACGGTTGCGATCCTCAGACTCCTCGGCTATGATGCATACAACATGTCCGGCGGAATGAACAACGGATGGATTCCGGCAGGATATCCGACCGTAACAAACTGATACAAACAATAAAATAGCGACAAACTACATAAAACAACGGACGTTCGATGCAGAAGTCCGTTGTTTTTTTGTTGCGTTCCTCATAAATCATACAACCGAAAACGGATGGGAAAACGCTCTGCGAATCAAACATCTTCGCATTCGGCAAATGATTGCGGGCAATCCGTCTTTTGTCAGCATTTTGGCGCAATCGGGAATACTGCATCTACATCCGTAAAATCATAATCTGCTCCTTTTATGCATACAAATTTGAAAATTTTATATAAACAGACTAAACTATTGCATATTACGGACGATATAAATGACAGTTATGAATCAAGACTCAGACGGTGTCTGTCCGCAGAGGGAACGTCCGTGTTCCCTTGTTCTTTCTCTTTTCGGCATCTATTTTCCCAATCGAAACGATACAACATACATACAGATACAACATACATACAGGAGAACACGCATGAAAATCAAACTCAGAAACACGATCAAATTCAAAATAGTGCTACTTTTTATGCTCTTTCTCGCCATCGTTTGCGGCATCATGTTTCTTTATACAGACCATTCGACAAAAATACTTTTGGAACAGCATGAATCCGACGGCCTTGCAAACACGGCAAAATTGACGATGCAGATACTTGATCAAACGGTGCCGGGCGATTGGAGCATTCAGAATGGCACCCTGTACAAAGGGGATACCCTGATCAACGGCAATACGGACATCGTGGATGAAATCGGATCGACAACAGGATATTACTGTACGATATTTCAGGATAATGTACGCGTAACCACCAACATTGAAAAAGACGGAGAACGCATCGTCGGCACTGCCGCATCCGACACGGTCACCGCATCGGTGATCGATCAGAAACAGACATATCTCGGCACTGCCATGGTACTGGATACGGAATGCATTACCTGCTATATGCCGATCAGCGATGTCCACGGAACCGTCATCGGCATGTTTTTTGTCGGAGAATCCGCCGTGGATTCCCTCCGCTCGCTCAATGACAGCCATAATCGGGTTCTGCTTATCACCGTTACACTGTTTCTGGTGAGCGCGGCTGTGATCTACCTGATCCTCGGATTGCTGATCAGTCCGCTCAAAAAAATCTCCGCCGCCGTAGAGCAGCTCAGCGGCGGCAATCTCGACATGACGGTCGGGATCAATTCCGAAGATGAAATGGGACAGATCGGAAACAATCTGAATGCTCTGATCAACGAGCTGAACCGTATGATCGGCAAAATCGTATCACTTGCGAATGAAGTTGCCACAGGGGCAAAGCAGCTGTCCGAAGGGAGCGAAATGCTGGCACAGAGCGCAACTGAGCAGGCGGGGGCTGTGCAGGAACTTTCGGCGTCCACAGCCGAAGTGGACAGACAGACAAAAAGCACACAGCAAACCGTTGATGAAACAAATGAGCTGGTGCGCAGCGTAAACACCAGCGCAACGGCGGGGAACAACAGCATGATCGAAATGATGGATGCCATGACACAGATCGGTGCGGCAAGCGAAAATATTTCAAAGATCATTAAAACCATCGACGACATTGCATTCCAGACAAACATTCTGGCGCTCAACGCAGCGGTGGAAGCAGCCCGAGCAGGAGCCGAAGGAAAAGGGTTTGCCGTGGTTGCGGATGAAGTGCGGGCGCTTGCGGCGCGCAGTGCAGCGCCAGCCGAAGAAACGAATACATTGGTATCCGAAACCATCAACCGTGTGGCAAAAGGGAACGATATTGCCGAAAACGCCTCCAAAATGTTTGCGCACATCATGCAGGGCGTAACCGATATCAGCGAGCACATGCAGCGAATCGCGACAGCAACCACAGAACAATCAGGAGAAATCACACAGCTCGATGCAGGTCTTCAGCAGGTTTCACAGGTCGTACAGACCGTCTCATCAACGGCGGAAGAAAGTGCAGCCGCAAGCCATTCACTGAACGGAGAAGCGCAGGAACTGAAGAGCAGCACCTCGATGTTCCGTCTGCGCAGCAGGAAAAAAGAATAATACCAATAAAAATAGCCAACATGAAATCGTTTCAGTGTTCGCTTTTTTATTGCTGAGCATCGGACTCCTTCATCATCCGGCGGATTCGCACCGACAGTTCCTGCTGAGTCATCAGCGGCACGTACTGTCCGAATTGATCCTGTTCAAACAGTCCTTTGTAACTCTGCGGCATTGTTTCATAGCGATGCTCCACTTCCTCCTGTGCGGCGCAGAAACAGGAATATCCGTATTCATTCACCAAGTAGGGCAAACAAAATTCCGAACGCAGTACCGTAAGCTGTTCACAGTCATAAGGAGAGCCCGTACATTCTTCCTGCAGTTTTTTCATAAAATGTTCCGTCAGCGCACTGACTTCCTTTTCACTTGCATATTGCGCATATCCGCGGATTGAGATGAGTTTAAAGCTGATCTGAATTTCCGAAAAGCAGGTTTTGCGGAAAAATCCTTTCAGGCTCTCGTCCGTCTGCATCACAAGCGCGATCAGAATCTGGTTGCGGCAATATTGATTCTGATGCTCCGAATAAATCATTTTCAGTTTTTCGATGTCATCATGCGAGAGTTTTCGAAACCGAATCCGGAGCATAGCGCTTCGAAAAGCCAGACAGTCTATATATCCCTGCTTGCCGATTGTCTCGCAGATGATATCCACGAGCGATTGTTCCATCCCGATAACATCCCGATTAAACTTATTGTAACAATATTATACAATAATCAAAACAAAAAGAAAAGCAGTTTTTGTATTTATATTTTTTAATACATAAAAATTATAAAATTATATTCATATTTTTAATGATATTATTAATTATCCCTTCTTCTCTCGGAATCCCCTCTTTCAAAAAGTTACACAAAAACGCTGAAAATATAAAAGAAGCGGGAAATTCCGCTTCTGATCAAATCCTGTTCTATTCCTGTTTCTTGTTCGCCACATCGGCCTTGCGTTCTTCCACGCTTTGGTAATAACTTTCAAGATATTTCTCTTTCGTTCGGAGAAACTCTTCGTAGGAATACACCCGTTTTCCCATCGGTTTATCCCGAAACAGACTCAGATAGTTGTCCAACCCCTCCCAGTCTTCCGCATAAGCATGGTAGCTTTCCGCAATATGCGTGTAGATACCGACTTCGACCCCCAGTTCTTCCGCAATCTGTTTTTGCAGCAGCACCAATACAAACATATTCATCGCAGAAGCCTTCACGGCGTCGTTGCTGCGGAAAAATGCGGTCATGTGCAGTTTTCCTTCGCGGATGTTCGCGTCAATGAGCTGCAGGCACGGCGGGTGCGGATTTTCAAAATTGATCGCTCCGCCAAGATTCATGCAGGCGCGGCGGGTATCCGCGTTGCGGCGCAGTTCATCGATGAATTTTTCATAATGCTGCACGTATAATTTATGGTAGGTATACTCCCAATACGGCTCAAAGTCACGGGAACCGCGCAAAAATTCTTCCGCGTATTCCATCAGCCCTTTCAGTCCGCTCGGCATACATTTGGAGATCATCGGTTCCGCAAGCGGGTTTAAGACATTAAGCACCAGACTGATTTCTTTCACATGATCGGCCCGATCCTGATTCTCTCCGGTATAAACTTCTCCGTTTTCATGCAGTTCGCGCAGCGCGCTTTCCACACCTTCCGCCAGGGTATTCGCTTTCACGTATCGGTACAGCATGATCCACCTCACAATGTTGAATTTCGGAATAGTTTGTGTCGGCAATTCATAAAGAACTGCAGTTAATTTATTATAGCCTTATCGGCCTTTGCAAGTCAATACGACACCGTGGTATGGTTTGACAGGAAAAGCAATCCGAAGATCAGCCTCATCTCGATTTCACAGAAACAAACCATCCGCACTGATCTTTTTTTATGTCTTTTCGTTATATAAAAAATAATATACGTTTTTTCAATAGTATGATATGATAACAATTATCAAGATTCCCATCCAACCAAAACTCTCAGCAACATTCAGGAGGCATTATGGAAGGTCTGCTCATCGTATTTTTATCCGGATTGCTCCTGTTCGTTTTGGGTCTTCTCTTCCTCAAACGAGACAAGAAATTATACCAAGATGCCGTGACCACCAACGCAACGCTGGTGGGCTATTATGAATATCACGGGCTGAGTCAAATGACCACGATGTATTCCATGGAAGTGGAATACCGAACGGAAGACGGCACCCTGATTCATGCGCGGGAACAGGCAGGAGTCAACCATCAGAAATACCCCGTCGGTACGGAACTGAGCATCTTTTACAGCAGACAAAAACCGGAACTGTTTCTGCTGAGCGGCAGCAAAGAAAGAACCATCGTTTTGTATTGCATGATGATCGGTGGGATGATAACCATGCTGTTGTTCGCTTATATGATGCTCACATACTGATCCGTAGATTCCTCAATCAATCCAAAGCAGAAAGGATTTTGTTATGATTTTTTTGGTAATCGCATACGTCGCACTCCTCGTGTTCGGCTTCAAGTCCACATGGAATCTCGCTGTGAATGTCGCACTGGCAGGCAGCAGCGGACTCCTGTTGCCGATCATCCTCTTCATCGTCATGATCCTGGTCGTCGGTCCCGTGATGGGCATCGTCAATCTCATCAAAATGGCGTTCGGCAAAAAGAAAGTCACGCAGCCCGTGCAAGCCGATCAGCCCCAACAACCCATTCCGCCAATACAGAACAATCAAACCGAGCAATAAAGAATGCGCCATGCATTCTTTTTTTATGTTTCGTGGCATGGAACGGTTCAGCAAAAAGTAGGGGGTAGATTATCATAGCAAGTGCAACATAAAAGATAGCTCAAAGCAGAAAACTCCAGTAAGATAAAGGTGAGAAAACCAATCTTAAAAAGGAGAGAGTGCCATGAGCTACCACCATCTTAGC
>JBGMEA010000003.1:0-39218 GCA_041447245.1 Anaerofustis sp.
ATCGGATGTGTAAAAGTCGATGGGAAATGGCAAGTGTTTAGGACGTTTGAAAGGGGAGGACATTATATTTTAAAGGCTTTTGATGATGAAAATGAAGCGTATGATTTTTTCTATGAGAGCTTGCAATTTCTGAAAAAATGGGATATGTGATAGAGATTAATCAACTTAAGCCCCTCAAGGGGCTTTTTTTGTTGGCTTTATTACAACGCCGTTACCGCCTTCCTCTCCAACGGAACGGGAGAGTTCGCGGAAGCGTACATACAGCAGGCGCTCAGTCCGATTGCCGAGAATCTCGCGTATGACGGAGAAGAATTCACATTCCAAAACAACCCGATCCGTCTGATCAGCAAAGAGAACTTTTACGCGGGCATGATGGGGTTTCTGACCGGCACGGTATTCGGCGGAGCGGAAAGCGTGGGGGATACGGAACTGATGCGGATGAACGAACAGTTCGCGTCGGTGAAGAAAAGCGGAAACGCGTACGGCGTGGACGACGGCACCATCCGCAAGATGCAGGACGCATCGGTGCGTTCCGACATCAATGTGTCATTCACGGAGGAAGCCTCTCATTACGATGCCGCCGAGAAGCGCGTCTGCATCGACCGCAACGCCCGCAGTGCGGCGGCGGAATTCTCGAATGTGGTCAGAGACAATCTGAACGCGATTCGGGAAGGGAGGAATCCCGATTCGGCGCACAACCTTTACCGTCTGAGCAAGCAGACTTCGGATATGGTTGCGGGAGGAAAAGCGTATACCCGTGAACAGTTGGCGAAGTTCACCGACAAGCAGCTCGGTGCGGTGCTGAATGTGATGCGTTACCGCTACATGGAAGGGATGAGCGCAAAGAGGCAGAAGCTGTATCTCGAGATGACCTCGAAGCTGAAGACATATGAGAAGCGGCATACGATTGCGAGCGAGCAGGAGGGGTTGGGACTGAGGTTGGAAGGGGATGCTCCGACACAAGAGATTTCGTTATCGACTGAAGTCAATAAGACAGGTGAGTTGCGGGGCAGTGAAGAGAATGGTACAATTGACAGTAAAGATAAAGACTGGAATCAAAACAAACCCTCAGAAACTGATGTTGTCGAAACGGCAGTCTTACTCAAGAAATCCACATGTACGAAAGAAGAACTCGAAAAGTACCTGTCAAAACATGCAGGAGCGGATGCAGCCGAAGCATTCAGAAATAATGGTGTTTGGGTTGAAGGGTTACAAATTCCCAAAGATTCATCGGTGTTGAGATCAGACGGGGGTATCAATTGGGATATGGTTCCCAAAGGTGGATATGAGCTTGATTCAAACGGAGAACCGATAAAACAGATATATTATCCCGAAAAAGGTGAAATTATCGACAGATACGGTTCGGCTGAAGGTCGGTATACCTGTCCTGTTATCGATGGGAAACCATTTGTTTATGATCAACGATCATTGCCGTTTATTGAAGATGCAAGACAATATCATCAATATGAAGTGACGGGCGATTTTTCGAAGATTGAAGAGTATGTAAGGAGTTGCGGAAATCAACAGATGGAAGCAGAAATCTTAGAATATATCGATGTGTATTATGAAGGAGATTTTAATAATATCATAGTTTATAAAGGTAAAATTGAAAGAATAGAAAGGTGGGGCGAAGGTGGTGGAATACAATATGAGTTGCCAATGAAAGTTCAATGGTTATTGACTTTGGGATTGCTGCAAGAAATAAAATAGCAAGGAGATTATTATGAATGAAACGGATGCGAAGTCTATTATTGAGAATCAACAATTAATAAGAGTAAATTGGTTTGATGAAAAAAATTTAAATGAGAACCAAGTGGGAATAAAAAAAATATCAAATGGATGGGAGGTGTATATTACAGACGAAAGAGCATCAATAATCGATGGGACAAGAATTCAATTTTCGAATTGTAATGAGGCATATGATGCTTTGATTAAGAAAGCCAGATACTTAAAGAAGATTTATGGTTGATAAAATTTGTAATATTCACGGAAATTATTCTGTTGTGTAATTTGAAACAGGCGCGAAAGCGCCTGCTTTTTTTGGTATGTCTGCTGACGGCGAAAAATCTGAACAAGCTCTCCGACGCTGACTTGAAGAAAGTGGGAGACGCGGTCACCAACGCCTATGCCGAGACAGTGAAGGCAGACCCGAACCTGCATGTGACGGATGCGCAGATCGAAGCGTACAAGAAGCAGTCGAAGAAGAATATGGGGAGCAGGGAGAATGCGATATCGGAGATATTGGCAAAGACTGATGAGCTGAAGACCTCTTTTTCGAATCAGATCGAAGCGGCGAAGGGGAAGGCGAAAGAGGCGGGAATTGAGGTTGATGAGACAGCGAGCAATAAGGCGTTGCAGGGGGACGGGGATGGTGGTAGAATAAACACAAATATTAAAGAACACGGACAGCTGGATGCAGAAGAAAATGTGTATCCTCATGGAGCAAATAGTCTAACACTTGACAGCAAAGCAAATGATTATGTTACTTATAGAAGGGTACAAGGTGGGAGTGGTTCAAAATCCAGCCAAGAAAGAATTATTATTAAAAATGATGGTACCGTGTATATTACGAATAAAGACAAAAACCTTAATATAAGCATAGACGAGGGAGAACATGCGGAGTATTTTATCAACAAAAGAGAGGGCAGTTATGTTGTAGAATTCGATGTGCCTAAATGGTTTGATGAATACATCAAAGAAAATGCAGTGCCTCAGGAAGGATATAAAAGTAATCCAGATAATCAGGGAGGATTCGCTCCTAAAATAACAGATCCCAGTACCCCCGGAATCAGTGTTGAATTACCCCCACCATGGATTGAGTGGATTGAGGAATATGCGATAAATGCAAGAATAATAAAGAAATAAGAAACGGAGAAGGGAATCATTATGAAAACAACAATATCCATTATGTCAGAAGAGTTTGAAAATGAGCAAACAGGAGAGCGAATTGAAGGGGTGACTGTCATGATTGACGGAATGTTGAGTGAGTTTTTTAAAGTCATCAGACATAAAAACCCGAATTACAGCAATAACGTCGATATTGTCAGAGATGCATTGATGAGAGGATTGGAGTCCATTAAGAACGAAAATTAGATGGAATTTATCCAGTGTCTTGTGAATTGATTCATTGGTGAAGAGTTCTTAAAGAAAATATCAAATATGGGAGGGAATTGATGACAAAGGTATTTGAAGATTATTTCAGCGAACTTCAGGCGGATATGGTAGATATTTGTCTGGAATATGTAGAAGACAAAGCAACAAAAATATATATTTATTGTTCTGATGAGGAAGGGTTTATTTCAAGCAATTTCTTTTATCTGATCAATGGAAACATATTTAAGAAGCATAAGATTAATGATGCAATAGATTCAGGTAGTTTTCGTTATGATACATCGTCTGAACGGCAATCAGCAGTATTGAATATTATCAATGAAGATATCATGAAAATTCAAGATTTATGCCAAGAGTATAAGCGAGAAATGCCAACAGAAATGAAGCTGGAATATGATGTGAATAAGAACAGTCTGAATGCACAATATCGATATGATTTGGTCTACTCAAATGATCCCGAAAAAACGGATGATGACATGGCAAATGAATGGTTTGAAGAATTAAAAAGTCAAATGTAGTTTAATCCTAAGCCCCTTCGGGGGCTTTTTTTGTTGCCTTCATTGCGTTGCAGGGGGAAGTTCCCAACCAAACAATCGAAGCGGAAACACAAACACAGCAGGATTCTGCGGAGTTGTTGAAGGGAGAAGAAGATGGTGGTAGAATTGAAACAGAGAAACCAAATTTCAAAACGAATCAGGAAGTTTTCGACAATCTACAGGGAACCGAACGTTTTGCAGATCAGAAAGCAGTGAATCACGTACTGCTCGGAGAGCTCAATCGTACAGGGAAAGCGGTCGGCTTTCATTACGAAGGGATGCCCGAGCCGAGAGGGAAGATTATCGAAGGGACAAAATCCACACCCGATGAACACGGCATTTACTCAGGGAAGGTTGAAGTAGGCGGAGTTGCGAAAAAGCTCAATAATGGTGAATCTTCTTTCTTCCCGAAAGATTGGACACCGCAGCAGGTGATAGATGCGATTAATGAAGCGTATATCGGTAAAAAACATATCATTGGAGATTTATATACTGCAAAAATATCGAAGGGTATTACCATTGAAATGTTTATTGATAAGAATGGCAAAATCACATCTGCATATCCGAAATATAAAGGAGAGTGACAAAATATGAAATACAAGTATCGTTTTGAAGAAATACCATTGCAATATAGCACAAAAGTTTTGGTTATGCGAGTTGATGAATCAATAGAAATGGTGACGTTTTTTCTTTTCTCTGATATCCAAGGTCGTGATGTTCAGTACGTATTGGATGTGTTGGATGATGTCATGAGCGGGAAAAGTGACTATGAAGAAATCTGTGGCAATATGTGCGAGGTGGATGTGCGCAAGGATTATTGCGAGATTTATAATATGCTCGCGGATGACGGAAAATGGAACTGGTGCCGAATCGAGACGGAAGAACTCAGAGAGTTTGTGGTCTTGTGGGGAGAGGAGTACCGAAAGTTTCGTCAACGTGAACGGGAAGCAAAGCAGGAATAAGATTTGTTTTTCAGCCCCTTCGGGGGCTTTTTTTGTTGGGTTCATTGCGGAATTCAACGCCGCCGTCTCTACGGCAACCGAAAAGGCATTCGGGATTTTTGGAAAGGAAACAAAAGGATTCAATCTGACCAAGGAGTTCAAGGAGACGTTCAGCGGAGCCATCGGAAAGGTGCTCAAAAACGAAACGGCGAAAACCGCCGTCACCGCCTTCCTCTCCAACGGAACGGGAGAGTTCGCGGAAGAGTACATACAGCAGGCACTTAGTCCGATTGCCGAGAATCTCGCGTATAACGGAGAAGAATTCACATTCCAAAACAACCCGATCCGTCTGATCAGCAAAGAGAACCTTTATGCGGGCATGATGGGGTTTCTGACCGGCACGGTATTCGGCGGAGCGGAAAGCTTGGGGGATACGGAACTGATGCGGATGAACGAACAGTTCGCGTCGGTGAAGAAAAGCGGAAAAGCGTACGGAGTGGACGACGGCACCATCCGCAAGATGCAGGACGCGTCGGTGCGTTCCGACATCAACGTGTCATTCACGGATGAAGCCTCTCATTACGATGCCGCCGAGAAGCGCGTCTACATTGACCGCAACGCCCGCAATGCGGCGGCGGAATTCTCGAATGTGGTCAGAGACAATCTGAACGCGATTCGGGAAGGGAGGAATCCCGATTCGGCGCACAACCTTTACCGTCTGAGCAAGCAGACTTCGGATATGGTTGCGGGAGGAAAAGCGTATCCCCGTGAACAGTTGGCGAAGTTCACCGACAAGCAGCTCGGTGCGGTGCTGAATGTGATGCGTTACCGCTACATGGAAGGGATGAGCGCGAAGCGACAGAAGCTGTATCTGGAGATGACCTCGAAGCTGAAGACATATGAGAAGCGACATACGATTGCGAGCGAGCAGGAGGGGTTGGGACTGAGGACGAAGGGGGATGCTCTTTCGGAAAGTAATGCGTTGCAGGGGATAGGGAGGTCACTTATGATGATCATCAACAAAATGTTGTCAACTCGGAAAACTTGAATGATATTGATGAAAATGATAAAATTACTAAGAACAATCAAAATATTGTGACAAAAAAATTGAAGACTTAGCTGAGAATATTCAGTATTCATACGAAAAATATAAACTGAATGGGTGGACAGGAAGCGTACCGGGTCAAACTGAGGGGACGAAGGCAGGAGCAATTTATAGAAACGAAGATGGATTCCTTCCCGAGGTAGATGAACTTGGTAATTCCATTAATTACAGAGAATTTGATGTTAAAAATAAACATTCCGATGAATGCAGAGATGCAGAAAGGTTTGTTGTTGGGACAGACGGATCAGTCTATTATACAGATAGTCATTATGGAGATATTGAAAGTCCGAGGGGCTTACCTTCATTTATTAAATTAAACTAAGAGAGTGGTATTATGAAAAATAAAGTAATAAATATTTCTTTATTGGAATTGAAAAGCATAAGAGAAAAACTGATTGCGGATGATAGAGTTTTCTTTGTCGAATTAAATGGAGATGCGGTCAAGACCATTTCCGACTATTTAGCGATCATTTCTAAATCGATGTATTTTCCGATTCCTTCTCGTGCATTCGATGGATATTATGATTGGATGCAGGATTTGAGTTGGATAAATAAAGATCGAATCGTTTGCGTTATCAATCAATATTCGAAGTTTTTGAGCGAAGATATTGAGGCAAGAGATAAAATCATATCAGGATTTAAAGATGTGATTTTGCCATGGTGGGAAAATGATGTGATGAAACATGTGGTTAACGGAAAGAAAAAAGCATTCCAAGTCTACCTCGTTGAATAGATTGATATCAAGAAATATTAATCAATTTCAGCAGATGTACCCCAATATTAAAATGATTGTCGTTCATAATGATGGGATCAATATCCTAAAGGAGAAATAAATGGAAGATTTTGAATTTAATGAATTAGTTGGATACATACAGGAAGACTTTCAGGAGTTCTCAACATCCATGCTGAAGAAAGGTCAAAACTATTTAAATATTTTGGAACGTTTTTTTGTAGAATATGATAATGTGATGGATGCGGGGATATGTGAAAACGCGATTATTTCCGCGACACTTTGCATGGAGTTGGAACAGGTAGGACAAAAAAATATTTTTAAGGGTCAATATAAACGACTTATGGATGCTTTCAATGCCTATTCTCCTTCGAAAGTAGCGGGAGAGATTAGCCCCGAGGAGGTTGAAGAACTGACGCAGATGGTTGCAAAGGCGTTGGATATCCTAAAATATATGAGGATTGTATGATTAACAATTTAAATATTTCATGGGGGTTATGCAGATGACCAAAGATGAATTGTTGACTAAAATAAAAAATGAAAGATTAGATAAGATATTATTACCATGGACGATTGAATTTGATGAACTCAGCGATTCATCATTAGTAATCGGATGTGTAAAAGTCGATGGAAAATGGCAAGTTTTTAAAACACGTGAGAGAGGGGGACATTATATTGTAAAAGCTTTTGATGATGAAAACGAAGCGTATGATTTTTTCTATGAGAGCTTGGAATATCTGAAAAGACTGAGCAGGTATTAATCAACTAAGAACATTCAAAAAATTAGGTCGATATGGAAAGGGAAAAGATCATGTCGGTTATTCGCAGTATATATCAGTCAAGGGAGACAATTCTATTGGATATTGATGGAATTGATCCGTCATGTGTAAAACCAGGTATGGTGCTGGTTCTATCGGATGGAGAGTATTTTCCGATCGAAAGTATACCGATGGTGCATTACCAAAGCAATGATGATTTTAAATCATCATTGGTCGTAAGTATTAAGCATGCATCCGCATTCCCTCAAAAGATTATCGGCCAAACAGTTGAAATCAAGATAAAACCTTAGAGTGAGCCCCTTCGGGGGCTTTTTTTGTTGGATTCATTGTGGAAACCTAGAAGGTTTTTTACTAAGAATTAGATTTGCAACAGGGAGGATTGGATGATATAGTGAATATGAAAGTTCTTGATAAAAGTTGTTGTTTGGAGTTGACAATTTTTTGAACCTTTTGGAGGTGTAAAATGAATACTTTAAAAGAAATTTATCATTTGCAATATGACGAATCCGGATTCGGAAGCAACTTGGTTAATTGGTATAATCAGCTTTTGGATAAAACATATGAGGATTTAACGCTCAGTGATGTGACACGTATGATCAGACAAAATATTATAAAAGACGTTGCTATAGAAAAAGCAATTGAATTATTTATCGAATATCCGTATGCGGGAGAATACAAAGATGGAGGATTATTGGATGTTCTTGCTCATCTTGATTTAAGCAATATTAAATTGAGAAAAGATTTTAAAGAACAAATCATAAAACAGGAACAAAAATACACTCATTTTGATTGGGAAAATGAGGAGGAAAAAGATACTTTTGCAAAGAATCTAAAGAAGATGATAGCTTCGTTGTAGAAGATGTTAATGCAAAAAGCATGAATGAGTTGATATCGGGCGGGTGATAGGTTTCTATATTGATCCGGTAACCGGAGATAAATGCGAAACTACAATTGGAATTATTCATTATTACAAAACCGAAGACAAAGAAATGAGGAGATTACAATGTTTTTTTGTGATAAAGGAAAAAAAATTATGCAACATTTATTGATGAATATCAACAAATATCCTGATCAAATATATATCGTAAAATTAGCTGATGCATCTGAACTTGAGGTAATTGTTGATACATGTTATGAAACTGATAACGGATTAGATGAAAGTGATAGGAACTTCAAAGAATATCATGCATGTTTAATGAGAGTAAATCGTATTATTAAAAAAGGAAGCAAGAGCTATTCGTCGAATGATTTATTCGAGATCAATTATTTAAATTATCCTGACAGTATTACGGATGTAAAAGGTAATGAGATTTAGTTCAATCGTTTTCAAAAACCAAGGTGTATCGGGATAAAAATCAACCAAAATAGTTAAATACGATACAGTATTATCAGTTGCAGCAGTTGTGTTTGAAAGGGGATAATTATGAATCATTTTAACGAACCGCCCAATGTAGCGGTATTAACGACTAAAAATATACTGGATAAAAAAGCTGATATATTATTAGTGTTTCATGATGAAGATGATGGAATGTGGCAATTTTTGGAAGACGGAGATATTGACGAGAACGATGCGTCGATTGTCGGATTGAACGAAATGATAGAAAACGATCATTCTATTTTGGAAATTGCTGATTTACCGATTGGTTGGGTAGCATGGAGAAAGAACAAAAAAGATAAATGGACACTGCAACCATATCAATAGGGAGTAGCCGATGGAATATGATTTTATAAAAGAAAACGCAAAGAATGCATTTTATGCAGTGACGTCAGACGAGATTGAAGAAGCTCAAAATTCTCTGGATTTATTACTGCCCAACCAATTAAAAGAATTCTATTTGCAAGTCGGCTATGGTTTTATATCCGGATCGGAAGATAATGTCAATCGGATTATGGACCCGCTTTCCGTGCGGAATTTTCGTTTGCGACAAAATGATTATGAGTATTATCCCGATATCGAAATTTATGATAAATATGAAGATGAAAAAGTAATTTTTTTTGAAAGCGATATATATTCGTTGATTTCAATAGGGATTGGTCAGTTAAATGATGGAGTGATCTATTATTATGATGTTCCAATCGCAAAGTCATTAAAGGACTTTCTCATAAAATTAGAGGAAAATGATACTTATTTTGTTGATATGATGAATGAATGATAGGTGTGATGTAATTAACTGATAGCCCCTTCGGGGCTTAAAACCATCTGATCCGAAATCGATTAAAATACAGGATTGAGAACCTGGGAAAATGCAGTTGGTTGACAGAGTCGTACATAAACAAACTGGTGGATACAGTATTTGGGGAAAGTAGTAAATGAAAGGTAACGACATGAACATGGAAATAAAGTGGATATCGGAAAATGAAGTGCCAAGCGATCAGCTTATTGATGATACGGAAAAGAAACTCGGCATTCAATTCCCTTTGGACTTTCTTCGGATTGCGAAGAAGTATGATGGCGCTTATCCGGTTTCAAACAGATATACATTAAATGGAACACAAGAGATATTTAATAATTTGTTGGCTTTCGATATAAATGATATAAGCAATATCATCCAGACATATCATGATAGTAAAGACAGATTGATTGATAAATTGATTCCTTTTGGGGAAGACCCGTTTGGAAACCTGATTTGTTTTGATTACAGAAACGGCGATGTGCCCAGTATCGTATTATGGAATCATGAGGTAGCGTTCAGTAACAAAGAGAAAGCAATAACTTTTATCTGCAACAGCTTTTCGGATTTATTGGGCATGTTGCATGAGGCAGAGGATGATGAATAAACAAATCAATGAAATGATTAAATTGTATCAAGAAGATAAAGATTTTTCAGGAGGAGCAGATGTATCATTAATTGATCAAGCTGGTAAAGAATTGAATTTGATTGTCCCGAATCAATACAAATGGTTTTTGCAGACATATGGTCGCGGGGGATTGTAGGGGTGGAAATCTTCGGTATTTACAATCAAACACTTGAATTTGTTGAAGAAACGAAAGAGTATCGGACATATGGTCTTCCAAAAAATCTGATCGTTATTCAAAACTGTGACGAATGGTTAGATTATATTGATACTACAAACGGCAGAGTTGTTACGTGGTCAGCGTATGATGAAGACGGAGTGATAGTTGCATATGATTCTTTTTTTGAATATTTGATTGATTCTTTTCAGGAAGCAATCGATAATTTGTAACGATAAATTGTATCTCAGCCCCTTCGGGGGGCTTTTTTTGTTGCTTTCATCACCTTTGAAAGAAGCGGCATACGATCGTGAGCGAGCAGGAAGGGTTGGGGCTGAAGACGGAGGGGGATGCTCCGACACAAGAGATTTCGTTATCGACTGAAGTCAATAAGACAGGTGAGTTGCGGGGCAGTGAAGAGAATGGTACAATAGAACAAAAGATCATAACCCCTGACAGTGACATATTCAAAAATAACAAAGATACTCGTCGTCCATCAGAAATTGCACGTAGTCAACAAGTGAATGATACCTATCCGGGGATTGATCGATATTCCGATAGAATTCTTAAAAAGAATGAAATGATATATCGTGCAGAACCAAATGGAACAGGTTATTTCACTACGAAAGAAGCGATTGAAAAGAGTTCAAAAGTTGCAAAAACTTTGTTCGAAGGGCTTCAAGTGAAGAAACACCGAGAGTTTGGATATCGTAAAAAAATGGTTGGATATAAAGCAACGATTGATATTGAATCGGCTTTTGGGGTGGCATTGGCAAATACCGATTACGGTAAAGGTGGAATGACTCAAATATTTATACCTCAAGTCGAGTTGTTGATTCAAATGGGATATTTGGTGCTAATTGAAAATATTGAATTAGATATGGGAGAATGATTATGATAGATTTGAAAAATGGAAATATTGTCTTTGATAATGGTTTTGTTCTATCGTCAAAATTGGCATTTGAGGATTTTAAAAACAGCCAATATTATAACGGACAACAAACGGGCATGATCATTGATATTGATGATATAGTTGTTCTGTCAGGTGAAAAATTTTATCTCAGCGTTATCTTCGACGCGGATCGTTTAAGAAAAGTATTTCTTATGATACATGACCCAAGTGTAATTGATTATAGTGATGAACCGAAGCGAAAATTGTTACATGACAAATTTTTAAAATCGATAGGTGTCCAATCTGAAATGAAATACGATTGGGGCAGTATCGGATCATATTATGATGAGAAAGGTGCTGGAAATTACATCATCATTGTTTATAAATAATGAAAAATCCAATGAAGGATAGAAAATTGGATATTTTATTGATCTAAGCCCCTTCGGGGGCTTTTTTTGTTGCTTTCATTACGTTGCAGGGGGAAGTTCCCAATCAAACAGTCGAAGCGGAAACCCAAACACAGAAGGATTCTGCGGAGTTGTTGAAGGGGGAAGAGGAAACTGGTAGAATAAAAACAACAGATGCGGCAGAAATGACTTCAAACAACGGCAATTTTTATGACCGTTTAAATGAAATAGGTCGAGACAGTTCGCTGACAGATCAACAAAAAGTCGAATCTATCATTAAAGAATACAATGAACTTTCGGATAAAAAAGATATCATTGTACCTGCGGACATAAAATTTCTAAAAGAAATCGCATTTGACAAAGAAGGAAGACCACAATATGATTGGCCTGAATATCTAGGATTTGTAAAAAAATCGATTAAGCCGATTAAAAGAAATAGTTTTTTCCCTGACTTGCTAAGTCGAATGGGAAGCAGGAGAGGAAATAATCTTACGGTCAGAAATAAAAACGGTGAAATGCCTACACTCAATAAAATGAGTTTGCCGTATTTGGAAAATCCATCAGCGATACATGACTGTACTGTAAATGATTCTTACTTTGATGTGATTGATGCGATTAGAGAAGGATCTCTTGAGAAGCTTAATAATATTGTTGGCAGGAATGGTAAGGATAATATTCCTAAAAATGAATTCGATATAATTAAATCAAAATATCGATATTGTATTGATCAACTAAGTATAAATGGAATTAATAATAACGCCATTTATGGATTACAAGGAATCGTTGCTCCATGGATAGATAAGAAGACTAATCTCGAATTACTGAGTGGTGGTGCAAAACAATTTACAATACCACTTAATATCGAAACATTATTGCAGTTAGGAGTAATTTCCAAATATTAAGGAGGAAAATCAGATGACAAAAGATGGATTTATAAGTAAAGTTAAGGAAACCGGGTTAGATAAAGATATTCAGCCATATACAATTCAATTAAACGAGATCACAGACTCCCCGGATGTAATCGGTTGTGGTTTTGAACAAGGTAAATGGAAAGTCTATCAGACAGTTGAAAGAGGCGGACATTTTGTGATAAAAGAATTTGATGATGAAAGCGAAGCGTATAATTATCTTTACCAAGTTCTTCTTTACCAAAAAAAATTAAATGAGCAGTGAGTATCTCTGATTTATAACATTACAATTTAGAAAAGGATATCAATACCCAATCTATCGCAAAGGCAGATAAAGAATTTTTTTTCTACAGAGAAAGGAAGAGAAAGATAAGGTTAAGTCAATTTTTAAATAAAGAAGAGGTATTCGTATGAAGCGGATTTTTAATGATTATGGGATAGAAATTGATGAAGAAAACGGAAAATATGTGATTCGTTATGATGCGGGTGAGATTGTGAGTCAGATTGAAGAAATAGAAGTCACAAAAAGCGATGCGGATTTAGCTCAAATCAGTGCACAGAAAGCGTATGAAGTCATAATTAAATATCAAAATAAGAAATCGAACATGTAATTTTGGGGGATACCGATGACGAAAGACGAGTTATTAAATAGAATTAACGAAGAAAAACTAGATGCCTATCATTGCAATATCGATTATGGAGTAATTAATGATGATGAAATAGGTATAATCAAACAAAATGGAAGATATCAAATTTATATGTCAAATGAGCGTGGCGGTATTCATATTACAGATGAATGCGCCACAGAAGGCGATGCATTTGATGAAATATATACATTTCTTAAAGCCAAGAAAAATGTTGATGGTTAATAGATTTAGCAGGTACGTAAGCCCCCCCCTTTGCATTTGAGTTTCTAATTGTCTCAAAATTTTTCATGAAATTGGATAGTGGAGGTTATTATGACCAGAAAAGAACTGATGCAAAGGATTATCGACGAGCATCTTGATGCTGCGAAATACAATATCGAGTATAACCCTATGACCGATGATGAATATGGATTGATAATCGTTGGTGATCAATACGCAGTTTATTTATCAAATGAGCGTGGCGGATATCATATTATTGAATACTTTCAAATCGAGGAGGATGCGTGTGATCGATTATATGAATCAATGAAAGCCATAAAGTATATCGAAGATTTGGTTAAAATGAAAAAACAATAGCAGGATGATTTTTATTTTTTATCTGTGAAAGCTCTCTGCAATTCTAACTATATCGGTTCACAAGCCCCTTCGGGGGCTTTTTTTGTTGCCTTCATTACGTTGCAGGGGGAAGTTCCCAACCAAACAATCGAAGCGGAAACATAAACACAGTAGGATTCTGCGGAGTTGTTGAAGGGGGATGGGGATGGTGGTCAAGTAGGGGTTGATAAAAAACCGGTTCAAACAGAAAATAATCTTACAAATCATACTGAGTTGCAGAATGCTGACTTGAATGCTAAAATAAATAGTAGTAAAACCGTGTCATATGAAAGACCGTCCCAATTCAGAAAAGGTGTACGTGACAAAGTATGGGAGAATGCAAAAAGTGAAGATGGACGAGTTTATGATCCTTTAACTCATAAAGAAATGGATCAATCAGAGCCATGGGATATGGGACATAAAAAAGGATACGAGTTCAAAAAACATAAGTTAAGCGCAGAAAATAGGGGCATTTCAAGAAAAGAATTCTTAGATGAATATAACAACCCAGAACACTATCAACCTGAATTGCCAAGTTCAAACAGAAGCCATAAAAACGAAGATAAAACAGATGAATACTTTGGTGATTAGGAAAGAAGGGATAAAATTGATTATGAGTGTTTTAAATGATAATAAAGTAATTGCCAAATATATAAAGAATATGTTTGGTAAACAAGCGATTGTTTCTGAATATAGAGATGATGAAAATATGAGCAGTATTGACATTTTGTCGTGTTCAGATGTTCCGATTAAAGGCGTAACTTCATATTCCACAATCGGATTGTCCGAATACTCGATTGGTTATACTGTCGATGATATTCACCTGGGCATAGAAATACTCGGAGTATGCGAATCTGCAATTGATGAATTTGCAAATATTATGGCAAGTTGTGCCTTTAATATTATCAATAGCAAGTACACTTGTTCACCGGGTACAATATTTCCAAACGTAATTTCTCCATATTATAAAAATACAGATATGCGTCATATCTTTTTTACTGATCCATTTATATGGGAAAATACATTCGAGACATTGGAGTTGGAAAATAAAAAAATTGCATGGCTCATGGTTGTACCGATTTCTGATAATGAAATGAATTATTGCAAGAAATACGGTGCGGAGAAATTGGAAGTGCTTTTTGAGCACAATGAAATTGATATTTTTAATATGAACAGAAAATCTGTTGTGTAATGTGACAATGTTATTGTTCGACGCGGGCGCGAAAGTTGCAAATCACATTATCAGAGGAAAGGATACAGGTGAGTCTAAATGAGTATTTATGAAACTGATAAAATAGATGCGAGCGGGGTTGATGACAACACAGGGCATCTCACATTGTTCTTAATCGATGGAAATGATTGGGAAGATGAAGATCATCATCTATTGTTGTTACAGGAAAAAATCAATCTATATCTTAGTTATATTGAAAGCGGTCAAATCATGAATAACTATCCTGACGCAGCAGATCGTGTCATAGAGATTGTGATACATTTTCAATATGAACCGACCCCAAAAGGGATACAATTTTTGGAGCAGGTAAAAAGCATCATACAAGATGCGGGATATTTATTTGATTATCATATTCATTCGTAATATTCCTGCTAAAATCAAATGGATCGCCTTGCTTCAGTGAGCCCCTTCGGGGGCTTTTTTTATTGGATTCATTGCCGTTGCAGGGGATGGGGATGGTGGTAGAATGATTGCATCAGAAGTGAGTTTGGAGTCTGTATTAAATAATGGTGAACAATACACAAAAGATGGCAAGAGAACTGTTCTTAAAGCGGATATCGTTTATCAGTCTAATAGTAACCATCTGTACAAGACCGATTCTTTAGGCAGAATTGTAACTGTTGAAGGTAAACTCGAACTTGGTTCTGGTAAAAGAAACGAATATGCCCAAAAATAGTTGGCAGGGAAGACAAATTACCAACTGATGATGGGGGATATCTGATTGCCAAAAAATTTAAAGGATCAGGTGATTTAGATAATTTGGTGCCGATGGATTCCATTTTAAATCGTTCAGGTGGTAATTGGTATAAAATGGAACAAGAATTAGATGAAGCATTAAGAGATGGTGCAGAAGTATTTATCTATATTGATTTAGTATATGAAGGATCATCAAAGCGACCAAACAAATTTATTGTAAAACATATAATAGATGGATACATAACGAACGTTATATGGAGATAAATACTGTAGGAGGTAAATAAAGGTATGTTTAATGAAGAGTATTATACTAAATTAGCCATATTATTGAATAATGTCATACCCGTTTCATGGAAAAAGATAGCGCTCCATGCTGAAGTTGGCGAGGATTCTATCTCAACATATTTTTATTATCTTATTGAGAATGGAGAATATCTACAAGGTGGAGCGATTTGTGATGACTATGATGTATCCAATTTGGAATATCAGGAGTTCTTGATAAATCTTGTCGAAACAATAAAAGAGCTAAACAATGATTACGGAAAAAATGGTCAGGAAAAATGGAATAGTATGACTTTTTTACTTGATTCTGACGGAACATTTAATATTGACTATAGTTATGATGATTTAAGCAATTCAAGTGCCAGACAACGGAGAAAAAACTGGTTGAACAAATATCTTAATAATTAATAAATTGACTTTTGTATTGCCCCTTCGAGGGCTTTTTTTTGTTGCTTTCATCACCTTTGAAAGAAGCGGCATACGATCGCGAGCGAGCAGGAGGGGTTGGGGCTGAGTTTTGAAAATCATAAATCTGAAATTTTGCAAACTGAAAATAATGATTCTCTACAAGAGAATCAATTGCAGAGTGCTCAGGGCGATGCTAAAATAAAAGAAAAGTCGGAACTCAATACTCTGCCTGAGATCAACGAAAATGAAAAGCTTAGGTTGGAAAAGCAAATTGCGAACGCAAAAACAAATGACGAGATATTTCAACTTATTCCGCAACAGTATAAAGATATTTTTGCTCCAGATCATTTAGAACATATTCTGCTTGGAGAAATTGTGCGGAATAAAAAAGGTGTTGAAGAGGCGAAAGGTTTTCATAGCGAGAGTATGCCGCAACCGATTGGAACAATTGTTCAGGAGACATTGAATCCAAAAAATCAGAATGGAATATACCGGGCAAATGTTGAAATAAAAGGTATTCTCAAAAAAGACCAATCTACCTTTTTCCCGAAAGAATGGTCAGCCTTTCAAGTGGTCGAGGCGATACATGAAGCATATCAAAATAGAAAACTTGTAAGCGGTAAAAAATATCGATATATTGGCGAAACAAAAAAAGGTCTTGAAATATTAATGTATCTAGATGATAATGATAAAATTATAACAGCTTATCCTAGATAATAGGAGGAATAAATGAAATATGAATACCATTTCGAAGAAATGAATTTACAAAGCGGAAAAAAAATATTGATAATAGGTGTTGAAGATAAGATTGACCTTGTTTCCGATTTTTTAATGTTTGATATTCAGGGTGCAAATCCTGATTATGCATTGAAGAAAATCGATAAAGTTTTGGATTCAAAAAGCGATTTTGAAACACTAAGCGGCAATCAATGCAATGTGGAAATTAAAAAAGATTTCACTACTATCACAGATATGTACTCGGAAGAGGAATCATCCAGCACAATAGAAACAACTGAGCTAAGAGAATTTATTGTTCTTTGGTGGGAAAAAGTCAGAGAGTATTACAAAAAAAACAACTGATCGAAATTGCCCCTTCGGGGACTTTTTTTGTTGCTTTCATTACGTTGCAGGGGGAAGTTCCCAACCAAACAATCGAAGCGGAAACACAAACACAGCAGGATTCTGCGGAGTTGTTGAAGGGGGAAGAAGAAACTGGTAGAATGCAGGAAAGAGATTCAACCAATACTATTGCTTTCGAAAAAGAAGATAATGATTCTTTTGAATTGAAAGGAGCACAGTATTCGGAGGAGTATGCAAAAAAGCTAAAAGACATTTAAGAAGACATGGGAGGAGATCGAATAAATGGTATGTGATATGTTAATGAGCCTAATACAGGAATACATAAAATGCCCTAACGGAAATGCTGAAAAGTTTTCCAATCGATATATGGATATGTTTTATAATGATAGCAAAAAGCTGGGTGAAGAAGTTGATGCAGAAGTTTATGATATTTTCGATGATATCAACTGGCTTTGCGATTCATATGAGAATGATAATGCAATCAGAAAGTCTGATCCAAACTGCATAGATGAACAAGCATTGAATGAAAAGCTTAATTTTTATATCGAGCAATTAAGGCGAAGTGGTTTATAAAATATGTAATGGTATTTCTTTTTCGGAATTGAATAATATAAAACTCTGAATCAGATCGCAGGACAACTCGGCGATCGATATGACGCAAAAGGGACGATTACACTTTTCACCGAACGCAGACCATGCCCAAGTTGTGCAAGAAATATCAATCAGTTTCAACAGCGATATCCCAATATTGAAATTATCGTCGTTCATAATGATGGGATCAATATCCTAAAGGAGAAATAAATGGAAGATTTTGAATTTAATGAATTAGTTGGATACATACAGGAAGACTTTCAGGAGTTCTCAACATCCATGCTGAAAAAAGGACAAAATTATTTGAATATCCTGTCCAGATTTTATGTTGAATATGACAATGTGATGAATGCAGGGATCTGTGAAAATACGATTATTTCCGCAACGCTTTGCATGGAACTGGAACGAGTCGGGCAGAAGAGCATTTCTAAAGGTCAATATCAGCAATTTATGGATGCTTTCAATGCCTATTCCCCTTCGAAAGTAGCAGGAGAGATCAGCCCCGGGGAGGTGGAAGAACTGACGCAGATGGTTGCAAAGGCGTTGGATATCCTAAAATATATGAGGATTGTATGATTAACAGTTTAAATATTTCATGGGGGATATGCAGATGACCAAAGATGAATTGTTGACTAAAATAAAAAATGAAAGATTAGATAAGATATTATTACCATGGACGATTGAATTTGATGAACTCAGCGATTCATCATTGGTGATCGGATGTGTAAAAGTCGATGGGGAATGGCAAGTGTTTAAAACACGTGAGAGAGGGGGACATTATATTGTAAAAGCTTTTGATGATGAAAACGAAGCGTATGATTTTTTCTATGAGAGCTTGGAATATCTGAAAAGACTGAGCAGGTATTAATCAACTAAGAACATTCAAAAAATTAGGTCGATATGGAAAGGGAAAAGATCATGTCGGTTATTCGCAGTATATATCAGTCAAGGGAGACAATTCTATTGGATATTGATGGAATTGATCCGTCATGTGTAAAACCATGTATGGTGCTAGTTCTATCGGATGGAGAGTATTTCCCGATCGAAAGTATACCGATGGTGCATTACCAAAGCATTGATGATTTTAAATCATCAATCGTCGTAAGTATTAAGCATGCATCCGCATTCCCTCAAAAGATTATCGGCCAAACAGTTGAAATCAAGATGAAACCTTAGAGTGAGCCCCTTCGGGGGCTTTTTTTATTTGACTTCATTACGTTGCAGGGGGAAGTTCCCAACCAAACAACCGAAGCGGAAACCCCGAAGGCTTTTTTGGTAAGATTTAGATTTGCAACTGGGAGGATTGGATGATATAGTGAATATGAAAGTTCTTGATAAAAGTGTAAACAGAAGCCTCGGAAAACAGATCGCAAATGCAATCAAAGATTTTGAGGACGGAACCGAATTCGGAGAATTCAATATCATAGAGAGGAAGAAATAATATGTTTGAGAATTTTTGTCGATTCTTCAATACGAACCCGATTGATGAAGGAAAAGACATTGCCGATGAATACAAAAATAAAGTCAATCAGGCAGCGACGGGATATAATCAACTGATGGCAAACTGTGAAGGAATGACGTTTGGAAACGGATTGTATCGTCTGCATAAATTAAGCGAGATAAAAAAATGGAATGAAATCGTGGAAGAAGCGTTTCCCGACTTTGCGGGTAGAATTGAATGTTTTGGATATGACTGGCTTGGCAGACAGTTTTCATTGGATGTATCCGATGGAACGCCGAATATTTTGATGTATGAACCAGGTTCTGGCGAAGCACTGCAAGCCCCCAGCTCTTTTTATGAGTTTCATGAGAAAGAGATTGCTCAATATCATGCAGATGTTTTGGCATCTTCCTTCTTTTCTGAATGGTACAATGGATCAAAAACCAATTTGAAGCATGATCAATGTGTCGGATATAAAGTTCCGCTTTATCTCAACGGAGAAGATGATCTTGAAAATCTTGAAATCAGTGATATGGAGGTATATTGGTACTTGTTCGGACAATTGAGAAATCAGATTTTGTAAGAGACAAATGAGTAGTTTTCAAGAAAAGACGCATACAAAAAATTTACTCATTGAGGCGGGATGTCACTTGTGAAATCGGAGAAAGAAGGGAAGTAAATATGAATATCAAATCGAATGGGAACGCTACGCCTGATCAGATCGCAAGTATGCAAAATCGATTTTCAGTTGATTTGCCTGATGATTATAAAGAATTTTTGAAAAAAACAAATGGCGGTATTTGCTCTTTGAATGAACAAAATAATATTTTTGTTAAGCAAGCGAATGAATCAATCTCAGTTTTGGTATTGTATGGTATTGAAACAAACGAGGATGCTGCCAGCGTAAATTATTGGATGGATCAATATAGAAGTGAAATTCAAACGGATATGTTGATTATCGGAGATAGCACTGCAAACGGTTTTTTTGTAATGGATTGCGGAGCAAAAGGTGCAATATATTATTGGGATGACTCATATACCTTTGCATGCTCGGATGATGAACAAAATACCTATCGAATTGCTGACAATTTCTCGGCTTTTGTTCAGATCATTGGAAATCAATAAAGCATAAATTTCGACTGGGTTCTATTTGGCAAATAAATGGCTTAAGCCCCTTCGGGGGCTTTTTTGTTGACTTCATTGCCGTTGCAGGGGGATGGGGATGGTGGTAGAATACAGGAGGATAATGAACCGAATATCGATGCGACCCAATCCGATCATAGCAATGAGTTGTTCACTGAATTGGGGGAAGATCAGTTTGCCATTCATCAGTGGGATGATTATCCTGACGGACCGAGACCGGAAGGTCCGTTTAAACTGATTGATGGTGAAGAGTATGTCAATGCCAGAAAAGCTGCGAATAAAGCAAATAAGAGCTTGCATCGCAATAATCCTGAATCAAAGGGGAAACAATATCACGAAATACATACCGTTAAATTCGGGGCAGTCCGACTGATATAAATAATAAGGTTTTGTTGACACCCGAAGAGCATATGTATTATACAAAATGGTGGAATGAAATTCAAAGAAAAAGAGAAGGCAAGGGAAAAGGAGGAAAGTGATGAGTGAAAATATTACTACTTATATTAAAGAATTAGATCTTGAAGCATCTACAGATCAAAAAACGATAGATTTCACACAACAGAAAATGGAATTCATATTCCCGGAAGATTATAAGGATTTTATGTTGAAACATAATGGGGCGGAAGGATGTATGGGTGAAAACTCGTATGTGCAATTATGGTCATTGGAAAACATTATCAAATATAATCAAGGATACGATGTTAAAAAATATGTTCCCGGGTTGATCTTGATTGGTTCAGACGGAGGCAATGAAGCATATGCATATGATTCTAGAGACAAGAGTAAACCAATTGTGAGTGTTCCATTCATAGTCATGAATTTTGATGACGTTGTGAAATGTGCGGACAATTTTACTGATTTTCTGCAATATTTGTATGAGCAAGAATAATCCTGATTCTTTGATGTAGCCCCTTCGGGGGCTTTTTTTATTGCCTTCATTGCGGAAACTCCGCGGCGAGCGAGCTCGGGAAAGTGGGGAAAATCCTCTACCGCGCGGCACGGAATGTGCCGAATGCAACCGCCGCAGGCGGGAGTTCCTACCGACAGGCAAAGGGGGAAGGGAAAAGCGATGAAGAAGCTTCCGCTTACAGCCTTCTGAACGGAGCGGCAAATCTGGCGTTCGGGACGTTCTTTGAAGGGCTCGGAATGAAAGAGGGGAACACTGCGGGACAGAATGGCGCAATAACAAAAGTGAAAGAAGGCATCAACAGGGCGGTGAGCAAAGTGATCAAGAATCCGAACACCGTCAAAACGATAGCTGCGCTTTCAAAGAATATGGGGGAAGCTGCGGCGCAGACCTTCCTGCAGGAAGCAATCGATCCGATTTTGCGCAATGCGACGTTGGGAGAATCAAATACGCTCGGCGATATCCTGACGCATGCAACGAGTGCTGAAACGATCAAAAAAGCATTGGAGAGTGCGGCAATCGCAGGAGGCATGCAGCTCGGCAGCATGGGGGTGAACCGTGCAGTCTCGAAGGTTGCGGGGGAAGGCGGGCTGCTCAACGAAGCGAACCTGAAACGACTGTCCGATGCTGATTTGAAGAAAGTCGGCGACGCGGTCACCAACGCCTATGCCGAGACAGTGAAGGCAGACCCGAACCTGCATGTGACGGATGCGCAGATCGCAGCGTACAAGAAGCAGTCGAAGAAGAATATGGGGAGCAGGGAGAATACGATATCGGAGATATTGGCAAAGACCGATGAGCTGAAGAACTCTTTTTCGAATCAGATCGAAGCGGCGAAGCGGATGGCAAAAGAGGCGGGAATCGATGTTGATGAGACTGCGGGCAACAAGACGTTGCAGGGGGATGGGGATGGTGGTAGAATAAAAGAAAGTACCGAGAAATCCAAAGCTGAAATACTGGCGGAGAATCGTGCAAAAGGTAAAGCTTTTGAAACTGAGCAATCTAAAATACTAGACGAAACATGGGTAGTCTCAGTTGATCAAGTAACAATTAAAACAAATTCTGGGATCAAAACAAGAGTCGATGCTATGGGGATTGACAAGCAAGGAAACATACGAATAGTCGAGTTTAAATCTTCAGCAACTGCGCCGCTTACAAAGAATCAAAAAATCGCTTTCCCTGAGATTTACAACAGTGGTGGAGTAGTGGTTGGAAAAGGGAAAGGTATGTTTACTGAGGGGTATAAAATACCCGCAGGAATAAAAATCGAAATAATTAGACCAAAATAAGGAGGGAACAATGACAGTATTGGAAACAAACGTAATTGACAAAATGGGCGTGAAAGAAGAGGGAGACTGCCTTGCTTTGCTGATATCGGATCATTTGGAATGGAATAACGAATATGAACATTTGAAAATATTGCAGGATAAAATCAACGCATATATTGCATTTTTGGAAGATAAGCAATTTGAAGAAACATATCCTGACAACCACTTCAAGTATGCGAGCATTGAAATACATTTCATGTATGATATTACAGAAAATTGTGAAAAATTCTTGCAGGTTGTTCAGGATCAGGTCGGCGAACTCGGGATAAAGATTGTTGCAGAAATAACAAACTCAAGTGATGCTGATTCATTGAAGTAATAAATAATAGATACATCTTATCATGTAGCCCCTCCGGGGCTTTTTTTGTTGCCCTCATTACCATCCCGCCGTTACCGCCTTCCTCTCCAACGGAACGGAAGAGTTCGCGGAAGAGTACATACAGCAGGCGCTCAGTCCGATTGCCGAGAATCTCGCGTATGACGGAGAAGAATTCACATTCCAAAACAACCCGCTGCGAATCGGTTGCACCATAACCTGAAAGTGGTACAAAAAAAAGACCGCGTTGTTCGGCGATCTTTTATCTTGATTCAGGATGAAGAACTGTTCATCGGGACGAAGTAGATGGTCAGGCTTGTGTCGGGAGCCCAGAGGATCATCACGTTAAGGGAATCTTTTTCGTCTATCCAACTCATTGTTGTGACATCCTGCTGCAAATCTGCGTCATATCCCGAATTTTGATATGCGGGATCACCGTACGTATCGCTCATCAGGTTGGATACGGCATTGAATGCATCCGTGCTGCTGTAAGCTTCGTCCGCCATGAAGAGAATGCTGTCCAGATTGTCGGAATCGTCGAAGGAATAAACCGCCGTTCCTGTCATATCAAGATAGGTCACCCCCGCATACAGGTAGGCGCCGCTGTCGGGTAGCACATAAAGATTGTCTGCGTCTTTTTCCGCTTTGGCAACCTGATCTTTGGTCATGCCCATATCGACGCTGCGGAACAGATGTTTCCCGCATGCCGAACCGCAGAATAACGTCAGTGCGCAGATTGCAAAAATGCCCAAGCGTTTCAGAGTATGTTTCATCTTCCAATCTCCCTTCGATTGCTGTTTCGGTTACTGCCGAGCGGAACTGTTCTCAGGAACAAATGTCACGAGAAAATAGGTTCCGCTTTCGTATTGAACAGTGACGGTGACGTTGCTTTGCGTTGTTGTCCATTGCAGTGCCGATGCATCGGACGCTCCGGGATAAGCTTGCTGAAGCTGCTTCAGAAATTCTGTTTCGGTTTCATCCGTTGCGTATTCCGTATATGCATAATATGCGATTTTATCAAGCGCATCGTTTTCGTCAAACGAAAAGACCAAATCGCCCCCCGTATTGTACAGGACGTATTCGCGGTACATGAGGCTTTCGTCATTGAGCACGGTTGTCGGATCGCCAAGGTCGGATTCCGCGCTTTTCACCTCATCCCGGCTCATACCGAAGTTGACCTTCCCCAAAAAGCCTCCCGCGCATCCGCCGAGTGCAAAAGTCAGGGCGAGTACAACCGCCAATATCGCAATTCTTTGTTTCATGCTGTCATCTCTTTTCGGGCGGAAAATCCGCCGATTCCATTATACGTTAAATTTTCTGTGTTGCGTGAGTTTTTTCGGTTCTTTTACATAGCTTGCCGCGACATACCCGCAGTTTGCGCATACTTCCAGCATCAGCGGGGTAGAACGCAGCGGAAAGGAAACATCCGCGGCAGCAACGGCGTAACCGTTAAGCTGTGTGGCAATGATCTGCGTGCATCCGCATTTCGGGCACTCGGTTGTTTTTACTTCATATTCCATCGAAATCCCTTCTTTCCGTTCGGATTCGGGTCGTTCGTTCGAATGTCAGCTTAGTTCGTATTATATCCTTACAGTTCCTTGAGCACTTCCGCGATCAGTTCGTTGACGGTCTGCGGGTTTGCTTTTCCCTTGGATTGTTTCATCACCTGTCCGACCAGGAAACCGACGGCTTTGTCTTTGCCGTTTTTGATGTCTTCCACCGACTGCGGATTCGCTTTGACCACTTCCGCCACGATCTGTTTGATGGCGTCCGTGTCGTTTACCTGCTTGAGTCCTTTTCGTTCCACGATGACGGCGGCATCCTCTCCCGTCTCAAACATGTCCGCCAGCACTTTCTTTGCGGTGTTCAGGTTGATTTCGCCTTTGTCGGTAAGCAGCACCAGTCCGCCGAGCTGCGCGCCCGTAAATTTCAGAGAGGAAAGATCGTCCTCCGTGTTTTTCAGTTTCGCCGCGATTTCTCCGATGATGAAGTTCGCGCTCGTTTTCGCGTTGCCGCTTGTCTTTTGCGCTTCATCGAAAAATGCGGAGGTGCAGGCATCCTGCGTGAGCAGATCCGCGTCATATTTGCTCAGTCCGAGTTCGCTCGTGTATCTCGCCGCTTTTTCGTGCGGCAGTTCGGGCAGCGACTTGCGGATGTCTGCGATATAGTCGTCCGTCAGCACGATCGGCACCAGATCCGGGTCGGGGAAATAACGGTAATCGTGCGCGTCTTCTTTGCTTCTCATGGCAATCGAAATGCCTTTTTCATCGTCCCAGCGCCGCGTTTCCTGCACGATCGTTCCGCCCGATTCGATTTCCTCGATCTGTCTGCGCGATTCATATTCCACCGCACGCACCAGCGCGCGGAAGGAGTTGAGGTTTTTCATTTCGGTTCTCGTGCCGAAGGGGTCGTTTGCGCTTTTTCTCACCGAGAGATTCACGTCAAAACGGATGGAGCCTTCCTGCATTTTGCAGTCGGATACGCCTGCCGCTTCCAAAATGGAACGCACTTTTCTGGCGTATTCTTCGGCTTCGTGCGCGCTGCGCATATCGGGTTCCGACACGATTTCGATCAGCGGCACCCCGCAGCGGTTGTTGTCGAGCAGGGTCGAATTGCCCGCGTGGATGAGTTTGCCCGCGTCCTCTTCAATGTGAATGCGGGTGATGCCCACCTGTTTGTCGGCTCCCGCATCGTCCGTGATGTCCAAATGCCCGCGCAGGCAAAGCGGCAGGTCATACTGGGAAATCTGATATGCTTTCGGAAGATCGGGGTAAAAGTAGTTCTTTCGGTCGAGTTTGCTGAAATGTGCAATCTCGCAGTTGAGCGCCAGCCCCGCGCGCACGGCGTATTCCACCACCGTTTCGTTCAGCACGGGCAGCGTGCCGGGCAGTCCCAGGCACACTTCGCAGACATTTTCGTTTTCCTGCGCGCCGAAGGTGGTCGGACAGGAGCAGAAAATTTTCGATTTCGTTTTCAGTTCGCAGTGTATTTCAAGTCCTATGACAAGTTCGTATTTCATCGGTCAGGATTCCTTTCGGCAGTTTCGTGGGTTGCGTGTTCTCACAGGTTCGGTCGCTGTTTGTGCCAGTCTGTGGCAAGCTGGAAGTTGTGCACCGCGCGGAACAGCGGCTCTTCGCCGAGTCCCTTGCCGAACAGCTGCATGCCCAGAGGAAGTCCGCTTTTCGTCATACCCGCGGGGAACGCCATGGCGGGAATGCCCGCAAGATTGGCGGTGACCGTGAAGATGTCGGACAGATACAATGCCATATGATCGTCCACCGTTTCGCCGCGTTTCAGAGCGGGCATCGGGGTTGTCGGGCAAAGATACACATCGCATGATTCAAACACGCGGTAGATGTCTTCCTTAATCAAACGTCTGACTTTGAGCGCTTTGTTGTAATACATATCATAATATCCCGCACTCAGCGCATACGTGCCGAGCATGATGCGGCGTTTCACTTCTTCACCGAAGCCTTTGCTGCGGGAATTGACAATGATTTCTTCCACATTGTCGCCCCATTCTCTCACGCCGTAGCGGATGCCGTCGAAGCGGGCGAGGTTGCTGCTGGCTTCCGAACACGCCACCAGATAGTAAACGGGCACGGCATATTCGAGCAGTTTGAAATTCACATCCACGATTTCGGCACCGAGGCTTTCGAAGGTGGCAATCGTCGCTTCGTAAGCGGCTTTCATTTCCGGGTCAAGTCCCGTTTCCACCGCTTTGCGGTCGACACCGACTTTCATGCCTTTGATACCTTCGGTCAGGAACGATTCATAATCGAACTTCGGGCGGTCGATGGAGGTCGAGTCGCGTCCGTCGTGACCCGCGATGACGTTCATGATCTTCGCGCAGTCCGCCGCGTCTCTCGAGAGCGGTCCGATCTGATCGAGCGAGGACGCATAGGCGATCAGTCCGTATCGGGACACCGTGCCGTAAGTCGGCTTGAACCCGGTAATGCCGCAGAATGCAGCCGGGTTTCTCACGGAGCCGCCCGTGTCGCTGCCGAGTGCGAACGCCGCTTCCTGAGCGGACACGCTTGCCGCGGAACCTCCCGAAGAGCCTCCCGGCACGCGGGTGAGATCAAACGGGTTTTTCACTTCGCCGAACGAGGAATTCTCGCAGGTGGAGCCCATGGCGAACTCATCCAGATCGGTTTTTCCGAGGAGCACCGCGCCGCTTTGCTGCAGTCGGTCATACACGTAAGCATTATACGGAGGCACGAAATTCTTCAAAAGCTGCGAGGAGCAGGTGGTCGTGATGCCTTTGGTGCACATGTTGTCTTTGAGTGCGTAGGGAATCCCCCCAAGCGCTCCGATGTCTTCTCCCGCCGCCAGTTTTTTATCCAAGAGATCCGCCTGTTTTTCGGCGGAATCGATGGTTTTCGTGATGTATGCGTTGATCTTGTCATCGGTATTTGCCATGCGTGCGGCAAACGAATCGAGCACTTCCCTGCAGGAAACTTCTTTTGCGTCGATCATCTTGCGCAGCGAGCATACCGTCTGTTCGTACAATTCCATGTGGTGCCGTATCCTTTCGTGTTCCGAAGTGATGTTCGGTTTAACTATATATAATGGTATATTATAGCATACCCGCGCGGCTTCGGAAAACCACTTTGCGTTTTTTCAAATCAAAAAAACGGTTGTGCATCGCAACCGCGGCATTCTTTGTTATAATAAACACAGCGCGTTTCGCGCCGGAGGCGATCGACATATGAACATGGAGAAAAAAGAACTCAGAACCAAACTGCTCGCGCAGCGGGAAACCTATACAAAAGAACAGATCGACGAGATCAGTCTGGCGATATTTGACAAAGTCAAGCGTCTCAAGTCCTTTCAGAACGCGAAGACGGTGATGATGTATGTGACCTTCGGCAAAGAGCTGAACACCATTCCGTTTCTGCTCGAGTGCATCTCGCTCGGCAAGCGGGTGGCAACCCCGATCTGCATTCCGCAGGATCACACGATGATTCTGGCGGAAACGAAGAATTATCCGCAGGGGTTTGTGCCGACGAAGATGGGCATCATGGAGATTGCGAAGGACACTGCCGTCGCGATTGATCCGAAAGAGCTCGATCTGATCATCGTGCCGGGTCTTGCCTTTACGTTAAGCGGTGACCGCATCGGCTACGGCGGGGGATATTACGACCGACTTTTCGAGAAAATCGGCGATCAGACGATTTTGCTCGCGCCGACGTTTGACGATTTCATCGTGCCGAGTCTGCCGACGGGGCGGTTCGACCGCAAGGTGGACATTCTCATTTCCGAGAAAAAGAGTGTGTTTATCCGAAAAGAGAAATAGATCATATGCAAAGCAGTCCGAAGGGGCTGCTTTTTTTGTGCGAATATGCACTCCAAACTGCATATCTTCCGATTATGCACGCAGGAGTGTGTATTGGTTTTGTCTTTGTTTTGAATCCGATTGACACAAACGTTGAATTTATGTATACTTTATTTATATTCAACAGTTGTTGGGAGGGCGTATGAACTGCGGCAGATCGGATCAGGAGAAACAGCTGAAAACAAACCCGCGAGGCGGCTTCGATATTGTTCGGACGCTCGGGGTATTTTTTATTGAAACAAAGAGAGGAAATGAAGATGAGTAAAAAGCAATTTTGGAAAAATGGGGCAAGCAAAAAAGTCAAGGCGTTTGTTTTGATCGGATCGATTTACAGTTTGGTGCTCGCCGGATTTGTTACAATAGGCATCGCCATTGCCGTCAGTATGATGATAGCTTCGAATGCGGTCGGACAGAGCGTGATTTCGTCGGTGCTGTGGGTGTCGAGAGTGACGGTCGGCGCCAATCTGATCTTTGGATTATGGCTGCTCATCGGAAAGAGCCGTGTCGCGTCTCTGCTTTTGATCGCCTATCAGATTTTCAATTTGGTAATCCGTTTTGTGTTCGGTACACCGGAACTCGGCGCAATTTTGTTTGTGTGTTTTTCGTTTGCGATCTATCTGCTTGGGGTTTTCGGGGCATTCGGTCTGGAGAAGGAATACCGCGGGGCACTTGCTTCGCAAAACAGACAATAAAACGTAGGGGGAAAATATGCTTTGGAAAGAATATGTAGACAAACAGGTCAGCAAAAAACAAAAGAATTGGCTGACGGGTATCGGTATTTATTTTCTCGTTGAAATCGGTGGGATATGGCTGTTCATGATTTCGATATTTCTGTTGTATCGGTTTTATGTGGGGAATGATATCGCTTTTTTTGAGCTGTTTCCGTGGTATGGATTTGTCAGCCCGATTCTGTGCATTCTTTTTGCGATCGGATTGATCCGTGAAAAAAAGATGGTTTATGCTTCTCTGCTGACAGTGTTTCATTGTTTTTCCGTATCTGCTTATCTCAGTCACGAACCTGTGAATTGGGTGATTGCTGCAATTTTTATGTTCGGAATCATTGTCGGGATCATTGCTTGGGTTATGCTGAGAAGGATTGAAAAAGCCTATAAAAAAACTGCCGGATACGTTGCGCCGGACAGGCAATTGAAGCTGTAGCGGATGAAGCGCAGGAGGGTTGACCGAGTCATTATTAATCCCCGATTATAAAGCAATTAAGAGCCTTTCCAATTTCGGGAAAGTATGGTATAACAGTATTGCATAACAAACACAGGAATTGAGGAATATCGTTGAGACTGTTCGGCAACTTGCTTTGGTTTTTTCTCGGAGGCATCATTATCGGATTGGCGTGGTTTATCGTCGGCATCCTATGGTGTGTCACCATAGTCGGCATTCCGGTCGGCGTGCAGTGCTTCAAATTCGCAGCACTTTCCTTCTTTCCGTTCGGACAGGAAGTCCGTTACAGTACGGCAGCCGTATCGCTGCTGCTCAATGTACTTTGGATATTCTTCGGAGGCATCGAAATCGCACTGACCGCTGCCGCCATAGGCGTGGCTTTCTGCATTACGATCATCGGAATCCCGTTCGGACTGCAGTGCTTCAAAATCGCACAGCTCGCGCTGATGCCGTTCGGAGCAACCTTGGTGCCCGCAGGCGCTTATTATCGCTAGCATCTTTTTTCATATATAATTTCTCCTTTCTTTAAAATACAGTCCCGCCGCGGAATGCGACGGGATGATGTATGTAGCTGCAACAAAAAAAGACCGTTCGGTCTTTTTTTGTTGTTTATTTACCGATGTCTTTGACGCTTTCGCGTTTGACGATGTAATAGTCGAGTTTATAATCCCGTTTTTCATGCTTGCCTGTCTGAATTTCTTCGATTAAGATCTTCGCGCATTCCGCACCGAGTTCATACATATCGTGATGCAGACTGGTGATGGCCGGTTTGCTCCATCGGGCGGTGCTGAAATCGTTGAAGCCTGTGATGCTGATATCTTCAGGAACGTTCATCCCCATCTTTTCCGCACAGCGCAATGCTCCGAGTGCCATATCGTCATTCGTGCAGAATACCGCGGTCGGAATCTTGTCGTTTTGCAGCAGTTTCTTCATTGCATCATATCCGCCCTGAATCGTGAAATCACCCACATGCGACCATTCTTCGTGATATTCCAAACCAAAATCCTGCAATGCCTTCAAATAGCCCACACGGCGTTTCTTTCCGAAATAAGCCGTAATCGGATCGACATTGATGATGCCGATGTCTTTATGCCCGTTTTCAATCAGGTATTTCACCATATCGTAAGCTGCCGCTTCGTTGTCCAGATAGACTCCCGGCAGATCACCTTCTTCGTCTTCGACCAGACCCAATACCACAGGCACGTTTGTCCCCAGCAGCGTTTCTTTCAGGGACTTCGACATCAGGGTGCCGAGAAAAATAATGCCGTCGCATTGCTTTTGCATCAGCAGTTCCGCCGCTTTTTTCTCCCTGTCTTTCACTCCGTCCGTGTTGCACAGAATGATATTGTATCCGTTATCCGCAGCATAATCTTCCACACCCCGCGCGCCGAGCGTGAAATAGATGCGGGTGATATCAAACAAAATAACGCCGATTGTATTGGTTTTCTGCAGCTTGAGACTGCGCGCAATGGCGTTCGGTTTGTAGCCCGTGCGTTTGATGGCGTCCAATACGCGGGCTTTTGTTTCGTCGTTGACGAGCGGAATATCATTGATGACTCTCGAGACGGTGGCAATGGAGACGTTTGCCTCGCGGGCAACATCCTTGATTTTTGCGCTCATTTGTAAGATCCTCCTTACCCGTTGCGGGTATAATACTTATCATAGAGTCTTTCTATGATATGGATTGTATCACAGGCATGAAAATTTTACAATCCCTTTGCAAACCTTTATGATATCGTTTTCTATAATTTTCACTCAAAATTAGTGGAATCGCATTTCCAATAAAAAAATTCCGAAAGGGTCTTATATTTTGATCCCTAGCAAACTGCCAGGTGGGTTCCCTGCCCGATACTTTTGTCTTCCCCGATTTCGCAGAGGCCTGACAGCCATAACGCAGACGCGGGATCCCTTAAAAAAAGTGTAGGTTCAAAATATAAAACATCGCTTTCGGCAAGTTCATTATAACCGAAAGCGACAAAGGATTCAACGGATTTTAAAAATTTGAATATTTTGAAAAATTTACAATCGATGTATCTGCCTTATTGTTTTCCGACCGGATGCCTCAGCACGGTTTTGAGTTTGTCCGGCGTGGTTCTTCGCGGATCATTCAGATACAGTTCATGATGCTTGCGCACGCTTCCCACCTCATCCTTCAGGTTCTGCGATTCCATATAGCGATGCATCACTGCCAATGTTTCGGGTTCTGTCAGATATGGTCCCAAATGCAGCATCTGTACGCAAAGGCCTTCTTCAAATTCGATCAGAGATACTTTGCTTACATCGAGTTCCGGTTTTTTCTTTGCGCTCTGCTCTTTTGCCCACTCGATCGTTTGCTGCGTGACAAATTCCGGTTGGCGGATCATGGAGGTCCAAAGCCAGTCTTCCCGTTCAAACAATTCAAACGGTCCCGGAGTCCACCAAAGCCCTTCCAGAGGCGGAACCACATAGTCGAAATAACCTGCGGGTCTGGATGTTCCCATCTTGCTCATTTTAATGTTATATGCAATGGAGTACAGCGCGGAGACCGCATCCTGGTACTCCTGCCCGTTCGGATTTCCTTTTCCGTCCACGCTCAGAAACAACATGTTGGGCAAGTCAACCGTCATCGGCTTTTGTTTCGGAAGATAGAGATCTTGATACGCTTTTTTGAAATCATATGTTTCGCTCATAACGAACCTCCCAAACTCTCACTATACTTATCTTACCACATTTCTGAACGAAACGGCATGAAAAAAATATTGTTCTTTGATTGACTATTTATTCAGTCGAGTGTATAATTATACAAATAATTCAAGCAACAGCTCAGAGGTATTCATTCATGAAAGAAAAAATAATTTTAGCCTATTCGGGCGGACTCGACACGAGTACCATCGTGCCATGGCTCAAGAATAATTATGACTGCGAAGTGCATGCGGTGTGCGTCAATGTCGGACAGGTGAAAGACGAAGAACGCGAAGACCTTCAGGCGCGCGCACTGCGTTACGGAGCAGAAACGATTCAGATCGTGGATGCAACGGAGGAATTGGTCAATGACTATATTTTCCCCATGCTCAAGTCGGGCGCAATTTACGAAGGAAAATACTTGCTCGGCACTTCCATCGCAAGACCCTTAATCGCAAAAATTCTCGTCGATAAAGCGAAAGAAATCAATGCGGACGCGATCTGCCACGGTGCAACGGGCAAAGGAAACGATCAGGTTCGTTTCGAGTTGACGATTATGGCGCTCGCTCCCGAAATCAAGATCATCGCTCCATGGAGAATCTGGGATATCAAATCCCGACAGGATGCACTCGATTACTGCATCAAGCACGACATCAAACTGAATATGTCGGCGGAAGAAAGCTATTCGAAAGATATGAATATCTGGCATCTTTCCCATGAAGGCATGGATCTCGAGAGCCCCGCGAACTTCCCGATGTATGATAAAATTCTCGAAATGACGACTCCTCTGATGCATACACCCGACGAGCCGGAATATTTGGAACTCTCCTTCGAAAAAGGCATTCCGGTTGCGCTTAACGGAGAATCCGTAAGCGGAACCGAATTGATCGAAAAGCTGAATATTCTCGGCGGAAAGCACGGCATCGGCATTATCGATATGGTGGAAAACCGCATTGTCGGAATGAAATCCCGCGGTGTGTATGAAACCCCGGGCGGCACGATTCTCTATTTCGCCCACAATGAACTCGAACAGCTCTGCCTCGACCGTGATATGGCTGCATACAAACGCACGGCGGCGGTGAAGTATGCCGATCTTGTTTATGCGGGACAGTGGTTTACTCCGCTCAGAGAAGCGCTCGATGCATTCTTTGACAAAACGCAGGAAACCGTTACCGGCAGCGTGAAGCTGATGCTGTACAAAGGCAATTTGATCACGGTGTCCATCGTCAGTCCCGATTCGCTTTATAATGAAGAAATTGCATCGTTTGCAACGGGAGAACTGTATAATCACAAAGATGCGGAAGGATTCATCAAGCTCTTCGGTCTTCCTCTGAAGATCAGAGCATTAATGAAAGAAATGAAAAACAAATAGTACGTTTTCTGGTATTGTTGAATCAGCCATCCCCTTAGGTTCTGCGATCCGCGATCAAAGTATATCTCGTCGGTTTTTGTAGTTTTTTCTGACACCCCCCTCGCTTTGTTGAGGATTGCGGACAATATTGATAAATGCAAACATGATACACATGAAAATGTGTATTATGTTTTTTTGGAGGTACCTATGATTCGAGTTTGTCTGCCGGAGGATCAGCCGCAGATGATGGCTCTTTGGGAGCGTGTGGCGGGAGTCGGCGTAAATGAACGGGATGATTCCGCGGAGGGGATCCGTTTGTTTTTGCAACGCAATCCCGGCTGCAGTTTCGTCGCGGAGGAAGACGGATGTATCGTGGGCACGATTCTGTGCGGGCACGATGGAAGGCGTGCAACGGTTTATCATCTGGCAGTGGATCCCGCATACCGCAGCCGCCGGATTGCGACAGGGCTTGTTTCTCATGTGATGCAGGCGCTGCACGCATTGGGCATCGGGAAAGTCAAAGCCATCGTTTTTGCAGACAATGAGCTGGGTGCCGCGTTTTGGACATCATCCGGGTGGACGTTGCGCAGAGATATCGACTACTACGACTTTTCAGTCCGATGATCGTTTTGACAAAACGGAAACTCGGGAATGCAACGGATTCGCATTGAATTGTGCTGCGGTTCCGTGTTAAGATGAAAGACACAACAATACGGAGGAACGGAAATGAAACTCTGGTCGGGACGTTTTGAGTCGGAAACGGATAAAGCCGCCGACGCATTCAACTCATCTCTGCGCTTTGACCGGGCGCTGTTTGAATATGATATACAGGGAAGCATCGCCCATGTGAGAATGCTTCAAAAACAGGAGATCATCGATTCGCAGGATGCATCTGTCTGTGTCGATGCATTGGAAAGTCTGCGTGACGAGGTTTTGTCCGGGGTCTATACGATCGGCACACAGTATGAAGATATTCATATGGCAGTCGAATCGATTTTGACGGAACGGATCGGAGATGCCGCAAAGCGGATTCATACCGCGCGCAGCCGAAACGATCAGGTGGCGCTGGATATGCGCATGTATGTCAAAGCAAAAATTCATCAGCTCAGCGCACTGACTTCGGAACTCATTGATTCGCTTAAGGAGTTGGCTCTGAACAATCTTGATACGGTAATGCCGGGGTATACGCATCTGCAGAAAGCGCAACCGATTACGTTTGCTCATCATCTGTGCGCATACATCGAAATGTTCCGAAGAGACATCTCCCGCCTGCAGGATACCTATAAACGAACCGACCGCATGCCGCTCGGCAGCGGTGCGCTTGCCTGCAGCACATTCGAGATTGACCGCGAATATACGGCGGAACTGCTTGATTTTTCCGAAGTGACACAAAACAGCCTGGATTCGGTGTCCGATCGGGACTATCTGCTCGAATTGCTTTCCGCACTTTCCGTCATTATGATGCACCTGAGCCGATTCTGTGAGGAAGTGATTCTGTGGTCAACGGAGGAATTCGGCTATATCACACTTTCGGATGCATTCTCAACAGGCAGCTCGATGATGCCTCAGAAAAAAAATCCGGATATGGCGGAACTGATCCGAGGCAAAACGGGAAGGGTCTACGGTTCGTTGTTCGGTCTTCTCACTGTCATGAAAGGCCTGCCGCTTGCATACAACAAAGACATGCAGGAAGATAAAGAGTGTGTGTTCGATGCGGTTGATACGGTTGGTGCATGCCTGAGTATTTTCAGAAAGATGATTGCAACCGTTCATGTGAATGACGACAAAATGCTGGCATCGGCTGTGAACAGTTTTGTCAATGCCACAGATATGGCAGAGTATCTTGTGAAAAAAGGATGCCCGTTCCGCGACGCTCACTTTATTGTCGGCGGACTGGTAAAGATTTGCGTGATTCGCGGAATTTATCTTGCCGATCTGACTATTGATGAACTGCAGTCTGCTTCGGAACTCTTTGGAGAGGATATTTATCATGTGTTGGATGTGAAAACGTCCATTAAAGCAAAAAAAATGACGGGCTCTCCCAACCCGAAAGTGGTCAAGGCATATTTGGATTCCTTGGAATAACCCTGTCCGCCGGCAAAAGCGAAAGATATGTTTCCTTTGTTTCAATGAAATGCGGTCGTATCGGGTTTCGAAGGAATATTCGGCTTGACAAAACAATGCGGTATTCTTACAATAAGATAGAAAATTCGGTGTGCTGAAAACAGATTGACGGCATCGAATGAACGGATAACAATGCGGAGGAATCATTATGTTGAAATGGGCATTGATCTTTTTGGTGATTGCGGTCATCGCCGGGCTGTTTGGGTTTAAGGGAGTTGCGAACACTGCAAAGCAGATTTCAAAAATTTTGTTTTTTATCTGTGTTGTGCTGATTGTCCTGACTTTAATTTTCGGAAATATGATTTTCTGAGGCGCTTTGATTTTGGCTGTTTGCGCAAAGAACTGCTCAGCCGGAATCGTATAATCGTTCAAGGCATGTGTCCGGGAAGTATTTACTTTGCGCCGATCGGAAAGAGACCGTTGATTTCGGTCTCTTTTTTTGTATCAATCACAACAGCATAAATACATGCATGTCTGCGTTTTTTGAGAAAATAAAGTGAAACAATCCCGATGCGGTACGGCGCAGAGGAAAAAAGAAAGCAGCTAAAACTTTTGAAATATGCCTATATACGTATATAATGTAGTTGCATCTGTATGTTGTTTACGATAAAATGAGAGTACCGTATCCTTAATCGATTAAGTAAACTCTATGTTACATGAGAAAGCAGGGCATCATTATGACACAATCAACAAAAAACAAAATAGCGATTCTGACGATGTCGGCAGTGCTGATGTCTCCGGTTGCGATTTCTACGATTCTTGCCAAAGTCCGCGAACTGTTCCCCGACGTCAGCCTGTCGGGCGTGCAGTTGGTGATGACGATGGCAACGCTTGCATCGCTGATTGCGGTGCTTCTGTCCGGTCGCCTCGTTTACTATATGAGTAAAAAGAATATGATTCTGATTTCCCTGCTTATGATGGCAGCGGGTGGAATGATCGGGTTGCTGCTTCATCAAAGCATTGCCACATTATATTTGGCAGGCATTGTGTTCGGTTTCGGTCAGGGGATCATTCTGACCACCTCATCCGCTCTGATTACCGATTATTTTACAAACGGGGAGCGTAACGCGATGATGGGGCGTCAGTCTGCCGTGCTGAACATTGCCGGCTCTGCGCTTCTACTGCTTGCCGGATGGCTTTCGGCTGTCAATTGGTATTATGTCTATCTCGTCTATCTGCTCGGCATTCCGCTGTTTCTTATTGTGAAAGCGCTCCTTCCGAAGGGCGAAAAGCTGACTGTCCAAAAGGGCGAAAAGGTTAAGATTCTGAATCCGACTGTCATTTACTACTGTCTAGTAATCTTTGTTTTTTCCATTACTCAATATACTTACGCGACGAATATTTCGTTGTTGCTTGAAAATACAGAGCTCGGAACCTCTGCAATGAGCGGAGTGGCCAATGCCTGTATCACTGCAGCGAGTTTTCTTTCCGGGATGCTGATGGGCGGAATTATCAAAGTGTTTAAAAAATATACATTTACATTCGGCATCTTCTGTATCGTAGCGGGTTTGCTGCTCAGCGCATGGGCTCCTTCGTTACTCGCAGTGCTTGCCGGAGGCGCATTCGTCGGTTTGGCGATCGGATCTTCCACGCCCAGCGGACTGCTCGCTGTTGCCGCCGCTGTGCCGTCTGCCGGTGCGACAGGCGCCATTGCCGCATTCTCCGCGGCAAGTACGTTCGGCTTGTTCTGTTCTCCTTTGGTCATCAATTTTCTGACTTCGCTTGTGGGCGGTGTAAGCGAACAGTCGCGCTGTCTCGTTGCAGCGGTGCTTGCCGCAGCGCTGATGCTTTTTACGATTCTTTACGAAGCACGCAAACCTTCCGATACAGGCAAAGTATCCGCCGAGTAAATTTGTGCTGTTTTTCATTCGGCATAGCCGCTGCACTTCAGTGCGGCGGTATTTTTAATCTTGGCAGTTTGGAATACTTGTCATTTGTCAAAGAAATCACTCCCTAATTTCTCTGACATTTTGACAATCTGTCTCAAATGACAAAAAATGATTGTGTGTCAAACCGTTATCATGTAAAATAAAACACATCAATATCGTAAAAAATCAATATTTCATATTTCCCAAAAAATTTAATGAAAGCAGGTTCGTATGTCTCAATCCTTAAAGACCAAAATCGCAATTCTGACGATGTCTGCCGTGGTCATGTCGCCGGCAGCATTGTCTATTATATTGGCTAAAGTGAGGGAGCTGTTTCCCGATGTCAGCCTGTCCGGCGTACAGATGACACTCACGTTGTCCACCCTGGCGTCTCTGACTGCCGTGCTGCTCTCCGGAAAAGTCATCTATTATATGACCAAGAAGAATATGGTGCTGACCGCGCTTTTAATGATGAGCGCAGGCGGGGTATTCGCGCTGTTCTTTCATGAGAGTCTGTCTACGTTATATATAGCGGCCGTCATCATCGGTCTCGGACAGGGCATCGTCATGACGCTGTCCACCGCCTTGATTGCGGACTATTTCGAGAACGGGGAACGCAGTTCCCTCATGGGAAAACAATCGGCGATCCTCAGCATCGGAGGCACTGCGATTATGCTGTGCGCGGGATGGTTGTCTTCTTTGAACTGGTATTATGTTTATTATGTTTATCTTGTAACCATTCCCGTTCTGTTTATCGTCTACCTGCTTCTGCCGAAAGGGGAGAAAGCGAAAAAAGCGGACATGGCTTCGGTGAAACTGTTTAATCCCACGCTATTGTATTATTGCCTGCTTATTTTCTTCTTTTCGGTCTGTCAATACACTTATAATACGAACGTCGCACTTCTGATGAAGCACAACGATCTCGGTTCACAGGCTCTGACGGGCGTGGCTACGGCTTGTTTTTCGACGGCGAGCTTTGTGTCGGGGATGCTGATGGGACGAATCTATAAACGGCTCAAAACCTTCACCATTACTGCGGGACTTGCCAGTGTGATGTGCGGTACGCTTCTCTGCTCCTGGGCTCCGTCTCTGCCTGTGGTTTTCCTTGGCGGCGCATTGGTCGGCATGGGGGTCGGTTCTTCCATTCCGACGGGCATTCTTGCTTCGGCTTCTTCCGTGCCGCCTGCGGGCGCGACTATCGCGATTGCAATCTTTACTGCGTCCAGCAGTTTCGGACTGTTCTGCTCTCCGCTCATTATCAATAATGTTTCTACTCTGGTCGGAGGCTCCACCGAAAAAGACCGTTATCTGATAGCGGCAATTTTTTCTGCAATACTCATCTGCATTACGTTCGTGAAGGAATGCTATGGAAAAGCATGCAAAAAAAAATCACAGGGTGAATGCGAACCTTTTGTTTCTGCCGATTGATTTTGCAATCCCGATCCGTGCACGGATCAAAAACGCGATGTATCCTCTTATTGAAAGCGCCATATTGACGGCGCTTTTGTTGTATCCCGAGTGGATTAAGAACACAGTTCGGAGTATGTAAAAAAAGGTAAAAAAAAGGGAAAAAAAGAGTTGACAAAGGGGAGGGCGTTTGGTAATATATAAAAGCTGACCGCACGGGAAAGCGCTTAAACAAGCGAAAGAGCGTGAGAGGGAAGCGAGTTAATT
>JBGMEA010000004.1:0-37335 GCA_041447245.1 Anaerofustis sp.
TGTATGCTAAGATGGTGGTAGCTCATGGCACTCTCTCCTTTTTAAGATTGGTTTTCTCACCTTTATCTTACTGGAGTTTTCTGCTTTGAGCTATCTTTTATGTTGCACTTGCTATGATAATCTACCAATGATGGATAACAATGCCTTAGTTAAAGAATCAGATATTGTTGCAGCTTCTTCATCCATCATTATTTTCGCAAATATCGGTAATTTTTTAGCAAGTTATTTATTGATTTTACTTACAAAAATATCCCAGAATCTTCAAATGGAATACCCTGCAATGTTTATTACTCTTATTTTGATGGTGCTTTTGACTGTTTGCTCCTTTATTGTGAAAAATCGCCAAAGACGCGTTTGAAAATTCTAGATATCGAATCATTCTTTTGATCAGAAAAGGGTTTATTCATAACCCAATATGTTTGAGTTTTGTATGTTAGGCAATATAAAAGAAAAACTTAAGGAGGAAAACAATGTCAAAAGTAGCAGAAGTAAAAGCAAATGTCGAAGCAGGCAAAGCGAAGATCGTACCGGGCTTGGTGCAGGAAGCACTCAACGAAGGAGCAGGCGCACAGGAAATCCTGGCTGCAATGATCGAAGGAATGGGAGTGGTAGGCGAAAAATTCTCATCCGGAGAAATCTTTGTACCGGAAATGCTGGTGGCAGCACGTGCCATGCAGAAAGGCGTCGAAGTCTTAAAACCGCTTCTCGCAGGAGAAGGCGCAGTCTCTTTAGGCAAATGTGTCATCGGAACCGTAGCGGGAGACTTGCATGACATCGGCAAAAACCTGGTGTCACTCATGATCGAATCCGCAGGATTTGAAGTGATCGATCTCGGAGTCGATGTACCGAAAGAACGCTTTATCGATACGATCAAAGCAAACCCGGAAGTCAATCTCGTGGCATGTTCGGCACTGCTGACCACAACCATGCCGTCCCTCGAAGAAACCGTCAAAGCAATCAAAGCATCCGGCTTGAAAGGTTTCAAAGTAATCGTGGGCGGCGCTCCGATTACGCAGGGCTTCGCGGATGAAATCGGTGCTGACGGTTATGCGCAGGATGCCGGCGGAGCTGCCGTGCTTGCGAAATCCATCATAAAATAAATATAAGTAAGGAACGCGTAAAACGCGTTCCTCATAGGTAGCGCATACCTTGCACGCTTTGTATCATCGTATATCGAAAACAGCCTCCGCAGGGGGCTGTTTTTTGCGCGACGAATGAGACCGCAAAACAAGTTCTGAAATTGAAACGACGATGTACCATCCTGTAGGGAACGCGTATGGCTTCCAATTCATGGAGAAGCGGTTTATTCTTTCATTTGGCGGGATTTGGCATCGGATGCTTTTTCTGCTTCGTTTTCGTAGAAATAATAAGAAAGCGTCAGATAAAGCCTTTGTTTCCAATCGTCCAAATCCAATCCGGTCAATTCGACAATCCGCTCAAGCCGATTCAGAAACGTACTGCGGGCGATAAAAAGTACCTGTGCAGCCGCAGTCGCATTGTACTGCTGACGAATGTATTCAAACAATGTCTTGTAATATTCGGTCTGATGTTTTCCGTCATGCGATCTCAACTGCACCAAAGCGGGTATCGCCACCTGATCCGGCGAAAATCCGTCCGCTGCGGATTGCAGCAGGAAGTCATAAACATGATTGTCAAATCGGTAAATCCAATGGCTTGCATCCGTAACTCGTCCAAAATGGAATGCGATCTCCGTTTGTCTGTACGCCATTCTGACGTTTTGCAGATTGGAAAATTTCCTGCTCACTGCAGCAAACAGCATACTGTCGCGGATATAGTAAGTGAGCTGCTGGAAAAAATCTGCGGTTTCATACTTGCCATACACGGTGGCATTCAGCAGAATCACCGTGGACGATTCGGCATTCACACAGGTAACCCCACGCCATTTGCGTTCCATTTGTTCTCCGATGTAATCGGCATAAATATCCGATGCGTCTTTTTGTGCGTTTGTTTTCAGCTGAATCAGGTAGTACTCATCATCGGGCTGATACTGATTCATCTGCAAAATCTCATTTAGGGTATAAAACTCCACAGTATTTCCGCCGATCAGCTCAATAAGCGTGGTTTTTAACACCTGAGTCATGCCGGATTCGCGCTCGAAAGAACCGGTTTGCGCATACAGATCTTCCAGATACTTGCCAAAATATGTCAGAATATGAGAATAATACGCGTTTTTTTCTTCATCCGGATAGTACCAGGTTCCGAGCCGTCCGACATATTCATTATGATAAAAAATGTTTTTGTGAATGCAATGTTCGATTGCCTTGTACTGAAACACATCGGTCACGGAATCCAGATCGCGGAAATTCTGTTTAACAATCATCTTCTGTGCCTGCTTGATTTCCAGATCAGGAAAATTCGCCAGATATTTTTTTGTGAATCCAACCATATGAAACTTGGAGTTTGCCAAAAAAACTCCCTGATCGACCACTGGCGTCAAATCATCAAACATTCTGCCGAACGTCACAAAATTATTGATGTCATCCGTCATTTGTCGTTCCCACCGATTGAACGTCAAGAAGATATCAATGATTTCGTTGAATACTGTGAGCATGGAAACATCCTCTTCGATCACGATCAGATTATTCATTGAACTGAGTATATTCTTGGATGTGTCCTGCCTGCATACAAATATCACGTTTTCATATTTCCGTACAATTTGTATTCTTTGATTCCCATCAATCAAGACAATATGACCTACCAATTTCGCTGATTCATCGAAGAACAAGGGCAAATCGACTTCGATATCACCCGAATAAATCTTGTAATTACAACGAAATTTGCTGTTTAATCGATATTTTATCACAGAACCGTACAACAACATATCACACCTCGCATCGGAAATATTTGACACTATAAATTGTATCGTATCAGCATGACATTATCAATTCCTTTGTCGGTTTTCTTTTGATTTTTTTTGTAATAATATGAAATTAAAATCTTAAGAAAGAGGTATCTTTATGAACAGAGTACCCTACGATCCCGCAAAAGAACATGAAATCATCGGGATGTATCCGCCCGTCGAGAGCGTTGAAATCGCCGGTATGCCTTGTATCCCACCTATGCCGAAATTCTATCGTCCGATAGAAAGAACAAAAAACTTTGAGATGTTTCTCAACAAGGAAATCCCTTACTGGATGCCGATTTCAGGTTGGTTCGGACCTATCGATTTCGATCAGTTCCGTCCGCGACAGCATCCGGACAACTATGCCAACCACCAGTGTTTTGATGGAGGAGGCGTTATCAATTTCAAAGAAGTCGGGAATATCCAGGTTGGATGGTTTGAACTGGAACTCCAATGGGAAGGCAATGCAGGAGGAGCAACCGCCAAACCCGGTGTAACGAAAGTTCCCGATATTACAAAATGGGAAGACTATGTCTCCATGCCGAATCTCGACGAACTGGATTGGGATGGCATCAAAAAAGAGAACGTCGACTATCTTGCGAATGACAGAGTCCATCAATTGGGCATTCAGCTCGGCATGTGGGAACGACTGATGTGCCTGATGGGGGTTTCGGAAGCAGCGATTGCTCTTGTCGACGAAGATCAGCAAGAAGGCGTGCATCGTTTTTTCGACCGGTTGTCGGATGTTTATGTCGATTATATTCAGAGAATGAAAAAACTCTTAACTAATCTGACGTGTGTCTACTTCCATGACGATTGGGGAACCAGCACAGGACCGTTCTTCTCTTTGGAAACATGCAGAGAAATGCTCGTTCCGTATATCAAAAAAGTGACGGATGCCTGTCACGAACTGGGGATCACCTTTGAACATCATTGCTGCGGCAATGCGCAAAAACTGATTCCTGCCATGATTGAACAGGGAGATGATTTCTGGACGCCTCAGCTTTCTCTGAACGATGTCGATAAAATGTTGGAAATGCTGGAAGGTTCGTCAATGACACTGGCAGTCCCGAACACGGCACTAACCGCCGATATGGATGACGCTCAAATTCATGCATTGGCAAAAGTCTGGTGGGAAAAATACCATGACAAATGGGTCTTATTGGGAATGAACATTGATTCGACCGGAGGAAATGATCCGAGTAAATATGGGATTTTCGCAGATGCGATCTATGAACTCAGCCGCATCGAATACAATCAAAAAGCAGGCAATTAACTTTTTTGTGTCCGATCAAGTGAAACAGATTCACTTAAAAATCAATCCCCTATTGATAATGCAGTGAACACAGGTACTGCATAAATGAAGGAGAAAAAATATGAAGTCCTTGTTAACAGCCTTTGTGGTCGCTTTCACATCCGTTGCGGCTATCGGAGCAGCGGTTATCGGCAGCGGAATGCTGTTTGGATTCCAAAGACTCTGGCTTACCCTTGTCATCGTTACATTGTTTATGGCAACAGAAAAAACGCCGTCAAAAAAGTCTATGATACATTGTGCCCTCGGCTCTTTGTATGGCATTGTTTTGGGATATGTTTTCTCATTTTCCGCAATCGGATTTTTAATTGGTGTTGTATTGACCGTCACCTGCCTGATTGCAGGGAAACTTCCTGAAGTCATGAACAATTACGCAATCCTGATCTTTACGATTTTTACAATCGGCGGGGTTTCAACCATAACGATGCTGTGGCAAGATGCAATCTCTTTTGTGCTCAGTCTTCTCGTCATATTCCTGATCACCATGGGTGCCGAAAAGAAAGCGCGCATTGCATTGCAAACCGCACAAAGCTAGTTAGACAAGCATTCTGACAACAGAAAACAGATACTTCGGAATGTATCAATCACCAACATAATCTGGGGATTGTATCTGTTTCAGATCAATTACCGGAATGAACTACCCCGAAAAACATCCGTTTCATGATGGAACGGAACGATAAATTAAGGAGGAATCACAAACAAATGTCAAAAGTAGCAGAAGTAAAAGCAAACGTAGAAGCAGGCAAAGCGAAGATCGTACCGGGTCTTGTGCAGGAAGCACTGAATGAAGGTGCGGGCGCACAGGAAATCCTGGCAGCAATGATCGAAGGAATGGGAGTGGTAGGCGAAAAATTCTCATCCGGAGAAATCTTTGTACCTGAAATGCTGGTCGCGGCACGCGCAATGCAGAAAGGTGTCGAAGTATTAAAACCCTTACTTGCAGGCGAAGGCGCAGTCTCTTTAGGCAAATGTGTCATCGGAACGGTAGCGGGAGACTTACACGACATCGGCAAGAACCTCGTGTCTCTCATGATCGAATCCGCAGGATTTGAAGTGATCGATCTCGGCGTTGACGTACCGAAAGAGCGCTTTATCGATACGATCAAAGCAAACCCGGAAGTCAATCTCGTGGCATGTTCGGCGCTGCTGACCACCACCATGCCTTCCCTCGAAGAAACCGTCAAAGCAATCAAAGCATCGGGCTTGAAAGGTTTCAAAGTAATCGTGGGCGGCGCTCCGATTACGCAGGGATTCGCGGATGAAATCGGTGCTGACGGTTATGCGCAGGATGCAGGCGGTGCTGCCGTGCTTGCGAAAGCGATCATTAAATAAGTTTACTGCAGAAATAAAGAGGAAACCAATACATGATCATCATTGGAGAAAAAATCAACGGATCCATCCCGTCGGTAGCGAAAGCAATCGCAGAACGCGACGGAGAAAAGATCAAAGAACTGGCGAAAGCCCAGACAGCAGCGGGAGCAACATTCATCGACGTGTGCGCATCGGTGTCGGAAGACATCGAAGTGGAAACGATGAAATGGCTCATCGACCTCGTACAGGAAGTGAGCGACCTTCCGATAGCGGTAGACAGCCCGAGCGTGAACGTATGCATCGAATGCATGCCGTTCTGCAACAAACCCGGACTGTTCAACTCCGTCAGCATGGAAGGGGACAAAACAGACCTCGCTTTCCCGGTGCTTGCGGCAAACCCGGGATGGGAAGTTGCAGCGCTGTTAAACGACGACAACGGCATCCCCCAGACAGCGGAACGAAGACTGGAAGTGTTCGCAAACTTAATGGCAAAAGCCAAAGAGTACGGTATCGATCCCTCAAGATTCCACATTGACCCGCTCGTTGAAATGCTGTGTACTTCGGAAGACGGAATCAAGATGGTAACGGATGTCATCCATGCCATTAAATCCGAATACCCGACCATCCACATCACGGGAGCGGTATCCAACATCTCCTTCAACCTGCCGGCAAGAAAGCTGGTGAATCAGGGATTTGTGGTGCTGGCGATGAATGCGGGAATGGACAGCGCAATCCTCGACCCCTTAAACAGAGACATGATGGGAATGATCTATGCGACGGAAGCGCTTCTCGGCATGGATGATTACTGCATGGAATACATTGCGGGATACAGAAACAACATCTACGGCACACAGCCGAAGAAATAGGTACAGATATATCCATTATTTTCAACATACTCGATCTGCCATATTTATCATCGGGTCCTCCATAGGAATCGGAAATAATGGTCGCCATATATCAAAAATACAAACGAGAGTCCATCTATAGATGGGCTCTCCAAATAAGAACGGTTGAATATATTTAATTTATCTATGGCTTTTGTAAGGGGTTGTTTTGTCGGTCGGAAAAAATATTTTGAAAATTATCATGATTTATCTTCGATAGGTTACTGCTTTGCCCGATTTGAGAATTTAGATCGGGTATTTTATTTCATAAAATTTCGGATATTGGAAGATATTAAGCGCCTAATCAGTTGTTTTGTATAAACAAAGACCAATAAATGAAGGGTGTATGACAAAAGAATACTATATTAAATTAATTATTACAAAAATAAAAAAGCCAGCACATAAACGCTGACATTTTTCTGATGACATGGTCGGAGTGAGAAGATTCGAACTTCCGGCCTCTTGAACCCCATTCAAGCGCTCTACCAAGCTGAGCCACACCCCGACTGCTTTATTATTATATCGATTTCCAAATTGAAAATCAAGTGTAAATGAGAGGAAAAAGGAAGATCAAATAAGAACCGTTCGTTGATTATTATACGTATCCGTTTGGATTGTTCATTTGCCAATTCCATGAATCTGCGCACATATCGATTAAGGTTCGTGTTGCTTTCCAATGCAGTTCCTCATTCGCTTTTTGGGGATCGGAATAATATTCGTCGATATCTCCGGGGCGTCTCGGATCAATGACATACGGAATCGGAATATGATTGGCTTTTTCGAAAGTCTCAATAATATCCATTACGGAATATCCGGTACCCGTTCCCAAATTATAAGTTACTAAACCGCATCCGGTTTCTAATTTTTTAAGTGCTGCCAAATGACCGTTGGCCAGATCGCAGACATGGATATAATCTCTGACTCCGGTGCCGTCTTTTGTTTGATAGTCATTTCCGAAAACATGAAGTTCTTTTTGTTTTCCGATCGCCACTTGTGTGATATATGGCATCAGATTATTGGGGATGCCATTCGGATCTTCTCCCATCAATCCGCTTGGATGTGCTCCGATCGGATTGAAATAACGCAGAATCGCAATATTCATTTTCGGATTTGCAGAAGCAATATCAATTAGAATCTCTTCGATCATGGCTTTTGTTTTTCCGTAGCAATTTGCCGGATGAATTGGGAAATCTTCTTTTATTTTAGCCGTTTTTGGAATCCCATAAACAGTTGCGGAACTACTGAAAACAAAATTGATGACATTGTATTTCTGCATCGTTTCAAGAACACTGATAGCCGAATCTAAATTGTTTCTGTAGTATTTCAACGGGTCCGACATGGATTCGCCGACTGCTTTGTAACCCGCAAAATGAATCACAGAATCAATCGCTTCGTTGCGAAAAACCTGATCCAAAGCTGTGAGGTCACATACATCAATCCGATAGAATTTGGGACATTGACCCGTTATATGCTTGATCCGGTTCAAAACCTCTTGTTTGCTGTTTGAGAGATCGTCCGCAATAACTACTTCGTAACCCGCGTTGATCAGTGCAACGGCAGTATGACTGCCGATATAACCGACGCCTCCCGTAACCAATATACTCATTTGATTTACTCTCCAAAAAAATAGGGCAGAAATAAATGCTGCCCTCTGTAGGTTATTTTATTTTGTTATCTGCTGCCTTTGTCGTACGGAATTCCGGAAGCCTTCGGTGCCTGAGAAGACTTGGAAGAAAAGATGAGTACGATGATGGTGGCAATATAAGGGATCATTTTATAAACATTGCTCGGGATCGGCAGATTCTGAAGAAACGGAATACCGGAATACACAGCCGCAAGAGTTTTCATCAGTCCAAAAAACAATGCTGCCAAAAAGATGCGCCCCGGCTTCCATTGTCCGAAAATCAATACTGCCAAAGCCAAAAATCCGTATCCGGCAACTGTTGCATTGAAATTTGTGGATGTGGGCACAACAAAAATCAATCCACCCATTCCCGCTAGGAACCCTGAAATCATGACACCTGCATAGCGGATTTTATAGATATTGATTCCAAGCGAGTCCGCAGCCTGAGGATGCTCTCCACAGGAGCGAAGTCTGAGCCCAAATCTTGTTTTATACAATACCAGTGCCGCGATCAGAAGAATCAAAATTCCGATATAGGTTGTAATATAGGCATTTTTGAAAAACATGTCTCCGATAACCGGAATGGAGCCCAATACGGGAACTTCAGCGATACGAAACTGATTGGAGAATGTGATCTGCTGAACGTTTTGAACCATACGTGCAGTAAAGATTGCAAAGGCCGGAGCAAACATATTGAGTGCTGTACCGCTGATGACCTGATCCGCTTTCATATTGATTGAAGCATATGCGTGAAAGACAGAGTAGATCAGTCCGACTGCACCCGATATCAACAATGCGATCAGGAGCAAAGCCTGACCGTTCAGATCTGAATTCTGCTGCATAATTTTGATAAAGAAAATTCCGGTGAACGCTCCCATCAGCATAATGCCTTCCAACGCGATATTGACTACACCGCTGCGTTCTGAAAACATGCCGCCCAATGCTACCACCAGCAGTGGAATGGAGAAGTACATTGTTTGCTGAACAAGAAAATAAACCACGCTCATTACAGTTCACCTTCCTTTTTCTTTCTTCTGTTCTGAAAGAAATTTTTAAATGCCAAAGAGAATGCACTGCAGTATATGATGACTGCAATGATGATGTTGATGACTTCGGGAACAAAATCGAAACGCTGCATATAAAAGCCGCCTTGTGTAAGATAGGCGATGAATATTCCGGCAAAAAAGATGCCGACAGGATTGCTTAATCCGAGCAATGCGACAGGGATTCCGTTGAATCCTTCGTTTGCGAGCACATCGACGACTGAGATGTATTTGCCTGTGGAAGAAAGGTAGAGAAGCCCGCCTCCCAATCCGGCAAGCGCTCCTGCAATCACCATAGATAAAACAATGCTCTTCTTTTCGTTAATGCCTGCATATCTGCTTGCATCTCTGTTGAAGCCGCAGGCCTTGAGTTCGTATCCGAATGTTGTTTTGTTCAGTATAATATAAATAATCGCAACGCATAGGATTGCGATGAAGAATCCGCTGTTCAGCCCTGCGCCCTGAAAGAGTTTGTCCAACCCGAGAGTCGGCAGAAATGTATTGGTCGGAAGGGTCTGATTTTTTGCGGAATCATATACGGTTTGTACAATCAAATAATTGACCAGATACATACCGATGTAATTCATCATAATGGAAGAGATAACTTCGTTGACATTTCTGTATGCTTTCAGTATTCCGGGAATAAATGCCCAAAGTGCCCCTGCCAAGGCAGAACCCAAAAGCGCAACGATCCATAAAACGGAAGAGGGAATAAACGTCCATTTGACTCCGATATAAATAGCGACGTAAGCACCGACAATAAACTGCCCCGGGGTTCCGATGTTGAATAACCCGGTTTTGAATGCAAATCCGACGGATAACCCTGTCATGATGATCGGGGTGGCCAAATATAAAACCTGTCCGATGCCGGAGGCGCCCCCGGAGAAACCTCCCGCCAGAATAGTCAAAAATCCGTTGAACGCCTGTGCCGGGTTGCTGATCAGGAGAACAATCAATCCGACAATCAATCCGAGTGCGATTGCACCTAGGGAAGCGGAGAAACTTAAAAATCCGTTTTTCTTTGTTCCGATAATGATCAACTGCTTTGTTTTGTTTAAGACCTTTTGAAAGGATTGCTTCATAGTTTCGCTCCTTTCTTGGATCCTGCCATATAAAGACCCAATTCTTTTTCTGTTACTTGTTTCGGGTCAAATTCTCCGACAATTTCTCCTTCGTAAATGACAAGAATCCGATCCGCGAGGTTCAAGACTTCATCAAGTTCGAGGGAAACCAACAGAATTCCTTTACCGGAATCACGCTGTTCGACCAACTTTTTATGAATATATTCGATTGCTCCCACATCCAGTCCCCGCGTCGGCTGTACTGCAATCAGCAAGTCGGGATTTTTGTCAATTTCCCTTGCGACGATTGCTTTCTGCTGATTTCCTCCTGACATGCTTCGGGTTACCGTGACAGGTCCTTGTCCGCTGCGGATGTCATACAATTTGATCAGTTTGAGCGCATATTCTCTGATTTTATCGAAATGCAAAAAACCGAATCGCTGAAACTGGGGTGTGAAATAAGACTGAAGGATCAGGTTTTCTTCCAACGTGTAGTTCAGAATCAGCCCGTATTTTTGGCGGTCTTCCGGGATATGTCCGATTCCGCTTGTCAGACGCTTTCGGATGCCTGCTTTTGTAATATCCCGATCATTGATGCTGATGCTTCCTTCTTCGAAAGGCATCATTCCGGTCAATGCATAGATTAATTGTGATTGTCCGTTTCCGTCTATTCCCGCAATGCATAAAATTTCTTTTTTATGCACATCGAAATTGATATCTTTCAAAAGATTTTTTGAAGAATGTTTCGGTTTCATGGACAAATGTTCCACGGATAGAATTACGTCGCCCGGAGTTTGTTCGTCTTTATCGATTTTCAGGTTGATTTTCCTGCCGACCATCATTTCGGAAAGTGCTTCCGGAGTTGTTTTGGACACTTCAACCGTATCGATGTATTTCCCTTTTCTGAGAATCGTACAGCGATCTGCAACTTCCATAATTTCATTTAATTTATGCGTAATAAAAATGAGCGATTTTCCTTCTGCCGCCAGCCCCCGCATGATGTTCATCAATTCATCGATTTCCTGAGGGGTCAATACGGCCGTCGGTTCATCGAAAATCAGAATATCATTGTCGCGGTACAGCATTTTAAGTATTTCCACGCGTTGCTGCATTCCGACCGTGATATCCTGTATCAAAGCATCCGGATCTATCATCAGCCCGTATTGTTTGCTGAGCGCCATCGCTTTTTCGCGTGCTGCACTGAGTGAGAGAAAACCGAATTTGGTGTCCTCTGCCCCAAGAACGATGTTTTCCAATACTGTAAAGTTGCCGACAAGTTTAAAATGCTGGTGAACCATTCCAATGCCTAGTCTGTTTGCATCGTTCGGATTGCTGATATTGACCGGCTCGCCGTTAATTTTGATTTGTCCGCTTTCCGGCTGATACAGTCCGAACAGAACGCTCATCAGTGTAGATTTTCCGGCACCGTTTTCGCCCAACAGAGCATGAATTTCTCCTTGCTTTACCAAAAGCGAAACATTATCGTTGGCGATAATGCCGGGAAAGATTTTCGTGATATTGAGCATCTCGATCACATAATCCATCCGATCACCTCCGTGCAAAATCTTTCATTCATATCTATCCTCAGTCTTCATTTTTTCCGATTATCAAATACCAGTCACCCATTTGCAGCGTTTCCAATACATGAATATGGTTTTCCCGATAAGCTTCCTGCACTTCCTCCACGGTATCCGTAATAATTCCGGAACTGATAAACAGGCCGTTCGGCTTCAGCACCCGTTTGATATCGGGAAGCAAACGTTTGATAACATTTGCGAATAAATTAGCGATGACAATATCCGAACGATCATTGATTTTATCTGTGAGGTCACCATGGATGATGGTGACGCGATCTTGCGTTTCATTCGTGATTACGCTGTTTCGGGCCGTAATAACAGCTGTCTCATCAATATCGATGCCGATAACCGAACGGCTCCCCAATAAGGCTGCAGCCACGGACAGGATGCCGCTTCCGCAACCCACATCAATGACGGTTTCCCCGTTCAGAATAAAACGTTCCAACGCCACCAGACACATCTGGGTCGTTTCATGCAGCCCCGAGCCGAAACTGTTTCCAGGATCAATCTGAATAATCGTTTTCCCAAGAGTATTGTTGTATTCTTCCCATGTGGGCTTTATTACAAGATTGCGACCGACTTCAAACGGTTTGAAATATTGTTTCCAATTGTTTTCCCAATCTTCATCATGGACATTTTCAACCTCGATTTGTAAGGTTCCGAATTGTTTCTGCTCGTCCCGGGCAGAGAGCTCTCTGATTTGAGCATAAATCGAATGGATCAAATCTTTGCCTTGAGGGGTGTCCGAAACATAAATTTTGATGTTCGGCGGGGTATCTGCAGAAGCGCTGAGATCTTCATCCACCAAATCCCACATATCGGAATTTTCTTCGATAAACTGCTTCATCTCATCGGGATCATCGATGATAAATCCGGTGATTCCGAGATCAAGCAATACCCCCGTGACCGGCTCAATTCCTTCTTTCGAGGTGTAAATTGTTAGTTCATTCCAATTCATTTGCTGTACACTCCATAAGTGTTTTCATTATACTTGAATTAAGATTGATTTACAAGCAGATTAAAAAGTGCAATATAAGAAATTATTTCAAACAATCAAAATATAAATTAAAAAAGAAACGCTCACTGCGGAACGTTTCCTCATGTGATTCAGAAAAGGATCGCAATTACTTTTTCAGAAGATCTCTGATCTCCGTGAGCAGTTTTACATCATCGGGAACAGTCGGTTCGGCTGCCGTCTGCTGCTGGGTAGCTTTTTTCCGTTTGAAGCCATTCAGCCCTTTCACCATAAGAAAGACCACAAATGCAATAATCAGGAAATTGACGATGTTTTGAATGAATGTTCCGTATGTAATGGCGGATTGAACGGTGCCATCAGTTGATTTGCTTAACACAATCTGCAGATTTTCGAAATTGATTTTTCCGATCAACAGTCCGATTACAGGCATAATGATGTCTTTTACCAGAGAATTGACAATTGCTGTAAATGCGCTGCCGATGATGATGCCGACGGCAAGATCCATAACACTGCCGCGTGAAATAAATTCTTTAAATTCCTTAATCAATCCGCTGTGCTCTTTTATTTTGTTCATGAGTTCCTCCAAGTCATATCGTTAAAAATATAATAGGACGATTTATCCGATAAGTCAACGAATGATTACGGTCATTATCATTAGAATTTTCAGCAACCAATCGGAAACAGCGGATCAAAAAAGGAACCTTTTGTTAAGGGTTCCTTTCTTTGATGTCAATTTATTTGGTTACAATCAGCTTTCCGCCCTCCAAATCCACTTTCAGATCAGTGCCGGGAGCCAAATCTTCTCCGATGATCATTTTCGCGATCATTGTTTCGACGTGTTTTTGGATGTAACGTTTTAGCGGTCTTGCCCCGAATACCGGATCGTATCCTTCGTCGGCAATCAAACTTTTTGCGCCTTCCGTAACAGTAAGCGTAAGCTGCTGATCGGCAAGTCTGCTTCTGAGATTTGACAGAAGCAGTTCGACAATCGATCCGATTTCATTTCTTGTGAGCGGTTTATAGAAAACAATATCATCCAATCGGTTCAGAAATTCCGGGCGGAATTGCTGGTGCAACAAATGCTGCACGGTTTCTTTTGCTTCATCGGTAATCTGTCCGTCCGTACCGATTCCGTCGAGAATATAATTCGATCCGAGGTTGGAAGTGAGGATAATCACTGTATTTTTGAAATCCACAGTACGTCCCTGAGAATCCGTAATGCGGCCGTCGTCCAGAACTTGCAGCAATACATTAAACACATCGGGATGTGCTTTTTCGACCTCATCAAAGAGCAGTACGCTGTACGGTTTTCTTCGAACCGCTTCGGTCAGCTGTCCGCCTTCGTCATACCCCACATATCCCGGAGGTGCTCCGATCAGTCGGGATACGGAAAATTTTTCCATATATTCCGTCATATCAATGCGGATTAAATTATGTTCGTCATCAAACAACGCTTGTGCGAGAGTCTTTGCCAGTTCTGTTTTTCCGACACCTGTTGGCCCTAGGAACAGAAAGGAACCGATCGGACGGTTTGGATCCTGAATACCCGCTCTGGATCGCAGAATTGCTTCCGCGACCTTCTGCACGGCTTCATCCTGACCGATGACTCGCTCGTGAAGAATATCTTCCAAATGCAGCAGTTTTTCCCGTTCTCCTTCCAAAAGCTTGGATACGGGAATTCCTGTCCATCTTGCAATGATCCTGGCGATTTCTTCTTCGGTTACTTTATCTCTGAGAAGGGAATTGCCTTGTTCTGCTTCTTCTGCGATATGTTCTTCCTCTTCCAAAGCTTTTTGGAGTTGAGGAAGTTTGCCGTATTTGAGCTCTGCTGCTTTTGTCAGGTCGTAATTACGCTCTGCCTGCTCGATTTCTGCATTGATCTGTTCCAGTTCTTCCCGCAGTTTCTGAACTTTTTGAATGGCGCTTTTTTCATTTTCCCATTTAGCTTTCATGCTGTTGAATTCTTCGCGCATTTCGGCCAGTTCTTTTTGTATCTGTTTGAGATGTTCCGCCGAAAGTTTGTCACTTTCTTTTTTCAATGCGGCTTCTTCGATTTCATGTTGCATGATTTTACGGGAAATGATGTCGAGTTCAGTCGGCATGGAGTCGATTTCCGTGCGGATCATGGCACATGCTTCATCTACAAGATCAATTGCTTTATCGGGAAGAAATCGATCCGAAATGTACCGATGAGAGAGCACTGCAGCAGCAATCAGCGCCTGATCCTGTATTTTGACTCCATGATATACTTCGTATCGTTCTTTAAGCCCCCGCAGGATGGATATGGTATCTTCCACTGTCGGTTCGTCCACCATAACGGGTTGGAATCTTCGTTCCAGAGCGGCATCTTTTTCGATGTATTTTCGGTATTCGTCAAGAGTAGTGGCTCCGATACAGTGCAGTTCTCCTCTGGCTAGCATAGGTTTCAGAAGATTTCCGGCATCCATGGAGCCTTCCGTTTTACCCGCTCCGACAATTGTATGCAACTCATCGATGAACAGAATGATTTGACCTTCGCTTTTTTTGACCTCTTCCAAAACCGCTTTCAGACGTTCTTCGAATTCTCCCCTGAATTTCGCACCCGCAATCAGTGCACCCATATCAAGCGAGAATATCTTACGATCTTTCAAGCTGTTCGGAACGTCTCCTCTTACGATTCGAAGTGCGAGGCCTTCCGCGATTGCGGTTTTCCCGACGCCCGGTTCCCCGATCAAAACAGGATTGTTTTTGGTCTTTCGGGATAGGATACGAATGACATTTCTGATTTCATCGTCTCTGCCGATGACCGGATCGAGTTTGTTGTTTTTTGCCATTTCGACAAGATCGCGGCCGTATTTTTCCAATGCGTCATAAGTATCTTCCGGAGTATCTGTCGTGACTCTGGTATTGCCTCTGACTGCGGCAAGCACATTCATGAAATTCGTTTTTTCAAATGTATATTCCGTAAATACACGTTTGAGGGACGCATTCGGTTTGTCGATGACTGCGAGCATGATATGTTCGACAGACACGAACTCGTCTTTCATCTGTTCGGCCTTACGTTCTGCCGCAACAAGAGTATTGTCCACTTCCGGGGAAATGTAGACTTTCCCGCTTTCTCTTCCGCTTCCGGACATTTTAGGCAGCTTTTCGATCTCCTTCAAGACCGAGCCTGTGAAAGACTTTACGTCAATCCCCATTTTTTTGAGCAGTTCGGGAATGAGTCCGTTCTCCTGCAAAAGCAGAGCGTATACCAAATGCTCCTGTTCAATTTGCGGATTGCCATATTCCACGCTGAAGTTTTGGGCGTCCTGTATTGCTTCGATTGATTTTTGCGTTAATTTCTGTGTGTTCATAAAATACCTCCGATGAATTAAATAATCGGTGTTCTTGTTTGTTTATATTGATTGTATATTTCGCGGATATGCCGATCCGGTTCTTCTCCGGCAGCTTTATCGCGGAAATAGCTTTTGAGTGCGGTATCGAAATATTTCAAATAGGCTGCAATCGCATCCGCTACCTCCTGTGCGGCACAGTCTTCCCTCATCTCCGGTGCAAGAAATTTTCTTTCATATTTTCCGGGTTCGATCAGGGCGTTCCGCCTTTGTGAATTTGTGACGGTATCCGATTCGATTTTATCCCACAAAAGGAAGAAGGAGGTCAGTTCATCGATGAGTTGCAGGTTTTGTGTCCGAAAGGTGACGCGCATTGAGCCGATTATATTATTTTCGCAGTTTCGATACAGTTCTATTGTATAGCGGATGGATGGATTGTATTTGTAATCAAGCGCACTTCTTAACGTAAAAATAGAATCCGAAGGAGCTGTTATTGCTTGAAAACGCTCGTTGTCCATCAACGATTCTATTTGACCGAAAATATCACGAATTCTCATTTCCGGTGTTGTGCAGGAGCAGTATTCCGCCAAAATCTGATTGATCATATTGGATCGATTGGTTCTGTTTGCATAAGCCATTCGATCGATTTCTTTGACGATGTTATCCGCCAAAATTAGGCTGTAAACATTTTTTTTCATGCCATCCTCCTTTCAAAGTGCTGTTTGAAATCATGTTTATTGTATAACACGTTATATAATTTGTAAATACATTTATATAAATTTAATTACTATTTAATAAAAAAAAGACGGAATGTTTCCGCCTTTTTCCCCTTGGAGAGTTATCCGTTGTGATCGGGGTTTTTGTCTGTCATTACATCATGGATTCTTTTTTCATATGCTTCCCGTTCATAAGGAATATATTGTTCGCTGTAATCGTCTCCGAATATTTGATGCAGTAAATGATTCGAGAAGTAAGGGTTTTGCAGAAGAATCGGTCCCAATAGGTATGTAGCATATAGATTTTTATAATGGATTCCTTCCCATGCGTCAGGCGGCGCTGTTTCGCCTTTTTCTTTGATTGCCCGAAAGAGAGGATAGAGGTTCTCTTTTGTGATCGTTCTGCTCAGCAGGTTTTTGTATCCGGCAATTTTTTGTCCTTCATACTCTCCGATTACGTTTACCGAATAACGTTTTCCAGAAAATCGCTGTGCTTTTATCGGAAAGAAATTCAACCCCGGCAATTCGCTTCCGTCTGTCTGCAAAATACTTTCATAAAACACTTCACAGGAATTGCCCGTTGCCAGGACAAATCCTCCGTTTTCAATATAGTTGCGCAATTCGTCCGAATATTTTTTCAATGCATCGATCAATACCGACTGATGTTTTTCAGTTGTCGGTCCAAGATAGAGAAACGAAGTGCCTCCCGATGCGAAGCAGGGATTCTGTCCGCGGGGAGTTTCAATAACTTCCGTGTCATTTCCCATAAGCTGAGCCTTCTTTTTTAAATAGAGAAGGTTCCCGTGATCTCCGTAAAAGTGGCATAATTCCGGGCAGAAATATTCGATTTTAACGCTTTTCATGTCGTTTGCCCTCCTCTTCCAAAGCTCGTTTTAATTTTTTTGACCACTCTCTGAAGTATACTTCGAAGAAATAGAGAATCGTACCGCCCTTGACTGCATCGTAGTCTATCATGTTTACGACATCGGTGTCGTAAACAAATCGAGTCAATATTTTCTCGGGAGCGGCTCCTGCCAGCACCAGCCTTAATGCTACATCATAAGCGCGCGGACCGATGGCAATATATTGCAAAACCTCATCGTCGATCAGAAACTCGAAATCAGTGTCGTAAAACCATGAGGTATCTTCGTGATGGGTATGAAGACCGTATTCTCTGTCGTTAACGGCAATGAGAATCACTTTCTTTCCGTCAATCGTTTTTGCTTTGGAAAAGCTCTGGGAACAGGAGATCGGATTTTGCGACTTGCCGACCATGGAAATAATCTCGGTGTCATTGACTCGGACTTCTTCATAACGTCCGCCCGCTTTGGATACGGAAGAAAGCGACTGTGTCAAAAATTTAAGATCATACCCCAGCTCCAGACAAAGTGATACAATGGCCAGGTTGTTGTATATTTCAAACAGATTTCCTGTCGGGAAAAACTGTATGCCGTCTGTGCCGCGGATGCGATCAGAGATGTGATAAGTTTTTTTATTCATATCGATTTGATCCGCATAAATTTGAGGCTCCGGCATTCGGTATCCGCAATGATCACAATGAGCTCTTCCGATGTGATGATATTGGATATAGTCATAAGTAATCGGCATCATGCAGTTGGGGCAGACTCGGACATCACAGATGATATTTTCGCAATGATCGGTTTTGCCCGGTGCTTTTGCGGCTCCATAGAAAATTTTGCGGTTTCCTTCACGCCCCAATGTGCAAGACAGCATGTCATCGGCGTTGAGAATCAGTGTAACATCTCCGGGGATCTGCTCCAATTTCTCATAGACAAAATCGGGATGAGCATTTCTGCTGATGGAATCACGGTAAAGATTCGTTACGATAAGATATTGCGGATGAAGTTTTCGGCAAAGTTTAGCGGTGGAATCTTCATCCACTTCCAAAACGGCCGCATCTGCCTTGATCCTTCCTGTCAGGGTAGCGTGTTTGAGAAATTTTGAGATGATGCCGGAATCCTGATTGCTGCCTTCATTGTTATTGACGACGCTCAGTCCCTTTTGCCTGAGAATATGGCTGAGAGTAATGGATGAAACGGTTTTCCCATTTGTTCCGGTGATAAAAATCAGCAATGCGGGAAGCTGCATATCCTGCATGATCGTGCGGTATATTTTCAGACAAACGTTGCCGGGCAGATTATTGGCCGAAAAACCAAACAGGTTTAACGCAAAAATAAGCAATTTGCACAGCGCAACAGTCAGAATCATTTTAAGCTTTTTCATGAGCTGCCTTTCATTTTGAACAATATGCTTTATTTTAGCATACCCGTTCAATCCGAATCAATGTAAAAAAAGGGAATGATTTCCAATAATTAAAATTACGGCATGGGATTTTTTTGTTTGAAAAAAAGACGATATGTGGTATAATTTCTATTTGTAAAATGTGTGGAGGTATCGTATGCAAATTGCATTATCGGTCTTAGTATTTGTCTCTAGTGTTGTATTGATTGCATCCGTTCTTTTGCAGGAAGGCAAGAGCGCAGGAATGAGCGGCGCTGTTGCGGGCGGTGCAGAATCTTTGTTCGGCAAAAGCAGAGCAAAAGGGTTGCAGGCATTTCTGCAGAGAACAACAATTGTTTCGGGTATTATTTTTATGATCGCTATTTTTTTGTTCAGTGCATTGTACAGTTAGTTATTTAATTAGGAGGAGAAATGGACATTACAGTATATCTTGCGATTGCCGCAGGTATTATTACGTTATTGACTGCTCTTTTACTGGCCAAATCGATTATTAAAGTCGATGAAGGCACAGACAGAATGAAGGAGATTGCTTCGTTCATTCACGAAGGAGCCATGGCTTTTTTGAAAAGCGAATATAAATTCATTGCAATATTTGTCGTCGTTTTGGCAATTGTACTTGCCATTGCGCTCGGCTATGAAACTGCGATTTGCTTCGTGTTCGGCGCGGTGCTTTCCGTGCTCGCCGGATTTTGCGGGATGAGTATTGCAACAAAAGCCAACGTCAGAACGGCAGCTCAGGCAAGAAACGGGCTTCCGCAGGCTTTGAAAGTTGCGTTCCGCGGCGGTGCGGTGATGGGACTTTGCGTGGTCGGTTTTGGTATTATCGGCGTAACGCTTTGTTACATCGTTTTCAAAAGCCCGACGATTCTGACAGGATTTGGACTCGGTGCTTCTTCCATCGCACTCTTCGGACGTGTCGGCGGCGGTATTTATACGAAGGCTGCCGATGTGGGCGCGGATCTGGTGGGTAAAGTGGAAGCGGGAATCCCGGAAGACGATCCGAGAAACCCTGCCGTGATTGCAGACAACGTGGGAGACAATGTCGGCGACGTTGCCGGTATGGGTTCTGACTTATATGAATCTTATGTCGGTTCGATTATTTCTGCGGTTACTTTGGGAGCTGTCGGGTTTAAAACGCTCGGCGGAGTACTGTTTCCGCTTGCGCTTGCTGCAGTCGGTGTGCTTTCTTCCGTTATCGGAACGTTCTTTGTAAAAGGAAAAGAAGGGAAGGATCCGAGAAACTCGTTGAATATGGGAACATATATCGGCGGAATTATTGTAATCATTGCTGCATTCTTCCTTGTCAAACCGATGCTTGGAGATATGAAATATTTCGTATCGATCATCTCCGGTTTAATTGTGGGGATATTGATCGGTAAAGTAACGGAAATTTTTACCTCAGATTCTTTCTCATTTGTTAAAAAGATCGCAAAACAGAGTGAAACGGGTGCTGCTACCAATATTATTGCCGGACTTTCTGTTGGGATGATGTCCACAGCGATTCCCGTAATTTTGATATGCGTTGCAATTTTCTTTGCTTACTTTTACGGCGGCGGTTTGTACGGTATCGCACTTGCAGCAGTCGGTATGCTTTGTACTTCCGGTATGACTATTGCTGTTGATGCATATGGTCCGGTTGCGGATAATGCCGGCGGAATTGCCGAAATGGCCGAACTTGATCACAGCGTCAGAGAAATTACGGACAAACTCGACTCTGTCGGAAACACAACCGCTGCAATCGGAAAAGGATTTGCAATCGGTTCAGCTGCGCTGACGGCATTGGCATTGTTTGCTTCCTATACGGAAACTGTCAAATTAACCGATTCCGCAGTGTCTATCCTTCAACCAATGGTTCTGATCGGAATGCTGATCGGCGGGATGCTCCCGTATCTGTTCAGTTCTCTTACCATGAGTGCTGTCGGCAAAGCTGCAAATCAGATGATTGACGAAGTGCGCAGACAGTTCAAGGAAATCCCCGGCATCATGGAAGGAAAAGGCAAGCCGGATTACTCTGCTTGTGTTTCGATTTCCACGAAAGCCGCATTGAGAGAAATGGTGATTCCCGGTCTCATCGCGATTGCCGCTCCGTTGCTTGTCGGATTTATCCTTGGGAAAGAAGCTCTTGCAGGCTTGCTCGTCGGTGCATTGGTTACCGGTGTTTTGGTTGCGATTCAGATGGCAAATTCCGGCGGGGCTTGGGATAATGCCAAGAAATATATCGAAGGCGGAGCTCACGGAGGGAAAGGCAGCGATGCACATAAAGCCGCTGTTGTCGGTGATACGGTAGGAGATCCGTATAAAGATACGTCAGGACCTTCTTTGAACATTCTCATCAAACTGATGACGATTGTTTCTTTGGTATTTGCACCGCTGTTCATGTAGCAAACTTCACATAAAAAAAGACAAATACTTTCTATATATCCACATACCCGCCGAGTAATTCGGCGGGTTTTTTCATAATCAGCTTGACTTTAACGTAACGTCATAGTTTATACTGCAAATGTCGGGAGGAAAAAATGGAATATACAATCAAAAAATTTGCAGAATTGGCGAATCTGACAAGCCGAACATTGCGGTATTATGATCGGATCGGTCTTTTGAAACCGAAAAAAATCAGCGATTCCGGTTACCGAATCTATACTTCGGAGCAGACGGATATGTTGCAGCAAATAATGTTCTATCGTTCTTTCGGTATAGAACTGTCCCGGATATCCGAGTTAATCCATGATCCGGATTTTGATTCGCTTTCTGCGCTGAAAGAACACAGGGAGATTCTTCTCGGCCAAAAAATCACAATAGAAAAGCAGTTGAAATTGCTGGCGCGCTCAATTGAAGCTGCGGAAGGGAAATTGACAATGACAGATGCTGAAAAATTTGAAGGATTAAAAAAGGAATTGATTGAGAAGAATGAAGCCAATTACGGAAAAGAGATACGCGAGCGCTATGGAGAAAATACTGTAGAGGAAACTTACTCGAAAATTCGAGCGATGTCTGAAGCGGAGTATGAACAAATAGATGTGCTTGGCAACAAATTGATTGAAACGCTCGTGGAGGCCTTCCAGAGCGGAGATGCGTCTTGCGAGAAAGCTCAGCAAGCAGCTCTGATGCATAAGCAATGGCTGAGCTTCTACTGGTCGGAATATTCCGCTCAAGCACATGAGGGAATCGTTCAGATGTATGTTTGCGATGATCGTTTTCGCGCTTATTATGACAAGCATCAGCCCGGACTGACAGAATTTTTACGTGATGCCGTGCTGATTTTCCTCAAGAACGAAAAAGAAAGAGCTGATTGAGACAGCTCTTTCTTTCGATAATTTGCTCAGATCAGTTGGCTCTCGATTGTCTGAGCATTGTAAAGTTTTGCATAAACTCCATTTTTTTCGATCAAAGATCGATGGGTGCCTTCCTCAATAATGCTTCCTTTGCTCATGACGATGATTCTGCCTGCATTTTCGATTGTCTGCAGACGATGCGCAATGATCAAAGTCGTTCTGTTTTTCGCCAAATTATCGAAAGATTGCTGAATGATTTTTTCGTTTTCGTTATCCAGACTGGAAGTTGCTTCATCCAAGATGAGAATCGGCGGATTTTTTAAAAAGGTTCTTGCAATCGCAACCCGCTGTTTTTGACCTCCGGATAATTTGACTCCGCGCTCACCGACAATGGTGTCATATCCGTTCGGCAACTCCATAATAAATTCATGAAGATTCGAAAATTTGGCTGCCTGAATAATCTCATCATCACTCGCTTCAACTCTGCCGTATGCAATATTGTCTTTCACCGATCCGTTAAAAAGGAACACATCCTGCTGAACAACACCGATATTTCGGCGCAGCGATTCCTGCGTGAAATTGCGGATATCGGTTTGATCGATTAGGATTTTCCCGGAAGTAATTTCGTAAAATCTCGGAATCAACGAGCATAATGTTGTTTTTCCCGCTCCGCTCGGGCCGACGATAGCCACGGTCTCTCCCTGCTGGATGTGTAGGGAGAAGTCCTGAAGAATCGGAATATCGTTTCCGTACGCGAAAGAAACATGATCAAAAACGAGATATCCTTTCAGCGTGCCCGCATCAAGTGCATCGGGTGCGTCCTGTATCTCAGGCTCCAGCGCAAGCACTTCCATACATCGTTTGAATCCCGTTACGGATTTTTGATAATCTTCAATCAATGAAGTAAACCGTCTGACCGGTTGGACGAAAACATTGACGAACATGAGAAACTCGATCAGTACGCCGATTGTCATCTGATCTGCATAGACCAGATATCCCCCGATGAAAATAACAATAATATTCAGTAGCCCAGTGTAAAAATGCATGTTGCTCACAAAACTTGCCATGAACTTATACGTTGCAGCACGAACATTCTTATATGTTTTACAGGTTTCTCCAAATCGCTGGATTTCATAATCTTCATTGGTAAATGCTTTCACGACTCGTATGCCCGATATGCTGTCTTCGATGTGAGCGGAGATCTCGGCATTTTGTTTTTTTACGTCCATGTAGGCGTTTTCCCATTTCATGTTGTTTCGGATTGCCGAGAGAATCATGATCGGCACGATCAGAAAGATGATGACAGTCAATATAACATTTGACTGAATCATAGCGATAAACGAACCGATGAGAATAATAACCGAAATAAAGAGGTCTTCCGGACCATGGTGGGCAAACTCACTGATGTCAAAGATATCATTCGTCAGCCTGGATATGATGTGCCCGGTTTTTTGGTTATCATAAAACGAAAATGACATGGACTGGAGATGACGGTATACGCGCTCTCTCAGATCTACTTCGATACGAAGCCCGAGGGTGTGCCCATAGAATGTGACGATATATTCAAATAAATATTTCATGCCATATGCAAAAATTGTGGAAGCACAAAGAATGATCAGCAGTCTGAAGTCTTTGGAAGGGATAATGTCATCTATTATTTTCCCTGTGACAACGGGGAATGCCAAATCGATTGCGGACATGAGAAACGCGGCACTCATATCGAGAACCAGTAATTTCTTGTGAGGTTTGTACATTTGAATGAATTTCTTAAACATAGTGTTTATTCTCTTTCCTTGGGCGATGTAACTTAATATACAGGAAATTTGCCTTAAAATCAAGCGGATGCTTTGTATGAATATTCTGAATGTCTATCGGCCGTATGTCGGCATGTGGTATAATGATACAAAATTATTACGAGGATTTTCATGCATAAAGAACAACGATTAACCGTGGAGGAACTTGCGCTGCGGATGAAGCGCTTCAGAGAAAAAATGACAACGATACATTCCGACTGGGAATTGGCAGTTATTTCATCCGATGTGAATCTATATTATTTTACGGGCACAATGCAGAGAGGAATTCTGCTGATCGAAAGAGAAGAGAAAGCCGTTTTTTGGGTCAGAAGAAGTATTGAGCGTGCAAGGATGGAAAGCTGTTTTTCTAATATCCGCGGAATGAAATCGTTTCGGGACGCGGTTGGCGAATATCCGATACTGCCGAATACGGTATACCTGGAAAAAAATCAGGCGACGCTCTCCTGGTATGAGATGTTTTCCAAATATTTCCATTTCGAAAAAACAGTAGGAATTGATCGTTTGCTCCAGTCAGTGCGTTCCGTAAAAACAGAGTACGAAGCGGCGCTTCAGGTAGAATCAGGCAGAAGGCACCGAATCCTTGCGGAAGAAAAGATACCCTTATTGCTTAAGGAAGGGATCAGCGAGGCAGAGTTGGTCGGCGAAATATTCAACGAGGCAATCAAACTTGGATATCAGGGGCTTTCAAGATTTTCCGGCGTGAATGGAGAGATGTCATTGGGTTATGTCGCTTTTTCGGAAAGCGGACTGTATCCGACCAGTTTTGACGGTCCCGGAGGTACCATCGGGACGTCGTTCGCCACGCCTTTTTTGGGCAGTACAACCAGACGGCTGAGAAAAGGGGATATGGTGTTGGTTGATTTCGGGTTTGGGTGCCAGGGGTACAGTACCGATAAAACCGCTTTGTATTCGTTTGGGGGAAAACCGGATGCCATTGTACAGGACACTTTTCAGCAATGCGCCGAGTTGATGTGGCGAACGGCGGAAATAATGAATCCCGGGGCTGTTCCTGCAGAAATTTATAAAGCGGCATTGAACGGCACCGACAGTGAATTCCGTCATGGTTTGATGGGGTACCGCAATAATACGGTGAAATTCCTCGGACACGGAATCGGGCTCCACATTGATGAGTATCCCGTAATCGCCGAAGGATTCAACGAGCCGTTGCAATCCAACATGACAATTGCCCTGGAACCAAAGAAGGGCATCGAACATTACGGGTTGATCGGAACGGAAGAAACATTTCTGATTACAGAATCCGGCGCGGTCTGTATCACCGGAATAGATTCAAAAATCATTTGCGTGTGAGCCGTGATCTGTCCGTCGCATAAAGTGATTATTAAGACAAAAAAGTTTATGCGATTAAAAATGATTAAAACTGAAGGGATCGCTTTTTCAGCAGATCGAAAGTGCGATTCTTTTTTATTGCTGCGACATGAGATCGACAACGACTACTTCCGGGAAATTAAACAGTCTGAGCGGAAAGTTGCTGTTGCCCAATCCTCGGCTCACGACCATTTCCGTATCAGCCAAACGATAAATCCCTTTTGTGTATTTCGGGAAGAAACCCTGATTTGGTGCATAAACCCCTCCGATCATGGGAAATCGGAATTGCCCGCCGTGTGCATGCCCACTCAGAACTAAATTGAATCCGACATCCGCGTAGTATTCGAATAGTTCTGGACGATGAGAAAGAACAATATTTACGGTATCTGTCCGGACGAATTGTTTGATCACTTCATTTCGGGGTGATTTGCCATTCGATAAAAGGGAATCCTGCATTTCCGGATCGGCAAGTCCGATCAGGTTAATGACGGAGTTACCATATTTGATTGTTTGTGCGCGATCATCCAAAATCGTAACTCCGCAGGTTTTCAAATCTGACAGATATGATTGATAATCGGTTTGGTCGATATATGACTCATGATTGCCGCTGATGAAAAAAACAGGAGCATACGAGCCTGCCTCTTTTGCAAAGTTGAGTGCTGCAGAAAAATCAGGATGATTGCTGTCGATCAGATCTCCGGTAATAACAATCATATCCGGATCCTGTTTACTGATAAGGCGAAGCAACCACGCATTGTTATGTCCGAATTCTTTATTGTGTAAATCGGAAATTTGCACGATGCGATATCCATCGAACTCCTGCGGAATGTTCGATGATTCGTATGAATACTTTGAAACTGTAAGAATATTGTTTTGCGCCCACATAAAAAGTAAAAGAAAGAGTGGCAACAGGATAAAAAGTGTTATTCTAAATTTCTTTTTGTGTTTCATCTGCACGAATCAGAGTTCCAGTCTTTTTGATCTCATTTTACCATGAGCAGCAAAGAATATAAAAAATGTCAGAAATAAAAAAGCTCCGATGCGAAATACATCTTCAAAAAACGTTTTGTTTTTTGAATGTACCGCAAATTCGGAGCTCTGAACAATGTGATTATTGATTCAAAAACATAGTGGACTGAGCGAAAACCAGCATTTGAAACAGAACCGTTTTAATCAATGCATTGACTCTTGTCGGGCTGTTGATGCTGATCAACAGCTGTTCGGTGCTTAGTACGAAAACGAGAATTGCAATTTCAAGCAAAACCATAAATGACGTATTATACATACCGATTAACGCAAAAATGATTACTGCGATCGGTAATATGAGATAGTTCAGCAACAATAGGTTAAGGGTTTTTCTTTTGGAGTCGGCAAGCAGGCGTCTTTCTTTTTCGTCAATATAAAAGATAAAATAGCATGATATGCTGAAAATGATGATCCAAAGCCATTTTGAAAGATAAGAAAATAAATAGGTCATTCCCGTAAGTGAGATGATTCCCGTAAGAATAATTACGAGTGCCCCACCGATCAATCCGCCTTTTGCGTTTTTTGACGGATCTGAAACAAACAAAAACTTTCCGAGGTCATTTCCGAAGTTGGTGAATTTATAGAGCAGGTACATCAAAATGCCGTAGGCACAGATTAATGTCAATCTGAAGATGTCGTTGTAAGGATAATTAATCGGAATAATGTATAACGCCAGGGGAAACAAAACCATTCCGAGTAAACCCGGAATCCATGCGATCAATTTATGTTTAACGAAGTGTTCGGGGAAGGCTATATATTGGGTATTTTTGTACTCAAAGCGTTTTTTCAGCGACTTTCCGAGGGTAAAGAAGATACAGCTCAATAGGAGAAATGCAGCTGCCAATGAAGGAACTCTTGCATACAACAAATTTTGAGGTGTGTAGCTCAAATCATCAAGAGCAGTTAAATATGATACGGTACTCTTCATAATGGATACATCGGCCATTAACAGGTAATGGACAGAATATCCGATTTTGGAATAAGTAACGTTATTCGCAATGGAGCCGATAGACCCATCGGAAGGTGTGGACTGGAGTAGTTCTGCCAATTTTTCATTGTCTGCATTTGTTGAAATATTGTCCAAGTGCGAGGAAATAAGATGCCAGAAAGTACCGCCGGTGTATTGATTGATTCTGTTGACCCAATCGATTTCAGTGTCTTTTGTGAAATTAAGAATATTATACTGAATTCTGTCGGTCAGATTGATATCCGTTCCGATGAGAGTGACGCTTTCCGGTTGCAGATATCCCAAAGAAATCGTCTGCAATATCGCTCGGGCGCCCGTTCCGTATCCGATCACGTGTATATCCGATACCTGCATATCCGCAAGTTGAGAATAGGATACCATCGCATCATAAAATTGCTCCGCAAGATATGTTCCGTTGTTGGCGTGGAACGGAATATTCCCCTCTGACTGTCCCTGGGAAGGATAATCAAAAATATAGATGCCGTAACCGAGCTGGTTTAATTCATAAACCATGGATGTCAGTTCGCTTTTGTCATGAGCCAAATCTGCGACAATGATGACTCCTTTGCCGTTTTCCGATGGTGCATACTTCGCACTGAGGCGGATATTATCCAAATTTTGGAATTTCACGCTGCTCATTTGGTAATAAGGGATGCTGAACCATATATTGAAACCAAGGCAGGCGATAAAAAGAATCACTTCGCAAATCAATAATATCTTTTGATTTTTTCCCATTTTTGTTGATTTCCTGACCGTATAAATTTAACGAATTTGTAACAGGGGCATTATATCACATATGAAACGGCGAAAACAATACGAAATGCTTACGAAACGGGCAATATGCTTGATTATTGACGCAAAATTCTCTAAAATATAAAAAGCAGTTGCTTTTTTGCTGCAGTTGCGTATAATATATTGAATCGAGTAGAATCATTATTTTTCGGAAAGTCGATATCAAATGAAACTAGCTAATATAATGAACAGAATCGGTCTGCAGATGAAAAGGATGACACATCCGCAAATACTGGTGATCGGTTTTGCCGCATTGATCATAACTGGTGCTCTTCTGCTAATGTTGCCTATCGCTACGACAGACGGTCAAGGTGCCAGTTTTCTTACTGGCCTTTTTACCTCAACATCTGCGGTGTGTGTGACAGGTCTTGTTGTTGTAGATACCGGGACGTATTGGACCACTTTCGGACAGATTATCATTTTGCTTCTGATTCAAATCGGTGGTTTGGGCTTTATGGCAATGGCCACGTTATTGTTTTTGATTACAGGGAAGAAAATCACGGTCAAGAACAGAATGTTGTTGAAAACTTCATTCAGCGCCGACAGTCTGGAAGGGATTATCCGATACGTCAAATATGTGATGTTGTTTACGTTGACTGTCGAAATGATAGGTGCAGTATTGCTGTGCGGTGTATTTATTCCCGCTTATGGCGTGAAGCATGGAATATTTATGAGCGTTTTTCATGCAGTTTCCGCATTCTGCAATGCAGGATTCGATATTGTTGGCGGAGGGGTGGGATTCATGCCGTTCGTTACCAATGTGCTGCTGAATCTGGTGATTTGCTCTTTGATCGTAATCGGCGGAATCGGATTTGCAGTGGCAATGGATGTGATTTCAAAAAAGCGGTTCTGTCAGTTTGAATTCAATACGAAGATTGTATTGATTGCTACCGGTTTTTTGATTCTCTTCGGTACCGTAACGGTCTTTATCAGCGAATACAATAATCCTGAAACGATGGGAGATCTTCCGTTTTTTGGGAAAGTATTGGCATCACTGTTTACCTCTATCACACCAAGGACAGCGGGATTCAATACGGTGGATGTCGGATCGCTGCATTCATTCACTAAAATGGTGATTATGCTGCTGATGTTTATCGGCGGTTCGCCTGGTTCGACTGCAGGTGGCGTGAAAACAACGTCGTTCAGTGTTTTTATCCTTGCGATGGTTCGTACCATTCAGGGATATGACGAAATTCGTGTTTATCAGAGACGCATTAACAGCAGTGTAATCAAAAAGGCAATGGCGATAACAATGCTCGGTATCATTTGGGTTTTAACTGCCACAACCGTACTGTATATTTGCGAACAGCAGATACCTCTCGGCAATCTGATGTTTGAAGTAATCTCCGCATTCGGCACTGTCGGGTTGTCAACAGGAATTACGGCAAGCCTGAGTGCTGTGAGCAAAGTGACTTTAATTTTAACCATGTTTTTCGGTCGAGTTGGACTGATTACTGTTGCGTATGCAATTAATCGATTTAACGAGCTGAGAAATACGATGGGTTCCTATAAATATCCAGACGGCAACTTATTGTTGTAACAATCTTAAGTGATCTTTTTAATAAAGGAGATATGATGAAACAATTTGCGATATTCGGTTTGGGGAGCTTTGGTTCGTCGCTTGCAACGAATTTGTATAATTTGGGACATGATGTTTATGCTATTGACAAATCGGAAGAACTGATTAATGCGATTGCTGATCAGGTTACCTATGCCGTTCAAGCAGATGTGACGGATATTCATGCATTGAAATCGATCGGAATCCAAAATGTGGATGTCGTAATCGTGGCTTTGTCCACTGATTTGAATGCTTCATTTTTGGGTGTGATCAATGCAAAAGAACTTGGAGTAAAAACCGTTTACGCCAAGGCGCAAACGGATACCCAAACAAAGGTGTTGTATCAGCTTGGGGTTGATAAAGTGATTTTGCCTGAAAAAGAAATGGGACGGAAAATTGCTTACAGTTTGACGAATTCTTCTTTTTTGGATTTGGTGGAGCTCGATCCGACTCACACATTAATGGAGTTGGAAGCGTTGCCGGGGTGGAAAGAACACACTTTGATCGACTTGAACTTACGTGTAAAATATAACATTAACGTTATCATAATCAAACGGGGGGATAATGTCATCATCAATCCGCTGCCCGAAGAAGTGATTCAGGCAAAAGACAGATTGATCGTGCTTGGGGACAGTGCCGAAATAAACAAACTTACCATGAGGCAGAAATAGAATGATCAGCTCGAAAGACAACCAACTGGCGAAGTTGATTCGAAGTCTTAAGCTGAAAAAAAATCGAGATGAACATGGCCTATTTGTCCTGGAAGGCGAGAAATTCGTTTTGGATGCGATCAGAGCCGGATTTTCTCCCAAATATCTTTGCGTATCGGAAACCTATGCGGCAGCTCACCAGAATGCAGCAGACGCGGTATTGCTTTCTGATTCGGTTTTTTTATCGATTGCAACAACGAAAACACCGCAAGGCATATTGGGAGTATTTGAAATTCCGGTTCGCGAGATGAAGGAATTGCTTGTTTCGGACAGAATTCTGTATTGCAACAATGTGCAGAACAGCGAAAATGTCGGTGCCTTGGTGCGAAGTGCCGTTTGTGCCGGATACGGTGCTGTTGTTTTGGATATGTTGACTGCGGATGTTTATTCGGAAAAGGCTGTGCGTGCCAGTGCCGGAGCGATTCTGCAAATCACTGCTGTGAGAGGGACTTCCGACATCTTGGGGTATTTGAAACAGAAAGGTTACACGATCATCGGTTCCTCGCTCGTCGGAAGTGAAAATGAAGACATTTCATTAAAAAAATCAGTGCTTGTGATCGGAAACGAAGGACAGGGGATGAGCAGAGATATCGAGCAACAATGTGATTGTTTGGTTAAAATTCCGATCTATGGCAATTGCGAGTCGCTTAATGCCGCCTGTGCCGGTACCCTGCTGATGTATAAAACGATAGGATATTGAAAAAGCCGGATGATCCGGCTTTTTTTGTTGAAATCAGATTGCCGCAGCATCCTTTTCTTGCTTCGTGCGGCAAAGCAGTGGTATAATTAAATGCTAAAGAGCTCATGCAGGATCATCTCGGACGGAGTCTGCAGTGGTTAGTGATAGTGGAGGAATTGTGAAAAGAAGCGAAGCCAGAGAAAAGGTTTTTAAGATAATATTTCAGAAAGAATTTCATGACGATTTCGAGCAGCAATTTCCGAAATGGGCGCAGGAAGAGTCTCTGAGCGGTGCTCAGGGCGAATATGCGTTGGATACGATCAAAGGGATTCTGACGCACCTTGATGAAATTGACAATTTGATCGAAGCAAATCTTTCAGGATGGACAATGGCGCGCCTTCCGAAGGCTGTGTTGGCTATTTTGAGGTTGGGAATATACGAAATCAATTTTAATCCGGATATACCGGAAGTCAGTGCGATAGACGAAGCCGTGAAACTGGCGCATATTTATTGCGAGGATAAAGATTCTGTTTTTATCAACGGGCTCTTAAACCATGTATATAAAAAGGATCTTGCGAAATGATACTCGGGATTGATACCAGCAATTACACGACTTCTGTAAGTATGGTATCGAATGGAATGATCGTAAAAGATATCCGAAAAGTTCTGACGGTAAAACAGGGAGCCCGCGGATTGCGCCAATCGGAGGCGTTTTATCAGCATATGGAAAATCTTCCTCAATTAATGGATGAATTGGGAGTGATCCGACCTGATGCAATTGCGGTGTCTGTTGCACCCAGGAAAGTGGAAGGTTCCTACATGCCATGCTTTAAAGCCGGCATATCAACGGCCAGGATATTGAGTCGGATACTTGGATCTGAGTTGATTTGCACAACTCATCAGGAAGGGCATATTGAAGCGGCTCTGTATGGGAATGACGGGATTGATACGGATCATTTTTTATGCGTCCATCTTTCCGGCGGAACAACGGAATTGCTCCTTTGCAAAAAGGAACAGGATGGGTTTACGTCGAATATTCTCGGCAGAACGATCGATATCAGTGCCGGGCAATTGATTGATCGAATCGGAGTATTATGTGGTCTGAAGTTTCCATGCGGATGCGAAATGGATCAGCAGTACAACCCCGATGCGGTACTGAAATTAAAGCAAAGCGTAATCGGAAACGACATCAGTTTTTCCGGGTTGGAAGCACAGATTCTGAGGCTCCTGCCGTCTGCATCTCAGACAGAGTTAATCAGCAGTGTGTTTTATTATGTGGCTCAATCCGTATACAGTGCAGTACAAAATGCGGCACAGGAATATCAGATCAAAGATGTTCTTTTTGCCGGAGGTGTCAGTTCGGGGCGAAACATCCGTTCCAAACTGACGGAATTGGGTTTATGCGGAATCCGTACGTGGTTTGCCTCCGCTGACTTGGGCAATGATAATGCCGTCGGAGTTGCACTGATCGGTGAACGCATCATGAGAGGATCAAATTTTGGAAAATAAATCATTGACAGTCAGCCAACTGAATAAGTATATCAGCGGATTGATGGAGTTTGATGATGTGCTGTCCAATCTGACGGTGAAAGGAGAAATATCGAATTTTAAGCGTCACTCTTCCGGACATCTTTATTTTTCGATCAAAGACGATGATTCGAAAATCAGTTGCGTGATGTTTAAAAGTGCAGCATACCGCTTGGATTTTGATCCGATTGACGGAATCAATGTCATGATTAAGGGACGTGTCAGCGTTTATGAGAAAAACGGTACTTATCAGATTTACGTTGAAAAAATGAACGAAGATGGGATCGGATCGCTTTACGAGCGTTATAATCGTCTCTTGGATTTGCTGAAGGAAAAAGGGTATTTCGATCCTTCCAGGAAAAAACAGATTCCGTTTCTGCCGAAACGGGTAGCAGTGGTAACATCGCCGACCGGAGCTGCGGTGCGGGATTTGATTTCGATTATGAAACGTCGATTCCCTGCCGTTCGTATTCTTGTCTGCCCGGTACTTGTTCAGGGCGAGTCTGCTCCTCTCGATATAGCACTGATGATTGATCTGATAAACAAAGAAAATTTGGCTGATTTGATCATTACCGGAAGAGGCGGAGGATCAATCGAAGAACTGTGGGCATTTAACGAACGGGTTGTTGCAGAAAGTATTTTCAAATCGCACATACCGGTGATTTCAGCAGTCGGACATGAAACTGATTTTACAATAGCTGATTTTGTGGCTGATTTGAGGGCGGCTACGCCGTCGGCAGCAGCCGAACTTGCCGTTCCCGATGTCGGAGATGTTCGGTTCGCTATCGACCGTTATCGGAGAATTTTGGAAGAATCGCTGCAACAAATGGTCGCATTTGAACGCCAACGATTAAAAGCAGTATCAAATTTATCTTTTTTTGCAAAACCATTGGAATCAATCGAAAAACAGGCGATGAATATTGATTATCTCAGTGAGAAGTTGACGCAGCAAACAGCCGGCCGGATGCAATTACTGCGATCCGCACTGAACGCAACGACATCTTTGTTAAATGGTTTATCCTATGAAAATGTTTTAAAACGCGGGTATTGCGTCCTCAGCAAAAACGGAGAGTATGTAAGTTCAAACGAAATTGAACGAGATGACGAAATTGATATTATTGCGTATAATGAGATTATAGACGTGAACGTCAAAGGAAAGAGGAAACGGAGCATATGAGTAAAGAAATATCGTTTGAGCAGAATATGAATCGTTTGGAAGAAATCGTGGAAGATATTCAATCCAATAAAATTACGTTGAATGATTCCATTCGCTTATTTGAAGAAGGGATGACTCTGATCGGTAATTTGAATGAAGAACTCAATCGTGCAGAAGAAAAGGTAAAGGTATTGCTTGCTAAGAACGGCGAACTGAAAGAAGCGGACTATAATACGGGAGAAGTGGACTGACATTGTTTGAAAAGGAACTGAATCGAAAGGCGGAAGAATCGGAACGGATATTGAGAGATTACTTCCCGAATGAGCAGTATCCGCAGGAAATTTATCGAAGCGCATCCTATAGTCTGTTTGCCGGCGGAAAGCGGATTCGTCCGATTCTTATAATGGAGGCATGCAGGCTTTGCGGTGGATCTGTCGCAGATTGTGCGCCTCTTGCAGCAGCAATGGAGATGATTCATACTTATTCTCTGATTCATGATGATTTGCCTTGTATGGATGATGATGATCTCCGAAGAGGAAAACCGACAAACCACATCATGTTCGGAGAAGCAGTTGCAGTATTGGCGGGAGATGCTCTGCTGAATTTGGCCTACGAAACGATTTTGAAAGGATATTTCTCCTCTGCGTCAAAAGCATCATACATGACAGGTGCACGGATTATTGCTCAGGCGGCAGGAATGGATGGGATGATTGGCGGGCAGACGTCAGATATCCTCAATGAAGGCAAGGAACCTGATCCTGAGTTGTTGGAGTATATTCACAGTCACAAAACGGGAGCATTGATTAAGGCCTCTGTCTTGGCCGGAGCTGCGGCAGCGGGAGCTGGCAGCGATGCAATGTCGGCATTGGAAGTATACGGAAACATTATAGGACTGATGTTTCAAATTTCGGATGATATTCTTGATGTTGTCGGTCACGAATCGGAGCTTGGGAAAAAAACGAACGCCGATGCCCAACACAGCAAAATGACTTATCCGTATGTATACGGAATGGAAGCCTCTTACCGTAAGGCTCATGAATTGTACGCAAATGCAGGGGCAGCACTGAACCGCTTCGGAGAATCCGCATCGTTTTTAACAGATCTTGCCGAATATCTGTATAAAAGAAATAAATAAAATGCTTTGCATAAAAAAACAGATTTGATATAATATACCTATTGCATAGAAGAATCAAGCGCGTTATAATAAAACTGTCCCGTAGGGGCAGTTTTGTCCCGTTTTAGGAGTAAATAATGGATTTATTCAGCGCGCAGCGCCTGGTCGGAGAAGACGCAATTCAAATGATATACGAACGATATCAAATATTGGATTATATCAAACATAACCAGCCTGCGGGAAGACGAAAGATTACGGAACAATTGAATCTGCCTGAGCGTCAGGTAAGAAATCATTTGGATTACCTGTACAAAAAGAATATTATTTTGATTGATAAGCGAGGGGTTCTTCTGAATGAAAACGCGGAAGACGTCACCCCGTTTTTATATGAGTATTTTGCGAAAATATTCTCTTCCTACGAAAAGGAGATGCGTTTGCAGTCGATCCTCGGTGTGAAAAAAGTGCTGATAGCAAGAGGCAATTCAGACAAAGAGCCGAGTGCATTGAATAATCTTGGTCTGGCTGCTGAGAGTTATTTTACGGAGCAATTGGATAAAGAGGGATTGATTGCGGTGTCCGGCGGCACTGCATTGAAAGCATTTGCAGACAACCTGAGAAGCATTCCGAAACCCAATTATACGGTCGTTCCTGTCAGAGGCGCAATCGGGAGCAGCCATTCTTATCAGGCGAATACGATTGCTTTTTACACCAGTATGAAGCTGAAATGCGATATGTATGAGTTGAATATCCCTGATACGATTGATACCAATCTGATTCTGAGTTTGGCGAATCATCCGGATATCAAGGCTGTGACACAGAAATATAAGCTAATCGACATTTTGATATTCGGAGTCGGAAGACCCGAAATTTTAGCGGAATATCGTCATTTAAGCGGAATTGAAAAAGAAAAGATTGTGCAGATGAATGCGGTGGCCGAAGCTGTCGGCTATTACCTGAATCAAGATGGAGAAGTGATTAAAAAAGCTTCCGGCATCGGACTCGAGTTGGATGATCTGAAACGGATTCCCGTTAAAATAGCGGTAGCCGGCGGTGCATCCAAAGCAAAAGCAATAAAAGCATTGAGTGCTTTCATGAAAGATGTGGTAATCATCACGGATGAAGGCTGTGCAGATGTTTTATTGAAATAAAGAATTATTATTTTATTGGTTATTTTTAGGAGGAAAACATGGCTGTAAAAGTTGCAATCAACGGATTTGGAAGAATCGGACGTCTGGCGTTCCGAAAAATGTTCGGGACGGAAGGATTTGATATTGTTGCAATCAATGATTTGACTAATGCAGAAACCCTTGCTCATCTGCTGAAGTATGATTCTTGTCAGGGGAAATACAAATCGGATTCGATCACTTCAAAAGACAATGTGATCTATGTTGACGGAGAAGACATCATGGTGTATGCGCAGAAGGATCCGGAATTGCTTCCTTGGAAAGAATTGGATGTGGATGTGGTCTTGGAATGCACAGGATTTTTCACAAATAAAGAAGGCGCTGAAAAGCACATCAAAGCAGGCGCGAAAAAAGTCATCATTTCGGCGCCCGCAAAAGGTGATATGAAAACGATTGTTTACAACGTAAACAATCATGTGCTGGACGGATCGGAAACCGTTGTTTCCGGAGCATCCTGCACGACGAATTGTCTGGCTCCCGTTGCAAAAGTGCTTGATGAAACATTCGGCATCGAAATGGGGTATATGACAACGGTGCATGCCTATACCAACGATCAGGTAACATTGGACGGACCGCACAAAGATTTGAGACGTGCTCGTGCGGCTGCGGAAAATATCGTTCCCACAACGACAGGCGCTGCAGCAGCTGTCGGACTTGTGCTTCCTCAACTCAAAGGCAAAATGGATGGATATGCACTCCGTGTGCCTGTAAAAACTGGCTCACTGGTTGATTTAACCTGCGAACTGAAAAAGAAAGCAACCGTGGAAGAAATCAATGCTGCTTTGAGCGCAGCTGCCAATGAAACTCTCGGCGTGACAAACGATCCGATTGTTTCCACGGATATCATTGGCATGAGTTTCGGCTCACTTGTTGATTTGCAACTGACAGCAATTATGGATGTGGACGGAAAACAGCTTGTGAAAGTGGTTTCCTGGTATGACAATGAAATGTCTTATACCAACCAGTTGATTCGTCTGACCAAATATATCGCATCTATGTAATAGGGGAGAACGATGAAAACAATTCATGATGTTAATTTTAGCGGTAAGACAGTATTGATGCGGGTAGACTTTAATGTTCCGTTTGACAAACAGGGGAACATCACGGATAATCTGCGCATCGTCAGTGAAATACCGACAATTGAATATCTGGTTTCAAAGGGAGCAAAGGTGATTCTTTGCTCCCATTTGGGGCGTCCTGACGGAAAAGCAGATCCTGCATATTCTCTTGCTCCTGTCGCAAAAGAACTCAGCGCGCAAATGAACCA
>JBGMEA010000005.1:0-36913 GCA_041447245.1 Anaerofustis sp.
CCTGTCCAATGTTGATATCTCTAAAGTTTTATGGGCGAATCATCTGCTTAATCTTCGTCCTCGTAAATGTCTAAACTGGAAGTCTCCTTCTGAGGTTTTTATGTTGCACTTCACTTGACAATTCACCCCCTACATCACGGATTTCAAACTAAAATAATAATATCATGCCATTTTGTCATGAACGGCGGGGCGGGCAATTGAGCGTGATGCGTCCGAGCAATGGCATGACCCGAAACGGTTCAGCAACAAACAGAGCCGAGCGCATATGTTTTTCTGCTGACTCAAACGGACTGCGAACCATTATGCGTCGAGGCGATGTTTGTCTGAATTGTGCAGGCTGACATTCCCTGCGATGCAATCGTTTGGTTGCGTTTTCTCCCGCTTTTGAAGGGCTTACTCAACTTCATACTCGATTAATATCTCGTGCCCTTCATGAGCGTAGCCTGCGGAGCGAATCACCTTATAGCGGGTTGCTGTCGGCAATCCGGCATCTCACTTATTGATTCATTACAATCATACAAACAACGAACATCCAAACTTTACGAAACACATGACAGGGAACGCGTAATACGCGTTCCCTACATTGCATATTTAAAACCAAAGCAATAACCAAATCAAAGCACCGCACTCAGATATGCACGGCTCGGGGCGGTTCCAAAGTTGATTGTAAGCATCGGAATGTCCCAAAACAATTCAGCAACAAACAGAGCCGAGCGCATATGTTTTTCTGCTGACTCAAACGGACTGCGAACCATTATGTGTCGAGGCGATGTTTGTCTGAATTGTGCAGGCTGACATTCCCTGCGATGCAATCGTTTGGTTGCGTTTTCTCCCGCTTTTGAAGGGCTTACTCAACTTCATACTCGATTAATATTTCGTGTCCTTCATGAGCGTAGCCTGCGGAGCGAATCACCTTATAGCGGGTTGGTGCCGGAAATCCGGCATTTTATTTAACGATCACCACAAACATACAACCAATGAACTTCTACTGCACGCAACACGCCGTACGGCACTCCCCAGATATCCCATTCCGAAACACAAAAAATGCACCATTCCGTAGTTCCTTGGATGATGCATCGATAAAAGACAATCCTATTACATTTTGCGGTTTTTCCACGCCGCACATACCGCCTTCGCCACATGATCTGCAACCCGCTTGTCAAACGGCTTCGGTATGATGTAGTCCGGATGCAGTTCTTCCTCCGTAATCAGCGACGCCAACGCATGCACCGCGGCGACTTTCATTTCCTGTGTAATCCGCGTCGCCCGCGCATCGAGCGCTCCGCGGAAAATGCCCGGAAAAGCCAGCACATTGTTGATCTGATTCGGAAAATCCGAACGCCCCGTTCCGATGATAAACGCGCCGCCCCGCTTCGCATCCTCCGGCATGATTTCCGGCGTCGGGTTTGCCATCGGCAAAACAATCGCGCCTTCGTTCATCGTCCGCACCATATCCGCCGTCACCAGATTCGGCACCGACACCCCGATGAAGACGTCCGCTCCGTTGAGTGCATCCGCAATCGTTCCTGATTTTTGCCCGCGGTTGGTCATTTCCGCAAGCTCTGTTTGATTCGCACCCTTCAGCCCGTCCATCCCTTTGTGAATGATCCCTTTGCTGTTGCAAACCAAAATCCGTCCGCCGTCGGCACCCAGTGCCATCAACATTTTAACGATCGCCGTTCCCGCCGAACCCGCTCCGCTCAGTACGATCGTCATGTCGCCGATCGTTTTTTTCGCCAGTTTTAGGGCGTTGATCAATGCGGCAGAAGCCACCACTGCGGTTCCGTGTTGGTCATCGTGGAACACGGGGATATCGAGCGCTTCCTGCAGCCGCCGTTCAATTTCGAAACAGTGCGGAGCCGCGATATCTTCCAGATTGATCCCGCCGAATACAGGCGCGATATTTTTTGCGATCCGGATAATCTCTTCCGCATCCTGCGTCTCGATGCAAATCGGGAACGCGTCCACATTTCCGAACTCCTTGAACAGCACCGCTTTGCCTTCCATCACGGGAATCGCCGCTACCGCTCCGATATTTCCGAGTCCGAGCACCGCCGAGCCGTCGGTAATGATGGCAACCATGTTTCCTTTTGCCGTGTATTTGTACACATCCTCGGGATGCTTGCTGATTTCAATGCAGGGTTGCGCCACACCCGGGGTGTAAGCAACGCTCAAATCGTTCAGATTGTCCACCGCCACTTTCGATGTCACTTCGATCTTGCCTTTTTTCTCTTCGTGCAGGCGCAGTGCCTCTTTGTAATAATCCATATATCTTCCTTTGTTTTATCTGTTCAGACTGTATTGAACTGTATTCAGTATCGTTTGATATGGGCTCCGTCAGTCAGTTTTTTTCGGAGATTGCAGATTCGGTGCGATCATGCTTTCGAATTTCACATAACGGTCGTAGTCCTCGGCGCTCAAAAGCCCCAGCTCCTGCACGGCTTCTTTGAGCGTAATCCCTTTGGTATAGGCGGTCTTTGCCACCTTCGCCGCATTTTCATAGCCGATGTACGGATTCAGCGCCGTCACCGTCATCAAAGATTTATTCAGATTCTCTTCAATCACGGCGGTGTTCGGACGGATGCCGACCGCACAGTTGTTGTTGAACGATGTCATCGCGTCAGCAAGCAGGCGCACCGACTGCAAAAAGTTATAGATCAGCACGGGCATATACACATTCAGCTGATAATTCCCCTGCGAAGCAGCCATCCCGACGGCGATATCGTTTGCCATCACCTGCACGCAAACCATCGTCAGAGCTTCGCACTGAGTCGGGTTCACTTTGCCCGGCATAATCGAACTGCCCGGTTCGTTTTCGGGAATGAACAACTCTCCGATCCCGCACCTCGGTCCGCTTGCGAGCATCCGCACATCGTTCGCGATCTTCATCAGATCGGCAGCCAGTGCCTTCAGCGCTCCGTGTGCAAAGACCAGTTCATCCTTGCTGGTCAGCGCGTGAAATTTATTTTCCGCCGAGCGGAATTTTTTTCCTGTTATTTCACTGATTTTTTCCGCTGTTTTCTCCGCAAATTCCGGGTGGGTGTTCAGACCGGTTCCGACGGCGGTTCCGCCGATTGCCAGAGACTTCAACTGTTCCGATCCCTGCAAGATCATCTCTTTGCACCGGGCAAGCATCGCGCACCAGGCGCTCATTTCCTGCCCGAGTGTCAGCGGCGTGGCGTCCTGCAAATGGGTTCGCCCCACTTTGATGATGTCCGCATACTGCTCGGACAGCGCCGATAACGTGGCATATAACAGATCGGTTGCGGGAATCAGTCCGTCCTCTATGGCATTGACTGCCGCAATGTGCATCGCCGTCGGAAACGTGTCATTGGAGCTCTGCGCCCGATTCACATGGTCATTCGGATGGAGCAGATGCTCGGAAACCAGCTCATTTGCTCGGTTTGCGATCACTTCGTTCACGTTCATGTTGCTCTGTGTGCCGCTGCCAGTCTGCCACACAGCCAGCGGGAAATGCCCGTCCAGCTTGCCGTCGAGTATCTCGTCGCACACTTCGGATATCGCACGGGCACGCTTTTCATCGAGCAGCCCCAGATCAAAATTAGCCAATGCTGCTGCTTTTTTCAACACAGCAAATGCCTCGATCATCTCCTGCGGCATTTTCTCTGTCCCGATTTTGAAATTCTCGAAACTGCGCTGTGTCTGCGCTCCCCAGTATCGGTCAATGGGGACATGCACTTCGCCCATGGTATCTTTTTCAATGCGATATTCCATAATGATTTAGTCCTTTATTCTTGTATATTCATGCATATTTTATCACACATTCGTACTGTGATGACAGCAAAATGAATGAATATGCAAAAGCACACCGCTTTTCGCGATGTGCTTTGTTCTCATTTATTCAGCGGAAGGGGTCTCTTCCTCTTTTCCTTTTCCGAACAGTTTCATGAACTCTTCTCCGGTGATTGTTTCCTTGCTCAGAAGGTATTTTGCGATTTCTCTATGCTTTTCTTCATTCGCTTTAAGGATTTCGGTGGCACGGTTATGGCTTTCTTTGATGATACGCAAGACTTCCCGATCCACTTTCGCCGCCGTTTCGGGCGAACTGTTAAAGGAGGAGTCTGCGCTCAGATACGGATTGATCACCGTTTCGATTGCCATCATGTCAAATTCTTCGCTCATTCCGAGTCGCGTGACCATCGCTCTAGCAAGCTTCGTCGCCTGCTCGATGTCATTGGATGCACCCGATGTAATAACATTGAAGAACACTTCTTCCGCCGCACGTCCGCCGAAAAGCGTCGTGATGCGATCCAGTGCTTCATCTTTCGTCATCAACACCTTTTCCTGTTCCTCAACCTGCATCGTGTATCCCAACGCTCCCGATGTTCTCGGGATGATCGTGATTTTATGAATCGGGGCGGAGTGCTTCAGGCTCGCCGCCACAATCGCGTGTCCGGTTTCATGGTATGCGATGATCTCTTTTTCTTCATCGGAAATCACAGCGCCTTTTCTCTGCGTACCGGCAATCACGGTTTCCACCGCTTCTTCGAGGTCCATCTGTATGACGATGTCGCGTTTCGCTTTCACGGCAAGCAGCGCCGACTCGTTGATAATGTTGGCCAAATCGGCGCCCGAAGCACCGGATGTTGCGCGGGCAATTGCGTTATAATCGATATCGGATGCAATTTTGATGTTCTTTGCATGCACTTTCAATATCGCTTCGCGACCTTTCAGATCGGGAAGCTCCACGGGAATTCTTCGGTCAAATCGACCGGGTCTCAGCAGTGCCTTATCCAACGTCTCAGGACGATTTGTGGCCGCCAGGAGCACCACTCCGGAGCTGCTGTCAAACCCGTCCATCTCGGCAAGCAGCTGATTGAGAGTCTGTTCCCTCTCATCATTGCCTCCGAATCCGCTTCCGTCCCGCTTCTTCCCTATGGTATCAATTTCATCGATAAAGACGATACAAGGAGCCTTTTCCTGCGCCTGCTTGAATAAGTCCCGTACACGGGCCGCGCCCATTCCGACAAACATTTCCACAAATTCTGAGCCCGAAATCGAGAAAAACGGCACACCCGCTTCTCCGGCAACAGCCTGAGCCAACAGTGTTTTCCCCGTTCCCGGAGGGCCGACCAACAGAGCTCCTTTCGGCATTTTTGCACCGATTCTGCTGTATTTCTGCGGATTGTTCAGAAAGTCCACGATCTCCGAAAGAGATTCCTTCGCTTCATCCTGTCCGGCTACATCCGCAAACGTTTTGCCGGTCTGCGTTCCCACATACAGCTTTGCATTGCTTTTGCCGATCGAAAAGAGACCGCCTCCCGAATTGCCTCCCATACGTTTTTGCATATAGCCCATCAATAATTGGCCTACCAGGAAAAAGATCGCGATCGGAAATACCCAAGTCAAAAGAAAATTTGCCAAAGGTGAATTTTCGGTAGGAATGGTTTTACTGTAATCCACACCCGCAGCTTCGAGCCTTGCCACCAAATCAGGATCATTCATGTTTCCTGTAACATATGTGTTGGTGTCGGAAGAATCCGACGGACTAAACGTAATTTGGGTATCTTCCACTTGAACGCTTGCCACTTGTCCGTTATTTAGCATTTGCAAAAACGTATTGTAATCAACTTTCTGCACGGACGATTTTGACAGAAGCGGCATAATAAAAGCATTTGCAAGTAAGACCAAAATTACTACAATTGCGAAATAAGAATACAGTCCTGGTTTTCGCTCGTTATCATTATTCTTTTTGTTGTTTTTGTTGCTGTTTTCATTCATACGACTCTCCTTATCAATGATCCGTAAAGGGATCGGTTCGCCCAGACAAGTATTCCTGAAGCATCTGCAAGCCTTTGAGAATTTCATCTTTGTCGGACTGCGGACAGGATTCCCCGGCAGGATCCAGCAATTTCTCCCGGATCAACTCACGTGCAGAATGAGTCAATTCCACGGTCAGCTTTCGCTGATCCGATTCATCCCGCCAACGCCGAATATATCCGTTTGATTCCAAACGCTTACAGATCGGCGAAATATTGCCTTTTACAGAGCACATGCTTTCACTCAGTCCGGTAATGCTTTGGGCTCCCGTCATATAAAGATTCAGAAGGATCATTGCCTGCGCATACGTCAATCCGAATTCCCTGCAATCCTGTTCTATCCGATCTTCGATCCGTTTATTGATCTCCCTTAATATACAAATAACCCTATAATCAAATAACTCGTACATTGTTCCAATCCTTAATCGTTCGAGTACGAACAATCATAAGATATCCAAACCATAAAGTCAAGAATCATTCCAATTAAAATTTGATGAAATTATAGCGTGGCAGAACGATGGTAAATTCGCTGCCTTTTCCCTGCTCGCTTTTGATCTGCAATTCGCCTCCCATAGCAGTGATGCATGCATTGACAATCGACAAACCCAAACCGCTTCCGCCCGAACTTTTATTGCGGGCGGAATCCACTCTGAAAAAACGTTCTTTGACACGCTGAATGTATTCTTTCGGGATTCCGCATCCTGTGTCTTTGATCACGATCATAACCTTATGGCTGGTCACGCGGGAGCCGATTGTAATACGTCCCCCTTCGTTCGTGTATTTGATACTGTTGTCGATAATCGAACGGATGGACTGCGCAAGCAGACTCCGGTCGGCCAGGACAAATGCACTCAGATCGCTTAATTCATTGACGACAATATGCTGAGGAGCAATCAGATTTGTTTCAAAAACAGCTTTTTCAAGCATTCGATTGATATCGATCTTCTGCAGATCAAAATTATAATTTCCGCTGCCCAATTTTTGCAGCAGCAGCAGTTTTTCTACGAGCTCTTTCATATTCAGCGTTTCGGCGGAGATCGCGTCCAAAGACTCATTCATCAGTTTTTCGTCGTTTTTTCCCCATGTCTGGATAATATCAACATATCCCTGAATAATCGTAATCGGAATCCTCAGCTCGTGAGAAACATCGGAAACGAAGCGTTTCTGTTCTTCAAACGCATCGTCCAACCTCCGAAGCATGCTGTTGAGCGCTATGATCAAAGAGTCCACTTCATTCTCGTTCGGAATCGGGTTGATCTTCGTGGAAAGATTTTCTTCGGTGATATTTTTAACAGCATCCGCAATCACCTGAAGAGGAGCCAATGCTTTTTTTGCAGCCACGCGTCCCAAGCTGACCATAAAAATGATAATAATCAGCAATGCGCTGCCGATAGCTACAGACAGAATCAGCGTATAGGCATAGTAATCACTGATATTCTGATACGCGCTCAGATGGATCGTTTCATTATCCAACGGAATATCCAGCTGCAGAAAATAATATTTATCTTTGCCGTTTTTAGCCTGCTGCACATTCAGATCGCCAACAGTGCTCGGATGTTTCTCATTCAAAGAAATTGCAGAAAATATTTCGTTAAAAGAGCTGTCATTGCTCTGTGCATTCTGTGCATCGCTGATCTGTATGCTGACTTCGCGCTTTGAATTGCTGATCGGCAGGACATAATTTTCATAAATGAATTCAATACGATCTTCCTCTTCCTGCGCCAAAATAAGCGTTCGGTTCTGATTGATTGCATCAATGATTTGCCGATTGAATGTTTCAAAGCTGTCCTTGCCGATCGACATCAGAAGAAAAACACACAAACCAACCGCAAAAAACAAAACCAATGTCGTTACGGACAAAAAAAGCGCACTGAACGAAAACGACACCCTGCGGGTCAGCTTTTCGTTTTTCAATTGAAAACGGATCCGTTTACTCGCTTTACGTTTATTTGATGACATACCCGCGTCCTCTTACCGTTTGAATCAATTTGCGTTCAAAATCTTTATCCACTTTGTCCCGCAGATATTTGATATAGACATCTACGATGTTGTAGTTTCCATAGTAATTATATCCCCAAACCCGGTTTAATATCTGTTCTCTGCTCTGTACGAGATCGTGATTCACAACCAAATACTCCAACAAATCAAATTCTGTTTTGGAAAGTTCCATATGATGTCCGCCACGATCTACTTCGAATGTGTTCAGATTAATCGTCAAATCTTCAAAAGACAGAATATTATCCGACAATTCACCGTAACCGTTCTTACGCAGATTTGCATGAATACGCGCAAGCAATTCATCGAAAATAAACGGCTTTCGGATATAGTCATCCGCGCCGGAATTCAATCCCTGCACAACGTCTTTCGATTGATCTTTTGCACTGACAATAATGACTTTTACCGCGGGATTAACGTTTTTAAATTTTTTGCATAATGCAATTCCGTCAATTCCGGGAAGCATAATGTCTAACAGGATCAGAGGAATATTTTGTTCTGTCATAAAAATATCCAGTGCATCATTCCCGTTTGTTGCCGTAAATACTTCAAACTGATTATGCTGCAGCTGAAGTTTCAGAATACGCAAAATTTTCTCGTCATCATCGACGATCAGCACACGGTTCCCGTTACTCAATTGCTACCCTCCTATTTCTAAAAAGACGCAGTTATGGTATAGTAAACTATATCTATTATATAACATTTCTGAGGTAGAGAGGTAATCCGTCTTGAAATTTATTCATGCATCCGATTTTCATTTATGTTCGTGTTTTCGTACGTCCTCTCTCCCGGCACAAACGGCCGCAGAGCATCGGGATCAATTGTGGCGGACATTCGGCAGCATCATTGAAACTTGCAGGGTGCAACAGGTTGATCTGCTGCTGATCAGCGGAGATCTGTATGAACACGAGTATGCAAAAATATCTGATGTCAAGCGGATTGCCGATGCGTTTGAATCCATACCGAAAACAAAAATATTCATCTCATGCGGCAATCATGACCCTCTTTATGAACAGTCTTATTATCGCATTCTGCAATTTCCGAACAATGTTTTTATATTCCCTCCTGAAATGACATCATTCGAAATTCCCGAACTGAACTGCATCATCCACGGCTTCAGTTGGAACAGAAGCCGATATGAGAACGTGCCGTTTGAATGGCCAAAAACCGATCCGGGCAAAACCAATATATTGATGCTGCACTGTGATGTGCTGAACCAGTCTTTTTATCTCCCGACAGATCCGAGTGTTCTGGCCAAACTTCCGTTTCAGTATATCGCACTCGGGCATATTCATAAGTCCATGCAGGTGAAAAACCACATTTTTTACAGCGGAAGTCCCGAACCTTTGGATTTCGGGGAAGAGGGAAAACATGGATATTTTATCGGAGAGCTGACAAAAGAACGGCTGACGGTAAAATTCATCCGCAGTGCCAAACGTTCTTTCCTGAGCATCCGCCTGCCACTCAATGGTTCGATGAACAATAACGACATTAAAGATGCCGTGCGAAACGCTTGTGCGGATTGCCCGGAACAAAATATTTACAGAGTATCATTCGAAGGCTCTCTGAGTCCTTTGGTCGATCTGCCCGAGCTCATGAAAGAGTTGCAATCCGAATATTATTGCCTGCTGTGGGAAGATCATTCATCGGCAGATTATGATTTGAGCGCACTTTATGAACAAAATCAAAATAATTTAATCGGAAAATACATCGAACTGCTTTCATCGCAGACTTCGGATGATCCGATCGCAGAGAAAGCGATTCGATACGGACTGAGCGCGTTGCTTGAACAAAACGGAGGCCGGGCATGATCATCACGAAACTGGAATTGACAGCATTCGGCAAATTCAGCAACACTGTCATTGAGCTGAAAAGCGGTCTGAATCTGATCGAAGGGTACAATGAATCGGGAAAATCGACATTGCATTCCTTTATCGAGGGCATGTTTTTCGGCTTCTTCAAACCCTACAGCAAAAACAAACAATACACGGATGATTACGAAAAATATCTTCCATGGTCAGGACCGGATTACCGCGGAGCGTTGGAATATATTCATGACGGAAATGCTTACCGCTTGGAACGCAATTTTCATAAAAGCACCGAAAGTGTCCGTCTCTACGATATCAAAACAGGGAAAGATCTCACAGATATGCTTGCTTTCGATCCTGTGCAGAAACTTCCCCGTGCGTCACAGCATCTGGGAATGAGCAGTACCCTGTTCCGAAATACAGTCAGCATTGCGCAAATGGCAAACGCGACGGATAACGACTTGGCAAAAGAATTCGGTGATCTGCTCATCAATGTGCAAAGCACGCGGGATACCGCAGTTTCCGTTCAAAAAGCAGTTGACCGTCTTCAAAAATCAAAAAACGAATTCGGAACGAAAAAGCAATCCAAATCTCTGCTCGGCAGCAACAGTCTGCGACTGGATCAATTGCTTTCGGAACAGTCAGCGGCAGAAAAAATCGAGGCAGAATGCAAAGAAAAGTATCTCCGGCTGAGACACTTGGAAGAACAGAAAAAACAACTCTCCGAGAAAAAAAATGACATCCGCCAGGATGAAGAGCGGACTCGTATCGCTGAAATGTCCAGAAGATATCAACGTTATATACAGATGGATAAGCGTGCAGAGCAATTACAAAAAAATTTTGTTGACCAACCGATCATAACCGAAACACAGTTTGAAACTTATCAGCAAACTTTGGCAAAATATGATCTGACCCAGCGAAATGACGCATTGCTTTCCACGAAAAGAGACCTCGCCGAAAAGACTCTTCTCCAAATGAGATCGGGAGAACCCGACCGAAACGCAGCAGAAACATACAGTCAACAGGAGATGTTGCAGGATTCGGCACTGTTGGAGAAACGGCTGAACCAAAAAGAAGAGTATGCCGAAAAACAGACAGACAAGCAAACATCTTCTCTGAGCAAAAAATACCAGACTTTGCGAAACAGAGAAAAACTATTCTCCCTGTCCGGAACCGCATTCACCGCGCTCGGGATTGCCTCGGCAGCATTCGGATATTTCTCTGATTCCTCTTTTTATTTCTGGGCTGCCGGATTGGGCGCGGTTGGCATTGTTCTTTTGGTGTTATGGGGCATCACGGCAACAAAGAAAAGTGAATTGGAACCATATTTCGATCGATATGATACGATGAAAATACGCACAACCAACATGCTTGTGATGTGCGAAATCGATATTGAGCAGCTAAAGCAAAAATACCGATGCGATTCCGTGCCGCAGCTTCAATCTATCTTAAGACAGGCACAAGCCATACGGGAGCAGAAAATCGAATCGGATAAAATGATTCTCACCCAACAGCAATCGATCAAAAATCTGACGGATGAGTTATCGCGCAACCGCGAAGAAATGGAACAATACCGTGCATTAATGCTGCAAATTCTTGCGCAGGCAGGCGTTTCAAGCCCGGAAGAGCTGAAACAGGCAATTCTCGCACAGCGGCAGCAAAATATTTATAAAGCCGATTACGAAGCAACAAGACAATCAATGGAAGAACTGCTGAGAGGCACGACAGAAAATGAACTGAAAAACGCGTTCGAAATTGCCCGGGAAATGGGAATCTCCGGATCGGAACCTGCAGGCACAATCACATCCGATTTGATGGAAGAAACCAATGAAGAACTGTTGAATATCACCGCGCAAATCGCATCTCTTCGTGCAAGCATCAAAGAAGCGGAAACGATGATCCGCCCGCTTGCGGAAATCGAGGAAGATATTCTCAAAACGCAGGCAATTGTTGAACAATGCGAAGAAGAAATTGCCGCTTATGAATTGGCTATAAAAACTATTTCAAATATCTCGGAACATATTCACGGAGATTTTGCGGAGACATTCAACCGACATGTCTCGGATATTGTACAATCCGTGACAAACGGAAAATACAGCGATGTACGGGTCAGCAATCAAATTGAAATCAAAGTGATGGATCGCACTGCGGGGAAACTCGCAGACATCGGCGCATTGAGCGCCGGCACGATCGACCAGATGTATTTTTCGGTTCGTTTCGCGATTGCCGATCTGATTTTGGAAAATCAGGATGTCCCGATTATTTTGGATGACTGCTTCGTACAGTATGACGAAATCCGATTAAAACAGACATTGGCGTTCATTTCAGCCCAATCCGAACACCACCAGATCATCCTGAGCAGCTGTCGAACCGATGAAAAAGAGGTGCTGCTGGCGCTCGGAATACCTTATCATTCCATAAACTTATAGGTTAAAAAGGAGCATTATGCAAAGAGTCATAGTCGGAATCTCCGGCGGAGTCGATTCTTCCGTCGCGGCATATCTGCTGAAGAAGCAGGGATATGACGTGATCGGCGTATTTATGAAAAACTGGGAAGAAACGGATGAAAACGATATTTGCCCGGCAGAGGAAGATTATGCCGACGCAAAGAGCGTCTGCCTGAAACTCGGCATTCCGTTTTATTCCGTCAATTTTGCTCAGGAATACTGGGATCGCGTATTTACTTATTTCCTGGAGGAATACAAAAAAGGAAGAACCCCGAATCCGGACGTGCTTTGCAACAGCGAAATCAAATTCCGGGCATTTCTTGATTATGCCAAACATACACTCGGCGCAGATCTGATTGCAACCGGGCATTACGCCCGAACAGAAATGAGGAACGGACACATCCGCCTGCTGAAAGGGCTTGACCCGAGAAAAGACCAAAGTTATTTCTTAAGTTTTTTGAGCAGTCAACAGCTGGAAAATGCGCTTTTCCCTTTGGGAAACATGATGAAACCGCAGGTGAGAGAAATTGCGAAACAACTGAATCTGAGAACTGCAGAAAAAAAAGATTCCATGGGCATCTGCTTTATCGGAGAACGGAATTTCACTAAATTCCTGCAACAGTATCTGCCCGCAAAAAAAGGAGATATGATCGATATCGACACAAATAAAAAAGTCGGCGAACATGAAGGGTTGATGTATTACACCATCGGACAGAGAAGAGGGCTGCGTATCGGAAATCTGGGAGAAGGCGAACGTTGGTATGTCTGCGGAAAAGATATGGAACACAATCTTCTGTATGTTGCGCAAGGCGCCGACAATCCGCATCTTTTCTGCACAGGATTCCACTCTGACGAACTCCATTTCATATCGGAGCCGGATGAAGCGTCCTTTGGATGCACCGTCAAATATCGCTATCAGCAAACAGAAAAAAAATGCACTGTTCATAAAACAGGCTCCGGATGCGATGTTGTCTTCGACGAATCGCAAAGCGGGGTTGCACCCGGGCAGGTGGGGGTTTTCTATCTCGGAGAAGAATGTCTCGGAGGCGCCATTATTGATTATCCATTAAAACCATAGCAATTAAAGATACAATTTGATATAATATTTGCCGAGTGAACTTTTTGCCCGCAACGGCAATTCGGAGGAACGAATGAAAAAAGTCAATATTAAGAAAACATCCGACGGTATTTTTTCCAAAATAGGAAAAACAAAGTTTGGAAAGCTGGTCGGACGCCATAAAGCAATCTTCATCGCCATCGCAATCCTGATTGTACTGTTGTTCGGATTGGTCGCATGGTCCGGAGGATGCACCTCTTACGTATACAATTCCGAGAAATTTTCCGATGCGGTCGGCACATGGAAGTTGGACTGCATCTATGTGGATACAAAACCCATTGCATTTAATCCGACAAAACTTGCGATCAGCGGAAGCAAAAAGGCAACCAAGACGGAAACCGTTACCGTTACGCCTGAAGTCACGAATGCAGACGGAAGCGTAACAGCCGCCGTAACCGAAGATCAAACAACGGAATATACCCTCGAAGCATCAAAAGGAACCCTGACATTAAAAGCTTCGGACGGAACATCGACCGAATATACATTCAGCGTGGATGTGGATGCGCAGCTGCTACATTTATACACAACAATCGACGGTCACATTTACCATTCCATCTACCTGCTTCAGCAATAAACGAAAAGCTGCGACATGCAGCTTTTTCTGTTTTGAAACCCTAACGAAAATCACAAACCGTTCGAATAATACAGATAACCGGAAGAAGTCAAAAACCCTCTGTAAAAGCGGGAAAATGCTGTCTTGATTTAAGCAAATTCATTGTCTTGGAACACGATATAGTGTTATAATGAATTAATATGAATAAAATAATCCTCGTATGAAATTGGAGCGACTATGACCGAAGCAATCAACAACCTGTTCAGCACGCTGCCCCACTGGCTGCATGTATTTCTGATATCCGCCATTCCGGTCATCGAACTCAGGGGAGCCATTCCTTACGGGATCTTATTGTTGGGGATGCCTTATTGGAGCACGTTGCTGTTCAGCATATTGGGAAGCATTCTTCCTGCACCTTTTATTTTGTATTTGGGAGAATATATCCTTACCAAGCTGGAAAACTCCAAACGGGGAGGCTTATCCAAACTTGCAAAAAAAATACGCGAACGCAGCATGAAAAAAAGCGCTCAGATTGAAAAGTATTCCTATTGGGGTCTGATCCTGTTCGTCGGGATTCCGCTTCCCGGAACAGGGGTATGGACAGGATGTATCATAGCGGCATTACTCAAACTCAATCCCGTCAAATCAATGCTGTGCGCACTTGCCGGAACTACCCTTGCGGGGATCATTGTAACAGCGTTGGTTGAAGGCGGCGTTATGCTGATCGCTCATTAATGACAGAACGGTGATATTATGAGATCCATTTTAAAAAGATTGTTGCTGGTGATCATTGATGCGGGCACTCTGTATCTGTCTTATTATGTTTCTTATCTGGTTTTGAATCTGCTGGATATGCAAACAACGGATACCATTATTCAGAATGCCTATATTTTGGTTGGCATTAAAATTGCGGCATATCTGATTTTCTTCATGTACAGTCTCAATCGGTACCGTTCCTTGCTTCTCGATGTATTGGGAGTGTTGGCAGCGAATGCCGCTGCCATTTTCGCAGCCAATTATTTATTCAATGTCTCGATAACGGATAATTTGGTCTATTTCGGTATCGTAGCCGGATTTGACCTGCTGATCTCCATTATGGTGCGTTTTTTGATCCGCACATCAGGGGAAAATGACGACGATGAATATGACGATGATGAAGATGATGAAAATCAAAATACTTTGTATCAATCCGGTATTTTTGATCCGAATTACAAGCCGACCGAACCAAATCTGCTTGATGCCGATACAGCATCAAACGAGCCGGAAGCAACCGTGAGACAATCTCAGGAGCCTGATCCCGAACTCATTGCGCTGCAGCAGGAGAAAGACAGAAAAATTGATCTTTTAATGGCAGAACTTCAGGAAAAAGAGCAACGCATAGCGCTTTTGGAAAACAAAATTGCCATGCAGCCGGACTACCCGATCTATGCCGACACGGCTGCCCAGATCGCGCAACCGTCGCCGACCGAGGAGTATTCCCACTCTGATGAATACAATTATGCCAACAATCGTCACTCTGCGCCATCAGCCAGAACCTATGCAGACGAACATAAACGGGAAATTCTGGACAAAATATTGGATGATATCAAAACCTTGTACTCAACCCTGAACAGCCGCTCGCGGCTTGTGGAAGAACGGGAATACAATCTGCTGCTGAAAATGGTGGAATTGGAAGAAAGAGAACGAAATCTTGATGACATCAAACGCAGCAACGAAAAGATTTTCCCGACAGGAAGATCAAGGTACCGACACAGAGAACCATTCTCTCCCGTCGAATCGCTTCCGAGCGATAACCCGGAGCTTGCAAAAAATATTTTAAAGACGATTGAATCCCTTGATGCGATTTCCGGCCCGCCGATTACATTGGAAACTCCCCCCAAGGATGAATACAAATCAATTCCGAGACATCGGACAGGGAATACGATTCTGACTCAAAGTATCAGACAAAGCAACAATCCCACAGAACAACCCATTGCCGCGCAGCCACAAAGGCAAACGCAGCAGATACAGAAATCTGTTTCAGAAAAACCAAGTTCTGTCGAAATACATCCTACAGAAAGCAAACCTCAAACATCGGAACAGGTTATTCGCGGGGAATATCAGACAAACGAAATACGGCCTGCCGTTTCTCAATCAACAGAAACTCCTCCGAGACAGGAAATCTCGTTGGAGAATCTGCTGAAACAACAAAGCAAACAGAGAAAACAGGCTGAAACCTTATCACAAAAGGAAGCCCCGGTCAAGCCGAGACCTTTATCCGCTGCGGCGCCGTCACCAGTGGCGAACGAGCAAACACTGCCGCCTTTGCCTTCCGAAGCAGCAAAACCAAAGCCCGAACAAACGCCTCAGAAACAATCCAGAAATGAAATTGATTTTAACACAGTCAATTTGGACAAAGTGAAATTGGAAGCGGAAGAATTAAGTCAAATCTCTTCGCTGATCGATGATCTGTAAATAACAAAATCGAAAGCAGGCGATTCTTTGCCTGTTTTTTTTCGGAGAATCATGAAATCTATTTTAGGCAAAATCCGCAGAGCAGTTGCGGACTATGATATGATCCCAGCAAATGAAACTGTATGCGTCGCGGTTTCCGGAGGAAAAGACAGCATGTTGATGCTGAAAGCAATGGCTCTTTACAGCCGCTTTTCACCGACCCCGTTTTCGGTGCATGCCATCAGCTTGGATCTGGGCTTCGGAAACATGGATTACGGCGGAATGCGGGAATTCTGCAAAACAATCGGAGTTCCGCTCACCGTGAAAGAAACCAAGATCGGAGCAATTGTATTTGAACACCGCAAAGAGAAAAATCCCTGCGCGCTCTGTTCCAATATGAAACGCGGAGCTTTGCACAATCTGGCTTTAGAATTGGGTTCTCATACCGTTGCACTCGGACACCATGCGGACGATCAGGCCGAAACCTTTCTGCTCAGCCTTCTGTATGAAGGCAGGATGCACACATTCCAGCCGGTCACCTACTTGGACCGCAAGAAGATTACGGTCATCCGTCCGATGATCTATATTCGGGAAAAAGAAATTATTTACGAAACAAACAAACAAAATATCCCCGTGCTCAAAAGCAATTGTCCCGTGGACGGAAACACAAAACGGGCGGAAATGAAACAACTGATCAAACAGCTGCAAGCTCAAATCCCCGATTCCGACGAACGGATGATTCATGCTGTGCGCACCTTTCCGACTCCGGCAGACAAAACACAAACAAATAAGAGCAATGAGGAGAATCACGAACTATGCTGACAGTAACCAATCTGACAAAATCATATGCCAAAACGAAACCAGCCGTTGACCATATTTCTCTTGATGTCAAACAGGGAGAAGTATTCGGCTTTCTGGGCCCGAACGGAGCAGGCAAAACGACAACCATTAAAATGATAACCGGAATTCTCCGTCCCGACGAAGGAGAGATTATCATCGACGGCATCAATGCACTGGGCGATCCGATTGCCGCAAAAAAGAAAATGACCTATGTTCCGGACAACCCCGACATCCAGAAAAAACTCAAAGGGATCGAATATGTCAACTTCATGGCAGATATCTATGATATTCCAAAATCGGACAGAGCGGGCAGGGTACTGACATTCAGTGAAATGTTTGAGATGCAGAATGCGCTGAACAATCCGATTTCGAGCTATTCGCACGGTATGCAGCAGAAAATCGTTCTTATCGGAGCGCTCGTCACTCAGCCGGAGCTGTTTATTCTGGACGAACCGATGGTAGGGCTCGATCCGAAAAGTTCGTTCCGACTCAAGGAATACATGCGTGAGATGTGCAAATCCGGCAGCACCGTCTTTTTTTCGACTCATGTGCTGGAAGTGGCAGAAAAATTCTGCGACAGAGTAGCCATCATCGACAAAGGGAAAATCATCGCAATGGGTACTCTCGAAGAAATCAGAAAAGAAGAGGGTATGCAGGGCTCTCTCGAAGATATTTTCCTGGAGCTGACGGATCATGAATAAATATTGGATTCTGCTGAAACTGCAGCTAAAATCGACGTTCAATCTGAGAGATCTGATCACCTCGACAAAAACGAATAAAAAACAGATGAGAAAAATCCTGCTTGCCGTCATCTTAATTGCCGCGTTCGCCCCCTCTTATTGGATGTATAACGCGCTGATTCAGGCATTGTTCGACAATTTCTCTCTGATTAACCAGCAGGGAGCCGTTATTGCTGCAGGAGTGACAGTAACGGGCGTGGTGATTCTGTTCTTCGGTATCATGAACGTCTTCTCCGCATTCTTTGGAGCAAAAGACCTTGATATGCTGCTCGCGCTGCCGATTCATCCAAGACTGATTGTGGCAAGCAAATTGTCCGGCTCAATCATTGCGGAATACCTGTTTGCCGTTCCGCTGATGCTGCCGATCTTCATCAATTACGGGATTAATATCCATGCGGGTATCCTGTTTTGGATCATCGGTATGATTCTGACACTGACAATTCCGATCATCCCGCTTTCCATTGCTGCAATCTTATCGGTGCTGATCGTTCGGATTGCAGGTATGCGATTTGATTTGGATAAAATCCAAATGGGATTTATGCTGATTTTTATGGCCGTCATCCTGACTCTCAATTTTACGCTGAATAAAACGATGTCTTCCGTCCCAAGCGGATCCGAGCAGGATTTTCTATCACAAATCATTACGAATAATCATTATCTGATCGATCTGATTTCCGCAACCTATCCCCCCGCAAAGCTGGCTGCAAATGCGACTGTTGCTTACAGTGAGTTATCCGGCGTTGTATCACTCCTGTTATTTCTTCTTACAAGCGCCGCGGCGTTCTTTCTTGCCGTTGTGACAGGAGAAAAATTCTATTTGGGAGCAGTGACAAGGGGATTGGGAGGGAAACACAACGAAGGGAAAGCCCTCTCAAAAGAACAGCTGACCCTCTCTGTTTCCAAAACATCTTCCACAGCCATCAGTATTTTCAAAAACGACTTTCGGGTTTTACTGAGAACTCCTGTTTACGCAATGAATATGCTCCTGACAATTCCATTGGTTCCCGTTATCCTGATTTTTTCTCTGACTTCGGCGCAGCAAGGCAACATCTCGAGCATGCAGATATTTTATGAACAATTTTCTATGCAAATCAATGTATTTGCATGCGTTGGGATGGTTGTGCTCAGCTCGTTAAGCACCCTCACAACTTCGACCTTTTCCAGGGAAGGCAGTGCATTCTGGATCAATCAGGTAGCACCGATCCGAGCGCTCGATCAGATGCTCGGGCGAAGCCTTGGCGCTGTGATCGTTAATTTTCTTATGGTGGCAGCATTGATTTTATCGTTCGGAATATTAATCCATGTTTCCTTATTGAATCTGATCGGAATTGTTTTTACATCCACCGTCGCCACATTCCCTGTGATTGAAGGAGCATTGATCGTCGATCTGATTCATCCGTTTCTTACTTGGTCCGACCCTGCAAAAGCGATAAAGCAAAACATCAATGTGCTGTTCTGTTTTCTGATCGCGCTGATACATGCCGCATTGCTCACCGGAATTTCTTTGCTGCTGATGCACGCAGGACTCTCGGCACCGATTATTTTGTCCAGTCTTGCAACTGTTTCCCTTTTGTTGGCTTTTTTACTTGCCAGACTGTTTCTCAGATTGTATCCGGAATCCATCCGATTTTAAGGAAATAACTCAAATAAGTTAAATTGGTTTAAACTTTATTCAATCAACTTGACAAAGCACATCCGATTCTCTATAATGTGCTTAATATCAATCATCAATGATGACGGGAAAAAGTAACAATCTGTAATTGCCGAAAGAGAACTGCCGTTTGCTGCGAGGCATGGGCAATCGGACTGCGAATACCTCCCTGAGTTTCTTTGCCGAAATATCAGTAGGCAGAGACGTAAACTTTGCGTTAACAAGCAGTGCTGAGATGCACATGAGCGGTTTTTCAAAACAATTGAGGTGGTACCGCGGATTATTGATTAATTCGTCCTTATTCTATGCATAAGGACTTTTTTTATAGCAAAAATTTCGGAGGATTCAATGAAATATCAAATGTGGGATGAAAAAGCGGAAACGGTTTCCAGAGATGAGTTACACGCAAATCAGACAGAAAAATTAATCAAAATGGTGCAACGCATCTATGAGCATGTTCCGTTTTATAAAAATGCATTCGACGAACGCGGCATTCTTCCGGGAGATGTCAAAAGCGTTGACGATTTGGCAAATCTTCCATTTACCAAAAAGGGCGACTTAAGAGATCATTACCCGAAAAAAATGTTTGCGGCTCCGGATGATGAGGTTGTCCGGATTCACGCGTCCAGCGGGACTACGGGGAAACCAACGGTTGTCGGATATACGAAAAATGATATCAATCTTTGGGCGGATCTGATGGCACGTTCCTTGACATGTGCGGGTGCCACCAAACACTCCGTTGTGCAAAATGCGCTCGGGTACGGACTGTTTACGGGAGGACTTGGTTTTCATTACGGTGCAGAACGTCTCGGCGCCCAGGTTATCCCGATGTCCGGCGGCAACACAGAAAAACAGATCATGATTATGATGGATTTCAAAAGCGACATTCTCATCGCCACCCCGTCCTATGCCATGCATTTGGGGGAAGTGCTGGAAGAAAAAGGATATGGCCCCGACGATATCCCTTTGAAATTTGCACCGCTCGGCGCAGAGCCGTGGACGGAAGAAATGCGCAACGAGATCGAGAAAAAACTTGGAATCAAGGCGATTAACAGTTTCGGAATGTCTGAACTGATCGGTCCCGGAGTTGCGATGGAATGCCTCGATCAGCAGGGAATGCATATCTGGGAAGACCATTTTGTTCCCGAAATCATCGATCCGGATACCGGCGAAGTGTTGCCTGACGGAATGACGGGAGAACTCGTTGTCACAGCAATGACAAAAGAATGCCTGCCACTGCTGAGATATCGCACCAGAGATATTGCAAGACTTGAAAAATCCGTCTGCAGCTGCGGAAGAACAATGGCTCGCATTCAACGCCTGACAGGACGGACGGATGATATGTTGATTATCCGCGGAGTCAATGTTTTCCCATCGCAGATCGAAGGGATTCTGCTGGACACCGAAGGAGCATCTCCCAATTATCAGTTAGTTTTATCCACGCACAATAATATGACAAACCTGGAAGTGCGAGTGGAAGTGCTGCCCGAATATTTTACGGATGATATCACCCGACTTTCTTCGGTCAGCGAAAAAATCGGAAACAAAATCAAAACCTTTATCGGCATTAACGTCAAAGTGACGATATTGGAACCGAAAACTCTTCCGAGAAGCGAAGGAAAGGCTGTTCGGATTATTGATAACCGAAATAAATAAGAAAATCCCGAACTTAAAAAGTTCGGGATTTTCTTAGCTCAATTTTACTAATCGGCTAAAATCATGACAAGCAAGTTGCGATATAAATAAGCCAGTTCACGGTGAAGATCGATATTTCCTTTGAAAATAACCCAATCGAGCAATAAAGAAGTAATGCAGCGGGTAATCATATCACAGTAAAAAGAGACATTAATATCGTTGCGAAATACACGCTCCGAAACTCCGACCGAAAGAATTTCTCGGAAAACCTTCGATTCCATCTCGATGCGACGAACCACTCTGTTTTTATCCGAATTGATCATCACTTTATAATAGTTGGTTATGATATTGAGCTTTTCAGATGTACAAAAATCTGCGTACCACATCACTGCACGTTCAAAACGGTGCACTACGGGAAGAACAGAAGTTTTTTCGTAATCATGATAAAAATCATTCTGTATCATCCTATATTGTTGGATCGGGATATCATATTTCGAATCAAAATGATGATAGAATGATCCCTTTGTTACGCCGGCCAGTTTGCAGATTTCGTCCACGGAAACTTCATCAAAGTCTTTTTCCGAAAACAGCTGTTTCGAAATATCCATCAGAACCTGCTTGGTATCATTCTGATCTTTCCCCGACTTCTTGTTCATAAATACCCCTAATATGAGATTCCATTTATTTACTATTATATGGCTCACTTTCGGCAAAAACAATCATTTTTCTCTTATTCCAAGCGAAAATTCGTTTGAATTGTCCAAATTTTGTATATTGGACATGCAGTATTATAACCATTCAAAAAATATCAAATCCGAAATCAACCGTTTGATTTTATTTTCAAAAACAATCATCGAAAACGTTGACAGAGATACCGAAGTATGTTAATATGCAAATACATACTGCAGTATGCAGTAAATTTAGGAGGTATGATTAACTATGGCAGATCTGAAACAATTAGCTCAATTGCTGGGTGACCTTGATGAAGAAGGCGTAAACGATTTCTTAAAGAAATTCGTCGCTGACGGAGCTTCGGAAGAAGATGGTTACAAAGCAGTGGCTGCATGTCAGGAAGGTATGGCAATCGTAGGTGACCTGTTTGAAAAAGGCGAATATTTTGTAGGCGACCTGATTTTCGCTGGAGAAATTCTCACAGGTGCGATCGATATTCTCAAACCCTTGCTTTCCGGCGACGGCGGAGCTAAAATCGGCACAATCGTTCTCGGCACAGTCCATGGCGACCTGCATGATATCGGCAAAAACATTTTCAAAAACATGGTTGAAATCGCAGGATTCGAAGTATTCGATATCGGTATCGACCAAGCTCCCGAAGCCTTCGTTGCGAAAATCAAAGAAGTCAACCCGCAAATTGTCGGGATGTCCGGCGTTCTGACGCTGGCTCTTGACAGCATGAAAGATACGGTTGATGCGATCAAAGCAGCTGGCCTCAGAGACAGTTTGAAAATCATCATCGGCGGCAATCCGGTTACAAAAGAAGCATGTGAACAAATCGGTGCAGATGCTTTCACAACCAATGCAGCGGAAGGTGTACGAATTTGCCAGGAATGGGTTGCTAAATAATCTTGCTCTTATAGGTAACAAAGGCAGTTTCAAATGAAACTGCCTTTTCTTTTTTTTATGAACTATAAAAAAACCGCCTGAACAGCGGTTGGGAGAATTAATTTTTTTTTGCCTGATATAAATAATGTTTCATTTTCTCAAAGGTTTCTTCGCTGATAACATGTTCAATGCGGCAAGCATCCTGATCCGCAGTTTTTCGGTCTACCTTCAATGCGCTAACCAAAAAATCAGAAATCGTATTGTGTCGTTCATAGACTTCGCGCGCTATCTGCATTCCTTTGTCTGTAAGATGAATATGCCCTTCTTCGGTAACAGTAATCAATCCGTCGCTTCGAAACAGCGACATAGCCCTGCTCACACTCGGTTTTGAAAACCCAAGCTCGTTTGCAATGTCAATGGATCGCACCGCACCGTTACGTTTTTCCAGGATCAATATCGTTTCCAGATAATTTTCGCCCGATTCGTAAATATTCATCGCCATTATCCGTCCTGCCGACCGAATTGAAAAAGCCGACTGATCTTTTTTATCAGTTTAGCATAATTTCAAATTCTTTTCAACCGCCCTATTCCGCTTAAATATGAGCGACTTCTGTCTGCATTCTCGAGTCGGGATGCTGCTGACGAAGACATTCCATCATCAGAGACATAACCGAAGTGCTTACTTTAGGGATATATTTGATATCCCGATCCAAACCGAAGGGTTCCGATAAATAATTCTGATGCTCGGAAATAAGGAATTTCATGACTTGTTCGGGATGCATATCCATTTCGCGTCCGAGTGGCAATTCGGAAATCAACAGTTCCAAACAATTTTCGTAATGATAGTGAAACTGCTGCATTTGACCGATCGAATGATTATGGACGGAACAAAAGAAGTCGGCAAAAAAATGAATCAGAATTCCGAACCGCATAAAATTCGGTCTTCGTCCGGCATTGGCTTCATCCAATTGTCTGCAAAATTCGTTCATGACTGAATACGACATTTCCGCCGGAGTATGCGGGCACTGAAGAAAGCTGAGAGTAATATCAGGAATAATGTTGCCACACATAAACTTTACGCGTTCGCTGGCAGACAATCCGAAATAACTGGAGAGCTTTGCACTGAGTCTGAGATGAGAAGGAATATTCATATCGCCTCTTCTTTCTCTATTATTTCACTTTTATTCTATATTGGATCGAACATAATGTAAATCAAAGGCGGGTAAAGCTCATGTGAATTTTGAATGCTCTCGTTATAAAATGCAGTCACGAAAAATAATCTTCCACTCCTCATTTTCAACACTATCGAAATATGCTAGAATATTACCAGTGTGATATGACACAAAATATGTCCGATCATTAGCTGCTGTTTTCTTCATTATAAAATCACGCCGATCGGAGACATGATCATGAAATTGACTATCCTCGGCTGCTACGGTCCTTATCCGTCACCTTTGGGAGGTTGCTCCGGATATCTGCTGGAAAGCGGAGATACCAAACTGCTGTTGGATCTGGGCAGCGGCTCTTTAAGAAACTATTTAAAATATGATACACTGGATCATTTGGACGCGTTGATTCTTTCGCACCTGCACGCCGATCATTGCTCGGATGTGTTTGTACTGCGTTATGCATTGGAACTCAATAGTCTTGTGCTCCCTCTTTGGTCCCCCGGACAGCCGAAGGAGGAAGCCGCCAGACTTCCTTATAAGAACGCCTTTCATATCCACACGATCCATCAGGAATACTCTGTAAGAATCGGAGCCTTTACTGTTTCTTTTCTGAAGATGAAACATTCCGTCGAATCTTATGCAATCAAACTTGAAGCAGAAGGGAAAACTTTTGTTTACAGCGGCGATACAGGTATAACAAATTATTTCGTTGAGTTTATCCGAAATTGTGATCTGCTGCTATGTGAAGCTGCGATTGCCGATTCGAACGAACAAAAAAAGGATGCCCATTTGTCAGCCGCACAGGTCTGCGCACTTTCAAAATCTGCGAAGTGCAAAAAGGTAGTGTTGACTCATTTTTCTCCCGAGTATACAAAAGAACAATATCTGTCCGAAATCAGGAATTGCACGATTGCTGCCGCAGACATCATTCTGGCAGAAGAAAATCGATCCATTATTATTTGAGAGGCTTTTCATGAAACGTTTTTTCTCCGCGCTTGCTGCGTTGTTGATTTTATTTGCCGTCATTCCCGTTTTTGCAGATACGACCGAATCGGCAAACGCAGACGATACTCCGCAGGTTTATTATTACAAGGGCGAAGTGCTTCGCGTAGAAACCATCACGTTTGAACAGGACAGTTCTCTTGCTTATGATGAAATCAAACAGATCAGTGATATAGAAATCAAACAGGGTGAATTTGCGGGCAGAGTTTATACCATCGAAAACAGCGTCAAATACTCAGACCCGAAACAGATTATTTTGTCCGTCGGAGACAAGGTGATGCTGTCAGCCGAGCTGACGGATGATGCCAGTGAAATACAAACCATTCATATTTATGATTATTACAGAATCAATCAGCTGATTCTCATCATTGTATTGGCCATGCTGCTGTTATGCGGCGTATGTTGGCTGAAGGGTTTGCGCGCCTTTGTTTCCATGACCATCGTTTCTGTTGCGTTGATTTTTTATTTCGTTCCACTTATGCTCAACGGATACTCTCCGATCACGCTCGTTATTCCTTTATGTGCCGTGATTGCATTTCTTAATATCGCCTGGGATCTCGGAGTAAATGTGAAAGGGCTTTCGGCGCTGTTGGGAACGGTGGCAGGAGTCGCTTTCGCAGGAATTGCAGGATATTTGTTTGAGCAATCCGCACATCTGATCGGACTCGGAGAAACGGAACTCAATATGCTGTATTATATGACAAACCACGTTTCGCTCGATTACACAGGACTGTTGTCTGCCTGTGTGATGCTCATTTCCTTGGGAGCAGTGATCGATATCTGCACCGACATGGTCTTTGAAATGGCGGTGTTGAAAGAAAATAATCCTTATATCAGCAGAAAGAAACTGTTCTTGTTTGGACTGCGAAGCGGGCGGGGATACATGAGCCGCAATGTCAACACTATTTTCTTTATTTTGATTGCCTGCATGCTTCCGATTTGGATATTATTTGTCGGCTATGATACCCCGTTTATCGAAATGATCAATATGGATGTGCTTTCCATCCAGCTGTTTCGTGCAATGGGTGCCATCATGGGAATTGTCGTTTGTATGCCCGTGACTGCATATGTATATACAATTTTCAGTAAAAGGAACAGTTTGTATTGATGAAGCGACCGGCGCTGATTTTTCTGCTTATTGTGATTCTGACGACGATTTCCGTCGTCAATCATTTTGCATGGATTGCAGTACCGATTCTTTTTCTCTTTCTCCTTTTTCTTTGGATAAAAAAACAAATGGCAGGCATCGCAATCATCAGCCTGCTGTTTTTATGCGTTACCTTGCTGCACAGCTTGTTTATAGTATCTCACACAACGCAGCTTGACCGATTCGACAAAACGGATGTTACCATTACTGCCAAAGCCCTGTCTTATCCGGAATATACCGATGGCAGGACAAGAGCGGTTTTCGAAGTGCTGTCCGTTTCAGAACTGCCCGAATATCAAAATAAAGATCGCATCCTGATTTCTGTCTATACGGAAAATGTGTTTCAGATTTCTCCGGGCGGAATTTATCAGATCACAGGCCGCACCAAAGTCCCGGAACACGAAACAAATCCCGGGGGATTCGATTATAATCTATATTTAAAAACACAAAATCTATATCTGACAATGTGGGCAACTCCCCAAGATGTTTCTTTTGTCGGACAGGATCATCTGTTTGCACGTTATGATATTCTCCTTGCGCTCAGAGAAAACTGCGTTCAAACGTTATACCGCTCATTGCCCGAAACTCAGGCATCCGTCATCAGTTCGGTGATTTTCGGTTCGGATGAAATCGATGCGGATGTGCTTGAAGACTTCCGCGATATCGGAATCGCACATGTCTTGGCCGTATCGGGAATGAATACCGCACTGATTTATGCTTTGGTATATTTTATTCTCAAACGATTTCGGGCAAAGCCGATGACTGTTTTCGCCGTTACGGCTGCCGGTCTGCTGTTTTACAATCTTCTGACCGGATTGAGCGTTTCCCTGATTCGTGCCTCGATTATGCTTTGCTTTGTCTGCTATGCGAAAGCCGCAAAGAAAAACGGAGATACTTTCAACTTCTTATGTCTGGCCGCGTTGCTGATTTTGTTGTTTAACCCGCTCGCTGTTTTCAGCGTCTCTTTTCAAATGTCATTCGCAGCCGTACTGGCAATCGTATTATTTGTGCCGATCGCAGAAAAGAAAATCCGAATCCAGCACCGAATGATAAAAAAGATAACAGTCTTTGCCGTCATGTGTATAATTGTTCAGATCGTTATGGCACCGATTACAGCATACTATTTCAACAGTTTTTCGCTGGTTTCCATTCTTGCGAACCTTGTGATCGCACCCGTCGTCGGAGTCATTTTTGTGCTCGCTGTCTGCGGTTTGGCTCTCTCTTTCTTCCCCGCAGCGGCAACATTGATCTTTGGAGCCGTAAACATCCTTTTGGAATATACCATCCGAGCATCTGCGCTGCTGAGCAGCCTTCCGTACGCAAATCTTTATGTGCGGGCCACTCCGTGGTACGGATTTCTGCTGATTTATGTTCTTGTGTTTGCCGTCTTCGGCTATCTTGACAGGAAAACTGTTGCAGGCAAACGGATCATGGCAGCAACGCTGAGTCTGTTTGTCACATTTTACGCGTTATCCTTTCTGCCGCCTTTTTACAGTAAATTGTATTTTATCGATGTGGGATTCGGAGATTGCATTCTGATCGAGTCAAACAGGGGAGATACGGTTTTGATCGACGGAGGAGGTTACTTATCAAGCAATACGGCAGACTACGATATATTGCCGTTGCTTGATGCCTACCACATCCGCAAAATCGATGCCGTGATCGCAACGCACAGCGATGCGGATCATATACAGGGGCTGATTGATCTGATCGGGCAAGTTCCGATAAAATCCCTGTATGTCAATGATGATGGCGGTGCTTTATATGATACAATAATAAAGAAAGCGACTGCCTCGAATATCCCGATCAATACGGCGAATCGGGGAGACTGTCTCAGTATCGGCGAAATCAGTTTCGATGTACTCAATCCGAGTCCGCAGGATTTGGACGTGCTGTCACAAAATGACACCTCGATTATTCTCCTGCTGCATTTGGATGGATATTCCGCTCTTCTGACCGGAGATGCTGGAAAAACCGCAATCAAATCGATTCTTCCGGAGTTACAGGAGCCGATAGACATCATCAAAACACCGCACCATGGATCCTATTACTCCAATCTTGACGATCTTTATCGCGCCTGCGAACCGGGGTGCTGCGTCGTCAGTGTCGGTACAAACGGTTATCATCTTCCTTCTTCCAAAACAATTTCCCTGTTGGAGGAAATGAATATTCCTTATTATCGAACCGATGACGGGGGGTGCATTACCTTTACGATGATGCCAAATCGTATTCGGATCAGTACTTATCTGTCGGAATAACCGGGAAAGGAGCGTATATGGACAGCAACGGATTAAACAGAGAACTCAGCCAAAATGTCATAACTCCGCTGTATCTGTTTCTTGCATACGATCCTTTCATCGCCCGCTCGTATTATCATCTGATGAAACGAAAAGCGGTCGATGCGGATTTCCGCGAATTAAACGTCAACGAATATGACAAAAAAGCAAATCCATCCGATGTAATCGCAACCTGCATGACTCTGCCGATCATGGCGGAAAAGCGTATCGTTTTCGTGAGAGACACTTCTTTTTCCAAATGCTCCGATCTCTGTGCTGCACTGGTACGATATGCAAAAAAACCATGCGAAACAACAATTCTCATCCTCTTTGCGAATGAAATCGATAAACGGAGTTCTCTATACAAAACATTCTCACAGTATGGGAAAGTCGTGGAATGCGAAAAAATGAAATCACCGGATCTTACAAAATGGATTCGAATGGCGTTTCAACGAAAGCAACTGAAGATTACGGAGGAAGCTGTTCGTTTTTTCATTGATTCTTCCGATTATCTGTCGAAGGAGAGCGAAATCGATTTGGGTTATTTCGCAAACGAGATAGAAAAACTTACGCTCAGTAACCCGATCGGCAATGAAATAACGTTGGATCATATAAAAAAAACTTTGTCGGTCAATATCAACGAAGACGTCTTTCGACTCAGCGATGATTTGCTGAACGGAGATACCGCAGATGCCTATGTGCAGACAGCCCGGCTTCAGTTTTACAATGTGCCGTTTCAACAGATTCTTGCAGTTGTTGCAAAAGCAATCAGAACATTTCTTATCTGCAGAACACTGCACGAAAATGGCGTCGGCAATGCAACAATCGCCAAAGAATATGGATTGCATCCTTACACCGTAAAAAAATCAATCGCCTTCAGCGAACGATTCTCAGCTTCGGACGCAAAGAAAAGTATTTTGATATTGAACCGTTTGGATGTCGGCATCAAAACAGGCGAACTGGATCCGGATACGGCAATCGCACTGATGGTTCACCAAATCGGCGGACGGAACTTTCTTCTTTCCGAAAGGGATGCGATATGAGCATCGAATTACAAACCGAGCGGCTGCTGCTGAAAACCGCCGACAGAACTATGTTGGAGCCGATTCTTGCTTTTCATATCAAAAACAAAGATCATCTGACTGCGTGGGAATCAAAAACAGGGCCTGAATATTATACCAAAGCCTATCAAAAGCTGGTGATCCGATCCGAACGACATCATCTCCGTACGCTGCAGGGAATCGATTTTTGGCTGATCGAAAAACACAGCAATGTCCTGATGGGAAAAGTTTCCGTATTCGGAATTATCATGGGTAATTACCGCGGATGCACAATCGGATATAAATTAGATCGGGACTACGTGGGTTGCGGATATATGCAGGAAGCACTGAAAGAAGTCATCCGCTTTCTGTTTGAGGAGCTCAGGCTTCATCGTATTGAAATCAATATACTGCCCCGCAATCAGCGATCGCTCAATGTTGTCAAACATCTCGGGTTTGATCTGGAATGTGAGAGCAGAGAATTTATGGAAGTAAACGGGGTTTGGGAAAACCATCTGCGGTTTATCAAACTGAATCCGAACGTCCAACCTTAACATCAAAGGAGCCGACCATGCTGAAAATATCTTATCACAATCACACAAATTATTCGGATGGCATCGATACCCCCGAAGCCATGGCTTCAGAGGCATTCTGCACCGGATACACTCATTTTGTCATTTCGGATCATATCTACAGCGCAGATTACCCCGATTGGACGGTCAATCCTGACAAATATGAATCATATGCCCGTCACATCACGCAAATCAAACAGCAATACGAAGGCAAAATGAAGCTGTTCGTCGGCATCGAGGCGGATTGGTACAAAAATCAGGGCACGGCGTTTACGGAATACGAACGGTTGCAGCCGATGATTGATTTTACGGTAGGCTCGATTCATGTGCTTAACCCGGGAGGAAAGCGATACCTGATTGATGGTTCCGTGGATTTTTATTTGGAATGCCTGCAGGATGCATACGGCGGAAATATAGAAAAAATGCTTACGGATTATTACGAAACTTATCTGCAGATGGCAAACGGGCTGAAACCGAATCTGCTCGGACATATCGACATTATGAGAAAGAACAACCCGAACAACCGTTTCTTTGACGAACGGGATCCCTGGGTGGTTCGGCTTCAGGAAACAGTCGCAAAGGAGATCAAAAAACTAAACCTTGTAACGGAAATCAACGGGGGGGGGGCCTACCGTTATCAAAACAATGTTGTATACCCATCGGAACAATTCCTTCAGATTTTAAAAACCGAAGGAGTCAAACTTACCATTGGGCTGGATGCCCATAGTGTGGAAATGGTGGACAGTTATTATCAGACTTCGCTTGATCTTGCAAAGAAAGCAGGCTTTCATGAACTGCACTACTTTGAAGACGGGGTCTGGACTGCAGCACCGATTGATCATTTTACTTCAGTCAGCAGAAATGCCTGAAGGTTCCGCACTTTCATTTCACTGTATGAGAGGTAATCTTTGAAATATATCAATCCGTTCCGGGTGTACCGTCATCTGCCTAAAGAGATGTACGCCCTTTTTATTGTTCGTTTTATCAATTGTATCGGTGGCTTTATTATGCCGCTGCTGACACTCATTCTGACGGTCAAAATCGGAATGAGCGCGACTCAGGCAGGGCTGTTTGCTACGCTCTCCATGGTTTTGCAGGCTCCGTTCGTTCTTTTGGGAGGAAAACTGACCGATCGGATCGGCAGCAAGGCAACCATTTTGCTTTCTGCCGTATTGAGCGCAAGCGTCTATTATATTTGTTCGGCACGTTCACCGGATGTCACGTTGGCTATTCTGCTGATTGTCGCAGCGAACTTGCAAGCAATTGCATATCCTGCTTACAATACGATCGTGGCCGAATTTACTCCGCTTGAGCATGTGAAAAAAGCATATTCGCTCAGCTATTTGGGGCTGAATCTCGGTTATGCAATCGGGCCGATGCTCGGGACTTTTCTGTTTACCGATCACTTACCTCTGATGTTTATTTTGGATGCATCGACGACCTTGTTGGCAGGAATCGGCGTTCTGCTTTTTATTCATAACCGCAACCGCTTACCCGCAAACTGCACCGCCGCTGACGGGCAGACCGAAAGCCGATCTGCATTGCGCTTTTTCCTTAGAGATCTGCCCCTGCTTATCTTCTCATTCTGCATGCTGCTGTTCAGCCTGAACTATGCTCAATGGTATTATATCCTGCCGATGCAGACCGCATCATTGTTCGGGGACTCGGGCATCAAACTGTTCGGGCTGTTGGTGAGCATCAATGCCGTCATCGTGATCCTTTTCACCCCAATGCTCACAGGGCTCACCCACCGATGCCGCCCGATTCGCATCGTAGCACTCGGAGGAATCTGTTATGCGCTTTCCTCCTTACTGTTTGCAGTCAACGGACCTGTCATTTATTTTTACATCAGTATTCTGCTGCTGACACTGGGGGAAATTGTCATTACAATCCATGCGAATTCCTTTCTGGCAGAGCGCACTCCGGTGCCCATACTTGGCAGAGTCAATTCCTATTACTCCCTTATCACAGGAAGCGGAAACGCTTTGGCTCCTCTGATTGCAGGCTCTATTCTGGCGATCACAGGATTTTCGTTCGTATGGATTGTTTTTGCCGCCGTCGTAGCGCTCGGTGCATTCGGTATGCATCTCACGGACAGAGGACTCGACAAACATCAAAAAAAGCGCCGCAGTGAATAACTGCGGCGCTTTGCTCTTCAGCGCTTCATTTTGTTTTTATATTGTTCCCGTCTGATCCACATTTTAATTCTTCGATAGATCTCCTGCCCGAAGAATATCAGGAATCCCGCAAGGGAAGCAACAATCGCCAGTTTGGTTGTCAATGTTCCGGTAATAAAACTGATCAGTAAAAAAGCCACATCGATATATGCCAAGTATTTCACTTTTATCGGCAGAACAAAAAACAACAGTAATTCCAGATCGGGATACAAAAACGCGAATGCAAGAAACAAAGACAGATTGACATATGTCCCCGCATATCCGCCGCCGAAAATCATGGCAGCCGCGATCGTAGCCAACATACAAATGACGTAGTATGCAGTGAACTTCAGTGTACCCCAAGCCGATTCCAAAGCATTGCCGACAAAATAATAAAAATAAAGAATAAAAACAATCCAGATAATGCTCCAACTGGGAGGAACCAGTACAAAGGAAACCAATCTCCAAATCTGTCCTTCCAACACACCTGCTCTTGTCAGATAAAGATAATTTACAAAATCGCTTCGAAAGATTCCCATCACGAACACAATTGCTGTCAGAATAGTGATGTGCATCATCAGATTCGGAATTCCCCATCTCGGATGTTTGCGTTCCAGTTTATCAAGAAATTTCATTGCAGTTCCCTGCTTTCCGTAAGTTTATGGCATATGGATCAAAATAATCAGATTTTCGTTTTTCAAAGAATACGGTGAATCATCTGAAATACCGCTGTGAAATGATCGTTTACGGTGATGTCTTTATGCACATGACCGAAAAACCATTGCCGAAAGACCGTTCTTTCCTTCACTTCTTCCAAAAAACGGTTCAATACGATCTCTTCAAACGGCTGACAAAAAGCTTCGATAATCGACAGAGGAGCCGTGTGCGTAATGATATAGTCCACTTGATAGTCCGCTTTTTTCAAATTATCCCGCGCTTCGATATATTCTTCCGCCGAAGGCATTTCCCGTGCCCACCAACTGACGCCGGGAATCCGAAACATTTTATCGAAGGAGTTCGCTCCCCCCATAGTAAAGAAACGTTTCCCCTGAATCGAATACACCTGACCGCGCATCAAATGATAGATATTTTCCATAATCCGATGCACGTTTCCGCCATTCCACCGTTCCACTCCGTAATGATCCAATAATTCGAAGTTCTCATGGTTCCCGTCAACAAAAGCAACGGTGTAATTTTTTTGATTCAAATCGTTCAGATAATCCTGCCGTTGCCTGCTGTCATCCCATATCCCTCCAAAATCTCCGCAGATAACAAGCAAATCATCTTTTGACATATTCTGCTCGGGCATCGATTCCAATTTCCCGACATCCAGCGGAATATGCGTATCGCCTGTCACATATATCATATCGCATCCCGTTTTGAAGATATGTTCCATTATATCCGATTTTGATTGTACTGCGAAGAAAAAACAAAAGAAAATCAATGAGATTCCACTTTTGCACTTTTCGGACGGCTTCGGCAACTTTTTCCTGAAACTCTGATATTTCTATAAAAAAACCTTTATTTTTTGACACATTTTATATATAATAATATGGCGTCGGGATGTGGCTCAGCTTGGTAGAGCGCTTGGTTCGGGACCAAGAGGCCGGAGGTTCGAATCCTCTCATTCCGACCATTTTTTATACTCCTTTGCTTTTTGGGCATAGGGGGCTTTTTTTGTTTTCGGAACAAGCAGATCTATCTGTATCTATTATTAGGATTTCTTTTGAGCAGCATCGTTTCTTCCTGATTTGAATTGATCAATCCGATAAACCATGCAAAAGCACTTGACGAACAAAACGAACCGATGTACCTTTAACATAGATCATTGTTTAAACGGGGTGCTTTATGAAACGGTATGATTTGCCAACTCCTCAAACCATATCCGAAGGGCTTCAGTCCTTTGGTTATATTCCCGATGCCAACACCGCCAATGTGCTTTATTATGCGATGGTGTTGGATAAACCTCTGCTGATCGAAGGTCCTGCTGGAGCAGGGAAAACCGAATTGGCAAAAGCGTTCGGAAAATTCCTGGGCAGGGATCTGATCCGGCTGCAGTGCTATGAAGGCATTGACGAAAGCAAGGCATTGTATGAATGGAATTATCAAAAGCAGCTGTTGCACATTCAATCCGTCAATTCATCCGACTATGTTTCCACCGATGCGGATAAAGAGATCTATACGGAAGATTTTCTGTTGGAGCGTCCATTACTGAGGGCAATTCGAACCGAGGTGCCGCAGATTTTATTGATTGATGAAATCGACAAGAGTGATGAAGAATTTGAGAGTTTTCTGTTGGAAATTCTGTCCGACTGGCAAGTCAGCATTCCGGAAATCGGAACAGTGAGGGCAAAAAGCATTCCTTTTGTGATTCTCACCAGCAACAATTCCCGCGCGCTGAGTGAAGCATTGCGCCGCAGATGCCTGTATTTATATTTGGACTATCCGAATGAAGAAAGGGAACTTGCAATCCTGAAGCTGGATTTTCCCGACCTTCTTGATGCACTGGGCACGCAGGCACTCACGTTTGTGCGCCGCGTCCGTTTGCTGAGGCTGAAAAAGCATCCGAGCATCAGCGAAGTGCTGGACTGGGTTCGTATCCTTGACGAATCCGAGATCACGCATCTGAGCGAAGAATCGGTCACAGAAACTTTGAATATTCTGCTGAAGCATCAACAGGACTGCATACAGGTTACACAAGTCATGAAACAGGAACATTGGCTCGATGGAAACGATCGTACTTAGATTTGCCGAACTGCTTCGGGCATCTGGAATTTCCGTATCGACGCAGGAAATCACGGATTGCATTCGCCTGATAAAAGAATCGGATATTCCGCGGATCGGGAAATATGAATTCTATCAGATCCTGAATACCGCCATGATCAAGACACCTTGGGGGTCGGATTATGCCGCATGGCTTGTGGAATTGTACATTGAACCGGACACAGAAATACTGAATGACCGGCTCGGGCTTCTCTCAAGGGGATCCGGAAACGGAGGGAAAAATGCAACTGCCCGCTCAGACGAACAACTGCTTCAGGCAGTCCTCTCCGGAAATTCCGCGTTTTTATATACGGCAGTGCGAAATTCCGGTTTCATCTTGGATATTTTGATGGAAGATGATACCCTTGCACTGGAACATTTTCAGGAGCAAAGCGGACGAAATAACATTGCAAAACGTTTAAAAGACCTGTACGAAAGCAAAGAACTCACTGAAGATGCTTATCTTTCCTCATTGTCCTGCATTGCGGAATGGGATGAATTTCTGAAAGAAGAGATTGATCGTCTTGCGGAGCGAAATATGAGCCGCAGATTTCTGCTGAATAAATTAGAGCATCACAATCCGCGTACCGCTTCCTTTCTTGATGCAGGTGCTGATATGCTCTCCGACATGGAACGGGAAATGATGAAACTCGGGAAAAAAATCCCGTCAAGATTGGGCAGAAGGAAAAAACTCTCAAAAAGGGGAGCAGTCTCACTTTCCCATACCGTTCGAAAATCAATAAAAACCGGGGGCGTTCCGCTAAAACTTCTGAAGGTCAGCCGAAAACGCACAAAACCGGATTTATGGATCTTATGTGACATGTCAAATTCCGTCAAGCAGTTTGTTTACTTTATTCTCATGTTTGCTTATTCCGCACAGGAACGGTACGGCAGCATCCGAACCTTTTTCTTTGTGGATCGAATAGTGGAAGCGACTGATCATTTTTTACGAACGGACTGGACTTACGCGCTGAATCATCTTCCTGCCATTCGGGGATATAATATGACCGGATATTCGCAATACGGATTGGCGTTTGAACAGTTTGAAGAAGAGTTTCTGCCGCAGCTCGGAGCAAAAACCACCGTGTTTATTTTGGGTGATGCGAAAAACAACGGAAGTAAAAACACAGGAGTGTCTGTCGTTGAGAAAATCGGAAGCCAAGCTTCCCATCTCTATTGGTTGAATCCTTATCCCGAATCCGAATGGCGAAGCTCCGACAGCGTGATGGAGCAGTACCGACCTTATTGCAGCGGTGTATTTCCCTGTTCCAATATCGAAGAACTGGAACGGTTTATTCAGTCAATCTGAAGGCTACCCGCCCTTCATTTATGCTTCTTAACAGCAGAACAATAAAACTTCAGGGATGCAGAAAACAGCAATGGTAAAAAAACGGGTACCCGTTGATCAAGTAAGCTGCTGCAGAAAGGATCGTTTATGTACCAAATCAGAAAAACTGAAACTCTTGTTCCTGTTCGCGAAATTGTAAAACAGGATATCCATGCCGACAAGTATATCGAATATTGCAGACAATGCCCGAACTTCGGCATTAAATGGTCCTGCCCGCCATATGATTTCGATGTATCATCCGTCTGGAGCCGTTACGCGGATCTTAACTTGATTGCCGTACAGATTTATTTTGACGAAGCCCTCTTGAAAAAAACATATAGCGAGCAGGAGCTGAACCATATTCAGAATCGGTGTATTGAGGAAGTACGGATCGAATTGGATTGTGAACTGCTTGCGATGGAACAAACCACACCCGGCAGCCTGGCGCTTTATCCGGGAAGTTGCCTCCTGTGCGATTCCTGTTCCAGAACCAGAGAAATGAAATGCGCACATCCGAACCAAATGCGATTTTCCATCGAGTCATTGGGCGGAGATGTCTCAGCATTGACAGAAAAGTATTTCGGCATCGAATTAAAATGGGCCAAAAGCGGAACATTGCCCGAATATCTCACTCTGGTATGCGGATTGCTGTGCGAAAAGAATCATGGGTAACAAAATTATTTGATTGCAATCAAAAGAACCGCCAGCGGTGAACCAGTCAATCAAAAGTGGACAGAAAAAAAGACAACCGTTATCCAAAGCCCCGTACAGTTCAGAACTGTACGGGGCTTTGATAGTTCAGAGCATAAGAAGGACGCTCGTGATTGAAATACTTCACATATTCATTCAACAAGGCTCGGATATCATTCGATTGAGCAAGGTGAAAGTCAATGCGCAACTCT
>JBGMEA010000006.1:0-223793 GCA_041447245.1 Anaerofustis sp.
AAATCTCCGTGACGATAGCAGCGGGGCCACACCTGTTCCCATTCCGAACACAGCAGTTAAGCCCGCTCACGCCGAGAGTACTTGTCTGGTAACGGGCCGGTAGGGTAGGTAGTCGCGGGGTTTTTTTATTGCTCCAAAACTTTTTTTGTTCTTTCTGATTTGTGATACAATAGACCCATTGCAACTACTTCAGGAGTGAATCGCCATGAACCGTCAAATTCATACAGTTTCCATCATCGGCATGGGCGCTTTGGGCGTCCTTTATGCTTCCCGCATATCCGAGCATCTTCCCAAAACGAATCTTCGCGTCATTGCCGATCAATCGCGCATCGACCGATACGAGGCGGAAGGCTTGTACTGCAATGATAAACGATGCGATTTTCAATATGTTCTGCCTAAGACCAAATCCGACCCTGCCGATTTGGTCATCTTTGCGGTGAAATTCCGTGATTTGCAGGATGCAATTTCTGTTGCAAGAAATCAGATCGGACCCGACACCATTATCATTTCTCTGCTCAATGGCATCATCAGCGAAGAAATCATCGCCGAGACATACGGCATGAATCAAATCGTTTTTTGCGTGGCGCAGGGAATGGATGCCGTGAAAATGGGGAACAAACTGACCTATCATCAAATGGGGGAACTCTGTTTCGGCACCTATCCGAAAGGAGCTCCAACAGATCAGGTGCTGCGCGTTGCCGACTTTCTCGATCGGATGCAGGTACCGTACTCCGTAAAAGAAGATATGGCGAAGCATTTATGGGGCAAGTTCATGCTCAATGTCGGCGTGAACCAGACCGTGGCGGTATACCGCGGCAATTACGGCACGATTCAGCGTGAAGGAGAAGCATGCGAAACCATGATCGCTGCGATGAAAGAGGCCATTCGTATTTCAGAATCGGAAGGTACGGGACTCTGTGAGAGCGATCTGACCTACTGGCTCAATATTCTGGATACGCTCAATCCCGAAGGAATGCCGTCGCTTCGGCAGGACACGCTTGCGAATCGTCCGACCGAAGTCGGTTTGTTTGCCGGCACCGTGTTGGCTTTGGCAAAAAAACACGGCATGGATACTCCCGTCAATCAAATGTTGTATGACCGCATCACCGAAATCGAGCAATCCTACGGCAAATAGCAACGGTTTTTATCAGTAGTACAGAAAATAACACTCGCGATTCCGAATCAAAGGAAAAGTTTCGATTCGGAATTCGTGAGTTTTTTTGTTTTTATTATTGACATATACCCGAAATATGGTATTCTCTATTTAGGACATATGTCAATAATTGGCTGGAGGTGATATCATGCCAAATAGAGACGGGACAGGGCCGGAAGGACTGGGTCCGATGTTCGCAAGAGGTCTCGGTGCGGGCGAGCGCAGAGGCGGTTACGGCATCCGCAGAACAAATCGCATCGCATCGGGTGGCTTCTTTTCTGACAGAGATGATCTGATCAGAAGAAAAGAGTGTCTGGAGCGTCAATTGGACGCTGTCAATAGACAACTGAAATAACAAAAGGGTGATGCGGGGGGATGGCCACTCCCCCGCAAATTGCCCGAAAGAGGAAATGATGGCAAGACCGAGAAAATGGCGGCAGGTGTGCTGCCTTCCCGAAAACAGCAAATTTGGTCCGATCGGTACGCGGATATCCGAAATCGGGCATATCGTGATGTCAGTCGATGAGTACGAAACGATCCGATTGATCGACCTGCAGGGGTTTACGCAGGAACAATGTGCAGAGCAGATGAACATCGCCCGCACGACGGTGCAGCGCATTTATGACGAAGCCCGCAAAAAACTGGCGGATTCTCTGGTAAACGGAAAGGTTCTTCTCATCGAAGGCGGGGATTACCGCCTGTGTGAAGGAGATGAACCGACCTGCAGATGCGGCGGATGCCGCAGACACCGTTATGAGGAACTTGCTCAGTCTGCCGAAAAGGAGAAATTATAGTGAGAATAGCAATCCCCGTAGACGAACCGTCTTTGGACGCGCCGGTTTGTGTATCGTTTGGACGCGCGCCTTATTTTTTGCTTTACAATACCGTAACGAAAGAAACGGAATTTTTGGATAACAGTGCTGCCGCCGCATCGGGCGGAGCCGGAATCAAAGCGGCTCAGGCAGTCGCTGACCGCGGCACGCAGGCTCTGATCTCTCCCCGCTGTGGGGAAAACGCCGCAGAAGTGCTGAACGGTGCGGAAATTACGATCTATAAAAGCATTGCGGGAACCGCGAAAGAGAACCTCGATGCTTATGACGACAACAAGCTTTCCGCACTGAGTGAAATTCACCCGGGGTTTCACGGACATGAACCAAAATAAACGCACCATCGCCGTACTCAGCGGGAAAGGCGGAACGGGGAAAACGTTCGTCTCCGTCAATCTTGCCGCGGCGGCAGATCAAGCCCGCTATTATGACTGCGATGTGGAGGAGCCGAACGGACATCTGTATTTCAAGCCTGAGCCGATTCGTTCGGAAGAGGTCTTTGTACCGATTCCATTTGCGGATGCGGCGCTTTGCGATGGTTGCAAAGAATGCATCTCGTTCTGCCGCTTCCATGCGCTGGCGTACGTGGGAAGCAAACTGATGGTATTTCCCGATGTCTGCCACTCCTGCGGAGGATGCATGTTGGTCTGTCCGAAACAGGCAATTTCCGAAAAACCGAAAGAGGTCGGAAGGCTCGAAATCGGAATGTCTCAATCCGTCGAAGTACACAGCGGGATCATGAATGTAGGCGTCGAATCAGGCGTGCCTGTGATTCGTTCGCTGCTCGCTGATCAACGCGACGGCGAAGGACTTTTGGTTATCGACTGTCCTCCGGGAAGCGCCTGCACGGTGACGGAAAGTATTCGGGATGCGGATTATTGCATCCTGGTAGCGGAGCCTTCCGTGTTCGGTGTGCACAATCTGGATCTGGTAGCCCGATTGTGCCGTTCGCTCGGGAAGCCGTTCGGTGTCGTTCTGAACAAATGCACCGAGGAAGAAAACCCGTCCCTTGCGTACGCAACGCAGCATCAAATTCCGATCCTCGCATCCGTTCCGTTTGATCCACAGCTTGCTTACTGGAATTCGGAGGGATTGATTGCGGTTCGGGAAAGCGATACGTATCGGGAATTATTCCGGGGTGTACTGAATCGAATCGAGCAGGAGGCGGACGCATGAAGCTGCTTTTGATTCTCAGCGGGAAAGGCGGCACGGGCAAGACAACGTTGGCAGGCGCGCTGATTCAGATTTACAATGCAAAGGCATATGCGGACTGCGATGTCGATGCGCCCAATCTGCATCTGATCGCAAAACAAACCGAATCTCCCGTTCGTTCGGATTATTACGGCATGGAGAAAGCGGTTATTCATCCCGATTTGTGCGTCTCCTGCGGCGCCTGTGCCGAGCATTGCCGCTTCGGTGCTGTGCTCACGGAGCCCGATTATCACATTGATCCCATCGCGTGCGAAGGCTGCGGGGTATGCTCTTTCGTCTGTCCCGTCTCGGCAGTTTCGATGGAGGAAGACATCGCGGGCGAGCTGTTTCTTTATTGCAACGATCATGTCTTTTCCGATGCCGTACTGAAAATGGGACGGGGTACTTCGGGGAAACTGGTCACACAGGTGAAGCAGAACCTTACTGCAAACGCATCGGATGCACCGCTTGCCATTTTGGACGGATCTCCCGGCATCGGCTGTCCCGTCATCGCTTCGGTGTCGGGCGTGTCTTATGTGCTGATCGTCACCGAACCGACACTGTCGGGCATGAGCGATCTGACCCGCCTTATGAAAACCCTGCATCAATTCGGCGCACCCCATGCGGTGTGCGTCAATAAAGCGGATTTGAATGATGAGATCAGCCATACCATCGAACTATACTGTACCGAAAACGGGATCCCGTTTCTCGGAACCATCCCATATGATCCTCAGGCTGTAAAGCTGGTGAATGAAGGAAAATCGATACTTCACTCCGATTCGCCGTCTGCCGATGCGATCCGCCGGATCGCGCTGCATCTGAATATACTGATGGAACAGGAGGCTTAACATGCTCATACGCGCACTTGCGGAAAACACATCCGTATCGGAAACTTACGGATGCGAACACGGGCTCAGTCTTTATATCGAAATCGATTTGCATAAAATATTATTTGATATGGGCAGAAAAAAACTGTTTCTGGAAAATGCGAAAAAAATGGGCATCAATCTGTCCGATGTTGACATCGCGTTTGTTTCTCACGGACATTTCGATCACGGAGGCGGGTTGCGGGCATTTCTCGGCGTGAATGAGATCGCAACGGTGTATGTCAACCGCAAAGCGTTTGACGGACATCGTTCCGTCAAACCAAACGGGATCGAAGACATCGGGCTGGAACGATCGCTCTACTGCACGCATCGGTTTGTAATGGTTGGTGACGAGCTGAAAATCGATGAGGAACTGGAGTTGTTTTCCGACATCAAAACAAGCGAGAGCATGTGCCGATCCCAGAAAAGTCTGACCGTGGAAAGCAGCGAAGGCTTTGTGCCCGATACATTCGAGCATGAGCAGAATCTGATTATCACGCAGGGAGCGCGCACGGCATTGATCACGGGCTGCGCCCACCGCGGCATCGTGAATATCTTAAAGCGATATATCGAGCGCAAAGGCAGTGCTCCCGATCTGGTGGTCGGCGGATTCCATCTGTCAAATCCTGATACCGGAGAAGGGGAAGATCCCGCGCTGATTGATGAGATCGCGGCTTATCTGAGCGCTCTTCCGACCAAATATTACACCTGTCATTGTACGGGACTTGCGTCCTATCAGCTTCTGAAAGAACGCATGGGTGATCAGATCGAATATCTTTCCACAGGCGGAATGATTGAATTTTAACAGCATTGATATAGAAGAATCGCGAAAAGGAGTTATTTATGAGCGAAACATGCAGCAATGATTGCTCGGCATGCGGCAGCGACTGCGCAGACCGAAAAGAAGATTTCAGAGAACAGCCGCACGAACTCAGTCACATCAAAAAAGTGATCGGTGTCGTCAGCGGAAAAGGAGGAGTCGGCAAGTCGCTGGTCACTGCGCTGCTTGCGGTGAAAATGAACCGCAACGGATACCGTACCGCAATTCTCGATGCGGATATCACAGGGCCGTCCATCCCCCGTATGTTCGGCATCAAAGACAAAGCAATGTCGGACGGTATCGGGTTGTATCCGATCCCGTCGAAAACGGGCATCGACATTATGTCGGTGAACCTGCTGTTGCAGAACGAAACCGATCCCGTCGTCTGGCGCGGACCGATCATCGCCAACACCGTGACCCAGTTCTGGAAAGACGTCATCTGGGGTGATGTGGATTACATGCTCATCGACATGCCGCCGGGAACGGGAGACGTGCCGCTCACCGTGTTCCAGTCCATTCCTGTGGACGGCATCGTGGTGGTGACATCCCCGCAGGAACTGGTTTCCATGATCGTGGCAAAAGCCGCAAAGATGGCGGAGATGATGAACATTCCGATCCTAGGCATCGTGGAAAATATGAGCTGGTTTGCCTGCCCCGACTGCGGCAAACGCCATGCGATTTTCGGGGAAAGCCATGTGGAGGAAATCGCAAAAAAATATGGCATCGATGCGATCGCGAAACTGCCGATCGAGCCGAAAATAGCGGCAGCGGCGGATAAGGGAACCATTGAACTGGTATCGGATGATATCCTGAACGAACTGAACGGTTTGCAGGAGAAACTATAATCGAAATTTACGGAGGTATCAACATGAAAATTGCCATTGCAAGCGAAGGCACCATGGTAGCGGGTCATTTCGGACACTGCTCCAATTTCAACATTTATTCGGAAGAAGACGGACAGATCACCAAGATCGAATCGATTCCGAATCCCGGTCACAAACCCGGATTTCTGCCGGTCTTTCTGCATGATCTCGGGACTACCGTCATCATTTCGGGCGGTATGGGCGCGGGTGCCATCGACATCTTCAACGAAAAAGGCATCGAAGTTATCACGGGAGCGGAAGGGGAATCCTTAAAGGCCGCACAGGCTTATCTCAAAGGCGAACTCAAATCCACCGGTTCGGTCTGCCACGAACACGAACATCACGACGAGTGCCACTAACCTTCACCATAGCGTCGCCGAAAGGCGGCGCTTTTTTTTGTTTCGTAATCCGTATGTAAATTGTTCGTCTGGTTTTTGTGCCCGTCTTGACGGGCTTTGTTCTTCGTGTTATAACAGAGTCGGAAAGAAAAAATCGAGGAATCCCTATGAAACAAAAACAGGTTCATCCTTCCAAAAACAGAGACTTCAGAAGCGGACTGCTCACTCTGATTGCGCTTGCAAGCATCCTTCTGTGCATCGCCGTCTCTCATCTGGAATCGTCCGATGTCCCTCAGGGAGTCATTTCCGAGCTGATCTCCATGATTACGCTGAACTGAAAATTCCGGAACCCGATCATGTCATATGCTTTTCCCTCCTTCCTGACATATGATGGAATGTTCCGTTTCGAAACGCCGACAGGCGTTATTTTTTATTTAAACCACTAAAAGAATATATATGTATACAAATATATTGACATATATACACCGGTAATATAGAATAAAGAAAACGAAAAAATCGGAGGGAATTATGACAGAACAGGCACAAAAGCCGAAGAAAAAGAAGAAAGTTTGGTTGATTCTGCTCCTTGCAGCCGTTGTGATCGGTGTGATCGTGGCCGTGAGCGGAGGCGGGGACAAAGAAAAAACAGCAACACCCGTTGCGGTTGCCGATCTGATCGATGCCTATACATCCAATGAAGTCAGTGCGGATCAGCAGTACGAAGATCAATATCTGGAAATCACCGGCACGGTTGCAAGCATCGGAACCGATATCACCAATACGCCGTATATTACTTTTGACAAAGGCGGGATGTTTGAAGTGAATTCTATCCAGTGCTTTTTCAAGGATGATGATCAGACAGCCAAGGTTGCCAATCTCAGAGAAGGGCAGACGGTTACCATTCGGGGCACCTGCAACGGACTGTCCTTGTTTAATGTATTGATCGACGATTGTACGATTGTGGAATAGGATGTCGGACGGAAGGATGCCGCGTATCGGCGTCCTTTTTTTGTTTGGGCGGAAAAAATGATTCCGTCTTTTCCGCATTCGTATGACATACATGGTTGTTTTTGAGGAACGTCGGGACAAAGGCTTTCGAGAAATTTCGATCGGACACAGCAACACCGGTTCCCCTGCGCATTCCGATATGATACAATCGGCTTATGAACAAAAAACGAAAATCGATTCTGGTTCATTTGGCAGTTTTTGCGTCACTTGCCGCTTATTGGCTGATCCTTTCGTTCAGCGGCATCGGATGCCCCATCCGTGCGATTACCGGGATTCCGTGTCCCGCCTGCGGTATGACACGTGCGATCATTGCGCTTTTGCATCTGGATATTGCATCGTATTGGTATTACAATCCGGCGGCTCTGCTTATCGTCTTTGCCATTCTGTTGGGTGTTCATATTCGGCCCCTGAACAAATATATCCCGAAAAGAATACTGCATTTTCTGCTCATTTTCTGTGCGTTGATTATTTTTATCGTATGGCTCATCAGAGTATGTTTCTTTTCCATTCCATAACTCTTAACGCCTTGCGGAGATATCGATAATTATGAAAGAAGAAATTAATGCGGATATAAATCTAAAAATTATTTCCGACGGAAAGTAATGAATTGAGGGCTTACAAAAAGCAGATACATACATCATGACAAACGCAATATATTTCCCGTCAGACAAAATTATTTATTTAAAAGAGAAATTATCATCGACTGATTCATTGTTTCGAAAAAAGCGAAAGAAATGAATTTGACCAATTTCATGACTCTGGGCTGATTCCATTATTCTCTTAATTATGATTAGAACTCATATGCACAGAAAGAACCGCTGCAGAATAATGCATCGGTTCTTTCTTGTCCTCCCGTGCCGGCGGACAAGAAATTATTTTCGTATTATGACAGGTTCGTCATTCTGGTGCGTCGTTGTTTCTCCGATTTTTCCGTTAATTTGCGGTTTGTTGCATCGGTTTTGATTGTGCGCCAATCAGTTAACTGCTATAATTACCTTAATAAAACGCATGACAGGAAGCGGTAAAGGAGTTTGGAATGGATCAACAGAGACTGGAAATGTACCTTATGACGAACGCCAAGAATTTCCCGAGCAATCAGATCATGTATCTGAAAGATCGTTTGGCGGCACTTGACGACAATCAATTTATGATGGTCAGCAGTATGGAATTGAAAGATCCGAATACGATGCTGATCATTTCGATTTTTCTCGGGACGCTCGGTATTGACCGATTCATGCTCAACGATGTGGGCATGGGTGTGCTGAAACTGCTTACGGGCGGTTGCTGCGGCGTATTGACGATCATTGACTGGTTTATGATTATGGATAAAACCAGAGAGTACAATTTCATGAACATAATGAATGCACTGAATTATTATTTAAGATAATTGATGTGCCGTAGCGTGTTTCCCCATCCGTATTTTTCGGTCGGTCGGAAACACGTTTTTCTTTTTATATGGGGCTGTTTCGGCTTTTGATTCCTAAATCGAATCTTTCGCTTCGATTTTGCTCCGTCGGTGCGATTGTGTTGCCCAAATCGGAGGAAGGTCTTGCCCGAACCTCTTGATTTTTCGTCCCAAACAGGCTATGCTTATAAATACGGAACATACGCCATGTCGGATTCCGTAATGAGGTGTGAATGAACCAAATCAAAGAAGTCGCAATGCCTTTGGACAATGCGCTGCAGCAGGCGGAACTGTTCGGCAGCGGCGACGAATATATCCGATTCATCGAAGAAAAATTCGGAGTCTCCGTTGTTTATCGCAACGATACGATGAAAATTTCCGGTGAGGAGGAACAAATCGACAAAGCAGCGGAAACGATCAAATCGCTGCTGTCTCTGCTGAAAAAAGGCCAGGTCATCGAAAAACATACCGTGGAATACATTTCGGGGCTTGTCAGCGAAGGCAAAATTCCGAGCATTGCCTATAACGATGTGATCTGTTATACGGTGCGCGGCAGACAGATTCGCAGCAAAACCATCGGGCAGAAAAAGTATGTGCAGGCAATCAAAGAAAACGATATCGTGTTCGGCATCGGTCCCGCAGGCACGGGGAAAACCTATCTTGCCATGGCGATGGCCATCAATGCGTTTAAAAACAATGATGTCAACCGCATCATCCTTACCCGTCCCGCCGTGGAAGCGGGAGAGCGGCTCGGATTTCTTCCCGGAGATCTGAAAGAGAAAGTGGATCCGTATCTCCGACCGCTTTACGATGCCATTTTTGACATCATGGGAATGGAAAGTTACGAACGCAATTCACAGAAGGGTGCCATTGAAATCGCTCCGCTTGCCTACATGCGCGGAAGAACGCTCGATAATGCATTCATCATTTTGGATGAAGCGCAGAACACAACTCCGGAACAGATGAAAATGTTTTTGACAAGGCTTGGTTTTGGTTCCAAAGCGGTGATCACCGGCGATGTGACGCAGATCGATCTGCCGTACGGCAAATCGTCGGGGCTTACCACTATCAATCAGATTCTCAAAAATATCAAAGGAATTGAATTTGTGTACCTGACGCAGGACGATGTCGTGCGCAACAGTTTGGTGCAGAAAATCATCAATGCTTATGAAAAATATGATGAATCCGTCTAAAGAATCAAACTCATACGAACGTATCACAAAAAGACTGATTCGGTTGGCATCCCACAAATGGATGATCCTTCTGGTCTTTTTTGTGATTGTATTTGCTTTGATTTTCAATGGATTCACTCCTCAGACAGTCGATCTGAAGGCGGGTGACATCGCCTCGGACAATATCGTCGCGCCGCGCAGAATCGTGGACAGCGAAATGACGGAAGCACTGCGTGTCCAGGCGGAAAATATGACTGCGTCGGTATACGACTATCTGACAAGCGCTTACTCCGATACCACCAATCAGGTTTCGACCCTGTTTTCGACTTTGGATTCCATCCGTGCCGATCAGCTCGATCAGACGGCGGTGGATTCTTACAATCAAATCTGCAACGTCGATCTGACCATCGCTCAGTACCAGTATTTGCTTTCCATCAAATCCGCATCCCGAGCCAATCTGTATGGTGTCATCAATAATATCCTGTCCGAATTGTATTCCGGGGAGATCAAAGCGGCGGAGCTTGACACCATCAAACAAAATGCGGCACAGCAGGTTCCCGCATACGGACTGGACGAGCAGAGCACGCAGATTTGCCAGAGTATTCTTACTTCCGTGATCCGCCCCAATATGATCCTGAATGAAGACGCCACAAAAATCGCAAAACAGGCGGCTCGGGACAGTGTGAGCGAAGTGGTGTATGAAACTGGACAGACGATTGTGAGCAGGGGGGATGTCCTGACGGAACACCAAATCGATCTGCTCAAAGAAGCCGGGCTGATCAAGACCGGATTGTTCGAGAATATGTCCAAGACATTCGGACTTCCTGCTCTGATTTTGGTGCTGATTGCAATTTATATCTCGTATCTGTATTTTTATCATCCCGAAATCTATGCCAGCAACAAGATGTTGGTGCTGATTGCGGCGCAGTTTATTCTCATGCTGGTGATCGGTCAGATCTGCAGCTATTTTTCCGTTTATCTCATTCCCGTATCCATCATGACCATGACATTGTGTCTGGTGTTCAACTCGCGGGTTGCGGTGCAGACCAATCTGTTTCTGATGCTGTTTCTTGCGGTCGGGTTGCAGTTGGACATTGATTCGTTTCTTTATCTGATCATTTCCGGATATGTCGGCATTGTGTATATGCAGCAGATCAATACCAGAACCGATATTTTCAAATCCGGCATCCTCGTCAGCGGGGTCAATATGCTGATGATTCTGATTATCAACATTTATCGCAGCAACATCGGTTTCACCACGTTCAGCAACCTGATGTACGGCTTTGGAAACGGCGTGATTGCAGCGCTGCTCACCAGCGGGATGCTGATGATGTGGGAAGCGATGTTCAATATCGTGACACCGTTCAAGCTCTTGGAAATGTCCAATCCCACGGATGATGTCATTCAGAAACTGATCACCGAAGCGCCCGGTACCTATCAGCATTCGCTTGTCGTCAGCAATATGTCGGAAACGGCTGCCAAGAAAATCGGAGCCAATCAGCTGCTTGCCAGGGTCGGGGCTTATTACCACGACATCGGAAAGTCCGAAAAATCGGTTTATTTCAAAGAAAATCAGGTGGATATCACCAATCCCCACGATTATATTTCTCCGGAAGTCAGTGCGAAGATTCTGAAAAATCATGTTTCCGACGGACTGTACCTGGCAGAAAAATACCACATTCCGAGCGAAATCGCACAGTTTATTCAGACGCATCACGGAACCAGCGAAATTTCTTATTTCAAGGCGGAAGCCGAAACTCAGGGATATGACGGAGCGGAAGATTTTCATTATCACGGTGTGCTTCCCGTCACCAAGGAGACATCTATCGTGATGCTTGCGGATTCCGTGGAAGCGGCGGTGCGCTCTCTCGATGACAAAAGTACGGAGAATATCCGCAAAATGATCCGCAGTATCGTTGAGAAAAAAATCGACGAAGGGCAGCTGAAATCCAGTCTGCTTTCGTTCTCTGAAATCGAAGTGATCAAAGAAACATTTTATGAAGTACTTTCCGGTGTTTATCACACCAGAATCAAATATCCGGAAATTGCGGAGAGGCATACGGCAGGACAGACGTTATGATACAGGAAATCGATTTTGACAACCGCACGGGAAAGATCCTTGACCATCTGATGCTGCAATACACGGCGGATGCCATTCATGCTGCCTGCGCACTTTTTTCGTTCGATGCGGGCTATCAGGTCAGTGTCTCCTATGTCGGAGCGGAAGAAATCAGAACGCTGAATGCGCAGTACCGCAATGTCGATGCTGTGACCGACGTGTTGTCATTCCCGATGGAGGATACGGATGAGCGCGGGGTTGCACTGCTCGGAGATGTCGTGCTGTGTGTTGATCGTGCGGCGGAGCAGGCAACGGAGTTCGGACATTCGCTTCAGCGGGAAATCTGTTACCTGAGCGTGCATTCCGTGTTGCACCTGATGGGCTATGACCATGAAGAGGATGACGAGAAGAGCGAAATGCGCCGATTGGAAAAGCAGATTATGGCGGAACTTCGTATATTTAAGGAGTGAACGGTTTGCGCAGATTCATCAAAAGTTTTCATCATGCATGGGATGGTGTAACCTATTTGTTTGAAACCCAGAAGAACTTCAAAATCCATTTGGTGTTTACGTTGGCGACAGTCGCTGCCGCAGCGCTTTTGGGCTTTTCTTTTTTGGAATGGGCAGTCCTTTTTGTCGTGATCGGGCTTGTTCTCTGTGCAGAAGCATTTAACACTGCCATCGAACGCACCGTGGATTGCGCCTGTCCCGAATACAGCGAACATGCCAAACATGCGAAAGACAGCGCCGCCGCGGCCGTTTTGCTGATGAGCTTTGCAGCGGTACTGGTCGGCATTGTCTTATTCGGCAGCAAACTGATTGCACTTATTCTGTAATCGGATTAATCTATTTTTCGGAGGAACCGTATGGATTCCATAACCAAACAAAAATTGATCGATACGGCAGTGTCGATGCGCGATGCCGCATACTGTCCGTATTCGGACTATCACGTCGGAGCGGCGATTTTGACCGCTTCGGGCGATATATTCGGAGGATGCAATATTGAAAATGCATCCTATCCCGCTACGATCTGCGCGGAACGGACGGCTGCCGTGAAAGCGGTGTCCGAAGGGCACAAGCAGTTTCTTGCAGTGGCAGTTGCCGTCTCCGGAAACGCATTCGGCTATCCCTGCGGTGTCTGCAGACAATTTATGAACGAGTTTGCCGCGGACGGGATGCAGGTCATTCTGATCAACGATAAAGGGGAATTGACCGAAGAACAGTTTTCCGATATTTTTCCGCACGGATTTAAAGGAGAGGATATGAACGCATGACGGACAAATCATTCAAATCAGGTTTTATCGCCGTAGTCGGGCGCACGAACGTCGGAAAATCAACTTTGCTCAATGCCCTGATCGGACAGAAGGTGTCCATCGTTTCGGACAAACCGCAGACCACCCGCAACAACATCCGCCTGATCCGTACGACTGCTTCTTCGCAAATGGTGTTCATCGATACGCCGGGCTTTCACAAACCGAAAACAAAGCTCGGAACATTTATGGTTGACGCCGCAGGTGCATCGGTGCGGGATGTGGATCTGGTGCTGTTCTTGGTGGAAGAAGAACCGTTCATCGGCAAAGGAGACCGCATGATCCTTGATAAACTTGCGGGATGCGGTGTGCCGGTGATTCTGGTCATCAATAAAATGGATAAGATACCGAAAGAAGAACTGCTCAAAAAGATCGAATTATTCAGCGAATTCGGTTTTATTGACGAGGTCATCCCGATCTCCGCGCTCAAGGCGGAAAACATCGAAACCTTGGTCACAGCCATCGAGTCCTATCTTTCCGAAGGTCCGATGTTTTTCCCGGAAGACATGGTTACTGATCGGGCGGAACGCTTCTTGGTGCAGGAGATGATCCGTGAAAAGGTGCTTCGATTCCTCCAACAGGAGGTGCCGCACGGCGTGGCGGTGGAAGTCATGAGCATGAAGGAACGCCCGAACGGCACCATCGTGGATATTGACGTCAATATCTATTGCGAGCGCAAATCACATAAAGGAATTCTCATCGGCAAAAACGGAGAGATGCTCAAAAAAATCGGGTCTTCCGCACGACGCGACATCGAGGAAATGCTCGATGCCAAAGTCAATCTCACCCTGTGGGTGAAAGTGCGCGATGACTGGAGAGACCGTCCGTTCGATCTGAACGAACTCGGATACACCAAAGACGACGAATAGACAGGAGTGCCTCAATCCATGGCAGTAACTTACGAATTGCTCAAAGAATGTCCCCACACGCATGCGCGGGCGGGCATTTTGCATACGCCGCACGGCGACATCGAAACCCCCATTTATATGCCGGTCGGCACGAAAGCCACCGTCAAGGCCGTGCTTCCCGAAACTCTCAAAGAAATGAACGCACAGATTATTCTCGCAAACACCTATCATCTGCACCTGCGTCCGGGTGAGGAGGTTGTAAAAAAAGCGGGCGGGTTGCATCGCTTTATGAACTGGGACAGACCGATTCTCACCGACAGCGGAGGGTATCAGGTGTTCAGTCTGGCGAAAATCAACAGCATCACCGAAGACGGAGTGCAATTTCAAAGTCACATCGACGGAAGTCGTCATTTTATATCCCCTGAAACATCGATTCAGATCCAAAACGATCTCGGCGCCGATATCATTATGGCGTTTGATGAGTGTGTGCCTTACGGCGCGGAGTATGAGTACACCGCCCGCTCACTCGATATGACGGTCGCCTGGGCGAAACGCTGCATGGCACATCACCGCAATCCCGAGACGCAGGGACTCTTTGGCATCGTACAGGGTGGGATGTTCCGCGATCTGCGTATCCGTGCCGTGGAAGAAACATGCGCGCTCGATTTGCCGGGGTTTTCTGTGGGGGGCCTCTCTGTCGGAGAGCCGAAAGAGCTCATGTATGAGATGCTTGAGTGCACCGTGCCGATCATGCCGAAACACAAACCCCGTTATCTGATGGGTGTCGGCAGTTTTGACGCACTTTTGCAGGGTGTTGCATCCGGCATTGATATGTTTGATTGTGTGATGCAGACCCGTATGGGGAGAAACGGCACCGCGCTTACCTTTGACGGACGCATCAATCTGAAAAATGCGCGTTACAAGGAAGATTTTACGCCGATTGATCCGCACTGCGACTGCTATGTCTGCCGCAATTATACGAAAGCGTATCTGCGCCATCTCGTAATTTCGGAAGAAATTCTGGCATCGATGCTGCTGAGTACGCATAATCTGGCAATTTCCCTCAAATTTATGGCGGAAATGAGACAATCGATCTTGTGCGACAATTTTATTGATTTTAAGAGAAAATATGAGAACATATGGTATAATAAACAAAGTTAATATTAAGGGAGGAACTCGATGTTTCAACAGCTTCTTACCACCTCAGGAAATTCAATGACGATCTATATGGTCGCAATCATCGCATTGATGTTTGTACTGATGTACTTTACCAGTATCAGACCGCAGAAAAAAAGAGAAAAACAACATCAGGAAATGATGTCCGCGATGAAAAAAGGCGACAGAGTTATGACTATCGGGGGTTTTTACGCGAAAGTATTCAAAGTCGAAGACGATGCTATCATTGTGGAACTGTTGCCTGATAATATAAAAGCAAAAGTGACGAAACAGGCTATCGCAAAAGTTTTGACAGAAGACGAAACAACCGCGGAAAATTAAATTTTTCGGATTCGCTGTGCCCCGAATCGGAGGATATACAGCCGGCGCGGATCAATCTGCGTGCGTTGTTCCTGCCGTATTCGGGAACAGTCGGATTCTATCAGATTATTTCAGATAAAAACGGAGCATTCAGTGTATACCAATACCGAATTGTGGGGAACCATTTTTTTTGTCGCCGTCCTTGTCTCGGGTGTGTTGATGGCAATCGTGCTTCTGCGCTATTTTTTCCAGTCGCGCAGACATAAGCAAGTCAAGCCGGCTACCCCGGAATGTCCGGGACACATCCATGTGGATTTGATGAAAGTTGCGCAACAGGATATCACCAAACCATTCGTGCCGAAAACCGTATCTGTATTCGGCATTTTTGCATTTGTGTTTGTCTTTTCCATCGGTACGCTGCTCGGCATGCGCAGCGGCCTTCCAAATTACGGCGTTACGATTATCAGTGTCTGTATGGCAATTGCCGCGGAAGTGCTGGCATGCATGCTGCAATATGCCATTGAACTTCAGGTGAGGAACGACATCATTTTTGTTCCCAAAGCTATCGGGGTGGAGGGGCGCGTGGTGCGCGACATTCCGGCTGCCGAATCGGGAGAAGGGGAAATCCGTTTTTGTTTTAACGGTTATGTTACGCAGGTGAAAGCCCAAAGCGTTGACGAAGTTGTTTTGGCGAAAGGGGCGGGAGTACGGATTTTATACGCATCAAGTGATACCACGGTTGTGGTGGAGCGTCTGGGGCAGCCCAAACAGGAGACGGACTAATTGCCGCAGAATCTGCGGTTTTTTCTTTTATTACAGACAAAACGAAGCAATTTGCAGTGCATTTTGCTGCCATTCGACAAGAGGATCAAACAATGGAATTATGGGATATTTACGACAAAGACCGCGTTTTGAGCGGGAAAACAATGATACGGGGTGCCGACTTTGCTCTGGGCGATTATCATTTGGCCATTCACATCTGTCTGTTCAATCCGAACGGGCAGATGCTCATTCAGCAGCGTCAGCCGTTTAAAGACGGGTGGCCGAACCTGTGGGATTTCACGGCAGCGGGCAGTGCAGTTGCGGGTGATTCCAGCGGTGCGGCCGCGGAGCGGGAGCTGATGGAGGAGATCGGATTTCACTATGATTTTTCCCTGATCCGCCCTCAGTTCACCATCAACTACGAATTCGGTTTCGATGATTATTACCTCATTCATGCCGAACCCGACCTCTCTTCCCTGACGCTTCAGCCGGAGGAAGTGCAATGTGTGAAGTGGGCAGAGAAGGCAGAGATCAAGGAGATGATCCGAGCGGGATCGTTTATCCCGTATTATGAGGATCTCGTCGATCTTTGTTTTTCTATGAGAGGCAAGTACGGTTCGCATGTAGTTTGATCTGAAGATGATATGTTGGAAGCAGGGGAGTGTTATGAAAGGGAATGTCGCGAGGAAAAGAGAAGATGCAATCAGCAAATTGATCGGTGACGAAACGTTGCTGTGGCGGGGAAGGCCGGTATGGAAATGTTTTTACAAGCAGGAAGCACAGGAAATCATTTTCTCTTTTTGTTGGTTGCTGTTCATGTGCTTTTTTATCATGATGGCAGTACCTGATGTTTGGGCACGAATTTATATGATGACTCTGCCTGCCTTATGGTTCGGTTGCAGGATGTCGGCATGGTCATATCGAAAGATCAATACGGTATTTCTGCTTACGGATCGGCGTGCCGTCATGATTTATCGCAAAGACGGTAACTGGCTCGAAATTTCCAAACCATACGAAAAGATTTGGCACTGCGATTTGCAAGACTTTCATCACGGTTGGGATCTCTACATCGGTAAATATCGCTATAATTACACTTGTCTGTATAATTACGAGACTTGCAAATTCGAGGATTTGGTCATTCCTTTCAGCGAAAAAAAAGTTTACAAATTTGATTCTGTATCGGATTTTCACGATCGATTATTTTGCTTTTTTCGATTTGGAGGACTGCTCTGCTCCCTCACGGATTATCCGGGAACGGATGCTGTCGGTATGAGTGAAACGAAAGGGAAACAATATCCGAGAACCTCTGGCTTTTCGGTCAAAGCTTTCGTTCAAATTTTGTAAAATCTTGCCTTGCAGGTGGAATTGCAGTACAATGAACTTGCATTGATTTTCAGGAGGACAGTGGATGAAAACCGAGCTGACAAGCAAAAAAGAACGCTTTTCCTATTTTGGTTTTTTCTTCGGACAGAATATCATTTATGTCATTCTGTTCCAGTATCTGGCCTATTACTATACCGAAGGCGTGGGGCTCGCTCCCGTCGCAGTTTCCGTTTTGCTTTTCGTGGCAAAAATGTGGGACGCAATCAACGATCCGATCATGGGAATCATCATCGATAAAACGCATTTTAAAAGCGGAAACAAATTTCTGCCTTGGATTCGGTTCGTTATCTACGCGCTTCCGCTGCTCACTTTTCTGGTGTTCTGCAATTTCGGAGGCAGCATGGCTTCCAAGTTGTTTTTTGCTTACCTGACCTATATTGCCTGGGGCATGATTTATACCATCGGAGATGCGCCGATTTTTTCATTGGCAACCGTTATGACAGACAACACCAATGAACGGGACAAACTTATGACCTACGGACGCTTCGGGGCTCCGCTTGCGGCGCTTGCATCTGCGGTGTTTCTCACCGTCAAAGGGTCTGTCGGATATGCCGGCACGGCATTGATCTATGCCGCCATCGCGTTTCTGTTTATGATGCCCGTGCAGTTTTTCGCCAAAGAACGCATTACCTATCGGCGCAATACGGATATTCCGATCAAAACGATTGTGTCCGCGATCCTGAAAAATAAATATCTGATGCTTTATTTCACGGGGTTTCTTGCGACCGAGATCACCAACACCATTCAGATTATGGCCGCCTATTTTGCAAACTCCAATCTCGGCAATGAAAATCTGACGACCGTCATTCTTGCAGCGACCATTATCCCGCTGCTTGCCGTCGTTCCTTTTTTGCCGAAACTGATTCAGGCATTCGGCAAGCGCAAGCTTACCATCATCTGTTCCTCCGCATTTATCATAGTTTCGGTGGCGCAGTATTTTATCGGATATGACAGCTTCGTGCTGTTTCTTGCCATTTCCATCGTCCGTGTGATTTTCATGCAGATTCCGATGCTCATCTACGGGATGTTTACTGCGGACTGCATGGAATACGGAGCCTACACGACCAAGCAGAGAACCGAAGGGCTCGCATTTTCGATTCAGACATTTGTAACGAAACTCGGCGGCGCGCTTGCCAGCGCGGTCAGCCTCTGGCTTCTGCAATACTTTGGCTATATCCAACAGAGCACATCCCAATCCGCACAGGCACTGGGCGGAATTTGGGCGCTGATGACCATCATTCCGCCCATCGGCTATGTTGTCATGCTTGTTATCATGGTCTTTTTCTACGACCTCAAAGAAGCTGACGTGCAGCGGATGATTGATGAAATGAAACAGTCCAGGACGGAATCGGCGGAATAAAAAAATTACGGGAGGAGATCCATATGAACAAAAAATTTACACCCGAGAGCAGAATCAAAGATGTTTTGGAAAATCCGATCGGGAGCGATCTGGTCGGCATGATTGTGTCCCGGGCAAAACTGGGGAAAGCAATGATCGACAATCCCGTTGTGAAAAACATGAAGCTGAAAAGCCTCGTCAAACTCAGCAAAGGCAAGATCGACGAGGCGTTTCTTGAAGTTCTTTGTCAGAAAATGAATACTTACAGCAAAGAACGCGTGATCCCCGGAGATGCGGTAAGCTCTGCGTGGTGGAAAGAAGCCGTGGTCTATCAGATTTATCCGCGCAGTTTCATGGATTCGAACGGAGACGGCATCGGAGATCTCAACGGCATCCGATCCAAGCTCGATTATCTTAAAGAACTCGGCGTGAATGTGATCTGGCTTTGTCCCGTCTATGATTCCCCGAACGATGATAACGGATATGATATCCGCAATTATAAAGCCATCATGAAAGAATTCGGCACAATGGAAGAATTCGATGCCTTGCTTTCCGAAGTCCATGAGAGAGGGATGCGGCTGATTATGGATCTGGTGCTCAACCATACTTCCGATGAGCATGAATGGTTCCAAAAAGCGCTTTCCGACAAAGAAAGCCTGCAGCATGATTTTTATTATTTCCGTCCCTCCGGAGAAGACGGCACTCCGCCGAATAATTGGGGCTCGCTTTTTTCGGGACCCGCATGGGAATATCTTTCAGAGCAGCAGGAATGGTATCTGCACCTGTTCTCAAAAAAACAGCCCGATCTGAACTGGGAGAATCCGAACCTGCGTCACGAGCTCTATCAAATGATCAACTGGTGGCTGACAAAAGGTGTGGACGGTTTCCGCCTGGATGTCATCAGCTTTATTTCCAAACAGGACGGACTTCCCGACGGCAACGATGTGATTGCCGAACTGACGGGAATCCCCGGTGTGGAACACTACTTCTTCGGCCCGCGCGTGCATCAGTATCTCCGTGAAATGAACCTGAATACCTTCGGTAATTATGACGTTATGACCGTCGGAGAAACTCCGGGAACGGGTATCGAAATGAGTAAATTCTTTACGGAAGAATCCCGCAGGGAATTGAATATGATCTTTAATTTCGATCATCTGGAAACAGGAGGACACGATCGTTTCGAGGATTATGATTACGACTTGAATGAACTGAAGGACTATCACATCCTTTGGCAGACCCAATACGGGAAAACCTGCCGCAACACGATTTTCTTTGATAACCATGATAATCCGCGGCTGATCTCCAAAATCGGAGCCGACGAAACAGACCGCGAGATTCTGGCAAAAATGCTGGCGATGATGCAGTTCACGCTTACGGGGACGCCGTTTGTTTATCAGGGAGACGAGCTCGGAATGACCAACACCGTGTTTGATTCCATCGATGATTTCCGTGATGTCGAGTCTCTGAATCTATATCGAAAGCTGCAGGGAACTCTTTCGGAAGAAGCCATTCTCGATAAACTGCGCGCGGGTTCGCGGGATCATGCCCGTACTCCGATGCAATGGAGTGCGGAGTCCAATGCGGGATTCAGCACGGGGGAACCGTGGATCAAGGTCAATCCCGATTATATCCGCATCAATGCGGAGCAAAATCTGAAAGATGAAAATTCCGTTTATCACTTTTACCGCAGGCTCATTGCTCTGCGCAAAGAGATTCCCGCGCTGATCTACGGGGATTTCATTCCCGTGCGAAAATATGCAAAAGATTGTTTTGCTTATTACAAAACATACTGTTCCGAAAAATATTACGTGGAATTGAACCTTTCGGGTAAACATATCCCGAAAGTACAGACGAAAGACAACCGAAAACTGATTTTGTCGAATTACGATTATCATAACGCAAAAGCGCTGCTGCCATACGAAGCGAACCTGTTTGAAATCGTCAATCCGAAATAACGAGGCATGCATGAATCCGATTGTAACCGATATGGTTTCTCAAATGACACTGGAAGAAAAAGCCGCTTTATGCAGCGGTGCCGATAATTGGCATACCGTGCCGATCAAACACCTGAAGCTGAACAGCGTGATGATGTGCGACGGCCCGCACGGTCTGCGCAAGGAGATCCCGAAACCCGAAGAACATTTCGGGATGAGCGAAAGCGAACCTGCCACATGTTTTCCGCCGGCCTGTGCATTGGCTTCAAGCTGGAACCGCGCATTGGTGCAGCGGGTCGGGGAAGCGATTGCGGAAGAATGCCGCAATGAAGATGTCAGCGTGCTGCTCGGCCCCGGGGTGAACATCAAACGTTCACCGCTTTGCGGACGCAATTTCGAGTATTATTCCGAAGATCCATATCTCAGCGGGCAATTGGGCGCTTCTTTCGTGAAAGGCGTTCAATCACGGGGAGTCGGTGCCACGGTGAAACATTTTGCCGTGAATTCTCAGGAATACAGACGTATGGTGACAGACAGTGTCGTTGATGAACGTGCCCTTCGCGAAATTTATCTTTATGCATTCGAGCAGGTCATAAAACTGGCGCACCCTTGGTGCGTCATGAGTTCTTACAATAAAGTAAACGGAACGTACGCGAGTGAAAATAAAATGCTTCTTACCGATCTGCTCCGCGACGAATGGGGATTCCGCGGTGCGGTGATGACAGATTGGGGCGCAATGAATGATGTCGTAGCGAGTATTCAGGCCGGGCTGAATCTGGAAATGCCGTCCAGCACCGGAATCAACCCGGATCGCATCATTTTGGCGGTCAGAGAGGGGAGACTCTCCGAAGACGTTCTTGACCGTGCCTGTGCCGACATCGTGATGCTGGTGTTTCAATCCAACATCGGGAAATCCGTGCAATATCTGTTCAGCGAACATGCCAATCACTTCTTCGCGCAGCGTGCGGCGGAAGAATGTATTGTGCTTCTTAAAAACAGAAATGCCGTTCTTCCGATTGCTCCGATGCGCGATACGGTTGCCGTCATCGGGGAAATGGCAGTGCGTCCCCGATATCAGGGAACCGGCAGCTCGAAAGTCAATCCGAGCAGGTTACTCAATCCGCTTGATGAAATCCGAAAATATGATCCGTCCATCGCTTATGCGCAGGGGTACGATCTCGATTCGGACGAACCTGACGAACGGTTGGAAAGCGAGGCGCTTGCGCTTGCCGCGACAGCGGATAAAGTCGTCGTATTCGCAGGACTTCCCGATCGGTATGAATCCGAAGGGTTTGACCGGGAGAGCCTGTCGCTGCCGGAAAATCATAATCATCTGATCGATCAATTGCTTCGCGTCAATCCAAATCTCATCGTTCTGCTCTCGAACGGGGCACCCGTCTCCATGCCTTGGGTGGATCGTGTTCCCGCAGTTTTGGAAGGATACCTTTGCGGACAGGCAGGAGCGGGTGCCATGGCGGATATTCTGTTCGGTGCCGTCAATCCGAGCGGAAAGCTTGCCGAAACGTTCCCTCTTGCATTGGAAGACACGCCCTGTTTCAATTATTTTCCCGGCGGACCGAAGACCGTGGAGTACAGGGAAAGTCTGTTCGTCGGTTACCGTTACTATCAGTCGGCACATAAAGACGTGTTGTTCCCGTTTGGTTACGGGCTCAGTTACACCACTTTCGAATATTCGGAACTGTCTCTTTCCCGCGATCCATCCGATTCGGATGTCCTGAATTTGACATTCCGTCTGAAAAATGTTGGACATTGCCCGGGAAAAGAAACAGCGCAGCTTTATGTACGTGACCTTCAGCCGTTGCTGATTCGCCCGGAATCCGAACTGAAAGGCTTCGAAAAAGTCTTTCTGAATCCCGGAGAGTCCGAAACGGTGCAGATGAAACTGCACAAATCGGATTTTGGTTTTTTTGATACCCGATTGCATCGATGGAATGTTTATTCCGCAGATTACCAGATTATGATCGGCGCTTCTTCCGAAGATATCCGACTGACTGAAATCGTCTCACTGAAAGCAGATGATGATTATGCACCTCCGTACTCCTACCGTGAACTGATTTCTTATTACGATTTCAAAAACAGAATTCTTACCATTCCGGATTTGGAGTTTAAACGCCTGTACGGTGCACCGCTTCCGCGCAATGACCAGCCTGCCGTCGGCACCTTTGATTTGGAATCGACTCTCGGAGATATCCGCGTTACCTTCCTTGGAAACTTACTGTATCGTTTTGCCGTTTCACAGCAGAAGAAGCAGGCAGAAGGGGACAAAAAAAACAAGGAGGGTTCGCTCGGCAAAGAAGAACCGAAATCGACCGACGATCTGATGATAGCGGCTTCACTGATTGATATGCCGCTCAAAAGTTTGGTTTTATACAGCGGCGGTATTTTGGATTATGAAATGGCGGACGGACTGCTGATGATGCTCAACAAGCAGAAAGGCGGATTCAAAGCGCTTCGAAAAGCATATCACGCCCGCAGAAAGACTAATCGTAAACGCAAAAAAAACAGGATATAACCGAAGCGGCCGCAGCAAAAGGAAAGATTGTTGCGGCCGTATGCGGAGAAGAATCGTTCTGCACTGCGGATGGGGTATTTCATAAAATCAACGCGTCCTATGATTAGCCTTTCGAATTTATTGTGTAGGGAACTTGTATCACGCGCTCCGTTTGCCTACGCAATTCAGATAAACACCGCCTCGGTGCATGATGGTTCGCAGTGTGATTCATTGTACAAGTAGGGAATTCCAAATTCAATCCCGCATCAGCAAACGGAATTCTTCATTTGTACGTAAAAAATCATATTTTTCATTCTCTTCGAGTTCCTTCCGAAGTGCTTCGATCAGTCGGGCTGTTAAATCGGAGATATCTTTTTCGGTTCTTCGGATTTTTCGTAAGATAAAAAGGCATGGCGATACAGTTGTGCACGGTTCGGTTCCCATGGAGAACGCAATGCTGCAAATGCCGCTTTCAAAAGCAGGACACTTTCCTGTGCATCACGTTTCCCGAGTGCCGCCTGCAGCGGAGCAGCCAACGCGGCATAATCTCCCAGCTCAAACAATTCAGAGAATTCCTTTGACAGCTGCGCCGTATCATCGGCATCCTGCAGATTCTCTGCCTGAATTTGGACGTCAATCAGTTTCATCAGAACGAGGGACATTTCATTTGTCAAGGAGAGTATTTTCCGTTCCAAAATTTCGGATGCCTCTTCCGGCTTGTTTTGCTTTGCGAGAATGTCTGCCCTCAGCAGCCGCTTGTCGGGGTCGCTTTTCTCGGGAATCAGAGAGAGCATCTGTTCCGCCTGCTCATATTCTCCGTTGAGGATATAGTTCGATGCCAACATATAAGCCGCTCTGCCCTTCACCGAGGGATCTTTGCCCGCGGCAACCCGTTCGTACATCGAAACGATTTTTCGTTTATAGCGTTTTTTACTCTCTGCATCCAGTCCGCTCATCTGCAGACTTCCCTGAAGAGCCATCGCAGAAGAATGAATCAGTTTCATGCTGTTCGGATATTCGCGTATTTTTTCCATGCACATCGCATATCCGCCTTCGAACCCATTTTTTACGATGTCTGCCATGAGGTCGTTCAGGAAAAGATGCACCTGTTCTTCGCTTGGATTGCTATGAAAGCCGAGCAGCATATTTAAATCCGTATTCAGCAGTCTGGCCAGCACCGGAAGCAAAGTAATGTCCGGATAAGTTGTCCCGTTTTCCCACTTGCTGACAGCGGGCACCGAAACGCCGAGGCGGTTCGCAACCTGTTCCTGTGTCAGTCCGCATTCTTTTCTTTTTTTTCTGATGATACTGCTGATTTCCATTTCATCCGCTCGCTTTCCTTTTTTTATTGCTGTCTTTATTGTAGCAGGGAATCGTCTTTCGGACAATTGAGGTATTGTTAAGCAATCGGGAAAAATATCAACTTCGGGTTAATGTCCGGTTGTATCTGTTGTCAATCAACTTTTGAACTGTGGAGCAATGACACAGACATACGAAGAGCCGACATGCAGCGCCGGCCCTTCGTATCACATATTCATTCAAATATTAAGGAAAATTCAGTTTTTTGGATGTCTGATGTATTTCGAAACCGCTTCCATATCGGCGGCGGAAACCATCATTTCATTATTTTTCAGTGTGAAATCGGGATAAGCCAGCACGCCCATTTCCGGCATGTCAAGGCCTTCCACTTCATCGGCAGCCTGCACACGGATCCCAATGATTTTATCGAGTGCTTTGTAGAACAGGAAGGAGGAACCGAACCCCCAGATGATAAGCACCGCAACGCAGATCAGCTGAGCGATCAGTTGTCCCGCGTCTCCGTAAAACAGTCCCGTTACCGCTCCGTCCACTCCGTTGAGCCCAGTACCGTAAGTTCCGTCCGCAAACAGCCCGAGTGCGATGATCCCCCATATCCCGTTGACGCCGTGTACGGAGATTGCCCCGACCGGGTCATCCAGTTTGCATTTGTTTTCGATGAAAGAGACCGATATGCAAACCAGCACGCCAGCCACTGCACCGATGATGAATGCACTGATGCTGTTGACAAATGCGCAGGGTGCCGTGATGGCAACCAGCCCCGCCAACGCACCGTTGCAGGTCATGGAAGGATCGGGTTTTCCGTATCGTTTCCACATATAAAACATTGCTACCAGGCCGCCGATGGCTCCGGCGATCATGGTGTTGGTTGCTACAACGGCAATTCGGAAGTCCGTCCCGTTCGTCGTGCTGCCTGCGTTGAATGCAAACCATCCGAAAAACAGAATGATTGTTCCGATGACCGCCATCGGAATATCATGCCCGGGCATAGCAACCGCAGTGCCGTCTTTTTTGAACTTCCCGATTCTTGGGCCGATGATGATAGCGGAAGCCAACGCCATCATGCCGCCCATGCCATGCACCACGGACGAACCTGCAAAATCGAGCGCACCGTGTCCGAATCCGAAATAGCTTCCGAGGGAAGATAAAAATCCTCCGCCCCACATCCAGTTCCCGAACAATGGGTAATAGATCATGGATACAAAAAACGATCCGATGACAATGGCCGAGAACTTCACCCGTTCCGCCATAGCTCCGGTCGGAATGGTGCAGGTAGTGTCCATAAATACCATTTGGAAGAAGAAGAGGGCATATACTCCGACATCGTACGTGCCGCCGGAAGTCAGCATAAATCCTTTGGTTCCGAATAATCCGCCCAGCCAGGGGATGAGCACTTCACCGTTTAACGTTGACGTGCCTGTTCCCAGGGATGCCCAGCTGCCGACCCCACCGAATTGCAGTGCAAATCCGACCAAATAATAGCCGATGGCGCCGACCAGAAAGACCATCAGGTTCATTGCCATCGTGTGCATTGCATTTTTTGCGCGTGTGAATCCTGTTTCGACCATTGCAAATCCTGCCTGAAAAAAGAAGATCAGGCATCCGGTCAGCAGCACCCACACATAGTTGATGCCCAATTTATTGACAGCGGTCTGATTGGCAACATCATTCAGCGTCAGCCCCGTGCTGTCGTCAGTGATCAAATCGGAAGAGGACGTGATTGCCGCCCCCGTCGGATCTCCGGTTGCTTCATCCGAAGCGAATACCGGAGAAATCAGCAGACAGCATAACAATAATATCAGAAAAGCCGCGGAATATTTTCTCAGCGTTTTCATTTCAGTTCTCCTTACTCGTTTTTTTGAAATTGTACCAGCTGAATCGGCTGTTTTTTTCTTCGGCTAATTTTTTCATCAGCTTTTGGGTTGCCCGAAAATAGCGGAATCCGAGATAAAATGTAACCAGAGCAAATACGGCTCCCGGGATATCGGCATGGAGCACCGTAAAGGTGATCCCTTTCATCATGCCGTAGACTGCAAATCCGACAGAGGAAAGCATAATGATGCAGGAAAGGGCAAATAATAGGATAATTGCGATTGTTTTTCCGCTGTCCCGATTTTCAGATTGCGCTTTCATTTCGTTCTCCCGTGCGAATACGCATTGCCTCGTACACCTCATAAACGAAAATTTTGCCGTCTCCCACTTTACCCGTTACAATTTCCTTTGCAATCTTTTCCATCAATGATTCCAAAATGTCGTCTTTTACGACAATTTCCACTTTCACTTTTGGAAGCAAATTGATATCGTAGGATGTCCCCCGATAGATTTCCGTTCTGCCTTTCTGCAGACCGCACCCGGATACCATCGTCACCGTCATGCCGTTGATTCCCATTTCATTGAGCACCGACTTGACCGTTTCCAGTTTTTCGGGTCTGGTAATCAGTTCAATCTTTTTCATATGAACCTCCCTATAACAATACTCAGATGGTTTTCGACGTTCGCATCGGCTGCAATCAAAAAGCAAAGGCGCAAGGAATATAAGCCAAGCGCCTTTGCTTATCGGCTTTTTGAAAGCTGCAGTAAATGTGATGAAATGAGGCGTTTGCGGCATTTAAGGTAAAAAAAAAGATGCTCAAACATATCGTCGAAACGTCTTTGTCTCAAATCATCTTGTTGATTGATGCTATTATAGTCTTCCGTTTTAAAAAATCAAGAGGTTTTAAAAAAAAATAAATTAATTTTGGATTCGACCGTTGCTTGAGAATTTTGGCTGAGCCTGTTTTCTTTTCAAACGTGTATGGTTTGATCGGTTAAAACGAATAAAAGAAGGGTTTGCAAACCGCAAAATAAAAATCCGAATCCGCTGATATGGGATTCGGAAAACGATGGTATTATTTTTCATTGATCATATCAATGAAAATTTTTGCAAGTTCCGGATCAAATTGGCTTCCGCTGCAACGCTCGATTTCGTCGATGGCTTCCGCTTTGCTTTTGATCCGTTGGTACGGACGGCTGGAGGTCATTGCGTCGAATGCATCGATAATCGTCAGAATCCGCGCATAATAATTGATTTCTTCTCCTTTGAGTCCATTGGGATATCCGAGCCCGTCGTAGCGTTCGTGGTGTTGCATGATTATCGGGACAACATCGGTGAGTGCCTCGACATTTTTGATGATTTCCGCTCCGTTCTGCGAATGGCTTTTCATGATTTCCCATTCCTCTGCGGTCAGTTTGGCGGATTTGATCAAAATATTTTCCGGTATGTTGATCTTTCCGATATCGTGCATGTAGGCGGCGTAAATCAGCATTTTTTTATCATGCTCGGGCATCTGCATTTTTTCCGCAATCATTTTTGTGTAAGTAACAACACGCTCCACATGATTGTAAGTATACTTGTCTTTTGCATTGATTACCGCAATCAGTGTTTTGATTGATGCGATAATTTCCAAATCGTTCTCGTCAACGTCTTTTTTCAAATCATCCAAAATGGAATAATAAGTCTGCACGCTGTTTTTGTTTAGGAACTTGGCGCGATACAGTGCATCATCCGCAAAACGGATCAGATCGACCATATTTTTTGCGTTATCGGGATATGTAGAAATACCGACCGAGATCGTCAGCTTCCCGTTCGGCAGATATTCTTCGTTTTGAAAATGATATTCTTCGACGCGCGCACGAATGCGCTCGCCTATGACAAGTGCGTCTTTCGGGTTCGTGTCCGGCAGAATTACGGCAAACTCTTCTCCTCCGTAACGGGAAACCGTATCGGTGATTCGCGTGGAGGATCGGATGATTTCCGCGATGATCCGCAGCACATCATCGCCCATCTGGTGACCGTTCAGATCGTTATAGTTCTTGAAATAGTCAATATCCATAAACAGAAGGGAAAGCTGCTGCTGTTCGGCAGCTGTGCGGTCAATTTCATCTTCGATCACATCATAGAAATACCGATGATTATACAGCCCGGTCAGTCCGTCGATATTAACCATTTCTTTTAAAATTCGGATATGTTCCTTTTCGCTGCGCACGTAAAACCCGATGGTCCATGCAATGATGATAAATGCACAGGCCAACACGATATCACTTTCGAAGTAGGTATTGACCAATTCGTTGGGAGAACTGAGTAAGTCGATGCTTAAAATCAAGGCAGACGCAACACTTGAGATGATAATGCCGACACGTGTGCCGCTTTCTATTGTTGATGAAATAATTACAAATAAAAACAAAAATTTATAATTGCTTTCATAAGCTCCGGTCAGCATAATTGCAAGGAAAGTTATAATAAAAAAGATTGCGGGTTGTATCCAAGTTGTGACAACATAATTATTGGTTACTTTGTTCTGAAGAAAATTCCAAAAAACATAAACCAACAGAAGGATAATCAGCACAAGGAAAAAAACCATACCATCATTGGAAAGAAGATAGTACAGTTCCTTGCCTTTGAAATAATACTGGAAAAATGCAACAGCTGAAAATACTAACGATGCGATTTTTACGATATGAAGGATCTGATTGTAATTTGTGCTTTTGTTTTTATCGTATTCTGACATAGGAGATCCTCTCGGAATTTTCATTTCGCCTGCGCTTAGTAATCTGAAAAACAGATTACTAAGCGCAGCTTGACTCATTCGTCTCTCAAAGACTTCGGTTCTGAAGGCTGATACCAGAAAAAGTAGCATGCGGAAGTCGCAATAATGGTAGCAGCAAGCGTCGCCAAAGTAGCTAAAGAAGCGTATAACCCTTTCTTCATGAAAGTCACCTCCCTTCGAGTAGCGGTAGTTACATTTTCATTTTTCACTATAGACAGTAGTGCTGATTTTCTCAGCAATTTTGGCACTGAAAGCGGTTAAAGTCGATGTCTGCCATAAGATACCAAACAATAAACTTAAAGAATATTGATTCAGTATTGTTGCATTGCTATATGCTGCGGCGAAATAAATCAAAAGAGCATTAATTATGAGATATCCCGTAAGTATTATAAAAGAGCCATTCCTCATTCGACGGATTTTGGATGCTGATTTGATTGGTTTGTTAGGCGAGTCGACAGGAGCTTTTTTATAAATTATCCAGTAAGCAGAAATAAATATCACAAATGTCAGTACAATCATTATATTCATATTTACGAGGCCATATAGGAAATAGCGTATGATCAGTCCGCTACCTATACTGTAGATCACAGCGCTCGCCGTACAAATTTCTATCGAACTTGCATGAGATCCTCCACTGTATTTGCGAAGAATACTTACACTCATAGTAACAATCAATGCCTGTAAAAACACATGAAAAATCAGTCCGAGCAGGGAAACCAAAAACAAAGTTACAATAATTTGGACGATTGCGATCAAGCCATATGCAATAACTTCTTCTTGCTCTTGCTCATAGTGAAGAGTCGTCGATATTCTTTTTGCGATTTTTCGTGATAATTGTTCCATGATCTTTCTTCGCCAGCAGTTTGTCTTTCAATACAAATTTTTTCAGCAAGATTAATTCCAGTGCAAAAATTATTGTAGAAGGTACCCCAAACAATATTTTTTGAGAGGTGTTTTCTAGAATTTCGAAAGTCTCGCTTCTTCCGAACAATGCTATCAATAATGCTATATTTAAAAATTCGCTAATGCCAATCATGATGGATACAATCAAAACAGATATGAATGCTTTATTAATCGGTGTTTTCGGAATTACGATAAAGAGCAACATCAAAAACATTATGTATAGCATAGAATTTGCACCATTTTCGATAGGCAAAAATCTAATTGTAAGCACGAAAATGGTGAAAACAGCAGTTATCAGCAAATATTGTTTCAATTGAAACGCTGTTTTTGATAAAAGATAAGTTGCGTATACAAATAACAAGCCTTCGGGAATTCCTTTTATTATCAATTCCAAAAAACTAGACGTCAGTATTGTCACGAATAAGCTCCAATCATTTTGATGAATCGTTCTCTTTGCTAAGTTTTTTGGGTTTTCGTTTTTTCATGAAATAGTACATCGCATATACAGCGGCGGCAAATAATAAAGTTGACGGTATTCCGTATAATGCTTTTTGCATTGGGTCAAGCAAGATGCTATCCAATTGTGCTTGTCCAAAAATTAAAGTAAGAACTGCCACAGTTGCAAATTCGCATACAAACAAAGTGATCAGTATGATAATCGTTGATTTAATCAATTTGGGCACATCGCTTTTTGTAAAAAAAACAAACAGCAATACAAGAATTAAAAGCCCGATCATTGTATTTACTCCGAAATTGATGGGAAGCAAGCGAACCAAATAATTCGAAATAATAAATACAACTGAGATAATAATGTATTTTTTCAGGACAAATTTCTGTTGCGTTAAAATAAAAACCGCAAGGACATCCAATAATCCCTCAGGGATTCCTTTTACCAACAGTTCAACCAAACTGATAGAGATTGACGACATAGCGCACCATCCTTTGTAGCGTTGTTAATCATTGATACAACCCGCAGGGTTGTATTTACCATTGACTGCCTTAATGAGCGCATAAAGCATGATGAAAAAGAAGAAATGATTCAGCACATCTCCGGGGCTCAGGATGCAGTATCCCACATCAATCCAATCGGTCAGGATTTTCCATTTGGTATTGATGTCCCCCAATACATGGATATCATTCACGATGCTGAATGTATCCGCTTTTACATATCCGGTCCAATAAGATAAACTCGGAAATACAGGCATTTTCCCTCCGTTTTGACTGATTGCGAAATTGTTCAGCAACGTGCCGGCCATCATGGAAAGGGAACCGATCACTGCAGGTTTATACAGAGAAAAGACAAACATCGCGAACAAAAAAGATAATGTACTCGCGATTCTTATGTACTCCGTATAAGGAACCAATATGTAATTTCCTGCAAAGACCATAGCCTGAGAACAGATCAGACCCAATTGCATAACCAATATCGGATAAAATGTCCAGGTATAAAACAGATACTTCAGTCGGTAGTGTTTGATTTTTGCGAGCAAAATTACCAGCAGTATCAGTATAATCATCGTAACATTTTCCCTCTATCAGTTACATAATATTATAACGATTGCACTGAACAAATACAAGAAAATTCAATGCGAACATGCAAAAAAGGCCTTTTTTGATCCGAAAAGGCATAATATTATGCATATTTACAAGGTGAGTTTTTTATGCGATTTTGTACACACCGATAAAATTACGAAGCAACCAAACAGAAAGGTAATTCAAAATTTGCTTCCGACAACTTGCCGGTCGGCAAGGTTGATTATCCGCACTCCACTTCGTGTACCACTTCCACAAACATGCGCGAAATTTCCGGATCAAATTGTGTGCCCGCATTGCGCATGATTTCCTCCACCGCGGTGCCCACCGGAAGAGCTTTCCGATAGACCCGATCCTGTGTCATGGCATCGTAGGCATCGACCACGGAGATGATTCTGGAAAGCAGCGGAATTTCATTGCCGGACAAACCTCCCGGATAACCTTTTCCGTCCCATCGTTCATGGTGACGCAGAATATAGTTCGCAATCGGCTGAAGTTCCGGTGTTGCCATTGCAATGCGGTACCCCGCTTCGGGATGCTTCTTGATGGCTTCCCATTCCTGATCGCTGAGCTTCCCGGGCTTGTTGATGATGTTGTCATCGATGCTGATTTTTCCTATATCGTGCAGCATGGCCAGCAATTCCAATTCATTGCACTGGCTTTGCGTCAGGTGCATCTTTTTCGCCAGAGCCTGAGACAGCTGCACCAATCGCTCCGCATGCAGCTCCGTTTCCTGGCTGCGTTCGAACAATGTTGTTTTCATTGAGGTGAGGATGGTGTTCTTCTGGCTTTTGTCTTCCAGCAGTTTGCGCTGCTGCATATGATTTTCCGCTTCCTGAATGACCGTATGCATCGATTCAAACGTGTAATTTTTTGTGCTGAGCCCGATGGAGAGTGTAATGCGCAGCATCGCATCCGCTAACGCGTCATTGTATTCTTCCACATTGCGATATATTTGTTCCATCAGTTCATTTGCTGTGAGGTTGTCTGTCTTTGGCATCAGCAGTGCGAATTCATCTCCGCCGATCCGTGCGAGAATGTCGTCTTTGCGTACGCATCCTGAAAGGATTTTGGCTGTGTCCCGTATTTGCTTGTCTCCTTGCCCGAAACCGAATTCTTCATTGACGTTTTTCAGTCCGTTGATGTCGGCCATCAGGTAGGAGAGGGGAAGGTTATAATTCTGATCCAGCATATTCAGACTGCGATCCATGTAGTTACGGTTGTAAAGATTTGTGGAAACATCATGGAAATTCAGATAGCGGATATCTTCTTCCTGTTTCCTTCGATCACTGATGTCAAAAAATGTGACGACGGCGCCGATGACTTTGTCATCGCAAAACTGCGGATAAGCATAATATTCAATCGGGACAAATCCGCGGTCTCCGAATACGCAAATATCTTTTTCAATGTGAATATAATCGCCGGAAAATACTTTGTTGATCGGATATTCTTCCGGAGCATACGGGGTTCCGTTTGCTTTGTACAGCCGGATATTGTCATAAATGTTTCTCCCCGACAGATCCTCCTGTTCCGAAAATCCCAGCATTCGCAGACACATGCTGTTGATGAAGGTAATGCACCGATTGTTATCGATTCCGAATATGGATTCCGCCGTCGAATTGAGCAGCAGTCTCATTGTTTCTTCGTTTCTGCGCAGAGATCGTTCCAGCCGTTTGATCTGGGAGAGTTCTCTGATTGTGCCGATGACGCCGATTACGTTGTTGTTCCCGTCGCGGAACATGCGCGCAGAATATTCCGCACTCACCGCAATCCCTTTTGCGTTCTTGATTTCACATTCTGCGGAAAACGAATCCGAGTTCCCGTACGGCGTGTAAACCTGCGAGATTGCTTTTGTCAGCTCCAGTTTGATCTGCAGAAAAGCGCCCTCCGACATATGTTCCAACAAGGATTTTCCCAACAGAGTTTCGGGGTTCAGCCCGAACAGCCGTTCCACCGAAGGGCTGATATAGGTAATATTCATTCTCGTATCTACCAACCAAATGACTTCGGTTACGTTTTCCGCGATCATCGCAAGCTGACCGGTATCCGTCTGATCATATCCTGATTCTTTTCGGTCGAAGTTGCGGAACATCAGAATGATGTCCCCTGTGCTGACTTTAAACAGATTGGTTTCCAGAAAATGGCTTGTTTCGTTGGTGTGATATACCGTAGGAGGCAAATATGCGGATCGGTCATTAAGCCACACACTCTTGAGTGCAGGCAGAATTGCTGTATCTTCGGCATAAGGCATCAGTTCACTGAGCCGTTTGCCAAGTAATTTGTTATATTTGGAAGGCGGAGCCTGTTTGCCGAACGCATTGAAATTGCGCAGAATATAGTCCGATGCGTGTGCTCCTTTCCCATCCACGGAAAAAACGGCGGCCCCTTTTTTCAGCTCCGAGAAAAATGTTTGCATCAGTCTGCTCGATTCCGATTCCGACAGATCATCCTGAGATTGTTCATCAAAAGAGATGTCGCCCAATGCGCGGATATAAAAAGTCGCGCCCACGATCTGCCCGCTCTCGGCAACCGCCGGATGAAAGCTGTACTCGCACAGCAGAGTCGGACTCCATGGTGCAGAGTGATACTCCGTATGAGAATTTCCGCGCATCGTATGCGCGATATCTTTCATCAATTCTTTTTTCAGTGTATTGTCCGTAATCATCGGAAGAAAATTTTCTCCGACGGATGCGTACGCTTTGCCAGATTCCCTCATTGCTTGTATAAAAGCGGGATTGACATATAAATATTGATACGATGCATCCAGCGATACCACATACAGATCCGTAAAGCTGTCTGCACCGTAGCGTTGATCGGAAGCGGCGCTCTGTTCCGGATTCCCGACGTGAATCAAAATCAGGTTTTCTTCCAGTTTTGTGGCGCAAAAATGAACAGCGCTCTTCCCCAGCGATTCCGTCAGAATCGCTTCCGAAAAATTGTGTGCGGAAAAATTCTCTTGAAATCGCTGAAATTCTTCTTCATCTTCCTCACAAATCAGTTCAGAGAGCGCCCGTCCAAGCATCCGCTCGCCGTCCATCCCGAACAGTGATGCTGATGCGGAATTCGTATCAATCAGAATCCAATTACCGTCACATAATACCATTCCTGCAGGAGAAGCGGCCAGAACGTTTCGAATCTGCTCCGCGTTTTCCGTCGTGACACTTCGATTTTTGCTGACAGTGAAGTAGGTGATCAGACTGTCGTCTTCCGCGGCGCAGGCTTTTAGGCTGACGGACAGATTTTTTGTCGGCAGTGCTACTGCAATTTCTTCGGTTTTTGCCATTCGGATAATATCAGAGAAATATCCGATCCAATCAAAAGCATCCAAATACTCTTGACGGAGCAATGCAGACAGCTTTCGTCCCAGCGTATCTGCCTTTGATTTCTTTGTTTGGGTTTCAAATGCAGCGTTGACATCTGTCAGAATAAAATCGACAATATCGCCGTTGCTGTTTCGTACGGTCTGATGGCAGGCAAAGGCGAACGGAGCCTGTTCAATCAGGTCGCGATAGATATGACCATCCACGTCTAGCTGCCTCCTTTTCCCGTAAAATCCAATGACAGTAAGCGGTTATCGAATGGGGTCATCACACCCGATAATCATCACTCATTGTCGCGGTCGCCTGTTTGAAACGAAATTGAAGCCGTATCAAAACAAATAGTCTACATCGTTTATATCGGCATCTATGTTCGAAACTTTATTTGTTCGAAAAAAAATTCACGAAATTCATGAAAATTTATCTTCATTATATCAAGTATATAATATATGCAAATAAAATTTGCTGTTTCTATGCAATAAAAAACTGCGATATCCGCAGTTTTTTATTATTGGAATTCATTTACGGCAGCTCCTTTGCGCCGAAATGATAAAAGAATGTGCAGGAGTACGGTCAATACAATGAACTGGATGAAGTGAAACGTGTCGAACCCCATGAATGCCGCATCCGTAATAATGCAGAGTCCCGGCAGCATGACTGCATTCAGTTGTATGGTACGATTGGTGTCAGCTGCGTTTTTCAACAGCCGCCGCATTGCCGAAAAAGAGAGGCACGCAACCATCGGGACGGCATAAAACGCCGGATTATTGAGGAAAATATTGAAAATCGGAAACGACACCGCTATCAAAAGTACATCCGTCCCCAAGCAGACAAGGATCTTTTTCTCATGTCTGAATCCCCCTAAAGAATAGTTCATTGCCACCGGTATAACTTATTTTTTTGAATCAAGATGTATTTTTGCGGATTCTTTATTTAAAAAACCGCATATCCTTAACATATGCGGTTTTTCGGTTCTTATTCACTTACAGATAGGAGATGATTTTGTCTCCCATTTCCACCGTGCCGAGGATTTCCTTATCGTTTGAAGTGCCGGAAATATCTCCCGTGCGATACCCTTCGTCCAGTGCTTTTCTCACTGCAGCTTCGATGGCATCCGCTTCTTCGGCAAGACCGAACGAGTAGCGCAGCATCATCGCAGCGGATAAGATTGTCGCGATGGGGTTTGCCTTGTTCTGCCCCGCGATGTCGGGAGCGGAACCGTGAATCGGTTCGTACATGCCGAGCGTTCCGTCTCCGAGGGATGCGGAGGGCAGCATGCCGATGGAGCCCGTGACCATGCTTGCTTCGTCCGATAAGATATCTCCGAAAATGTTGCTGGTCACAATGACGTCGAATTGACCCGGATTTCTGACGAGCTGCATGGCAGCGTTGTCCACCAGCATATCCGTGCAGGTCACATCGGAATAATCTTCCGCCATCTTATGGATGACTTCTCTCCACAGACGGGAAGATTCCAAGACGTTTGCTTTGTCGATGCTCACGAGCTTTCCGCCGCGTTTTTGCGCGGACTCAAATCCGATGCGTCCGATGCGCTCGATTTCTTTCACGCTGTAGCATTCCGTGTCATACGCTTCTTCGCCGTTTTCTCCCTGGCGTCTGCCGCGTTCTCCGAAGTAGATGCCGCCCGTCAGTTCTCTGACGATGAGAATATCCAGTCCGTTTTTCACGATCTCCGTTTTCAGCGGGCACGCTTCCGCAAGCGCGCCGTAGAGCAAAGCGGGTCGCAGGTTAGCGTAAAGGCCGAGAGCCGCGCGGATGCCGAGCAGACCTTTTTCCGGTCTGAGGTGCCCCGGCAGCGTATCCCATTTCGGACCGCCCACCGCGCCGAGCAGCACAGAGTCGCTCTGTTTGCAGATGGTCACGGTTTCGTCCGGCAGCGGTACGCCTGTGGCGTCGATGGCGCATCCGCCCATCAGCACGTCCGTGAATTGGAACGTGTGAGCGAAGCGTTCGCCGATTTTATCTAGTACTTTGACGGCTTCTCCGATGATTTCGGGACCGATGCCGTCTCCTTTGATGAGTGCGATTTTATAATTCATATCCGTTCCTTACAGTGCCTTTTTCTTGATTGCGCCGATGAGTCCGTCGTTGTCGATGATGTTCTGCACAAACGGCGGAAATGCGACTGCCTGATACGTTTCATTCTTTGTTTTGTTCACGATCACACCGGAAGCGAAATCAACTTCGATTTCGTCGCCGTTTGCGATTTTCTGCGACGCTTCATCGCTTTCCAGAATCGGAAGCCCGATGTTGATTGCGTTGCGGTAGAAAATGCGCGCGAAGGTCGATGCGATGACGCAGGAAATGCCTGCCGCTTTGATCGCGATCGGAGCGTGTTCTCGGGAAGAGCCGCATCCGAAGTTTTTGCCCCCCACGATGATGTCTCCGGGTTTGACTTTGTTTATGAATTCCGCGTCGATGTCTTCCATGCAGTGCGCGGCAAGTTCTTTCGGGTCCGAGGTGTTCAGATAGCGGGCGGGAATGATCACGTCCGTATCCACGTTATCGCCGTAGCGGAATACCGTACCTGTTACTTTCATCTTGTTTTCTCCTTACAGTTCCTCAGGACTTGCGATCCTGCCGAGTATTGCGGAAGCAGCCGCCACCGCCGGGTTTGCCAGATAGACTTCGGATTCGGGATGTCCCATGCGCCCGACGAAGTTGCGATTGGTGGTAGCCAGTGCGCGTTCGCCTTTTGCCAGAATCCCCATATGTCCGCCGAGACACGGTCCGCATGTCGGTGTGGACACCGCACATCCCGCATCCATAAAGATTTTCAATAAACCTTCTTCCATCGCGTCCGCATAGATTTTCTGAGTTGCGGGAATGACGATGCATCGGACAAACGGATGCACTTTTCTGCCTTTGAACACACCCGCAGCGATGCGCATGTCTTCCAGACGTCCGTTGGTGCAGGAACCGATGACCACCTGGTCAAGCTCCACCGTGCCGACCTGATCGATGGTCTTTGTATTTTCGGGCAGGTGAGGGAAGGCAACGGTCGGCTGAATCTGTGCCAGATCGATCGTATAGGTTTCGTCGTATTCCGCATCCGCGTCCGCTTCGAATACCTTGAACGGACGGTCTGTTTTATCTTTGACATAGGCGATTGTTTTTTCGTCCACCGGGAAGATGCCGTTTTTTGCGCCCGCTTCGATGGCCATGTTCGCCATGCAGAGGCGGTCATCCATCGAAAGGTTCGCAATACCGTCACCGACGAATTCCATCGATTTGTACAAGGCGCCGTCCACGCCGATCATGCCGATGATGTGCAGAATCACGTCTTTGCCGGATACCCATTTCTGTGGTTTTCCCGTCAGGACAAACTTGATCGCCGAAGGCACTTTGAACCACGATATGCCGCGCGCCATGCCGCCCGCCATATCGGTCGAGCCGACGCCTGTCGAAAAGGCGCCGAGCGCTCCGTACGTGCAGGTGTGGGAATCCGCTCCGATGACGAGATCTCCCGGCACCACGAGTCCTTTTTCTGGAAGCAGTGCGTGTTCCACGCCCATGTCTCCCACATCGTAGAAGTTCACGATCTTGTGCTTTCTCGCGAAATCGCGGATGAATTTGCATTGTTCCGCCGCTTTGATGTCTTTGTTCGGGGTGAAGTGATCCATCACGAGCGCGATTTTTGTATTGTCAAAGACGGTTTCATAACCGGTCTTTTCGAATTCCATGATCGCGACGGGGGAGGTAACGTCGTTGCCGAGCACCAGATCCAGTTTTGCCTGAATCAGCTGCCCTGCGGTGACTTCACTCAAACCGGCGTGATCCGCCAGTATTTTCTGAGTCATTGTCATTGCCATAATGCCGGGCTCCTTACTATCGATTATATTTTTATCATTTATTTTTTTGTCAGTTTGTATTCGATGGAATCCACCAGGGCATTCCACGATGCTTCGATGATGTCTCCCGATACCCCAACCGTCGTCCAGACATCCGTGCCGTCGGATGTTTCGATCAGCACGCGGACTTTTGCCGCGGTCGCGTCCTGTGTTTCCAATACACGGACTTTGTAGTCGGTCAGATGCACATCGCGCAGACAGGGATAAAATACCACAAGTGCTTTTCGGAGAGCCTTGTCAAGCGCGTTGACCGGGCCGTTTCCCTGTTCCGCAGTGATTTCGTCTTTGCCGTCCACATTGACTTTGATCACGGCCGTCGCGCATTCGCTGGCTGATTTTGCGGGAGATTCTCCGAGTATCTTATAGTGATCCAGTTTGAAAAACGGTTGGTACAATCCCAGTTCTTTGCGTACCACAAGTTCAAAGCTTGCGCTTGCCGCCTCAAACTGATACCCGTCGTGTTCCAATTCTTTCAATGTTTGGATAATGACTTTCGTCTGAGGGGAATCTTTCTTCAGCGACGGGTCGATTTTCTGAATCAGCTTCAACAGCGTCGTCCTTCCGCTGACTTCCGACATCAGAAAACGGCGTTCGTTGCCGACACTCTGCGGATCGACGTGCTCGAACGATTTGGATATCTTGTTCACGCCGTCAATATGCATGCCGCCCTTGTGCGCGAACGCGCTTTTTCCCACATACGGTTCGCCCGAGGCGAGCGTTACGTTCGCGATTTCCGCGATCTGTCGTGCTGTCGGAGTCAGATTGCTCATCAGGGAAGAGGGCACACATTCATAACCGTATTTCAACTGCAGATTTGCAATAATCGTGCTCAGGTTTGCATTTCCGCAGCGTTCTCCGAATCCGATGAAGGTGCCCTGCACCTGTGCTGCACCCGCTTTGACGCCGAAGATCGAATTCGCCACCGCCATTCCCGTGTCATTGTGACAGTGAATGCCGATGCGCACCGCAAACATTTCGTGCACCTGCCTTGTGATGTCATACACAAAGTTCGGATCGGCTCCGCCGTTTGTATCGCACAGACACAGACAGTCCGCACCGCCGTCCGCGGCGGCTTTGAGCGTTTTGATCGCATAATCCGCATTCGCGCGGTATCCGTCAAAAAAATGTTCCGCGTCGTAAATGACTTCCTTGCCGCGTTCTTTAAAGAATCGTACGGTCTCTTCAATCATCCTGAGGTTTTCGTCAAGCGTTGTGTTCAGAATGTGTGTGACATGCAGATCCCAGGACTTGCCGAAAAGCGTAATCACAGGGGTGTCCGCACTCAGCAACGATCGGACATTCTCGTCATCTTCCACGCGGATATCCCGTCTCCTGGTGCTGCCGAATGCACACAGTTTGGCGTGCTTGAGCCTGACGGATTTCACCCGTTCGAAAAATTCGAGATCTTTCGGATTCGACCCGGGATTTCCCGCTTCGATGTAGGCAATGCCGAATGCATCGAGAGCGCGCACGATGTTCAGTTTGTCCTCCACCGAAAAGGCGATTCCTTCGCCCTGCGCTCCGTCGCGCAGCGTCGAGTCAAATATTTCTGTCCTGTTTTCCATACCGTACTCCTTTCTTTAAAAATGATTTGCCGAGATTTTATTGATCCCGTTGAGATAAGCAAGAAGACTTGCTTCAATGACGTCCGTGGAAAGGCCTCTGCCTGTAATTTCATGTCCCTGGTGTTTGATCTTCACCACCACTTCGCCGAGGGCGTCTTCTCCGCCCGAAATTGCATTGATGCTGTATTGTTCCAGCGGATACACTTTGCCCGTGATTTTTTCAATGGCATGATATGCCGCTTCAATCGGACCTTCTCCTGTCGCCGCTTCCTGATAGGTTGCATCATCTGTACTCAGCTGAATGGTAGCAGTCGCGCGGATATGGTTGCCGCTTTGCACCACAAACGAATCGAGGTGATATTTTTCCACCACCGGCACTGCTTTTTCCGCAACGATCGCATCGATGTCGGAATCAAATACGTTTTTCTTTTTGTCCGCGAAATCTTTGAAACGGACAAATGCCTGTTCCATTTCTTCATTCGAAAGCTGGTATCCCAGATAGTTGAGCCGTTCTTCGAAGGCATGCCGTCCGGAGTGCTTTCCGAGCACCATTTTGTTTTTCGGCAGCCCGATGGATTCCGGCGTCATGATTTCATAGGTTGTGCGTTCCGCGAGTACTCCATGCTGATGGATACCTGCTTCGTGCGCAAACGCGTTTGCGCCCACAATGGCTTTGTTTGCAGCCACCGGCTGCCCGATGATGGAGGAAAGCAGTTTGCTGGATCGGTAAATCTGCGTTGTATCGATGCGGCAGTCTGCATCAAACAGATCACGGCGCGTGTTCATCGCCATGACGGCTTCCTCAATCGCACAATTGCCCGCGCGTTCTCCGATGCCGTTGATGGTGCCTTCGAGTTGTGTCGCACCCGCACGGATGCCCGCCAGAGAATTCGCTACAGCCATGCCGAGGTCATTGTGACAATGGACGGCAAGTTCGACTTTATCGATATCCTGCACATGCTCTTTCAGGTATTGAATCAACGTGAACATTTCTTCCGGTGTCGTATATCCCACCGTATCGGGAATATTGATTACCGTCGCTCCCGCTCGGATTGCCGCATCCACGGCTTTTACGAGGAAATCCTTATCGCTTCTGGTTGCGTCTTCCGCGGAAAACTGTACGTCGGAACATTTCTTTTTTGCATAGGCGACCATTGCCTCAATCCGCTCGATGACGGCATCCGGTTCCATGCTCAGTTTATATTTCATATGAATCGGCGAAGTTGCCAGAAACGTATGAATGCGGGGGGATACGGCTCCTTTCACTGCGTCATATGCGGAATCGATGTCTTTCTCGATTGCGCGGGATAGCGAGGCCACCGTGCAGTCTTTGATCGTTTCCGCGACCGCTTTGACCGCAGAAAAGTCACCGGGCGAAGCGATCGCAAATCCTGCTTCGATCACGTCCACTTTCAGGCGTTCAAGCTGTTTGGCCACCTCAATTTTTTCAGTTAAGTTCATGCTGCATCCGGGAGACTGTTCTCCGTCTCGTAAAGTAGTGTCAAAAATTTTGATTTGACGAGCCACTTCGATTCACCCCTTTCTGTTGTTACCTTTTATTTTTATGTTATCTGAACGCATCTTATTCGAGAATCGCGCCTTTGCTGGCGGAACTCACCATGCGTGCATAGCGTTTTAAATATCCTGTCTGGATTTTCGGAGGAAGGATCACGACATGTTCTTTTCTTTTTGCAAGCACGTCATCCGCAACATCCAGATGAATCGTACCGTTCGGGATGTCGATTCTGATGATGTCACCGTCTTCCACAAGGGCGATCATACCGCCGCTTGCCGCTTCGGGGGAGACATGTCCGATGGCTGCGCCTCTCGTCGCTCCGCTGAATCGTCCGTCCGTGATGAGCGCCACGTCTTTGTCCAGACCCATTCCGGCAAGTGCCGAAGTGGGGGAGAGCATTTCTCTCATGCCCGGGCCGCCTTTCGGTCCTTCATAACGGATCACCACCACGTCTCCCGCTTTGATGCCCCCGGCAAGGATCGACTCGATGGCGGCGTCTTCGCTGTCAAAGACGCGGGCAGGACCCGTATGCACCAGCATTTTCGGATCGACCGCGGAGCGTTTCACCACGCATCCGTCCGGTGCGATATTGCCGAAGAGTACGGCGATGCCGCCGGTCGGCGAATAGGGATTGTCGATCGGACGGAGCACTTCTTCGTCGCAGTTGAACGCATCTTTGATGTTTTCCGCTATCGTTTTTCCCGTCACGGTTTTCAGATCGGTATGGATCAGGTGTTTCTTATCGAGCTCCTTGAGCAGTGCCCGGATGCCTCCTGCCGCATACAGGTCTTCCACATGGTGGTGTCCCGCGGGTGCGAGTTTGCACAGGTTCGGGGTTTTGGCGCTGATCTCGTTCACCTTGTTCAGATCAATCGTCACACCTGCTTCGTGTGCGATGGCCGGCAGATGCAGAATACTGTTGGTGGAGCATCCGAGTGCCATGTCCGCGGTCAGCGCATTTTCAAAGGCTTCCGCCGTCATGATGTCGCGCGGGCGGATGTTTTCCTCCACGAGACGCATCACAGCCATGCCCGCTTTTCTCGCAAGTGCAACCCGTTCGCCGTATACTGCGGGGATGGTTCCGTTTCCGGGCAATCCCATGCCGAGCACTTCGGTCAGACAGTTCATGCTGTTTGCGGTGAACATTCCCGAGCATGATCCGCAGCTGGGACAGGCGTGCTGTTCCACATCATACAGTTCGGCATCGTTCATTTTCCCCGCGCTGTAGGCTCCCACGGCTTCGAACGCCGCGTTCAGATCGATCTTCTTTTTGTTTCTCGTGCCTGCCAGCATCGGTCCGCCGCTGATCATCACGGCGGGAATGTTGACCCGCGCCGCCGCCATCAGCATGCCCGGCACGATTTTATCGCAGTTGGTCACAAGCACCAGTCCGTCCAGTGCGTGCGCAATTGCCATCGATTCAATGCTGTCCGCGATCAGTTCGCGTGAGGCAAGGGAATAATGCATTCCTTTGTGTCCCATGGCGATTCCGTCGCAGATGGCGATGGACGGAAATTCCACAGGCGTGCCGCCCGCTGCCAGCACGCCTTCTCTTGCGGCTTTCGCGATGGTGTCCAGGTGGAAATGCCCCGGCACGATCTCGTTTTGGGAATTGACGATTCCGATCAGCGGACGTTCCAGATCTTCTTTGATGTATCCCATGGCATAAAACAGGGATCGATGCGGTGCCCGTCCTACGCCTTTCAATGCTTTGTCGCTGTTTCTTTCCATGTTTTCTCCTTGTTCCGAAGCCGATATTCGGCCAAAAAAGGTATAAAAAACCCGTCGTCCGATACTGTTTTTTGTTTGCAAAAGTTATCGATCGGTCCGGTATCAGACTCTTTCTTTCATGTTGCAAAGCAGGGGACGGCGGGTATCCGGTTTCGTTTGATTATTTTTTCAGCCAGCTCATCATGCCGCGCAGCTTTTTGCCGACGACTTCGATCGGATGTTCCGCTTCGATACGTTTCTTTGCATTAAAGTAGGGTCTGTTGACTTTGTTTTCCAAAATCCAGTTTCTCGCAAACGTTCCTTCCTGAATTTCGGTCAGCACCTGTTTCATTTCCTTGCGGGTATCTTCCGTGATAATTCGTTTCCCTGTCACGTAATCGCCGTATTCCGCGGTGTCCGAAATGGAATATCTCATGAAAGTGAAGCCACCGTTGTTGATCATATCCACGATCAGTTTCATTTCGTGGCAGCATTCGAAGTATGCGATTTCCGGCTGATATCCCGCAGCCACGAGGGTGTCGAATCCTGCTTTGATCAGTTCCGTCACGCCGCCGCAAAGCACTGCCTGTTCGCCGAAAAGGTCGGTTTCCGTTTCTTCTTTGAACGTCGTTTCGAGAATGCCGGCTCTGCCTCCGCCGATGCCTGAAGCATAAGCGAGTGCCAGGTCTCTTGCTTTTCCCGTTGCATCCTGATGAATCGCAAACAGATCGGGTACGCCTTTGCCTTCCTGATACTGGCTTCTCACCGTGTGTCCCGGTCCTTTCGGAGCTACCATCCAAACGTCCACGTCCGCGGGCGGAACGATCTGCCCGAAGTGGATGTTGAATCCGTGCGCGAACACGAGGGATTTTCCTGCCGTAAGATTCGGTGCGATGCTTTCTTCATAAAGTGCAGGCTGCTTTTCATCGTTGATCAGAATCATAATGATGTCGGCCGCTTTTGCCGCATCTGCCGCGGTCATCACGGTCAGACCCGCTTCTTCGGCTTTCGCCCAGGACTTGCTTCCGTTGTAAAGCCCCACGATCACCTTCATCCCCGAATCTTTCAGGTTAAGTGCATGCGCGTGTCCCTGACTGCCGTAACCGATAATCGCGATTGTTTTATTTTTCAGCAGTTCCAGATCACAGTCCTTGTCATAATACATGGTTGTCATTGTCTGTTATTCCTCCTCGAATTTGGTATGTTTGTTTAGTTGGATACTTCCCCGTTCAAGGGCCGTCAAGCCCGTTCTGGCAATTTCTTTGATTCCGTAGACTTCCATCATTTCGATGAAAGCCTGCGCTTTGCTTTGTTCGCCTGTTATCTCCATCGTAAGTGTTTCCTGCGAGATGTCAATGACTTTTGCCCGGAAAATGTTCGCAATTTCGATAATCGCAGCGCGCGTTTTGTCGTCTGCTTTCACTTTGATCAGAATCAGTTCCCGGAACACTGCGCTGTCTGTTTTCAATTCCGTGATGCTGCGCACATCAATGAGTTTTCCGAGCTGCTTTTTGATCTGATCGAGAATATATTCGTCGCCGTACAGCATGATGGTGATGCGGGAGACGGAAGGGTCTTCCGTTTCGCCGACGGTCAGGCTGCTGATGTTGTAGCCTCTTCTGGAGAATAATCCGGCCACTCTGCTCAGCACGCCCGAATGGTTGTCCACCAAAACCGACAATACATATCTTCTGTCCATGATTTTCTCCTCCTTAATCCAATTCCAGAATGGGTGCTTCAATCGGTGCCCCGGAAGGTACCATCGGCAGCACGTTCACATCGCACCCGATGCGGCAGTCGATCACGCACGGTTTACCCGAAGCGAGTGCCGCCTGCATTGCCGGCGCGAACTCTTCTCTTTTTTCCACCACGAAGCCGAGCGCGCCGAACGCTTCCGCCAGTTTTTTGTAATCCGTTTTGCGGTCGAGCGTGGTGTGGGAGTAGCGTTTGTCGTAGAACATTTTCTGCCACTGGCGCACCATGCCGAGCACGTTGTTGTTCATAATGATTTCAATGATCGGCAGTTCGTACGTCACCGCAGTTGCAAGTTCCGCCAGATTCATGTGGAAACTGCCGTCTCCCGCAATGTTCACCACCCGCTTGTCGGGGTTGCCGATCTGCGAGCCGATGGCTGCTCCGAGTCCGAAGCCCATCGTTCCCAAACCGCCCGATGTCACAAGGGTGCGCGGTTTTTCCGCTTTGAGATACTGACCCACCCACATCTGATGCTGTCCGACTTCCGTCGTTACCACACCGTTGTCTTTGATCATATCCCAAGCCGTTTCGATGATGTACTGCGGCATGAGGCAGTGTTCGTCGTCCATATCGATCGGATACTGTTTTTTCCATTCCGCGATCTGTGCCAGCCATTCTTTCCTGTCGTTTTTCTTAACTTCCTTATCCAGCCGTTTGAGCACTTCTTTCACGTCCCCGATCACACTCTGCACCACGGGCACGTTTTTTCCGATTTCGGCCGGGTCGATGTCGATGTGCACGATCTTTGCGTTTTTCGCAAAGGTCGAAGCCTTGCAGATTACTCTGTCCGAAAATCTCGCGCCGATGGCGATCAACAGATCGCATTCCGTTACGGCGAGGGAAGAGGTCATCGTGCCGTGCATGCCGACCATGCCCGTGTAATTCGGGTCGGTGGCGGGATAGGCTCCGATGCCCATCAGGCTCAGGGTAACGGGAGCGCCGATTTTTTCGGCAAATGCTTTCAATTCTTTCGCAGCATCCGAGGCAATCACCCCGCCGCCTGCATAAATGAGCGGTTTTTGCGCTGCGTTTATCAATTCCGCAGTTTTTTCGACCGCGTCTTTTGTGATGGTTTTTGTCTGCCGTTCGATCTTTTTCGGTTTCTTCGGTTCGTAATCAACTTCAGCCGAAGTGATGTCCTTCGGAATGTCGATCAGAACCGGACCGGGTCTGCCCGTGTTGGCAATTTCGAATGCCTGTCTGACGATATCTGCCAGATCGTTGACATCCTTTACGATAAAATTGTGTTTGGTAATCGGCATCGTGACTCCCGCGATGTCAATTTCCTGAAAGCTGTCTTTTCCCAAAAGTCCCAGCGAGACGTTGCCGGTGATGGCGACCATCGGCACGGAGTCCATATATGCAGTCGCAATACCCGTCACCAAATTGGATGCTCCGGGTCCCGACGTCGCGATCACTACGCCTGTCTTCCCCGTGGATCGGGCGTAACCGTCCGCCGCGTGCGCCGCATGCTGTTCGTGGCAGGTCAGGATGTGGCTGATTTTATCCTGATACTCATACAGTGCGTCATAAATAAACAACACTGCGCCGCCCGGAAAACCAAAGACGGTGTCAACATCCTGCTCAATCAAACAATTTACTAGTACTTCGGCACCTGTCATGCGCATAGTAGATCCTCCTTCATTCATTCATAAATTAAATTTTATTGTAATAAAAAACCTTCGTCTCTTCTATGAAGAGACGAAGGCATTATTCACTCCGCGTTACCACTCTAATTGATACTTCATCGTATCCGCTCTGTCGCCGCGAATCCTGTTCGCCGCGCGCCCGTGTAACGGCGGGCTGCCGTATCATCCTACTCCTGGTTCGGTGATCACTCGGGGGTGAGCTTTCATCCTTTTGCTTTGCTATGCCTCGCACCAACCGGCAATTCTCTCAAGCTTCCGCAAACAACTACTTTCCCCGTCATCGCTTTGTTTTGTATTTTTTCCATTATATTACCCGTTTTGCGGTTTGTCAACAACTTTAGGAAAAAAGGAACGTAAATTTTCTGAAAATTCTGACACTTTATCGTTTTACCGTTCGTTCTTTCAATTTTCCTTGTAACATCCCAATATTTCCATGTATCCGCAGACCGACCCCGCGTGCCGCAGCGCCGTGGAAATGTGCTCGTCATTGATGTTGCCGTGAATATCGGTGAAGAAGCAGTACCTTCCTCCCGACATCGGTCGCGATTCGATGCGGGTCAGATTCACTTCGCCCGCCATCAGAGGGAAGAGCACGTCGCAAAGCGCTCCGCTGCGGTGTGCCGTGCGGAAAATTACGCTCACGGTGTCCGATTCCGCGTTGTATTCCGGCTGATCCGCAATCACGATGAAACGGGTCTGGTTATTGTCATCATCCATGATATCGGGCGCGATCACTTCCAGTCCGTTCAGTTCCGCCGCCCGTCTGGACCCGATTGCCGCATAGCGTTTGTTGTTCTGTTCCCGCACCATGTTGGCGGCCACTGCCGTATTGCGGCACGCCGTCAGATCCCACGGATATTTTTTCAGGAATTTGCTGCACTGTTTGAATCCTTCGGGATGGGAATACACTTCACGGATGTCCTCGAATTTGGTTCCCGGCACGGCAAGCAGACACTGTTTTGCCTGCACCCAGGTCTGCCCGACGATGTAGCATCCGTAATTTCTCAGCAGGTCATACACTTCGCCGATGGCTCCCGTTTTGGAGTTTTCGATCGGCACGACCCCGTAATCCGCTTTTTTGTCCTTGACCGCCTGGAACACATCCTCAAATCGTTCCACGCCTTCATGCTGCGCTTCTCCGAAATACTGCATCGTCGCGATTTCTCCCCACGCACCGGGCAATCCCTGATAGGCGATTTTCACGTCCTGTGTTTTGTGCGTTCCGGACGGGGGAATGAGCGGTTCGTTGTCGCTTTCGTCAAACAGCAGCTTGCGCTGTCTCATTTTAGAAAGCCCCATAATCGCTCTCGTATAGGCAATGGTTTCTCCTTTATATGCGGGATCGACCATGCCGACTGCTCGGTCGACCACCACCTGTTCGCGCACTTCGTCCGTCATGGCGATGTTGCCTTCGCGTTTGATGTCTGCCACTTCATCGCTGAGTCTCATTCGTTCGTTGAACAGCTGGAGCAGCTCGTCATCCAGTGTGTCCAATTTGCTTCGTACCTGTATCAGCTTTTCTTTTGCGTCCATATTCGTCTATTCTCCCTTGCTTTCTTATGATTCGATAACCGATCGGATTGCCGATATTTTTTTCATTAAAGTATGGAACACTTCGGGTGTGACCGATTGCGCCCCGTCGCACAGCGCGCACTGCGGCATGTTGTGCACTTCGATGATCAGTCCGTCCGCGCCCGCCGCCACCGCAGCCAGTGCCATCGGTTCGACCAGATGCCAGTATCCCGTCGAATGGGACGGATCGACTACGACAGGCAGATGTGTTTTCTGATGCAGCACGGGCACTGCCGACAGATCCAGCGTGTTTCTCGTTGCGGTTTCGAATGTTCGGATGCCTCGTTCGCAGAGCATGATTTCTCTCGCTCCGCCCACCATGACATATTCCGCTGCCATCAGCAGTTCTTCGATGGTGGAGGAAAGGCCCCGTTTGAGCAACACCGGTTTTTTCAGTTCCCCGACCTGTTTGAGCAGCGGGAAATTCTGCATGTTTCTTGCTCCGATCTGGATCACGTCCACGTCATCCGCAAATGCCTGCAGGTATTCCGAAGACATGATTTCCGAGACAATCGGAAGCCCTGTTTTCTGCCTTGCGATTTTCAACAGCGCCAGTCCGTCGAGCCCCAGCCCCTGAAAGGCGTAAGGGGAGGTGCGTGGTTTGAATGCTCCGCCCCGCAGGAATTTTGCCCCCGAGTTTTTGATGTCTCTTGCCACGGAGAGAATCTGCTCTTCGCTTTCCACCGAGCAAGGACCCGCAATCACGGAGAAATTTCCGCCTCCGATTTTGTTTCCGTTGACATCAACCACCGTATCCTGCGGATGAAATTTTCTGCCCGCCAATTTATACGGTTCCTGCACTTTCATGATAGACTGCACGAAATTGTTTCGCGCGATCGCATCCTGCTGCAGGCTGGAAGTATCTCCCGCAAGTCCGAGCATGTAGGTCGATTCTCCTTTGATTTCCTGCACCACAAAGCCGCGGTTTTCCATGTCTTTTTTAAATAATTCTATTTCATTTGGATTCGAGTCCGGTTTTACGATAATAATCATGATATGATTTCCTTTCTGATTAAGGTGTCGATCACTCTTTTTTGAATCGACTGCATATTGAGTTTGTGTCCGATGTACAGTTCATCCGCGATGAGTGCCTGATCGATCAGCATTCCGATACCGCCGAGCACTTTGAGTCCGAGTGCTTCCGCTTTCAGGTAAAACATGGTTTTCATCGGATGATAAATCAGATCGCATGTCAGTGCATCTTTCGGCAGTGCTTCCATAAAGTCCAGTGTGTCAAACTCTTCCGCCCCGTGCATGCCGAGCGGAGTGCCGTTGATCAGGATGTCTGTCGTTTTGCATGCGGCTGTCCGTGAATCAATGCTCATGTCTGCGCATTCCGTTTGTACGTTCGGGTATAGTTCCCCGATTTTATTTGCGATGCGCTGTGCCTGTTCTTCTTTTCTTGCAAGAATGCGCACCAGTTCGGCGCCTTCCGCAGCCGCTTTGATCGCGATGGTTCCCGCGGCGCCGCCCGCTCCCATCACGGTTATGCGCTTATCTTCAAAGGCATACCCCGCATCCCGTACCATGGAGGCGAAGCCGATTCCGTCGGTGTTGTATCCATCGAATCCGCGGTCGGTTTTTACTGCCGTGTTCACGGAATGATAGATGCGCGCATCCGTGTCCATGTCGTTCAGATAGGGGATGATATCCGCTTTGTGCGGCATGGTGATATTAAATCCGTCGTAATACCGTTGCAGGCGATCGATGTGATCTCCGATTTTTCCTTTTTCGATTTTGATGCGCTCGTAACTTGCGTGTCCACAGATCCGTTTCAGTGCCGCCAAATGGATTTCCGGCGAGAGGCTGTGGGAAATCGGGTCTCCGATTACTGCCAGTTCCAGTGATCGTTTTGCGATGGCAAGGATGCTTTCCATGTCATCCAACGATGCCGCAATTGAATCGTTTTTTATGATGTAATCCGCATAGGTACGATATAAATCATATCGTTCGCGGTATAATTCCCAAATTTTGTCCGCTCCGCTTTTGAGCAGCGGTCGGTGTTGTGTGTCAATGTCGCTGATGATTGCCGCGGGATCGCGGTCAATAAACACGATGATCCCCCCGGCTCCGAGCATGTGCATATTTTCCTGTTTCAGCACGATGCCCCCGCCGCACGAGATGACGGCGGATGTCTGTGCGGAAGCGTACTGCGCCGCTTTTGTTTCCATCATGCGGAAATACGGTTCTCCGTAGGATGCAAACAAATCCGGAATGCTTGCGCCTTCCTGTTCCTCAATCCATTCGTCCAGATCGAGATAACGCATGTTTGACGATTTGGCAACCTGCTGTCCGATTGTGGTTTTCCCGCTTCCGGGAAGCCCGATCAATACAATATTTTTCATTGGTTCACCTCTGCATCCACAGGTCAAGAACCGACAAAGCCAGCACCGCTTCCGTCACAACCACCGCACGCGGTACGATGCACGGGTCGTGTCTGCCTCTGACTGTCAATGTTTCGTTTTGTCCGGTTTGCAGATTGACCGAGTTTTGTTCTTTTGCAATGGAAGGTGTCGGTTTGAACGCCACCGAGCAGACAATCGGCATGCCGTTTGTGATGCCGCCGTTGATGCCGCCGTTGTGATTGCTGCTCATCACAATGTTTCCTTCGTTCATGCGCAGCGGGTCATTCGCTTGGCTGCCTTTCATTGCGGCAAACCCGAATCCCTCCCCGAAGGAGATGCCTTTTACTGCAGGCACCGAATACATCAAAGAAGCAATCACACTTTCTACGGAGCCGAAAAACGGTTCTCCGAGCCCTGCGGGAAGACCCGCCGCCGCGCATTCCACGATGCCGCCGACCGAATCCCCCTCATTTTTCACATTCAGAATTTCCTCTTTCATCAGACGCGCGGCGTTCGGATCGATTACGGGAAAGTCCGATTTGACCAATTCATTGAGCAGATACGGTGTGACCTCTCCGAACATGCTGTCTCTCGCCGATCCGATCTGCAGAATATGAGCGCCGAATACGATACCCTCTTTTTTCAGGATCTGTTTTGCGATGTTTCCCGCAAACACGATCGGTGCGGTCAGTCTTCCCGAAAAATGCCCGCCGCCTCTCGGGTCGCTGTTTCCGCCGTATTTCACATACGCCGCATAATCGGCATGCGAAGGTCTGGGTACGGTTGCGTCATAATCCGACGATCTGGTATCCGTGTTGCGGATCATTCCGCACAGCGGCGCGCCCGTCGTTTTCTCCCGATAAAGTCCGCTGACGATTTCCGCCTTGTCGGGCTCTTTGCGTTTGGTGGAAAACTCGTTGTTCCCGGGAGCCCGTCTTGCCATATCCGCAGCGATTTCCTCTTCATTGATTCCTTCGCCCGCAGGCAGTCCGCCGATCACGATTCCGATCGCTTCTCCGTGTGATTCTCCGAAAATCGAGAGAGTGATTCGATTCCCCCATGTATTGCTCATGCCTGTGTGCTCCTTTCTGTTTTGCAAAAGTCCTTCCAGAAATTCGGGTATGATTTTTTCACGCTGTCGGCTCCGCTGATCTGCACTGTGTTTTTGCATCGTATGGATGCCACCGCCGCCATCATCGCGATGCGGTGATCGTTGTGCGCATCGACCGAGCCGCCGTTTAATTCCGCAACTCCGTTTATTGTCAATTCATCGTTGCCTTCCGTAATGTCGGCACCGAGTTTGTTCAGTTCCGTTGTGACCGTATGAAGACGGTCGCTTTCTTTCATTCTGAGTCTCGCAGCATTCACGATTCTGCTCGTTCCTTCGCAGAAGCAGAGCATCGCCGCAAGGGGAGGCACCAGATCGGGTATTTCGCTCACATCCACCGTTACGGCTTTGATTCTGCCGGGCAATGCCTTGATCGTGCCGTCTCCCGTTTCGATTGCGATGCCGCACTGTTTTGCAATCTCGAGAAACGCGCGGTCTCCCTGCAGGGAATTCGGGTTGAGTCCTTCGCAGGACACATCGCATCCGAGCGCTCCTGCAGCCAGAAAGAATGCCGCCGCGGAATAATCCGCTTCCACCCGGTAATTTATCGGACGGTAGGTTTGACCTCCCCGCACAACGAACCGTCTGTATTGCTCATGCTCAAGCGTAACTCCGAATGTGCGCATCGCGTCGATGGTCAGATCGACATACCCCTTGGATTCGAGCGGGCTGGTCAGTTCGATGATGCTTGTCCCTTCGAGCAGCGGCAGTGCCAGCAGCAGTCCCGTCACATATTGGGAGCTGATGGAGCCGCTGAATCGGTACGTGCCCGCCCGAAGCGGTCCCCGCACTTCCATTCTGTCGGAAAACTGATCAATGATCGCGCCGTTTTTGCGAAGCGCTTCGTTGAATTCTTCCATCGGTCGCTGCATCAGTCTGCCCCGACCCGTCAGCACCGTTTTGTTCGGCGACAGCAGCGCAATCGGAAGGACAAAACGCAGCGTGGAGCCTGATTCTCCGCAGTCGAGCACTGCCCCGTCCGCACGATCCCGCAACCCTCCGTCTACCGAGATGACATTGTCCGCAATCTCGCACGCAATGCCGAGCGCCCGCAGACAGCGGACAGTCGCTTCGACATCTTCCGAACAGGTAATCTGCTCAATGACGCTTTTCCCCTTTGCCAGTCCCGCGCAGATGAGAGCGCGGTGGGATACGCTTTTGGACGGAGGGAGAGCGATAACCCCGCTCGGCACGCAGTCGAGCGTGATTACCGTGTCCATTCGTCCGACCTCCCGTTGATCAGTTCATCAAGCTTCACGGTCGGCATCGGTTCGATGATGCTCTCCCCGATTGTCCGAAGCAGGATGAAGTTAATCTGATCGCTGATGTTTTTCTTGTCATGCAGCATGGTATCAAACATATCGCTTACCGTATAGTCCGATTCGGTCGGAAGTCCGAACTGACTGATGACGTTCTGCATTCTCGCAAGAACTTCACGGTCCGTAATGCCGAGATCAATGCCCAGTCTGACTGCCAGCATCATGCCGATTGCGACGGATTCCCCATGTGTGAACGTTTCGAAATTTCCGAGTTTTTCCACGGCGTGTCCGAAGGTGTGCCCGAAATTCAGCAGCATTCGTTCGCCCGTGTCCCGTTCGTCCGCTTCCACAACCGCGCGTTTGATGTTGCAGCATTCATAAATGATCTCTTCGATTTCGTTCATGAGCTTGGTTCTGTCCGCTATGGATTCAAGGCGCTCAAAGAGGCTTTCCGAACGGATGGCTCCGTATTTGATCACTTCTGCCATTCCGGAGGAGAAATCTCTGCCTGTGAGCGTGGTCAGCACATCTGTATCCATAATCACCGTCTTTGGCTGCCAAAATGCTCCCACCAGATTTTTGCCTTCGTTCAAATCCACCGCCGTTTTTCCTCCGACGGAGGCATCCACTTGCGCGAGCAGTGTGGTCGGAATCTGGATGTAGCGGATTCCTCTCATGTAGGTTGCAGCAGCAAATCCGGTCAGATCACCGATCACTCCGCCTCCGAAGGCGATCACAATGTCGCTTCGGGTCAGTCCCGCTTCGACGAATGCAGTGTATAGCTTTTCCAGATTGGAAAGCTGTTTGACCTGTTCCCCCTGCGGCAGAATCACGCTCTGCGGCTCGATTCCGACTTCCGTCAGCGAGTCGATGAGCGCTTTGCCATGCAGTTTCCATATCTGAATGTCGCTCACCAATACGGCGCGTTTGCCGGGGTATACGGTTCGGATCAGTTCTCCCGCGTGGTGCAGCAGTCCCGCTCCGATCTGGATGTCATAGCTGTTTTCCTTCAGATTGACCCGGAGTGTTTTCATCTTGTGAGCATCTCCTTTTTATTTTTCGACGCCAGCGCCAGCAGTTCATGCAGAGCCATTGCGTCGTTGGTTTCGATTGCCTGTTTCATTTGGTTCAGATAGTCGAGGTATCGGTTCAGATGGGGAAGGATTCCTTCGGCATTGCTCAAGAGCAGTTCTGTCCACAAATCGGGATTGATGTTGGAGACTCTCGTGCAGTCACGAAACGCGCCCGCCGTATAGGCACTAGTCATGTCGGGATGGCGGTGCATGCACAGCGCCGTTGCCGAAATGTGCATCAGATCACTGGTGTAACCGATGATGTCGTCGTGCAGAGCGGGGGAGGCTACGGCCAGTTTTGTGGCGCCGATGTATCTGCCCAGCTCTTCCATCAGATCGACGGATTCTTTCCTGGAGTGCGTCAGCGGCGTAATCAGAAATCCGGTATTGACGAACAGTGCTTTTTCCGCGTTTTCGAACCCATCGATCTCTTTGCCTGCCATCGGATGGATGCCGACATAATCGATGTGATTCGGAATCAGCGGCACAATTTCATCGTAAAGCTTGGTTTTGGCTCCGCAGACATCCGAGACGATGCATCCGGGTTTTAACGTCTGCATGAGGGTTTTTGCAAACTCGATGATATGATGCGGATACACGCATAGGATCACCAGATCCGCATCCGCGACCGCCTGTTCGGCTGTCTCGTATACTTCGTCCACCGCGCCGCTTTGCAGTGCCATGGTTCTGGTTTTCGGGTTGATGTCCACGCCGATCAGATAGGCGTGGCGGTATCCTCTGAGTGCCAACGCCATGCTGCCCCCGATCAGTCCGAGTCCGATAATACTGATTGTAAACCTATTTCGTTCAAAATGCGAGTCTCCCGTGTCATTTTGATTGGCGTTCATATCGATAGTTTCCTTTCCGAGGCTAAAAAATAAGAGATTCGTCGGAACGAATCTCTTTTATAAGCAAACCAATTTTCATTTGTTCCGTTATAATCGATCCGGTCCGTTTGACCCAACATACTTATCATACGAAAAATAGCCGAAGCTAAAGGTAAAGCTTCCGCTAAAGTAGTAATAAAAGTTTGCTGTTGTCTGCTGAACGGATCTCATAACGAAAAATTCCTTTTTTGTTTTGTCTGTTTCAGATCAGTTTTTACTTGCTACAGATGGTATCATACCGAGCTGCGTCTGTCAATCATTTTTGTGCAAAATCGCCTTTATTCCGTTTGGTTTTTGCACAGTTCCAGTATTTTCCCCGCAAATTCAGCGGCATGTGCGCAGTCGCTTTCATTCGGGCTGCCGGGGTTGGATTTCATATAAGCCCCGAGACAGGCAAAGTCTCCGAGAATGCGGATATTCGTTTTCTTCAGATATTTATCCGCGTATTTTCGGATGCCTTTTCCCGATGCCGAGGTGGAAAATACGGCAATATTTTTTGTCTGGGATGCATCGGAAAGTGATTTCAAAAGCTGTTTTGTCGGTCTGACGAGCGTGAACGCTCTCAGAAAACCACCGACAAACAAGAGATCGACCTGTTCGACCGCTGTCGCATCCGTGATCGCTTCCGCCTGCACGCCGAGCGCGTCCGCGATGCATTCGGCGATTTTTTTTGTGTTTCCTGTTTCGGAATAATAGCAAACTTTAATATTCATCATACATCCTTATTCCGTCGAATCGCTTTCTTTCTTTTCTTCGAGATTCTCTTTCGGCGGTTCGGCTTCTTCTTTTTTGGATATTTTTTTTGTGTGTTGATATGCCGCGAAAAACAGCACGCTCACAAGCAGCGGAGGCAGTGTAATCAAGGTCAGTCTGTCCGTTCCCGTATAGGTATGAAACAATACGGTGATTGCTGCCGTAAAAATGAAAAATAACACACCCGCCCAAAACGGTCTTCTCCATGTCGCAATCAATATGGCGAGCAAGATAAGGGAAGGCAGGGAATGCAGGAGGAATGCTAATATTTCATTTACCGTTACGGCGGTTCCTTCGAAAACATCGAAAGAAAACAGCATCAGAAAAAGCAGGTAAATCAGTCCTACCGTGCGGGGCAGCAAAATCAGCTTCGATACGGTGCGGTGGTTCATGGCATACTCCTTTTGTTTTGATTATATCATAAATATTTCCGAATTTGTATGAAAAGATTATTATGTGAAAACCATTCCGTGCAAGGCTTCGAATTTCGTTGATTTTCGTTTGACGCTGTGCTATAAAGAGGAAGTAACAAGGAGAATAATTTATGACGCAAACAGTGATATCGGTGGATCATGTTGTGCAGAATTACGGAAAATCCGTTGTGTTGCATAACGTCGATCTGACTGTGGAAAAAGGTGAAATTATCGGTTTCCTCGGACCCTCCGGTTCAGGCAAGACCACACTGGTGAAGACGATTGTCGGAATGAACCGTCCGAAAAGCGGATCGGTTACGGTGCACGGCATTCCGATGCCGTCGCTGGAAGCCGTCAAATCGATCGGGTATATGGCACAGTCGGATGCGCTTTACGAGGATTTGAGCGGGATGGAAAATCTGATGTTTTTTGCGCGGCTCTACGGAATGAACAGGAAAGAAGCCAGGCAGAATGCCATCCGCGTGTTGGAATTGACGGAACTGCATTTTGATGCGAAAAAAGCGGTCAAGTTTTATTCGGGCGGCATGAAGCGCAGACTGTCTCTTTGCATCGCTATGATCCACAACCCCGATCTGTTGATCCTTGATGAACCGACCGTCGGCATCGATCCGGTCTTGCGCAATATTTTCTGGAAAGAATTCAAACGGTTGTCCTCACTCGGCACGACTATTCTGATTACGACGCATGTGATGGACGAAGCGGAACACTGCGACCGTCTGGCGTTCATCCGAAACGGAGAAATCACTGCCATCGGACAACCCGAAGGATTAAAAATACTCTCCGGGCAGGATACGATCGAAGGAGCGTTCCTGTACTACGGCGGAAACGGGGAGGCGATTTCATGAGAACATTTGTTGTGGCGGGAAGGCTGATCCGCCAGATCGTTGCGGATAAACGAACCATCGGGCTGATTCTGTTTGCCCCGATTTTTGTCATTTATCTGCTCAGCATCATTCTCAATTCCTCGGCGAGTACGGCGCGCATCGACATCCTTACCGCGCCGGAAGCGTTCATCACCGACTTGAGCGCGGAGGCGGACATTACCCTTGTCGATGATGAATCGGCCGCGCTGCTCCGTCTGAAGGATGGCGAAAGCGACGGGTATCTGAACTTTGTCGATGGGGCTCCCGTCATTACCGTGGACGGAGCCGATCCGTCCGTAACCAAACTGGTGCTCACCGCAGTCAGCAAGGCAGCTTCGCAGAGCATGCAGGATGTGATCTCGGCGCTCAGCGTGCGCGGCATCAGCGTTGCCGTCTCGGGCAGCACCGTCGTGAATTATCTCTACGGTTCGGACGAAATGAATTCGTTTGACGCGCTCGCTCCGATGATGATGGGCTTTTTTATCTTCTTTTTCGTGTTTTTGATTGCGGGCATCTCATTTTTGCGGGAACGTATCAGCGGCACTTTGGAACGCATTCTGTCCACACCGCTGCGGCGCAGCGAAATTGTCTGCGGTTACTTCTTCGGATTCGGGTTGTTTGTCACCATTCAGACGGTGGTCATTCAGGCATTCATGATTTATCTGCTCGATGTGCAGATGGCTGGCAGTTTCTGGCTGGTGCTGCTCATCAACCTCATTTTGGCGGGCGGTTCGCTCACGCTCGGCACATTGCTTTCCGCTTTCGCGAGAAACGAGTTTCAGCTCATTCAGTTTATCCCCGTCGTCATCGTGCCGCAGATTCTGTTCAGCGGTATTTTCGGGCTGTCGGATGCTCCAGTGTGGGTAATCGTTCTTTCCAAAATTTTTCCGCTTACCTACGGAGCCGACGCGCTGCGCAACGTGATGATCCGCGGTTACGGCTTTGCGGATGTTTCGCAGGATATTCTCATCCTGTTCGGATATCTGGTGCTGTTTTTGGTGCTGAATATTCTGGCGCTGAAAAAGTATCGAACGATATAGTGTTTGTGATTGTCATTACTGAAACAAAAAAAACGGCTGTCAGCCATTTTTTTTGATTGTTCGCACATTGGCGCAAATACTAATTCGTGATTCTCAAGGATGCTGTTGCGAGAAGCACCTGTGCTGAACTATCGTAAATGTTAATTGTAAATATCCCGGTATCACCGTAGCGAGGATCCCAATTGTCACCGCATAACAAATAGGAATCATCACCTTCAAAGGAGCGATAAAACTTTCCTGATTCTACTGAATTGTCGGGAAATATGATTTCATAATGCAATACAATCACTCCGTTGGGCGGAGCGTTGGATACATGGATTTTAATAAACCAGGAATCATTTTTTGACACATACTTTAATGACGAATCGCTGTTTTCTCCAACCCGGTTGATAAGGATCGTGATTCGCCAGTCTGTCAATTCGGCATAGATCGCACCGCTGTTACGGTATTGCGCTCCCATGAGATCTTCGAGATAACTCATGGTCGTTGCATCCTCTTTTGTGAGATGCATTTTTACGTAACAGTATTCATAAGCATATTTCCCGTCCTTATACTCAAGCAGATACGGCAGGTAATCGGTATACGCCGCGTAATATTTCAGATCATCCATCAATGACATCGCAATGATATACCGACATTCGCATAACTCTGTCTGAGCGTCGTCATATCTCAGCGGCATGGCATCGAACACCGTGATCGCTTCCTGATACTGCGCATTTGTTTTCAGTCCCTCGCCGCAATTCATTGCCAGCTCGTAAGAGTCGCCGTACCACGCGATTTTCGCGTAGGTTACGCCTGCCTGCACGACATCTCCCGCGGCAAGCAAATCGCTGGCTTCCCTGTAGATGATTGCCGGACGGATGACAAACAGTCCGATGCTCAATAAAACCGCAACAGAGGATAAAACGACGAGTGTTTTTAATATCATGGAGTTGCGCCGCTTCTCTCTTTTGCTTTTGTCTTTCCGTGAATCCTGCCGCAAGGCTTCGGCATTCCGTCGCCTGAGCCTGCGCGTCGGGGAAGTCTTTGATTGCTTCAAATACTTCCGCAGCACGCAGAAAATCGTTTATTGTTTTGGCTGCGTTTTTCCGCGCGATTCCTGTTCGGTAAATGGCCGCACTTTGCCTCTGTTTGCTTAAAGCGGCATTGGATGCCATATAACTTTCAAGTGTCTGACGATATTCGTCATCTGCGGAGCGAAGTGCAATCCGGAATTTTTCATAATCAGTCAAATCGCGCTCCAGTGTGCCGAGCATTGCTTCCTCTTTCAGCCGCAGCTCTGCCAGCAGTTCACAGATATATGCCTGCGCTTGGGCATAATCCCTCTCCAGCACCGCTTCGCTGTAGTCATACGCCGACTGCCATTGTTCCGCCCGCAGGAAGTCAAATGCTTTTTGCAGCAGTGTTTCGTTGTCATCCGTCAAATCCGGTTCCGGCAGAGCCGCATCGCTTCGTTTCATGATCACATGTTTCAGCGGAATGTTCGGAATCGCAGATTGCGCCTGCATCGGAGTTGTGATGCCTTCTTTATTTTGCGATTGGTAAATAGGAGGCGGAACAGCATCGGACGGATTCCCGTTCTGCTGTTTGTTTTTTGGCTGGTGTTTTAAATACGCCGCATTGATCCAATAATATATAATAGCCGGACCCGCACTCAATCCTTTGATTGTATTGAGTTCATCTCCCATAATGATAATAGTTGCAATGAAAAATACAAAAAAAAGAATAACGGAATTCCACAGCGCAAATCGATTCGCTTTTTTTGAATCAATCGGCGCCTTTGCACTGATTTTGTAGATAAAAGGTGCCAGCATGTAAAAAACACATGTGAAAATCAATCCGAGAACAATGCTCAGCCAATCCATAAATCCCTCCGCAGTTCGGCAATGTATGCCATGATATGATTTTTTGTATTTTACCGATATGAAACAAAAATTCTCGGTTGGACATTTGTGTCATTCGCGTTTGTCCAACCGAGGTTGTTGCTATTTTGATTATTCGCATAGCATCACGAAACGCTAATTCGTGATTCGTACCGAGCCTGTACCGATCACTTCGTTCGTTGCGTTGTTGTAGACCGTAATCGTGCAATTTCCTGTGGTGCCGTACTGCTGAAATCCGCTGTATCCACACTCCAAATAGCATTTCGCCCCGTCATATCCTCCGGAATAAGTTCCCGTGTATGTTGCTTTGTCGGGATATGTGACTTTATAATACAGCTCGATTGCTCCATTCGGCGGGCCTCCCGCCACATTCATATGAAAATACCATGTGTCGTATTTCGATACGGTACTGACTGAAGAGACCGAATCCGAGGCGTAACGGTTTGCCACGACGGAAACGGTCCATTTCGTGACATCGAAATAAATCGCACTGCTGTCTCGATACTGCGCTGCCGTCAGATCTTTGAGATAATTCATCGTCGTAGCGTCGTCTTTTGATCGATGCAGCTGTACATAGCAATATTTCTGCGCGTATTCTCCATCCTTATATCCCTGCAATAAAAGCAGGTATGGATATGCCTCGGAATAATTGCCCTGATCCATGAGCGACATTGCCATAATATATCTGCATTCGGAAGCCTGTGTTTGCGCATCCGGAAATCTGGATGGAATTGCGTCAAAAACAACGATCGCTTCGGTGTACTGCCCGTTTGTTTGCAAGGTATTTCCGCACATCATTGCCTGATCATACGAATCTTTGTACCATGCGTTCTTGGCGAAGTCGGTGCCTGCATCTTGATAGTTTCCCGCGGAAAGAGCGTCTTGCGCCTGGTTGTAAATGATCGCCGGTCGAATCACAAAGAACCCCAGCAGCAAGGAAACCGTTACGAAAAGTCCGACCCCGAGTAAAATTTTTGCTGTTTTTTTGTCCCTCAGCACGGCCTGCTCTCTTTTTTCTTTTGCAGCCTGCTGTATATCATGTGCACGGTTTCTGCATTCCGTTGCCTGTGCCTGTGCGTCGGAGAACTCTTCGATTGTTTCAAACACTTCCGCAGCACGCAGGAAGTCGGCTTCTGTCCTGGCGGCGTTTTTTCGGGCAACTCCGGTTCGGTAAATGGCTTCGCTCCGTTTCTGCTTGCTCAATGCAATGGCGGATGCCGCATAATTTTCGAGTGTCTGCCGATAGCCGTCGTCGGCGGATCGAAGCGCAAATCGAAATTTCTCAAAATCGTTCGGGTCGCGTTCCAGTGTGCCGAGCATCGTTTCTTCCTTCAGCCTCAGCTCTGCCAGCAGTTCACAGATATATGCCCGTGCTTCGGAATAATCCCGTTCCAACACCGTCTCACTGTAGTCAAACGCAGACTGCCATTGTTCCGCCCGCAGGAAGTTAAATGCTTTTTGCAGCAGTGTTTCGTTGTCATCCTCCAAATCCTGCGCAGGCAAAGCCTCATCGCTTCGTTTCATCACGGCATGATAAAGCGGCGCGTTCGGTTTCGGCGCCTGCATCGGAGCGGTCATGCTTTCTTTATTCTGCGGCTGATAAACCGGCGGCGGAACATTGGGGATTTGGCTTTCGCCCTGTTGCTTGCTTTTGGCCTGGTGCTTGAGGTAAGCTTGATTAATTAAATAATAAAGAAAAGCAGGGCCGACACTGATGTATTTCACTGTGGCCAATCCGCTCGCGTCAATCGCTGCCAGTATAAGAAGCAGAATCAAGAATACGACAACGGAATTCACAATCGCAAACCGATTTGCCTGCTTCGCATCGATCGTGCCTGTATGTGATATTTTATAAAGAAAAGGTACGACCATATAACAAAAAAAAGTCACGACAATGGCGATAATGACAGTAATCGGATCCATAAATACCCCCCGCAGTTCGGCAATGTATGCCTTGATATGATTGTATTATAACTGTATTTTATCACCATACAAAAAAGCATGTCAATCGAATATTTGTAATAAATTAATTTGCTCAAGAACAATCTGTTGTTGCACTTCGTACGCGATGATATCGGGTTGATTTGCGGCACACAATCGGTGTCATTCTTCTTGCCGTGCAAGGCAGTCGGAAATTCCAAACAATCAAAAAACGGCTGTTCAGCCGTTTTTTGACAATCTGAACAGGCATAACAATGCCTGATTTTTTATGCAATCTTGGCACAGTTCGGGGTGCTTGTGCTTTTCTACAGAAAGATCAATCCAAATAATCCGATCAGCACAATTGACAATATGACTCTGATTAGCCAGATTACAATGAGTTCATGAAATTTTGAAGGAACATCTATCGCCATAATACTCGGCACAAAACCGGATAAGAACACAATGCAAGTGACCGGCAATGCAGCCAAAAAGAATCGGGATGTCATTGTTAGGCCTCCTATTGCCAGGGCTTTGGCTCCTGTCGTTACAACCATCATCAAATCGACGATGGACATGCCGGTGGCAGGAATCAATGCAGCTAAGTCTTGATATCCCATAAGCTTAAAGAACGGCCAGAAAATATATCCTACCCATGTGAAAATGGGTGTATAAGTGTTTAGCAGAATTCCCGCGACCATGTAAAAAGTTGCAATCGGAACGATTCTCGCAAGGATGGTGAACCCCATTTTTAACTGCTGTACGAATTTTTTCCCGATCGGATCAGCTTTTTCTGCCGCTGTTACGCCTTCTTCAAATGCTTTTCGAAGAATATTTTTATTATATTCGGGTTCTGGATCGGGCGTTGCTCCCTGATAATATTCATTCGATTTATTTCTGGTCGGATACAATCTGACTTGAATTGCAGTGATGATGCAGGTCAGCAGTGTTACCAAAAGGAAATAGATACCCCACTGATCCATGATATCCAAAAGCTGAGCAAATACCATATAATTGACGATGGAAGCTGTGGCAAAACCCGTACATACGATAAAGGATTCTTTTACTGTAATTTGACCTTCCCTGTACATTTGGTTGATTGCCATATGACCGATAGGGTAGTTTGCCAAATAGGAAGTGACCGACGCGACCGCGGTTCGCCCCGGCAGTTTGAACAACGGTCTCCAAATCGGGCGAATCAGAACTCCTACGGCGCTTGCCAAACCATAATCGATCAGAAGCGGCAGCAAAAGCGAACCGATCAGCACCGTAAGCGCTACTGCTTTACTCAGTACATTCAGTACATTCGGACCCACTCCCTCGGCCAAAATAAAAGCCGGTCCAAAATGGAATAGACTGAAAACAATACACAGCATACCGATGATTTTAAATAATGTGAACAGAATATCAACCGGTTTTTTATATGATTTTTGTATGATGATGCAATCATATAAACCATAAAGACCGGCAATTAAAACGATATAAGGAATATACGCGGCAAAATTTGCTTTTAAAAGATTGACAATCCAATTAATGGGAATTTGACTGCTCTCGCCCAGCGGCAGCTTTACAAAGAAGACGATGATACCAAGGATGCTGCAAACGATGAATTTAGCGATACTTTTGCTTGAAAGTTTTTTTGCGGTTTCCATAAATAGTCCTCCGTTATAATATTTTTATAAAAATAATAAACCGAACAATCCGATCAAAAGTATTGATAAGGCTACCCGAATTACCCAAAGAACAATGAGTTCGTGGAATTTTACAGGCACGTTAGTGGACAGGATACACGGCACGAAGCCGGAAAGAAAGACGATCATTGTGACGGGCAGCCCTGCAAGAAAATACCTTGCCGTCATGGACAATCCTCCCGCGGCATATGCTTTTGTCCCGATGGACACTACCATCATTAGATCCACGATTGATGTTCCGGTGGCCGGAATGACGACATCGAGATTCGAGATGCCCACCAATTTGAATAATGGCCAAAACAGATATCCGATCCATGTAAATACAGGAACCCAAGTTTGAATAACCAAAGCACCAACCATAAAGAACATTGCGATCGGAAGAAGTCCCGAGAGAATAACGATACCGGCCTTCAATTGTTCAAAAAACGCCACATATATTGGTTTTGCCGTTCTTGCCGTCTCCACGCCTTCAAGAAATGCGTTTCTCAGTATATGTTTGTTGTATTCCGGTTCCGGATTCGGAATTGCTTCCGGAAAATACTCATTCGGTTTATTCTTAATCGGATACAGCCTGACAGTGATTGCCGTAATCAGAAATGTAATGAATGTAATGACAAGAAAAAATTTGCCCCATTGATCCATAATCCCCAACATTTGAGCAAAAACCATGTAATTCACAACAGATGCAGTTGAAAATCCTGTCGCTACGATCACTGCTTCTTTGGCGGTAACTTCTCCGTGTGTGTACATTTTATCGATACCGATATGTCCAAGTGAATAGTTGCTCAAATAAGCAGTAAGGGCAACGATAGCAGTCTTTCCCGGAACCTTAAAAACAGGTCTCATGATAGGTCGCAACAGAACGCCGAAGGCATTTGCGAGCCCGTAATCCAAGAGCAGCGGTAACACTGCAGAGCCGACAAGAACAGTCAGACTGACGGTTATTCCCAGTATGTTCAAAACGTTCGGTCCGATATCTTCCCTTAAAATAAGATCAGGCCCAAAACCAAAGACGCAAAATACAATCAGAATCAGCCCTATGATTTTTAGTATTGAAAAAAGAATATCTGTGGCGCTTTTTTCGGAGATTTTCTGTTTGGCAATTGCCCTGTAAACTCCATAAGCAGAAACGATCAGCACAAAATAAGGCAGATAAGCAGCAGAATGTATTTTAAAAAAGTTCACGATCCAGTTGATCGGTATTTGCGGCTCTCCTCCAAAAGGCAGTTTTACGAAAAACATGATAATGCCTGCGGTGCTGTATAAAAAAAATGTCAAAACGTTTTTTGTCGAATAACTTTTATTGTTTGACATAACAATACCTCTGTTGATGAAGATTATCTCGAAAGAAGTACAAATAAGATTTTCATGATCATATCATCTTTTTCTTTTTCTGACGGGCAGTTTCGAAAATACTCATTTCGGGCTTTTTCGAAAACCGTACCTTCGATGCTTTTTCCGATATCCATGATATATCCTCCTTAGTATCTTGCATAATTGCGGACGAACTCATTTACGGCTTTCAGATTTTCTGCATTGCAATCATTCAGAGAAAGCAAAGAACGATCTACAGCGAATATGTATCTTCCGCCGGGAGCAAGTTCATCAATAATTTTTTTCGCATATTCTATGCACTCTTCCTTTGAATAGTGATTGAGAATGTTTGTCGGCATTCCCCCGGCAACGCATATTTTGTTTCCAATTGAACTTTTGTATTTTTTGAGATCGCCGTATTCAAACAGCCCCAAAATTTTCCCGTCAGGCAAATCCTGAAGCATTTCCAGATAAGGAGTCCAATCATTTTCCATAAATAAAAACATCCCGTATCCTTTTTCAGTGAATGCGCTGATCATTTTAATCAAATACGGCAAATAAAATTTCTCGAAATCTTTCGGTTTGAGATATGTGGCTAAATGCAAAGGACTCATGACTCCGACTCCCTGGCGCGGGTTCGGATAAGCAGCTACAATGATTCTGTAAGACCAATCAAATAACGCTTCGCCCGCCTGACATACTTCTTCGGGGTGTCTGCGGATGTCTCCTATAATGCCGCTGAAATCACGCAGATAATCTTCAAGGATATCAACTGTGACAGAACAACATCCTGCGGATATGAATGGGATTCCGAGCTCTGTAACCACTTTTTTTACTACAGTTCCGTTCAATTGATTGAATTTGTCATATTCTTCCAAAGCTGCAGAGAATGTGTCATAAATCTCATCGACGGGTTTATTAAAGATGTCAAATTTTCTGGGAATGATTTTGGTTGCAACAAAACGGATCGGGTCGGCAATCAAATCGGCATATTCGCTTCCCAGCATTTTCTGCGCCTTTCCAGTTGACGTTTGCAAACTGTCTTCCGTCATTGTGTACATTCCTCCGCCAAGCATGTTTGTGAAATTGACGGGGCACACGTTCCCGATGCTGTGAAATGCGTCAAAAAAAATGTCATCTGCGTACTTTTTATAGGCTTTGAAGCATAAATCCGCATCTTCTGTAAATGCCTTTCTCAGATTAACTCCGGCATAGTGCAATTGCCATGTTTCCGCTGTGGACAAGATGGGAACCCTGTCGGGCAGTTTGTTTGAGAGTACATTATCTATGCGGGTAATCCTTTCCTGATAAGTTGTTTCGATGTTTGACATAGGTGCTCCTTTCGATTGAATATAGTATATTATTTAATATATACTATAATTTTTGTTGTGTCAATTATTTTTAGTAAAAAATATATATTTATACTAAAATAAATTCAAATAGTACTATTATATAACAAATTATATAATAGTACTAATAATATTAAATACTAAAAAATAGATGATAAAACGTTGATTTAATAGCAGATTTTTTATGAAAAACTATAAAAGATACTGTAGAATATCACATGGATAATCTTGCTTAAAGCTGCTTTATCGTATATAATAACAGTAAAAAAATGGGATTATGGGGATATCGTATTAATGAAAACAAAAACGCCAAAAGGCGAGTTGACACAAAAAAAATTATTGGGAATCGCAAAAGATTATTTTTATAAATACGGTTATAAAAATACCACAATGGCCAAAATAGCAAATGAAGCCGGTATTTCAGCAGGAAATTTGACGTATCATTTTTCATCGAAAGATAAATTATTGCAAATGATATTTGATGAATATAATGAGAAGATATTAGAATTCGTCGAAAAGAATATTCTTGATGTAAACGATCCGATGTATCTCGAAAAAAAATACATGTGCATGGGCATGATCTTTAATACGAATATTTTGAAGGACGAGAAAACCACTTCTTTCTTCAAATATGTTATGAAGGATCATTCCCTTTACGATATTGTCGCGAAATCAATGGATCCGATCTACAAAGAAATAGCAGATAAATACTCTTTGCGTATGTCATTCCCGTTGGTCTATCGTTATATCACTCGTGCCGACCAAGAAGCAAGGAAGAGTATATTGCTCACTTATATAGAGGACAGAAAAAAAATGCCCGAACTTGACATGAGTATGCTGATGATGCACTACTCTATGCAATTTTTGGGAATTCCTGAAATTAATTATTATAAGATGGGGATTTCATGCTATACTCTGCTTCTCAAAAGTGATTTTTCGCATATTAAGTTGTTGCAATGAAAAACACGCTGTCTGTTCGTCCGTTACAGCGTGAAAAATTCCTGTTAAGACCGATAAAGGCAGTTTGCTGCCTGCGAGAAACAACCTATATTATCGGCAAACAATCGATTCGATGGTAATATTCCTTTCGGATCGATTGTTATATTCTGTTGAAAAATAGGATCGCATCACGACTGTTTTATCTTTTTGCTATCTTAAATCCTGCAGGTTACAAGAGCAGTCGGATGTTGTTGTGACTTCATGGAGCCTATTGTCCTCAGGTTCAGCCGTTTTGTTTCAGTTCTTTTTTCATCACCAGATCCGTCTGTGCTTCGTCTCCCATCACAAACACATGGGTGCCGAACGCGGTAAATCCGTTCTTCTCGTAAAACGCCCGCGCCCGCATATTCTTCTCCCAAACGCCGAGCCACACGGCGGCGAACCCTTCCTCTTCGGCAATCCCGATTGCCTTGTCCATCAATGCCTGCCCGATGCCTTTGCCGTGGAATTCCTTTGCGGCATAAATGCGTTCCAGCTCCATCATATCAGGGTCGTTGATGTCGGTCTGCGAAGGCGCTCGGTTGACTTTCAGATACCCCGCAAGGACGCCATCCGCATATAAAAACAGAAACGTACTGTCGGGGTTATTCAGTTCTTGCGTCAATTTTTCGGAGGCGAATGCTTCGTCAAGATAGTCCTGCATCACCCGTTCCGAATTGCCGTCGATGAATGTTTCGTAATAAATTTCGGATGCAAATTCGCATAGCGTGTGCACCTCTTCTGTTGTCGGTTTGCGAAAGGTCAGGTTCATGTCCGTTCTCCGTTTTTCTTGTTTGCAAAGACTGCCTTCATATTTCTTGCAAGCACATTTGCATATTCGGTCATATTGAGCATTTCCATTTTTTGTGACAAGGTGCTCGGCAAAGATCGGAAATCGTTGCAGTATAACAGCGCATTCGTTTCGTCTTCGGTAAAAACGATCCGATCCGTGGATCGTTTTCGGTGCTTTTTGTCCATCGGGCAGACCGTTTGGCATTTCATGCAGCCGATGATCGCGTTGTGCATTCCGCTGTCCAGCCAGTCGGGAAACGGGTACTCCGTTTCGTTTCGGTAGGTGATGCAGCGCTCCGCGTGAATGACGAAGCGATCGTCCGCAATCGCACCGCTCGGGCAAGCTCTGACGCACGCGCCGCAGTGTTCGCATTGCTCGGCAAGTGTCATCTCCCGCCAGTCATCCGTCTCAATCGGCATGTCGCTGCAAAACGTCAGCACTCGCTGAAAGCTTCCGAATTCTTTGCTGTAGCAGATGTTGTTTCTGCCGTATTCGGCAAGTCCGCTGCGTACGGCAAGCAGTTTTGCGGGCAATCGAACCCTCTGAAACCGATACGATTTATCGGCGCAGATTTCTTCCATCAGATCTGCTGCACGCTGTTCCGCTTCGGTGTAAACATAAGTCGGCGGAATAACGGTCTCAATGCTGTTTCCTTGATATTCAAACTGCAAACGAACGGGCAGGGAAGGCACGGCAACCGCGATCAGTGATCGCACGTTTTCGAACCGTTCCGTTTCGCTGTAGTCGATATACCGAAAATAATCCCGATAAAACGCTTCGTCGAACGTGCCCTTCTGTTTCAGTGTCTCCATCTGTTCTTTGAGTTCGTTCAGATGTACGGCGGAGGTCACAGCGGCTTTCATTCCGTGCTCGGCAAACAGTTCGGTGATCCACTCTTTCTTCATAACAAAACTCCTTTGCACCATTGTACAGGATGCAAAGGGGTTTGTGAATCGCTTTTTTGCGCTATTTTATCGCTTTCATATGCAGCACGTCTTTCGGACATTCATCCGCGCAGAGGCCGCACAAAATGCAGTCGGATGTTGCGACCGCACCGCTTTGTGCCGCGGCTTGCACATCGATGCTCATCGGGCAGAGCTTCGTGCATTTGCCGCATTTCACGCAGTTTTCTTTGTCCGCAACGATGCGGAGCTGCGGAATGCGCAGCAGTTTCCCGAAGTGATATCCCGCCACCAAGAACGGAGACATCCAGCAGAAACTGTGGCAGGCGCCGCGTCTTCCGATCGTAAGCGATACGACGACGTACAACGCCAGCACCAGATAATAAATGATGTACTTCATCGGCATGTCCACCGAGATCCCTCCGCTCGTCATGCGCAGCGGATCGAACCCGCTGATGCCGCCCGCCAGCACGAACATCGCAATCAGGATGGCGAACCATACGCCGAAGATCGCATATCGGATGATCTTCAGCCGCTTTGCGTTGACTCGTCGGTCGTTGACTGTCATGCAGATGTCGCTCAGACATGCCATCGGACAGACCCATGCGCACCAGGCTCTGCCGAAAAAGATACCCGTCAGGAACATCACGGCAAATACGATGACACTGCCCGAGATCACTCCGTTCATTGCGCCGTCGATGGAAACGTACGGGGAAAAATAATTCAGCGTAACGGGAAAAAGGAGAAAAAAGATCAGGGTAACGATTCTTCTGATTCTCTGTCTCATGATGGGTTCCTGCTTTCCATATATTGTATGGTTTCATCGCACCACTCCAGATAGGCACGATAGGTTTTCTGTCCGAATGAAAGCACCCTCAGGATGTCTTCGTGATTGTCATACTCTCGGATCGGTGTCAGTTCCTTCTCAAACAGATTCAGCATTGCAAGTTGCTGCGTATGTTCCTCCCGGAACAGCTCGATCTGATTGAGAATATCTTCCGTGTTCCCGTTTTGCGCAAAATAGACTTTCAGCAGCAGTTCCAGCCGCACGGATGCCTTTTCGCTGGGCTCTGCCAACCACTTCCGCAGAGCATCCCGTCCGCTCTCCGTGATGCGGTAGACTGTTTTTTCCCGCCCCTCGGAAGCTGCGTCTTCGATCAGTTCGATTTCGCCGCTTTCCGTCAGCCGTTTCAGTTCGGGATATATCTGGCCGTAGCTTTCGTTCCAGAAGAAGGAAAACCGCACATCGATCAGTTTTTTGATATCATAGCCGCTCATCGGCTGTTCTGCGAGAAGACCCAAAATGGGATATTTTGTTTTGCTTTTTTTCATGGCATTGTCCCGAATTTACGCATGGCAGGTCTGATACAAGGGCTCTGCATCATCGGGTGATCCTTTCGATATTATCATTTTAATATATCTATTAGATATATTATCCTATCGCATCTGCTTTGTCAAGCAGTATTTTTCCGATCCGCACATCATCGAAAAAAGGCGCAAAAGCGCATCGGAATGGGGGGAATCGGTTGACTTTGCGGCATGATTATACGATAATATATCCAAACAAAAGCGGAGCGATCATTTGGATATTCAAGAAGAAATACTGAAACTGAAAAAAGAAAAAGATGTCGTCATTCTGGCGCATTATTATGTAGACGGAGCCGTACAGGAAGTCGCCGATTATGTCGGGGATTCTTATTATCTGAGCAAAGCGGCGACAAACGTGCCGCAGAAAACGATTTTATTCTGCGGAGTGCATTTCATGGGCGAGAGTGCAAAGATTCTCAATCCCGAAAAAACCGTGATTATGGCGGACGACCATGCGGACTGTCCCATGGCGCATATGACGGACGTTGCGAAGATCAAAAAGACCAAAGAAGAATACGACGATCTGGCGGTTGTGTGCTACATCAATTCCACCGCGGAAATCAAGGCGCATTCCGATGTCTGCGTGACTTCGTCGAACGCATTGAAAATTGTCTCAAAACTGCCGCAGAAAAATATATTGTTTATTCCCGACAACAATCTCGGAAGTTACATCGCAAAACAGCTTCCCGAGAAAAACTTTATATATCACGACGGACACTGCATTGTGCACCACGCCATCAAACGCGAGCAGCTGATTGCGGTGAAACAGGCGCATCCGAACGCACCCGTAGCCGTGCATCCGGAGTGTACGTCGGAAATTGTCGAGCTTGCCGATTATGTCGGCAGCACCTCCGGCATCATCGAGTATGCGAAAAACAGCGACGCGAAGGAACTCATCATCGGAACGGAAGTCGGCGTGTTCTACAATCTGAAGCATGACAATCCCGACAAAACATTTTATCCCATCAACGATAATCAGATCTGCCGAAATATGAAGCTCATCAATATCGATAAGGTTCTGTATCGGCTGCAGACGTTGCAGCCCGAACTCAAACTCAAAGAAACCATTCGATTGAAAGCGGAAATTCCGCTCAAACGGATGCACGAACTTGCCGATTAAGCGCGGGACGCGCAGCACTTTAACTGAAAGAAGAACATGACATGACGGATCGATATGATATCATCATCGTCGGAACGGGCGCGGCGGGTTTGTTTTGCGCTCTGAATCTTCCGACCGAAGCGAATATTCTCATCATTACGAAAGACGACCCGGAAAACAGCGATTCGTTTCTGGCTCAGGGCGGCATTTCCACGCTCATCGACGAAGCGGATTACGAAAAATATTTTGAAGATACGATGCGGGCAGGGCGTTACGAAAACGACGAAACTTCCGTGGAAGTGCTCATTAAATCCTCTCCCGCGGCAATCGAGGATCTGATTGATCTCGGTGTGAATTTTGACAAAGAAGGCAAGGAATTTGACTACACCCGAGAAGCCGCCCATTCCTCAAAGCGCATTCTTCATTATAAAGATGCGACGGGACGGGAGATCACGGGCAAGCTGATGCAGCACGCCAAAAAACGTCCGAACATCACAATCCTTCCGAAAACCATGATGATCGATATCATGGAAACCGACGGGGTCTGCAGCGGTGTGGTGGCGCAGCTTCCGGACGGAACCGTTGCTCCGATTGCCTCGCGTGTCGTCGTCTGGGCGACGGGCGGCATCGGCGGTCTGTTCCGCCATTCCACCAACTATCCGCATATTACGGGAGATGCCATCGGTATCGCCATCAAACACGGCATTGAGTTGGAAGACATCAATTATATTCAGATTCATCCGACTACACTTTACACCGAAAAAGGCGGGCGCAGTTTTCTGATTTCGGAATCCGTGCGAGGAGAAGGCGCCGTGCTGCTTAACCCCGATATGGAGCGCTTTGTCGATGAATTGCTGCCGCGGGATGTCGTAAGTGCGGCCATCGCGGAAGAACTGAAAAAATTTCATGCAAAACACGTCTGGCTGTCGCTTCGCGGCATGACAAAAGACTACATTCAGAAGCGGTTTCCGACGATTTACGAACAATGTGAGCAGGAGGGGATTCACCTGCCGGAAGATCTCATTCCCGTGGTTCCCGCGCAACATTATATGATGGGTGGGGTCAAAGCGGATATTGACGGCAAAACCTCCATGGACAATCTGTTCGCGGTCGGAGAGGTCAGCTGCAACGGCGTGCACGGTGCGAACCGTCTGGCAAGCAATTCCCTGTTGGAGACGCTTGTCTTTCCGAAACGTGCGGCGCATCTGATTGCAAACGAATGGAAAACAATTCCGATCCGTGAAACGGCATTCGACGCAAACGAGTATCGGGATGTACCCAAACTGATGGACCGATATCGAGAATCAATTCAGCAGGAAATCGAGAAAAGGGGAGGAACGCTCTATGCACAGTGGCGCGATGAATCCGATCAACATTGACACTTATCTTCTTGCGGCGCTGCAGGAAGACATCACAAGCGAGGACATTACAACCAATGCGATCATGCCTCAGCAGAAGCGTGCCGAAGTGCAGCTCATCTGCAAACAGGACGGGGTGCTGGCGGGCATTGACGTTTATTCCCGGGTCTTTCGTTTGCTGGATGCCGCCTCGGAGTTCGAGTCAAACTACAAAGACGGAGATATTCTGGTCAGAGGAACGTTGGTCGGCGTGCTTCGTGCGGATGTGTGCGCAATTCTTTCAGGCGAACGAACCGCTTTGAATTACCTGCAGCGCATGAGCGGAATCGCAAGCATGACCAAACAGTACACGGACGAGTTGGCAGGCACGAAAACAAAACTGCTCGATACCCGCAAAACGACACCGAACATGCGTTTATTCGAAAAATATGCTGTAAAAGTGGGCGGCGGAGTCAATCACCGATACAACCTTTCCGACGGCATTTTAATTAAAGACAATCACATCGATGCCGCAGGCAGTATCCGCAAGGCGGTGGAAGCGGCGAGGGAATACGCTCCGTTTGTACGCAAAATCGAAGTGGAAGCCGAAACGCTGGAAATGGTGAAGGAAGCGCTGATTGCCAAAGCCGACATCATCATGCTGGACAATATGGACACCGCAACCATTCGCAAAGCAGTCATTCTTATCGACGGGCAGGCTGCGGTCGAATGCTCGGGGAATGTCACGAAAGACCGTCTGAAAGAGCTGGCGGAAGCAGGAGTGGATTACATTTCCTGCGGCGCGCTGACGCATTCCGCGCCAATCATTGATTTTTCCATGAAGCATTTGCATATTCTTGATTAAACAATCCATTCAGCCCGCAAGGGCTTTTTTTAATGCCGGGTCAACAGAATTATGTAATATTAGATTAAATAATATATATTCAGAAAAATAATTGACAAATTGAATTGTTGAGATTAAAATAATTGTAAAGTAGAATAGTGGGCGTTCAATATGTCGGAATACCGCAATCAAACGAAACACCCACGGTGATCCATTATTTAATGGAAAGGAAGTGGTACTGTGAAAAAGAAGCAATTTCTGCTCATCAGTGCAGTGGTGGTAATTGGGATTTTGACTGCGGTAGCCTCGCTCTCTGCTGCAACGGGAACGAGTTTGATTAATTTGGCTTCGCAAAGCGGTTCGGAACATCGGACAACATTTGTTGTTACATTCCTTGCTATGGACGGCAGTGTGATCAGTCAATCTACTGTGGTAAAAGGAGAAGATGCGGAAGTCCCCGATCCTCCCGAAGTGGATGGATATGTCTTTACCGGATGGGACAAGAGCACAAAAAATATACAGTCCAATCAGACAATCACTGCATTGTATGAGTCCAAAGCAAGTACTGCAGTTGCCCAGTCTTTAGTGATTAATAACAATACCATCAGGGTGCGGGTCTATATCGGACCACAGAACAACAATCTGATCCAGGAATTTTATATCGACAGCGTGACTGCGGCACAGCTTACTTATTTTCAAACTTTGCAGTCAACGGCTCTGGTGCAGCAGCTTCAGTCGATTTCCCCCGTTCCGATCGGCGGACTGTTGGCACTGATTCAGAACAGTCAGGTGTACGCAAACGGACAGATTCAAATTTATGACATTGATTCTGCCAACGGTCTTTATGGAGTGGATATCCATATCAAACAGGGTTCCGCAACAACGACCTACACCGTGAAATATGTTGATACAAACGGGACAGAAATCCATACGCCGTACACTGCGGACGGATATGTCGGACAGTATGTGACAGCGGACGCGATCACAATCGACCATTATACACTTACCAGTCCGTCTCCGCAAAACATGACATTGGTCTCCAACCCGGCTTCCAACGTCATCACCTTTGTGTATCAGATCAATACATTTTTGATTGATACGTCTGTCACGGGAGGAACCATTGCTCCGATTGATCCTTCCGTTCCTTACGGTTCGTCGCAGACCATTTCCTATACGCCGAGTGCGGGATATCATCTTGTTTCGGTAACGGTAGACGGGTCTGCCGTCAGCATCGTCGATTACTCCGGTTCGTATACCTTTACGAATGTGACAGGCAATCATTCGATCTCGGTTGTTTTTGAACAGCAATCAGTCACAGGCATCACATTGACCGGCTACAGCGGAACGTATGATATTGCCTCGCACAGCATCACGGTTTCCGGTGCACAGTCCGGAGATACTGTGACCTTCAGCACGGATGGGATCAATTATTCCGCCACACAGCCGTTTTATACCAATGTGACGAGTGCGACCGTGTATGTAAAAGTGGAACGAACCAATTATCTTCCGTATACGGGGAGCGCGACCGTCACGATTCTGCAGGCTCCGCTGAGTATTACGGCGGAAAACAAGTCCGTTACATACGGTGATCCCGCGCCGAGCTATACTGCGGTGTACAGCGGATTTGTGGGCAGTGAGAATGAATCGGTGCTGAGCGGGACGCTCAGCCTGACATGTTCTTATACACAGGGAAACAACGCCGGGACTTACTCCATTGTACCGAGCGGTCAGACCTCGGGCAATTATGCGATCACTTACAATAACGGAACGTTGACGGTCAATCCAAAATCCGCGAGCTTAACCGTGAATGATGCATCCAAAACATACGGCGACGCCGATCCTTCCTTCAGCGCATCTGCGGACGGACTGATCGGTGCGGACACGCTGAGCTATACATTGGGCAGAGACCCTGGCGAAAATGTCGGGACATATGCCATTACCGCAACGCTCGGAAGCAACCCCAACTACAGTGTGACGGTCAATAACGGAACCTTCACGATCAATCCGAAGGCATTGTCCGTGACCGCCGACAATCTGAGCATCGCCTACGGTGATGCCGTACCGACGTATACGGCATCCTACAGCGGATTTGCGGGCAGCGATGATGCATCGGTGCTTGGCGGAACGCTGAGCTTTGCCTGCACCTATACGCAGGGCTCGGGAATCGGAACCTATACCATCACCCCGAGCGGACTGACTTCGGATAACTACACCATCACGTTCCACGACGGAACACTGACGGTTAGTCCGAAAGCCGTTACCCTTGCCATCGACAGTGCAAGCAAGACTTACGGTGATGCGGATCCGACCTTTACAGCAAGTGCAACGGGGCTTTACGGAACCGATACGCTTGACTATACGCTCGGCAGAACATCGGGCGAAGCAGTTGGCACTTATACGATTACGGCAACGTTCGGGAGTAATCCGAACTACAGCGTGACGGTAACGACTGGGACTCTGACAATTACGCAGAAATCGCTCACGGTGACCGCCGATAACAAGAGCATTACCTACGGGGATGCCGCTCCGACTTATACCGTGACCTATGCAGGCTTTATTGCCGGGGAAGATGAAACGTCTCTGGGCGGAACACTCAGCATTCTGTGTTCTTACGCGCAGGGAGACGGTGTCGGTAATTACAACATCGTTCCGAGCGGATTGACTTCCGGCAATTACGCGATTTCGTTTGTGAACGGAACACTGACGGTGAACGCAAAAGCAGTGACGCTCGCAATCGATGACAAGAGCAAAACGTACGGCGATGCCGATCCGATTCTGACGGCATCGGCAAGCGGTCTTTACAACGGAGATACGCTGAATTATTCGTTGGCGAGAGATCCCGGGAACAATGCGGGAACGTATAACATCACGGCAACGCTCGGTGCCAATCCGAACTACAGCGTGACGGTCGATAACGGAACCTTCACGATCAATCCGAAGGCATTGTCCGTGACCGCCGATAACAAGAGCGTGACCTACGGAGATCCGGTGCCGACCTATACGGCATCCTATTCCGGATTTGTCAGCGGAGAAAATGAAACGGTGCTGGGAGGTGCTTTGAGTTTCGCAAGCAGCTATGCGCAGGGTTCCGGAGTCGGGACTTATGCAATTACGCCGAGCGGACTGACCTCAAGCAACTATACCATCACGTTCAATGACGGAACGCTGACGGTCAATCCGAAAGCTGTCACACTGACAATCGACAGTTTAACCAAAACCTACGCAACCGCGGATCCGACCTTTACGGCAACGGCGGGCGGTTTATACGGCACGGATGCTTTGGACTACACCCTGACGAGAAGCACGGGTGAAAATGTCGGAACCTACGCCATCACGGCTGTGTTCGGCACAAACCCGAATTATGACATCACGGCAACCGCAGGCGTCCTGACCATCATTCCTGCCGATGCGAGCATCACGCTGGCGGATACAACGAAGATCTACGGCGCCGCCGATCCGGCATTCCCGGCAACCACTGCGGGAGTCGCGGCGGGCGATACGCTGAACTATACGCTTGCAAGAGCACCCGGGGAAGGGGTCGGCGGATACGCTATCACGGCGACACCGGGGGCAAATCCGAATTATAACGTTACGGTTGCCAACAGTGCGGTACTGAATATTCTGCCGAAGGCAGTTACTCTGACAGAAATTACAAACTCGAAGATTTACGGTTCGCCCGATCCGACGCTCACGGCAGCTATCACCGGTTTGGTGGGCGGCGATACGCTGAACTACACGATCGGCAGAGCCGCGGGAGAAGCTGCCGGTACGTATGCCATCATCACAACTTTGGGCAGCAACCCGAATTACAGCGTCACGGTTGTTGACGGTAATCTGATTGTTTTGCCGAAAGCTTTGACGATCACCGCAAACAGTTTCACGATCGCCCAAGGTGACGCGCTTCCGAATCTGACCGCTTCCATTGTCGGGTTCGTGAACGGTGAAAACGAAGCGGTTCTGAACGGGACGCTCAGCCTGAATACGGATTATACGACTGCTTCCGGTGCAGGTAATTACGCCATCGTTCCATCCGGGTATACGTCGAACAACTACACAATCAATTATATCAACGGTATGCTGACGGTGACCGAAGTGATTCCGGAAGGAGAAACACCTCAGGCAGCGGCGGGCGGAAGTTGGGCTTTGATCAACCTTTTGTTGGCAATCCTTTCCGTCGCGGTAAGCATCGGACTGCTGATTACTTATTTCATGGCTAAGAAAAAAGAACAACAGAAAGAAGAGTCTTCCGAAGAACGATCCGAAGAAGAAACCAAGGAAGAACTCATCAAGCGCAAAGGATCCATGAGAGCATTGAGTGCGATTCCGGCGATTGCGGCAGTCATTACATTCTTCCTCACGGAAGATATGACCCTGCCGATGAGCTGGGTTGACAAATGGACTTGGATCATGGCAATTTACGCGGTGGTATCGGTCTTGATCGCGATTCTTTCCAAAAAGAAAAAAGAAGATCGTGACAAACCCAATCCGCAGGAAGCATAGATAGTCATACTCCTCCCAAAGCAAAAGAATCCGGAATCATCCGGGTTCTTTTGCTTATTCGTAGCGGATCGGATAATAGACATCTGTTTCGTAATTCTCGGGGTTGTCGGTTTGTTCGCAGTTGATTCGGTAACGCTCAAACGGCGCGCCGTTTGGCTTTGCTCCGTGTTCCTGCATCCACATGCCCAGCGATGCGTATGCCTCGTGCAGGTTTTCGTAAGAGCCGCGGTGCACCGTCATGCAGCAAAGCCCCGGATCATGCAGGAATGTCTTTTCATCGGTCTGCGCCACTTCCACCGCAAGTTCGATGTCCGTGTTTTCGTGATTGAAATTCTCTTCATCGCGGTAAATCGCATAGCTTGGTCCCGCGGGTTTCATTCCGTTCTGAAACAGCTTCCCGAATAACGATTGGAACGCCGCGTCAAACTCCGCAATCGCCATCATTTTTCTGACTCCGAACAATCGCACTGCGCGGAATTCTTCTGCTGTCACGATATGATTCATTTCCATAATCGGTTTCCTCCTCTTGATCTTCTCCATGTCGTTTCTCATTTGTTCGATCAATCGGGCATGACTTGCGAGTTCTTCCTCAAACTCTGCTGTTTTCTCCCTCATACTGGCCAATAAAAGATTGCTGTCATCCGTATGAATCAACAGTTTGATTTCCTGCAGGGAAAATCGATAGCTTTTCAGGCGCAGGATCAGCATCATCTCATTCAGCTGCTGCGGTTCGTAATAGCGGTATCCGGTCTGTCTGTCCGTGTGAATCGGTTTGATCAGTCCGATTTGATCGTAATGTCGCAGCGTCTTGACAGAGACTCTGCATAATTTGGAAAATTCTCCGATACTCAGCATCCGTACGGCTCCTTGTCATTTGATGTTTGGAATATATTCGCAACCTCAGTATAGATGCTCCCGTAGGGGGAGAGTCAAGCGGTTTACAAAAAAAATACCCGAAGAAGTTTCGGGTATTCGTCGATGCCGAATTTATTGATGCGCTTTCTGTATCACCGGCAGCCAGACTTCGCAGCGGTAATCTTCCGCAAACTGGTCTCCCTCAAAATAGACTTCGATGTCGGGCGCGTTTGCATACTCGTAATCCGAGTTCGGCAGCCATTCGCTCACGATGCGTTTCTGCAGTTCCTGTATGGCGGTCGGCATGGCACCGACGCATTCGAAGATTGCCCAAGTGGAGGCAGGGATCGTGCATTCCGAGAGTCCCTGCGGCGTCGGGCTGTTGCTGGCTACCGCAATGTAATAATCAAATTCCTTATCGTCCATATTCGCGCACACTCCGAGCACGCCGTACGGTTCGCGATTCAGCAATCCGCACAACTGCGGGATGATACCGCTTTGTGTTGTCTTCTGCCAGAAAGTAGGGATCTCCGCAAAGTTCTGTTCGCTGTTAATCGGATAACGTTCTTTCACTCCGATGATTTGAAAGGCGTCTTTTTGTTGGATTCTGTAATTCATTTCCGCTTCTCCTTTGACTGAAATGCGGAAGCTGATGGGCGGGTAGGCTTTGAGCACGGTGCGTTCTTCGCGTGCCGCGGAAGGAGCGATGCCGTGGATACTCTGAAACGCGCGGTTGAATGCGGTCGGGGAGTCGTACCCGTAGCGCAGGGCGACGTCGATCACTTTATCATTGCTGTTTTTTAAGTCGAATGCCGCTTTTGTCATTTTTCTTCTGCGAATGTATTCTCCGAGCGGCACGTCTGCCAGGTAAGAAAACATCCTCTGAAAGTGAAACGCCGAGCAGCAGGCAAGCTGCGCCGCTTTCTGCAGATCAATTTCATCGTCCAGATGCGTTTCGATATAATTCATCGCCTCATTCAGTCCTTTGAGCCATTCCATCCCGTAACCTCCGATGCATTCAGTATACCCGCCGAAGCGCTTGCTGTCCTCTCTGATTCTGCTCCATTCCGAGAGATGTTGTTTTTATCATACCATGAATGCTTCAAAAAAAGAAAAACCGCATTTGCGGTTTTTTGTCATTTTTTATTCATCAGTACAAGCCCCGCAATGCACATCAGCATTCCGAAGGCTTTGGTGAGCGTGAAATGATCTTTAAACAGAAGAATGCCGATCGGCACAAGCACGAGCGCCAGCATGATGTTGGTGGTGGCGGAACAGATGCTGATGTCCCATCCGATGCGGTAAGCCCAGATATATCCGAACTCCAGTCCCACGATGGAGCAGCCGAGCAGGATGCCCGTCCAATTCAATTGACGGATGTCTTCTCCGAGCGTTTTCCCGGAAGAAGGCACTACGAAATATAAAATAGCCGTCAGCGCCGCCGCGCACAGATAGGTGACGACCAGGCTCAAAAACGGATTCACGTTCTGCGGCAGCAGTTTGGTGCAGAGATTATACAGGACATTTGCCAGCAGGATCATCAAAATAGGCAGGTAGCTGTTCATTGTCAGTCTCCTTTATGCGCAGGAAGATGATTCATCGGGGTCTTTTTCCGCGCCCACATAATGTTTGCGCACGAACACCAGATAGACAATCAATCCGATCAGTGCGCAGAACATGGAAATCAGATACATGTTGCTGTATCCGACCATCGTTGCAATTTTTCCGAACACCATCGCGCCGACACCCATGCCAAGGTCAAACCCTGTGAAAAAGGTCGCATTTGCAGCTCCCAAACGGTTTTTTGCCACGGTGCGTGTGGCCATGGCCTGCAGACTTGGATGAGTCGCCCCGAATCCGATGCCGTAGCAGAATCCCGCGATGAGAAACACGGTCAGCGTGTGGGCAATCGCAATGAAGAATACGCCGATCATCAGAAACATCATACCCGGGATGAGGGCATAATCATAGCCTTTTCGGTCAATCAGCTTTCCGGCAATCGGGCGGGAGAAGAGCAGCGTGACGGCGTAGACCGTAAAGTACAATCCGATATTTTTGACGCCCAATTCCTGCGCATAGATGGAAATAAAACTGATGATCGTGCCGTAAGTCAGCGTGGCAAAAAACATGATGGCAGCAGGGCGAATTGCTTTTCGCTCATAAGGAGACAGTTTTTCTGCTTTGATATTGGGATCATCATTGATTGTGCATACTTTTTTCGGCGTTTTCAGTAAAAAAGAAAGCAGCATTCCCACAATAATCAGTCCGCCTGCAAGGAATGTGACGGTTCGAAAATCCGATGCCTGCATAATAAACAGTCCCGCTGCAGGAGCAACCGCCATAGCAAGACTGGTGGAAAGACTGAAATAGCCCATGCCTTCGGCAAATCGGGGTTTCGGCAGTTCTTCCGAGGCAATCGTGTTGGTCGCGGTTCCCGCGAATCCCCAGCCCAGCCCATGGATCATGCGAAATGCAAAAACGATCAGCAATGCAGGAAGATAGCTGTAGGCAAATGTGGCGACCAAAAAAATGCCGAGTCCCACAAACAATACCTGTTTTCTGCCGATACGATCGAGCGCCACCCCGGAAAACGGTCTTGCGAACAGTGTGGTTAGTGTAAATGCTCCGGAAATCAGGCCGATGAGCGATTCATTTGCTCCGAGCGATTCCACAAACAGCGGGAATGTCGGCATCATCATCTGAAATCCGAAGAATAAAAAAAGATTGAGCAGAATGATCAACACAAACTGCTTTGTCCATAACTTCACGGGATTATGCTGCATAAAAGAATTCTCCGATTAAAATTGTCTTATCTGTAAATTTGTCAATGATAATTATTATACTGCAACAAATCTGAGGCGTAAACAGAAAAAATCATTTAACAGAATCGGAACGATTTTTTGCGATCCATTTTTCTGCAAAATCAACGCTTTCCTTCACAGGCAATATGCGGCATTCGGCATTCCCGATTCTCCCGATGCGGGTATATTCCGTTTCGCTTTCCAATGCCGCACCGATCAGATCAAAGTCGTCGCTGTCATAATCGAAATCTTCAAACTCCGTCCATTGCGGTTGTCCGTTTTTCAGAATGCAGGCGCCCGATTTCATTTTCGGCATTTCACTCCAAAGTGTTTCCGACAGATGAAAGCTCGTGCAGTTGCCGTAGCCGACACCGAGCAGCAGAATTTTTCCGCCCAGACGGTACAATTCTCCGAGCGGAGAGTCTATGCCGAACTGCGGATTGAGCGGATGGGTTTTCGTGATTTGCTCCGCCTGTTTCCCGTTTGCCGTAAAGGAGACCTGCGGATGATCCGAGCGCAGCGTCCCGGGATAAGATCGGAAAAGTTCCGCAATTTTCCCCATGCCCCTGGTCGGCGTCACAGCCGCGCGGTATGCGGGCATATTCGCACGGATGGTTTCGCACCACTCCGGCGGTACGGGCGGGTTTTCCCATTTGGAAGGTTCCGAGTTTTCTCCCGAATGCGCGGGCATGCAGAGTGTACCGTCCGCTCCCACACTCTCGAGCAGTGCGTCGATCACAGCGATCGCGCTGCCGCACACCCAACCGAGGGAGGAGAGGGAAGAGTGCACCAGAAGAATGTCTCCGTTTCGGATGCCGAGTGTTCGCAGATCTGCGGCGATGGATGCCGTTGTCAGCGGCAGGGCGGAATGATGAATGACTTGTGATTCGCTCATAAAAATACTCCGACATTTATACAAAAAATAAGAAATATTGATATATATGCATTACTATTATATAATTTAATTAACTATTTAGGAAGTGAATGATGATGAGTAAGAAAGTACGACATGTTGTTCCAAGTGTAAAAGGTGGCTGGGTTGTGAAGGATAGCGGAAGCAGTGTTTCATCAGAAATATATGCTACCAAAGAACAAGCAATCAATAAAGGGGTTACTATTAGTCGGGTAGATGGATCCCAATTATTTATTCATAGAAAAGATGGGAGCATCGGTGATGTTCGTAGTTATGCAGCTGATACTTTGCCCCCGCGGATTGAAAAAAATGCCAAGTAGTGACTATGCGAGAAATGTTTTTATAAATTGTCCTTATGATGAAGATTATAAAGGATTAATGGATGCAATAATATTTACGATTATTGTTTTGGGTTACGCTCCTCGGCTGGCACTGGAATCGTCGGATTCAGCCCAAAATCGAATTGATCGAATTATTCGGTTAATTGAAGAATCGCAATTCAGTATTCACGATCTATCGCGCATGGTTTCGAAGAAATCGGATGAGATTTTTCGTTTAAATATGTCTTTGGAATTAGGTATCGATTTTGGTTGTGTTAAATTGTTGCCGGATCGATTCAGTGATAAGAAGTTGTTAGTTTTAGATAAAGAACAATATAGATTTCAACAAGCTGTATCCGATTTGTCAGGAATAGACATAAAGGCACATAATAACAACGGCGCAAAGATCATAGAATGTGTCCGGAATTGGTTCGCTGAAACAGTGGGAGTGAGACACGCTCCAAGCGCTGAAAAATTATATTCCCAGTATACTGATGAATTTCAAGTGTTTTTGCTTGAACAGGCAAAGATACTGGGTTTTAATGAAAGTAACTATATTAATGGTATAACCACTCCGGAATATATAGATTTTGTTCGCGAATGGATAAATAGATAATAAAGACGCATGTAGCACATATGCGTCTTTATTATTTGGTATCAGTGTATAAAATTCGTCCATTTACGCGGTTCGGTTTCGGGCAGCGGAATCGCGTTTCCCGCTTCGCGCACTTTCATCAGCCACGCCATATTCCGCCCGAGCATACGCATGATCTGCATGCCTTCTTCGTCCTGGGCGATCTGTTCTTCGTTTGTTCCGTGCAGCCCGTTCCAGTAGAAGGACGGGGTAATCAGCACGTTTCTCAGATTGAAATAATTGTTCATCTGCTGATACGTCGTGACATCTCCCGCACGCCGCACCGAGGTGACACATGCGCCCACTTTATATTCGAGCTCCGCGCCCGCAAAGAAAAATCGGTCAAGGAAGCATTTCATCGTTCCCGCAATGCCTGCATAATATACGGGCGCACCCAAAAGAATTCCGTCAATTTCTTTTGCTTTTTCCAGACAATCGTTCACACTGTCCGCATAAATACACAGATGCTTGTCATTTCGTTTGCAGTAGCCGCAGCCGGTGCATCCGCGGATTTCTTCCGTGCCGATATGCACCGTCTCGGTTTCGATTCCCGCCTTGTTCAGTTCATCCGTCACCAGCTTCAGCGCAAGGTATGTGCCGCCGTCTTTTTTCGGGCTGCCGTTAATTGCCAGTACTTTCATGAAATCCTCCTAAATTATTCTATCGTCAGTTCCATTCCCACGCCGACTTCGCCGATGGGGATCTGTTTATGAATTTCCGCCCGCACCGCAAACGAGGTGCAGTGGCACGGATACAACCGTTCAATTCCGTTTTTGCGAAAATAGTCAATGGTCTGTTCCAGACGTTCGTCCGTTTCAAACAGGTGAAATCCTCCGATGATACCCGCAATCCGATCATCATGGCAGACCAGTTTTGCATATTCCGCAATGTTGCAGATGCCGCTGTGAGAGCACCCCGTGATAAGAAACAGTCCGTCCTTTCCCCGGTATACCAAAGCGGAATCGTCCATCACGAAATCTTCCGCTTCGCCATCTTCCGTTCGGATCTTCCCGATTGCGCTGCGCGGCTCAAAGTCCACCATCTGCGGGATCTCGCCCAAAAATGTCAGCCGATCCGATAGGACTTTCGGTCGGTCGGAGAGTGTCAATGAGCACTTTTCGCTCAGTGTGTTTTCATCGTATGGGGAACAGATCGCCAGACCGTCGTCATCCCTCTGCCTGAACGCGAGCGTGTGCGCGATGAGTTTCACGCTGTTTCGTCCGCCTTCTTTGAAAAAAGGGACCAATCCTCCCGTGTGGTCGTCATGTCCGTGAGAGATCACGATCATTCCGATTTTGTCCAGATCGATGTTCATCCGCTGTGCATTTTGCATGAACGCGTCGGAATAGCCGACATCCATCAAAAGACGGTTTTCTCCGTCTTCGATATAATAACTTACCGCGGGTTCCCCCACAAAGTATCGGTCGATGGTGGTATTGTTGTCCGCGAGTACGGTCAGTTTCATGTGCGATCACCGTTCGGAATCTGTTATTCCGTTACCTTTGCCATACTGTATTCATCGATATATTGTCCGTTCTGCATCAGAGCGTTTCGCTTTGTGCCTTCCGTCACAAACCCCGCTTTTCGGTACAGCGCAATGCCCCGTTCGTTGTGTGCCATGACGGTCAGTTCCAGACGCGTGATCTCATTGTCTGTCGCCCATGCGTCAAGTTTTTCGAAGAACTGCGTGCCAATTTTCTGCCCCTGATAGGCAGGCAGAATCCCGATTGTAATATAGGCGCTGTGGCGGATTTTCCGCCAAATGCCGCGTTCCGCGCTCAGATATCCCACAAGATCGGCGCCGTCGAAGGCGCCGATGAGAAGCGAGCCAGACAGTTCCGATTCCGCTATTTCTTCGCGGACGCTTTTTTTGGTGTCATGGCGTTCATCCGCTTCCAGCAGCATGGTGTCGGTTTCACGGGCGAGTGTTAGTTTCAGCTCCATCAGTTCCGCCGCATCCCGTTTTTCAATCGCTCTGATCTGCATCGTTTATTCCCGTCGATTTTTTATTATTTTATCATACCTTACCGCCGTTGCGTCGGGATTGCCGAAAAAAACGGACGGAGCCGTTTGGGCTTCGTCCGTATCAGAGGTATTTGCCGGCCTCCCGTACGCTCAGTTTGGATAGGGGATGGGAAGAAACGAACTCCGCCACCCAGTCCCGATTTGTTTTGGAATATTCCCGCAGTGCCCAGCCGATCGCTTTGTTGACGAAAAATTCGCTGCTGCCGAGATTCGCTTCAATAATCGCAGCCAGCAGTTCCTTGTTTGTACGGTCTTTGTACTGCAGCTGAAAATCGATCGCCGTGCGTCTGAGCCAGATGCTCTCACTGTTCGCCCATCGGAGAATCCGCTTCTCGACTTCGGGATAATTCCGATAAATCTCCGCCGGCAGATTGTCGATGGCATCCACCGTATCCCACCAGGACTTGGTCACGATCAATGCTTCGATGCTGTCCAGATCATTCGGCATGAGTCTGCTTTTTACGTTCAGCAGATAATCAATCGCCAGATACTGATACTCCCGTTCCTCTTTCCGATAGCAGTCGAAGACGAACGCCCAGTCGACGCCGTCTTCTTCTTTCTTTGCTTTGATGAATTCTTTCGTCAGTGCCGCGCGCTGCGGTTTGGCAATGCCGAGAAACGGAAACAGATTTTTCATGTATGCCGCCATTTCAACGGCTTTTTTCGGATCGCGTGCCTCCTGCAGCACACGGAAAATGCTATGGTCCATTTCAAACCTCTTTTATCCTTCTGTTTCCATTATCTCATGAAACGTTCTGAAACCAAGTTCAAAACTTCAAAATCATGACATCCTCTTCTTCCGTTTCCGAATAGAGTTCAAACCCTAAATCCTTGTAAAGTTTCTTCGCATAATTCGCTTTCTGAACAGACAGGGAGACTTGCTTGTGCCCATGGTCTTTCAAAACCGACAGCATTTGTTTCATCAACGCAGTGCCGATTCCCAAGTTGCGGTATCCCTCAAGCAGAGAGATCGCCAATGACGGAGTGTGCTCATCAATATGACCGTAATCATCCATGATGCGTGCCCATGCGACACCGACGATGATTCCTTCCGCTTCCGCAACCAACGCCGTATCGGATGGCTTTTTGCCGAAATCCGAGATATAGATCTGTAATTCGGGTAACTCTATCACGGATTTCGGCGGTTTCTCTGCTCCTTGCGGAAGAAAAATTGCTTCGTACAGAAATTCATGTAATATCGGATATTCGGACTCGTCAATTGCTCTTATTTCATAATGCATATCGTGTTCTCCAAATTCTTGCTTGTCATACACGGTTGACTGAAGATAGAGTTTTTCGCTTATTCTTTTGCTTTTGCCCGTCGGATCATCAGCCAACTGAGCGCTCCGAAGAGCAGGACAATGATTGCCGCGGAAATCAGACTACCGATGATGCCGGATGTGTAACCGATCATATACAGAAAGAGTTTGCCTAACGCCTCATAAATTGCGCCGTTAGTGAGCATCGAATCCGCGATCGGAAAAATAACGAACAGCAGCAGCGGAACTCCCACGGATACCAACACTTTTGCCAGCTTGTTCATGTGATAATATCCGATGGTAACGAAAAATCCGAACATTCCGGCGGCAGCATACAGCGCAAAGAAACTCAAGAGCGACAGCGGGAATGTGCCGATTGCCATTGTCTGTCCGAACGATACGAAATAATTCGGTGTAAACAGCGGATTAATCGCAGTCGCAATCAATGCATTGATATTATCAATGACAGACATAAAGGCGCTGACGCACAACAGACTGAACGCAAAACTCAGAAACAGTTGTTTGCGGGTTCTGCTGTTTTGCAGATACAGATAGAAATTTTCCCGAAAGGAATTCAATCCCAAAACAAAGACAAATACCCATGAGGCGAACTGCATTCCGCTGAAGTTGACCGAGTCTTCCGAAGAAAACGTCAATGCAGCCAGAATTCCGACGATGATATAGATTGCATAGATGACGATATAGAACGTGATCAAGGAACGTTTCATGCTCCAAAGCTGATATTTAATGGCTGTTTTCATACGATCCTCCTATTCGTTCGTCAGACGGATAAACAGTTTCTGCAGATCCGCTTTTCCGATTTCCAGATTTGACGGCAGGGTTGATTTGTCGGCTTTCCCTGCCAGATAGACCGACTTGATGCCGCCGAGCGTGTCTTCTCCGATGAGGTCTTTTCCCTCTGCGAATGCATCCACCACAGTCGCAGGACCCGTTACCGTGTAGGATTCCGAAAGCAGCTCTTCGCATGGTTTCTGCAGCAGGATTTCACCGTTTTTGATGATGATAACATCTTCAATCAGATTTGCCACTTCTTCGATCAGATGCGTGGAGAGGATAATGGTTCTCGGTTTGTTGCTGTAGGATTCGATCAATTCCCGATAAAACAGCTCCCGGTGATTCGCATCCATTCCAAGCACCGGTTCGTCGAATATCACATAATCGGTGCCGACCGACATGGCGATGATGACTTTTGCGATGGAGTGATATCCGGTGGACAGCGCTTTGAATCGTTTGCTCAGATCCAGTTTGAATTTTTCCGTCAGAGAAACGGCGTAATCCGTATCGAATTTGGGATAAAACTCTTTGCTCCAACGGAAGATATCTTTTACTTTCATAGAGTCAGGGTAGTAATTTTTTTCGCCCATCATAAAAATGTTTTCAAGTGCCGCATCTTCCGATCCGACTGTTTTCCCGTCGATTGTTACCGTGCCCTCATCCGCGAAGATGCGATTGGTGATCGTGTTCATCATCGTGGTTTTACCCGCACCGTTTCTGCCGAGCAGTCCGTAAATTTTCCCCTGCGCGAATGTGACGTTCGCGTTGTTCAGCGCGACGGTGCTGCCGAATTTTTTCGTCAGATTTCTCACTTCAATTGCGTTCATCGGAATAACCTCTTTCTATCATTTCGATCAGATCGTTCTTTTGAATCTCGAGCCGCTTCGCTTCCGTGAGCATCGTTTCAACGAAGCTGTCATAAAACTGATCTTTCCGTTTTGTTCGGAGCTGTGCTGTTGCTCCCTGTGTCACAAACATACCTACACCTCTTTTTTTATACAGAATGCCTTCATCCACCAACAGGTTCATGCCTTTGAGCACGGTGGCGGGATTGATCTGATAGGTCACCGAAATTTCCGTAGTGGACGGAATCTGGGTTTCTTCGGGAAATGCCCCCGACAGGACGGCGTCTTCGATGTTCTCCGCAATCTGCTGAAAGATCGGGCGGTCATCGTTAAAATCGAATTTCATACGCCTTGCTCCTTTACTTAGTTACTTATGTAGCTAAGTGTATATCAGGGAATTGATTCTGTCAATAGGGAAGAGCGAAAATGGTTGACTTTTTTTTCGAAGTGCGTAATAATAGTTATAACGTAACAAATATTATTATGATTAAGGATTTGATTTATGAACCTGATTGTACTGGACACGGAACAAAAACTCAGAATCTTCACACTGCCGCTCCGTCAGCGCATTCTGCGCGAAATGAGCAAAGCGGGAAAGCCCGTCACCGCAAAACAAATGGCGGACAGGCTCGGCATCACCCCTTCGTCCGCGCAGCATCACATGAAGCAACTCATGAGCATCGGGCTGATCGAGGCGGATCATCACGAACTGATCAACGGCATCAAAGCGAACTTCATGAGGCTCACGGATGCGACGGTGCGCATCGGCAATCAGTTCGGGGAAACGCTTTCCGATTCCCGAAAAGCGTTTATGGACAGCCATATTGCCAAAATTTACGCTTCCTATGAGGCTGTCGTTCGCAATCATCCGAATCAAACCGAACAGTCGCCTTATGCGGATATCATGACAGGCATCGTTCATTTGTCGGATCGGGATGCTGCGGAACTGACAAAACTTATCACCAATTTTTTAAGCAGTCATTTATACGCATCCGAAGGCACACACCCGTGGGAGATGGCATTGGTTGCGTATCGGATGGATGGGGAGGCGTAACTTCCCATGAAACTGTCATCCTATCGCTTGCTTCTCCTTCTGCATTATTTTGCGCAGGGGATTTTGGTTCCTGTTCTGAGTATGATGCTGCTTGCGGGCGGCATTCCTCTGTCCGATCTTGCGTTTGCCATCGGAGTGTATTCCGTCACGGCGGTCGTGCTCGAGCTTCCCACGGGAGTGCTCGCCGATCTGATCGGGAAAAAGAAAATTTATCTGTCTTCTCTTGCTGCAACCGTCGTATCCATGTCTTTTTTTCTCATCGGAGGAGGCAAGTCTGCCATGTTTGTCGGCATCGCCTTGTTCGGTGCGGCAAGAGCTTTGGCATCCGGGTCGTTTGAAGCATTGTTTCTCGATCGATATGCGACGGTGTTCGGCGATCTGTCCAAAGGGGTGCGAATCCTCACGGTCAGCGAATCCGCCGGACTTGTCGTCGGTTCGCTGCTCGGCGGAGTGCTGCCGATTCTTTCGGTTCGCGTCGGTCTGCAGACTTACGCGCTGAGTCTGATTGTTCGGATCGGACTGACGCTCCTTATCGGAATCCTGCTTGTTATCCTGATTCCAACCGATCATCCGAAGCATTCGGAACCATCTCAACGATTGCGCACACAACTTCGATCCTGCGCCTCGGTTTTCGCGGACAGCAGGATCATCCGTCTGTTATTTCTCGTTTTGGTCGGCACCGGGTTTTCTCTCAATTTTGTTGAGGCTTATTGGCAGCCGCTGTTTTCTTCCTTTCTGCAGGGGAGTGTCGATGCGAGCGTGTGGCTCGGCATTCTTTCGGTCGCTTATCTCGGTGCTGCCATGGGGGGAAATGTATTGTCCGAGCGAATGATGCGCAGCCATTCGGATAAACGCAGAATCTACCTTCTGGGGCGCATCGGCATGGTGCTGTTTCTTTTTGCCGCTGCAATGGTTCGAAATCCTGTCTTGTTTTTTGTGGTCTTTTGTCTGTTGTACTTCTGTTTCGGAATGGCAAACGTTGCGGAAGGCACCCTGCTTAACGCTCGTCTGAGCGAATCGAACCGCGCCTCGGTCTTGTCCATGCAGTCTCTGGTTTTGCAGTTGGGTGTGGTGATTGCCTCCGTTTGTTCAAAACTTTTGCCTGACACGGTCGGCATCGGTGGGCTTTGGCTGATTTCGTCCGCTGTACTCCTGATTGTGTTGCTGCCGTTTGCGAACAAAAAAAAGACTTCGGAAGAAGTCCTTTCATAATTGGGGCGAACAGACAAATGAAGAAATATTGCAGAACCATGCACTGCCGGAATCGAGCTTCATTCGGAGAGGTAACCTGAGGATAGCCGACGAAGCTTCTGTGTTGCATCTTCCGAGCGCAGATAATTTTCGAATGTATGTGATTCGATCGGTCTGCTGAAGTAATAGCCCTGAATATAATCGCAGCGAAAATTTTTCAGCATTTTGACTTGCTGCGGCGTTTCGACTCCCTCCGCAACCACCTGCATGCCCAACCCGTGCGCAATTCCGACCATCCCCCGAACAATCGTCTGCTGTTTTTCGTCCTGATCGATCATTTGGATAAACATACGGTCAAGCTTGAGAATGGATAGCGGAAGATCTTTCACATAACCCAACGAGGAATAGCCCGTTCCGAAATCATCGAGAGCAAGGTGAATGCCTCTGCGATGCAGCTCGGTAAAAACGGACCTCACGGTATCGATATTCTGTATGACGGAACTTTCCGTGATCTCGAAATGGATGGCGGATGGTTCCAGATTTTTTCTGCGCAGGATCTCCGAAATTTTTTCGGGGAGTTGATCTCCGCAGTTTTCGATATAAACCGCAGACAGGTTGATTCCGACCGCAAACGGCGAGAGTCCTGCCGATCTCCATCGGTTGATCTGATCGCAAATCTCTTCAATGATCCAGTCCGTAATCGGAATGATCATTTTTGTGTTCTCGGCAAGCGCAATAAAATCTCCGGGAGGAATCAATCCGAGTTCGGGGTGCTTCCATCGGAGCAGTGCTTCCGCCTGTGCTGTTTTCCCGGTGCGCAGATCGATGATGGGCTGATAGTGCAAGATCAATTCTCTGTTGCCCGCCGCACTTCGGATATCTTCCTCAATGATCATTTCTCTTGTTTTGGTATGATTGAATGACGAGGTATAGAAAGTGACCGTGTTTTTTGTTTTTTTGGAGATAAACATGGCAGTATCGGCATTTTTGACCGCCTGTTCAAAATTTTCATGGCATTTCCCTGCGCATACTCCGATGCTCGATGTCAGGAAAAATTTACGGTTATCGACCAAAATTTCTGCGGAAACAGTTTGTTTGATTTCATTCGCCATTTGCCGGACTTCATCCAACTCATCCGTTTCTGCCACCACAATAAATTCATCTCCGTTGCTGCGAAACACGGTTCCTCTGTCGGCAACGCATGATTTGAGTTTTGTTCCGAGCTCGGCAATCATGCGGTCTCCCGCCGTATGTCCGAGCAAATCGTTGATGACTCGGAAATCATCGATATCCATAAAAATAACCGAGAGCCCTGTGCCCTGAGACGGATCCCGTTCCAGATACATGGCATGCAGTGCATTCAGATTGAGCAGACCCGTGACCGGATCGTGTGTGTTGAGATATTCTATCTTCTCTTCTTCCAGTTTTCGCTCGTTGATGTTTCGGCTGATTCCGACAATTTCGGTTTCGTTCGAGCGGTTCTGTCTGTATTTCAGGGAAACTTCCGACCAGATGAGCTCTCCGTTTTTACAGGGCTGCAGAATTTCGACATACCTGGGTTGGCGGTTTATCTGATTCTCCATTTTTTCATTGAGCAATGTTTTGATTTCTTCCTGCAGTGCGCGGTAAGATTCTTCGGTCAGCAGTTCTTCGATCGGCATGTTCATAGTTTCTTCTGCCGAAAATCCCCGCTGTGCTTCAATAGAAGGGCTTACGTAGGTCAGTTCGCGGCGGGGCAGATTCAGCACCCAGATGACATCCGAAGCGGATTCCGCAAGCAAACGATATTTTTCCTCGCTTCGGCTTGTTTTATCGAGCAAATCGGAATCATCCAGAAAAATCATCGATTCAAACCATAGCAGTGAGGTGACGATATATGAGGAAAGAACATAATTGTTCAGCAGTCCGCCGGAAAAACGGGCAGCATTCGGGTTCATAATTATTACGACAAGCATAACACGTACAATGTAAGACAGTATATTCGCGATCACGGAAGTGCAGATCAGAATGGGGACTTTCTTTTCCAATCTCCCGATCCGCTTTCTCAGATACAGCAGCAGATCGACAAACATCCATGTGTAAAACAATCCCAGACCGATTGATCGGACGATGAGATTGTATTGAATCAGAGTTGTGAAAATGCATAGTGCGGTCAATGCCACGGGATAAACCATAAATCGGACAGGGAACAAAGGTTGATCCGCAAAAAAAGAACGGAAAGAAGCGTGCAGCAGCAAGATGGCAAAGCAGTTGAACAGATTGCCGAACAAAACGCTTGCAAAGATATTGGCACTGTCTTGCAGCGCAAGCACGACACCGCTGATGCAAAAACAGAAAAAGGCAAGCGTAAACAGCACAAGATGTTTTTTCTTTCGAAATATTGCCAAAAAAAGACATGACAGACAAACCATCATTGAAACGATCAGATAAATCAAAATAAACACACCGGAATCCATAACGCCGCTCTTTTCGTTTTAATAGGGTTTCAATTTATTATAAATCAAATATCGTATAATTTACAATGATTTCAATAACATTTGTATCGCTATCCGGTTGCAATGGGGTAAGCGTGAATCGGTTATCGCAGTCAGGGATGACCCGAAAAAAGAAAAAGACCTCCGAAGAAGTCTTTCCCGGTTAATTCAATCAATTGTTTTCGGCTGTTTCGAGCGCAAACGCCGCCGCTCTTTTTGCATGGATCTCGGTCGTATCATAAAGCGGCACTGTGGTATCTTTCTGCGAAATCAGCAGTCCGATTTCCGTGCATCCCAGAATGACTGCCTGCGCGCCGCACTGCGCCAAATTATCGATGATATCGAGATAGCGTTGTTTCGATTCCTGCGAAAGGACCCCCAGACACAGCTCCCCGAAAATCACGCGGTCGATCTGCTCCCGTTCCTCTGCGTTCGGCAGGAGCACATCGATTCCGCGATGTTCCAGTTTTTCTTTGAAAAAATTTTGTTCCATGGTAAAGCGCGTGCCGAGCAGCGCCGTTTTTTTGATGCCGTTTTTTGCCAGTGCGTCCGCGGTCGCTTCGGCGATATGAAGTAAAGGCACATTCAGCTGAGCAGATACCTCATCCGCAATCTTGTGCAGCGTATTGGTTCCGATCAGCACGCAGTCCGCTCCTGCGCGCTCAAGCCGCAGTGCCGCATCGGTCAGGATGCAGGTGTTTTTCTCCCAGTCTTCCGTACGCAGTGCAGCCTCAATCTCCGCGAAATCCACGCTGTAGAGCAGAATCTTTGCGCTGTGGTATCCGCCGAGCGATTCTTTTACTGTTTCGTTGATGATCTGATAATACGTGACGGTGCTCTCCCAGCTCATCCCGCCGATGAGTCCGATGGTTTTCATTCCGTTTCCTCCTCCGCGCTGTTCTTTCTGATCCATTGCATCATGCCCGCGCCATGCTGTTCGTTCGGTCTGGTGAGAAAATTCAGTTTTTCATAGAACGGTTCTTTCTCCTTTGCCGCAAGCAAACAAGCCATCACCGACTCTCCTTCCCGCATGTTCTCCCGTATGTACCCAAGGATTGTCTGCACCATGGTCTTCCCGATGCCATGCCCCTGATACTCGGGCAAAACGATGACATCCGCGATGTAGGCAACATATCCGCCATCCCCGATGAGGCGTGCCATTCCCACGAGTTTTCCGTCTGCGTTTCTGACTCCGATCACATAAGCCGCATTGCGGATGCCTGCTTCCGCCTGGCGTTCGCTCAGCCCGCACCAGCCCACCGCTTCGCGCATGGAGATAAATTCCCCTGCACTTACGGTGTGTCCATAGGTAAAATCATTCATCATCCGACCCTTCCTTGTCATTTCTCGTTCTTCCTTGCGCATATCATTTTGATTGTGTTTTTTTGAATGAAATCAATCTTCGTCCGAATGTCGGTGTTACTCCGCAGTAAGGGTTTCGTCATTTGTCATCCAAAGCGACATGCCCGCCCCGCGCTCTTCATTCGGGCGGCGGACAAAGCCGAACTGCTCGTAAAATGCTTCTTTCCCTTTTGCCGCCATCAGCGAGATGGATACGGTTTCCCCGGGCTGAATCGTGCTTTTCACATCATCAAGAAGGCGCCTAATGATTCTTCGCCCGATCCCTCTTCTCTGATATTCGGGCAATACGATCACATCCGCGATCAATACAAAGAAGCCGCCGTCGCTGACGGCACGTCCGAAACCGACCGTGCGTCCGTCTTCGTTGAGCGCTGCAATCTGAAATCTGCTGTTTGCAAGCCCGATTTCCGCCTGCCGTTCCGAGACGCCGACCCATCCGATGAGGGTGCGCATCTTCCGATAATCCTCCCGATTGATCTGCCTGACGAAGCGAATCTGTTCCATAACCCGAATCCTTTTCCTTGTAAATAATTTTCCTATTATACCTCTGTTTGCATCAAAACACAAGCGCCGAAATTCCTTACAGGGGAAACGCGACAGACAAGCTTGACATTCCGTTTACCGTTCACTGGTGGATGCTTTTCATAATGTATATTAAACTGGTGAAAAGTAACAAAGAAATGAGAGCAACACTTGAGAGTCGCAATTTTCACCGACACCTTTTCTCCTCAGATCAACGGCATCGCCAACACACTGAATCAACTGACCTCTTATTTTCAGAGCAAAGGAATTGAATATCTCCTTTTCGCGCCGGATTACGGCGAAACCGAATCGCGGTTGAAATCCGAACCGCATGTTGTCCGCTTGCGCGGACATCGGTTTTTGCTCTATCCGGAATGCAGTCTGGCATTTCCGAATTTCTTTCGTCAGAGAGAGCGCATTCGGCATTTTCGGCCCGATGTGATCCATGTCACCACGGAATACGGCATCGGCACCTGCGGGCAGCTCATCGCAAAAGATCTGAATATTCCGCTTGTGACATCTTATCACACCAACTTTGACCGCTATCTGGAAGAGTTCCATCTTGCTCTATTGAAACGTCCGTACTGGTCGTACATGAAACGCTTTCACGGGCAGGCACGGATCACCCTGTGTCCGTCGCAGGACACGCTGTGCGAACTGAGCACCCGCGGGTTCTCCCATCTCGGCATCTGGTCGCGCGGAGTGGATCTGAGCCGATTTCATCCGAAATACCGAAGCGAAGATACCAGAGCGATGCTCGGAGCCGAAGGCAGAACCGTCTTTTTGTACGTCGGCAGAATCTCCAAAGAAAAAGGACTGGATGTGCTCGTGCGATCCATCCTCATGATCAACAAACGGTATGAGAAAGACTGTCTGTTCGTTTTTACGGGAGACGGTCCGTATCTGGAAGAACTCCGTTCGCAACAGCTGCCGAACGCCGTCTTTACCGGAGCATTGAAAGGGGAGGCGCTCAGCAGCATGTATGCGAGCAGTGATGTGTTTGTGTTCCCTTCGGGTACCGAAACGTTCGGCAATGTGGCGCTTGAAGCCATGGCAAGCGGATTGGCTCTGATTTGTGTGGACAGCGGCGGGGTGACGGATTTTGCCAACCACAGACAAAACGCATATATCGCAAAATGGAACAGTCACAAAAGTCTGGCGAGAGCAATGCAAGCGCTGCTCAAAGATGCGGCGCTGCGAACCCGACTCGGGCAATCGGGGTTTGCAACCGCAATGGGGCGCACATGGGAAACGATCTTCAACAGTCTGATCGAAACCTATCAAAGCGTTGCAGCCGAAAAAAAAGAAACCAAAGAAATGGTAGGATGACGTATGAAATTGGCAGTGGCGGGTACCGGTTATGTCGGTCTGGTGACAGCGGTGTGTCTGGCTTCGGTCGGGCACGACGTTGTGTGCGTGGAAACCAACAAAGAAAAGCTGGAATTATTGACGAACGGAGTTTCTCCGATCTTCGAACCAAATGTGGAAAAAATGATGCACGATCATTGTGCACATTTGCGATATACCGATGATCTGTCTTTCGCTTATTCCGAGGCTGAGGTCATTCTGATTTGTGTCGGAACGCCCGAACGGGCAGACGGCTATGCCAATCTGAATTCTGTATTTCAGGTTGTTTCCCAGATTGCCGCTCATGCGGGAGCAGGGTGTGTCGTCGCGGTAAAATCCACGGTGCCCATCGGAACGAATGACCGCATCGAGTCGATGCTGGCGACGGAGTGCGGAGATGTTCGGCGTTTTTGTGTTGTCTCCAACCCGGAATTTCTCGCGCAGGGCTCGGCTGTGCGGGATACGCTTCATGCATCCCGCATTGTTGTCGGTGTCGAATCCGAATCGGCAGAGTACGCGATGCGCAAGCTGTATCAAAATTTCGACGCGCCGGTCATCGTGACGGATCGCAGATCCGCCGAAATGATCAAATATGCCGCCAATAATTTTCTGGCGCTGAAACTTTCGTACATCAATGAGATTGCGAATCTCTGCGAAATGGTCGGAGCGGATGTGACTTCGGTTGCGCAGGGCATCGGAATCGATCCGCGCATCGGTGCAAAATTTCTGAATGCGGGCATCGGATACGGCGGTTCCTGTTTCCCGAAAGATACCAAAGCGCTGCACTGGCTGGCGCGCTATCACGACTATGAACTCAAAACGGTGAAAGCAGCCATTGAGGTCAACGAGAATCAGAAACTGAAACTGCTGAAAAAAGCAAGTCGCTATTATCCTTCTCTGGAAGGAAAGACCGTAGCCGTGCTCGGGCTGACCTTCAAGCCAGAAACCGATGATCTGCGGGATGCACCGTCTTTGCAGAATCTTCCCGTGCTGATTGACTGCGGTGCATTCGTAAAAGTCTGGGATCCCGTCGCGATGCCCGCGGTAAAAAAATTGTTCCCGACGGAACTACTGTATTGCAACGGGATTGATGAGACGCTGGCGGGTGCGGACCTTTGCCTTATTTTCACGGAGTGGGGGCAGATTGCCCGCTATGACATCAGAATGTTTTCGCGACTGATGAAACATCCCATCGTGTTGGACGGGCGAAACTGTTATTCCACGGATGCCATGCTTTCCGCAGGGGTGCTTTACGATTCGATCGGCCGCCCGGTGGCCGACGGCATATCTTTTTTAAGCAAGCACACGGATGAAGAACCATTGATCGTCTCTATTGAATCGTAACGCGAAACAGAGTAGAATACAGAATAATTGACATGCGGAGGTTTTGCTGTGTTTGCACTCATTTTATTGTCTGGCATCGGACTGATTCTAATTCTCTGCGGTTTTCTCATTCGTTATAAAAATGCTTACTGGCTGATTTCGGGCTATAATACCATGTCTGAAGAAGAAAAATCTTACATTAATACAGATAAAATGGCGCGCGTGATGTTCGTCTCCTGTCTTCTGATGGGGCTCTCCGTCATCGGCGGAGGTGTTTTCTTTTATTTCGGGTTGGATGTTGCGGGAATCATCGGCATCTTTCTGGTTTTCCCGATTGTTCTGGTCACATTGATTGCTTCGCAGAAATGCAATCTTGATCCCGAGAGATCAAACAGCAAAGCGGGCATTATCGTATTTGCCGTTTTTATGATTTTGATCCTTTCTTTTGCCGGATGGATGGTCGGCGCGGGAGCCAAGCAAAGCACAGTTGCGGTGGACGGAACGATCTTGGATATTTCCGGGATGTACGGGCAGTCGTTTGATCTGTCCGAAGCGCAGAGTGCGGAGATCAAAACGCAGCTGCCTTCCGATCTCATAAAAAAGAACGGATACAACTTCGGTTCCGTTCTGAAGGGTTCGTTTGATTCAGACATCGGGAGGCTTCGTCTGTATGTCAATACCGATGCGCCGATGTTTTTGTATGTTTTTTTTGAGGGGGAAACTCTGATTCTCAGCACACAGAGCCGGGAAGAAACGCAGGCGCTGTATGCGCAGATTCTTTCCTTGATTCAGCCGTGATTCAGCTCAGATCAGCCGTGTGCGCGGCATCGTTGAGTGTGTGCAGAAACCATCGTCCGTTTTGCATCTGAAGGATTGTCAGCGCGCAGTTCAAAGGCGGATTGCCGATGAAAAAGCGTTTCTGCATCGGAAGCCCCAACAGTCCGCAGATGATTACGCGGATGGTTCCTCCGTGGCAGACAACGGCTGCCCGTTGGGGGTTTTGTCCGATGATATCCGCAAGTACGGGTTTGCAGCGTTCCCACACCATGCTCCCATTTTCTCCGTCGGGATAAGGCGTATCTTCTTCGTGGCTGTTCCATTGTTCATACAGTTCGGGAAAATCCTCCCATGTCTTATGGTTGAGTTCGCCCACTCTGATTTCGCGGAAGGCATCCGTTATGATCAGCTTCGTCCGAACCGTTTCGTTCATGATTTCCGCCGTGTGTTTCGCGCGGGTCAGATCGCTTGCGTAAATGGCATCAAAAGGAATGTCAGCGCACCGTTTTGCAAGGCGTTCCGCCTGCAGAATTCCTTTCGGGGTGAGCGGCGGATTCATCGTCTGTTTTTCCGTATCGTAATATTCGCTCAGGTTTCGGTAGCGTTCGCCGTGACGGATGAGATATAATTCCATATTCGGGATTCCTTTATGTTTATCATGTATATGGAACTATTATAGCACGAGTATTCGGAAGCGGGTGTCTGACAAAAAAAGATTTTTATTGCAGTTTCCTTTGGAATCATAATCCCTAGCGGTATACTATAAATAATAGACAATCCATCACGGAATGACAGAATGTGTTTCTGAAAAGGAGGAGGTTACATGAAAATTTTGGCAATTGTCGGATCGCTCAGAAAAGAGTCCTACAACCGTCAGCTCGCGCTCGCCGCGCAGAAAGCGGTGGGGGATGCTGCCGAATTTGAAATTCTGGAATATGCGGATCTTCCGTTTATGAATCAGGACACGGAGTTCCCCGCGCCGGAAGCGGTGACGCGTGTGCGGGAAGCCGTGAAATCGGCGGACGGCATCTGGTTCTTTACACCGGAGTACAACCACTTTTTCAGCGGGGTGCTCAAAAATCTTATCGACTGGCTGTCCCGTGCCGTCAGCGACACGGAGCCTCAGGTGCTCGCGGGCAAACCTGCGGCAATCAGCGGCATTTCCCCTGCGATGGCAGGTACGGCACTCGCGCAGGATCATCTTGTGACGCTGATCAGTTTTTTGAACATGAAGGTGATGAATACGCCGCGGCTCACGATTCCGAACGCAAAGCAGCAGCTGAACGCCGACGGCAAACTGGAGCTCGTTGCAAGCGCGCCTTATCTCGAAAAACAGGCGAAAGCGTTTGTGGCGTTTGTCGAAGCACAGAAATAAGATATCAATCAACAAAGCACCGAACGATAATATGTTCGGTGCTTTTGCTTGCCGTATGATTGTGCCGATCAGTCTGTTTGCGACCCATGTCTTCTCGGCACAGATGTGTAAACATAAGTCATTGCGGCTGTTTTGTTCATGGATACTTTGCACAGTGTAATGGTGCCTTCATCATTTAATTCGTCATTATCTCCCAGCTGGCAATCTTCATTCAGCGCAATTGTCCATTGAGGCAGTCCTTTTTTACACAGAATCAATGCGATGGTGCCGCATTGAATACAATCGCTGTTGGCATAAGTTTCTTCCGAGCCGTTAATGGAAACGGTAATTCCTTTCTCATTCACCGTTATGGTATTGTCACCGGTATTGCTCCCGTCAAATGTCCAGTTCCCGCCCAAAACAGACTCGACATAATAGTAGGCAATCCCGTCGCCCCGATCTCCGTACGTATCGACATATTGGTGTACAAGTCCGGATGTGTCCTGATAAGTGACTGCGCAAACATCATTGGTCAGCCATTGCGTTTTGATATCCCCCTGAGCCGTATAGGGGAGCTGTTCCGACGCCCGTGCGAACAGCTCCATGAACGCTTTGCCGTACACAACGGTTTTTCCGCTCCTTTTGTCCTGCTTGATGATGAGTTCATGCCGGAAATTGTCGGAATAGCTGACGATGCTTTTGGTTCTGCTTCCGATTGCGAACATAAAGATAAGATTGACGATCCATAAAATAATAAAAACCGTAATGAGTACCTTGCTTTTTTTCTCCGGAAACAGCAGCAATAACGAAGTAAAAGCAGTCAGCATAATTACGGCATTGATAATAAAAAACAGATAATTGTTGATATACTCGAATCTGTGGCTTTTGCCGAGCAACAGATACAGGAGTTGCAGCAATACCGTCAGAATACAGATAACTGCGAAAATACGTCCCCCTATTTTTTTTGTGTTTTCTTTTGAAACTGAATGATGCATTACAATACCCCCTCGCAACAACAGTATAGCACATCTGCCGATGCAGGATCGGATATCGCAAAAAAAATTGAAAAAAATTGAATTATGGCAATACACAGAGCTTATCAAGTCAATGGTACAGGACTGTGCTGATTGCAGGTTAAGAAGGGAAAGCATACCCCGAAAAACAGGCGAAAGCGTTTGTGGCGTTTATCGAATCGCAGAAAATAAGATACGAATCAAAAAAAGCACCGAATAGTTATCTGATCGGTGCTTTTAGTAAATCAGCGTTTCAATGAAACAACCTCGGTGAATCTGTCTCGGTTACAGTTGCACGGCTTTGTTTTCGTCCTTTGTGATTCGTGCTGAGATATAAGAACGGATATCATTGCGTTTTATTGCAACAACATCATAGTAAGTGACCAAGTCAATCGGACCGAACTGAAAAACCAAATTTTGCGCACCGTCAATGCCATGATATTGAATGATGCAATGTTCAAGTGCTGAGCCGATACTGGATGATATCACGCCCAGAACCATTACTTTTTTTTGAATTGGCTGAACTTTATAGTAAATATCGGATATTTGTTCATACGACAACATGAATTTACGGGAGACATCATTCAGATCGTAAATGGTAACACACTGTTCATTTGCGGCAATCAGATAAACCGCATTGGGAATCAGCTTCGACGACCCTTCAATAAATACCCCTTTCAGCAAAGATTCCGCCGAAAAATTAACCAAATCTTTTTCATATTGCAAACTCCCAATGTTGCATAATCGGTTTTCTTTCCGTTTTAAGTTAAACTTATAACCATACGTGATAATGACTGCTATGAGCCATCCTGCTAAAAAATAAAGACTAACCGATAGAATCAAATCCATATACAAACACCCCATCCGAATAACCGTATTTGTTTCAGTATATCAGAAAAAGCAATGCGCGGACAGCAAAATTATTCTGAAAAGCGAATGCTCACTTCGCCTGCTTTTCCTCCGCACCCATCACTTTCTCATACCCACCAGCGTCATCCGTTCGTTGATGATTCTGGATTCGCCCGCCCTGCGGTACCCGACTTTCTCGTACAGATAACAGTTGCGTGTTTCCTGCAAAATGGTGTCCAACTCCCACACTGCGGCATCGGGATAATCGGCTTCGATTTGCGCGATCACCTGTTGCGCAATTCCTCTGTTCTGAAATTCGGGCAGGATGAAAAACGCGGAGATTCGCCGGCAGGTATCCGTGATTTTTTTTATGCGTATTGCACCGACATCCCGTCCGTCGTCTTCGATCAGCAGCGTATCCGAATCGGCTTCGGAAAGTTTTTCGCGGACTTTTTCGATTCCCGCGGTCACAGGGCTGGTTTCTTCGTCTCGGTACTTTTCGTAAAGAGGAAGGAAAGCCGCTACCTGCATGTCATGGATTTGTTGTGCGTTTGTTCTGTCTGCTTTTTTGAAATGAATTTCCATGAGTTGTGCCCGTGTTCCTTTTCCCATTTTTCCCAAAGCCGATTTATCGTGTCAGGCTCATCTGCCAGCAGCAGTCGCTCAGCCAATACTGCAGCATAAATTCCACAACCTGATCGTCGTGGTTGACCGCACGGCATTGATAGCGGATATAGTCTTCGCCTGCGGCAATTCTTTTTTCATAGGAAACAATGCGGTCAATATCGACCGCTCTCGCTCCGTTTTTGCTCATAAAGCGGATACGCATCGGCATTGGGATGCGGCGCTTGTCCGTCATTGCAATGACATCAACTTCGATCCATTCCATGTCTGCATTATAATTCAAACATAAGTTCGATGTCAAGATGTTGCTACGAAATGCACGTTTATTTTTTTGCCGTGTATTATTTCATCAGTCCGCAGAAAAAATGAATGGTTTTATAGAATTTTCCCATGAGTGCCTGCATGTTTGTAAATCCGTTTTGCATCATATAATATTCTTTTGTCAGCGTCATGCAGACATAATGATATTGTTCCGCGAATGCCCGCACATCAATGTCGGCGATCTTTCCGCGCTGTTTCATTTCCGTAAAGAGTTTTTCGTAAAATCGGGTCGGTTCTTCCACAACATAGCGGTAATACAGGTCTGCCGCTTTCGGATTTCGATATTTTTCTTTATTGATGATCATCGCCGTATCGGCGAGAAGCCCCGAAATTTTCGGAGAGGCGGAGAGCAGAATCTGCATCAGCAGTTCTTCCGGAGACATCGTATCGAGCCGTTCTTTCAGTTCGGCGTCGCTCGGTCTGGAAAGCGGGATCTCCCGCATGTAATACTCAAACAGATGATCCAGAATTTCCGTTTTACTTTTAAAATGATTATATAAGGAGCTTTCTCCGATCCCGCATCCTTTTGCGATGTCATATACGGACACGCCGTCGAAGCCGTTTCTCGCGAACAGCTCGGATGAGATTTTCAGGATGCGCTGATAGGTATCGATTCCATTTTTTCGTTTTTTCGTTCCGTTTTGCATGGTGCACCTCTCCATTCGATTATATCCGATTTTTTCGTGCAGTCAATCATGATGTGATTTTTAAATCGTATAGCAAAAATATCCGTTAAAAAAGCCGCCGAAGCGGTTTGATTGGTATCAATCATATTGGGGCTATTGCAGGTTTTCTGCGATGACTTTGGCGAGATAGGAGTAACCTTCGTCCGAGAAATGAACGCCGTCGCAGTAATAGCAGTTTGGCACATCTGCGGTTGCTTTGTGCAGATCGATGAGTCGGCAGTTGTACGCTTCGGCGATTCTTTTTTGCATCGGCACGATTATTTCCGTCAGGATTGCGCAGCTGATCCAGTCGTTTTTTTTATCGGCGGACGGGGAAGTCAGCAGGTACACCGAGGGGTTGGATTCCAAGTGTTGGTAATAGCGGATCAGTTCGGCGAATCCGTTCACAAAATCCGTTTCGTTCCAGTTATCCGGTTTCGCGTCATTGGAGCCGAGCATCATCAGCACGACATCGGGCCGGAATGCCGCGCTTGTCCGATACACCGAGAGGGAGTGGTACGGCAGATCGCCCGCGATGCAGGCGCCGTTCACTCCGAAGTTTCCGACTTGGTATCCGTCTCCGAGCAGTTGCTGCAGCGCGGAGGGGTAGTCGATGGTCTCAGCTCCGTATCCGAACGTCAGGCTGTCTCCGACACATGCGATTTTCATCATGGCGGCATCCTTTCCCGATTGGCAGATTTCTTAGCTTCATCATATCACAAAACGGTTACATTGGCACCAAAGATTGTATCTTTTTTGTAACTTATTTGAGCGAATCGCACGAGATAAAATAATGATTTATATAAAAGAAGAGAATATCACGTGATGAGGAATGCCTATAAATGCAAATAACCAATATCGGATGATTGACGTATCATGGTGATTTTGATATGATCGGCGCAGAATGATATGGGGTGTTTTTATAATTTGGGTATTGTGATCTCAAATGAGAGAAGCAGGAAATTATCGGATGAATTAATCCCTCATATTATATTTAATAACTTATTGGAGGGTTTATGGCTATTTCCGACATGTTCAACGCAAAACAATTGAGAGAAGAAAACGAAGCATTAAAAAGAGAAAATTTTTATTTAAAGCAAGAAATTACGAACCTGAAAGCCTTACTTTCACCAGAACACAATCAAATAATAGAGTTGAAAAATTTAATAAAGAAACTACAAGATCAGCAAGGGTTTATCGTTTCTGCGAATGAAAAGCTCAAAAACGAAAACATTCAGATTTCACAAATCATTGACGCTAAGAAATCAGAAATAATCCAGTTGGATGATGAAATACTTTTTCAGTCATTTTCGTTGTATAAACCTATTTATGATTTTGCGAAATCTGAGCAATACAAAGACCGCCTTGAGAAGATAAGAGAAGAACAAAAGATCATGATTAAGAATAAGACCGCGGTTTCTTACTTTGATGGGTGGACGGTTGATGGCAGCAAATCGAAAGGTCAAAAAATGAACAATGATAACATCAAACAAATAATACGATCTTTTAATAACGAGTGCGAAAATGTAATTGATCGTGTTACGTTCGCAAATATCGAAAGCATGAGAAGGCGAATTCAATCCGCATACGATTCATTAAATAAACTGAATACATCTACAAGAATTGCATTGAAGCCTCAATTTCTCGCTCTGAAAATGCAAGAATTAAATCTTGCTTATGAATATCAGATAAAGAAACAGGATGAAAAAGAAGAGCAAAAACGGATCGGAGAAGAACTGCGCGAACAGCAGAAGCTTGAAAAAGAGATCAAAGAAGCAAGAGAAAAAATTGAAAAAGAGAAAAAACATTTCCAACGAGCAATCGAGGAAATAGAGCTGAAAATAAAAACATCTATTGATGATGTGGAATTGGCTAAATTGCAAGAAAAATTATCGGAGCTGCTTGTTCAAAATGAAAAATTGAACGAAGAAGAAAAAGTTATCGATTATAGAGAGAAAAATGCAAAGGCAGGGTATGTATACATTATTTCTAATATTGGAGCATTCGGCGATAATGTATACAAAATAGGGATGACACGCAGACTTGAACCTATGGATAGAATAGATGAGTTGGGGGATGCATCCGTTCCTTTCCGTTTTGATACTCACGCTTTAGTTTTTTCCGATAATGCCCCCGATCTCGAAGCGAAGCTTCATCAAGAATTTGAGGATAGAAGACTTAATAAGATAAACAATAGAAAAGAATTTTACCATGTCACAATCGAGGAAATTGAGATGGTGATTAAAGAAAATTACGATCAGACATTAGATATTTTAAAAACTCCGCCTGCTGAGCAGTATCGAGAAAGTTTAGCAATTTCCAATGAAACAAAATAGAGGGTGATAGTTACGCTCGGAACTCATCCGACAGTCAAGGTATGGAATCAATCGAAGCCCACCACCACTGACGATGGTTCGAATCAGAGTAGGGCAACAAAAAAACTGCATTTCAGCAGTTGATTTACTGGTGGAGGGAGATGGACGTTTCCTTAATGTGGTATCGAAGATACACTTCAGATTAATGAGCGTAGTGCAACGAGCGAATTACCTAAATGTCTGTGGTATCGAAGATACACTTCCAATCCGATGAGCGTAGTATCACGGAGCGAGTGAACCCACCATCAACGATGGTTCGAATCAGGGCAGGGCAATAAAAAAACTGCAAGCATTTGCAGTTTGATTTGCGATGGTGGAGGGAGATGGATTCGAACCATCGTAGGCGACGCCAACGGATTTACAGTCCGCCCCCTTTAGCCACTCGGGCATCCCTCCGAATTATGAAATTGTAATGGTGACCCCTAGGGGATTCGAACCCCTGTAACCGCCGTGAAAGGGCGGTGTCTTAACCGCTTGACCAAGGGGCCACGACGTACTTTTCTATTATACATGAAATGATTAAAAAAGCAATAGAAAAATTAAAAAACCATGATGCAATTTTTACAGCTGTTCAATGCGAAAAACAGCTTGTTTTCATGTCATTTTCACCTTCTTTTTATGACTTTTTCTTCTCTTTCCGATCAGGTTCGCCGGGAATCGAGTGTGTATCAATTTGATGGGAATAATGTAAAATTTATATTTTGCATCAGAATTGTGAACGGTGCGCACATTCGACCCGACCATTGTGCTATAATAAATGCAATTGGCTTAATAATTAAAGGAAACGAACAAAATGTTAATGTCTGTACTCATGATTCTTGCCATTTGCTTTCTGCCCAGATTGACCGTTCTGGCTACCGCCAAGGTGCCGATGCTCAATACGCTGGGCTCCGTTTTTTTGTGCTATCTCGGGGGTTTGATTCTGAGTTTTGCCTTTAAGGCAGGGGGAGCGGATATGTCGCTGGCTTCCGATTTGTCTTCGGTACTCGTGTGTATCGCGATGCCGCTCATTCTGTTTTCGGCAGATCTGCCTGCGCTGAAAAAACTTGCCAAGCCCATGTTGATTTCCTACGCCATGAATGTGGTTGCGGTTTTGATCATGGCGTTTCTTGCTTTCTTTTTGTTTCGAGGCATCGTGCAGAACGCCGATTTGGCATCTGCCATGCTCATCGGGGATTATACGGGAGGTACGCCGAATCTGTTTGCCATCGGAAAGTCGCTCGGTGCGGACAACGATCAGATTCTGCTGTTGCAGACATCCGATATGATCGGCGGCGGCATTTACTTTTTCATTCTCATTTCACTGATGCCCGTCATCACCAGAAAATTACTGCCGCACTATGTTCCGGTCGGACACGAAGTGAACTACGGGGAAACCGCCCATTACGAAAGCGAGTTCAGCGGGGAAAAACGCAGCATCAAACCGTGGAGATCGTTTCTCAACCGTGTGCTGCTGGTGCTGCTGTCCCTTTGCTGCGTTGCGGTGGCAATGGGTGTGGCGCTTCTGCTGCCGAGCAAATTCGGAAATGTCGGGCTTGCAAAACTCAGCGAATTTATGGCGGTCATCATGTTGGTGCTCACCACGCTCGGCATCGCGCTGTCATTTGTCAAAAAGGTCAGGAGTTCCACCGATTCCTACAGCACCGGGCAATATTTCATTCTGATGTTTTCCGTTGCCATGGGGCTGTGCTTCGACTTTTCTGCCATGAGCACCGCGCTCGGTGTGTTTGCCATGCTGATGCTCGTGCAGTTCGGCACGGTGATTCTGCATCTGATCATGGCGAAGATCGGGAAAATCGACGACCAGACAATGCTTATCACTTCCACGGCAGGCATCTACGGACCGGCGTTTATCATTCCGGTCGCCAACGCGCTGAAAAACGAGGAAATCGTTCTGCCCGGCATCCTTTGCGGGATTCTCGGCTACGCCATCGGTAATTATCTCGGCATCGCCTTCGGCGGGCTGTTTTCGCTGTTATAATCATTCATCATCAATCGGAGGTGCATTATGAAAACCGTTATTATCGGAGCCGGAGCCATCGGCGGCGTTTCCGCTGCTTATATGGCGCAGGGCGGCGCGGATGTGACGCTTGTCTGCAAACGGCAGACCGCAGCCGAAACCATTGAACACAGAGGCATTCACATCATCGGGAAGCGCGGAGAGCACACCATTCCGACCAAAGCCGTGCCCACCGTTGCCGATTTAAAGGAAACCTATGACATTGCGCTCATCGCGACCAAGGCATATGACATGCCCCAAGTCGCGCAGGAAATTATTCCGTTTATGAACGAAAACGGGCTGATCGTGTCGTTTCAGAACGGCATCTGCATCGACCGTCTGGCGGAAATCGTCGGAGAAGAACGTGCGGTGCAGGCGGTGGTCACCTGGAGCTGTACGATGATTGCGGATGCGGAATACGAATTCACGGCGGAGGGCGGTTTTATTGTCGGTTCGGCAAACGGCACCGTCGATGTCAGAATCGAACAGCTTAAAGAACTGCTCGATCTTGTCGCGCCGACACGCATTTCGGATAACATTTTAAGCGAAATGTATTCCAAGCTCATCATCAATTCCGCCATCACCTGCGGCGGAGCGCTCACGGGCGTGAAGCTCGGTACGTTGCTGAAAGACAAATACGCGCAGCAGTTCTTCATCCACATCGTGCAGGAAGACATCGCGCTTGCCAACGCAATGGGCATCAAAGTGCCTCCGTTCGGCGGGCAGCTGGACTATTATAAATTTGCGGCGGGAGACGGGTGGACGGATCGCATCCGCAGACTGCTCACCCTGCGGGTCGTCGGCATGAAATATCGCGATCTGAAATCCTCTTCGCTCTGTTCCTTGGAGCGCGGCGGAAAAACCGAAGTCGATATCTTAAACGGCTGGATTACCGAAAAAGCAAATCAATACGGGGTGTCTGTCCCCGTGAATGCGAAAATTACGGAAATGATCAAACAGATTGAACGCAAAGAACGCGTCAGCATCTTAAGCAACATGAAAGAACTGATGCAGACGGCAGGAAAGGAGTGATCGCATGGATCCGACATTGGAACAAATCTATTCCATCAAACCGGAAGAAATCGAAGACTACAACAAAATTGTCATGCTGGGGAGCGGGGGACACGGAAAATGTTTTACCAAAGGCAGCGGCGTCTGCCTGTATGACATCGAAGGGAAACGTTACATCGACTGCACTTCGCAGGGGTGGGCGCTGTACCTCGGACACGCCAACGAAGAAATCCGTCAGGTCGTCTACGAACATATGGGCACTCTCGGACATCTGAATCAAAACAGCGATTCGCTCCCGCGCTATGCTCTGGCAAAACGGCTGACCGATCTCGCTCCGAAGAACCTCAACCGCGTGCTCTTTGCGGTGGGCGGCAGTTCCGCCATCGAAGCCGCGATGAAAATTGCGGTGAAAAATGTTCCCGGGTCGAGAAAATTTGTCACGTTGCACGACGGCTACCACGGCACTTCGCTTACCACAGGTGCGGGTTCGTGGATTTCCACGAAGACTGCGGGGATGTTTACGGGCTTCAACAGTTTTCTGAGCATCGAAAACGATGTATTTCTCCGTGTGCCGAATCCGTTTTTATACCGCTGGGACGGTTCCTCCGATCCCGAAGACTGCATCAATTACTGCCTGAAGGTTGCCAGAGACACGATCCTCTCCGGAGCGAACGGTCCCGTGGCGGGCATCATTGTCGAACCGCTGCAGGCAAGCGGCGGGCAGATTCCGCTTCCGAAACGTTACCTGCAGGGGCTTCGTCAGCTTTGCGACGCATTCGGCTGTCTGCTCATCTTTGATGAACTTCAGACCTACTGCCGCATCGGAGATTATTTCGCGGCAAACAAATACGAAGTGGAGCCGGACATCATCTGTCTCGGAAAGGCGCTCGGTGCAGGATTCCCGATTGCGGCAATTTTGATTCACGACAGACTCGAAGGCTTCGGACCGCTCGGCGAAGAAGTGCACACCTTTGCGAACAACTCCATCGCGCAGGTGGCGGCACTCAAGCAGCTTGACATCATCAAGCGCGACAACATCCTCGAGAATGTCAACAACGTCGGTGCGCACTTTGCGGCGAAGTTTGCGCAGCTTCAGCAGAAATATCCGATCATCGGTGATGTGCGTCAGGTCGGTTTCCACATCGGGGTCGAATTCGTGGAAGATCCGAAGACCAAGGCTCCCGATCTGCGCATGGCGCAGACGGTGAAAGCCATCGCGCTGGCGATGGGGTTGATTGTCGGGGAAGCGGGCTACCGCATGAACGTCCTGAAAATCAAGCCGCCGCTTGTGATGACGCAGGCGGAAGCCGACGAAGTGATGGGTATTTTCGAAGCTGCCATCGGTGCGGCTTTGCAACAGAAGGCATAAACATCATTGAATTTCACTTGGAAGACCGTGCGATGCGGTCTTCTTTTTTTTATCGTTTCTGTGATATGATAAACACATCGGATAAAAAGTTACAAACCATACTACGAGGTGAACATGGATATCCAACTCATTTCCGCAGCCGATCACATCGACATTCTTCGCACCCTCTTTCGGGAATACGAAGCGTTTCTCGGTGTCGATCTGTGCTTTCAGAGTTTTGATGCGGAACTGCGCACACTGCCCGGGAAATATGCCGAACCGAAGGGGAAGTGCTATCTTGCCCTCTGCGACAGTGAAGCCGCGGGCTGCATCGCTCTGCGTCCGATTGACAATTCCGTTTGCGAAATGAAGCGTCTTTTCGTGCGGGAGAAGTTTCGTGGGCACGGCATCGGGGAGATGCTTGCGGAGAAAGTGATATCCGCTGCCAAAGAAATCGGATATCAAACCATGAGGCTCGACACGCTGGAGTCGCTCACGTCTGCCGTTGCGCTTTACCGCAAACTCGGCTTTGTGCAGATAGACCCTTATTATCAAAATCCTTGTGAGGGTGTGGTTTATTTGGAGTTGCCTTTGAACGAATAAATAAAAGGAGCCGAAACGGCTCCTTTTTACTTCAGCACATCTCCCTCATCGGGATTTTTGCGGAACCATCCCACTGCGTACGAGCAGGTCGGAATGGCTTTTTTGTTTTGTTTTCTCATCTGTTTGCAGGCTTCCCGCAGCAGTTGATCCGCCACGCCCTGATTGCGCAGGCTCGGATGCACGTAGGTGTGGTCGATGATGCAGGTGCCGTCATCGGCGCACCCGAACGTGACTTCCGCCAACAGTCTGCCTTGTTCGTCTTTCGCGTACACACGGTCGCTGTCATATTGAAATTCCATCGTTTCCCTCGCTTTCTCCGTCTTCGGACTGCGTGCCGAAGCTGCGGATTGCTTTGTCCGCCTGATAAGAGCTTCGCACGAGAGGCGAGGACGCCACATAGGAAAAGCCCATTTCTTCGGCGGCAATTCTGTATTCTTCAAACTGATCGGGATGCACATACTCGATCAGCGGATGATGCTGTTTGGATGGCGGCAGATATTGCCCGATGGTCAAAATCTCGCACTCCGCTTCCCGCAGCTGTCGCAACAGATCAAGCACTTCCTCTTTCGTTTCGCCCAGTCCGAGCATGATGCCTGACTTGGTGTGGATGCTTCCGTCCAGTTGTTTGACGTTTTTCAGCAGTGTCAGGGACTGTTTGCAGTCCGCCATCGGGCGCACCTCGGGGTAGAGCCTCGGCACGGTTTCCAGATTGTGGTTGATGATGTGCGGATGCGCGTCCGTAACGATGCGCAATGCGTCGATGCTGCCCTGAAAGTCGGGAATCAGCACTTCGATCACTGTTTTTGCGCTGTTATTTTTTATCGCGCGGATCGTTTTCGCAAACTGTTCCGCTCCGCCGTCCGCCAGATCATCCCGCGTGACCGACGTCACGACCACGTGCGCCAGACCCATTTCCCGCACTGCCTGCGCGACGTGTTCCGGCTCGTGCGGATCGACCGCCTGCGGAGATTCTTTTGTCACGTTGCAAAACGTGCAGTTGCGGGTGCATCTGCTGCCGAGTATCATAAACGCCGCCGTTTTGTTTCCGAAGCATTCCGCGCGGTTCGGGCAGCTTGCCTCGTTGCAGACGGTGTTCAGGTTGAGTTTTTTTAATAAATCGGTGACGATTTTTCTGTTTTCTCCGACTGCGGCTTTTCCCTTCAGCCAGTCCGGTTTTCTCTGAAACTGCTGTGTCATGCGGTTTGATCTCCGTTCAGAATGTCAGTTGTTTCGCTGATCGGATCATATCCGAACACTTCGCAGAAATAGCGGACGGTCAGCTCCGTCAGCTTCTCGAAATCGCACGGACTGCCGAGCAGTTTTTCCAGCGAGGTCACGCCCTTGTCCGTAATCCCGCAGGGATTGATCAATCCGAAATGACTCAGGTTTGTATTGACGTTGAAAGCGAACCCGTGCATGCTGACGCCCCGCTTCACCGCAATGCCGATTGCCGTAATCTTCTCATCGCCGACCCAAACGCCGGTGTATTTTTTGTCTTCCCGATGCGCGTCAATGCCGAATTCCTGTTTCAGTAAGCGGATAAAGACCTCCTCGATGCCCTCGACATACTGCTTGATGCCGAGTTTCGATCCGCTCAGATCCACAATCGGATATCCGACGATCTGTCCCGGACCGTGATAGGTCACATCTCCGCCGCGTCCGATATCGAATACTTCGATGTTTTCTTTCTTCAGTGCATCATCCGATGCCAGAATGTTCGCGTGTTTTCCGTTTTTCCCGACCGTCAGCACGGGAGTGTGCTCCGTCATCAGCAGCGTGTCTTGTATGATTCCCTGCTGACGCAGCGCAAGGGTGCGTTCCTGTGTTTTGAGTGCCGATCCGTAATCGGTTCTTCCGAGTTTGATGATATTGAGCGTATTCTTTTTCATTGCCGATATTATATCATAAAACCTGTAAATGACAACGGGAACCGCTGTTCGTTGTGATTTCTGAAAATTTACATCCGTTTTTCTTATTTTTTGCCGATCGGAGCAAAGTGCTTTCATATCGGCGAAGCGCATATTATAATAAAATCAGAAAAATATCAGATTCGGAGGCGCTTCATGGAACATAACGTGTTATGTATCGACTGCGGAACGCAGAGTATCCGCGCGCTCATTTTTGACAGTGACGGAAATTTGCTGGTAAAATGTAAAAAAGTATTTGAGCCGTATCTTTCGTCCGAGCCGGGACGCTATGAAGCCGAACCGGATATGTTTTATGACGCGATGAAAGAAGTCTGTCTCGGTGCGCGCGCAATGAATGAAAAGCTCTATGATTCCGTGGAGGCAATTTCCGTCACCACGCAGCGCGACACGGCAATTCTTGTGGATCGGGACGGCATTCCGATCCGGAACGCGATCATTTGGATGGACGAACGCACCGCGGAAGGGTTCCGCCCTGTCAATCCCGTCTACCGCACGGCGTTTGCCGCAGTGGGAATGAAAGCCATCATTGACAAAATCCGCAAGTCCTCCCATATGCACTGGCTGCAGCAGAACGAACCGGAAAACTGGGCGAAGGCGCATAAGTTTCTTTTGCTTTCCACCTACCTCAACTTTCGCCTGACGGGGGAATACAAAGACAGTGACGCGTCGCTCGTCGGGCATATTCCGTTTAATTACAAAACAAGGAAATGGGACAGTCCTCTCGGCGTCAAAGCGCAGATATTCTCCATCAAAAAACACCTGCTTCCGGATGTGGTTCCGTCCTGTACGGTATTGGGGTATCTGAGCAAATCCGCGGCGCACGAACTCAAACTGCCCGATCGGCTTCCCGTCATTGCCGCGGGCTCCGATAAGGGGTGCGAAACCATCGGCGTCGGCGCGATGAACAATTCCTACGGCAGCATTTCGCTCGGTTCTCAGGCGACCATCGAAACCACCAGCGAACGCTACTATGAGCTCGACCCGTTTTTTCCGCCGTTCACCTCGGTCAAACCGAACGCATATAATCCCGAAGTGACGCTTTATCGCGGCTTTTGGCTTGTGAAATGGTTCGAGGAAGAGTTCGCGAAAGAGGAAATGATTGAAGCGCAGCGCACGGGTCGGGACGCGCTAGACATTCTCAACGAACGCCTCAATCAGATTCCGGTCGGCTGCGACGGTCTCATTCTTCAGCCTTTCTGGGGCGAGGAGCTGACCCGCCCGGGTGCGAAGGGAAGCATTCTCGGGTTTCGGGATATGCACACCCGCATCCATCTGTACCGCGCCATCATCGAAGGCATCGGCTTTGCGATGATCGACGGCATCAAAAAGATCGAGCGTGTTTCGGGACAGCGGCTCGAGAACATTGCCCTTTCGGGAGGCGGCTCTCAGAGCGACGCCGTCTGCCAGATCGCTGCGGACATCTTCGGCAGAAAAGTCTACCGAGTGCAGACCTATGAAACCAGCGGACTCGGGGCCGCAGTGGCGGCGTTTACCGCGCTCGGTGTTTATCCCTCCTTTGACGAAACCGTCAAAGCGATGGTGCACCCCACGCAGTTCTTTGAACCCGATCCGCTCAACAGCAGAAAATACGCGCTGATTTATCAGCAGATTTATAAAAGCATGTACCAGAAACTCAAACCCGTCTACAAAATGATCGATAAAGTGCTCGGACAGATGAATGCCATGACGGCTTCTTCCGTGCAGAGCGAATCGCAGACTGCCGCTTCTCCGATTGCGAAACTCACGGAAGAAATGGCGGACGAGACGGAAGAGCTTCTCGGAGAAGAAACAATACAGGAAAGTACGGAGCAAACAATTGAATCAACAGAACCTGAAAAAGAATGACATCATCACAGTCGAAATCACCGAATCCGCGGGAATGGGGAAAAGCATCGCTTATTTCGGCGGACAGAAGATTCTGATCGAAGGCGGATACCCCGGGCAGACAGCCGAGATCCGCATCAAGAAAATGAAACCGATCCGTTGGGAAGCGACGTTCGAACAAATGATAACGCCCGCGCCGCAGCAGACCGAACCGCTCTGCGCTGATTTTGCGTGCTGCGGAGGCTGTCGGTTTCAGGATATTACCTACGAAACACAGCTGGGCATGAAAGAAATCTATGTGCGCGAACTGTTCCGAAAAGCGCGGATTCCTTACGGAACCTTTGAGGACATTCTCCCATCTCCGCTTGTGTGGCACTACCGCAACAAAATGGAGTTTTCGTTCGGAGACGAAATCAAAGACGGCGCGCTGACGCTCGGCATGCATGAAAAAGGGAGGCATCACAACATCCTCTCTCTGCGGGAATGCATGATTTCTCCCGATGACTTCAACACCGTGCGCTCCGCCTGCCAAGGCTATTTCCGCGATCTCGGGGAAACGTATTTCAACACATACAAAAAAAGCGGATTTCTGCGCCATCTCGTGCTCAGACAATCGTTTTCCGGCAACGAAATTCTCATCAACCTCGTGACGACGGGAGAAAAAAATCTCGACGCGGACGCGTTTGCGGATATGATTCTTGCCCTGCCTCTGCATTCGAAGGTTGCGGGCATTCTGCACACCATCAGCAATGCGCAGTCCGACGCGGTCAAACCCGAATCGGTTCGTCTGCTGCACGGCGAAGATTTCCTGACGGAATCCTTATGCGGGCTCGACTTCCGCATCTCACCGTTTTCTTTTTTCCAGACGAATTCCAAAGGCGCGGAAGTGCTTTACAACAAAGTGCGGGAGTATGCGGGGAATGTTTCGGACAAGACGATCTTCGATCTGTACTGCGGCACGGGCACCATCGCGCAGGTGATGGCACACGGCGCGCGTGAAGTGATTGGCATCGAGATTGTGGAGGAAGCGATCAAAGCGGCGAAACACAATGCGCATCTGAACCGCATCGAAAACTGCACGTTCATCTGCGGGGATGTGCTGGAGAAAGTGGATGAGCTGAAAGGCACTGCGGACATTGTCATTCTCGATCCGCCGCGCGCGGGCATTCATCCGAAAGCCATTGACAAGATCATTGCGTTTGCGCCCGAGACGTTCGTCTATGTGAGCTGCAAGGCGACGTCGCTGATCAACGACCTGCCGAAATTCCTTGAGGCGGGGTACGAAGTGGTTTCGGTTTGCCCTGTCGATATGTTTCCGCATACGGAGCACGTCGAGACGTGCGTACTTTTGTCCCACAAAAACCCACAAACATCTCCACCGTCTTTATAAACAGGAAAATTGAATAAAATAGACTTCAAAGGCAATTCAGCCTCGTCACATGGAAAAATCTCTATTTCTTTGATTAGAGAAGAAATTAGAGATTTTTTCTCTTCATCGCTGATTTTATCATACACTTTATCGAAGTTTGCCAGCAGGGTGTAGATGTTTTCCAGTGTGATGGCATCTTGCTCCACGGCTTTGCGGCGCAGCTTAACGTCCTCAATTTTTTCTTCCAGTTCTACGATGATGTCATATAATCCATCAAGCCGGAGGGTCATATCATGGAGCTTACGTTCCCTAAAACGAGTGTCTTCCGGTAGGCTGTCAATTTCATTTTCAAGACGGGTTTTATTAAGTTCGACCTCACGTAGCTTGGATTCATAATTGCTCAGTTCTCTGTTTAAGGTGGAAGTGTCAATTTCCTTGCCTATCCTTGATTTGATTTCGGTTGCAAAATCCTGATTTTTAATCAGTTCTCTGATTGCCTCAATGACAAGCGGTTCAATGTCGGTTTTTTTTAGCATAGCCTTATAGTCACAGCTTTTTCCCCGCGCTGTACGAGCTTTACTGCACACATAATAGTAAATTTCCTTATATGTACCGTCCTTGTTTGTCCAAGCATGTTTGTTGGTGTACATTGGGCCACCGCATTTCGGGCATTTTAAAATGCCGCTTAATAAGTGCGCCCTGTCCCGGCCAATTTTAGATGGGGATTTTATGCCTGTTATTTCTCGCTTTTCATGTGCCTGGTTCCATAGTTCCTCACATATAATAGCATCGTGTTGACCATCTGCGATAATGTATTCATCTTGATTTACTTGGCGGTATTCATTTTTCGTGCCTTTGACCTTTTCTCTCGTTCGTCTGCCAAAGGCGATCTTTCCAGAGTACACAGGATTGTCGATTATCATTCTGACAAAATGCGTACTCCATTGGGCGAGAGTACCATTGGCACGTTTGATTTTTTGGATACCCTGCAAATTAAGATAATTGGCAATTTTATAAAACCCCATATTACCATTCACATATTTGTCAAAGATGATGCGTACCGCTTCGGCTTCATCTTCTTGGATATAGAGCTGCTTGTCTTTGAGGTAGTAACCATAGGGAGCAAACCCGCCGTTCCAACCACCTTGACGGGCTTTCTCTTTTCTCCCGTTCATCGTCTGCTCTATGATATTTTCACGCTCTATTTCAGCAACAGCAGACAACACGGAGATTAAAAGTTTACCGCTTGTTTGCGAGGAATCAATACCTTCTTCAATGCAGATTAAGTTTACACCAAAGGATTGAACGAGTTCCAAGGAGTTCAAAATGTCGGCTGCGTTTCTGCCAAAGCGGGAGAGCTTATAGACTAAAATATAGTCAATATCCAAGCCATTTTCAATATCACAGAGCATTTGCTTAAAAGCGGGTCTTCCCTCAATGGATTTGCCGGATTTACCAGCATCTTCGTAAATGTCTACGATCTCCATTTCTTCTCTGTCCGCAAAACGCTTTAAGCTGTTTTTTTGCCCGTCCAAGCTGAATCCATCAACCTGCATTTCGGTACTAACGCGAGGATAAAGCACACATTTTTTTCCACTCCTATTCATAGCCATACCTCCAATAAATTATTGGAAAACATCTTTACTTGGCGCGATTTATTTCAGCTAAAACTTCTGCACCATGCTTTTCGATAATCTGCGAAAGTACATTTATAAAATCCTGATATGCCTTCGTCATTGCATATTTTTCATTAGGTGTAGTAGTCTTAGCTGTATTCTCAGATATGCCTTGGATATTTTCCATTCGCAATCACCTCCAAGTGTATTGCTTATATAAATTATAAGCAGTTATTTTCTTTATGAAAAGTTTGTCGCATTTGCCATACCCCCCAACAAGAGGGGGGTATGGTGAGCTGCCATTAGCTTGGTATCACAGCCTTGAAACCGCTTGTACAGTATGTTTTGGAAAAGGAGCTGCGCTCATCGGTTTGCCACCCGCTGCCGAACTCCTTTCAAAGCTCATTTTCACCGGCACCATAGGAATAGGCTGACCTTGTAAAACACAAAAGTCAGCCCATGATCTCTGATGCCGATGTTCTGCCGTATTTGCCACGCCCCCCGACAAAGGGATATCTCAGGCTGCGGCCAGCTTTGCCGCATCATAGCTCCGCATGTACCGCCGTTTGCCAGACAAGCGTATACCGCAGAGGCTCCCCCCAAGTCTATAGGGGGCCGTGAGGAAGTATCATTATCTCCCGCGTGTGTCATCGCGCCCGGTTTGCCACAGCCGGGGTTAAGGGTTCCGTTGGTCGCTCGGGCTTATAGCCGTCGTTGCGTCGGCCCTTTTTCGCTTGCCTTTTACAGCCACGCAGGGAATGTACCTGAAACACCGTATATGAAATTTTCAAGGTTCATTTAAGCGGGAAGCATGTCCCCTCATTAGCCGTGAGAATTTCAGAGCAAAAGTTGCGCTCTGTTAAAGCACTTTTTTTAGAAATGTTTCAATGCGGGTTAATGCCGCCTGGATAGAGCGCGTTATCTGACTTTTGTTGACACCCTCGGCCTTGGCTATCGCCCCTTTGCTCATACCAAGAAAGTAATGGGCATAGATGCGTTTAGCCTGCTTGTCCGGCAGACTGGCGATTGCGGCATAAAGCTGTTCATATGTAACCTTGCGTTCGTATATTTCGCAGGGGGATACAGAGACGAACAATGCGTCATGCTCAATACCATCGCCTCGGTCAAGAGAGTAATGAGCCTTATTCCAGTATCTGCGGCGCTGATACGTAGCTTCATAACGCGCGTCGGCCAAGAGCATAGCGATGAAGTTTTTCACATTCCGATAACTGTTCCGATATTCGGCGCAAACATTGTCATGCCCAATAGCTGCGATCAGAGAATTGGCGTCAGTAACTTCAACATTGTGTGGATAGAAGCAGTTGCCGGGATTGCCGATTAAATCGTCGTGATATAGCGTGAACATCAGTCGTTCAACTCCGTTGCGCCATCCTTCATCACCTTGGTAATGAATTTGAATACAGTGACAATTGTTTCAAGCTCGCAGTCACTACAGAGAAAACCTCTATGCATCTATGCCATCTATGTCATACGATCCGATTAGATGTGCTTCAATGTCAGTGCCTCCAGCATTCTCGATGTCTCGATAGTAGTTGTCGTAGTTGGTCTTGTTGTTAACGTAAATTTAACTCCTTTCAGATTTGCATGAAATCCGCAGAGCCAATCAATCTGAAAAAACAGAAAACGGCCGGGCTAGTCCTCTGGTATGAGAACTAATCCTGGCCGTCGCACAGCTCTGCGGATTTTATGTTCAGTTGTTTACGCTGTTACGCTGCACAGCGGTAACTCTCCACATGGAAAGTATTCTTGTTGATGCGCGTGACTGTTGTTAAAGTGCCCTCTAGCTCGATTACAAATTTCTCACCTATGGGGAGCTTGGTGTGAGTCTTATGCTCCTTATATAGGTTTCGATAAGGCCTGTAGTTGCATCTCCTTTGCAGGCAGTGCGACCGATGCAATCACTGAGTATCTCCACAAGACGTTCTCCTTTCGCTTATATTTACAAGCAACACCTCCAATCCGTTGATAATAAGCTTGTTCGCTTAATCACTACAATATGGGTAAAAAATTTGGGAATCCATATTAGTACTTCCTTGTATTGAACAAGCGCGTTCACTAATTTCTAACACTAATATACACAGACGCTAGCCCTCTGTGAATAGAGTAAATATATAATTTTTCCGAGAAGCTCTTCGGAAAACCTTCGGGAAGGGCGGATGCCGATAATTCGTGTTAGCAAATTATATTTCTACAATTTCAGACAAAATATTGTATAATACGCATATTTGCGTTATACTATATTTTAAGTTTATAGTATAAGATTCACATTGCAAGCGAAAGCGAGGTACAAAGTATGACAGTGAGCTATAAAAAACTTTGGAAGCTCCTAATTGATAAAAATATGAAAAAGAAAGACCTCAGGACGGTAACCGGTATTAGTACGACGACTCTCGCCAAGTTAGGGAAAGACGAAAATGTCAGCACCGATATTCTTGCTAAAATATGCAGAGCCTTGGAATGTGACGTTGGCGACATCATGGAAATGGTGAATGATAAAAGCGACAGTTAATAGTTGTTATTAAAATACAGGTTAGGAGATTTATATAATGAATCAAGCTACTTACAATTCTTTAGAAGCATTTATATTGGGCAATGCCAATGATTGTCTTGTGGACGTTTACGATGTTGGATGCCCAGAATGCCCGTGATGAAAGCGACCGAGCCGTCTTTGAAGCGATTTTGAAAACCATGTCGAGTGACATGGAGTTATATACTGCATTCCAGGATGAAATCAGTGACTACGAGTGGTCAGGTTAGATGTCAGGGGGTTCGTGAGCCGCCGATTTGGATGTATTCAAAACGCAGGCTATTCCTAATGGGATGAATGATAAGTGAAAGGCAGGTAATTGTAATGAAAGTAGGAATCATCAGATGCATGCAGACAGAGGATTATTGTCCCGGAACGACAGATTTCAAGTTTATCAAAGAAAAGAAGGGCGCCTTTGAGGACGTTGAAGAAGATATTGAGATCATAGGTTTCATCAACTGCGGAGGGTGTCCTGGCAAAAAAGCGGTTTTACGTGCGAGGGAACTTGTGAAAAGAGGTGCCGACACAATCGTTTTTGCCTCTTGCATTCAGCGCGGCAATCCTATTGGTTACCCCTGTCCTTTTGCCAAAAAGATGAAAGAACTGATACAAAAGGATTTGCCGGATCATATAAAGTACTTGGATTATACACATTAATTGTGCACAACAATTTTGTTGCAATTACAACATATGAGTTTTGTTACTGCATGGTATAATTAACATAAAAATGAGGAGGAGTAATTTATGGTCGAACAGATATTTAGTCTGTCAAGAGGTAATGAAAAGGCAGTCGAGAAAGTTATTTTTGATGAGAACCTACACTATCTACACATGGTGTTTAACAAAACAGAGGGCTTACCGGAACACTTTTCCAACTCGAACGTGTATATGACTGTTGTTCGCGGAAAGCTTTCTATAGGCTTGAATGATCAGGAGATACATGAATATGAAGCCGGTACTCTGCTAAAAATCCCGTTTCAAACAAAAATGAATGTTAAAAACCTGAATGAGGAAACATTGGAGCTAATCGTCGTAAAGGCACCTGCTCCGAAAGTCTGATGGACAGGCTTACTGACCACTTCATTATCTGTTTTTAAGGAGGATAAAAAATGGGAAAAGCTACACAAGATCTTCGGAAGGAACACGAGGCAATCCTTTATGTTTTGCAAATACTTGATAAAATGATGGAGTCTGATAGCCTCGGTGCTGAAAACATGCTCCGTTATTACGGTGAGGTGGTTTATTTTCTCAAGATATTTGCGGATAAATGCCACCACGGCAAAGAGGAGAATTACCTATTCAAAGAACTGGTTAACAAGGGAATCCCTAACGAAGGCGGTCCCGTCGGTGTCATGCTTCAGGAGCACGCTCAAGGTAGAGACTATATTGCGCAAATGTCTAAAAGCGTCGACGATCAGAACATCAGCGGCTTTAATAACGCAGCTGTTCAATACCGCGACCTGCTGCGCAGGCATATCGACAAGGAAAATAATGTGCTTTTCATGATGGCGGATAATGTGATTTATGAACAAGCACAAAGCGTTCTGTTTGAACAATTCGAGCAGTATGAAGAGACTGTCATAGGACATGGCATCCATGAAAAACTGCACGCCATGATCGACACCTGGGCAGAAGCTTTTGACGTGGAATGAAAATTCTATAGATAACATTTGGAAAGGAGATAAAGAGAAATTGAAGAAATATCGTTGTATTCCTTGTGGGTATATATATGACCCGGAAATCGGTGATCCCGATGGTGGTATTGCGCCTGGTACTGCGTTTGAAGATATCCCCGATGATTGGCAATGCCCGATTTGTTTTGTAAGCAAGGACGAGTTTGAAGTTGTTGAAGAATAATAGGAGGAAAACTAAATGAGTATGTTTTGTTATCAATGTCAGGAAACCGCAGGAGGAAAAGGTTGTACGATACGCGGTGTATGCGGAAAAACCGAAGAGGTTGCAAGGCTTCAGGATCTTTTGATTTATACATTGAAAGGTATTTCGGAAATTGTTGTCAAGGGAAAGCTGGATATAAAAAACCTTGGCAAAACGAATTACGAAATGCTTAACAGTCTTTTCATGACAATCACCAACGCTAATTTTGATGATGGGTCATTTGAAAAACAAATTTTGAAAATGATTGCTGTTCGAGACGAACTCAGAAAAACTGTTAAGGTTCAAGAATTACACGATGCTGCAATCTTTACTGTGGATTCAAGGGCTTCAATGCTGGAAAAGACTGCTTCTGTAGGGGTGCTGGCAACAGAAAATGAAGATGTACGCTCCCTTCGTGAGATGATCACATATGGACTTAAGGGTATGGCTGCCTATACGGAACATGCCAAGAACATCGGCAAGGAAAATTTGGAGATCAGTGCCTTTATATATGAGGCACTTGCTGCGATATTGGACGATTCCCTAACCGCCGACGACCTTGTTGCGCTAACGCTGAAAACCGGCGAATACGGTGTTAAGGCAATGGCGTTGCTGGACGAGGCAAACACGTCACGGTACGGCAATCCTGAAATTACTGAAGTCAACATTGGCGTCAGGAAAAATCCTGCGATTCTGATATCCGGCCATGATCTGACCGACCTCGAACAATTACTGGAACAGACCAAGGGTACCGGCGTAGATGTGTATACGCACAGCGAAATGCTGCCTGCCCACTATTATCCCGCATTTAAGAAGTACGATAATTTTGCCGGTAACTACGGCAACGCATGGTGGAAGCAAGTAGACGAGTTTGGACCATTCCATGGCCCCATCTTGTTTACTACCAACTGCATTGTTCCACCGAGAAGCGAAGAAATTAGAAGCAGGATATTCACTACAGGATCTACTGGATATCCGGGCTGCAAGCGTATTGAAGCTGACGAAAACGGCAAAAAGGACTTTTCTGAAATTATCGCTCTGGCAAAAACTCTTCCTGCTCCCGATGAAATTGAGACCGGTTCTATTGTCGGAGGTTTTGCTCACAACCAAGTTTTAGCTTTGGCCGACAAGGTTGTCGATGCTGTAAAAACCGGAGCAATCAAAAAGTTCTTCGTTATGGCCGGATGTGACGGCAGGATGAAGTCGAGAGCGTATTACACCGAGTTCGCCGAAAGGCTCCCCAAGGACACGGTTATTCTCACCGCAGGCTGCGCGAAATACCGTTACAACAAGCTGAAACTTGGCGATATCGGCGGGATTCCAAGAGTTCTCGATGCCGGACAGTGCAATGACTCCTATTCGCTTGCCCTCATCGCGCTTAAGTTGAAAGAAGTATTCGGTCTTGATGATATTAATAAGCTGCCGATCGCGTTCAATATCGCCTGGTATGAGCAGAAGGCCGTCATTGTTCTTTTGGCGTTGCTGTATCTGGGTGTGAAGAATATCCATCTCGGGCCTACTCTCCCAGGCTTCCTGTCTCCAAATGTTGCGAAGGTTCTGGTTGAGAAGTTTGGCATTGCTGGTATCGGCACTGTAGATTCCGACATTGAATTGTTTATGGCTTAATATCAAAAAAAACAAGTCCCGCCGATATGGTATTTACCTAACGGCGGGACTTATAAATATCCGAGATCAATCATGACAAATCTGTTCACTGCTGCGCAAAGTTGAAACATATGTTAATCGCAGGTTCTAGAGTCCAATATGTTTATGCTCTATGCTTACCGTAGTGAATGGCACTTTTGGGGCAAACCTGCTGACAGTTTGTGCATTGATGGCACAATGCGGTTTTTATAATTGCCTTTTTATCCTCTGAGGAAACTAGGATTGCATTCGAAGGGCAAACTTTTCTACATAGTTTACAGCCGACGCAAGCATCCTTATCAACTTTTTCAGAAAACCTTGCAAAACGGCCAAAGGTCCTTTGCAAAGCGCCAAACGGGCAGATGAGATTATGAAATACTTCTGGTTTATATCTGAGTGTGATGAGTACCGATACAACCAGCCAGAAAGGCAGAATCGGCAGGTCAATATGCAGCAGTCTTTTTGAAAGCAGCATCATCACTATACTGATAAATAGAGTAATCCATGTTAAATATCCGCTTTTCAGCCACTTAGGGGTATTCGGTGTTTGAAGCTTCAGCTTTTTGGACAGCCATTCGGTGGGGATCATCAGAGTATTCATAGGGCAAACATACCCGCAGTAAATCCTGCCGAAAATCAGAGCGACAACCAGGCTTGCTCCGAACAACGCAAGCCAAAGTACTACTTTTCCATTTGCCAGAAGGAAGATAAAAAGAGCGAGAAACAGTATGCGAATAATGCTGGCTAAGTATTTCATGATACTATTTCCTCCTTGTTCAGAATAATTGCTTTAGATGGACACTTTTCGATAGATTCTTTGAGAGCCAGCACCGCTTCCTTCCCTTCGGGCATTTTCGTGACTACAGCTTTGTTTTGGTTCATTTCATAGTACTCAGGGAGGAGCTTTACACAGAGACCGCAACCGATGCAATAATCTTCTTTAATCTCCAGTGTTTCCGCCTTTTTCGAATCAACAGGTAAATCCTTCTTTTTTACAATCATGCCGGTTATATAAGCCATTACGAATATCACGATAACCGTAAGCACCCATCTGATAATCATGAAATTTACACCAAGGAACTTTGCCTCGTTAGCAAGCATGGGAACTTTGATGACTGCCCAAGAGCTTAATATAATAACGATGTTGGATATACTTGCACCTTTCCCAAGCAGAGTCTTGCTGATAGGAAATGCGGCGTAAATGGGACCGGCCGAGATACTTCCCAGTAATAGAGCAAGCAGGTTGCCCCTAAAACCTGATTTTTCTCCGAACCCTCGCATGATCATTTCTTTCGGAACCAGAGCTTCAATAACAACGGTGAGTAAGAATATAACTGGCAGTACCTGAAGCATTTCGACTAGATAATAAACGCTGTTGCCAATCGATTTTATTGCCTTATCGGGCGATATAACTAGTATCACAAGGTATGCGAGTGCAACAAGAAAAAGCAGCTTGTTCTTCTTTACTATTGAAACAGCCTTCACAAAATCACCCCCATCGTAAGTGCGATCACAATCGCAAATCCAAAGCTAAGAGCGTTTCTGGTAAGCGCAAATTTTGTCCCGAACTCTTTCTTTTCGAGCGGGAAAGTTACAATTCCAACCATTGTGAGAGTTGTAAGAAATGCAACTGCCGGTACAATGCTCGCACCAACATCAACTAAAGATCCAACCAACGGAAACGCAACAAAAGCCGGTATAAGGGTAATACTCCCAACAAGTGCTGAAACAACTGTTGACACAAATGTGTTTGCCGAACCTAAAACTATTTTTATTGTTTCAGGCGGGATGAATGTCAGGACAAGACCGATTAAAAATATGATGGCTACAATTTCACCTAACATATTTCCCATCATACCCTTTGATTTTTTCATTGCAGCAAATGTTTTCTTCTTATCCTTTATGAGTGAAATAACGGTAAGAACAATTGCTATTATCCAGAACGCAATTGTAAATATATCCATACTTAACCTCCTTCTATTGCTATAACCCTATTATAATGATAGAATAAGCAAAAAGGTGTTACCAATGTAACACCTCGGGAGTATGTCATGAAAAAATATTTTGAACTAATGCGAGAGATTGATCTTATAAAATCAATAAAGCCTCAGGAAATTGATTCGTACTTAACTGAAGGAAGCTGTAAAATAACCCAGTATGGGAAAAACAATATTGTTCATTTTGTTGGGGAAGTCTGCTCAAAGCTTGAGATCATTCTCTCTGGGAAAGTGGTTATTGAGCGTATTGACGAGTCTGGCAATCTAATGACAATAGCGGAGTTTTTTGGCGGTGATGTTCTTGGCGGCAATCTGATGTTTTCAAAAAATCCATATTACCCGATGACCGTCACGGCCAAAGAAGCTACATTGATTTTAGAGATAAACAAGGATCGTCTGTTCAGTTTGTTTTCAGATAATCATGAATTTCTAAAGAGCTATCTTGAGTATGTATCGGACCACACGGTCATCCTTGGTGATAGGATAAAGCACTATGTGAACAGGACAATCCGTGAGAGCATCGTGAGCTATCTGGATTATGAATGCAAAAAGCAAAATTCAAATATAATCAAACTTAGTATGACAAAAAAGGCGTTGGCTGAAAGAATCGGAGTTCAAAGGACATCTTTATCCAGAGAACTTGCCAAAATGAGAGCGGAGGGATTGATAGAATTCGACTCTGTCTCTATTAAGCTGTTACACAATTTCCTGAATAAACATTAATCAAATCAGGATTCCTGTTGATATATTCCCGCGAACAGAAATGACCCATAAATACCCTATAGACATGTTCCCTTGCACGGAAAATCAACCGAACACCTCGACAAAAGGAATATGGTGAGCTGCCATTAGCTTGGTATCACAGCCTTGAAACCGCTTGTACAGTATGTTTTTGAAAAGGAGCTGCGCTCATTGGTTTGCCACCCGCTGCCGAACTCCTTTCAAAGCTCATTTTCACCGGCACCATAGGAATAGGCTGACCTTGTAAAACACAAAGGTCAGCCCATGATCTCTGATGCCGATGTTCTGCCGTATTTGCCACGCCCCCCCGACAAAGGGATATCTCAGGCTGCGGCCAGCTTTGCCGCATCATAGCTCCGCATGTACCGCCGTTTGCCAGACAAGCGTATACCGCAGAGGCTCCCCCCAAGTCTATAGGGGGCCGTGAGGAAGTATCATTATCTCCCGCGTGTGTCATCGCGCCCGGTTTGCCACAGCCGGGGTTAAGGGTTCCGTTGGTCGCTCGGGCTTATAGCCGTCGTTGCGTCGGCCCTTTTTCGCTTGCCTTTTACAGCCACGCAGGGAATGTACCTGAAACACCGTATATGAAATTATCAAGGTTCATTTAAGCGGGAAGCATGTCCCCTCATTAGCCATGAGAATTTCTGAGCAAAAGTTGCGCTCAGTTAAAGCACTTTTTTTAAAAATGTTTCAATGCGGGTTAATGCCGCCTGGATAGAGCGCGTTATCTGGCTTTTGTTGACACCCTCGGCCTTGGCTATCGCCCCTTTGCTCATACCAAGAAAGTAATGGGCATAGATGCGTTTCGCCTGCTTATCCGGCAGACTGGCGATAGCGGCATAAAGCTGTTCATATGTAACCTTGCGTTCGTATATTTCGCAGGGGGATACAGAGACGAACAATGCGTCATGCTCAATACCATCGCCTCGGTCAAGAGAGTAATGGGCCTTATTCCAGTATTTGCGGCGCTGATACGCAGCTTCATAACGCGCGTGGGCCAAGAGCATGGCGGCAACTTTGTCCGTCACCTCAATAAAGCAATCGGCGGTATAATACGGGTAGTAGTCCCGAAGATTGATCGTTGTCATTTGATTTTTCCTCCGTTTCGGTTTTGGATGTTGGAAGCCGAAACGAAGGTGGTGGGGAGCGGCAGCCGACGGAGCTGAGTACAAAAAGGCCCGGCTGGACAAATGTCAGCCGGGCCAATGCGATTATATTTCCTATAGTATGATGTCTGTGTTCATATTCGTGTGCGCAATATTGCCATGCATAAGCATGGCTTTTTTTGACGAATAAAGGCAGTTAGGGACAAAAATACACGGCGGTATCCTCCTTATACCGCCGTGTTCTTAAAAATGGGCGCACTAACTACGCCATCCGCACCCATAACTTTAAAGAGAACGGCGGTTTTTTTACAACCGCCGTTTAACATCAAGGGCTGTTACTTTGCCGCCCATTCGACGGTTCATTTCACTGCGTCAGGCAATAATTCAGGAATCTATACAATGTAAAAATCAGCCTTTCAATAGAGCGCGAACCTTTGAAAATCACCTATCCTTTTTCGATGGATTTATCTTAGGCGCTAATTTATATCCTTTAGGAGCTTTGAACTGGCTGTTTCCATAAACGTCAAGGTAGAGCAGTTTATTGCCGTCATCTCCCGACACTTCAAAGACATCTATCACGTGGTTGCTTTGAGACTCAAACGTCGATCCAATTCTCCTGTAAGTCACCGCGCAACCTTTTTCGGTATGCAATCCTCCAAAGAAGTGCTGTATGTCCGCATAGCCGCTTAGCAAAACCGGGTTGGAGGGTACATAACCATACTCTTCATTTTGATTTTTAGAAATCAGCATTTTATCACCTTTTTTACTCTTCCGTGTTCGGTACATAATTGACGTCTGAGGATAGTCCCTGGCAGTAAGAGACAGGCTCAAGCGCTAGTTCGGCAACATTAACTGAAACACCGCCTTGCTGATTGTCGCTATAAAACACGGTGATTGTATCCGGCGTTTGATCAGTATCATATTCAAAGCAAACAAGATTTCCGGGTACTGTGGCCAGGTATGGCGTTGTGCGGAGCGCCTCATAAACCGTACCGTCTATGGTAATGGATGCACCGACATAAATGTCCCAATCAAAATCCACACCCGACATTACATAGGCGCAGACGGAGGTTTCTTTACCGTCCGCAGCTTTCGTTCCCTGGATATAAACACATGTTTTGCCGTCGCTGTTTGTTCCGATTTCTGCTATCTGATAGGAAACCTTATTTCCTTTTGCGTTCTTTACGGTTACAGTGCCGTCGCTTTCATAGGCGTTTGAACAACCGTAAAGACTGATCATCGCTATAAACAGAATGGATACGATAAGTGTTTTCTTCATAACTGAATTCCTCCGTATGTTGTGTATCTATACCATACCGTAGTATCAAGAAGTCCGGGCGAATAATTGCCAATACGTGAATAGACATCTTGGCAATTCATTTTTCCTGAAGCTTTTTAAGCGTATCCGCCGCCGCTTTTCTGACGGAGTAATCTGCGTCATTCAGTAGTTGCTCTAAAGATTCTGCATCTGTCAATCTGCGGGCAAGACCTCTTCGCACCATAGGATCACGGTCTTCCAATGCAAAAGCTCGCGTGATTTCAGGATCATCAAGATAAACAACCGCAATTCTCCTTGCAGCGCCGGAACGCGCCCCATAAGCGACCTCTATCAGCTCTTCTCTGGTCATATCCGGGCGCACACCCCGCATAGCGGCCGCATCGTCCATGCTTCTCCAGTTAGCGTATGTCATATTACAGTCCCCCCTAAGAGATTTGTTTTAACATCTGTTTTCGTTTTGCCTTATTTGCGGTATCCCACTGGCTCTCGCTGATGATCGCTTCATAAAGCACGGTGTGCCTGTCATCCATGATCCGGTTTGTGTGATAGTGTCCGCAAAACCATTGTTTACAGGTGACTTTTTCGTCGAGCGAGGTGAAAAACTGCGTTAGGCTGTCGGATGTATATTCGCCTTTACCAAAGGCCAAGTGGTATTTATCCGGTAGGCAGTGGGTGACAACATAGTCCACAGTAAAATTGTGCCTTGCAAGGTTCTGATAACCTTCCTCCATCTCCGCTTGCGAAGGCAGCTCTTCTTTCCACCAGGAATAATGATTGACGCGAAAGAACATATTTCGCTTTTTCATATAATCAAACTTAACGGGGAACGCAGGGTCATCCATATCGAGGACGCCATTCCATATGTCATGGCAGGCAGCTCCCCCCATCGTAAAAAAGCTTTTCCCATCTAAGCTGTAAATCTGCCCACGCATCAAATGAATCACATGAGGGCGTATAAACTGTACTTCGCCGCCGTTCCATTCGCTTACTGGATAGTTGCTTAACAGGTCAAAATTTTCGTGGTTGCCATCCAAAAACAATGTTGTGAAGGGTTTCTCCTGTAACCAATCCTGCCAGTATTGATCTTGCTTGCCGCCATCCCACACACACCCAAAATCGCCGCAAATAATCATATAATCGGATTTTGTAAGCCCTTTTTGTTCGGGAAAGTCTTTATTTGAAAGCCTTTCAATACCATGGGAAGCGTGAATATCTCCTGTAAGATAAATCATGAGGCGTTCCTCGTAGTTCTTAATAATCGTTTTGATATGTTCATCTTACCTGAGAAAGATACTTTCAGATGAAAAAACGCCAAAGCGTGGATTTACACTTTGGCGTTTCAATATAATGATGTATGCAGACCGCAGAGAATTCGGCAAGGCTATTTGGGCTTATCAAGGGTTCTCGGTTCGATCAATCCGACCAGATAGCTATCATCGGAAAACAAATCGTCAATACGCATCAGGTATAACCGTTCCTGCGCATTGGCATAATTCTTCCATTCTTGCTCAAGATACGGACTGGTATAAAGCTGATACAGTATTGCCATGCATGTTTTGCTTTGAAGCGTAACCCGCTCACGCACCATACTATGCGGCACCGCAAAGGTTTCCATCATATCGAGAAACTCGCTGTTTACAACCTTGGCAAGGTCATCAACGGAATATGGATTATCCGTGCTTACAGGCAATCCCCGATGCTGTCGCAACACGGCATCATACGAATGGTACGGCAGATTCAATTCATGTGGACGCAGGCAATCAAGTCTTTCCAATGCCTCTGTACGATCCTCCGGATGCATGGACAATGCCTGCGCCAGATATTCTTCAAGCTCATAGGACGGATCAAGGCCGTTACTGGACTTCTTTTCATAAAAATCATCAAATGGCTCCAAGTCAATCTCGGCCCGGTTATGCGCTAAAAAATCATGCTTTTCCGCAAGAGCCTTTTGATAAATCAACAGCTCACGTGTCATATAATCAAGCCGCCGGTCATTCGTGTCCATATTCCGCAGGGTTGCAATATTCTGAGTTCGGCGCAGCAGGTCAGCAATAAGCTGCATGTACTTGCGCCATTTACTGCGGTGGCAGCAATGAAGCTTTTTCTGCGCCAGTTCCAGACATTTGAGCCTCATGGCCATGGCATGAATATCATCCTCCGCATCGTCACAGGCCCATGCCGCACAAAGATACGCACGCAACGCACCGGTAGCGTCCTGGACATATTCGCAATACAGCGCCCGTTTATGAAAGGCATGGGCAAGCAAAGGCAGACTTGTATCTAACCCGCTGTAAATCTGGCGTAAGGTTTTCTTGGAAGCACACGGCCATCTGCGTAGAGTTTTTGCCACATACCCACAGTTTGGGCACTCCATCAGCCAACAATTCATCGTTGAACGCATCATCGGAGCTGGCCGAAAATCCAGGTCAGGCTCACCGAACAGGCTGTATGAGGTCAATACAGCCTGTTTGCTTTCTACGCCACAAACGGCGCATCGAACCGAAATCTCTTTTACTGTGCTCATTGTTTTGACCAACCTTTATCGAGGCTTCTGCTGTTTGGCTGGTAGTTCACCACCATTCCTCATCGGGTTCCTGACCTGTTGCGAGAAAGTGCAGGTAGGCATTACGTTCCATAATCGCAGACAGCACTTTTTCCGCGTCTTCATCCATTTCGGAGGCATCCCACAATTCAGATCCCTTTTGGCAGGCACACTTACGATGTGCAATGTACCGAATATAATCGATCTTATCTTTAATTGCGATTTTGGCAAGCAGGGTTTTATCCGTCAGCTTTCTTACGGCCTCATAGCGCAGTTCGTCTACCTGTTCGGCCTGAGCGATATGAGAAAGCATCTCTTGATTTTTCAATTTGTAAATGGCCGCAATCCGCACCTCGATATAGGGGCTTCTTTTCCATAACCGAAAAAGTTGAATATCTCTTTTGGTCCGCTGTATCATTTTAAGCTGGCGCGCCTCAAGCCTACTGTCCCAATCAAGCTCTTTGAATAAACACCGCCACATACGCATTCACCTTTCAAAACTCTCCGCTCAACGTGTAGATGCCGTGGATACCACTGAGTTTGACAATGCTCCCTGATCAGTTTACCGTGCCACTGCCGCCGCAGTAAGGGCAAACTTCCCATGAGCTTTTCAGTGTCGGTATCCATTGGCCTTGATTCCAATACTTATCTTGAACTGTTACGTTACGCCCACCAGCTCCGCCGCACCTCGGGCAACGGTGTTCTCCATTGGTTACGACCTGACCGGAGCCTCGTTCGAGCATGCTGGTATCAACACCGACAAGACCCGATGTTGATACATCTACGACGATATCAGTATCCAGTGTCGCCGCGCTTCGGTCATCGCTGAAATCCACAATGCTGCTGTCTGAAAACTGCATCAGGAAGAAACTAGGGACGTATAAAGCTCCGTCAACTACAACGGGAACAACCTCGGTGTCCACGGCAGAAATTGTCTTGCTGCCGTATGTCAGCGTAGGCGAATCTGCGAATACCTGAATGAGATCATTGTTAATTACCGTTGCACAGGCGCTCTTATCTTCATTTGTCAGGCAGGCCACGCCAAAACAGTTCAGCACGTCCTCAATCGGATAATAGCCGCCATTTGGCTCGTCCGGGAGTGTAAAGGGGTAATTCTCCGTCTCGACCTCTGTGCCGTTTATCACCAAACGGTAGCGTGTGCGCCCCTCATCGTCTTCAAATGGGAACGAAACGCCGGGATTTGATTCTTCGGTCTGTAAGGCTGCGCTCGGTTGCGCGGGCTGTTCCGTTACCGACGCAGCCGGTTCGTTTTCAATGATACCTGTTGAACGGTTGGTATCTGAAGCATTATCAGAACTGTCGCCTGTTGAACCGCATGAACACAGCGACAGGCATAGGATCAATATCAATCCGATAAAAAATAGTCGTTTCATTGATTGTCCTCCTGTTCAATTTTTTCTACGCAAGCATTTCGTATCCCGTCACAAAGCTTCGCTTTTTCCAGATACGCCTCATTTCGGGTTTGGTAATACAGCTTGAGCCAGAGATACTGAGATTCCCAAAGTGCGGGTGTATCCCGTTTCAGGCCCGAATTCGGATGAATATGAATGTCCAACAAGGTCTGTGCAAGTAAAAGGTTGCTTTCCTCGCTGTCCATATCGTCCAGTTGCATCCGTATTTGTGCTTCCACCTGCTGATACAGCTCCCACGATTTTTCAAATAAAAACATAGCGTTAGATTGGTCGGAGCACTTTCTGATTTCTGAAGAAGGAGCGTCCGGCAAAGCTAAACCTGCTTCTTCCGTCAGCTTTCGTGCCAGAGCCTCTGTCTCTTCGGCCTGTCGCAGCATCGCGTAAAGTTTATCCATTGTTTCACTCCTGACGTTATAACTTAAAAGAAGTGGTTTTCTTCATGCCGCATGTTTGACAAATATAAATGTAGTTCACCCGGTTGTTCGAATCGCAGAATTGGCAATCCGCACCATAGCATGAGTCAAGATACTGCCCGCTTCCACGCGACGATGAGAGCGAGCATCCCATCTCCTCAGTTCCGAGATATTCCCACTTGTGGCGGTCACTGTACTCATGAGCCTTTGCACCGCAGCGGCGGCAGACGCAGCCCTCCCAGCGGTGCCCGAATAAGCATGCCAGATTCATTTTGAAATCCCCCTTAAAAAACCTCATGGGTTTCAATGCAATCAAGCAGTCTTTGATACACTGCGCGGTTTTGCTCCTCCCAAAGGCGGGTGATGGCATCGCATACCTCGACCTGAGGGTCGCGGCTTTCCCAAAGCCTTTTTAATTCCGATTCCGTCATAAACACTACCGGCAGCGCGATGTCCGTCTCATAGGTTATTCCATCTGCTTGGCTGTGCTTATCATAATTGTCGGCGGCTATAATCTGCTCTACTTGGCTTCCCGGCACGGGTAGCGCAAATATATAGGAATACTCGACGTTATCCTTTGCGGCGTATTCCGTAAAGCCAATGGGGATAAGGCTCTCGGGGCATACCTCGTATGGCGAGGCGTAAAGGAACTCTCCGGCGAACACACCGTCACGCCACAACTCCAACCGTTTTTTCATCCCATTCTTACAAAGCAACTCCTCGGAAAGCTCGCGCAGGGCGTTTTCGCGAAGCAGCTCAGGCCCTACCGTCTTGCCTATAAGCCTGGCAATATCATCCTCTGGCGGGCCGCAGTGTCCACCAAACAAGTTGAGGCTCAACGGAGCGCTGGTCTTTCCTTTGGCGATCTGTTTGTCGTGCCGGTTATGAATGATCCAGCAGCCTTTATCTGCGCCATCCGTTACGAAAGGCACGATAATCACGGTCAGGTGCCGAAGTCCCAGCTTTTCGGCGACCGACCTTTCCGTAATACCTGTTATGATATACCTATCATCCGACTTTTTGATCATGTACAACAATTCTCCCTGCGGAGCATGCTTGGATGGATATACAGTTTCGGGTTCACGTTCATAGGATCGACCCCGGTAGTGCTCGATCACCACGCCGGTATCGGCATAATAATGTTCCTCATCCCCACATCGCGCGCAACGCGCGGTCACAACCTTGCCGGAGGCGGCAAATGTGCCATCGTCGTCACTGTGATAATCATGGCAGATCTTCCCGCAAATGGTGCATCGGCAGCCTGCACCTAAGTGCTCTTTACAGATATGCGTTTCGTTTCCTTGCTTGCTCATATGATGTTCTCCTTTCCGTCAGGGTGTTTTCCTATTTGACCTGCTTTTATACTACTCGAAATAAAACATCAAAAGCGAAAAAATACCAAAGCGTGAATTTACACTTTGGCATTTTTTGTTGGCAACCACATAAGCCTGTCTCGTATTCATCGGATAGGTTTTTAAACATCCAAACGATTACGCTCAAGCAAATCTATAAGCTCGTTGACACGCATACGTTTTGAACTATCCGTCTGGAGGCAGCCTTGCAATATACTCCAAAGTATATCTGGGAGCGGTTTACAGCGTATTCTAAGATGTTCTTCATAGACAAGGCTGCATACCGGCCCCTTGCTCCATTGACGATCTCCTAAAAGTAGTTCCACCAATGTGACGCCAAGGCTCCATACATCTGTACTTTCATCAATGGCCCGGTCTTCAAACTGCTCCGGCGAAGCGTACGCAGGCGTGTAGCCGCCATTCTCGGGCACCCACAGGCCGTCAATCTTTATATTTACACCATGTCCGTACAGGTTCGACGGCTTGATATCGCCATGGATCATTTTGTTCTGATGAAGAAAGCGCAGCCCACACGCACATCCAAGCGTTGTGTCCAGAATGTTTTTCATGAAGCTTTCCCAATTCTGATTGCGCAGGCGGGTCATATTTTCAAACCAACTGTCGCTTGCGTTTTTCGATCCTTCAAAGGCCATGATAAGCGTGTCTCCGGAATGAAATCCCATGGCAAGCATGCGACGGATATTGGGATGTTCCAGCCGCCGCCACTGTTCAATCCTCTCAAAACAAGTCCTGTAATGGTGTGTGGCTTGTATCACGGTATACTCCCGCGCGGTGGTTTCAGGTTGCACACGGCGGGCGGAATAACTATACCATCCAAAATCATTTGTTTCCGGTTTGTCAGTAGTAATTTCAAACGTATTAAACAGTTGAGTGCCTTTTGGAAGGTATTCCTGTTTGGGTACGGGAGGAACCGCATCCTGATCGAAAGGAGAATCCAGTTGGTTTTTACAAGACATATCCGCGTCAAGGACGGGCGCAGCAATAGAGGATATGACAAGTGCGTCCGCGCAAAAAACTTTATCGGCGTCCTCAAAGTCAGTTTCATCCAGCAGAAAATCATCGTCATCGTCCACACGGGCTGGCCTGATATACGGCTTTTCAGCGCTTTCCTTCAGCATGCTTTTATATTCTGAGGCCATCAGGTCATACGGGAAATCCCGCTGTGCAAGAACAGTATCAATCAGCTTGGCAAGGCTTTGCGGTACAGACAGATTGCGCCTGTTTACAGCCGGGAATGCGGATTTGTCCTTGAGCTTCTTCATAAACAGCTCATGATCTTCAAGATCGGGCAGCCCGGTCAGCATGGAGTGAAGCAGCGCTGTCACCGTCCACAAATTGCTCTTTATCCGGCCCGTCTTTTCACTGTGCAACCATGCTTCGACAGGCAGATAAAAGAACTGTATGGAGTCACCATACAGTGAATCATCATCGTCCCGGCCCAGATAGAGCTTGTGCTGTGCGGAGAGTTTCACTGTTGGCATCGAACTATCGTCCGATAGCAAAATATGATCCGGAATCAGATAGTCATGGGTCACGCAGGTTCGCTCAGTTCCGGCTTCCTGCGCTGGAATATGATGCAGAAACTCCAGCGCGTCAAGTATCTGAAAAACGATGTGCAGCGCAATCGGGGCAATCAGCTTGCCGCCGGACGCTTTTATGTATTGCGTGAGCGTATAGGGGCACTCCTGCACGATAAAAAAACGCTGATCGCGGAACGTGCCGCATAGGGGAACCTGCTGCAAATTCCCATGCCGGAAATGCTCCGAGGCAAAGCGCATCTGCTTCAGCAAAAAATCCGCTTCCTCCCGCCCAAAGCGGTTTGTTTGTTTTTTCAGAACCGTCAGCAAAAAGAACTCTCCCGTGACCTGCTGCCGCAGCCGGATGATGCGTCCAAGCTCTGTATCCGGCAGAAAGCCGTCGATGCAAAAGCCGTGGGCAACATCCCCAATATTGCCTGTCCATAACTTATCAAGCTCCATAATATTGCCCCTTTCTTACCGGAATCGCTTTTTGATAAAATCACAGGCTACTCCTGGCCCAGCAGCGCTTCCATTTCCTCACGGGTCAGTTAGTTTTCTATTTGATTGGTAACGCGAAAAGTTCATTGATACTCATGCCGAAACGCTCCTGAACCACCTGCTCAAAGTAGGCAATCGGCTTATCATACAATTCTTTGCCTGTCGTTCCAAAAGCATCGTTAAACATCCGATGCGCCGTATCCAAGTTGGGATATTCCCAGCCTTTTTCGCCTGTGGCGGGATAGGCTTCAAAATTAGCTTCCACGCCATCCTTCTCTATGGAAACGTGATATTTTCCCTCGGCCTCATAATACAGAATCTGTAACTTATAGCCATTCACATCGGAATCATAAAACTCCATGCTCCAGTCCACTCGATTCTCGGCGGGCGCGTTTTCATCCCACTCTGTCCTGTGAATGGAAATACTCAGAGCATGGGGGGACTGCTCCTCGTATAAACAGGTTCCTTTATAGTCTAGCAATGTAAAGCCTAACCTCTCGTATGGAGACGGCAATGTGTCATCCGCCTCATCAAAAGGCATCTCAAACAGCGTATCCGCAGAGATGCCCAGCGTCTCCGCGAGGGTGTCTTGAAAGGTCTGAACGGGCGAAAGCAGCACGTCTCCGGCGCCCAGGTCGGTAAATATCGCGCGCACGGTCTGCTCCTCGCTATTACGATCTTCCACGCCGATAAAGCTGTCGTTCGCGTGGTCATACACATAGTTCATGACCATATTGCCGTCTTTATTAGCCTGCATCACATAGGCGTCGGAATCCGGGTAATACCCAATGTCGACCTTATAGCCGTTGCGCTCGAAAACTGTTCGGACGCAGTTTTTTAACCAATCCTCCGGCGGAGCGCCCCATTCGATATGGTTGATGCGCACCGAGGCGCTATCACCGTCATAGATCGCTTGCTTGCCACCGGTGTCCATGATAAACCCAAGCTCGGCAAGGGTGAACGCAATGGTAAAATCCTTTTGCTCTAAGCTTTGGTAGATATCCGACAGCGGGAAATAGCTGCTTATAGGGCAGCCTGCCAGATACAGATGCTTGAGATTTGTCAGCGATACAAGCGGCGATACATCAGTGATTGTAGCCTGATCAAGCATCAGGAAATTCAGGTTCATCAGCTTCGCAAGCGGGGTGTAGTCCTGCGCCGAGCAGCCAGTCAGCGCCAATACTTTCAGATTTGTCAGTCCGGCGAGCGGTGCGATATCAGCAACCGGGTTGCCGCCCAGCGACAGCGAGGTGAGCTTTTTCAGCCCTGCAAGCGGCGTAATATCGGTGATCGCGTGAAAAGACAGGTCGAGACTTTCAAGGTTTTTGAAATATTCCAGTCCGCCGATATCCTTGATCGTCGTCTCTTGGGAAACGTAACGCTGCCACTCATTGCTGAGGTTCAGCCTTGTCACCGATTCTGCCTCTGCCGCACTAATGTCGCCCTGCGGCCTGCCTATCGATCCGCGCACCATTGCCTCCAGCACGGGGTCAGAAAACGTCACGGTATCCGATACCGGAGACGAGGTCGGAAAGGGCGCTGTCGTGGTAGTCGCTCCACAGGCTGTCAGACTCAGCACCAGCCAGATGGTAAGCATAATGCGCAGAAGACGTTTCATATTGCTACCTCCATATTTTCCGACATCCTGTGCGTTAGGCGCAAAATCTTTCTCATCTTATTCCTCGCCCAGCAGCGCTTCCATTTCCTCACGGGTCAGTTTGTTCTTTTCCAGCAGCGCATTTACCATGCGGTCCATACGGTGTTTATTTTTCGCAATAATTTCTACGGTGTTTTTCATCTCATCGCGGATGATAGCGCTGACGCGCTCGGATACCTTGGCGGCCAGCGGGCCGCGTGTGGCTTCCTCCGCGCTCATGACGGCCATGCCGAATTCATCGTCCATGCCGTAATTGCAGATCATGGCGCGGGCAACGCGGGTAGCTTGTTCTAAATCTCCCGACGCGCCGGTGGACACGCCGTCTTTCTCACCGTAATACACGATTTCTGCTGCGCGCCCGCCGAGGCTGGTGCGGATACGGCTGATTAAATCCTCCTTGGTTTGCAGCGGCCCCATATCCTGATCGGAATGCTCCATATAACCGCCGTGGCCGCCACGGGCGACAATGGTCAGGTAGGAAGGGGTATTCCCGCCCAAATAGCATAGGAAAGCGTGGCCGGATTCGTGCCGTGCGACACGCTCCAAATATTCATGGCCCCAGTTTTTCTCCGCGCCAAAGCGGGAAAGCTCAAACGCTTCATCCAGCAGCACGTCATCAAGGGGCTTATTCTGCTTCACAGCCATGCGGTTGGCAAGCTCCAGCACCGACGCCATATTGGCAAGGCTCATACCGGTGGAACGCCCGGCGAGACGCTCGATCATCTGCTCTGTGACGATGTGCGTCTTATTCTTTTTCAGCATCATTTCGATATACTGCCGCCTGTCGTCCTTGTTCGGCAGATCCACCATGATCTTTCTGTCAAAGCGTCGGGCAAGCGCCGCATCGATGGTGCCCATGCCGCCTTTGCCTTCCTCAACGTCGAAATTCGTTGCCGCCAGCACAAAGATGGGGCGCTTTGGATCGACAGAAAAACCATCCATTTCCGTAAGCAGCGCGTTGAGCGCCATTTCCTCGCCGTGACCGGAATCAGAGCCGCCGCGTGCGCGTCCCACCGCGTCGATCTCGTCGATAAAGATAATGGCAGGTGCATACCTCCGTGCCTTTTTGAATAGCGCACGAACGGATTCCGGGCCGCTTCCTTGATACTTGGTGACAAACGAACTTGCCACAGCGGGGATAAAAGCGACGCCGCTTTCTCCGGCCATAGCTTTGGCCAGCAGCGTTTTGCCCGTTCCCGGAGGGCCGTAAAGGAGTACGCCCTTAGGCGGCTTTAAGCCCTGCGCCGAGAATTTTTTGGGATTTTTAAGATAATTGATGAAGAATTGCAATTCTTCTTTTGCTTCACCGGCACCGATCACATCCTCGAACCGGATGTTCGGCTTTTCGGCGTCCGTCAACACCTCTCCGGCGTCCTCCGCAGCCAGCGCGCGCTTTAACTGAAGGTCCCGAACCCGAATAACGACTTCTTTTTTATCGGGGGTAAATTTAGGCGCGGTTTCAAAATACAGCACCTTGCGTTCCCCGGCCATGCTCGCCGCTACGCTCTGCATGTACATCCGCTTGCAGATATCTTCAAGCTCATCTTCAAACACCGTAAAATCATCGGTGGGCGCGGTGAGCTTGCCTCTGGCTCCCGCACGCACAAAAGACATGAGAAGCTCGCTGTCGATCTTAAATAATTCTGTTTCCAGAAGATACACCGGCAGTTCGGGAAGACGTTCACGAATAGCGCTAAACAGCTCGTTACCTTCGTGTATACTGGCCGCTGCCATAGGCGCAAAATCAAAGGCGTTCACTGTCCCTGTTGCGGCTGCAAGATCAGGAGACAGGCTGCTTTCGTCGTTTTTTGCTGCGGTTTCATCCCGTGTACTCAGATCAAGCAGGACTAACCGGATGTCCTTTTCACCGGCGATTTTCAGCGCCTCATCCCGATTTGTGGTCTGATAAAAAATGAAGCCAGGCAGCTTTTCTTTACATATGTCTGCAAACCACGGCGTGCCGAAAATCAGGATTTCGGCTTTTTCGTTGTTCTGGAATAGGGGAAGCACATCGGCAGAGAGGTGCACGGCATCAACTTCAAACCGGATGCTGTCCAAACGCTCCAGCACGGAGAGAAAGGAATCTACGTTGAATAACCGACAAAGCTTAAATATTTCGTTTTTAAAGAAAAGCTCCGTTTGTGCCCGCAGCGTGCGCGCGTCGGCCTGACCACCTTCTGCGAAGAGGAGCGTACTCGCCAGCAAGTCATCCGCGCTTACGGTAATGCCGTACTGCTTATGGAACAGCTCACAGAATCGCTTGAATTCTCCCGCGCTGATTCTTTCTAAATCGTTCGCCTGCAAGTGATTAAACAGAAGCGGCCAGCCCGTGGCCATACGGGAAGTAATGGCGGCGGGGAAGAAAGGCTGCCCTGTCTGTGGGTTTTTCTCAGTTTCCAGCGCGTTAAGTATCGTTTTGCGCGGGATACCCGCAGCGTTTTGCTTTGCGTCGCCCTCATAGAGAGAACGTCCCGCATTGGATGTGAAAATAATGATGGTATCCTTAAACGAAACATCTTCATCCATATATTTGTCGGACAACCTGCCCGCGTCGAGTATCTGTAAAAACAGGTGAATCGTGTTCAGGCGCGCTTTTTCAATTTCATCAAACAGTAAAATGCTATGCGGATGCTGTTTGACAAAGCCGGTCAGCGTGCCCGGCTTTGCTCCCTGATAGCTGCGCTCAAAGCCGACAAGGTTCATATACGACTGATGATCGGAAAAGCTGGACATATCAAATCGTTTATAGGGAATGCTGAGCGCTTCCGCCGCCTGTTCGGCAAGGAAGGTCTTCCCGACGCCCGGAGGTCCCGCGAAAACAAAAATGGCCCGTGGGCGCTTGCGCTTTTCATCGCTTGCCGCCAGCACCTCAGCGCTGAACATACCTTCCGAAAAAGCATGGACCACATGATCCTGACCGCAAACGGTGGAGAGCAGCTTGGAACGCATAGTACGGATGCGCGCCGTCAGCTCTGGCAGGAAGCTAAGTCCCATTTCAGATGCCGCGTCGGACGTTTGTTCTTTGCTTTTCGGCATTGGGACAGCGGCCTCCGCCACCGGTTCGCCGTTTTGCAAAACGGCTTTGTTGCCGCTTTTGGGAACAACATCACCGATGACGCCGATTGGGTCATTCAGTATTACCGTGAGCGCCATGGCGGCGGTCAATTCCTCAGAACCCATGGCGGCGGCCACCTGTGCCGCCGTATTCAGCATCGACGTCATCTCTGCTTGGATATTCCTATTTTCAGGAAAGCAATAACTGCGCAACATCCCGCGCAACTGGCCCCGGGCGCGTGATGAATCTACTCCGGACTCGGACAGCAACGCGCGTACTTGGCGAATATCCTCTTTGATTCCGCTATGGTATTTCTCTTTTGGTGTGATATCTTCGGGCTGAAGCTCGGCAAGCTTCAAAATGCCTAAAAAAACATGCTCTACTGCAAGCTCCGCGCCATTGCCCGCCGCAAGTTCCGCCTGCGCGCGCATCATAACAAATTGCATGGTGATGGATGAATCCATATGCGTCACCTCCGGCTATTTCTTTTTCCCAAATAAACTGAATTTCTTTTTTCCTGGCTCCCTTGTGGAGGCAATCTCCATTAGCTTTTTCTTTATGCCTTCGGGGCGGATGAAGCCATAGCCACAGGCTTGTAGTTCCTCAATAAATACTTCGAGATCTTCTTCTGTAAAGTCCGGATTCCGAGACAGAAAGGCTTCAAGATAGGGCTGTACGGATTCATCCCAATTAGTCCAGCCGGGAAATTGGTATTCCCAATCAAACCTTACTTCGCTATATTCACCGCCGCTATCAAAAATGTAGGCCCCAAGGTTCTCCTGCGAAATGGCCAAGGCAGCCGGTTTGCCGAATGAAAGACGGTTTTCAACCAAGACTTTGCCAGTATCCATATCCCATATTTTCCAACCTGGTTCATGACAAGTTGCCATTAGATAACGCGCATTCGCTATAAAGGTGATGGCGCTGATGCACTTGGTCTCCCGAAATTCCCACAACTTTTCGCCTCGGCTGTTCCAAATCTCGATAGACCAATCTTTTCCGATCTTGCGGGTGTTGGCAATCAAAGTTCCGTCAGGGCTGACACACAACCTGTAACGACTGGCCCCATCACCCGTTGCGAAAGGATGCCATTTACCGCTGTCTAAACAAAACACCGCGATGCCAAAAGGGTCTTCGCCGCAAGCATAGGCAATTTTCCCATTCGGAGCGCAGATAATATCGTATACTATCGTGTTCTCCATTCCTTTGCGGGCAAAGGTTTTTTTGCGCTTGCCATCCACTGTAGAATAAAGAGAGATGCTTCCAAACATTCCCCCCGCCAAAATCTCGCTACCATCGGGCAAAAAGGATAGAGCGGTTGGCCTACCGCTACCGCTTGGAAGTTTGATAGAAAGCGTGGACTGGAAAAGGTGGCAGGTAAAAATCTGAATTACACTGGATGCAACGGCGCTTTCGCTTTCTTTTCCGCCAACGGCGAAGGTTATACCGTCTCCGCTTAAAGCCAGGCCACAGCCTTGATTTCCCAATTTAGTTGCAAATAATTTTTCGCCCCCGACAGACCGCACAGCGGAAATCCTGCCCTTTTCATCGCAATAGAGGAAATACCCCATCGGGGACAACAACACCCGCTTCAACGCATCTTGGTTATTCAGCCTGTCCTCATCGACCGCATATACAGCACGGATACCGATTCGTTGGCAGAGTTTCCCGATCTCATCTTGCACGGACAGAGCCTCAAGGGCAGTCTCAAATCCCTTGATGGTACGCGCTTGTGCCAAAGCTTTCAGGGAGGCGGCAACATCACCTGTCCCCAATTGTGTCCGACATTGCGCCAGAAAACTATAAAAGCGTTGTTGGAGATCCATCTGTTCCTGAAAGCTGCGGATTTTGCACAGTGTGCCCTTGGCCCTATAGAACTCCTTGGGTAGGGGCATACTCCAGGTGCTATCATCCGGGCCGATCCATACGAGGTTGTTATCGGCTGTAAACGCAGCTGCTACTTGGCCGCTGGAGGATGCGAAATCCGGTTGGGCAAAGGTAAAAAGGCATCGCCCCGTGGCATATTCCCATACGCTGAATTTTTCAGGGCTGTCCCAGTAAGAAGCCATAAGGTATATCCCGTCCGGGGAGAAAGAGATTGATTTCACTGCCGGTATACCTTCCGCAAAAAGGCGGAGTCTGGCAGAACCGACTGCTGTGTTCCATACTTCGATACGGTTTACACGTGCTTGTTTCCCGCCATCGATGCAGGTGCCGCTTAAAAAGCATTTTCCATCTGGGGTGAAGGCAAACGCACCTATGCGATCATTCATAGCTATTTCGATGTGAAATGTTGCCATACTCACATCCCATAGTCGTATCGTGTAATTGTAGTGGTATTCCGGAGCAGAAATTCCCTTATGTGCGAGTTGGTTAAAAACCACCGGATCACAGCCGTAGGTCAACAGATGTTCTCCCGTTGTATCGAAAGCCAGACAGGTAACTTTAGAAAGATGAGCTTGGAATGTCTTTTGCTCCCGCCTCGTTTGTCCATCCAGAATGGATACACGCCCGTCATCGTAGCCATTAGCAATTTGATGCCCATTAGGAGCGGTATTTGTGCAAAGACCATTGTATACCCGCTTGCGGGTTAAATCTGATCGGATAGACGCTATTTCGATAAAGGATGATTCAGGATGCGGTAGATTCTGCGGCAACACACGCCGTGGGTCCTTTTCGTGGAGAAGCATAGCTGATTGCACATCACAACGTTCCAGGTGTATATCAAATAGCAGATCATCTATTTCCGTGTGGTTGAGAGCCACTGCATATAAGCTTTGCACTCGTTGCAATAGCTGTATATCGTCCATTCGGCCGCTACGCCAAAAAAGTAAGCCTTGGTTATAGATTGTCTCTACATGCTGGCTGTTTTGCATCAAGGCAGATTGCCAGCATCGCTCCGCATCATCAGGCTTGCCCAGGTCAAGGAAGGACAATGCGCGGTTATTCAGACTGTCCGATGTATCCGCCGCAGCCTTGGACACGGGGCGCGGATAGTCTTTTCCGGTTTCTTCCCGATAAATTTCCAGCAACCGTTTTTCTATCTCTGCAAAATCATGCGGACGTTCGGTTTCCTTTGCGTTTAAGCATGCTTTAAGTAAATCCTGTATTTTTTGAGGGATGGAGACTTTTGCGTTGGGAAAATACTCCTCGCAGGCCGCACCAGCTATCACGCCGTTTTGCCAAGGGCGCTCTCCAAGGTACATTTCCATCACCGATACCGCCCAGGAATAGATATCGGTGCGCCGGGTGAGCTGCCCGCCATTCATCTGCTCCATCGAACAGTAGGCAGGGGTATAGCCGCCACTGGCGGAAAATATCGTGGCGTCGGCCGGGATGTCCGCATCAAGTACGGTCAGTGTGGCGCGTGCTCTGGCGATACCGAAGTCCGCTACCTTGGCGTCCCAATCTTTCGTCAAAAGTAGGTTATCGGGTTTGACATCCTGATGGATCAGCCCTTGCTCATGGGCGTAATGCAGCCCGCGCACAAACTGGATGGCGATGTCGAGGATACGCTCTGCGGCGTTTCCCTCATAAAGGCTTCCCTTCTCAATGGCGCTTTTCAGACTGCCGCCGTCCATCCATTCCGAAAAGATAGATGGTACGCCCGCGATATCACGCACGTAATAACAGGATACAATATGGGGATGCAGGCCAAGGTTAATCCACGCCTCGCATTCATGGACGAAGTTTTCTTTCTGCTTTTCCGACTGAAAGAGACTTGATTTTGGGCGCTTCATGGCAAGGTCAACGTTCCAGCCGGTATGATGCACACGCCATACCGCCCCCATGCCGCCCTCAATGGCATCAGATTCGATGCGATAGGTATCCAGCAGAGAAGCGCCTTGTTCAAGCACAGGAGAGGCACTTTCGTCGCCAGAGGCCGCTTCGCCGTCCAAAACGGTAGCGTCATCCGGCATGGTTGCAACGTCGTCGGGCAGAGTGGTATCTGCCGTGTCGGCATCAAGAACCGTTTCCTCCGCGTCTAATATCGTTTTTTCATCTTTGGCCATGATATCACCCCTCATGCGATAGCGATACTACCGTTCCTCTTTCCCTTTTTCTCGTTCTTTCTTCTGTCGAAAGTATACATAGCGGAGCCGCTCAACCTCGTCGTTGGTATATTGCGCGTCAATATATTCATATTCATCCAGATAGGGATGCCCATTGGCGTCATACAGCGGCACCAGCATTCTGTCAAAATCCTCGTTGGTATACTCTTTATTCATATCAAAATCTTCCATAGATACAGCCTCCTTACCTTTGATATGGTCATTGTAGCTGCTTTCTTGTGAAAGCGTTTGAAATTTGCGCTTCTGTCAATTGACACTATGAAAACTCACGATACGATTTTAATATAAACTGCTGAGATATTATCGTTTCCGCCGTTTTCATTCGCTTCCCGGATTAATCTTTCACAGATTGTTCGGGGGCTTTTGCTGCCGCGCAGGATAGGCACAAGCTCATGGTTGTCAACCATGCCGTATAATCCGTCGCTGCATAAGAGAATCCGATCTCCCGGTTCAATGTCACAGATAAAATAATCCGGCAGTGCGGGCGCATTCATGCCTACAAATCGGGTAAGCCGTGAGCTTGCCGGATGCCCTGTTGCGTCATCTTTTAAAAGATCACCATTTTTGACCATGATAGCGGCGATATTATGATCCTCTGTGACCTGCATGATTGTCTTTTTATATTTCCGCAACAGATAGCCGCGACTGTCGCCGAGATTTGCAAAGATTGCCTTGTCCCGATACAGCCATACGCCACAGAAGGTTGCACCAAAGCGGATATATTTTTCCGTGTTTGCCGTGTTGAACAGCCCGTCGCTGACCATACGGACAGTTTCGACAAAAGCGGCTCCGGCTTCTTCGGCCGTCTTTGCATCTTTAATTGCAAAGGGTATCATTGCGGGAATGGCCTCCCGCACATACGCGGACGCTTTTGCGCCCTGCTGAAGACCTCCCATACCATCGGAAACGGCAAATACGCCGATATCCGGGCAAAGGATGATTTCATCCTGATTGGTGTTTCTGCGCTGACCGATATCCTTTTGCCCGGCGAAGGAAAAGCCATATGTAAAGGTAGATATTGTACACTTCATCAAAGCACACCTCTGACCGCATGCCGAATATTCATGGGCAAAGCCTTTACAATCTGACTTTTAAACTCTGCGGCAGTTTTAATACCGATTTCCGGCCTTTCAACAAGCGCATGGTCGATTACGGAGGCAAGCTTCTCCGGTATCCTCGAATCCCTCTGACGAATCGGCACGGGCGTGCCCGTATACATCTCCATCCAGATATCTTTGCCGCGTATATCTTTTGGAAAGCTGCCGGTTAACATGTTGTAGTAGCTGGCTGCTGCTGCCCAGACATCTACTTCCGGCTTGGAATATTTATAGTTTGCAATTTGCTGGCGCGGCTGGAATACGGGTGTGGCTGCGGCGGTTCCCGTGCGGGTGTGCATCGAAAGTCCTGCCGTCTCAAAGGCTTTTGCGAAACCGAAATCGGCGACCTTGGCAACAGGATATTTTGCGTTATCCATAAGGAAAATGTTGCCCGGCTTAAAATCCCGGTGGACAACCCCCGTTGCGCGCCTTATTCCATCTTCGCATTCCACACTTACTTCTGCGTGATGCGCATATTCCAGCCCATCCAGCGCTTGCAGGATGATGTAAGTCGCAATGTCAAGCGGCAACTTGCCACCGCACCTTTCCATGTAATTATCCACGCTGCCACCTTCACACAGTTCCATAAGTATGAAAAACATGTCGCTCTCACAGCCTGTTTTGTATACCCGGATTACATTTTTGTGTTCCAGTACTTCGCCCAGTCTGGCTTCACGAAGAAAGGATTTTTTAGCACGTTCATCCGCCGCCACCTGGGGGAGCATCGTTTTGAGCGCAAATTTCTTGCCTGTTTTTTCTTCTTGAACCAACCAAACTTCACCCATTCCTCCCGCGCCCAAGCGTTTCACCTTGCGAAAGCCCTCCGGGATTGCGGAGCCGCCTTTTTCATGCTTTTCGCAAGCAGCGCCCAGCACCTGTCTGACTATAGCTTCAAACACTTTTCCCTTGTCCTCAGCACACTTGGGGCAGAGGTTGCGATCCGGCGCGTTGGGGATAAATTGCTTTCCGCACCCCATGCACCTTTTCTCCGTCTGCTGATTTTTTATCTCTTCCAGATGCTTACGTTCGGCCTCGCGGCGTTCGTTTTCTTCTGCTGTGCGCTTGCGCTGTTCATCCTGTTTGCGTTGTATTTCTTCTTCGGCTTTTTTAAGCGCTGCTGCTGCGGCCACTGCTTTCATATGTTCGCGCTCGGCCTCTTCCTTGGCCGCTCTGTCCGCTGCCGCTTTCAGTTTTTTTGCAAGCGCTTCAGCAACGGTTTCCGCGTCTTTGCGCTTTTTTTCACCCTCCAGGCGTTCTCCTTCCAAGCGCGCCTGTTCGATACGCGCGTTTTCAATGCGCTCTTTCTCTGCCGCAGCCAGCGCATCATCCCGTTTCTTCGCTTCACGCCGCGAATAGCATGCTTCACAAATCGGTTCGCCTTTGTTATTCACATGCGTTTGCGGAGCATCGTCGGGGGTGGTTTCTCCGTTCCCGACCTCATCAGCTCCTAATACTTCTTCGCCGCAGTCCGCGCAGCATATAGCCGCTATTGTACGCAAAGTCAGTTCGCAATGCTTACCGAGGCCAAGCGTATTCCCATCATGAAGATCGAATTCCTCATGATATTCCTTCTGGGCGTCTTCCGCCGATATGGCGCGTTCACGTCCGCCGATTTTTTCCCCGTTTAAAAACGTTCCGTTCAAGCTCCCAAAATCGCGTACCGTAACATAGGGAGGTGTAACTTCCAGCATGCAATGATAGCGGGAGACGGACTTGTCCGGCAACACGATTGCACAATCTTCCTGCCTGCCGACAAAGAGCTGTTCTTTTTCTGAATAGGTGAATTCCTTCCCGGAAAGCTCTCCCTTCGTGACCTTTAAAATAACTTTTGATGGCATAGACTTACGCCTCCTTTCCGATAAGCTTTTCGAATTCCTGCAACATCATTTCTAAAAGCGATATGCTGTTCTCGCGCGTTCCTGCGGATAAGTTCATCCACAGCTCATTGAAGTACGTTTGAAATTCGTGGATCATAATCATCTGATCTGAGAAGATAAGTTTCGGTTCTTCTTTCCATGGGTTAAGCGTGACGTGTCTGCCATGCTTGATATGCCTTGTGCCCATTTGAGTTTCATCCAGATGGGGGGCAACATATAGGTTATAATTCGGGTAACTTTTTAGCGTCCTGATGTATCCGGCTAATAAAGCGGCGCAAGATTTTGCTTGAAGCAGTGTTTTCCCTGTATCCATAAAATACATGGAGGGCAATTCGCAGCACCCATTGACGACCATATTCTTCAGGAAGTCCGCAGAGATAATTTCACGGAACTGGACTCCGTTTTTCAAATTGCTTTCAAAGCCGTTTTTGATGCGGAGGTATTCTTCGCTGCGCCATTCAAGGGCATTGCCCTTAAAGCCCTTCTGTTCCAATATTTCAATATACTCCGAAGGTTCCAGCATGAGAGGATTCAGGCTGTCGCTTTGTATATCCATATCCCCGTCATCACAGAACTCTCTACTAAACAAATCGATAATGCTTTTCAAAATATTGTCCGGGTAGAATTGCATCAGCGGCTGCGCAAATCGTACAACACGATCAAATCCATCCGCTGAATCTTTTAGAAAAATGTTTTCTGTTATGAACAGAGCGGCGGGAGGGGAAAACGAATCAGGAAGCTCCGTAATAGCCACCGCACAAGTGTCGGGAACAAATATACTGGTCTGATGAATCATGGGCTGCATCATCCCATGAGAGATATACAGTTCCATTTTCCCACTCACAATCATGGGGGTATAGGCGGCAATGATTCTGGATAATGAAATAGAGTTGCTGGAGAGGGCAACGAGCATCCTCAAACGCATATTTTTTGTTTGAAACGCTTTCATAATTTCCGCAATAAAGACATCCTCCATAATCGTTGCGACAGCCTCGCTGGACAGACAAATATCAATTGTCGTATCTTCTTTCATCGTTTCAAAAATACGGCCCAGGCGCAGCGAAATATCCAAGACACCGGCTCGCGCCGAATAATCATTGCTATAAATTCTTCCGGCAGGGCCAATGCTATATAAATACGGTGATGAATTGTCGACATCGCTTTGCTCATTTGCGATTTGAATATTTCCCGTCTTTTTGAAAATCTCCAGAACCTCCTGCCCGTCATCTGCAAGCCAGATGATGAGGTTACGTTTAATATCAGAAGCGGAATCAAAGTCCGTGGAAATACCGGCCTGTTCAAACTGCTTTTTCAGCCATGTAATATCTCTGGTTTCCAGCCTGCGTCTGGATAAAACGTAGTCCGCAATTGCGACAACCGAACCGGAAGAGGCACGCAGCGCACGCTTTCCCTGAACCCAGTTACTCACCATGGACGGACTCACATTGATAGCTTGTGCCAAATCCCGATTCGGCACCTCAAAATACTCCAGTATGAGTCTTAGATTTGTAAGTTTCTTCATGGTGTTGTCAGCTCCTTGATTTGCAAAAGTAATGAAAAATTTCTTTGGTGGCTCTTGAGAGATTTTGGTTTATATCTATAATATACGGCTCCAAAACACTTTTGTCAATTTTGATTTACATATTGTAAATTTTATTTGTGTGATTTGATATTTAAGAATATTGCAGGAATCTAATCAAATACAGCTTATTATAACATGAACTATTTAGGTTAGACTGATGAAATGTATACTCATATTCAGAGGAGGGTGATGAACTGTAGAATGTAAGAGGGTGATATGAAAACATGAAACGAGAAGTTCAGCTTTACAATTTCAAAAGTTTTGGAAGTGCCATAAAAGAAGCGAGAAATGAACATAAAATGTCGCGGAAAGATGTAAGCGACAGACTTGATATCTCACCTCGATATCTTGCTTCTATTGAGAATAATGGCCAACATCCAAGTCTGCAAATATTTTACGAGCTTGTCACACTTCTTGATATATCGGTAGATCAATTCTTCTTCTCAAACAAGAATGAAATTAAGACAACGCGGCGGAGACAACTTGATAGCTTACTTGATAAAATGGACGATAGGGACCTTATTATCATGTCCTCAACCGCGAGGGGAATTGCAGAATCCAAAGACGCTGATGAATAGACGATTGAATCATATGTTGGATAACGAAAAACAAAATTGGCAAGCAGGGCAAGGTGGTACACACCTTGCTTTTTTGCTTAAATTCCCCTGCGGTTAATTTCGCAAAAAATGCTTGTTGGGGAAGGCTCCCCAATCCCCACTGAACGCACAATAGAATTGTGCGGCTGCGCGTCCCTTCGGACGCTTCCATGCAGGGCCTTCGCCCCGCAGATTGCACGGTCAAGAAACCGCGTCAAGGGTCAAGATGAACGGGTTAAACCCGCCCTTGACGTGGCCTCCTGCCCGCTCCGTTTTGCAGCCAAGGAGGGAAAGCCTCATCAGGCTTTTCCTCCTTTTTACCTCATCCGGTCTTCTTGTTATTTTTAGTAAGTTTATCCATCCAATTTTATTGGACGAAAACCGAATTTCGCTTATCTAAAATACATATTTTACATTCGTAAATTTTAATTTTGCATTTTTAAAAAATCATGATATAATATTATAAAATGCGACAAATAGGTGGGTGAAATCGTGATCGTTAGCTACAAAAAGCTATGGAAGTTGCTGATTGATAAAGATTTAAAGAAGCGTGATTTGTGTCAAATGGCAGGAATCAGTTCTGCTTCAGTTGCAAAACTTACAAAAGGTGAAAATGTACAGACAGATGTGTTAGTAAAGATTTGCGCCGCACTAAGTTGTGGAATTGAAGATATAATGGAAATTCTGCCTGAACAGGAGGAAACTGAGTGAGTACTAATATCTCCAAAGAAAAAAGGGATAACTTAATTAACAAAATCAAAGCTATTAGAACATATATTGCAGAAGCTCCACAGGACGAAAATACAGGGGCTTTGTTGGTGTACCTTTCTGAGCTTGAAAAGGAAGTAAAATCTAAAAAATATGGTTTAGTGTTTGAAGAGCATCGCGAGGAAATAGATGAAATCCTTGCAGAGAATGTACCTGTTCTTACTGAAGAGCCGGATTTGTTTATCAATAACGGTGGGCAGATGAACTTTCTCATTGAGGGAGACAACCTTGCCTCTTTGCAATTGCTGTTAAAAACACATCGTGGAAAGATAGACCTTATCTATATCGATCCACCGTACAATACATTAAAAGAAGGTTTTACTTACTCTGATTTGTTAGTAGATAAAAATGATACATTTAGACATTCCAAATGGTGTTCATTCATGTTGCGTCGGTTGGAGCTTGCTAAGAACCTTCTATCTGATCTTGGCGTTATCTTTATTTCTATAGATGATAATGAGGTCGGAGCTTTGCGGTTGCTTTGCGATCAGATTTTTGGCTATCAGAATTTTATTGCCAATGTTATTTGGGAAAAAAAATTCTCGCCACAAAACGACGCGAAATGGTTATCTGATAGCCATGATCATATTCTTGTCTATGCCAAGAACAAGGAAAGGTGGCATCCCAATTTATTGAGTAGAACTGAAACAATGGATAAGAGATACTCAAATCCAGACAATGATCCAAGAGGTGTGTGGGCTTCAAGTGATTTTACGGTAAAAACGGCGTCTGAAGCATATATGTACCCAATCACAACTCCGTCAGGAAGAGTTGTGATTCCTACAGCCAGCCGTAGTTGGGTAACATCTCAAGAAAACTATGAAGCACTGAAAAAGGATAACCGAATTTGGTTTGGGGCAAAAGGAAATAATGTGCCTCGAATAAAAACATTTCTTTCTGAAGTTCAGCAAGGAACTGTATGTAAAACTATTTGGTATAGAGCAGAAGTTGGAGATACCCAAGAAGGGACAAGAGATTTGAAAAGCGTTTTTGGCAAAGCGGGAATGTTCACAAATCCAAAACCAATAAGGCTGATCGAGCGGATACTGGATATTAGTCTAAAGTCCAAAAATGCTACCATTCTTGACTTCTTTGCAGGTTCTGGTACAACTGCTCACGCTGTTATGAAGTTGAATGCCGAAGATGGCGGTAACAGACGCTTTATTGTTTGCACAAACAATGAAAATAGTATTTGCCGCGAAGTTACATATGAACGCATTAGACGAGTGATTGACAGAGATAAATACAATGAGTCATTAAAGTATTACTGTGTCGATTTTGTATCTCAAAAAGATGAAGACGGCAATCCGATCTTTTACTACGATTATGCGCCGGAATTGCTGAAACACGTGCGGGAACTGGTCGAACTGGAGAACGGCGTGAATTTCAATGACAATGCCGAGAACGCTATTGTTTTGACCGATGAGGAAGCCGATGCGTTCTTTGAAAACACAGACTTACTAAATCTATGCAAGCGACTGTATGTTGGGCATGATGTCCTGTTAACCGGCGAACAGGAAGAAATGCTTAAGTCACTTGAAGTTGAACTGATTGTTATTCCTGACTACTACTATAAGGGATTGGAGGGTTAATCAATGAGTATTCCAGCTGAATTTCAATTAAAAGCCATCGCTGACCTTATGGTAGCTATGCAGGATGATAAGCGGGATATTATCCTAAAAAGCTGTACGGGAAGCGGTAAAACAATTATTCTCACCTATTTTATGGACGAGTATCTCAAATCGTTTGCAAAAACGGTGTTTGTTTGGCTTACACCGGGAAAAGGTGATCTAGAAGAGCAAAGTAAAAAGAAGATGGATAGGTATATCCATAACTCGCAGACAAAAACGCTCATAGATGTTATGACAAGCGGCTTTGAAGAAAATGATGTGTGCTTCATTAACTGGGAATCGCTGAATAAGTCCAGCAATAACGCGCTCAAGCCGAGTGAACGTACAAACTTCCTTGAACAGATAGAAAAAGCTCTTGATGCTGGTCTTTCCTTCAAAATCATAGTTGACGAAAGTCATGAAGGGGACACCATCAAAGGCAAGGAAATAATCGATTATTTCAGAACGGATAAAATCATCCGTGCTTCTGCTACACCTAAAGCATACCCCGATGCAACCCGCATCGAAGTGCCGGAAGCGGAGGTTATTGCCGCAGAGCTTATAAAAAAAGTCCTTGTTATTAACGAGGGTATAAAGCAAGGCGATGAAGTTACAAACCAGATAGACTATCTGCTGACAAAGGCTCTTGATAAACATAGGAAGCTCTATTCGTCGTTCTCTTCTCATGGTTCAAAAGTGAACCCTCTTATTGTCGTACAGCTTCCGAACAAAAACGATGTCCTCTTGGATGGCGTAGAAAAGTGGTTTGAAGCAAAAGGCATAACTTATGACAACGGACTGCTTGCAGTTCGTCTTTCTGAAAAGCATGAGAACTCATCTGAAGAAGAAATCGTGCCGAACGGTGCGAAACCGATAGCTATAATTATCAAACAGGCGATTGCTACAGGTTGGGACTGCCCAAGGGCGCATATCCTCGTTAAACTCCGCGACCATATGAGTGAAACATTTGAAATCCAGACAATCGGGCGCATCCGCCGGATGCCGGAGGCAAAGCACTACGGTAATCCATTGCTCGATAGCTGCTATCTGTTTACACTAGACGAGAAATTCACCGAGAGTGTAAAGCAGAGCCTCGGCAAAGGTGCGCTGGAAGGTGCCACGCTATACCTCAAGCCTGAATATAAATCGGTTCGCCTAACTTGCGAACAAGTTTCCGGCGTTCCTTTTGCTCGGGATCAGCGAGAGATTCTTAAGGCGATATACAACTATTTCAAAAAGCAGTATAACATTGACGGAAGAACAATTGACAATAAAAAACGCTTGGAGGCTAACGGTTTTATCTTTTCGGATCAGGTACGGCAATATGTCGCCGAGGAAAATGAGATCATTGTCGCCGGAGAAAGAAGCAGCTACCAAGATTTGAACACCACCTATGTTCAGGCACCCGTAAGCACAACCATTCACGGCAGAGAGTACCACCACATTGTTGGTGAAATAGCTCTGCGTGTGGGTTTGAAATACGAGCATTTGAACGCAATTTTCAGGCGGCTCTTTATGAAAAGCTCGAACAAGAGCACGTATCAGATTCTTTTGTTCACCACGACTAGCGAATTATACGCTTTTACGCTCAACAACCGCGACCTGCTAAAAAATATCGTGCGCGACGCTTCGGCGGCTATTTTGAATCAGATTAGATTTATATCGGACACGTTAAACGACAAGCGGACGGACAAAGAATTTAGACTCTTACATGAATGTGAGTTTACCTATGATGCTTCCGAAAAGCTCCAAGCCGTTTGGAAAAAGAATGTTTACGAAGGCTATTTGTCTTCTGCAGCTCCTCGTTCTTCCTCGGAAAAAGCATTTGAAAAATTCTGCGAGACAGCTTCTTCCGTAGAATGGGTATACAAAAACGGTGATAAAGGATCGGAGTATTTTTCCATCGTGTACGAGGATGCCTTTCAGAAGGTTCGCGTATTCTTCCCTGACTATATAATCTGTGTTAATGGCGAATGCTGGATTATTGAAACAAAAGGCGGCTTTGATAAATACGGTAACAGTCAGGATATAGACAAATTCTCACCTCGCAAGTTTGCCGTATTGAAAGACTTCCTGCTAAGGCACGACATGAAGGGCGGTTTTGTACGCGAAGATAAAAAGAGCGGCGAACTGTGCATTTGCACAGAGGAGTATAGCGACGATCTTTCCAGTTCTTTTTGGTCGTTGCTCCGTGATGTGATCCTGTAAGGAGGGGGTGGTAAAGTGAAGGTTATTGAATGTACGTCTGTGGATCACACGGATAATAAGAACATTACCTTCATCCGCATTGATCCCGAAAATCTGCAGGACACACTCTCCAAAATAATCGAAACGCTTATGGATTTATCATGGTTGAGTCATTTCGATGAAGATTATTTGAAAAGCAGTTTCAAGAAGCGTGCGGAGGAAACAATCGCCGATATCAAGAAAAAGTTCGATGATTCCTCAGACGATAAGGTGACTAAAGAAGCTGGAGAATATGTGGTGTCTGAACTGGCGCGTGAATCGCTTTTAAGCCAGATGAGCTACCTACACATCCCCCTGGCTGAACTGCTTGGCATGAAAATCTCCGGCAACCCCGGTTTTGATTTTCACAGTCAAAACAACACTACCAATACCGTTATTTTCGGAGAGGCAAAATACAACTCGCGGCAAAGTGCTTACGCTACTGCAATTTCACAAGTCTCAAAATTTATAGAGGATGGCAAGGATGTTAAACAGTTAGCTGATTTGCGTGATTTTTGTACTTCCGAAGCTCTAACCAGAGCGAACGATGGCTTCAAGGGATTTGCAATAGCGTTTTCTGCAAAATCCACGGCAAGTGACAGTCTTATTGATAGTGTGATTAAACACCAAGACTTCTTGAAGCTTCTTCCGTTTGAAGAAATTGTGATAGTGGCGGTGAACATATGACAGCTACAAAATCCATAAACCGAATAGCTGAAATCCGCGACGGAATAAATCTTGATGCGCATCTCGCTTACGCTCGGCAAAGGCTCTTTAAGGAAGGTTCAGTCGATAGTTCCGTACTTGAGATATTTTCATATCTCAAGCTCTTTCAACCTGACTATTTTAAAGAACACGAATCCGATATCATTGAAATGATGGGTTTGTATTTCAAAAGTCCGAATCCCGACACTTTTCTTAGTCTCATCTTCGCTGATTATGGGAAATACATAAAAGAAGAATTCGGCGAAGAGTATACCCCAGTTCAGGCAGATATTTTGAAGAAGATTCGGCAAATGAAAACCTTCAGCTTTTCAGCTCCGACGAGCACTGGGAAATCATTTGTCTTTCGGAATCTTATTAAAACAGCAGATTACGATGTTGCCGTTATCGTTCCCTCAAGGGCTTTAATAAATGAGTATTTTGATCGTGTCCATGAAATTATTGAAGACAAAGCTGTCAACATCCTTACTTTTGTCGATATAATCAACACCAAACACGCAAAGCGCAATATTTTTATCCTAACCCCGGAACGGGCAAGAGAGTTGTTTAAGTTGAAAGATAAACTGAACATCGGACTTGTGCTTTTCGACGAAGCACAGTTAAGCGATGAAGATTCAGTGCGAGGCTTATATTTTGACAGTATAGTCCGTCGTGTTCGAAAATCATTTCCTAACGCTAAGTGCATTTTTGCCCATCCTTTTGTAGCTAACCCTGAAGCTCAATTAAAGAAAAACAATGTAGATATAAGCGATAATGCCACGGCTGTTCAGTATGAACAGAAGAATGTCGGGCAAATATTTTATTCTCACGATCAGTCCACGGGACGCTTTTATCATTTTGGTATTGATAAAAGCGTTATGGGAGAACGCCGTGTTCCTGCCGCTTTCGATCCAATAGAAAAGGCAATAAAAGACGATGGTAGCGTCCTTATATATGTACCAAAGAAACATATTTATAACGACAAAGTCTATACTGACTTCAAAAAATACATTCAATTATGCCAGCAGATAACCGATCCCGAAGCGTTGGAATTGGTAGAAAAACTGCGGGAATATATCGGTGCCTCAAACGGAAAAAGCGCTAATTATTTTTCAAGAACACTCGAACATCTGAAACATGGCATTGTCGTTCACCACGGTTCTATTCCTCTCCGGGCAAGACTAATATTGGAACATTTTACTCAGAAAGGCTTCTGCCGAATTTGCTTTGCCACTTCTACGCTTGAGCAGGGCATAAATATGCCGTTTGATGTGGTTTACTTGAATCGCTTTGAAAAAAGCAAGCCTCTCTCTGTTAAAAACCTGATAGGTAGAGCCGGACGCTCTACGGAAAGGGATGTATTTGATATTGGCGCAGCAATCGTAAAACAAGACAATCAAAGCCCATTTCGCTCGGTTGTAAGCAAGCCAGAGCGCATATCAGAACAATCTCATCTCGACAGAGATGACGAAAAACTTGATGAAAAGTACGAGGAATTCAAAGAAGCAATAAAAAACGATCAGTTCAACGACGAATACAATCTAACGAATAATGATGTCCAAAAGCTTGCTACGGAAGAAATAACATCTATTATACCGACGCTGTTAGATATGATGTTTGACGAACACGGACAGCTTGTTTATCCCCAATGGGACAATGAAGAGCAGAATGACCGAAAGGAAATGTACCAAGATTTCTACTCCCTTTACCAAATTTACCTTGGACGCGAATTAGTGAGTGCCGAAAAGAGCATCCTTAATCAGGCAATAAAGATTATGCTTTGGCGTGTTTACAAAAAAACGTTCAGCTTAATTTGCCAGTATAGATATGATTATGCTTCAAAAAAGAAGGAGCGTACGCAACTTGAGAAGCTCGGCAAGATGGATGAAATCGCCAAGTTGGAAGCACAGTTTTTGCGCGAATACGATGATATTCCAGACAAAACGCTTAATAACTATTCCTTGTTCGGCACCATGCCAGCAATTCAGGTCGATTACGATCGCATTATTTATGACACCTATGATTACATGGATAAACTCATAGGGTTCAAGCTCACGGACATTTTCTATGCTATATTTCATCAGTATTATCAAAATCAAACCTCCAAAGATGATAACCGCGCCCTAAGGTTAGCAAAATATATCCGATATGGAACAGATGATGAACGCGATATTTGGATGCTTCGTTATGGCTTAACTTTTGAGGACATTGAGTGGGCAAACAATTGTATTGATAGCATTAACGAACAAGAAATTATTTTCAATGATAAATATGATGAATTGACTGACGAACAAAAGAAGATTGTCGAGCGATTTAGATACCCAGATTCCCAATAATAAATTATGGTACATGAACGTTCTAAGCCGTACAAGAAGAAAAACTATCCTTATTGAACTGAAGGCCATTTGTCTTGCTTTCTGTTTTTTTCAGTTTGTTCCCGTGCATTACCCAAAAGCCGGTCGACATTCATTTTTGCTGTGAGCAATTCCTTCATTTCCTTGCGCGCGGCAGAATACCAGGAATAGGCTCTTTTCTTTTCTGCCAGCAGCGTTGCATACTCGGCCTGGAGCGCCTTTATCGTGGGGATTTTCTTCCCCGGTAGTGCATCGAACGCAGACTTTGCCGCCTTGTGCAGAAGGATGTCCGAAGCGTTCTCCTCATAGAACTTTTTGCTATATCCGGCTTTGCGATAGGCGGTGTAAACGTCGCGGGTTTTCGAGTAATTGATGATATGCGTTTTAAGATTTCCGATCTCGGTCATGCGTGTTTCAGCGGTCTTAATCTGTGCTGACAGTTCGTTGAAACGGGCGCTTGCCGCCGCAGCTTTTTCTTCAAGCTCTGCGTATTCCAACAAATTGTTCTCGGTAAGAAAGTTGATTGTCTGTGCCATCTGCTTGAGATTGAAAACCTTGGCCCAACGTTCGTAACCGGGGCCTTTCCCTGCCTGCAATTTTGCTTGAATATCTACCAGAAGATTGACGCCCTGTGCTTGTCTGGCAGGGCGTTTTGTTTTGCTCGGTGTGCGGGTTTTCCCTCCGGCTATAACAGAACGAATTTCATCTTCCGAATATTCTTCGCCCAGAGAGTGGAGGCGAGAAAATTTCGTTTGTCCGGCAATACGAAAAGCAAGATGCTTTCCTGCTTTAACTTCATAACCCGTCTGCTGCATGCTCTGTAAAAACGCATCAAAATCAACTGGCTTTTTGGCAAGAGCCGCGTCAATCGCAATACGAAGGTTTTCCTGAAAAGAGGGCCTTCGATTATCGCCCAGCCATTTGCCGTAATGCTTCTTTCCGCGCTTGGGGTTCTCAATGATGGAAAGACCGTGTTCCAGACAAAGCCTGTCGCTAATTTTCCGAACGGCAAAACCGGACCCACGAAAATCACGGAACTTATGCTGGCAGTCAAGCGAGGTGGAATTGTAGATAATATGGTTGTGAATATGCGCCTTGTCGATATGGGTCGCCACAAGGAAAGCGTGGCGGCCTTTCGTCCAACGCATTCCCAGCTCATAGCCTATTCGGTTGGCTTCCTTCGGCGTGACCTCGCCGGGCTTGAAGGATTGGCGTATTTGATAGGCAATCACATCATTTTTCTGTTCCCTGCCGGTGATAGCCCTATATTGCCGCTTGGCAAGAAGAAATTGCGCGTCCACGATGGCGGGATCACACTCATAGGCGCTGACGTATTCGCCATCATTTGTCTTGTCTGGATTCTTAGAATAATCAGTACGATCCGTCAGGCATTGGGCAATGGTCTTGCCCTTGTTAATGTGCATGGAAATCAGGCGGGTGGTTGCCAAAGGGAAATTCACCTCCCATCGAAAACGGCGGGTCGCTATCAGGAGCGCATCCCGCCGCATTTTTTATGTATTGTTCTCCTTTTTCGGAAGAATCCGAATCTGCTTTCGCCGTTCCAACGCCTCAAAGTCCACGGCTGAAACGATCTCCAGCGTATCCGGTCGAATGACGATGATCTGTCTTTTTTTCTCCCGCGCATAGCGAACAGTATAAGCTGTTCCGCCTTTGTTCTTGCTGTCATATACCGCCAAAAGATATGTGGCATGATCCACCATGTAGCGGTTGCGTTCCAGCATACATTGGGGTGTGTAACGGGTATTCAGCGTAATGACATCATCACAGACGGCCAGCATGTTGAAATACCGCTCCCGTTGCTCCGGCGACCATTTGCTAGCCTGCGTTTCACAAGGAAGCACGGCAATCAGGCGGATGGAATATTGCCGTTTCATATCCAGCACAATTCCGGCGCACCACTGGTCTGTCCCCAAGGCCATGCCGGTGTAAAATGTGGAAACGCCACTTTCTATCAGCCTGTTGATCTGAGCCGCCAGCGTCAGCTTGAGCCGGATGCATTTCTCATCTTCCTCATCATAACCAAAACTAAATCTTACCGGACGGTGTCCGGTAAACGCGCAAGCCATTTCCATTGACATTTTTCTTTTTCTCCTGTCTTTCATAAGTAATGTTAGTAACGCGACATATTATAGTTGTACTAACATGTTTAAGTCAATGATACCATCACATAAACTAATGCTAAAAGGTGGTGTTAAGTTGAAAGAGAAAAAGGATATCAATATTGAGATAGGTAACAGAATAAAAAAGGCCAGAGAAATGGCCGGACTGACACAGGATAGATTTGCGGAATTGATCGGAATGGGGACTAAGAATATATCAGCTATCGAACGTGGCGCTGTGGGTGTTTCCTTATCTTCCATTAAGAAAATCTGTCTTATCTTATCTATATCCAGTGACGATCTTTTGTTTGAAAATAGAGCAGAAAATGATATGAGTGTCCTGACTTCACGGCTTAAGTGTCTGCCTCCGGAGCAATTCAATATTGCTAATGACATTTTGAATAAGCTGCTCGAAGCGTTTGCTATTTCAGATAAGAAATAAACAAAAAAGCGGCTTGCGTCAGAGTTACTGAAGCGCAAGCCGTTCTTTTATGTTTCAGTCTTATATTGCTTTCAGCCTGCTGTTCAGGCCATCCACCAACTCCACCAGGAAGGACGCGAACAGCGGTATGCCATATGGGGAAATGAGCCACGCCAGAACCACAATTTTCACGCCCTCCCAAAACTCGCCCAACAGAACCATCGTGCCAAGAGCAACGGCAAAGATGACGAAGGCCAGTATTCCGAGGATCATCGAAGAAAAGGCGCAAAGGAACCGGCAGACCGCCACTAAAATGCTCAGCAGAAGAATAACGGGAAACAAAAATATTTTTAACAGTATCCTCATGAGGAACCTCCTTGCAGACGGGGTTTTCTTGTTTACAGCAAAATCATAGCGCACAAAGACGCGGATGTCTATTTTGCCGTCCTGCACAGGAGCATACGCTCCATTACCGAATGTCGGAAAGCTCGGTGAGTATCTTGCCCGCCATGCCCCATAAACGGTCGTAATTCTGGCGCAAATCCTCTATATCGGCTTCATAGACATTTCCGGTTTCATGCGCCCGGCGCGTGAGCTGGTTTAAGTTGTTGCTGCACCGACGCAGGAGGGAAACAAGCTCCCCCACGGCAGATAAATCCAGATTTACCACATAGCCGTCAACCGCCATTTTGCGCAGATAGGCCCCCATATTGCAGGTGCCCATCTGCGCCATTTTCTGCTCGATCAGCTCCCTTTCACGCTCAGACACCATGAAGTGTAGCTGAATGCTTCGTTTCCGGTTCGCCATGGTGTCACCACTCCAGTTCCGTTTTGCCGGGCGACTTGCGTTCGGTCGGTTTTGCCTGCAACTGCTTTTTGACCGAGGGCTTTCGCAATCGCAGCGGTTGGTCGCGGTTTTCATCTTTTCCAATGAACGCGAAGATACCTTTCCGATCCTTGAGCGTGGAAAAGGTGAGGGACCTAAACGGCAACAGGGTGAACAGCCGGTCGTGGTCTTTGGTGGAAGCCCGGATGAGAAAATCCGGCGAGATCCGCGCCATGAAATGCGTGCCGCTGGGACTGTTGGGTTCGCGCTCGGCTTGCAGACGACGAAGTATTTGCCCAGCTTCTTTTTGTATATCATCCTTGGAAAGCGGCTGTGTCAGCAGATATTCACGCCGCGCCTGGTTGATAAAAATGTCCGTGAGGCCGGGATTGACGGAATCCACTTCAAACGATGAACGTCTATCCTCTCCAAAATAATTCTTGTCTTCAAAGACATGGATGGTTTTTGCCCAATCTTTGTTGTCATAAGAAATGCGCCCATCGAAATCCTTCCTCTGTACCGTATTTGCCAGCACAAAGAATATCCGCTCATAACCAAACTGATCGGCAACCTGTTTTACGGCTTCTTTTCCGAGACAGTTATCGCGGTAATTGTCCCGGATTGCCGTTTCGATTGCGTTCTTGCAGGCTACGTTCGCCTTGTAGGATACGCGGTACTGCTCTAGTTCATCGTTTTCCCGCGCATAGACGGCGGGATATTTGTATACGGGCGTTTTATCCATCATTATCGTACCTCCAATTGAAAATCTTTCTTTTTTTCTCCTGCCCCGCAAATACAGGGCGCTTTCAGTTTATCAAGCACGGACGGGCGTTCGGCTTTGGCAATGGTGCGCTCGGCCTGCTGGGAGGGTCGGTCCATGTTAAGCTGTACCGTCAATTCCGTAAGCCGCGCAGATTTTTCCTGAAGCTCCGCTTCCTGCGGAAAGGGCTTGCCGACCTCCAGCTTTGCCGCCTCTACCTGCGCATACAGGTTATCAAGTTGGGACTGGACGCTTTTCAAACGCTCTGGCATCTGCGCGAGGGCATTGTCTATGCGGGTCAGGTTGCCGCGGGCGTCCTTGCCCAGCTCTATGCGATGGGACATTTCCCCCTTGAGGGTCAGATTGTAGACTTTTTCAAAAGCATCGAAGGATACCTGCATGGCAAAGCCGCGATAGCTGCCGACCGACACCGGGTCGCGCCCCTTGACCTCCTTGCAGGCGTCCAACAGCGCGGCACCGGCGTTTTCCTTGTCGGTAAGTTGATCGCCGCGAACCTCCATACCGGAGAATCCATCCATCGGATGTGGGTGTGCCGCCAAAGTCACCATATCCGCCTGAAAGCCCCGAATGAAGCCTTTGCTCTGCTCAATTTGTTCGGGGAAGTATTTCAGAAGGTTATCCTCCAGACGGAACTGCTTGCTCTGATGGTCGGCCTTCATCAGCCGGAGCCGAGATACGTCGATGTCCAGATCCATCCGCTCCTTGATGAGCGGGTTTCCGGCGCATAAGGCTTTGATCTCGGCATAGGAGAGCGCCGTTTCGTCGATGTCCTCACAGGAACGCACGGGACTTTTGCTGGACATGATCTGCGAAATGAATTTTTGCTTGGTTTCTACGGTTTGGTACAGATAGCTGTCAAAGGTTCCTTCTGTCACATAGCGGTAAATATGCACCTGTTCATTCCCGTTGCCCTGCCGGACAATACGCCCCTTGCGCTGCTCCAGATCACCGGGTCTCCACGGGCAGTCCAGATCGTGGAGCGCCACAAGTCGATCCTGTACATTGGTGCCCGCGCCCATCTTGAATGTGCTGCCGAGTAGTATGCGCACTTGGCCAGAGCGCACCTTGGCGAACAGCTCTTTTTTACGCACATCCGTGTTAGCCGAGTGAATAAACGCAACCTGTTCTGCGGGAACGCCCCGCGCAAGGAGTTTCTGCCGGATGTCCTCATACACGGTAAACGCCGTTTCATCAGGCGTGTCCGTCGCTTCCTTCATGTTTTCCAGCGCGTGCAGTTCCACGCCGTTGATGGTTTTGTCCCCGGCCTTAGCAGCGATAGCCTGCGCGTTTGCCGTGCCTGTCTTGGGTGTGGAAATATCGCAGAACACAAGCTGGGTCAGCTTTTCAGGCTGTCCCTTATCCCATATATCAAAAATATTGTCCACGCACAGGTTGACCTTGCTCTGTGGTTCGTCGGGAAGCATGGGGTTGATGATGCGCTGGTCAAGGCCGAGCTTGCGCCCGTCCGAGGTGATTTTCAGCATGTTATCTACGGAAGGGTCTACCGTACCGGAGTGGACGAGGGACGCCCGTTCGGATAATGCTTGCACCATTTCCTTCTGATGCTCGGTAGGATGGGCCGCCACGTTATGGAATACCGCCTCCGGCACAGGAAGGTCGAGCTGATCGGCGGTCTTGATGTCCGCCACCTCCCGAAAGAGATTCATCAGCTCCGGGAGATTGAAAAACTTGGCGAAGCGGGTGCGTGCCCGGTAGCCGGTGCCCTCCGGGGCCAGCTCGATGGCGGTGGTGGTTTCCCCGAACCGGCTAGCCCAGCAGTCGAAATGGGTCATATCCAGTTCTTTGAGCCGGTCGTACTGTAAATACCGCTGAATGGTATACATTTCGGTCATGGAATTGCTGATGGGCGTGCCGGTGGCAAAAATGATACCACGGTTGCCGGTCAGCTCATCCATGTAGCGGCACTTGGCGAACATATCCGAGGACTTCTGCGCGTCGGTGGTGGCAAGTCCGGCCACATTGCGCATTTTGGTGTACAGGAACAGGTTTTTGTAATTGTGGCTCTCGTCTACAAACATACGGTCAACGCCGAGCTGCTCAAAAGTCACCACATCGTCCTTGCGGTCGGAGGCTTGCAGCTTTTCCAGCCGCGCTTCCAGCCCCTTTTTCGTGCGCTCCAGTTGCTTGATGGTGAAACGCTCACCGCCGCTTTCCTCCACCTCGGCAATGCCGTCGGTGATCTCCCATATTTGCTCCTGCAACAGACGCTCCTGACGCTCCGGACTGATGGGGATGCGCTCAAACTGGCTGTGGCCGATGATGACGGCATCATAATCACCGGTGGCGATGCGGGCGCAGAATTTCTTGCGGTTATGGGTTTCAAAGTCCTTTTTCGTCGTGACCAGCAGATTCGCGGAAGGATACAGCCGGAGGAATTCCGACGCCCACTGCTCGGTGAGATGATTGGGGACGACAAATATGCTTTTCTGACACAGGCCCAGCCGTTTACCTTCCATGCAGGCCGCCACCATTTCAAAGGTCTTTCCCGCGCCCACCTCATGGGCAAGGAGGGTATTGCCGCCGTAGAGAATGTGGGCAATGGCGTTTTTCTGATGCTCCCGCAGCGTAATTTCTGGATTCATGCCGGAGAAGGTGATGTGCCGCCCGTCATACTCTCGGGGACGGGTGCTGTTCATTTCCTCATTGTACTGCTTCACAAGGGTCTGCCGCCGCTCCGGGTCACGCCATATCCAGTCGCGGAAAGCGTCCCGGATGGCCTGCTGTTTTTGGGAGGCCAGAGTCGTTTCTTTGGCGTTGAGGACGCGGCGCTCTTTGCCGTCTGCGTCCTCAACCGTATCGTAGATGCGGATGTCCCGGAGGTTCAGGGAATCCTCCAGAATGCGGTAAGCGTTGGCCCGGTCGGTGCCGTAAGTGGTGTAGGCGGCCACGTCGCTGTAGGGTACGCGGGTCTTGTTTGTGATCTGCCATTCGGCGGTGTAGGCGGCGTATTTGACCTCGATGGTGCCGCGCAGGTAACGGGGCGTATTGAAGGTTTCCTCCATAAACTGCTGGATGTACGCCTTATCAATCCATGTCGCGCCCAACCGCACTTCGATCTCCGAAGCGTCCAAATCCTTGGGCTGCGCTTTTTCCAGCGCCTCCACGTTGAGCTGGAACGACGGGTCGCGCTCCGCCGCACGGCGGGCCTCCCGGAGCTTTTGCCGGACATTGCCGGAAAGGTATTCGTCGGCGGTCTGCCAGCCCGCGAGGGGATCGTCGCCATAGGTGGGGTTTTTGAAGATCACGCCGGTGAGGTCTGCAATAACCTGTTCTTCACTCAGGCCGGAGAGCTGCGCCATAAAGGGCAAATCCACCTTGGCGCGCTCCCCGATGGACACGGCCAGCGCTTCGGCGGCGGTATCCACGGAGGTGACGCTGCACTGCTGCCGGATGGTGCGTTTGGTAAACATATCGGCCTTGCGCTCAAAATTGCCGTCATCGTCCAGTACCTCCAGAGAACACAGCAGGTAGTAGGAGGAATCGTCGGAGAAGGCCAGCTTGTTGCCCCGGCTGCTGATCCGGTCATATTTGGCGGAGAAAGCGTCATATAGCCGGTTTAGCTCTGCCTGCTTTTCGCGGATGGCCGCGTCCGGGGTGAATTCGTCCATTTGCAGGTTGATGAGCTGATGTACACAGTCCCGCAGCTCCACCATGCCCCGGACGCGTTCAATTGCGGTGTCGTTCAGGTCGGGCTGCACCATGCGGGAATTTTCCCGGTAGTACACCTCGCCGTCCACCACGGTGTAGGAATAGTTCTTGACACTGGGGTCTGCTGGGAGGGAGGTGTCGATGGTTTCGCCCTCTCCCAAATCGGGCAGTTCGGCCTCTGTATACTGCCCGGAGATATGAGTAACCGCTTCATGGAGTTGGTCGGCAAGGTCAGCGCCGGGAATGGGCGCAACGGTGTAATCCTGCCTGCCGTACTGCGTACTCTCGGAGGAGGGCGTACCCAGCACCATTTCAGGGTGGTCGATGAAATAGCTGTTGATGGCAAATCCATCTTCTTTTCTGCCGAGATGTACCCAATCCGGTTCAATTTCAATGGGCCGGTCGCGCTTTTTCAGAAAGAGGATGTCCGACACCACTTCCGTTCCAGCGTTGGCCTTGAACGCATTGTTGGGGAGCCGAATTGCCCCCAAAAGCTCCGCGCGCCGGGCTATATACCGCCGCACCTCCGGCGATTGCTTATCCATCGTGTAGCGGCTGGTGACAAAAGCGATCACGCCGCCCGGCCGCACCTGATCGAGTGTCTTGGCGAAAAAGTAGTCATGGATGGAAAAGCCGAGCTTGTTGTAAGCCCGGTCGTTGACCTGATACTGCCCAAATGGGACATTCCCTACGGCGAGATCGTAAAAGTCCCGCCGGTCGGTGGTTTCAAAGCCCGCCACGATGATGTCGGCGTTTGGGTAGAGCTGCTTTGCGATTCTTCCGGTGATGCCGTCCAACTCCACACCGTAGAGACGGGACGCCGTCATTTCTTCCGGAAGGCAGCCGAAGAAGTTGCCGACGCCGCAGGCCGGTTCCAGAATGTTGCCGGTGCGAAAGCCCATATTGCCCACGGCTTCATAGATGGCACGGATGACCGTGGGGCTGGTGTAGTGGGCGTTCAGGGTGGATGCCCGCGCGGATTCATATTCTTCCGGGGAAAGGAGCGATTGCAGCTCTTTGTATTCGTTCACCCATGCGGGCTTGCTGTCGTCGAACGCGTCCGCAAGGCCGCCCCAGCCAACGTACCGGGAGAGAATTTCCTGTTCCTCCGGCGTTGCCGCCCGGCCATCGGCTTCAAGGGTTTGCAGGGTACGGATGGCTTCGATGTTGGCATGAAACTTGGCTTTCGCGCCGCCAGCGCCCAGGTTATCGTCCGTGATGCGGAAGTTTTCGGCGGCGGGCTGTTCCAGCGCAAATAAGGCGGTGTTGCGCTCGTCCTGCCGAATGCCGCTTTCAAAGGCGTCGCGGCTGATAACCTCATGGCTCCACGAATAGGGGCCGGTGTCGATACGCACGTCCTTATCCCCGACATAGCACATGGTGCCGGACAGCTCTTGCCCGCCGTAATCCAGAACCGCGTGATCGCCCACTTCATAAGACGGCGTGCCCGCGAGGTTTACAGGCTCCCGCAGCACCGGTTCATGGAAAAATCCGTCCTGCTCTTGCTGGTACAGGGCACGGAGAATGGGGGCAATATCTGGCCAGGAAGCCCTACGACGGCTTTCAAACTTGTCGTGGATGTTGACTTCAAAACCCACGGTATCGGCAAAAATGTCCGCCGTTTCACTGGTGGTCAGCTCCACGGTTTCGGAGACTCCGGCATAAGTTTCAGAAAGGCGCTGGGTCACACGGGTATTGCCCTCATTTTCACGGAAGTATCCCGCGATATGCTCTTTGTCCCGCTGTTCCAGCAGACCGGACGTCAGGGCTTCCCGCAGATCGGCGTCGATGCGTTCCAAATCTGCGGCCAGAAACTCTGTAATGGGACCGTTGCGGGAATCCCGGCGCAGCAGGCGTTCAAAGTTTTCCCTGCTTTCGGCACGGAAGATGGGATAGGCAAGCGCCGGGTCACGGAGCTGGATATCAAAAGTACCGATGTTTGTGATCTCAAAGGGCTTATCGTCCAGATATACCGTGTCGCCCACCTGATATGGCGACGGGAAAGCGGCATTGTCGGAAATCGCCCGCTGCATCTGTATCCACTGTTTGTCAGAGAGGGTTACGTCCACTTCATGGGCAGCGTCACCTCTGCCGATGGTGATGGTGTCGCCGGTGCGGGTCATCGGCTGGCCGCTCAGATCGGGCGGCGCTGGCTGTTCAGCCTGAGCGATACGCTCTGCGTCGGCGGTCACCTGCTGTATGAAGGGATTGCGGTCAAGGGCTTCCGGGTCAACCAGCTCGCCGTTCACAATACCGGACTGCTCCAGCCGTTCCCGAATGGCCACCGGGTCGATATCCTCAAGATTGTCATACTCGGCCTCGGTATAAAACCTGTCGGCGGCGATAAGCTGAGCAATGCGCCGCTGCACCTTCGGCCACGGCAAGTCCATGGAGGTATTTCCCACGGTTACGGGAAAATTAGGTAAATCATCGCCGTACTCGGCCCGCAGGAACGCGGCGGTATCTTTGTCGCGGGCGTGTTCTCGCATATGCCGGACAACGGTGTGCTTGCTCCCAATATTCCCGTTCCATTCTTGGAGCGCTGCGTCAATATCCGCCTGGGCCGTGTCGCGCTGCTCCGGCTCTGATGCTGGAGGCATAGAAAAAGCGGAGGGCTTTTCGCTCTCCGCTGGCAGGATGGGCGGGCCTGCAATGGCAGGCGGGTCGGGAAATCCGTACCGCGCCCTTGGCATGGGGACACCGCCCTCCAGACCGGCATAGGCCCGTTCCAGCTCCGCATATTGTGCCTTTTCCTTGGCGGTGAGGTAGCGATCTTCCGCTATGAGCGTGCGCAACCGCTTGTCGATGGCGTTCCATTTGAGCGTTGTTTCCTGATTGGGGTCGTACCGCTGGATCACCATGCCTTTTGCGCCGTAATAGTTCACAAAGCCCCGCGAGCCGTCCAGAAAGGTATGGCTGTGACCGAAATAGCCGTATTCGTCTTTTAGAAAAGACACGGCGGTTTTGCTGTCCGGCCCGTGCCGGTACAGGGCGTATAGGCGCAGCTTGCCCTCCGCGTATCCCGTACCGCGCCGCAGCTCTGCGTCAATATCTGCCTGTGAGACGGCAAAAGCGGAGGGCTTTACGCTCTCCACTTCGTCAATCCGCTGTATTTGTTCCTGTTCCGATGGAAAAAGGGTTAGCTGAAAATAAGTTCCGCCAGTATCGTTTCCTCTGCTTGGGCTTTCAGATTGTTCATTAGGCCCACCCAGCGCATCGGATCGGAGGCTTTCAGGCTCTCCGTCACGCCCGCCGATCTCATCAACTCCGGCATCATCCGCTCGATCCGGCTGTTCGCCGTCCGCTCGATCTCCAGCAGGTGCGGATACAGCTTCTCCGACAAAATCAGGCTGTTGTACTGTACCGGGCGATGCTCCTTCAGGTATGTTTTGCGCATCCTCCCGTATTTGCCGATGCTCTCCGTCGGCTCCGTGATCGTCAGATCGGGAATCAGATAATCCCCGTTCTTGCTGTAAGTCAGTTCGCTCATTGCTGGCGCTCCTTTCCGCGAGATGCTCCCGCTCATGATTTTTAACAATAAATTCAATTTGCCGCAGTATCTGCTGGGAAATCTGGCTGGCGGCCGTCCCCAGGGCGGCGACGGCGGCGGGCGTGTTAAAATCGAATACGGACAGAAAATCCTCGTGCTCCAAATACTCATTGGGGTCGATGCCGCAGCGTTTCATCAGCATGTAGGAAATGCTTACCATGACAGCTTCCCGAAATGCCACGCCTGCGTTAAATTCATCATAGTCCTCTAAAAAACTGCCGTCAATGTTATAGAGGATATCGCGCCGGTTGTCCAGCCAGTATTCGTCAGCCATCTGCGCGGCGATGCCTTGAAGCTGTTCGGCAAGGCTATCCGTACCGGAAACCTCGTATTCCCGTTCCAGCATGGCCGATACCGCGTCCGCATGTTCGGGGTTCAGTTCCCAAAGGAAAGGGCGGCGGGAATTCTCCCTGCCGCCCGTGTCGGAAACGTCGAACACATATTTCAGCCTCGGCTTGTCGCCGCCCGTATCAATAAGAGCGATACCCTTAGCACCGCGCCGGACATACCGGCGCATTTTTTCATTCCAGAAGTCGTAGTCCGCACAAGCCGTCGCGTCCGGCTTCTGTGCGTAAATCATGAGCTGCTCATGATAGGGGTATTTGTAGAGCCGCGCGGCGGTAGTCAGAAACGCCGTCCAGCGTTCGCGGCTTCCAGTGAGCTGCTGCGCAGCCTGATCGGCCATCTGCGCGAAGGCTTGTACTTTGCTGGGCATGTTATTCCTCCTGTTCCTCATAGTCGGGAATGAGCGTTTCGGAAAGATCGGCGTATTCCTCATCGCTCATGGTAGAGAGCTTTTCCGTAACGGAACGCGTCAGCTCTGAAAGCTCCGTTTCGTTCGGTTCCAGATGGGTTTGCATGGCAGTAAGCTCCGCTATCAGGCCCTGCCGGGTGCCGGTATTGTAAATGCACATCAGATTTGTTTCCTCTACTGTAAATCTTTCCATATCTATCTCTCCATTTCCGCGCCCTTTGAGGGCGCTGTTTTGTAACGTTCCGGTTTCGTGGACTGCGCGGTAAGCTGTTCCAACACAGATTTGCGCTTATCCGCGCGCTCGTCATGGACTGCCCGCGCCAGATCGGAAAGGGAAATCTGTCCTCCAGCCTTGACCTGGGCTTCCAACTCCGCGATACTTGGATTTTTGCCGTTATTGATGATGCCGTCGATCATGCCATAATCATCCTCCAACGCCATTTCCGCATTTTTCAGGTGGTTTTCAGGTTGCAGAAAGGCCGGAAGCTCCTTGAAACCGAAGCTGTCAACGTAATGACAGGATACAGCGCCGCTTTGCTTGAGGGCAACGATGTCGCTGACGGAAAGGCTATGCCCCTTAAAATCCGAAGGGTGGTCGATGTTGAATCTTTCCCATAAGGCGTTCAGCTTTTCGGGCGTGCTGCCGGTATCGGTAAGCCGATCCGTGTAAATCAGATCATAATTGTCACGCTCGACGGTAAGACCCACGGCTTGCAGGCGCTCCAGCGGCTCAAACCGTATATCCCGAGTTTCCTCCGTATGTTTGAGCTGATAGATAGCAAAGGCGTCGGAAGGATTACAGAGGAAGTTGTTTTCAAGTTCTTGCCGCGTAACCTCATGGCCTTCCATAAGCGACAGGTATTCCTGGCTCTGCTCCCATTCCTCCCGGTTGATTCCGAACATTCCGGTATGGCCGTCTATATCGTCCCGATCAAAAGCCATGCCAGCGCCGTTTCCGTCATAGAGCATATAAACAGCGAAATCTTTTTCATACAGCTCCGCAGCGCGATCAGCAGAGAGAGGAAGCATGTCATCTTCGGTGTAGCCGTAAGCGTCGCGGTCAGCAATCGTCAGCGTGGGGTCGGGCATAGGATATACATCTGGGGCGGAGAGTTTAGGTGTATCCGGTAAGGGGCCGGATTCCTCATAGCTGGACGCAGCGGTGGGCTGCTCCGGCGTGAATGGCGGGGGGCCAGGTTCAGTATGATCAGAAATGGTGATTTGCGGCTCCTGGACAGATTGTTCAGGTGTAGGCTCCGGCTGCTGCTCCGGTGCGGACAGGTCGATGCCACGTTCCTTTGCGATATCGGTAAAATGGCGGTCAATATCGCTGATGAAGCCGGAAGCGGTCTGATTGATGGTTTCCAGAGAAGCCCGCAGCTCCGGCAGTTCCTTATCTTTGCTCCATGATGCGATATACCCGAAGCTGTTTTCGCCGGTGGAGATACCGTAGTAGGCGCAGACAGCAAAAGAAATGCTTTCGGCTTCAACTTCCTCGGTACGGCGGTCTTTAGGTTTGGGCGGCTCGGCGGCTTCATCGCCCTGGGCGGCGGCAATCTTTGCTTGCTCCCGATTATGTAGCTTGGAGTGGGCAATTTCGTGGATAGCCGCCGAAACGGTCTGCACCTCGCTCATCCCCTCCCGGATGGCGATGCGCTGATCGGTCAAGCTGAAATAGCCGTCCGAATTATCCGCGATGCGCTCAAAGCCTATCGGCACGGGAGAGGAACGCCGCAGCGCCTCCATGAAAATCTCATATTGCTGCACATTGCCGGTGAGGTTGCTGGCAAGTTGGGGCAGCGGCTTGCCCTCGGTCTGCGATACATCGAATACGGACACCACTTTGTACATGGGGATTTTGATTTCCTTTTCCTCCATGACGATGCTGCCGTCCGGGTTCAGGATGGGGGCGTGGGTGTCGGGATCGAGCTTTTCCTGCTCGATTTTCTTCTTAAAAGGCGTAGGGGCGATGATTTTAATCCCTTTTTCACCGCGCCTGACGTTACGCTCAAACTGGTCGCGCCATTTGTTGAAACCTGCCACAAGGGTGGCGTCAGGCTTCTGCATGGCGATCAGGACGGTGTTGTTGAGGGAACAGCGGTGAAAACGGCTCATGGTGCGCAGGTATTCCATATATTTGTCGCTCTGGAACAGGTCTTTTATGCCCTGCTCAATGCTGTCGGTGATTTCCTTCAGCCGGTCTTTATTTTTATCATGGTCAGCCACAATGCTGCCTCCTTTCAGCGTTCATTATTGAGGGTGCCGTGTTTATGTTTCGGCGATCCGGACGGTCTGGATTTTGGGGAATTCAAACGCTCTTTGACGGAGGGCCTGACCTTCGCGCCAGTGATGCGGTACGCTGTGGGGACGCTGCGGTTCTTTTCAAAATAAGGCGTCCATTCGTCGCCGGTGGGCAGAACGTAACCGTGTGCGGTGAACGCGCCGCGCTCCGCCTCGGCGGCAATCATCCCCAGCTTTTCAAAGTCAATGGCTGCTTTCCATTTTTCCGGCATGTCCACCATGCCGGATTGATAGGCGTAATATCGGCCCAATGCGTCGGCGTTTTTCGCCTCGGGAATCAGCAGAAAAAACTCGCTGTTTTCCTGAAAGTCGATGATCTGCTCCAGCTTCCGCAAACGCAGGGGGCTTTCTGAAACCGCGTCCAGCAATTCCCGCTCTGGCGGTGTCAGTGCCGCGATCCGCGCCGCCGCATAATTCAGCTCATCCGGCGTGGCATTTATTACAGCATCGGGATTGACCGCCAGAAGCTGATCCAGCGCGGGAATATCGCTGATAAAATCAGTGACCTCGCAGACCGTTCCTATGGTTCCCGCGCCAATGCTCCGCATAGCCTCTTGGAATTGCTCCGGTTTGGAGGGGAGTGTAAGAATTACGCTTCTGTACGGGTCCACGGTACTGGTAAACCGCATTTTTGTGTAATTGTTCATATCTGTTAGCTCCTTTCAGAATCCGGGGAAATAAAAACAGCACGCCCCGCACAGGCCGGGGTAAACCTATGCAGGAGCGCGCTCGCTATTCATTTTGGGAGCGTATGCTCCTGTCGGGAGGGCATATTTTCGCTTCTTTTGCGCGCTTGCTGTCGGCGGCCCGCCGCGCATCGCTATACGGCTCCCGGACGGATACGCAGCTTTTGGGAACGATAAAACTGGCGGCTCCATGAGATTCCCGGCGCTCCAGCCTAACTTTATCGGGGTATTTGACCGTCAGGCGCAGCAGCTTCTCACGCAGCTTCGGATTGTGGGTATAAACGCTGGCCGTATCTTCTTCCTCGTTGAAATTGATGACGGTTTCTTGTTCGTAACGGGAGAGTTTCATAGGAATTTCCCCCTTACCGTTCAGGCTCGCCGCGCTTGGGGGACTTATACGGTTTGGAAAGCACCTCCCGGAACGCACGAATCTTACCGGATGCATCCCGCATCGGCGTGAAGATATGCGGCGTTCTTAAATACATGCTGTCCATGCTAGCGCCGCCGTAATACCTGCCTTGGGGATCGCGTTCGCTTTCAAGCAGAACTAAACCGTTTGCCAGCATAAAACCCGATACCATGCGGCGGTTGACGCCCGGCAAGCCCATCGGGAGTTCTCTTTCCTTGATGGGGATTTCCGGGCCTAATTGCTCCGACATGTTTTTCGCCATGGCGCTCACTCCTTCTTGCCTGAAAACTCCAGCTTGAAATTGACATACTGTCCACCGGTATCATCCAGCACAACTACAGCATCGTAGGTCTTACCGGTTTTTTCGGAATAACAGCTAGGCAGCGCCGCCCGCCCGTCCTTAAGGAGAGCGGCGACGATCTTCTTCGTCAGCTCCTTTTTCTTGGCGGTAAAGAAGCGGTTGTCTTTCCAGAGGACAAACCCACAAGTTCGGTTTTCACAGGAAAAGCCTTTTTTGCTCTCCGTCACACGGCTGCCGCAGCGAGGGCAGATGCCTATCGTTTCCCGGTCGGAGGGAAACGCCGCGCGTGCTTCCGGCTCATAGGTTTGCACCAATTCGCCGGTCATGGCGATGATGCCATTCATGAAGCCGGTGGCTGCCAGTGCGCCGCGCTCCACCTGCTTTAGCTGTTCTTCCCAATCGGCGGTAAGCACCGGGGATTTGAGCGTTTCTGGCAGGACGGCGATCAGGGCAGCGCCCTTTTCCGTAGGCAGCATATATTTTGCTTTCTTGGCCGTTTTGCGCTCCACAAGGCTGGTCTTTACCAGCTTTTCGATGATCCCGGCACGGGTTGCGGGCGTGCCCAAGCCCTTGCGCTCAGCATCTTCGGACATATCCTCCGCGCCCGCCGTTTCCATAGCGGAAAGCAGCGTATCCTCGGTAAAATGCTTGGGCGGCGTAGTCTTGCCCTCTTTAACAGCGGCAACCATTACCTCAAATTTCTGCCCCTCGGCCAAGATGGGCAGTGGCTTGATTGCGTCATCCTTGTTGTCCTCCGGCTGCTGTTTCAGGGTTTCCCGGAACCGCTGCTCAGCCTCCTTCCAGCCGGGTGCGAGGATAGATTTACCCTTGGCGGTAAAGGGATGGCCCGCGCAGTCCAGCGTGATGGTAGTTTCGTTATAATCATGCTTGTTGCCCACGGCGCAAATCAGCCGGACAGCAATCATGTACAATACAGCGCGTTCCCCAGCAGGGAGTGCATCCAGGTCGGTTCCCCGCATGGTCAGCGTGGGGATAATGGCGTGATGGTCGGACACTTTGGCATTGGCGATTATCTGCACCGGGTTCATATATACCGCCGTCCCTTTTATAAAGGGTAGGACTTTGACAACGGCATTGATTAACACAGGCAGGTTCCCGGCCATATCCTCCGTCAGATACCGGCTGTCGGTTCGAGGGTAGGTACAGAGCTTCTTTTCATAAAGAGACTGCACATAGTCAAGGGTCTGCTGGGCGGTGTACCCGTACAGGCGGTTGGCCTCCCGCTGGAGCGTAGTCAGGTCGTAGAGTTTGGGCGCCACGTCGGATTTGTCCTTGCGTTCGACAGTTTTTATGACGGCGGTCTGATCAAGGCAGGCGTTTTTCAGCTTTTCAGCCTCAGACTTATCCGTCAGACGGTCGCTGGTAGCGGCAAATCCGTTCAGGGCAATGGTCACGTTGTAAAAGGGAATGGACTTGAAAGCCGCGATAGCGGCCTCCCGCTGAACAAGCATGGCCAGCGTCGGGGACTGCACACGGCCCACGTTCAAGGTCTGTCCGTACAGCACGGAAAACAGGCGGGTGGCGTTGATGCCTACCAGCCAGTCAGCCTGGGAACGGCACAGCGCCGATTGATACAGATTATCGTAGTCAGCGCTGTCTTTCAAATTCTGAAAGCCCTCGACAATGGCGCTTTCCTCCATAGATGAAATCCAGAGCCTTTGCACCGGCTTCGTGCAGCCGCAATATGAGTAGACAATCCGGAAGATAAGCTCTCCTTCGCGCCCGGCGTCGGTGGCGCAGACGATACCGTCCACGTCCTTGCGGGACATGAGATTCCGCAGAATATTGAGCTGTTTTTCCTTGCCTTTCGGGACAACATACTTCCATCGGTCGGGCAGGATAGGCAAATCCTCCCGACGCCATTTGGCGTATTTTTCATCATAGGCATCGGCGGGAGCCAATTCCACAAGATGTCCCACGCACCAGGAAACGAGTATTCCGTTCCCCTGACAATATCCGTCCTTGCGCTCTTTCACACCGATCACGGCGGCGATGGACTGCGCAACGGACGGTTTTTCGGCAATTACAAGTCGCATTTTTCAGCCTCCTTTTTCTTCGGGGTAATAATCAGATCACGGTAGCAGGGACCGGCACAGCGGCCGCCTTTATATCGGTCGCAGCCATAACAGGGATGGCTCGGATGCAACGCGGCGGGAGGTTGTTCCTCCCACCGCTGTTTTGGTATCTGCATCATCATTTTTTCATAGGGACTGTCAGTAAAATACCTCACTGATCTTCATCCTCCGTTTCCGGCCCGGCGTCCGGCTCTGGTTCCCCGTCGTCAGCGGATTCGTCCTCATCCTCGCCAAAGTCGTATTCGTCCAGATCGGATTTCCCCTTTACGGACTGTTTGGGTTTACGGAATTTCAGAAAATACACGGCGGCACCGCCGATGACCGCCACGATCAGCACGACGGCAACTATGCCGCCCGTGTTGTTCTGCGATGCCGGTTCTTCCTCATCTGCCGGATCGGAAGACGGCTCCGGGGACGGGGACGGTTCCGGGGTGGCCGCAGAGGAAGTTTCGTCTGTTAGATCATCCTCATCAACAATGTCCAGTAAATCCCGTTCATCCACCATATTGAGGAAGTAAGCGTGATACTGCTCCAAATCCTCGTCCACCGGCTTGTCATAGTCGATAACGATGTAAAAGATTTTGCCATTTCGGGTTTCCACGGCGATAAATTGCTTGTTGGTGCTCTTGTCATAAAGCAAATCGCGGGTGATTAGATTGCCGTCCTCATCAAGCGGCGTACCATCCTCAATGACCGGCGTTTCGCTAGGCGTGGGCGTAGGTGTAGAAATAGGTTCCTCAGTTTCCGGCCCGCCGCCTGCGTAAGCGACGGATGAAAAAGCCGTCATACAAAGCATGACGGCCAGCAGCGTAATAAAAAAGCGGAATTTCTTCTTATTCATCTTGATGATCCTCCTGTTTTTGTAAGAGTGAGGGCGTTCCACCATTTTCACGAAACGCCCGGATGAATGCGGCCAGCTCCTGCGGAGTGGCATCCACGCCTCGCACCAGTTCCACGATCTCGGTATTCTCAATCTCCGTTTTCTGCCGTTCCAGCTCCCGGAGCCGGGACTGAAACTCGGAGATTTTCGCTTTGGTCTTTTCGATCTCGGCGTTGATTTTAGCAATTTTTTGGTTCATAGCCGCTCCTTTCTTAAAGTGGAAGTCTGCCAAAGGCACAAAAGTGCTCCTGGTAATATGAGGTATTGATGGATGAATAGTGGATGGGATTTCCGGCATGGATCATCATACCGTCACCAACATATATCCCCACATGGGACACGCCGGGAGTATCATATGTTCCGACGAAAAACACAAGATCGCCTGGCCTCGCGTTTGTAGCGGACACAGGTGTGCAGATGTTGTAAAGCCCCTGCGCGCCCAACCTTCCGGTGTTCAAAACTCCGCTGTTGGTTAGCACCCAACTTACAAAGCCGGAGCAGTCAAAGGATGTGGTCGGATTACTGCCACCCCAAACATACGGGTATCCGAGGTACTTTTCCGCTTCTTCGATGATAGCAGCGAAGGTTTCATCCGCAAGATATTCTTCCGGTATGTCATATTTGGGATAATCCTCAAGCGTGGAGGCGTTGGGGTATCCGGCGAACAGATCGGGCCGGTTTCCCAACGTGGACATATAGATCGCATACATGCCGACCTTTTCTTCGCTCATGATGTAGAGGGGCAGATGGGAAAGATTTTCGTTGTGCAGGGTAACATTGCAGATATAATAGTTGTACGGCACCTCAACTTCGTATTCATATTCCTCCGTTACCGTTTCTCCGGTTTCCGGGTCGGTATAGGAGTAGGTGCCCGTTCTCGTTTCTGTGCGGTAGCGGACTTCCACCTCCACGGTTTCCGTCAGTTGGTATTGCTTTTCAAAAAGCATGTCCAGAGTATCCCGCACTTCCTCCAAAGTCCATTCGCTGCCATGCCACGCTGTCAGAATAGAAATGAGAACGTAAGGGTCGTGCCCAATTTCATCAAGATCATAACGGTATTCATCATACCCACTGTGCAGAGTTTCGTAGTTATCAATTTCATGCTGAAGCTCATGTTCTATAGCGGCATATGCCGCTTCCGCTCCCAGCATAGCCTCATCAGTGGATGGATAGGTGGATATCGCAACCGATGGGACGCCAGCCTGAAAAAGCATCATGAAGGAGGACGCGGCGCTCATGATGAGCATGACCGCCACGACAACGCCCAGGACAATCAGGATAGGTTTCCAGTGGCGCGCCGCGAACGCCGCCGTCTTTTGGGCGGCCTCGGCGGTTTTCTTGGCTGTCTTTGCCGTTCGCTCCGTTGTCTTTTTTGCGGTTCCGGCTGTCTGCCCGGCCCTTTTCGCGGCGGCATACTGCCGTTTGATGGCCTGCTTTTGCTGCCAGCGGGAAAGCGGATTGGAGGAAAGCTGCGGATTTTCCCGCAGCGTTTTTTGATACAGGGCGCTGATGTTGGCCCGATCCGCCTTTTTCTCCAGCGTGGCAGCGGTGCGATGAGCTTTAAGCGCATGGCTGCGGTGGATAGAGCGAACCGCGCGGACGCCCGATTCAGCCGCCACCTCGGATTTGTGGGCCGCTTCCACACCGACATTTTCATGTTCCACCTTGCCGATCTGCCGGTGGGCTTCCAGCGCTGGTGCCGAAAGAACCGCGTGGGAGAGCTTGGAGGGCGGCTTGGGCTTGTCGATTTCCTCAAAATACAAGCGCGTTTTCGGCTTGGCTTTTGCCTCGTCAAAAACGCGCTGCTTTCGTAGAACCTTCTTCTTCGGGATTTTCGCCTGTGCCGCGTCCAGCTTATCCGCTGTTTTCTCCGCTTTGCGGATATGGGGCGAAAGCTCCGGGTCTGCGCGCTCCGCGTCGGTGAAGCGCAGGCGGTAATCCCAGCTTTTCTGCTGCTTGGCGCTCATACGATCACCCCTCGTACTTTTCATTAGGGCGCGTGGTCATGATGCGGTACAGCTCAGTATTTTTGGGGAACTTGTCGGCAAAGGGCAAGATGATGTTGCCGTAAAACAGCAGCCCTTCACCCTCACCAGAATGGGTCACGTAGGAAAGCTGGTACGGAGAGATATTGAGCTGCTTGGCTAAAATCTGGCGGTCGCCGCTGGCCTGATTGAGCATGTAAATGAAGTCGCTGTTTTCAAAGATATTCTCGATTTCACGGGAGGCCAGCAGGTCCTTGATGTTCTGTGTGATCCCTGTCGGGATGCCGCCCCACTTACGAAAACGCTTCCAGATTTCCACGCTGTACGCCGCCGTCTGTTCCTCTTTTAAGAGCAAATGGAACTCATCAATATAGTAGCGGGTCGATTTTCCCTCGGCGCGGTTGGCGGTAACGCGGTTCCACACCTGATCCTGCACAATGAGCATCCCCAGCTTTTTAAGCTGCTTGCCCAATTCCTTGATGTCGTAACAGACGAGCCGGTTTTGGATGTCCACGTTGGTGCGGTGATTGAATACGTTGAGGGAGCCGGTGACGTAGATTTCCAGCGCCGTGGCGATGTACTGCGCCTCTTTTTCATCCTGCCGCCGCAGTTCGTTATACAAATCCTCCAGAATGGGCATGTTCTCCGGCTTCGGGTCAGCAAGGTAATCCCGGTACACCAGCCGGACGCAGCGGTCGATCACCGTTTTCTCAATGGGCTGCAAGCCCTCCTTGCCGCCGACGATCAGCTCGCACAGGGACAGAATAAAGTCGGATTTCAGCGTCAGCGGGTTATCTTCCTCGGAATAGTTGAGGTTCAAGTCCATCGGATTGATATAGTCGGTGCTGGTGGGGGAGATTTTAATGACCTGTCCGCGCAGACGCGCCACAAGCGGATAATATTCGCCCTCGGGATCGCAAATGATTACATCATCTTTTGTAATAAGGATGACGTTCGTAATTTCCCGCTTGGCCGAAAAGGATTTGCCGCTGCCCGGTGTGCCCAGGATCAGGCCGTTGGGGTTTTTAAGCAGCTTCCTATCCACCATAATAAGGTTGTTGGAAAGGGCGTTCAGTCCGTAGTACAGGGCTTCGCCGCCCTGCTGAAACAATTCCTGCGTCGTAAACGGCACAAAGATCGCCGTGCTGGAGGTGGTCAGCCCGCGCTGGATACCGATTTGATTGGCCCCCAGCGGGAGGGAGGACATCAGGCCCTGTTCCTGCTGAAAATCCAGCCGAACAAGCTGGCAGTTATATTTCTGCGCGATGCCCTTCGCCTGAAACACGTTGTTTCCCAGCCGCCGCTTGCCGTCCGCTGTGTTCAATACAAGGAAGGTCACAAGGAACATGCGCTCGTTGTGGCTTTGCAGGTCTTGCAGTAGCTTTTTCGCCTCCCCGCCGTAGGTGGCGAGGTCGGAGGGGATAATGTCCATGTCGTAGCCGGAGCGCACGGCTTTTTTCTGTTCCTGAATCTTCATGGAATCCAGATCGGTGATTTTGCGCTTGATGGTCTTGATAGCCGCGTTTTGATCGATGGACTGGATGTGCATGGTTACGATCAGGCTGCTTTCCATATCCAGAAATTCCGCCAGCAGCCGGTCGTTGAGTTCCGGCGCGAGGATTTGCAGGAAAGATACGGCACCCAGCTTTTTGCCCATACGAAATACACGCGTATCCTTAAACTCAAAGGAGGACGGGGCGATATAGTCCTTGGTGGAAAGGCCGGAGGGAGCCAGCCAGTTCCAATCGAACAGGAATTTTTCATTTCCGTCCATATGGAATACGTTGTGTAGCAGCCGCAGCCGTTCCATGCCGGAAAGCGAAACGGCGGCCACGCCCAGCCTCTTGAAGTTATTGAGAATATCGTTCTCGATACGTTCCAGCCGGGGCTTTGCCGTGCGGATGCCGTCCGCTTCGATACCGAAGGTAATGAACTTGGTTTTTGTCAGACCGTTGTTGCCCCGGGCAAGCTGGGTTTTGAGCATATCCGAGTATTCGGTACGGATGCTGTCAAAATCGTCGCGCTGGGGTGGAATGAAAATGCTCCGCTCAAAATCCTCCACACTGGCGCTCAGGTTCAAAAAGGAAAACTGAAAGCGGATGGAACTGTCAAAATAATTGAGGAAATCGCACCAGCCCTCAAAGATGGCCGTTTTATCCTCATTCTGCGCAAGCTGGTAGTTGATGTCCTGAAACTGAATGGTCTTGGTGTATAGAGTTTCCGTCGCCTGGCAGATGCCGTCCGGGTACATACGACGGTACGGGATGGACTGCTGCGCCGATATTTCCTTCGGGTTGCCCCGGGCACGCTGTATGGCGGCGGCGATCTGTTTATTTTCCGCGCGGGACAGCCTGTGGTCAGGCTTTTCGGGCGCGGCATGCTTTTTCTTTTCCTGTAACAATGGCTTTTACCTCCTTGTCGAGCTGAGTTTGCCGTTCGAGAACGGCATAGAAGTTGTTCGTCCGATACAGTCTTTGCTTTGGGCGCGCAAATCGCGCCTGAATGATATGCCGCAGCAGCACCTCAAGGGGCTGACCGTTTTTTTCGTACAGAGCGAACATGAAAAACGGGAGCATGGACAGCACCATCATCAGGGCCGCCGCGCTCACGCTGGTATGGGCTTTAAGCAGAAAGAACAACGGAATCCCCGCTACAGCCGCAAGGCTGAAGCAGATGAGCTGCCGCTTGGTGAGATTGAACATCACTTTGGTTTTGATTTTCGTCAGGTCTTTGGGAACGGGAACGTAGGCCATTTACCGCACCTCCTGTTCTCTGGAGGGGTGTCCGGGCTTGACGGCAGAACTGGCGGCGCTTCGAAGCTTTTCTAATACAGACGGCTTTTCTTTCAGATCATAATCCCGCAGCGCGTCTTGCTTGTCGAACACCTCATTCAGCGCGAAGCTGAAATCACTCAAATCTTCTGTTCTCTCCAGCCACTTGTCCGCGACAACCTGCAAAGGGTTTTGGAACAGCAGCAGATAATCTGCTTCCTCCGGTCCAAAGCCGTGACTTTCCGTCAGATAGTAATGGGCGTCTTTAATAGCTGTAATTTCGCGGGAGATGTCGATCAGCGCGTCGCTGCTCATGGCCGCCCATTTTGCCCTGAACTCCGCGAGGTTTTCATTCAGCCGCTCAAATAATTGATCTAATTTATCCTGCATTGCATTGATCACCTCCGTTAATGCGCATTAAAAATAGCCTTTGAAAGGCTTCCAGTTTTGAAAAGCGTGAAGCACAGCAGCACCGTGTAGCCCATACAGGCCCATATTGCCGCGATGATATCGGTTTCCGTTGCGATATTCTGTACCAGCACCGCATAGATGCCCACGCAGACCATGATGAGAAAGGCTTGAAAACCCAATGCCAGCAGGGATTTCAGGTAGTTTTGCCCCATGCTGCCCCATTCCCGATTGACCATCGTAGCAAGTGGAATCGGGCCGAGTGAGGTCATGAGATAGATTTCCAGCATCCTGCCGTAAATGATGATGAAGATGCAGACGGACAGCGCTTTCATGGTGATGCCCACAAAAATACTTTGGAACCATAGCCCGAAAAGCGCGCCTAATTCCATCGCCTCCAATCGCGCCTCCATATCGGGTATCGCGGTGGCTAGGTCGATTCCGGCGTCGGATATGATGACGCCCGCGCTTTGGTTAACCACATGCTGCGCCATATCGAACACGCCCATGATGATATTAAAGGTATTGGTGACGAGCAGCACAGCCACAAAGGTTTTGAACACCCACTTAAAGAACATCCAGGTGTCCATGTCGTGCAGGTTATTTCTGTCTATGACCATTTGGATCAGCTCATAGCACATCACAAAGGCCAGTATCAGTCCGGCAATGGGGATGATGACCGTTTCGGAGAGGGTCTGGATCATGGAAAAGACGCCGCTGTTCCATTGCAGCGGCGTCTTGCCCACTTCACCGGCGATTTCGCCAACCTGTGTGTTGACGTTATCGAACATCCCCGACAAATTCCCAACAATGCCGTCGATTAAAATGCCTTTCAGCCATTCGGTAATTTTGTCGATGATGCTTTGCATAACCGTTTACCAGCCGATCAACCGAACAGGCCGGAGAGCAGAGGCACCAGCACAAGACCGATCAGGGCCACGCCGCCGCCTGCCATGAGCTGCTTCATACCTTGGCTTTTCGCGCCCGGATTATCGTTTCCGTAACCTTCGAGAAGGTTAATCGCGCCCCAGATGGCAAGGCCCGCGCCCAAGGCAATTACGAGAGTTTGCAGTACGTCTACCGCGCTGTTAAAGAAATCCATAATGTTACCTCCATTTTTTGTTTTATTGACACATGAAAAAACCGCCTCACTGGGCGGCTTCCGGTTCGTCGGAGAGGTCGATGTCGTATACATCATAAACCTCATCCGGCTTAGGTTTTAGTCTGGTGGAAAGATACTTTTCAATGCTGAACGTGTTTTTAGGGTCGGCGTCAGACAGATACTTGTAATTTGGATGCTTGGTGATGTCGTACTTCTCCGAGAGAAAGGGCCTTACGCCCCGAAGCTGGAAGACGCACTTACCGCCGCTCATGACGGCCAGCTCATCCATGCTCATCAGCTCCTTTCCCAGCTTCTGATAACTGAGGCCATAAGACTTTTCACGCCCACGGTTCTCGGAGGTGTTGTAGAGGTCTATCGTCTCCTTTCCTAAAGTTTCGGACAGCTCCTTTAAGGTGGTGCGCTCCTTGCCGCCCAGGAAAATGGCGCTGTCGCAGTTACCCGTGATGGTATCAGCGTTGTCCTTATAAATCGCTTTGAGCTGACTTTGCGCCTGTAAAAACAGACAAGCCGATATTTCCCGGCTGCGGATGGTCGCCATAAGCTTTTCCAGCTTGGGTATCTGCCCGATATTCGCGCATTCGTCGATCAGGCAGCGCACATGCACCGGGAGCCTGCCGCCGTATACATCATCAGCTTTTTCGCACAGCAGGTTGAAAAGCTGGGTATAGGCCATAGATACTAAAAAATTGAACGTATCGTCGGTGTCGGAAATAATGATGAACAGAGCCGTCTTGCGGTCGCCCAGGGTGTCCAGCTCCAGTTCGTCATAAGCTGTCAGCTCACGCAACTCCTGAATGTCAAAGGGCGCAAGCCGCGCGCCGCAGGAAATCAGGATGCTTTTTGCTGTTTTGCCCGCTGCCAGCTTGTATTTCTTATACTGCCGGACGGCAAAGTGGTTCGGATTCTTCTTCTCCAGCTCCTTGAACATCAGGTCAACCGGATTCTCAAATTCCTCATCATCCTCCCGGACTTCCGAGGCGTTGATAAACTCAATGAGCGTGGCAAAATTCTGTTCTTCCTGCGGCGCTTCGTAATGGATATAGCCGATGAGCGCCGTATAGAGCAAGGTTTCCGCTTTCACCCAAAAATCGTCGGAGGGCTTACCCTCGCCCTTGGTGTTGGTAATCAGGGTCGTGACCAGTTTCAAAATGTCCTTTTCGCTGTGGATATAAGCGAATGGATTGTAGTGCATGGACTTTTTGAAATTGATGGTGTTTAGGATTTTGATACGGTATCCCTTGCGCTGCAACAGCTTTCCGCATTCCACCACAACGCTGCCTTTGGGATCGGTCACGACATAGGAGCTGTGGCACTGCATGAGGTTCGGCTTCAAGACAAAGCGGGTCTTGCCGCTGCCAGAACCGCCCACGATCAGCACATTTTTGTTCCGCGCCGTCCGTGGGTCTTTGGGGCGGTTGTTCATGGTGAGCCGTTCGGTCTGAGTCAGGATGATGTTGTTCTCAAAAAGAGGGTCAATGTATGGCTGAATGTCCTTGGCCGTTCCCCAGCGCGCGGAGCCGTATTCCACATTCCTGCGGAACTTCCGGGCGTTGCGCCCTTTGACATACACCGCCAACCGGAGAGCGGCGGCCAGCAGCAGGCCGATGAGCAGGTCACCGGGGTAGAAGTTGGGAAGCGGGTTTTGGAACGCGGCGGCAAGGCCGTCTAAAATATGCAGCAGCTTCGCGCTGAAATCCGCGCCGGATGCCAGTCGCCACGCCTCACCGAGATTGGTGGCAAACAAGCCGATAAACAGGTAAGGCAGGTTGGGAAGCAGCTTTTTGATCGTTGTTTTCATCGTGTCTGCTCCTGTTCCCGGCGCTTTACCTTGTCGATCACGCTGTTTTTCAGCAGTTCCTTGAACTTTCGGAGCTGGGCGAGAACGGAAGGACGCTCCGTTTTGCGCACCGTTTTGGCGGTGAACTCCTGAAACGCGGCGGTCAGCGCATCGGCGTCGCGTGCTTTGAAAAAGACAAGGAATTTGGGCGGTCGCACTGTTGCGTCCTTTTTGACGGCAAAGTCCACGCCATATTTGCGCGCCACGCTCTCAAAGGATTTGATATTGCTGTCGGTGACTTCGATGTTAGACACTCCGGCGTTCTGGCCGATAAGCTGCTTGACCGTTTGTTTCCCGTGGGGGATTTTCGGGCTGTCCCGCCCCTTTTTCCACGAAGCCAGCAGCTTGCGGATGGCCGCTTTCAGCACCCGGCCTGTAAGCTTGGTGGTGCTGATGGCCAGCGTTACGGTTCTGTGTTCCACTTCTTCTTGCATGGGTCAAACCTCCTTTCACGAATCTTGCATTATAGAAGATAGCTAATGATTATGATGCCGCCCGCGCCAAAGGAGAGCACCGGCGCAAAAGGGATAGAGCGTCGCAGCGTCCGGGTCTTTCTCCATGAATGGATTGCCAGCGCTCCCAGCAAGGGGAGCATCAGGACGAACGCCAACAGCGTATGGATGAGTCCCAGATACAGGCCGATGCCCATTAAGAGCTTCACGTCGCCGCCGCCCATATGCCCTTTTAGCCAGGACGCAAAGAAGGGCGCGGACAGCGCCAGTCCCGCAGGGTACACCCACCATACAGCGCCGGTCAGCAGCGTAAGCAGCAGGTGCGCCAGTCCCAGGCACAGCAGCAGGATAACAGACAGATTGGAAATAGTGCGCGTTTTTATATCCATATAGGCGCACCAAACGAGCATGGCAACAAAAAAAGCATCCATCAGGATGCCCAAGGCGATTTCCATATGCTATTTACCTCCTGACCGTGGTGATCCGGTCGTACATATCGCCCTCAATGGTCAGCGTGTCGGTCTTATGCTCATAGAGCTGGCCCACCGGCGTCCATGCGTAGAACGCCTGTGCCCATGCGGTGTATTCACCGTCCGGGAACCAAAGCGGTGTGTAATGCAACCGGCTATCCGTGACGGAATACGGATTGACGGCAAGCTGCCATGTAACGTTCGTGCCGCCTGCCACGCCTGTTTTCACTGTCAGGCTATCCCGTACATTCTGCCATGCGGATAACTGACCGTAGGCGCTTTCCGGGGAACGTACCCATACCATCTGTGTGCCCACAAGCTTATCCGGGCAATCGTAATTGGTGGTCAGGACGGTTGAGCATTGGATGGAGAAGCCAAACCCGGATTCCATCGTTTGGGGACTGTCGGCGTTGGCAATGCGGCTGTCCGGCAAAATCTCAAACACGGTGGTCAGCCGGGCATAATAGGTTTTCGTAACATAGCCGCCGTTTTCCAGACGGACTTCCTGCCATGTGTGGTAATTGGAGGATGACGTGGAATGAGCGGCAGTCAGCCCATACGTTTTGTACCGCTGCTCCATTGCCGCACCATCGGGGTCGGCTACAAGGGATTCCGGCACGGCTATGACCTGAATGGTTTTTGTCAGGAGGTTGTTGCTTTCGTCCGTTTCATTCAGCGTACCGTCCGGGTCGGCGGTGACGCGCACCGTATAATTTCCGGGTGATGGCACCGTGATTTTGAACACGGCGAGGTTGCTGCCGTTGCCGGGAATCGGGATATTCTCCGTATAGGAAGCGCCGCCAATCGTCAGCCGGACAGCAACGGAAGGCACCGGCTGGGCCGTCCGGTTTCGCATGGTGGCCGACACCACCACCGTTTTGCCCGCGTACCAGTCGGTAATAGATGAATCAACCACCGCTATATCTGGCCGCAGGGCGTTGACAGCAATGGTGGTGGAACGGGCGTTGTTGTTTTCGTTACTTTCCTGAATGGTGTTGTTGGCATCCGCCATGACGGTCAGCGTAATGCTTTGGTTGTCAAGACCGGTCGGGGCGGCGAAGGTATATGTCACCGTGGTGGACGCGCCCGCCGCCAGCGAGATTGTCCGGTTCTGCGTGGTGACGGAGGGGCTGGAGGACAGCCGGACAATAAAGCTGCTGGCTGTGCTGTACCCTTGGTTTTTTACCGTGGCCGTCACCGTCACGGTTTCACCCGCCTCGTAGACCGATTTGTTTGTGGCAAGGCTTGTGACCGTAAGGTCGGCCATTTTAAGGGTGACTGTGCCCGTATAGGTGATCTCTGTGTCAGTCACGGTAGCATTGCCCGAATAGTTTTGATAGATATACTGGCTGTTCGCCGTCCGGCGGTAGAAGATACGAACCGGTCTGCGATAGCGATTGGAGGTAGTGCCGGTATCGTTTTTAAATCTTGCCACACCGTGGTAAGCGATGCAAAGGGAGCGCCACGGCTCCTGCTCAGCGTCCTGCAAAGCGCCGTCCCATTCGGGCGCTTTGTACTGTACCCATCCCAATCCCATCTCGGCGGGCGGCCCGTAATAATCGGTGGGCTGCCTCGGCGGGTCGGAATAACGCAGGCTTCCACCATAATAGGTTGTGGAATTGTTGGACATGTAGCCCAGCTTTGTATGGTTGATCGGGTCGTACTGATACCCGTAATGCGTCCAATACAAGGTCGTAGACGTAACCGAACCCGAAAAGTATGGGGAGCCGGATTTGGACAACGTGGCCGGAAAATATTGCCCGGATACCGAATCGTAGTAGCTGGACGAATAAGTGGACGGGAAACTGTATTGCCCGGCAGCGGATTTATCGTTCGGGTATTTGATGTCCGAACGGTATGTGTAGGTAATGGTGGGCGTCGCGCGGACAACGCTTCTCAGCGTACTGTTCTGCCGGGTCAGCGTGCCCGCATACTGCCCGTCGTCATAGCTTTGCGTTGCGGGGAAGTTGCTGGCAGAGCGGGAGCCGGAGAGCTTTACGGTGACGCTCACCGTCTTGGTCGCGGGAAGCTCCGCCGCGTTTGCCACGGTCGCGCCCAGCGGCAGGATGCCGATGATGGTCAGCAGGCAAAGCAGCGCCGCAAAGCTACGCTTCATGATCCTCATGGTCTTTTTCCTCCTTCCTGCGCCGGTAAAGGGCAAGCAATATACAAGCGCTGATCCCGGAGAGGACAATCACCAACCAAACCCATCGGGAAGCGCTGGCGTCCTGCGGAGCATTTTCCGGTTCTTCCTCCGGTGATGGTGCGGACGGCGAAGGGTTGGCGCTTTCGGCGGTCACGTTTTCCTGCGCTGCCGTTATATCAGGTGTTGGCCCGGACGTGACCGCTGGTGTATCTGCTGATGGCACGGGGCTGGTGTCGGGTGGGCTGCCCGGCGTAGCCGAAGATTCCGGAACGGATGTCACGCTTTCTGTCGGTTTTGTTGCAGTTTTGTCCGTCGATGCCGGTGTTGAAGATGGCGGGGTCGGCGTTGTGCCTGCCGGGGCCGCAGATGGCGTTGTCGGAGCCGTAGTTTGCTCCGGCCCTGCGGGCCGGTAATCGCTGACAACTTCCTTGCTGCCGTCCGCATACCACTTGACCTGATAAACGCTGTGGCGCTCACTGTCGGGATAGGACGGCCGCGCGTTTTCGTAAATCTCCGTGGCGCTCATCACGTCGATGTAGGCGTTGCCATCTTTCTGATATACGTCCTCATAATTGATGCTGTAAATGACGGTGCCGAGCTTGTTCCACGTTTCGCCTACCCACTTAACCGCCATGGTATGGCTTGTGCCGTCCTCACCCGTGTAGGTTTTGTTGTAGCCGGAATGCGTAAAATAGCTTGCCGCTTCCGGCGCTGTCCCGGCAAAGGCCGTTCCCGCAAAAAGCAGGGCTACACAGGCGAAGGTAAAAATCAGGATAATAAGCCTTTTCATCGCGCTTCCTCCTTTGGTCGTATATTTTTAATCATAGCTGCTTTGCCTTTGCAGCCAAGCGTACCGGGCGTATGGCGTCATTCCAGAAAGAGGCTTCGGGAGCGCACTGTGATCGGTATTTCCACCTCGGTCTGCCCACCGACCGTCCAGGGAAGCGGCATCACGAACAGGCCGGACAGTTTTATCCGTTCATTTTCCACGGTAACGGTAAGATTTCTGATCTCATAAAGCAGCTTATCGCCCTTGTACTTCTTCCAGCTTTGGCTCCCGCTTTTGACAAAACCGGCTACGGCCAAATTGCTCTCCACATCGGTCTGCGTAGGCTGTGCGGGGATGTCGATACTTACATCGCGTACATTTTCGTTTTCCATGTTGCTATCTACAGCAATGACGGCCGCGCGCTCCACCTCGGTTTCGCAAGTCATATAATTCGTGTACACCGTCACGCCCGCATACACCACAAAGGATAGTGTAATGAGAATGAGTATGATAAAAGCCGCCCAAATGGGTGTACTGCCGCGCGTATCCCTGACAAAACGCTTCATTTCCAGTACACCTCCGAAATGCCGTTTGCTGATGCGGATATACGTACATTGATTACCAGCGGATCTCCCAAAGCGGGACTCAGAATCACAATGGGAACTGTTTTGGCGATAGTAACGGTGAACTGTGTTTTAAGCTGGATCGTTCTTTGTGACACGTCGTGCCACTGCGTTTCAACATCAACGTTGTCTGGAACGGTAAAATCTCCGTCCTCCGTGACGGAACTGAGCGTTGCGTCATCGGCTTTTCCGTAAAGCTCCACGGTGCGCGCCATATATCGAGCGGTCTGATTAAGGCTCTGCTGGGCGGTGAATATTGGGAACAGCGCCATGAGCGACGCCATAAGGGTAAATACGATTAGCACGGTGATTGCCACATCGATATAGCCCTCGGCGGTCTGGTCGCGGATAAACCTTTTCCTCATACGGCTCCTTTCCAAATGGGAAGGGGGCCGCTGCTGGGCAGCCCCCCATGCCATTTTGTAATGTGTTTCTCCGTTTTACTTCAGTATATCAATGCCAGTCAGCGTACCAGCGATTTTGTCAATCAACCCCTGGAACAGAGTCGGCACGGAAGTTCTGAGAATGAGCAGCACGGCAGCGCCGATGACCACGACGATGAGGATTTTCATGGCGACATCCAAAAAGCCCTCGGCTTTCCGGTCGGCGGCGAAACGGCGGATGGTGTTTTTGATTTTCTGCATGGTGATTTCTCCTTTTCTTCATATAAAAAATTGGTGGATGTTCGAAATGGCGTATATATAAAACCCGCCTGGTTCCGGCAGCGCATAGAAAAAGCAGCCCTCCTTTCGGCGCTGCCTTGGTAAGCGGATGGATTGTTTACATGCCCACAGCTTGCAGGTTCTCCAGAATCATCAGAACCAGCGGCACCATAAACATCAATATCATCAATACTGTGAGAATGAACGAAGCCGTCTTAATGCGTCCGGGCTTCTTCTCCATGACGCGCCGGAGGGCTTCGCGCTCTTTTGTACGCAAATCCTGTTCCAACACCAGCAAGCTAACACGCTGATCCACGCCCTGATGCACGCCGCAAAGAATCGCGCACAAAGCGGAGAAGGACGGCAGGCCGAGCCGTGCGTCCATCCGGCGCAGAGCCGCTTCCTGATTGCCGGTTTTCATGTCGGCTAACAGGCGGTCAAGCTCCGTACCCAACGCCTTTCCCGCCACGCGGCGGTACTTCTCAAAGAAAGCAAGCAGGTCGCGGCTATCCTGCAAGGCGTAATTGAGGGTTTCCACAAGGCGCGGAAGCTCCGCTTCGATCTCGCGGTTCAATGCCTCCGCTTGTTTTCGGATGGACTGTATCGCCTGAAAGTATGCGAGTAGGGCGGCAAGGGCGGTGATAAAAGCCAGCCATGGGACGCCCAAAGGGACAAACAAAAGGCCGGTCAGGGCAAGCAACATGGATTTTGCCGTGGCCGCGCCCACATATTCCGATGGGTTTTGTGCCAGCCCCAAGCGGGAAAAATCAGCCTCCATGCGCTTTGCCTTGTATTCGCTCATGGGAAACCTTCTTGAGAAAAACCGTGCCACCGGTAAAAGCGAAGCCTGCAAACGCTGGGTTATATCGCGCTTTCCGTGAATATTGCGTATCGCGTTCACCGCTTTGCGGTCGGGCAGCGCCGTTTGCGCGATGCGGAACAGACCAAAAGCAATGAGCAGACCGGGCAGTCCGTAGTATAGAGAAGTCATGGCTTTTCACCGCCTTCCGCGACCACCGGACGGTACAGCCGTGCTACCCAAACTGCCGTTGCCAGCACAGCGGCCAACACCACGGCCAGCGTGATTTTTCCCGCAGCCGTCTGCGAGAGCATGGTGTACCAATCCGGCATCATAGCGGCCATCAGGGGGATGGAGCCGAGAACGATCAGAACCGTGAGGATGTAATCGCTGATCTGCTTTTGTATGGCGGTATCCACTTCCATCTGCGCCCGGCGCATTTCGCCCAGCCGGTTCACAATGCCGGGCAGCGCGTACCGGAGTTGCCGGTCACGCTGGCATTGCACCAGCACATCGCACCAGTCCCTCCAATACCGGTTATCAATCCGGGTGCGCAGTCGGTAGAGAGCCTTTACCACATCGGAATCAATAAGCTGGATTTCCCTATGAAACTGCCGGAATACGCCGTCCAGCGGCGTCGGAAGCAGGTGCAGGCTGCTTTCCACCGCGCCGATCAGGTCGCCGGAGGATACATAGCTGTTGGTGACGGTGCCCATCGCGCTTTCCAGTTTTTCATGCAGGCTTCGGATATAGTCGCCGGTGCGTATGCGGATCACGATCAGCGGCGAGCAGCCAAGACCGACAGCCAGCACTAGCCCGGCAAGAACGTTATCCAACACCAGGCCGATGAGCAGTCCGATGGATGCCAGCAGCACCGCCGCCAGCTTGTATGTGCCGATCTTTTCGCCCATATTGGCTGCCGTCAGCATTTCTTTGGCATTGTCCGCAGCGGCGGTCAGTCTGCCTTTACGTTTTCCGGTGATACGGCGTATCCGCTTTTTTCGTTCATGCTGCCGCTGGAAGGGGTTTACGAGCCAGCCGGTCATATCCGAAATGCGGATGCCGTGCATCAAAAAAAGCCCCGCGATGATGAGCAGTGCACAAAGTATCTGAACAAGAATCATGTCTTTACCTCCCTGAAACGGGCTACGGCAGCTTGTTCCGCGCCGTTTTCCAGCAGCGTGTCCGCAAGGCTTTCGGATATGCCGCCCGCCTGAACAAAGCTGCCGGTCGCGGTATCGTAGCGAAAAAGCGTGCTGGCCTGCACCGCATCGTCCCGTACGCCGGTGGCCTCCACGATCTCCATGATACGGCGCGTGCCGTCTGGAGCCTGCTTTTTGAACACCATAATGGGGAATGCCTCGGCCACGAAGCCCATGAAAATGTTTGTGGAGATATGGGTGCCCGACATCTGACACATGGAGAGGATGCGGCCATACGCTTTCCGTGCGGAGTTGGCGTGCAGGCTGGTGACGACCGTATGGCCGGTTCGGGCCGCTTCCTGTGCGGTCATGGCTTCCGCGCCGCGCATTTCGGCAACCACGATGATATCCGGTGAAAAGCGCAGGGCTTTGCGCAGCAGGTCGTTCATGTCCACATCGGCGCTTTCCATGTCACTGGGCCGGGTGCAGGTATGGATCACACGGTTCTGTGCGTTCCCCTGATCGTCTACGCTGAACAAATCCAGCTCCCGCGTTTCCTCTATGGTATAGATGCGCTTAGCTGTGTCGGCAGCCCCCAGCAGATAGGAAATGTCGGTGGTCTTGCCGCTCCCGGTTTTACCTGCCAGCCCGATGGATACGCCGAAGTTTACGCAGAGCGCAAGAAAATCCAGCATTTCCGGCGTCGCCGTGCGCCAATCCACAAGCTGCTGTTTCGTCACGCGCGCCATGCGCTGGCGTCGGATCGAGAACACTGCGCCGCTGCGCCTGTCGGTGACGGGCGGGATGATGGCTGATATGCGGATACCCTGCGTGATGTAGCTGTCCACCGTTGGGTTTGTGCCGTCCAGCACCAGACCGCCCAAGCGCACCATTTTGCGCAGGGTATCTTCGGCGTGCTGCGGAGAAAGAAAACGCTCCGGGATTTTTCTCCACCCGGAGCGGGTGACGATTTCAATATCGCGCCAGCTATTCCCATTAATTTCTTCAACATTCGGGTCGGCAATGTACCGATCCAGAAACCCGAAACCCGCCATGTCCCTGTAAATCCGGTCGGTCAGTTCCTGCATGGAGCATCCATCCACACGCAAATGCTGGGTTGTAACATATTCTTCGATCAACCGCTTGATGGATTCCGTTGCGGATTTTTCGGTAAGGCTTTGAGCAAGGGTTTCCGCGTGGGTTTCCGACACATAGCCGCGCACCTGTTCCAGCACGGCTTCATAAGCGTCCTTTTCCTGTACGCCGGTATCCTGTTCTTCATAAACCAGTTCCCGAAGCGTATGGTTCATGTGCCCACCTCCTTCAGCAGCCCGCAGAGCTTTCGTACCTGCTTGGCGTATCGGGCAGCGGCTCGCGTAGTACCGTCCAGCGGGTCAGCGCCGGTATCCTGTATTTGCCGAAGTTCCCGAACATAGGGCAATTCGGCGGCGAACCGCAAATCCAACGCCTTTTCCACGGCGTCGATGGCATGGCGTTCCACCATGGCAGCGACCGGCAGCACACGCCCTTGGGCGTTCATGGCTTCCAGCAGCGGCTTGACGGCGTTGAACCAGCAGACGCCCTGCACATCCGGCGTAATGAGGACGATCACTTTTTCCGCACGGGCAAGGGCGCAAGGAATAAAGGGGTCTATGCGCTGTCCCGAAAGGTCGAGGATCACCGTATCCGCAAGCCCCGCGCACTGGCTGATGAAATCCTGTGCCGCATCCTTGGCTTCCAGCCCAATCTCGTAAGTCATGTATTCGTCCGTATCGGTCAGCCCCGCGTAAAACAAGCCCTTGCGGTGCGGGTGATGATGCAGGTAATGGGCGATGTCGCCGGTTACGCCGCCGGATATGGCCTTGCCGAGAGAAGTGTCAGCAGAGAGCTTTTTTCCGTTTGCCCGCATGGGCAAGGTCGGCTGGGTGAGGTCGGTGTCGAGGATGGCCGTGACGCTCCGTTTGGCAAGCAGCCCGCCCAACGCGTCGCTGAGCGTGCTTTTTCCGATGCCGTCCCGTCCCCATATGGCGATGAGCATGTCAATCCACCTCCGTTCCCGCAAGAACGGCGTCGGAGATGTATTTCGTTACGGATTCTCCGCGGGCAACAAACGCGATATGGAAAACGCCCTGTTGCTCCAATTCGGCCAGCCGGACGGCCTGCTCCTGCGTAGCGTAGAAGGACACGGTGACGGGCAGGCTGTTTTCCGTATCTTCCTCCGGGTTGGCAGTAACCTCCGCGTCCGCGCCGGTACTGGCGGTTATCATGCAGACCTCGATATATTCCAGCTCGGTGTAAATGACCGCGCCGGAGGAATCGACCGGCTCCGTTTCCGGGTCGATACCAAGCGTCTGGTTTGTGTTGCCTTTGGGAATGGCGATAACCGTTACAATGTCTCCGGGAAGGATGCGCCCGGAAACACCGGAGGCCAGGGACGGCAAGGTGATGGATACCACCGTTTTGCCTTTTGCTTCGCCTGCCGAAAGAAGGCTGCGCTCCGGCAACTCCTGAGAAAGCTTTGCGGCGGTGAGATAATCCCCGGCGTAAAGGTCGGCGTTGGCGTATTGGCCCACTGCCGAAGCGATGTCGCGGAGCAGGTCCGACGCCAGATGCTCCGGCACACTCACGATCTCCACCATCTCGGCGGCGATCTGTTCTCCGGCCTGCACTGGCGTTTTCATGCGAACTGCGCTGACGGCTGTATCCTGACCGCCGTCAAACAGGGTGGGCAAGGCGACGAAGCTGAACAGTAGACCCAGCAGGATGCAAAGGGAGCCGATAACAAGTTTGTTTTTCAATAGTTTCATGTGCTGTTTTCCTCCTAAAGATTTTTGGACTGCGGGTCTTTTCGGCCCTGCCGTTTGACGGTCAAGATGCCGTCAAGCGTTGTGGCCGTAATATTCAGCCGCTGTGCCACAGCAATGTCGTTTTTCACCTGTTCGTCTACGGTTTTCCCGCAGACAACCAGCACATGGGCACGGCGTAGCAGATCGCGGCCCATGTCGATGCCGTCCTTATGCTCCTGCGGAATATCATCCGCGAGAAACAGTGAAAGCCACAGAATCGGGCAGATGGGCGCAAAGCCCACATCGTATACGGCCCGACAGTATTTCGCGGCGGTTTCCGTGTTTTCAAACTCATTAGCGCCCCAGGGGGCGGTGATGTATGCAAAGGGTCGTTTCATACAAGGATTCTCCTTTCCGTTTTGGGGATAAAAATCGGCCCGCAAAGGACGTTTACCGTTCCCGTGAGCCGTCACCGTACAGATCGTGATTGACCAGCGCCGAATAGTAGCTGTCGATGGTGCTGGGCGCGTTGAACAGGGTTGCCAACAGGTATTTTTTGATGTTGCGAACGTAGGTGGTGTTTTTGTCCAGACACTCAAAAACGTAATCCATGTGGGTGCTGGTCAGCCGGAGCAACTTTTCCTTCACAAGCGAAGCGGGGTAATCGTCGCCGGAAATGCAGATTGTCGGCTTGGTGGAGCAGAGCGTTTCCACGATGAGGTCCACAATTTCATCCAGCCGTTCCCGATTTGTTTTTCGATCTTGTACCAGCAAGTCATATTCGAGGTTATCCCGAACCATTTCCCTGTATCTGGCCGCCTCATCGTATCCTATCTCATCCCATCCGGGAGTGCGTTCCGAACCGGTTGCCCGATAGGATGGATTCGGATTTGATGGATAAGGATTTGCTCCATGAGGATTTACTGTTTGGGTATTTGCTGGGTGAGTCTTTAATCCCTTAGTATTTAATTGCGTTGGATTTTCCTGTATAGGCTCAGCCAATGCAGGAGAACCCAGTATAGGTTTTTCCTGCATTGGATTATCCAATGTTGGATTTTCCTGCGCAGGTTTTTCCTCTCCAGGCGGGGCTTCGGGTGAATGGGGCTTTTCGTAAATCACATATTCCGTGCCCTTGAGCTGTCCTTTGCCGTTGCGTTCTCTGGAACGGATGATATATCCGGCGCATTCCAATTCTCTGACCGCCTCGCGGATCGCGTCGATGCCCTCCACGCTGATGAGGGATAAGCCCTTGAGCGTGTAGTCCCAATCTTCCGGTAGGGAGAGCATAAGGGACAAAAGCCCTTTTGCTTTAAGCGTTAAAGCTCGATTTTTCAAATGATGATTCGCCATAACCGTGTAATCCCTCGTTTTCTCCACGCGAAATACAGCCATAGGCAGGCACCTCCTTTCCGTTAGCGGGCATGAAAAAAGACGTTCCCGTCAGAACGCCCGTAACGCCGCGTGTTACCGTTCCTGTTCCCGCTGTCGGCGCTTTTGCCACTGCTCCAGCAATTTGAAAATAGTCGCCTCCATCTGCTGGGGGGTATACGACTTGGGGAAATACTTACGAAGCTTGTCGCTTGGCAGCGTCACTTTATCCAGCTCGCTTTTCTTTTCCTCCGACATGATGGCCCGCATCACGTCGATGGAGAGCGTACCCTCCTGGCTGAACTTTTTCAACCGCTGTGCCTGTGAGAGTGAAGGGGTCGCCTGTTCGCTGTCCATTGCATCCAGCAAAAGCGTCTGTTCTTCCGGTTTGAGGTAGGACAGCTCCACGGCGGGATTGAATGCGATTTTCTTTGTGTCCACCATTTCAAGAATGACGGGAATTAACTCGGTGAGACGGATATACCGCTGTATCTGATTGCGACTATCAGGGGCATTTTCAGCAATGATTTCCACACTCCGCTTGCCAAAAGAATTGTGCCCAACTTGGTCACCATTTTCCTTGGATGGTCTGCCCGCCTGTCTCTTGATAGCTTCCAGCTTCAATTTATAGGCAAATGCTCGTTCGCTGGGGAGCAAACTGTCTCGCTGCAAATTGCTGTCAACCATGATAATTGTGGCGGCGTCATCATCAAGATCACGGACGATGACCGGCATGGTATCCTTGCCAGCCAACTCACAGCCGCGCTTACGCCGGTGCCCGGCTACAAGCTCATACCCGCCCTCGGCACGGGGCCGTGCGATGGCCGGAACAAGTACGCCGTATTTTTCAATGCTCTCGGCTGTGTCCCGCATGGCCTCATCATCCACAACTCTAAACGGATGGTTTTTGAAAGGGTGAAGCTCGGCCAATGGCAGTTCCATGACTTTTTCCCGGTTTGTGTCCGCGCGGGATTCTTCCGTGGAAAAAATCTCATCTACTGAGGTCAGCTTTATGTTTTTGGCGCTGCTTTTCAAGCTTTAACACCTCCTTGATCAGTTCTCGGTACGCCTCGGCAACTTTTCCGTTTGGATCGTGAGCATAGATGCTCTTGCCCTCGGCACTGATTTCGGCAGCCCGGACAGAATGCGGGATATCTGTACCAAAAACCTTAATTTTGCCGCCATAGGTTTCCCGCAGCAGAGCGCTGATCTCTTTGGCGTAATTAGTTCGGGTATCCACCATGGTCAACAGAATCCCGTCGATCTGGAGCTTAGGGTTGATCTGCCGACGCACCCTATTCACGGTCTGTAAAAGCTGCTCAAGCCCTTTTGCCGGAAGATACTGTGCCTGCACGGGAATGAGTACGCTGTTTGCAGCGGCCAGCGCGTTGACCGTCAGCATACCCAAAGAGGGCATACAGTCCAGAATGATATGGTCGTATTGGCGTTTTACGGTATCCAGGTATTGCCGCAGGATGGTTTCACGGCTCATGGCGTTCACCAGCGAAACCTCCATACCCGATAGCTCAATGTTGGCGGGCATAAGGTCAACACCCTCCGCATGACGCAGGATTCCTTCCTGTGGAGATATAGGTTCTTCGGACAACACCTTGCCCATGACGGTTGCAAGCGTCACCGGCAGGCTGTCCGGCTGAGAGTAGCCAAGGCTGATGGACAATGAACCTTGTGGATCGCAATCCACCAGCAGCACCTTTTTTCCTTCCTGTGCCAGTCCGATGCCGAGATTGGCACAGGTGGTGGTCTTGCCCACACCGCCTTTTTGATTGGCGCAGGCAATTATGTTTGCATTCAATTTTTCTTTCCTCCTTTTGATTTCAGCGATAAGAACAAGTAACATGAAGCTAATTTGCTATAAAAAAATTGCCTCTTACAGAATGTAAGAAGCAATTTTCATATTCATATTCATTTGATCTATATTATTTCAAAATGAGCAAGTGCATCTTTGATAGCATCTACTTGAACAGGAGTGGGGTGTTTTCTTGGATTTTTTAATGTTTCAACCGCATTGGGAGCATCGTACATTGGCAAACCAAAACTACGTTTCACCTCGGCAATATATGCCGTATGGACTTTGAAGGCATATTTTTCAACGATATATTCTTTAATCATTTTGTAAGTAGTTCGTGGTTTTGGCTTGTATGCGTCTGCCCTTTCAGCTATATTATTAAGGGTAAGCCTATTGTCAACCTTACCCAATGGTATCATTCCATCCCCATTGCCAAAGTCTATAGTTACGTTAATATAGCTGTCTGGAGCTTTGTGGGACTTTGGTAATACCGTTGAGACGGTGGTATTGATGTCAAGGATTAAGGATAAACAGGTCTGAAAAGCCTTGATTTCAAGCCATTCTTGAAGTTTGGCATCAGGAGCTATAGCCTTAGTTGACCGCTCAATGGGAACTGTTCAACCGCACTGGTTCAAAGCCGATTTTGATGATTTTCACAGAGTTTAGTCTGTGGATTAGACGTCAGGAATTGAGTTGGTGGATTAGATGTTTTTTGCCGCTGAGTGAGCGGATTAGATATCGAGGCCGGAAGTACTTGAAAATAAGGCAAAGTTGCGTGATGTTAATTTGCGTTGCTTGAGGCAACGGAGCAGATTGTAGTAATGTGTTTGCGAAAGGAGATTTTTGATCATGCTTAGTGAGAATATTAAAATAATCAGATAATCAAAAGGTCTTTCGCAGGACGAACTTGCAATTAAGCTGAATGTAGTACGACAGACTCTATCAAAATGGGAAAGAGGATTGTCAGTTCCTGATTCTGAGATGCTGATTTCTATATCGGAAGTGCTTGAAACTCCGGTAAGTACTTTGCTTGGAGAGAATATTGATGAGCCGCAGGCAAATGAATTAAAAGCAATTTCTGAAAAGCTTGAGGTAATTAATCTTCAGTTGGCGAAGCGAAAAGAACGAAGCAGAAAATTGCTGCATTGGTTATTTATCATCTTATGTGTCATAACGGTAATAATCTTTGTGGTTATTGGTATAGCTGGCAGCCCTTATCTCGGCTGGGATTATAGTGATCCGGAAATTGCGGTTGCCGGTACTGTGCTCCATGCGTTTGAGTTTGTGTTTGTAAGAATAGCACCGATTATTCTCATAGTTGGCATTATTGGTAGTGTGCTTACAAAAAGAAAAGTGTAGAAAGTTGTTCTGTAATACAAAGAGAATAAGCCACCCTTTAGTTAAATCCCAAGGACAGCTTGCTCTTATTCTGCAATATCAATGATTATGCCGGATTTAAATTCCACATTGAATTTGTCCTCATAGACTGTCACCTTTTCAACCAACCACCTGACAAGCGTCTCCCCATATTCGGTCAGGGCAGTTGGCTGATTTAAGATATGGGCATCTGACTGTCATTTTCTTCAGTTTGAAAACCTGTGATTGATTGTTTCCTTTGTTTACGATATGATTGATATACAAAAAATGGAGGATATCAATATGGATCAATTTGATAATGTATCAATAATAAAAAAAGCCAATGTCTATTTTGACGGCAAAGTTACCAGCAGAACAGTCGTGTTTGCGAACGGCGAGACAAAGACACTGGGGATTATGCTGCCGGGGGACTATGAATTTGGCACGGCAAAAAAAGAAGTAATGGATATTATGGCAGGAAGCCTTGACGTAAAGCTTCCGGGACGTGATGAATGGCTCACAATTCAGGGGGGACAGACCTTTGAAGTGCCTGCCAATTCAAAATTCAGCTTGATTGTCAAGGATGTAGTGGATTATTGTTGTTCCTATCTGGCAGAATAACATCAGGTCCCACTCGAATCCGTTCCCACTTGAATCCGTTATGAAATCCAATGATTTTTATTGAAGATACAGTTTTGATAAACTGTATTTTTTCATACGCATTTCTTTTTTGTGATATAATTTCGTTATATATCAATTCGACAGAAAGCGTTTGTCTATGAAAAAATTAAACGATTATTTATACTCGGGTGATACCGTTCTGATGATTTTGCAGAAATACGCGGAAGATCTGAGACGTTCGGCGAAAGAAACCGACAATCAGATCGATCTTGTGCATTGCAATTTTCTGCTCCAAATCGCGGAACTTCTGAAGCACAACGATTTCCTGACTTCGCAGTCCCAGCGGATTCGGGATTTTTATAAATTCATGGCAAACGAATATCCTTTTCTTGCCTTTACGTTTAAAGGTCGGATCAAATCGCTCATCCGCGCGGAAGCAAAATTCAACGGATACATTGTGGAATATATCTATGACTATTATATGGAACACGGAGCGTACCCCTCTCTTCCCGAACTGAAAAATTATTTATGCTGCTTTCGTGATTTGATCGCATACCGCATTGTGATTTCGCTTCCGAAGTGCCACCTGAAAGAAGGAGACATCCGTGAGGAAGAAGAGTTAAAGTATTTATATGATGTCGCCAACCGATTGCCCGGTTTTCTCGAGGAGCGTGGATTTACCGCGGAACTGTCTTCTTTGCCGGATCAGAAGAAATCCCCGTTGCTAAAAGAGGATGTCAGCCCTTATTATCGTGATTACATTGCGAATCTGAGAAATAATGAGTATCGTTCGCTGCACATCACTTTCTATGACAGCATTGCCCGCTGTTATCTGGAAGTGCAGCTCCGCACCAAAGAGATGGACGACTTCGCGGAGATCGGACCCGCCAATCATTTCGGTTACGAAAAACAGCAGGAGAGTGCAAGAACCAGACGGGACGCGATCCCGAAAGGGGAGAACAGCTATTTCGATGATGCATATGAACGGGGGATACTCCTGCAACAGTTGGATTTGTCGAAACTGGATGTCAATATGTTTTCTGCAGTGGACAATTCCCTTATCAACGACGGCTGCGGTCTTTACCGCGGAAGGCAGATTCTTCCGTATGAGCATCTTTCGAGATTTCAGAATGATATCATCGATTGATATGGTTGACTAAAACAGATCAGGCATACATCTTCCGTTGCGTAAACGGCAGAAATGGGCTTCCAATCACAGTCTGACATTTTGATCGGAGTAACAGAAATGGAACTGATAAAAAATATTATATTGATTGCGTCCTGTTTTCTTCTGGTTGTGCTGGCAATTTACACAGGGAAAAAACTGAAATCGGCAGGCATACCGGGTCTGTTTGCCATGATTGTTTTTTTTCTGATTTGGGTCATCGGAAATGTGATCGAGCTGAACTCATCCGATTTTCACTGGATGCTGTTGGGTCGAAACATCGAACAGATCGGTGTATTTTTTACTCCGCTGTGCTCACTGTATTTCAGCATCGGCTATACATCCAACAAGAAACTGTCGGTGTTTGCATACCTGATCAGCATTATTCAGTTGATTTCCGTGATCCTGATTTTTACGGATCAGTCTCATCACATCATGCGTGAAGTTGTTGCGGTACAGACAAATGCTTTCTGGGGACAATCTATCACAGTTGTTTCGACAAAGATCGGTTCTGCATTGGTCGCTTTCAATTTTTGCATCCCTTTGATTGCTACCGTCAATCTGATCGCTTTCATGAGAACGATATCCGCCAAACTTCGGCGTCCTCTGGTGTTGATTGTAATTTGTATTGTTGCGACGTTTGTCGTTTCGGCACTTCAGATGACAGTGCTGAGCGGCAGCGGCATCAATATTCCGATCCCCGTTCTCGATCTGCCGTTTCTGCTGTTGTTCGCTTACGCGGTTTTAAAGGGCGGCTTTGTCGGGGTGGCTCCGACGGTGCTGGACAAAGTGTTTGAAGTCATTGATCAGGGTATCATCGTTGTGGATGAAAACGGCACAGTCGTTGAATGTAACAGTCGCGCAGCGGAGCTGCTGGGTGACACGGGATTGTCAAACGGTATCACAATCGGAAGCAATATTTTGGAGCATATTCCGGGTGCGGAAGATATGCAGAATGTTTGTTTTTCCGCGGATGATTTACCGATCGAATTGAAGGACAGGCAAAACGACCGATATGTTTCTCTTGCATGCCACAAACTGGAATCATCCCGGCACCGACTGGTGGGGTATGTCATTGTTCTGACCGATATCACGTCTTTGAAAGTGCGAGCCGAACTTGACTCATTGACGGGAATCTACAATCGAGAAGGAATGACGAATGCTTTTTCCGAACTGCGGAACGGCAGCAAAAATGAAACCGGTCTTTCGGCGATGATCATTGATTTGGACAATTTTAAACAGATCAACGACACGTACGGACATTTCGGCGGTGATGTGATTCTGATGGATTTGGTCGGCACTGTGCAGACGCTGATTCCCGGTAAGTTTGTTCTCGGGCGTCTCGGCGGGGATGAGTTCGTTGTGTTGGTTTCCATGGGATTGGAGCAGGCAGTCTCTCTCGGTGAAAACTTACGGAAGCGCATTGCGGAACGCACCGTATCCTATTTAAATCACAGCATGCAGTATACTGTCAGCATCGGTGTATCGGACTGCACAGGTACGGAGTGTGAACTGTCCGATCTTTTGCATCGGGCGGATATCGCTTTGTATCAGGCAAAGCATCACGGAAAAAACGCGGTTCGGGCATAATTGCGGAAGATGTCGCATCCATCGTCAGCTTTGATGCGGCACAGATAATAATATAAAAATAAATTAGGGGTCGGAGGGCAACATGGTCAGTGCAGAAAAATTAAGAATCGACGGCATACCCGCTGTACTTTGGGGTGAGAAAAGTGATCGTCTCATTCTTGCGGTGCACGGAAGCCATTCCTCAAAAATAGACGACTGTATATGGATATTGGCGGAAGAAGCCATCAAATGCGGATATCAGGTATTGAGTTTTGATCTGCCGCAGCACGGAGAACGGGTCTACGAAGCAGAACCATGCATGGTACAGGAATGCGTCAAAGAGTTAACGGACATTCTGAATTTTGCGCGCCAGCGGGCGGAGCACATTTCCGTATTCGGATGCAGCATGGGCGCTTATTTCAGTCTGCTGGCATACGGGGATGAACCGCTTGATCGTGTCTTGTTTCTTTCTCCCGTCACGGACATGGCTCGGATCATTCACAGCATCATGGATATTTGCGGCATAACGGAGGAAGAGTTTGAGTTGCGGCGGACAATCGAAAACCCGATTGAAACGTTATACTGGGACTACTACTGTTTTGTGAAAGAGCACCCTATTGTATCGTGGAATCATCCCACGTACATCCTCAGGGGAGAAACGGACACTCTGTGTGAGCGTGAATTTGTCGCTGCATTTGCCGAGCGGTTCGGGTGTGAGCTGACGGAGCAGAAAGGCGGCGAGCATTGGTTCCATACGCCCGAGGAGTTGTCGTTTTTCAGAGAGTGGCTGAAAGAACGGTTATGCTGAAACGTTCATAGGATAAACATCGAGAGTAGGCGAGTACCTAATTTTAATATTTTGATTCTTTGTAATGTTATTGAAACACTGATTATTGGGTGGGTGGAAAAATGAATGCACTGATTATGAATTGCAGTCCTGTCAGAACCGGGGCAACTGCAGAAATCACGAAAATAATTTCGTCCGATTTGATTCCGTTTTATAATGCCAAGAGTATATGTATCGATGATTACAAATTTGATTTTTGCAAGGGTTGTCGAAGTTGCCATGATACGGCAAAATGCGTGATCCAAAATGATGATATCCGATATATCATGGCAGAGTTTGAATGGGCAGATGTAATTATTTCTGTTTCACCGTCTTATTGGGCAGATGTCCCCGGTCAATACAAAGCATTTATCGACCGATGCACGCCTTGGTGTAACACACACGATCCACATGCAGTTATTGGGCAGGGGAAAAGAGGGTATAGTGTTGCGTTAAGAACAGGTGCAAGTATGCGGGAATGTAACAGAATTATTGAAAGTATTGAGCATTTCTATGGGCATTTAGAGATTTCGCCCTGCGGAAATTTAGGATTGTGTTCGGTTGAAAGCGTTGCGGATGTGCGAAGCAGAGCAGACGAAATCAAGGCATTTTGCAATTTGATTAAAGGTGATTTTACAGAATCGAAGAGTGAGTTGGTGAGTGAGTGATAAAATGATAAGTATCAAATGTAAAGAATGCAATCATGAAATATATTTTAAACCGAGCGCCAATTTTATTGTGTTTTGCCCCCAATGTTTCAAATACAATTACTTGCAGTGCGAATACGGGTATGGACCCGTAACCCCTTGTCATATTTATTTGGGTGAAAAGGAAATCGGACTTGTAACAGATAAAGAACATCAGTATTTTTTGCAGACACAGTATTCGAATAAAATTATAAAACTTAAAAACACTTATCTCAAAGCGTTAGAAGAAGCAATTTCGATTATTGAAAGTAAAATAATAGTATAAGCTACTGTTGATAGTGCATGTCACGTTGCTTTTGTAAATAAAACAATATGTTTAGGTGAAATGTTAGATGTCAAAAAAGGATGGGAGATGTTTCTATAATGAAAGTATTAGAGTTCTTAAATAATAACAGCGGAATTGCTATTCTTGTAGCCGGTATCTCGACACTTTGTTCTTTAATAGCTTTGATAATTTCGTTGTCATATAATGTTAGAACACAGAATCAGTATAAAAAAAGCCTTGAACCACAATTAAGTATGCGATTAGATAAAATTAATGGTATGTTATATTTGAAAGTTCAAAATACAGGACGAACTGCGGCAGAAAACGTTAAAATAAGCGTAGAATCAATAGAAAACAATGGAGCAAATGATCTTAAGCTTGATGATTTGTTTTCTCAGGAACATGAAATGTATCCAAATGAAACGATTCAAGCAATAGTCGCTGTATCAGGTGAAAATGCTTCGACAGGATTTTTATATCCGAAGATAAGGATAGGAGTTCTTTATCGTATTTATGGGACAAAAACAAAGGTGCATTATACTCGTACAATTACATTTTCAAAGGTTTACGACACAAATGTTATTGCTGATGTAAATATAGATCTGAAAAATTTAGAAGATTCTTTAAGAACTACCGCAAGAGCGATAGTTAGAACAGCAAACTATCTTGATGGTAAACATGTTGCTTCTTATGATGAAATAGAGGTTTTTTCGGAGAAGTCTTTACAAAGTGATATTTGTTCTGCAATAGAATCGACTAAAAAAAGAAAATAATATTTTCAAATAAACAGTGGGATAATGTTTGTTTTTTGAATATATAATATTGCACTTCACCAAGCGATACCACTCCGCATCATTTTTTTATCTCTTGCTCAAACCAGTTCCCTTCACCCAATCTTCATCCTTCCCCCATGCAGTTATCACGATGGTGCGCTATGATCCATACTGTGAAATCATGCTCCGGCATGAGTAACGGAAAAGGATCATTGCATGAGAAAAAATAGAAAACGAAAGAAAAAACCGTTTGCGTGGTGGGCGGTTCTCTTCACCCTGATGCTGACGGCATTCACGGGGTATGTCCTGTTGGAGGCGTTTGTGATTCCGCAGACCTATGCGGTTGTGGCGAGTTCCGACAGCAGCTCTGCATCCGCAGACACTTCTTCGGAGAACAGTTCCGATGACTCAGATACTGCCTCTGCCGAAACGGTCATCACGGATACGAGCTATGACGACGGTTCGATCTCCATCACCATCAGCACCTATCGGGTGGATGGCACCACGGTTTATGTCGCGGATATCACGCTCACGAATGCGGATGATCTGCTCACGGCATTTGCGAGTGACACATACGGCAAAAACATTACGGAAAACACCTCGGTGATTGCTGCCGCAAACGATGCGATTCTCGCGATCAACGGGGATTACTACAGCGCCCGAAGCGGTTATGTGATCCGCAACGGCGTGTTGTACCGTTCCACATCGAGCGATTCGACGCAGGAAGATCTTGTCATATACGAAGACGGCACGATGGAAATCATCACCGAGGGCGATGTTACCGCGGCTCAGCTGTTGGCAGACGGTGCGGTGCAGGTGCTTTCGTTCGGTCCCGGTCTCGTGGAGGACGGTAAAATCAGCGTAACTACGAGCGAGGAAGTCGATAAAGCTATGACCAGCAACCCCAGAACCGCCATCGGCATGATCGATGATCTGCACTATGTGATGGTCGTTGCGGACGGAAGAACGAGTGAGAGTGCCGGGCTGTCCCTGTACGAACTGGCGGAGTTCATGCAGTCCGAGCTGGACGTAACTCTTGCCTATAATCTGGACGGCGGCGGTTCCTCCACCATGTATTTCAACGGGGAAGTCATCAACAACCCGACCACCAACGGCACCACCATTCAGGAAAGGAGTGTGAGCGACATTGTCTACATCCAGTAACCTCAAACAAACATCGGATCGAAAACGGGCGATGCGCAGCGTTATCATCTATCTTTCGATCACAGCATTTTGCGGATTGTTCAGTGCGGTATACGAGCATTTCAGTCATGGTGTGGATTCTGACTTTATGATCCGGCTGTTCGCGATTCCTCTGTTGGGCGGAGTTCTGCCGTTTCTGCTGATTCGCTTGTTTTCTCTGCCGTTCCCGAACCGCCTTTCCCTGAATGCATACAATTCCGCTGTCGCAACCTTAGCGGTGGGATGCTGTATGCAGGGTGTATTCGAGATCTATGGCACCGTCTCCAGCCTGATCCCGTATTACTTTTATGCAGGAGCCGTGCTTGCTCTTATCGGCATCGTTACCTATCTGCTTTCGATGATGAAACGAAAAAAACGGGTCTGAGCGGCTGACGAAAAGCAGATTGACTAAATAAAGTAAAAAACAAACCCACTGCACGGTGGGTTTGTTTATGTTTGATTTATCTGCAATTTACATACTCATTTGGATTGATCGCTGATAAACTGCATAATCGCATCCACGGCCTGTGCCTGCTGTGCTTCTCTTGAAATCGTGGCGGTGCCGTCTCCGTCCTGTTCCCCGTAGTTGCCGAAATAGGCATGATTGCCGCCTGCAATCTCCACCTGATCAATTGCTGAGGTGAGCTTCGTTCTGTCCAGATTGACATCTTCGCTGCCGTAAATCGCAATGGTCGGAATGTCCGAATCATTCACGGGATACGCGCCGAGCAAAATCAGCCCGTCCAGTTTCTCGCTGTTTTTTCCCGCGTAACTGCTTGCCATTGCTCCTCCCAGAGAATGTCCCGCAAGGTACCAGTCTTTGATTTCGGGCAGTTCTGCATAAACACTGTCCGCGCGGTTAATCCCGAATACAGCCAGATTGAACGGCATTTTGACGAGCACGCAGGTGAGCCCCCGGTGCGCCAGCTGTTCCAGCAGCGGCACATATGCGGTGTATTCCACTTTCCCGCCGGGGTAAAAGATCAGAGCCGTGTCGATGTCTGTTTCCGCATCGGGGTAGAAGATTATGGTATCGCCGATCATTTCGACTTGCCGGTCATTCAGCGATGTCAGGGTCTGCACGGCCGTCTTGTCGGCTCTGTAATAATCCAGGGTGTACACATAAAATCCGCCGAACACCAAAAGCAGAATTGCCAGAAACGATAAGAGCAGAATCTTCAGTTTCTTTTTCTTCTTCTTGGGCTTCATATGCTTCTCCTTTGTCGGATGCTTCATCCGAACGGAAATTGGTTCTTTTTTCTATTATAACAAATCCAATCAATATTAGAAATTAATTGTCCGACCATCGCTTCTCTTTGCATAATATTCGATATCATCTCCTTGGAATTTTCAGGAAAAATTTGCAGGCAAGTCAAATGATAATGGATTCATACTTACTATATATGGACACGTATCGGCGAAGAATGATAAAATATCGACAGAGAAATGATTGATCTGTAAAGGGAAGGGTATGAACATTCTGATCATGGGCGGAGCACAGTTTGTAAGCAGTCGGTTGGCGGAATTCCTGATCGGCAAAGGACTGCGGTGTGCCTGTTTACGAGAGGCCGTCTGCCGATTCCTGTTCCTGCAGGGAACACCAAGACACAGTTTCTCTATATTGATGATCTTATGAATATCTTTGATCATCTGATGTATAAGGATCGATGTGTGGGACAGGCGTTCAACGTGACAAATCCGGAAATGATCTCTTGGCATCAATGGGCGGAAAACGCGATGGATGCACTGGGAAAACATGTTCCGGTGAAAGCGGTTCCTTATATCGGGAAGATGAATCCCCGTGAATTTTTCCCGTTCAGGGATTGTACCTATCTGCTCGGTATCAAGAAATTAATCGATTATCAAATACCCCTTCCGTCAACCGACTTGGCGAAAGGGTTGGAATTTGACCTATCGTTATCAAAAACAAAATCCGACTTATTGTTGCGATCCAAAGATGAATCGAGTGGAAGAAGCCTTGTCGCTATAAACGATATTCGGCATATATGAGGAACTGATGATGGAAAATCTGAAGATTGCGTTACTGCAGTTGCTGCCAGAAAACTCTGTGCATTCGAATTTGCTGAAGGGTTTGGAAGCCTGCCGAAAAGCAAAAGAAATGGGTGCGGAGATTGCTCTGTTTCCCGAAATGTGGAGTGTTGGCTATTGTATTCCGCAAGATGAAAATGAGCTGAAAGCAAGTGCTATTGCGACGGAGAGTGATTTTGTGAATGCATTTGCGCAGCTTTCAAAATCACTCGACATGGCAATCGGCATCACATTTCTTGAGAAATATGATCCGTCTCCCAGAAACACGATGTGTCTTTTTGATCGATACGGAAACAATGTGCTTACTTATGTGAAAGTGCATACCTGCGAATTCGGGGAGGAAAGCTGTTTGACCGCAGGGGAACACTTCTCTGTTGCCGATCTGAATACTTCGCAGGGAAATGTTAAAATCGGTGCTATGATCTGCTATGATCGGGAGTTTCCTGAAAGTGCAAGAATTTTGATGCTGAAAGGTGCCGAATTGATTTTGGTTCCGAATGCCTGTCCCATGGAAATCAATCGCATTTCGCAGCTGCGTGCGAGGGCGTTTGAAAACATGCTGGGCATTGCAACCGTCAATTATCCAGCGGGACAGCCTGACTGTAACGGACATTCTTCAGCATTTGACGGAATCGCATATAAACCGTTTGAAGAAGAATCAAGAGACACATTGATTTTTGAAGCGGGGGAAAGGGAAGGCATCTACATTGCCGATTTTCCCATCGATGCGATCAGGGAGTACCGAAAGCGCGAAGTCCATGGAAACGCATACCGCCGTCCCGAGAAGTACGGATTGTTGATTTCGGAGACCATCGAGGAACCCTTTATCCGTACGGATCACCGAAACAGATTCTTGTCTGATCATCGGGATTGCGAAACATAAATACATATCAGGCAATTTTGCAATTAAAATCCTGAAGTGCCGCCAAAGCAATGACCCGGCCGGGAAAATGTACAATCAAGAATCATGAAAGGAGCATAACCGAATATGAAATTTCAGCAATCAATCATCGAAACCATAAAAACACGCACTTCCTCACGAACCTATGACGGCAGACCCGTTGATTCCGCCGCTCTTCAAAAACTTACCGATGCTATTTCGGAAATCAATGCATCCGAACGCGTCAAAGGCAGATTTCTGCTGGCGCAAAAGAACGATACCGATCCCGAAAAAGCGCAAAAACTCGGCACCTACGGCGTGATTGCGGGTGCGACATCCTATCTGGTCGGAACAGCGGACAAATCGGATCAGGATCCCGTCACATTCGGATATCTATTCGAAACCATCGTCCTTTATGCGACGGAACTGGGTATCCAGACCTGCTGGCTCGGCGGCACTTTTAAGAAAGACGATTTCGAAAAAAGCTTGCGGATTCCCGAAAACGAAACGATCGTCATGGTTTCGCCGCTCGGTTACCGAAAGGGAAAACGTCGGCTGTTCGAGTCCGCCATGAGAGCCGTCATCAGCGCCGACAAAAGAAAGGCTTGGAACGATCTGTTCTTCGATGCGGATCACACTCCGCTGACCGAAGTGCTTGCCGGGGGATACGCCGTTCCGCTTGAAATGGTTCGGCTCGGACCTTCCGCCTCCAACAAACAGCCATGGCGCATCATCCGAGACCAGGATCGGTTCGACTTCTTTCTTTCCCGCACAAAAGGATATGGTATAACCTCTTTTGACATGCAAATGAACGATATGGGCATTGCGAAATGTCATTTCGAACTGTCCGCCAAGGAGCTGGGGTTGTCGGGAAATTGGGAAAAAGTTGATGTCAAAGGATATGAAGACTGGGAATATGCATTCAGCTGGGTGGCGGAAGCATAGTCCGATCGGATATCAGGCAGAATAATAAAAAAAGCCGATCTTTCGCTTTTGCGAAAGAAGGCTTTTCAATTTGAAAGATCATGTCGTACGCGATTTGATAAGAGATAGCAGGAGAACCATCAAATCAGCAGAAAAGGAAAACATTCTATGATTCAACCCATTATGAAAGACATTCTGTTCCTTGGACAGAAATCCGTTCCCGCGACAAAAGCAGATTTTTCAGTCGCGCAGGACTTGCTCGATACATTGTCCGCCAACGCTGACCGATGCGTGGGCATGGCGGCCAATATGATCGGTGTGCTCAAGCGCATCATTGTCTATCGCTGCGAAGCAGGAAACATTGTCATGTTCAATCCCGAGATTGTCGCATCCTCCGAGCCGTACGAAACGGAAGAAGGATGTCTGTCTCTGGTCGGTACACGCAAGACGCGGCGATTTCGAACAATAGAGGTCTCGTATCGGGATGCCAACTTTCGTGCGCGCCGCCAAGTCTTCACCGATTTTACGGCGCAGATCATTCAGCATGAGATTGATCACTGCAACGGCGTGATCATCTGACCAACGTCAAGATCGGACTGCTTCCCATCGCGACCGCGTCCCCGTGTGGGCTGTTGACGAGCGACGATGGCGTTGCGGCAATCTGTTGGGTTTCGGCGCTGTAAGGGAATGGATTTGGGTCGATCAGCGGGGAAAAGTCGGATTTTACGGTAGTAACTGTCGGAGTGGTGTTGACAACTGTGATGACGCATTGAGCGGATTTGTCTCCGATTTGACAGGTGATTACAGCCGTTCCTTCTGCAACCGAGGTTACCAAGCCGTTCTGATCCACTGCGGCTGTCGAGCCGTCGCTGCTGCTCCATGTTGCAGCGGAAGAAGTCTCGGGTGATGTGCTGCAGGTCAGCTGAACGGAAGCCGTGCCGTCCTGCGATCCGAGATTGATCGTTGCGGTTTCCGTACTCAGCGCGATGCCTGCAGGTGTGAATCGAAACAGCGCCATTGTGTTGCCCCAACTGATGATTTGAAGCAGCTGATCATAAGAGATTGCATGCATTTTGATGATATTGTAGGCGCCCCAGTTGGCGTCCAGCACCGTCACTTCCTGATTGGCTTCGTCATTACTGACGAAAATCATCGAATGAGGGTTTCCGCCGCCTCCGCCGTAGCAGAAGACGTCGCCTGCCTGCGCAAGGCTGAGCAGGGTGGTCAGTTCACTTTTCGATTTTGTTTTCATGACCGAATACAGATAGGTTGATCCGGTCGTTCCGTTTGTGTAGTCCCAGCTGACATCTTGCACATCCAGGTGAAAGATGCTTGCAAAAGTTTTTTTCGCAAAGCCGTAGCATTGGCCCAGGCCGTAATAGCGTGTGTTTGTTTGTACTGCATTGATGCTGTTCAGAATATCCACGTTATTCAAAGTCGCCGCCGATACGTTTGTCGAGAGCGGATAAAACGCGAAGAGCGAAACAGCGATCAAAAAACTCAATATGATTTTTTTAATCAAATGTTCCTCCGGGTTTTCAAAATGTAACAAATCTGTAACAAAACAGTAACGCAATTGTAACACCCGTATTCCGCTTTACCAAATTTTTTCAAGGTTTTTTTCGAATCTTTAAGGAATTTAATGTTATGTTCGAGGATTTTTTTGGCTTATTTCAGGCATTTTTTATTCGAAAGAACATCTGATTCAAAAGTTGATCCGTCGATTTCGGAGGCTTGATTTTTCACTTTAACCTCGTTGTTTTTCCTGGGAAGGTGCAGTACGGTAGGGTTGCACTGTCGTTGTCGGAGCACCCTATTTGATGCATTCAAATCATTACCGTGCTGTGTTCGAGAAAAAAACGAGGGATTATTCATGAAAAAAGATGCGTTTTGCGTTGAAAATAGTTGTATGGATAGGGAATCGTTCTAAAATCGGAAGACTTGTAACAACAAAGATTACAGTAAGAAATACCGGATTCAATCTGTGGTTTTGCTACAAAGCGACAGGGAATTCTTTGCGAGTGTCCGCAACTGTGCTACACTGATATCAAACGGCATCCGCATAGAAATTGCGACTGAAATTTTCGTTTTGGAGGTAATGATGATGGAACCGATCAAAGCAGGAGCAGCTGCTCCCGATTTTGTATTGCACAGTGCGCAGGGGGAAGCGGTGAAGCTTTCCGATTACAGAGGCAAAAAGGTGGTGCTTTCATGGCATCCGTTGGCGTGGACGGCGGTCTGCACCGATCAGATGCGTTCGTTGGAAGTGCATCACGATCAATTCGCCGCGCAAAACGCGGTGGCGTTCGGACTCAGTGTGGATTCTGCGCCGTCGAAGAAAGCGTGGGTGGCGGTTTTGAGCATTCAAAACACCGTCATTCTGAGTGATTTTTGGCCGCAGGGGAAAGTCGCGCGCGATTACGGGATTTTCCGTGAAGAGTCAGGCACGTCGCAGCGGGCGAACATTATCATTGACGAAGCGGGAGTGGTGCGTTGGGTGAAGGTTTATCCGATTGCCGAGCTGCCCGACATCGATGAAGTGCTGAAAGTGCTGGCGGAGATGTAGCGTTTGAAGATTGATTTGAAAGGAAGTCCGAATGAGAAGAAGGGCTTCTTTTTTTCGTGTTGAAAGAGGAGGATATTTGTTGTACGAGTAATGTATACAAAAAATGTGTGATAAAATGATATTATAATTATCTACTTTCTACACAAATATAGATACAAAAAATATTCTTAATAATTTGGAGGTTTCATGATTTCGTTAGCAATGTTTAATAATAAAGGTGGCGTTGGAAAAACAACACTTATATGTAATTTAGCAAGCTATTTGTATACTAAATTGGATAAAAAAGTATTGGTTATTGATGTTGATCCTCAATGTAATACTACAACATATGTTTTAACAGAGGATGATTTTTATGATGTTTATTATGAGCCGAAGAGATTTACCATCAGCGACATTGTTCCACCTCTTAAAAGAGGTGAAGGGTTTATTGATGCTATTCAAGTAATCAAATCTGAAGGTTTTGGATTTGATTTGATTCCAGGTAATCCTTTATTGGCCGCCTATGAAGACTTTTTATCGAGTGATTGGAGCGATGTTAGTAAACCTGAAATACGTGGAATGCGAACAAATATGCTGTTTATACAGTTATTGTCACTTTGTAAAGGGTATGATTTCGTTTTTTTTGATATGGGGCCATCTTTAGGTGCTATTAATCGTTCGGTGCTTTTAGCATGCGATTATTTTATTACACCTATGTCTGCTGATATCTTCAGTTTATTAGCATTAGGAAATATTGGATCATCAATTGTATCATGGATGAACACTTTTAATTCTGCATATGATCGTTTAGATGCTGATAATAAAAAAGTTATTGAAGATCTTAGGGCTACGTGTTCGATTAAATTTCTTGGTTATGTAGAACAACAATATATCACAAAAACTGAAGGGAAGACACAGCGTGCAGTTAGAGCTTATGAAAAGATTCTTGAGCAAATACCTGATATAATAAACAAACAAATAATTGTGCCAATAAATGGTTTTTCCGATCCGTGTATTAATTATAAATTAGGGTCAATACCAAATTTTTATAGTTTAATTCCAATGTCTCAAAGTGCACATAAGCCAATTTACAAGCTTTCAAATACAGATGGGGTTATAGGTGCGCATTATCAAAAAGTGAAAGATTATGATGAACTTATGAACGAAATATCTAAACGTTTTTTTGAAAATTTGGAGGCAATTAAATGATTGATTGGCCTGACGAATTAATTGATGATATTGCAAAAAGAAAATCTATTTTGTATTTGGGTTCAGGTGTTTCTGCAAATTGTGTAAATGATGTGGGAAAACATCCAGCTACTTGGGAAGCATTTCTTCGTGATATATTGTTAAATAAATCCAGTGAATTAGGAACAGCAGATCAGATTATAATTGAATTGATAGATAAAAACGATTATTTGATGGCCTGCGAAATTATTATTAATATATTGGGAAATAGGGTGTTTGGAGAATTAGCTGCTGATGAATTTAGACGTCCGGGATATCACCCAACGGAGCTACATGAAACTATTTTTAAATTAGATTCAAAGATTGTTATCACTCCAAATATTGACTCAATATATGATCAATATGCGATGCAAAGTTCAAATGGAACAATTCTTATAAAAAAATATACTGAGAATATTGCACCTACTCTTCGTTCTCCTGATTATTTAATAATAAAAGCTCACGGCACAATCGATGACCCAAATCATATCGTTTTTACACACGGACAATATAGTAGAGCGAGAAATGAATATTCAGGGTTTTATAGAATTTTAGATGCACTGATGTTGACGCATACATTTATTTTTATTGGTTGTGGAATTTCCGATCCAGATATACAGTTGATATTAGAAAATTCAAATTTTTCTTTTCCGCACTGCCGCCCACATTATATGATTGCAGCGAATGAAACGATTAATCCAAATGTAAGAGATTGTTTAATTCAGAATAGAAACTTACAATTTTTGACATATGATAATACTGATGGTACGCACTCTCAATTGTTTGAGGCACTTAAAATCTTGGATGATTTGGTTGATATTAAACGTCAAGAAATAGCATCAAATATATCATGGTAATAGTGCAAGCAATTGAAATATGGAATTAACGGTTCCGCTCGTTATCGCTATCATTTTGGTTACTTTGGTACCGATCGTCATTAATGTATGGTATACATTGCATCGAAACGGACTGATCTGACAGAAAACCCAGAAAAGGACAATATATGAAAATTTCAAAACAAGACGCGCTGATGTGGTTCGAATTTTTTTCCATGCTCCCCGAGGACGAGGAGCTTACCGCAGATCAGCAGGAGATCGTGTACGCCGTCTTTGCACAGATAGAGGATGCGGTCATTTGCAGAAACGAGCGCCTGATCTCGGAAATAGCAAACATTAAGCACTTGCAGCACCGCACGCTGTTTGTCGGCAACGAAGAGAAATTCCCCAACGGCTGCCGCTCCTGCCTCACGGGCAGCGGGCTGAGCGCCGTCCGCAAAACGAACAAATGCAATCTCGAGTGCATGTTCTGTTACAACTACGGCGAACTTGACAGCATCGCCCCGGTCGGCGAGGGAATGTGGGAAATCGGCGGGACGAAATTCCGCGAAGCCGATCTCGATCTCCTGCTTTCCATCCAGAAGAAACCGACGGGCATTTCTTATGTTTACCTCGAACCGTTCATGGAAATCGAGCTGTATGCTCCCGTCATCCGCAAATTCGCGCAGGCGGGCGTTCATCAGCATCTCTATACGAACGGCACCCTTGCAACGGATGCGTCCCTCAAGGCGCTCGGCGAAGCGGGACTGAACGAAATTCGATTCAACCTCGGTGCGTCGCACTGCGCCGACAAGGTTATCGCGAACATCGCGACAGCGAAACGATACATCCCCGCCGTGGGCATCGAAACCCCGATGACGCCCGAATTCTACGATGCGTTCTTTGCGAAGAAAGAGGCGATTCTTGCCACGGGGCTCGACTTTATGAATTGCGCCGAACTGCATCTGAACGTAAACAACATCGGAAACTACAAAGGCGAGGATCTATACATCTCTCGTCACGGCTACATTTCGCCGATCTGGAGCAGGGAGCTGACTTTGAAGCTCATGAAAATTGCCGATGACGAGCAGTGGGACATTGCGGTGCATGACTGTTCCAACGACACGAAATTTGCCAGAGGGCTCAATCTGAGCGCCAAAGAAGGCAAATGGTTCGGAGCGAACGACTATGCCTGCGAATTTCCCGACATTCCGTATGAGGTGTTTCTGCCGATTTTGCGGGACGAGCAGTTTCGTTTTTTAAGCGAAGAACCATTGCCTGCGCAATATCAGCCAATGCGGTTGGATGATGAAATCATTTGATCCGATCTGACAGACGGTCAATCATAATGATGAGAAATCAAATACATAGGGATAGAATAAATCTGATTGATTTAAAAATATCTGCATTGGAAGAAGGCGAACAAAAAATGGATGAAGAAAAATCAACCCGGAATATAGCTACCTGCCCCGGTATATGCAATTTGGCGCAATTGACGCAAAAATCAGCACGTGCCGTTGCCGAACAGGGATACGGAACGTTCGTGAAATTGTACGGTTTGCGTGCCCGTGATCTCAAACAGACATTGTCCGATGCATCGGAGCATGCGGATGAATGGATTCTGATCCAGGGCTGCGAAAATCGATGCGGTGAAAAATTGCTTGATAAAGAAAATCTGATGCCGACCAAGACTTTTATTGTTGCGGATACCGGCATTGAACGCGGAATTCATGTTGTTTATGATGATGCAGTCACGGAACTCGTTGTGGATGCGATTAAAGGTTTTCTTTCTTAGCAGCGCTGCAAATGTGTAAGGTTATCGTATCATGTGATTTCTGAGAACCGATTGGGATATTGCAACAGCATTGCAGCGGAGAAAAATGATAAAATCATGAACGGCAAAAACAGAGCCGAGATAAAGGTCAGCATAAAATTAAAAAATATGCTCGAATGAGAAGAAATAAATGAATCATGAAATGAAACCGATCACCATTGATTTTCCGCTCATGGGAGAATGGATGGCACCCAATACCCCTCAAACGAAGGTGCCGAGCCATGGCACTGATTTGTTTGGCGAAACCTATGCGATTGATTTGCTACAGGTTGATTGGGGGAGACCCGGCACCCCGTTTTACGATGTGAGTGTTCCTCATTATCTTTTGTTCGGAGTGCCGCTTTCTCGATGCTACGCGTGGGGACAGCCCATCTATGTTCCTTTTGACGGGCAGGTCTTGATAGCTGCAGACGGCATCACCGAGCGAAAACGGGTGCACTGGCTCACCGATCTGATTGTCGCACTCAGAAATGCGCGATCGGTTCGACTGGGCTCGGCTGATCCGAAAAATTTTGCAGGCAATTATGTCATAATGCAATACGCCGAAGATGTGTATGCGGCTTTCGTTCATATGCAGAACGGATCCGTATGCGTGAAACCGGGACAATTTGTGAAAAAAGGGGAACAGTTGGGGAGGATCGGACATTCCGGCAATTCCATGGCGCCTCATTTACACTTTCAGTTGATGGACAACAGCGATGCTGCATATGCAAAAGGACTTCCGTTTGTATTTCATGAGTACGAAGTACTTCATGAATCCGAATGGGTGAAGGTGACGCGCAGTCTGCCATCGGAAAAAGACCGTATCCGTGCGCTATGAAAACAGATTGCACAAAAAAACAGACTTCACAGTCTGCTTCAAGTATCATAAAAGAGATTCGCTTATTGTTTATGATTACGTCTGTAAGACTTGACATAAAAAAACAAGCTTTCTTGACCCGGAATACTTTTATTGTATAGGGATCCTGAGTCTAAAGACTCGTAAAAGAAGTATAATGAAGATTGCTCATTTTCATTGTTTTTATAAAGGATCAGAAAAACTGGAAGGTAAGGGGATGGCTCCACAGCAGGAACCTTTAATCCTGCTACTCCTGCTAAATCAGACAGTTTGATTTTTTCGAACGATATAATATTAGCGATTGGAATTTGAAATTTGGTTTGCATATCTTCATCGTAGACAAAGAAAAGAGAATCGCCTTCCGCAATCATATAAGCGATTTGGTTTTCCTGATAAGTGTTTTTTGTATCGGTAATAAATCCTCTCCATGACATATTTGACGGATACATTGCTTTTATCTGATTTCTTTTCAGGTCGTGTTCGCGGGAAGCTTCAGCTAATGGTCCTGCTACGTATTTGATCTTTTCATTTGATCGGAATTTCATAAAACCACCGATGATTCCGATAACACTGCCGATTGCAACACCTAGTACTATAAAATACAAAATCCCATTCATCTGTACACCTCAAGTAGTTTCGTATAGTTTAGCATGAAATATTCAAGAATGTCAATTGCATTTCATGTGATCTAAATTGCAATCACATTGCTCATAATAAAAAACTGGAGAATATTAAAACCATGAACGGTAAAAACAGAGCCGATGTCAAAATCGGCGCAAAAGTAAAAATCGTGCTCAAAGCGGATCAGCGCACAGGCAAACTCACGGAAGGCACAGTGGCGCGTCTGCTGACGAACAGCAGCACGCATCCGCACGGCATCAAAGTCATGCTTACGGACGGACAGGTCGGCAGAGTGCAGGAGATTGTCGGCTGAGTGTCGGTAAAAAGAGGGGGATTTAACATGAATAGTTTTGATCCGTTAATATATCGGTATGTTTTGAGCGAAAACGGGGAACCTGCGGGTGCATTTATGCAGGCGGAAGGAATGGCATCATCGGATGAAATTGTGAGCTACAAACACGATGGGCAGGACGTTCGGATGGTATTGCCGGGATCCGAACAGAAACAGGTCGTGCTGAAGCGGGGCGAACTGACCAAATCGTTTTTCGAGTCTTCGCAAAACCACGCGAAGAAAACGGTTGTGCTCACGCTGATGGATGATGGAGGCAGTGTCGCTGTCAGCTGGCAGCTTACCGATGCATGGGTCTCGGGATATGAAGGCTTGAGCATGCGCGCATCGGATGACGGGCGATTCGATTTGGAGAAGCTGACATTCTATTGCAGTGCAATCAAGTGCGATTGATCAGATCGGTATGAGATGCACGGCAAGATTGCAGGGTCTTGTCATGATCCGAACGGAGGTTGCCGTGAAAAAACAATGTTCGACGTTGGGCTGCTGCGGCATCGACTGCGGCTTATGTCCGAGATATTATACAGACGGAGCATCGCGCTGTCCCGGTTGCTGCGGGGACGGTTTCGATCTAGTTCACCCGCCGTGCGGATTCGTCACCTGCTGCGTAAAGAAGAAAGAACTGGAAGTCTGCGCGCAATGCGAATCGTTTCCTTGCGGGAAATTCGACAGGGAAACGGGTGAGTTCGATTCGTTTGTCACACACAGAAACGTGATACCCAATCAGGAGCAGATCAGAAAAAACGGACTGTCCGCCTTTCTGGCACAACAGCAGCAGCGGATAGATTTTCTGAAGCATATGCTGGATGATTACGATGACGGCAGAAGCAAAAGCTTTTACTGTCTGGCAGCGGCGCTGCTTTCTGCAGACGGACTGCAATACGCATTGACGCAAGCGGAGCAGAGGAGCGAATCCGAACAGATTGATTCGGACAACCGCAGATCCAAAGCAAAGATCCTGCGCCAAACGTTGGAAGATGCAGCACGGACAGAAAACACAGAACTGCAACTGAGGAAAAAGCCCAAACATTGACTGTGTGATGTTTCCTTATTGCAAAGAAATAACGGAAACCGATGCCCGTATATGTTATAATAAACGGGCATTTTGATTTTATGTTTTTTTCAGCCGAAACGGCGGTTATCAAGAAAAAATATAACGGAAACGATATGAACGATCAGACGGAACCCAATCGATATTGTGTCTACCTGCTTCGCTGTGCCGACGGCACGCTCTACTGCGGTTACACGACCGATCCCGAAAAGCGTGCGCAAGTGCATAACAGCGGCTTGGGCGCGAAATATACGCGCATCCGACGCCCCGTCACGCTTTCCTATGTCGAATATTACGAGACGAAAAGTGAAGCGATGAAACGGGAAGCCGCGATCAAAAAACTCACGCGTGCGCAAAAAGATTCGCTGATTGCACAATATGATTCGGGCACAACGAAAAATACGGGAGACCCACATGGCAAATAAAGCAATCGAAGCCCTCGGCAAAGAAGAACTCTTGCAGCTGATCGATCTCTACTCCAAAAACTGGCTGGCTTTGGACGGGGTCTGGTTTCAGTCCATCGAGCAGAAATTCGGCATGGCGGAGGCAATCGAGCATGACGAAAATGCTTGGAGGCGCTTCACCGAAATCGAAGCGAAACGCATCAAGGAATTTCTCGGGCTTGCCCCTCACGCAGGCATTGACGGACTAAGGCGTGCGCTTTCGTTCCGTTTTTATGCTAACATCAACGAAGATGAGACGATCATCGACGGCAACACGCTCATTTACCGCACGCTCGACTGTCGGGTGCAGAATGCCCGCAAGCGCAAAGGGATGCCGTTTCATCCGTGTAAATCCGTGGGAATCCTGGAATACACTTATTTCGCGAAAGTCATCGACGAACGCTTTACCTGCGAAGCCGTCAGCTGCTATCCTGATGTGACGGACGAAACCTGCAACTGCGCATGGAAATTTACATTGAATGAGAGCTGATTTCTTGCGATCTGCATTTGCTCGGATGCTTGGACAGGATATCCGAAATTGACGGATATTATCCCTCCTGAGCCGCACAGCGCAAAATACGCAGAGGACGGTATAGTGAAGTGCTGTCCGATTGTGTCGATCGGAAGCGTTGGCTTGGATACCTGACTTATGCTTTCAAAACAATTATCAAATGTCCTCAACTCCTGCCTGATCATGCAGGAGTTTTTATTATGCATCGCAAAATCATGCGATACAGAACGGATCATTTAAAATAATAAAAAAATAAGCGATTTTGTGATTCAATGAAAAGGGAAAAAAGAATATAATGTTTTCATTATATATGTATTGGGGGAAAATACATGATGAAAATTTATCACGGCAGTATCCTGACCTGCGACAGCAATCATCGGATTGCATCGTATCTGGTCGAAGAAAACGGGAAAATTGCATTTGTCGGAGATACTCTGTCTGAGCGGTACAGAGGTCTTCCGGTGATCGAACTCGGCAGCAGATCACTGTCACCTTCTTTTGCCGATACGCACCTGCATTTTGCGAGCATGGCGCTCTTTCATGCAGGGCTTAACGCTATGGATGTCGCCAGCAACGAAGAGCTTAAAGAAAGGCTGAGCGAATTTCTGCCGAAGACAAAGGCAAAAATCGTCATTGCATTTGGTGCTTCACCGCATTCCGTCAAAGAGCGGACATTGCTTTCCCGCGCCGATCTTGACAGCGTTTCGCAGGATCGTCCGATTATGGTGGTGAAATATGACGGGCATGCCTGCATCATCAACACGGTGCTGCTCAATCAGCTTCCGGATGCGGTCAAAAGTCTGCGCGGCTATAATCCCGATTCCGGAGAAATGAATCAGGAAGCGTTTTTTGCCGCGACGGATTACGTTTCCGGCGTTGTTTCCGTTTGGGATCTGATTAAATATATGCAGAAAGCCATCGATTATATGGCATCCAAAGGCATCGGCATGATCCATTCGGTGAGCGGCGTCGGATTTCCGAAAGATATGGATGTCGATCTGGAACGCTATGTCGGGCGCGGTGTGACGGGCGGCATGCAGATGAGATTGTTTTTCCAGACCATGGATACCGATAAAGTAATGAAACGCAAACTGCCGCGTATCGGGGGATGTTTTGCGACCGCACTGGATGGCTGTTACGGCTCGATGGACGCGGCGATGCTGCAACCGTACGAAGGAACCGAAAGCAAAGGGGTTTTATATTATACGGATGAAGAAGTGATCGATTTCTGCAAAAAAGCGAATCGGCTCGGTCTTCAGATCGAAATGCATGCCATCGGGGATGCGGCGTTCAATCAGGCGACAAAAGCGCTGAAAGCCGCGTTGGATGACTATCCGCGCGACGATCACCGCCACGGCATTATCCACGCCTGTCTGCCGACGGAGGAAGGTTTGGAAATCTGCAAAGACTATCATATTCAGATCCCCATGCAGACTTCTTTCATCGTCTGGCCGCAGGAGCCGGACTGGTATCTGCGGGATATCATGGGCGAACGCGAGGCCAAACTCAATCCGCTCCGCAGTTTTGTTGACCGCGGCATTATTATTTCTGCGGGCTCCGACTCTCCCTGCACCGACCCCGATCCGATGCTTTGGATTCACAATGCTTGCAACCATCCCGTTGCCGATCAGGCACTGACGCTTGATGAAGCGTTCCGCATGGCGACTTATTGGGGCTACTGGACGAGTTTCGACGAAAAAGAACGCGGCTCTTTGGAAGAAGGAAAAATCGCCGATATGGCAATCCTTTCGGAAAATCCTTATGCCGTCCCGAAAGAAACGATCAAAAATATTTCCGTCGAGCAGCTGATCCTGGGAGGGAAACCATATGAAAAGCAAAGCGGCAGTTGGGTCGGTATGGTGCTGAAAGGATTGATGAGTTCCAAAAAAATCTGAGCAAAGACGTGTCCGATTCGCTTATCATGAGTGTGTTCATCCAGACATTATGATCGAAGCAATGAAAAAGATGTCAGCTTTTTTGGAAAATCCGCTGACTTTGTGGTATCCTTGACAAAGAACAGTCGGGAGTGTCGATGGTTCGATTTTTATCAAACCATCGGGGTACAACCGCTAAACGGCTGAAGTCGGATTTGAATCATGAAGGAGACTATCATCATTATGAACAGGGAACTTTTGCAGATGTCGGAACTCATACTCAGCGCAAACCGTTTTTTTCAGACATCGGATGAATACGATTGTGTGAATCTGACCGATATCCGATCTCTCGTGTTTGACTTTGAATCGGCGGGCACGCAAAATCGGACAGTCGCTGACGGAACCGCGGCATGGGAAAGGGAACTGATTGCTCGCGGAGCGAAAAAGTTGTTTTTGTTTGTCCAGCCATCCGTATCCGATTTGCAAACACTTGCGCTCGCAAACGGAGTTGAGAAAATGGGAATGGTCAGTGTCTACGAAACGCATTCTTCCATGTGGCTGCGTAACTGGAAGTTCGATGACGAATCCAAACAATGGGATATCGTCTACCGTGAGTATTCCAATCCGACCGGGCGGATGTTCGAAATCGATAACGATAAGTATTATATGAGGGTTTCCTTTCTGAAAGAAACTCTTTTGGAAATCAAGACAATGGCGGAAACATTCGGACTTTCCGAATGGGCAGAACGGTTCGACCGCGGATATCGTCTGATTGACGGTGCGACACTTACTCCCGCCGCAGAACTGCCGCTGAAAGAATTTCTTCGGGACGAAGCATGCGCACAGATCATTGATGCGCTTACCTGGTCCTGGGTGTTTGGGGGACAGGGCAGTTGGACGGATGAAGCATTGGTGCGTGCAAAAGAACTGGATAAGGAAGAAGCCTACAGAAAGCTGACCTACGCGCTGTACCAGAACTGCCTCTATTCGTTGATGTATTGTATCAATCTCTGAAGCAAAAACGCATGTCAGGCGATGTGAACCAGTCAATCAAAAGTGGACAGAAAAAAAGACAACCGTTATCCAAAGCCCCGTACAGTTCTGAACTGTACGGGGCTTTGATAGTTCAGAGCATAAGAAGGACGCTCGTGATTGAAATACTTC
>JBGMEA010000007.1:0-29495 GCA_041447245.1 Anaerofustis sp.
TCCAATGTTGATATCTCTAAAGTTTTATGGGCGAATCATCTGCTCAATCTTCGTCCTCGTAAATGTCTGAACTGGAAGTCTCCTTCTGAGGTTTTTATGTTGCACTTCACTTGACAATTCACCCCCTACAATGCTCATTTTTTAACGTTCGCCAACCCCATCGTCGCCTCAATGCGCTTTATTAATTTTTCTTTTAACTCTTCCGCATCCTTGTATCGAATCTGATTTCTCTGCTGCACGTCAAAGTGCGGCGTTTCCGCATTCACTTTTCCGTCTTTCTCTTGCAATGTCTCGTTCACGGTAAATATCACCTGCTTTCCCAATCCCAAGGCGTAACCGGCTTCCAAATATACCCCGCCTCGGTTATGCGTCAGATCGGCAACAACGAAATCACTGGTTTGGATAGCGTAATAAATCTCGGGCATAATTTCGTTATTGTGTTCTTTTTCGTCGATGATATCCGGCAGATAACCATTTTCACCAATTGCGGATTTGATTGCTTCTCTGATATCCTGTAATGAAGGATCAAAACTCATTGCAATAAAAGCCTTTTTAAATACTCTGTTATTCTTTTGCAGTTCGTCGATTCTTTGCCAAGTTCTCTCAGTAAAGTAAAAATCAATTATTCCGTTATTTATCTGATAGTGTTGAATAAGAGAGATCGATCTTAAATATGAGAATTTTTTTAAAATCATATCCCTTATTTGCTCTAGAGTCATATTTGTATCATTGATAAAAAATATTTTACTTGCAAAATATTTTCGATATTCTATAACACCTCGTTCCCCCAAGTCAAAGATGAATGTTGATAGATTTAGAATTATTTTATCAACTTTATCTGAATAACTTTGTGGAAACAGATTCATAATCTCCTGATATGTCAAAACGTTGTAGTCCCGAAAAATTTGTTCTTCACCTGTTAGCGCTTGTATTGTATCCAAAATGTAATACACTTTATGATTATCAATTTTCTTATGTGTAAAATAATAATATAAACATGCCTGAAATTTCCAACTGTCACTATTCTCTTTCTTAAGAAAATATTCAACGGTATAGTCTACTACAATTTTGCCGCATCTGTCACATTGGACTACTGTACCGAAACCCGCATCATCCCTACCATGCAAGTATGCTTCTTCTCCACAAATCGGACATTGATTTCCTTCAATTGTCATAACAAATCTCCTTCACATACCATGAAATTCTTTTCATATATTATTATACCAAAAACCGCGTCTAAGAATTTGCAAGTATCAATAAATATCAAAAAAGGAAGCTCCCGCTTCCTTTACTTCTTCTCCTCATCATCCAAACTCGGAATCTTCATCCCCTCATCCCCCGATAACCCGTCAATGGCTAGCAAACTCCGAAACGCCGCAATCTCCGCTTCCGTGTCCACCGAAGCCTGCGAAAAGAGCTCCTCGTTCAGCAGGGAAAACGCGCGCTTTGCATCGGCGACAAGCCCAGCAATCTGCGCTTTTGCGTCGAGCACCGACGCACTCTGCACCTTCCTGCCGTCCAGCTCGATGTATCGATTGAGCAGCTTGAGCACCGTCGGCAGATAGATGTTGCCGAACTTGCGGATGCGGCTCTGCATCCCCGCCGTCACCCCGCTCGCCCCGTAAATGTCCGCCACGTAGGACTTGATTTCGTCCAGATCGGCGGATAACTGCTCGTCCGCAATCAGCTTGTTTGCTTTGTCGAGCTCCCGCATAAACGCCTTTGCCGCGGAGGAAAGAGACCCGCTCTGCCCCGCCGTTTCGCTCAGCGCTCCGACCGCTGCATCTTCGGCTTTCTCTTCGGTCAGTGGCTTTTCATTCGCCACGACATACGGGCACGCTTCGGTGCTGATGCTGCCCTCCGCCACTTTTTTTACGAACTCGGCGCACGGCGACGCTCCGCATTCTGCGCAGTTCTTTCTCGGCTCCAGCCAGTAAAGTGACTGAGTGATGTACGGGCACAGATTCACGCGCGCCCGATCCTCCCGCACGTCCTCCGCAAATCCCATGCAGGAATGATACCCGCATTCTTTGCAGTCCGTGCGCGGCGTCAGGCGGTAAATTTCCCAGCTCGTGAAGGATGAGCGCAGAACCGCGCTCTCCTGCTTTTGCGCTCCCGTCAGTTGTCCAAAGGTTTTTCCGTTTCGTTTTTCAGCCATAATCTGTTCCTTTGCGGCTCACTGCAAAGAATGAGCCCGCGTTTTATTTTTTGGCAGTGCCGCCGTCTTTTTGCGTTTCACTCGTAAAGTCACCCGTATTCATCAGTCCGTCAATCGTGAGCATATCATCGAAGGACTTGATCTGCACATCGATGTCGAACGATATCTGCCGAAACAGATCGTCGTTGAGATTGAGAAACGCCTCTTTCGCTTTTGCGATAGTTTCAGCAATCTCCGCTCTTGATGCTTCGCTTTCGCCGTCGTGCTCCCGATGATCTTCCAGAGACAGATACCGATTCACCACGCTCATCAGAGCAGGAAGATCGGTCTGACTGAACTTCCTCACCTGCGGTTCCAGGGAAGGGTGCGCGCAGACGGTCTCGTAGATGTCGATGATATTCGTTCGGATCAATGTTAAGTCGGCGGAAATCCCAGCGTCCTCAATCCATTCCTCCGCTTTTTTCAGTTCATGATCATAAAAAGCGGCAGTCTGCGCCATGCTCATGCTCTGTGCACCCTGCTCATTCACTCTCCGTTTCGGCTTCGGTTTCGGCTGAACGGGAGTCTGCCGCGTCTCGGCTCTGCGGGGATTGGATGCAGAAGTCGTTGAAATGACATCGGATACCGCATCCAGCAAGCTCGAAAGCCCGTTTAATATGCCGCTGCGAATGACATCGGCGTTGATCTCGAACTGCGGGCTTCGGGAGTCGGCTGGATCTGCATGATAAAAGTAAGGGCACTGGCGGATGTTTGCCCGACCGTTCTCCACGTTTTTCGCAAACACGCTGCAGCGCGGATATCCGCATTTTCCGCAGTTTGTTTTCGGTGTCAGTTGATATGCCTCATAGGCTGTGTAGTTCATGGTTCCCTCTTTACAGACAGTTATGTTTCCCCTAGTCCTCATCCTGCTTCGGCATCACCATCTCCTGATTGCTCAGCAGTCCGTCAATCGTGAGAATACTCTCGAAGGACTGAATCTCCGCTTCGATATCGATGGAAGACTGACGGATGAGATTGTCGTTGAGATTCGAAAATGCATACTTCGCGTTCTCGATGGACTTCCCGATCTGTTCTTTCAGGCGTTTGACTTCGTCGGTCTGGTTCCTTTTCCCGTCCATATCAAGATAAAGATTGCAAAGCCTCAGCGTTTTCGGCAGATAGATATTGCCGAACTTTCGGATCTGCTTCTCAATGTTTTCGTTTCTGGAAGCCAGGGAAAATATATCCTTGACATATCCGCAAATTGCGTTCAGATTCTCTGCGACAGTGTGATCCGAGATCCTCGCATTTGCTTTGTCAATTTCCTTTGCGAACGCGAATCCCTGCTGAAGAACGGACAGCCGCTGATCGATGGTCTCGTTGATGGCATAGGACACCGTTTCTTCTTGCACAGGGATATCCCTTTCTCTCGGAAGGTTCGGCTGCATGTCAGTCTGTTTTCTTTTTATCTGTACGACTACTTCGTAGTCAACGGCAGTTCGGTCATCATATGCCTGCATTTTTTTCAGATAGTATTGGAACAGAGACGGTACGGACAGCTTGGACGCATTTTTCCTGCGGGCTTTTGCGGATGCCATCAGTTCGATTACCGGAGCAGTGAGCGCGATGATGATAAGGATGACAAAAATTATTTTTCTGACTGTTAAATCCTCTCCGGATAACGGGATGCTTACGATCAAACCCCATACCGACAAACCGGCGATAATGGCAGACAGTGCGATCAGCAACGCAAGAAATTTTGATCTCTTCGCTTTTTCAACGGATTGACTTTGATAGGTTGATGTCGGCTCAGACGCGCGTTTCCACGCTGCATCTTCCTTGAATGCTGCCAACAGATTGACGGAGAGCATAACATAGCCGTAAATTGAGGCTGCTGCGCTCAGATAAGCAAACACAGTCGTCCCCGCACTCAGTGTGTATCTGATGTAGACGTAGTCCAGAATAATACCACAGATCGGAATCGATGCAATCAAAACCAATCCGATCGGCAAGATGATATAGGTCATCAAAAAAGTGGCTGTCAGAGATTTGATCCTCGGACTGGTTGATCTTTGAGCTACCTGCGTAATGGTCAAATGCCCGTTGGCATTATCCGACGCAGTCCGCCCGCCGAGTGCATCTGTGGTTGTCGGTTGATACCCGAATCCTGTTGCATTGTCGTTGTTTGCGTTTTTCATTTTTTTCCTCCTTGCTGATACAGCACCCCCAAGGCGCGTAAGATGATTTTTCCATATTTATGCTTCGTTCAATTATTTATTCCCGTGCGCCGTATGAACCACTCTGTCCAAATCCATCGGTGCGGATTATTCAAATACGATATACTTGCCATCTTCGTCGTCAATAAAATATTCGACATAGGCAACTCTGAAATATGACGGCGTTTCATCCGTAAATGTTTCGGAGACGACATACTCGCCCGATTCGTTTGCGGCCAGTGTGGGCGTTAAGCCTCCCGCAGTTCCGATGACCTCTCCCTGTTCGTTATAGATATAAAAAATGATGACTGCATCCTGCGAATAACGGGGAGAGTTGTTGGTGAATGTGAAATTGATTTCGATTTTGTTTTCCGCATCGGTGATTATGATTTTGGAACTGACATTGCTGAAAGAAAAGTATCGCGATGCGTATTCATCAAGATACCACATCAATGTGCTGTCCGGATTTCTTTCCGTGTCAGTCTTGGCGAGCGGCAGAATCTCATAAGGCTCGTCATTTTCTCCGGCTTTCACCCGAAAGTGTTCTCCCGATAATTGAATTTCATCCCAGGAATGATATTCATGCGTAGACCACTCCTTCAGATATTCCAATTTAGTTTTCGCTTCCGCTTCCGAATCCGCATACCCTTTTCTGAGAGCAAGTTTGATTTGATATACGGAAGCTTCCTCTTGAGGGTTGGTGTAATTAGCACAGTAAGACATGTAATAACTGGGATCGGACGAGAAACCGCCGGCTTTGACGGGTGTGTAGAATTGAAAATAATATTCGTTGATCTGATCATCGATGTCGGCGTGATCCGATTTCATGTCGGCAAGAAAATTGGTCCCGACACATCCGCACCATGAGGATGCGTCAAATAATCCATCTTTATTACTGAATACGATGTTTACTTTATAACCCGTGATTCCGTATTTTGTTTCAACCAGAAAGAATTTCGACTGATATGCTGTCTGTATCTCACTTGTGACTGCGGTTGTAATATCCTGCATTTTATAATACTGATATCCCGCATACCACGCAAAAACAGTGGCCACCAGCAACACGATTCCCCATTTGATCAGTTTCGGATTCGGTTCTTTTCTCTTCATATACTCCCCCGCAGATACGTCATACATATTCGAAAATCACTTTATTTCTGTTTTCTCCTCGTCCTGCTCCGGCATCACGAGTTCGTGGCGGTTGAGCAGCCCGTCGATGGCAAGGATATCGTCAAAGGTTTTGACTTCCGCCTTGATATCAATCGAAGACTGACTGATGAGATTGTCGTTCAGTCTCGCAAACGCATAGCGGGCATTTTCAATCGACTTTCCGATCTGATCTTTCAGTTCGATCACTTCCTCGGTCTGCACCCGCTTTGTATCCAAATCGATATAGATGTTGCACAGCTTCAGTGTCTGCGGCAGATAGATGTTGCTGAATTTTCGAATCTGACGCTCGCTCGATTTTTCTTTTGATGCATAGATAAAAATGTCGTTAACATATTGGCAGATGCTGTTCAGATTGCGCGAAATCTCATCGTCCGGAATCAGCTCGTTTGCCTTCTCGATTTCTTTTGCAAAGGCTTGCCCCTGCTCCAAGATGGAACGGCTCTTGCCTAAATTTTCGTCTAGGACGGGTATCGGCGGATTCACTTGTTTGATCAATTGTTTCATAGGCATGGCTCTATCCGCAGGATTTTTCAAACGGTTCATGACAGCCTCGGCTTTTTTAGCCAATATCCGAAACAAAACCGCAATGCCGCAAAACGCGAAAAATAACCACACACTCAGCGGTTTATTGATTTTTCCCATAATCAGACTGACGCCCATGCCGAGACAGCTGAATAAATAAATCAGATAAGTCCACTGATATCTTCTTTCCGCTTTCTTTGCCGAAACAACGGGTTTTACAGGGACAACATTTTGTGTGGTAATCTGATTCTGCTCGACAATCTTGTCTGATGCAACAGCTGTATGCTGCGGACGCTTCAACACATAAGGACATTTTTTGACTATTTCTGTGTTGGTTGCAACCTTTTGCGTGAATTCATCGCAGGTTTTGTAGCCGCATTCGTTTGAACATGCAGTGTTCGGAAGAATCCAATAGACATGATCCGAAAGATTGGGACATTGTTTTGTCTCCGCTTCGCCTTTCGAAACCTCATAAGAAAAAGCAATACAGCTTTCATAGCCGCATTTGCCGCAGTTCGTACGCGGGGTTGACCAAAAGACATCCAAACTGCCCGGTTCCGAAGTGATGATTCGGCTCTTTTTGAAAGGTTGTTGACTTGCGTTTTTGATTGTAACCGTTACGTTTTTTTGTTCCACTGCTTTTCCCCCGACTTATTTGTCCTTTTGTGATTTCCGCTGCCGTATCAACAAAAACTATATTCTGCCATACAACGAAGTATTCGTTACGCTTTCTCTTTCTTCTTCGTCTGCTTCGGCATCACCATCTCCTGCCGATTCAGCAGTCCGTCAATCGCAAGCACATCATTAAACGTTTTGATCTCCGCTTCGATATCGATGGAAGATTGACGGATCAGATTATCATTGAAGTTCGAAAACGCGCATTTCGCGTTGTCAATCGAGTTTGCGATCTGATCCTTCAGGTTTTCCACATCCTTGGTCTGCATCCTCTTTGAGTCGAGATCAATGTACAGATTGCACAGCTTCAAAGCCTGCGGAAGGTAAATGTTGCTGAATTTTCTGATCTGATGCTCGATGCTTTCATTTTTCGAAGCCAGCGAGAAAATATCTTTGACGTATCCGCAGATCTCGTTTAAGTTCTTTGTCACCGATTCATCGGGAATCAAATCGTTTGCCTTGTCGATTTCTTTGGCGAACAGGTTGCCTTCCTGCAGCAGCGATAAATTGGCGGGAAATGACTCTTGCAATGCAGGTTTTGCTTCTTTGGTACGGTTGCGCTGACTTTTCGCATCGTTTTGGCGGCTCTGCTCCCCTCGGTGAAGAAATCCCTGTTCCTCTTCTTTGCCTGCCTGAATGGACATTTTCAGAAACGCCTGGTCAAAAATGATGAATGCTCCGGCCAAAAACAGCAGCACGGGCATACCCGTCACCCAAAACTTACCGATAAAAAACCAGGAAACAATAAACCAAATCGGGATCAATCCCATACAAATAAGGGAAATGATTCTAACTATTTTTGCATTCTTCTTCATGTTGCTCATCAGCAGTCCTCTTTCTTGATTTTGATTCTACGATTATTCCATTACGACATAATGATATAGGGTCGGTTCCGATTCGTTGATGTAGCGTACATAAACAAATCGAAATTCTGTGGGGACTTCCTCCTTGAATGTTTGAGACAGCGAAAGATCGTACGATTCATTCGGCTCCAACGTCGGAGTAAACCCTCCGAGCCTGGCAATTACTTCTCCGTCCGCATTATAGACAAAGCACATGATCAAAGCACGCTGCGTATCGGTTGGAATGTTGTTGGTATATCGGAAATTGATTCTGATCCAACTGCCGTATTGGTTTGTCACAATGTCTTCGTCTATATCGCTCAGTATAAAATACTGAGAAGTATACTCATCCATATACCAAGAAAGGGCATTGAGCGGGTTTCGTTCCAACGCATGTTCCCCCACGGGAAGAATTTCATAAGAACCGTCCTCGTGAATCTGCACCTGATAATCATTTCCGAGCGTTGTCGGATTGTCTGACAATGTATAGCTTCGCGTAGCCCATGCGCTCAGATATTGCAGATATGTTTTTGCCACTCCTTTTTCCGTTCCTTCATTCATCGCGAGTCTGACCTCATACGCGGATTCTTCCGTATTGCGGTTGTCATAATCGGCCGTAAATGTTTTCTCGGTGTAAAAGGTTGAACTTCCCTCATCCGACTGTTTTGTAATCAGAAAAGAAAAATGATAGGCAGCAATTTGTCCGTCGAGATTTTCGTCTTCCTTGACTCTGCTTAAGATATCGGTGCCGATACAACCGCACAGCGACGGATTGTCAAATGAATTATTTTCATGATTCAGCGTAATATACACCTGATACCCGTCAGACTTTCCATAGGTTGTTTCTACCGAAAATCCATCCGACTGATAACTGTCGTAAATATTCGCTTTTACGCCGGCATTGATTTCCTCAAGCGCAGCCGCGATTTCCTCCTGTTTATGATAGCCATAACTTCCGATTGCAAATGCGGCAATTGAGGCGAGGATCAGCAGTATTCCGCAGATTGCCAAAAATCGGCTCGGTTCTCTTCTCTTCATAACACTCCCATATACAGCACATAATCCGACAACAAAAAGAAATCGGACTGTAACAATACATTTTTATTTCAAACGTAGTGCAATACAATTTCTATTTTTCATTATATCATAAACATACAAATTCAGAACAATTAACATCACATCCGTTTCAAACTTTACACAAAGAAAAAACCGCGTGTTTACGCGGTTCATTCACGCTTTCTCTTTCTCCTTCGCCTTCTCCGGCATCACCAGTTCGTGGCGATTGAGCAGCCCGTCGATGGTGAGAATACTCTCGAATGTTTTGATTTCCGCCTCGATATCGATGGATGCCTGCTGCATCAGATTGTCGTTAAAGTTCGTAAAAGCGCATCTTGCATTCGCAATCGATTTCGCAATCTGATCTTTCAGTTCTCTGACCGTTTTCGTCTCCACCCGCTTGCCCTGCAGATCGATGTACAGATTGCACAGCTTCAGCGTCTGCGGCAGATAGATGTTGCCGAACTTGCGGATCTGCCGTTCCACAGAGGCATCCTTTGCTGCCTGAGCAAAGATGTCTTTGACGTGCTCGCAGATCACATTCAGATCCTGAGAAATCTGTTCGTCGGGAATCAGTTCGTTTGCCTTGTTGATTTCCCTCGCAAAGGCGCGCCCCTGTTCCAGCACGGACAGATTCTGATCGAAGGTTTCCTGCAGCGCCCGTTTCGGCTGCGCAGCTGTAACATTCCGATCGGCCGCTTCGGATGAACTTTGAGGGTTCGATGAAGATGGCTGTTCTTGCTCTGTTGTAACAATGCACGTTGTTCTGCCTCGGTCGGCTCCTTCTTCATTCCGATTTGTGGATTGGACATACGGGTCAGAGGGGTTGCTGCTCGGATAGCCGTATCGTCTTGCACGGCGCATAAATCGGCGGTACGCTCTTGTTCCTGTACCGTAGTAACGCGGATACTCCGCATTTTGCGCAGGGCACTCGTATGAAGATGAAGCATTCCGATTCAGTTCCGCGTATCGGCGTTCCTCCCATGCCGCACGTCTTGCCCCCTGAGAAAAAAGGAGACCCAGGCCGGTGAGAATCAACACCGCCGGCAGCGCCGGAAAGTATGCCGTTATGCCGAACAAACCGCCAAATGCATAAAAAGCGGCAAAAAGATAACTCAGGACTGAAAATCCTCTGCGTCTGATTTTTTTTCGTTCGGCTCTGCGCTGCAGATACAAGCCATTTCTATTCTTCATGTTTCTCCTTTTATCCTGTCAAAACTGCCGATAGAGACATCCATGCAAAACGAAATTCTGCCATTTTCAGCTGTCATGCAATTCACACATTGCGTTGCTTAAACAGCGATTCGTATTCGCTTTGTTTCTGACTTATATTATATCATAGGCTGCAACGCGGCATACGACAGATTCTCAGGAACACACAAAAAAATACTCGGAATATTTTACAGGATACAATATTGAAAAATAAATAAATTTAATAATAACGCGTTCTCTTTTTCAGACGTTTGTGCTAGACTGTATTTATCAACGCATCAAGCGCAATCCATCAGTAAGGAGGTCAGTCATGACCGATTTTCAGACATTGTACAAGGAACGCACCAACCGCATGGAAACCGCACAGCGCGGCGGAATTCCGGATCGCGTCCCCGTTTATTCTCTTGTGGATAACTGGGCATTCACCTACGCCGGATACTCCATCGAAGAAATTTTCGCGGATGACGAAAAGCACTACCACGCATTCGAACAAGTCGCACAGGATTTCTACTGGGACTCCATGTTCACTTCCTGCACATCGCGCGCCATGAATTATGTCCACGCCCTGGACGGAGGCTCTTACCAGACCAAAGGACTCATGCAGGTGGAGACGGGACATGCACTGTCCATGGAAGCTGACGAATATGATGAACTCATCGCCGATCCCTATCGCTTTATCCGGGATGTCGTCGCACCCAGGAAATATGGATTGCTGCGCATGCCTTATTCCGAAGAAAAGCAACGCAAATATAACGAAGCGATCGACTATTACTTTCGGTTTCGGGCACTCGGAGCATCCTCTGTCGCCCGCTTCAAAGACGAACACGGCATGCCGATTTCGCGCGGCGGTGTATTTTGGCATCCGCTCGATTTGCTACTGGATTACTTCCGCGATTTTGCGGGCACCATGCTTGACATCAAGCGAAACCCGAACAAAGTGGCGGAAGCCTGCGAAGCGCTGCTGCCCATCGTTATCGAGCTGTGCGAAGGAGCGTACCCCGCGCACATCGACGGAAAATCGATTTTTAACCCGATGCATTCGCCGCAGTTTCTCAAACCGAAAGATTTCGAAAAAGTCTACTGGCCGACTTACAAGAAGGCCGTCGAACATTTTGCGGCAAAAGGCTGCGTGTTTCAGTCCTATTATGAACGCAACTATTCCCATCTTTACGATTACCTGCAGGATCTGCCGAAACACAGCGTATTCGGGTTGTTTGAAGATGACGACATGCGCGTAGTCAAGCGCAGACTCGGCGGCATGATGTCCATCGGCGGCGGGATGGAAACTTACACGCTCAACTATGGAACAAAACAGCAATGCATTGATATGGCAAAAAGTCTTATCGATGATCTGGCTCCGGGAGGCGGATATATCTTTACGACGAACCGCATTCCCCACGCACCGAATGATGCAAACCCCGAAAACCTGAAAGCCGTCAATGAATTCGTTCACGAATACGGCGTGTACCGATAGGAGGTTGCCCATGCAACGATATGACCCCATGGAAACAAACAACGAAGCCCTGATTAAAAACTGCATTCAGGATCACTTGAAAATTGACGATCCCGCAAAGCAGAAAGCAATGGAAAAACTGTTCATTTACAATTTACTGAACTGAAAAAAAGCACGCAACCGCGTGCTTTTTCATATAGTAAATTCAAATCCGTACGGGCAAGCAGACAATGATTCCGAGGCGGTTCCGAGCATCTTGTGATGAAAATCAAACAACCTCCGTTCACTCGTCGGCGAACCGATATCCGACTCCCATTTCGGTGATGATATAGCGGGGTTTGGACGTGTCCGCTTCGATTTTACGGCGGATGTTTGCCATAAATACCCGCAATGTCTGATAATCGTCATCCGTTTCATATCCCCAGACTTCCTGCTGAATATAGCGATGGGTCAGTACTTTGCCGGGATTACGCATCAACAGCGTCAGCATTTTAAATTCCAAAGGAGTGAGATGCACTTCACTTTGACGGAGCGAAACTCTTCTCCGCCCGAAATCCACGCTCAAATCACCGATTGCAATCACTTCGTCTTCCTTCCATTCCGGGAGCGAGTGACGCAGAACCACGCGGATGCGTGCCATCAATTCGTTCGCGCTGAACGGTTTGGTCACATAATCATCCGCACCGGCATCCAGAAGAGCGATTTTTTCGCGTTCCTGTCCTCGTGCGGACAGGATAATCACGGGAGTGGCTGCCGCTTCCCGAATCTGTCTGAGAATCTGAACGCCTTCCATATCGGGAAGCCCGAGATCAAGAAGCACAACATCGGGACGGTTTGAAAAATATTCCGACAGTCCGCTCACTCCGGTTTCGGCGGAGCACACCCGATATCCGCTTGCGTTGAGAGATATTGAGAGAAAATTATTGATGGGTTTGTCGTCCTCGATAATCAGCACAGTCTGTTCATTCATCGTCATGATCCTTCAGCGGCAGGGTAAAAAACACTGTCGCTCCGCCGTTCTTATTATTCAATGCCCCGATTGTCCCACCATGAGCACGGACAATCGACTGGCAGATACTCAATCCCAACCCTGTACCTCTTGCATGATCTCCTCCCTCCGAATCCCCGCTGACAAAGCTGTCAAAGATTGACGAGATCGGTATCTGCCGAATCCCTCCGCCGTTATCGCTCACATCAAACCGCACCTCGTCATTTTCCTTTTTCGCTGACAGTTCGATTTCGCTGCCCGCGCCGCCGTGCCGTATTGCGTTATCCAGCAAATTGACCAATACCTGCACGATCAGTTGCCGATCCATCGGAACCAAGAGGATTTCTTCCGAAGGCACAGTCCGAATGATATGCGATCCGACACGTTTTTCCACACGTGCCACGGCTGCGCCAATGATTTCATCCACGACTTCATTTTGTTTGAGAATCACCAGTTTTCCGTCCTGTATACGTGTCATGTTCAAAAGGTTTTCGACCATGTTGCCGAGCCAATCCGCATCGTCCCGAATTCCGTCGAGCAGCGTCTGTTGCGTTTGATTATCGAGTGTTCCCACACTCTCTTTGAGAAATTCAGCACTTGCCGATATTCCCGTGAGCGGAGTACGCAGATCGTGCGAAATGCTGCGCAGAAGGTTGTTCTTCAGTTTTTCTTTTTCGATCCTCATGCGGTTTTCTTCCTGCTGCGCGCTGAGCATCTCCCTCTGAGCGGCAAGCACAACCAGAGAAAGAACGGTATTCACACTGAGCAGTTCTTCCGAATTCAGATCTTTGCCTGCACAATCGATCGCCAACACTCCAAAACGGGTACCCGCGCTGCGGATCGGGATATATTTTTCTTTTTCCCGAGAGAATTGGGTTTCTCCGAATCCACAGATATAGATATTTTCATAACACCAATGCAAGGCACTTTGATCCGACTGGGTTTCTATTTCTTCCGAAGGATAGATGCGCACCGATCTGCCTGTAAGTTCTTCCAGGCTGTCCTGCGCATATCGAAGGATTTTATCTTTGCCCGATACCGTCAGATAGCCGCTGCCGATACGATAGAGTTCCAATGCCGTTTTCTCGTTCTGACGGGAAATCTTGATCTCCCGCTGGAGTTTTGTCGTCAATGTGCTGACCATAAACGCAACGATGAGAAAAATCACAAAGGAAGCATAATAATTGGGGTCGTTGACCATCAGAGTATATTTCGGATCGGTAAACAGATAGTTGAAGGCAACCACGCAGATCAATGCAGACCCGGCTCCGAACCAAAAACTTTTCGTCTCAAGGATCACAATCAATACACCGACCACAAAAATCATGAGAAGATTTTCCGCCTGAAGACCGATCTGATCCAACATCAAGGAAAGAAAAATGGTAAGAACCAAAATCAGCAGTGTCTTTCCGAAATTTGTCAAAGCTGAACGAAGGAGCTCGTGCTTCATTTTCATCCGTTCCTTTCGAATCGGTTGCCGATGTCTTTGCCGATGCGAGCCATCGCGATAAACACGATGTAGATTTCAAGTCTTCCGATGAACATCCCGACACTCGCCGTCCAAAGGATGATCGGGGCGGCTCCGTAAGAAGTGACTCCGATGGACAATCCCACTGTTCCGAGCGCCGAAGCGAATTCAAACATCGAATCCTGCAGCGAATATCCGCAACAGGTATAAATAAATGAACCGATCAGGAATATTATAAGATACAATCCGATAAATGTATACACACCTTTTCGGTAAGTCGCATCCACCGTTTCTTTTTTTCCGAATCGCATCACGGAATCCGAACGGATCACACGTTTATGGGTAAGCTTGTCTCTCATGGACCAACCAACGTCCTTCATTGCGACGTAAACGCGGTACAGTTTCATCCCTCCGGCTGTTGAACCCGCACCGCCGCCGATCAGCATCAGCACAATCATCAACAGCAGCAGGGCAGGGCTCCATGTCTGAAAGCCCGGCACGGTTTGAAATCCCGTCGTGGTGAGCGCCGTTACAATCTGAAAAATCGCAATACGAGCCGAATCCCCGAGATTCTCCGCAATGCCGTTCATCAGCAGCACCATAAAAAACGGCATCATGAATGCGGTGAGAAACAGCATGAATTTGACCTCGCAATGTTGAAAGAATGCTTTGAATTTTCCCTGAATCAGCATCAGATGGACAAGAAAATTAGTACATCCCAAGAGCATGAGGACGATGGTGATCGCTTCAATCGGCACGCTGTCATAGTAGCCGATATTGGCTCCGTGAGTCGAAAACCCTCCGGTGGACAATGCGGCAATCGAGTTGTTCAGAGCATCAAACACAGACATGCCAAACAGAACATACAGCAGCGTGCCTGCGAGAATATAACCGGCATAGATCGAAATGATCAGACGTGCGGACTTTGCCAGATTGGCAGAGAGCTGGTCCGAATGTCCTTCGGCGTTGTACAGTCGCATGCCGTATGTATCGCTGAGCACCGACATCATTACCAACACAAGCCCGACCCCTCCGAAAAAAAGCATGATGCTGCGGAACATCAGAAAAATATGCGGCGCGCTGTCCACTGCGACAACACTCAGCCCCGTAGTGCTGTACCCGCTTGTTGTCTCGAAGACAGCCTGCGTGAAGTTGTACTGTCCGGTCAGCATCCATGGAATGGCACTCAATACGATGGCGATGATCCATGAAAATACCACGATGACCGCGTCCTGATTCTGATGCAGCCGTCCTTTCGTTTTACCCCGAATGAGGAATGTCAGCATATATCCGACCAGGATCGCACAGATGCCGGGAATGGCAAAGTATTTCGCGTTTCCGGCTTCGTTCGGATAAAAAATCAAAGTCAGAAGCGGCAACAAAATAATACCGCCGACCAACACCGTGATATATCCGAGATAACCGAAGATCAGGCGATATCCCTCGGCTATTTCCGTCTTTCTTACTGTCTGCATTCTGCTACCTGTTTCCGCATACCGCCTGCACGGCTTTTTCCTGAGAAGCTCTGTCAGTCAGCATAATCAATTTGTCTTGAGGCATCAGTACGCTTTGTCCGTTCGGAACGAACATCGATCCGTTTCGGATCACGCACGCGATAATACTGTTTGCCGGAAATTCGATTTCGGCTATCTTTCTGCCTGCGGCTTTGTCGGCCTCGCTGATGCGCAATTCATTCAGCGCAATGTTTCCGTCTTCCAACAGCATGAGTTTGGTCAGGCTCTCCACCGTCGAGGATTGCTCGATCATGTTGGCAATCATATAGGTCGCACTGATGACATGATCCACGCCAAGCAATTGAAAGATCGGCACGTTCTTGGGATCGGAAACGATGCATACCGCACGTTTGATTCCGAACACACGCTTCGCCGTCTGGCAAATGGTCAGATTGTCCGCATCATTCGGACGAAGTGCAATCATGACATCATAAGAAAGAATATGCGCATCCTTCAATACATATTCCTTGCAGGGATCGCCGAACACCACGGGAATGCCGTGCTTTTCCGCCAGATAGCTGCAATAGGTTTCTTCGTCGTTGATCACGCTCAGCTGATGCTTTCGTTCCAACAGTGCTCCGATGAGAAAATCGGCTTTGTTGCGGCCTCCCGCCACTGCAATCTTCATACGTTTATTTCTTCTTTCACAGTAAGTGCACTGAGTTTTTCAAATTCGTTTACCGACAGTTTAAAGGGATAAATGGCATGAACGTCAAATCCTTCCAGCAGATGCTCTTTTGCCGGATCATCCAGTCGGACATAGATGTTCGGCACATGAAAGACTCTGCTTGCAATTTCCGCAATCAGGCAATTCACATTATCCTGATCGGTCGAAATCACCATCGTTTTGACATGCTCGATGCCCGCACTGCGCAGCACATCAATATCGGCACCGTTTCCCGTCATCTGATATCCGCCGAATGATTCGGGAAGTTTGCGGAATGCCGCGGAATCTTTATCGATCACGGTTACATGATAGGATTGGTCGGACAATGCTCCCGCAATATTGGCGCCGAATCGTCCGGAACCAATGATAATCGCTGTTTTTTGTTTGATCTGTCTCATCACGTTTCTCCTTTTCGGGCAGTTTTCCTACCCGATCAGGATGATTATATCAATGCTCATATAAAGAAACTATTGGGATTTCCCGGTGACGCATAAAGATTTTGTTAAGAAAAATGAAACGCCCCTTCGGATCGGATGGTTCCTCCGGAAACAAACTTCGTTTTTCGAATCCGTTGCTATCTGCTGATACAAACAATCTGCGTAATCATGAGACGCTAAATCTTCATCGGAACGTTTCCGACCGAAAAAAAAAGGACGCGACACATCGCCCGTCCTTTCATCGAAAATCATGCAGTCTTCTATTTACGCAATTCCAATGCCTCAACCCACTGTGAAAAATCGGCTTCGCCTTTCCCCTTCGCCCGAAACGCCAGACGCAGATGTTCTTTGATCCGCTTGGTATCCGGATGCGTTTCTCCCACGGAAGCGATCATGCTTCGGTAAGCTTCCGACAGCCAATCGAGTGCAATGGTCTCATCCCCTTTGTTATAATAAATCAATGCAATGTTATTTTTCGTAATCGGCAGCTCCCGCTGTGTATAGGCATGCGCCATGAGCATTGCATCCAACGCTTTGCGATAATACGCCAATGCTTTGTCCAGCTGTTTGAGATTATAATACACCACCGCAATATTATTGTAACTTTGCGCGATCTCTGGGGTATATTCCCCGAACAGTTCTGCCCGTGTCTTCAATGCCCGTTTGTGCCACACAAGCGCCTTCTTGTATTGTTGCATCGCATTGAGTACAGCGCCCACATTATTTGCTACATCAGCGGTTTTTCCATTAAATTTCCCATAGTTCTTGCGGAGCACGGTATATACCGGGTACAATGCGTACAGCGCACGCTCATCATCCCCCATCGCACTGTATGTCAGTGCAAGATTGTTTGTGGCAACCGCAACGGCAGGATGAATTTGTCCGAACTGTTTTTTATAAAGGGAAAGTGACTGCTGCCCGTAACGGAGTGCCGTATCGTAATCGGCGTTTTCTCTGCAAAAATCCGCAATCATATCAAACATCATTGCCGTTTCCGGATGGTTTTTCCCCAGCGTCTTTTTTCTGATGGTAAGCGCTTTTTTGTAAGCGTTCAGCGTTTTCCCCGTTTCCCCTTTTCGACGGTATACATTTGCGAGCGCGATATAGTCGAGAGCAGCATCCGCATTCACCGCTTCGGAAGCATTGGTATCCATCCAAACGGCATTTTGGGCATAAAGAAGCGCCGTTGACCAATCGCCTTCAGCCAACGCCGTCTCGGATTTTTTTCTCAGCTCCGCACTGTCACCAACCCCGCCCGTATCGGTTTCACTGCGCTTATTTATTTTATTCATAATTCTCCCCGCGTCGTTAAAGACAAAAAACGTCCCGCGTATCTCCAACAACATGTTCCGTATCCTTACTTATGTTATCGGGAGAAATCATAAAATTGTTAGCGGCAAAATCAATCAGGAGAATACATTCAATTCTGTTTACTCTGTTCCAACGCTTTCGGGCTTCTGCATTTGATCGGACGTCCCTTTGCATCAAATCCGCAGGTAAGTTCCCCTTCCAGTTTCCGATAGAGAAACAGAATCTGTACAGTCAAAATGATAAGAGGATAAAATGCCACGCTGTTGGCCATCTGAATCGGATCCGAAATCTCCGAACCGAAACGGTAAATCAGCACAATCAGCAGCATGATCGCGAAATGAATCCAACTGCCGCGCAACATCATATGCGCAGCTCTGGCATTCGCATAATTCCATGCCTGAATCGACAGCACGGAACGTTTTGAACGATACCCGTAAAATACCTTTGGCGTTTTCGGCGGAAATTTCCAGAGAAGGAATCCAAACAAAGCAATGGTGATCGGCAGCGAACACACCAAAAGAATCAATACAAGCATCAGTCATAACCCCCCGGTACTATCGAAAATAAAGTAACTATATTGTAACAATATGTCTGTAAAAACTCAAGCAGGATTTGATAGAATTTCATTAAAAATTTCTTACAGTTCAAAATATGAATTATATTTTATTCAATTCCATTCGATCGTTTTCCCAATGCAATTTCTTCCGAATGGTGCAGAATCAAAGGGATATAGTCTCGCTTCTTTAAAGTAGCACTACACGCACGGATTGTACTTTATACAGAAAAAAACGGTATGGAATTTTCTTCCAAACCGTCTTTTGTTTATAAATGATCCATTACAAATGACTCATGATACTCAGAAATCAAACTCCGCGGGTTCGCTTGCCAGCACGCCGAACGGAATATCTTTCGTGTCGATCAGATTACTCACCACCCATTTCCCGTGATCCTGCAGGTGTGCGATATCGCTCAGGTAAAATACGAGATCCACGGGACGGATCACCGCAGGGTCGTTGCCCGCGGTGCAGTCTCCCGCCAGAAATACACGAGCATGCGCGTGTCCGACGCAGGAAATGTAATGCCCGACAAGTTCGCGCACATGCGCTCCGCCGATGATGACATCGCGCACGGAATAAACGATGATCGCTTTGTCCAAAGACTCGGAAAGAAGCGTAAGCAGATGCACCATTTCCTCGTCCGTTATCGTTTTGGTGTAGTTGTTTTTATATTCGCTGATGTTCATAATTCCCTCCCGGTCGTACGATTGTTGCAACAAAAAAGGCGTGCGCAAAATCCGCATGCCTTCTGGCATCTTCGCTCCGTATTCAAAGCGGGATGTTCTTTTTGAATTGTGTCGGAAGACATGCCTGTCTGTCCAAAATCAGAATAACCGATCTCAAGGATTTTGTCAAGAAGAAGGGGTTCGTTGCAGCAGTCATTTTTCCTCCGGAGCAGTCAATAAACCCCTTCGTTTCGAGCATACTTCTGATATACTGGAAACAAGGAGACATACCCCCCCAAATACCGCAAATGCCAAAGTGAAATCAGAACCGAGAGCAAAAATATGGATAAACCAAAAATTAAAATTAGCGATAATAATCTGCTCAGAAACAAACTTGTGCATGCGATATCTGATCAAAGTCAGCTCGCATTATCTGTATGGACTATGGCATGTGTCTTTCATCTGACAGATCATCTCAGTCAGGAGATCACAAACGATCCCCGTTACAAACAGGCGATTGAGACGATCAGACTATGGCAAAATGGCAATGTTGCAGTGAAGGAAGTGAGACAAGCAGGCTTTAAAGTGCATGAACTTGCCCGAGAAGCCACTGATCCTGTATCGCAATGCATTTTGAGAGCGTTGGGCCAGGCAATCGGGGTCGGTCATATGAAAGAACATGCCGTCGTGTGCACCGATTATATCATCAAAGCAATTAATCTTCTTGCAAAAAATGATACCGCTATGATTACAAAAGAGCGAGAATATCAGCTGTATTTGCTCACAGGGTGCGCTGATAAAAACAGCTGATCGCAGAATGCTCGAAAGAATAATGTGAATGTTGAATGACACAGGTCTTACGGACAGGACATTGATGATGCAGCAACAATGTCCGATTTAAAAATATCTAAAATGATTTTCAAAAAGACGAACCTTAACCGCGATCCGTCATAGAATGTCACCTCACTTCTCCGCTATACTGAACCGTGTAACAAGCGCATGAAATCATGCGACTTTTTTTATTTGGAGGAACCGATGAAAACAACATGGAACGATATCAGAGAAGCGGTGTGGAAACTGATGTTTCTCTCGCAGAACGAAACCGCGGAATATGAGGATTATCTCTACGATGCCGCGAACTACGCGCTCATCGAAATTGCCGCGCAGGTGCAACCGATTATCCGCACGTATGACATCACACAGATGCCGTTGAGCAATCTCGTGCCCGAACCGAACCGCGAGTTCGATCACGAACGGGAGGATGTAGCCCTTACCGTGGACCGATACGCCGCGGCGTATACGTTCGAAGCCAACGGAAACGGCACCTGCACCCTCACCTGTTCGGACGGCAGCACGACAGAATTCACACTCACTTCGGACGGAGGCTACCGCACCTACCGCGGATTTCTCGCCGTGCCCGGGACGGTTCGGCTCAAATTCTCCGGGGAATACGCTTACCACGTCATGAATCTGGCGGTCTATCCCGGGGTGTTCGGAGCGGAGGAAAGCGACATTCCGGCCTTCGGCAGATACAACCGCTACGACATGGTGACACTGACGAACGATGCCGAAAAAGGACGCATGTTCCTCTCCTTTCTGGAAGACATGCCCGCGGTGCGCATCTCACCAGCTTCGGGAAGCTACGAAGTGCCCGATTATTTCACCGAGCAGGGCAGCGTCATCTGGCTGAACGCGGAGCAGGCGGGAAAATTCGAGGTGCTCTACAAACAGTACCCGACCAAAATCACCGCGGAGACAGCCGACAGTTTCGAGCCCGAAATCACACCCGAAGCCGCGCGGCTCGTGCCGCTGCTCATGGCATGGAGACTGCTCAAAGACGATGACGAACGCAAAGCCATTCTGTATTTCAACGAATATCAGAACGCAAAAACGTCTCTGGTGCGCGGGCTTTCCGTTTCGGGCAGCGCGCAGGTGTGGGAAGGGTAAATCCTCATCCCACATGGAAGCAATGAATACACCGAACGCATGGCACGGAACGCGTGATACGCGTTCCCTACATCATAAATTTCAAACCATAATAACAACATAACCAATATCTACGGATTCATTCCGACATTCAAAGCATGCACATTTGGTACGGAACGCATTGTATGCGTTCCTACATTCCGCCGCAAACGGGCGGGGCGGGCATCAAGCGTGATGCGTCCGAACAAGGGCATGACCCGCACGGTTTTGGTATAAAAATTCCGAGCAGATTTGAATCTCTGCCGACTTTCACGGTCAGCCGAACGATTATCTGCCGATGGAATTTTTGTCAAAACCGAGAGGATGACATGCCGCGAGGCGCATCAGCGAAAAGCGTTTTGTGTCCTTTTGAAGGGCTTGCCTAACTTCATGAACGATTGATATTTCGTGTCCTTCATGAGCGTAGCTTGCGGAGCGAATGTCATTAATTTATAAGGACATCGTTCGCCGCCGACGCGGCGACTATCTGATGATCAATCTCAATTATAAAAACAACGGATATCCAACCAATCATCAACCATCCATACCCCCTACATCACACGACCAAACCCTGTCTCATGCCGTTCTTCGGAACGGCTTTTTTTGTTTTCGTTCGGATTATTTTGATCTTTTGATGCGTTCCGATTCATTTCCGCTTTGATTTTCTCACCTTCAATGCTATCATTAATTAGGATATTTTGCGGCAACGGCGCCTTCGATGTTCATCGGATTCCGTATGACCGCATCCGAAACAACAAAACGGTAAGGGTACGGTATGGCATCGGAAACAAACGCAAACGTGCAGAGCGCACTGGAAAATCTGAATGATAAAGTTGATATCATCTATAAACATCAGTCTCTGATGGCGGAATATTCTTCCACGCCGCGCGATTACGGCACGGGGTATCTGATGACGGAAGTGGAAGCACACACCATCGGCTTCATTGACAACCAGCAGGGCATCACCGCAACGGAACTGGCGGATCAAACCCACCGCACAAAAGGCGCAATCTCCCAGCTGATCGCAAAACTGGAAGCAAAAGGGCTCGTGCGCAGGGAGGTCGAACCGAACAACAAACGCACCTACCGCATTTATCTGACAGATGAGGGACAGCGCGCGTGCGAAATTCATCGTGCATACGACCGCACCAGCATGCTGATGATGATCAATAACATTCTGGAAAAGTGTTCAATGGAGGAAATTGACAGTTTCTTCAAAGTACTCGGTCGGCGCAATGAAATCATCGAAGCGCAGCTCAGAGAAAAAAAGCGGAAGAAATAGAAAATGAACGGAAATTTTCCGTTTTTTTTTATTTCATAAAAGTTTAGCGATTAAACCGTTTTTTCGCAATATTAGGCTTTTTCATAAAATATCTTTCATAATTATCGTATTTTTGTACTTGACTGCTCATAAAATGCGTGGTATATTCACCATATAGTTTAGTGGCTAAACTCAATAAACTCACCTAAATTCTTAAAAAATTGAAGACAGAAAGAGGCGGCGGCTTCGACGGGATTGAAAACGACTGCACCATGCAGATCGTAAAACGAATCGACGGCTGCATCTGTTGGATTTCGCAAAAAATCCAGAATCGCCGCTCATCCAGTTTCGAAAAGAAAGAAAGGTAATAATTTACGATGACATGCAATACTCAAAATGAACATAGCAAGTTTGCCAAAACCTACGGCGGACTGTTCGGAGGAATGCTCCCGCTTCTCGTGATGATCATTACGATGGTCGTGCTGGCATCCCTCGGTCTGCGTTCCACAAAGAATTTCTGGTTCGCAGGTTTTCTCGCCGTACTCGTCGGATTCTTTGTCTATAAAGATAAAAAAAGATTTCAGGAAGCACTCATCGACGGCTTCCGTGACAGAATTTTCGCATTCATTACTCTCTGCCTGCTGTTTGCCGGCATTATGGCCAAAATCCTGACGGCATCCCATCTTGTCAACGGGCTGCTCTGGCTCGTGTCCATCGTCAACGTTTCTCCGTGGATGATGCCACTGATCTGCTTCATCATCGCAGCGCTGCTCTCCAGCGCAACGGGAAGCGCCGCAGGCGCAATGAACACCGTCGGTCCGATCATGATCCCGCTGGGCGTGGCAATGGGCTGCAACGTGAGTCTCATCTGCGGAGCGATCCTTTCGGGATGCGCATTCGGAGATAACCTGGCTCCGATTTCCGATACAACCATCGCATCCTCCCTCACTCAGGAAGTGGATGTCATGCGTGTCGTGAAATCCCGTTTGAAATATGCTTTGGTTGCAGGAGCAATGGCTGCTATCGCATTCGTCATCGCAGGGCTGACCACATCGGGTTCCGCACCCGCTCAGGCGCTTGCCATTGATTCGACTTATGTGTCCAGCCTTGCCTTCCTCATCATGCCGATCCTGGTCATCGTGCTGATGCTCAGAAAAGCAAACCTGTTCACAGCATTGCTTATCAGCGAAATTGTCGGCATCGTGATGCTGTTTGCATTCGGATATATGAACTTCTCCACCCTTGTGGCAAAAGATGGTCTGATCGCGACGGCATTCGACGGCATGCTCAGCTCCATCATCTTTATCATGTTCATCTTTATCGCTGTCAGCCTGATCCGCGAAGCGGGCGTGCTCGACGCACTGCTCAAATTTATGAGCAAGTTTGCGAAATCCGACCGCTCCGCAGAAATTGCGGCAGGCGGACTCGTCAGCGTCATGAGCGTTGCCATCAGCAGCGGTACCACGGCAATTACCTGCACAGGTCCGATCATCCGCAGTCTGCTCAGACCATTTAAGATCGACCGAGCGCGCGCGGCAAACTTCCTCGACGGGCTCGGCTGCGGCGTGGGTTATATGGTTCCGACCAATGCGGGCTGCCTGAATTTGGCTGCTCTCGCCATCGCGGCGGGCGTGGTTGCGGAAGGATACAATGCCAACGAATTCGTCGGCTACAACTTCCACTGCATCGCACTGATCTTGGTCTTCTGGTTTGCCATTCTGACAGGTTGGGGACGCAAACACGAAACGGACGAAGAACTTCTCGCGGACGGCATCGTCATTGACGAACCGATCGCATAACCGTTTAATTAAAAATAACCAAGGCATTCGGCATGCAGCTTTGTCCTCCTTGCGCACATGCCGAATGCCGCTGCATTTGAAACTTCGGGATAACGCCCGTCGTTTCGCATAACGAAAAAGGAATCAAGATGAAACAACAAACACAGACCAATCTGGCTCCGGCAGCCATCGGCCCCTACTCGCAGGCAACGGGATTTTCAAACCTGATTTTTGTGTCGGGACAACTGCCCGTGCACAGCGCGACGGGAGAAATGCCGGAAGATATCCGATCACAGACCAAACAATCGCTCGAAAATGTGAAACGCGTGCTGGAAGCATCCGCCTCCTCTCTTGCCAACGTGCTCAAGACAACCGTGTTTCTGGCGGACATGAATGATTTTGCCGCCATGAATGAAGTCTACGCGCAGGCATTCGAAGGTACCGTTCCGCCCGCCCGCTCCACCGTGCAGGTGGCTCGCCTGCCGAAGGACGCGCTGGTCGAAATCGAAGCGATTGCATTTACCGAATAAGGAAAGAGACGTAACCATGAAACAATATGACTTTGAAACCGTGCTCGACCGAACCGGCACCGGAAGCATGAAATGGGACGAAATGACACAGTATCCCCGCGTTGCGGAGGATGTGATCCCGTTTTCCGTTGCGGACATGGAACTGCGCAACGCACCCGAGATCACCGAAGGGCTCAAAGCCTTTCTTGACAAAACCGTGCTGGGCTACTCCAACCCGACTCCGGAATATTTCGAAGCAGTCTGCGCATGGATGAAACAGCGCAACGGCTGGGAAATCAAGTCGGAATGGGTCAAGGACGGACCGGGGGTAATCAACGCGTTCTTCACGGCTGTGAAAGCCTTCACAAAAGAGGGCGAAGGCGTGATGCTGATGACACCCGTGTACTACCCGATGTATTATGCCATCCAAAGAAACAACCGCGTGCTCGTGGACAATCCGCTTGTGATCAACGGCGACCATTACGAGATTGATTTTGAGGACTTTGAGAACAAGGCGAAAGACCCAAACACGAAACTGCTCATTTTCTGCAGCCCGCACAATCCGACGGGACGCGTCTGGACAAAAGAAGAACTGATGAAAATCGGCACCATCTGCGTGCAGAACGGCGTGACGGTCGTCTCGGACGAAATCCACAGCGATCTGATTTTGCCGGGATACAAACACATTCCCTTCGCTTCGCTCGACGAATCGTTTGCGGAAATTTCCGTCACCTGCACCGCGCCGAGCAAAACGTTCAATCTGGCGGGAATGCAGACGGCGAACATGATCATTCCGAACGAATCGCTGCGCAGCCGTTACTGGGCGGAAGTCCTGACGACAGAAGGCAACCCGAAATGCAACATTCTCGGGCTGGAAGCCTGCCGCATCGCGTACAGCGAATGCGAAGAATGGCTGACGCAGGCGCTTGCGATCATCGAAACGAACCGAAAAACAGTGGTGGAGTTTCTGGAAAAGGAACTGCCGCAGATCAAAGTATTCCGTCTGGAAGGCACGTACCTTCTGTGGATGGACTGCAACGGACTCGGCATCGAGCATAAGGAATTGGCGCGTATCCTGAAAGAGGAAGCGAACCTGTTCTTCGACGAAGGCGATGTCTTCGGCGCGCAGGGAGAAGGCTTTGAACGCTGGAACATCGCCTGCCCGACACGATACATCACCGCGGGGCTGGAACGCATGAAAACGGTGCTGACCCGCTATCTTGCCAAATAAGCACACCAACCGAAAAACGGAACATTTGATACAATCCCCCTTAACCGAAGCACTTCGCCGATAACAGGCGGGGTGCTTTTGGTTGGTGCGGGCACAAAAAAAGCCCCCGAAGGGGCAATTGATTAATTAGTTATATTTCCACATCGGGTGGGTATTGAATGAAATGGTCTTTGGGTACAACCTCTTTATATGGTTTCTTAACTTTAACACAATAATTATACACAGAAATAATATAATCATTATTAGCATATTTTTCCGTCAGACTATCCGGGCTTAATACCGGATCGTTTGGATATAATTCATCGTAAGCAGTGAAGGCTTCAAATAAGTCTTCATTATTCATTTTGTATCTCCTAAGATTTTGATTAAATCATTGTAGTACTGATAACTTTGGGGGGAATATTTTTTGATACGATACATCCACCTGCATTTTTTATGAATTGGACAACTTCATTTCCCATTCTTTTTATCCTCTCAATAATAATTGGGACTATTCATATTTATAATTTCTATCTTCACCATTTTCCTGTATTCTACCACCAACCCCGTCCCCCTGCAATGTAATGAAGGCAACAAAAAAAGCCCCCGAAGGGGCTTATAGTTGATTAATCAAAAAACAGTCATTTATTCTTATAGATTTTCAAACTTGCTATCTATCATACGTTTAACATTTTCATTTTTTAATTTATCACCAATATCGTAACCAAAAAGATATAAGATCGCTGAAGCCATTTCACCTTCAGCATAACTGAATACAGTCATATTACTTTCTGTAAGATCATATAATGCATCTGCAATATCTTTATCGCAGATGTGATTCTTACCGCAGGATATGATAGAATTCAAACGCACGATCCCTATTCTCGAACGCAATCCATCCAGGATATCTTCTTTACGACCTTTCAATATCAAATTGATTATGTCCTGAGTTCCCTTACTCTTCTCCATACAATTTTCTTTTTCTCCTCTGGATGCATTCTTGACAGCAATATAATTAATATGTTGCTTCTATGCACAAGTAAAAGCGTTATCTTAAATATCTGTTTCTTCACGTCCAAGCAATGATAATTATCTAATCATCATTCGTAGTAAATATCGTCAGGCAAATGAACATCTTCATTATTGTATAAATTTTTCTCGTCTTGGTCAAAAACGATTCTTGAAAGATGCACTCCTTTTTTGCAGTCATTACACCACATAACAGTATATCCTACTCTCGTTTTCTCATTCACCAAAACAGACCGATATTCAACATCTTTACTTTGACATCTTGGGCAAGTTGCATCTTCACCTTTAATCAATCGATTTAATTGAGGCAACCAATCTGACCACTACATATCTTTTGCTCCAACTATAATTCATCTATAATTTCGAATACATCAGGCGGATAAAGATAATCTTCTCCTGAATCATCGACCATTCGATACCATCCTTTTTCAATAGAGATAACATCGTATATTTTATCCTGCGTTAGAATTAAAAATTCTGTTTTCTTTTTGTACTTTACTTTCATTCGACACACCGCAATACATTTCGCAGCATCTGCTCACCGAAATTTTCAGATTGCTGCGAATTGTCAAACACTTCCTGATTCGTTTTGAGATTTGCTTCCTCTGTTTCAATTCTACCACCATCCCCGTCCCCCTGCAACGTAATGAATCCAATAAAAAAAGCCCCCGAAGGGGCAATAATATGTAATCTGAACGTCATGCATATAAACTTACTTCGAATTCTCTTTCTTCAAATCTTCTATCTCTTCTCGATTGTAATCAATCATTGCCAAGAAATACTCGTTGAAATCAGAAAATCTATCAATTTCTTCGCCGGCGAACCAAATAACAATACCCGGCTTATGGGAAGTAGGTATTGTGAGCACAAACAAATCTTTATCATTAAGAGTTGTCGCTATCGGCATTAATTCAGATTTTAAAAATCCTGAGCTTCTTATCACATCCTCCTCCAAACTGTCCAACAACTTATTTGCGTACTTCATGATTGAAGAATTTACTATTTCTTCTGTACCAAACAAATCTACTGTTTGATAAAATCCTTTCCATCCATTTGCTCTTGTTAGAAAACTTCGATAATTCGCATCAAGCTTGTATCCTAATTTTCTTTCGACAGATTCAATCTGTTCTTCAGTTGCCGCCACTTCAGGAAAATGATATTGCCATAATCCATTTATGTCATATTTATGCAATTCCTCTTTCACATAAATCATTGTCACTATATTATTTTTCCATTGTTGAATCATTCTTTTTCTCCTTAAATATAAACTCTGTAGGTTTATATCCTATCGGATACCTATTGTTTTTGCCTGAAATTAAAGAAGTTTCTCTACCTCGAATTATATATTATAAATTGGATGAACCTCTTGTCCAGTCATGTTATCATAAAATTTGAGCTTTCCATTGTCCGAAACTAATTGCAGATCGCTCCCAACCGGATAAAGATATATTCCTAAAATTGCGGGCTCAATATTTGCGACAAAATTAAAATCGCAAACTTCAAAATTTTCGGCATCGGAACAATATTCATCGTCATCAATATCCGAAAAAAATCGCCAACCATTATCCGCAGAGTTGTTTGATCTCTCACGTACCATCCATTTTAATTTTCCATTCCCTGTAAGAATATTTTTTGATACGATACATCCACCTGCATTTTTTATGAATTGAATAACTTCATTTCCCATTCTTTTTATCCTCCCAATAATATTGGGACTATTCATATTTATAATTTCTATCTTCACCATCTTCCTGTATTCTACCACCATCCTCATCCCCCTGCAACGCCTTGCTGCTTGCAGTTTCATCGGCAGCATCAACGTAGAAAAGTCAACAAAAAAAGCCCCCGAAGGGGCTCACTCTAAGGTTTCATCTTGATTTCAACTGTTTGGCCGATAATCTTTTGAGGGAATGCGGATGCATGCTTAATACTTACGACCAATGATGATTTAAAATCATCAATGCTTTGGTAATGCACCATCGGTATACTTTCGATCGGAAAATACTCTCCATCCGATAGAACCAGCACCATACCTGGTTTTACACATGACGGATCAATTCCATCAATATCCAATAGAATTGTCTCCCCTGACTGATATATACTGCGAATAACCGACATGATCTTTTCCCTTTCCATATCGACCTAATTTTTTGAATGTTCTTAGTTGATTAATACCTGCTCAGTCTTTTCAGATATTCCAAGCTCTCATAGAAAAAATCATACGCTTCGTTTTCATCATCAAAAGCTTTTACAATATAATGTCCCCCTCTCTCACGTGTTTTAAAAACTTGCCATTTTCCATCGACTTTTACACATCCGATCACCAATGATGAATCGCTGATTTTGTCAAATTTGATTCTCCATGGCAATAATATCTTATCTAATCTTTCATTTTTTATTTTAGTCAACAATTCATCTTTGGTCATCTGCATAACCCCCATGAAATATTTAAACTGTTACTCATACAATCTTCATATATTTTAGAATATCCAACGCCTTTGCAACCATCTGCGTCAGTTCTTCCACCTCCTCAGGGCTGATCTCTCCCGCCACTTTCGACGGAGAATATTCCTGAAGTCCCTTAAGAAGAAGAGTATCCTGCCCATCATAGATAGTTTTCTGTCCGACTTTCTCTAACTCCATGCAAAGAGTTGCACAAATAATCGCATTTTCACAGATTCCTTGCATGATAATATTCTCGTCTTCGACAAAACACCGTTCCAACACCGGTGAATTGTCAAGTGAAGTGCAACATAAAAACCTCAGAAGGAGACTTCCAGTTTAGACATTTACGAGGACGAAGATTAAGCAGATGATTCGCCCATAAAACTTTAGAGATATCAACATTGGACA
>JBGMEA010000008.1:0-220859 GCA_041447245.1 Anaerofustis sp.
TTCATGAAGCACTTTTGTGATCGCCGCGGTCAACGTCGTTTTGCCGTGGTCTACGTGTCCGATCGTTCCGATATTTACGTGCGGTTTCGTTCTTTCATATTTCTGTTTTGCCATTGTTTACTCCTTTGCATTTCCAATGATTTTCGCCGCAGCTGTCTGCGGTACCTGTTCATAATGCGAAAACTGTAATGTATGCGTCCCTCTGCCCTGTGTCTTGGATCGTAAGATGGTGGTGTACTGGAACATTTCGGCAAGCGGCACAAAACCTCTGACGGTCGATGCCCCGTTGCGTGAATCCATCCCTTCGATTCTCCCTCTTCGGGAGTTGATATCTCCGATTACGTCTCCGAGATATTCTTCCGGCACCGTAACTTCGATTTTGAAGATCGGCTCGATCAGAATCGGGGACGCTTTCTTCATTGCATCTTTGAAAGCCATCGCTCCGCAGATCTTAAAGGCCATTTCGGAGGAGTCGACTTCGTGAGTCGAACCGTCCACTAATGTGACTTTGACGTCCATCACTTGATATCCGGCCAGAATCCCGTTTTCCATCGCGCCCTGAATTCCTTTGTTGACCGGTTCGATGTATTCTTTCGGAATCGCACCCCCGACCACTTTGCTTTGGAATTCATAGCCTTTTCCGGCTTCGTTCGGTTCGACATCCAATACGACATGAGCATATTGGCCTTTCCCGCCGGACTGCTTGACATATTTGTAATCGACATGTGCTGCCTTTGTGATGGTTTCTTTGTATGCAACCTGAGGTCTTCCCACATTGGCTTCCACTTTGAATTCACGGAGCATTCTGTCCACGATGATTTCCAGATGCAGTTCGCCCATACCCGAAATGATCGTCTGTCCCGTTTCTTCATCCGTTTTGAATTTAAATGTCGGATCTTCTTCGGAAAGTTTGAGCAGCGCCTGAATCATTTTATCCTGGCCTGCCTTCGTTTTCGGTTCGATTGCAACAGACAAAACCGGTTCCGGGAATACCATCTGTTCCAAAATAATCGGGTTGTTTTCTCCGCAAAGCGTATCCCCCGTCGAAACATCTTTCAAACCGACCAAAGCGATAATGTCGCCTGCGCAGGCTTTTTCGATATCTTTGCGTTCGTTTGCATGCATACGCAATATTCTGCCGATGCGTTCGCGTTTGCCTTTGATCGGATTATATACGTAGGATCCTGCGGTAATCACACCGGAGTAAATGCGGGTAAACGCAAGTTTTCCGACAAACGGATCTGCCATAATCTTAAAAGCCAATGCAGCAAGCGGTTCTTCGTCGTCTGCTTTACGCACAACTTCTTCTCCGGTTTTAGGATCGGTTCCCGTAATATCGGGCAGATCAAGCGGAGACGGAAGAAAATCAACCACCGCATCCAGCATTTTCTGCACGCCTTTGTTTTTAAAGGACGATCCGCAGATCACCGGGATCAGTTCCGCCGAGATGCAAGCCGTTCTGAGCGCGTTTTTGATCTCCTGTTCGGAAACCTCTTCCCCTTCGAGGAATTTTTCCATAATCGCTTCGTCATAATCGGAAATAGCTTCCAGCATCGCTTCCCGATACTCTGCAGCCATATCTGCCATATCCGCCGGAATTTCGACTTCATCGATCACTTTGCCTTCATTGTCTTTATAAATGTAGGCTTTCATTTTCACAAGGTCAATCATTCCGAGGAAGGTATCTTCGCTTCCGATCGGCAGCTGAATCGGCACCGGATTGGTTCCGAGACGGCTTCTCATCATTTCGACGACGTTGAAGAAATCCGCACCCATAATATCCATTTTGTTGACATATGCAATGCGGGGCACACCGTATTTATCGGCCTGACGCCATACGGTTTCGGACTGTGGTTCCACTCCGCCTTTTGCACAGAATACGGCGACTGCGCCGTCGAGCACTCGCAGCGAGCGTTCCACTTCCACGGTGAAATCTACGTGACCGGGCGTATCGATAATGTTGATGGTGCAGTCATGCCAATGGCAAGTCGTTGCTGCGGAAGTAATGGTAATTCCGCGTTCCTGTTCCTGCTCCATCCAGTCCATCTGTGCGCCGCCTTCGTGCACTTCCATCGTCTTGTGAATCTTGCCCGAATAGAACAAAATACGCTCCGTCGTCGTGGTTTTCCCCGCGTCGATATGAGCCATAATTCCAATATTTCGGGTGTTTTTCAATTCTTCTTTTCTGTTCACACTGTTACCTTACTAAACTACCACTTATAATGGGAGAATGCTCTGTTCGCTTCTGCCATTTTATGGGTGTCTTCTTTTTTCTTCACGGCCGCACCCGAATTATTGACAGCGTCCATAATCTCGCCCGCAAGTCTTTCTCTCATGGTGCGTTCGTTTCTCTTTTTTGCGTATGATACAAGCCAACGCAAACCGAGCGTCTGGCGTCTTTCGGCACTGACTTCCAACGGAACCTGATAAGTGGCACCGCCGACTCTTCTCGCTTTGACTTCCAATACGGGCATGATATTGTTGAGCGCCTGCTCAAAAGCTTCCAACGGTTCTTTTCCCGTTTTTTCGTTCACAATGTCAAATGCACCGTACACAATTTTCTGGGCTACACCCTTTTTACCGTCGACCATGATGTTGTTCAGCAACTTCGTCACGATCACGCTGTTGTAAATCGGATCTGCCAGTACTTCTCTTTTGGGTACCGGTCCTTTTCTTGGCACTACGCTTCCCTCCTGGTAATAAAAATTTTCATCGGTACTCGACAAAATTTCTTTTGCCGTCTGTGCGCTTATATATTCATATAAGCATATTGCCTGGGCAATATGATGTCACACAACTTACTTTTTCGGTCTTTTGGCGCCGTATTTGCTTCTTGCCTGCATTCTTTTTGCTACGCCAGTCGTATCCAGCGTTCCGCGGATAATCTTGTAACGTACGCCCGGCAGGTCTTTGACTCTTCCGCCTTTGACCATCACGACGCTGTGTTCCTGCAAGTTGTGTCCGATTCCGGGAATATAAGCGGTTACTTCGATTCCGTTCGTCAGTCTGACTCTGGCAATCTTACGCATCGCGGAGTTCGGCTTTTTGGGAGTAGCGGTTCTGACAACGGTGCACACGCCACGTCTCTGCGGATTTGCTTTGAGCGCGGGAGCTTTCGTTTTGTAGATCACTTCTTCTCGGCCTTTGCGAATGATTTGATTGATTGTCGGCATTCTTTCCTCCTATATTATTTTTTTTATAATCGCCGCAGTCACAGCCCCTCGGCTGATCCCGCAGGAATTACCCAACTGTTCCATGGTGGATACATGCTCCACAGACATCCCGTATTTTCCGCAGACTTCGCTGACTTGATTTCTCATATAGTCGCTTGCGTCCTCCGCCAAAAACACAGTCACTGCGATTCCGTTTTTCACCGCTTTGAGTGTTTGCTTTGTGCCAACCACAAACGGGTTTTCTCTGATTTTTTCCAGTTCCGATGCCATCCGTCTTCTCCAAAGTGCTCCGAACTTTTTCCGCACAAAAATAAACATGCTTCTTCAGCTCATCCATTGTATCAGACTAAGCATCGCCTGTCAATCAAAATTTCATCAAATTTCCCTTATATAAAGGATTTTTCGCACATTTTTTCCGAATTTTTCCTCTGTTTTACAACATGTGCACTTTGTATTTGCATATGACACCATATCTATGATCCGGAATAAAGACACAGGGACGATATTTTATTTCAGAATTCTCCCGTTCCCGTTACTTGATTTCCTCCGTTGCGCGCGTTACAATCTAGCTGTGATGATAAAAACACAGTTCCGGTTGGTAGTCCGGACGCAGAACATCTGTCAGTAACCTGCCTCCTTGGTTGTCCGTTCATCATGTAATAATTGAATAGGAGGAAACGATGAATGAAGGTTTCGGCAAGCTGACCGTTTTCTTTGAAGATCCTTTCTGGGTCGGTATCATCGAAGAGACACAGCCCCATTCCACCCGCGCGGCAAAGATCGTGTTCGGAGCCGAACCGACCGATGCCCAGCTTTATGAGTATCTGCTTTGCCGTTGGGGAAGTTGGCAATTCAGCAAAAGCATTCCCGTCGACGCACGAAAACAGTCTGTCAAAAACCCGAAACGGCTACGCAGAATCGCATCGAAAGAGCTCAGGCTGGCTTATGTGGGAACCAAAGCGCAGCAGGCTGTCCAATTGCAGCAGCAGGAATGTGCACGAACAAGAAAATCCGATTCCCGCCGACGGCGTGCCGAAGCGGAACAGCTGCAGTACAGGCTGCGCTGCGAAAAGAAAAAACAAAAACACAGAGGCAGATAACATGATCTGCCTCTCTGAATGGAATCGAGGATATCGCCTGTGAAAAGTCACAATTCCGGCGTCACACTGGAGCCGATCACAGCAGAAAACCGCCCCGCCTATGCACGATTTGAGGAAGGGTTTGCCTCTGTTCTCACTCCGTTCATGTCCCGCCTGCATCCCAACCGATATGAAGAGTATGAAATGCTTATCAGGCAGAATCTGCTCCGCTGGTTTTACATCGTAGCGGACGAAAAACGCATCGGCAGCATCTGGCTGGAAAAAGAGCATCCTCAGGATCGCTCCGCGGTTCTGGGGTTGTTCTTGTTTGATGAGCATTATCGGGCACTCGGCATTGGAGAAACTGTCATCCGCCGTATATTGCGGGAACAGAAAGACGCACTGAATCTCAGCGAAGTCATTCTACGCGTTCGGGTCACGAACCCACGCGGCATCAGGTGTTACGAAAAATGCGGATTTCACGAGGTCGGCAGAGGCATCGGGCACACCGGAGTGGAAGGAATCGAAATGAAAAAACTGCTCATGGAATGACGGCATCCGCATATCGGACACGATTTCACTACAAAACAACCGTAAGAAAGAAACGAATCATACCATAGATCAGATAAAGAGGAACGATACCATGAAAAAATTTCAACCGATTTCACCCGAAGACTTTTCGAAAAACCCGTTCACCGCTATCGGAAAAGACTGGATGCTCATCACCGCGGAATCGCACGGCAAAGCAAATACCATGACAGCCGCCTGGGGCGGGCTCGGCGTGATGTGGAACAAAAACGTTGCGTTCATCGTGGTCAGAAAAAACCGCTACACGAAAGAATTTCTCGATCAGAGCGATACGTTTTCCCTGAGTTTTCTCGGGGAAGAACACCGCAAAACACTGGGCTATCTGGGTTCTGTCTCCGGGCGGGACGAAGACAAAATCGCAAAATCGGGTCTGCGCCTTGCGCACGAAAACAGCATCCCTTATTTTACGGAAGCCTCCGTCGTTCTGCTCTGCAGAAAACTATGCGTCCAGCCGATTGATCCGCAGGGTTTTGTTTCTGACGACATCGATGCAAAATGGTATTCCGGCAGCGATGCGGGCAATTATCACGATCTGTACATCGGCGAGATCACACAGATTCTGAAAGCCGAAGATTAATGCACCCTCTGCGATTGCATCCAAGCCTTGACTGATCTTCTTGGATGCGTATTCCCGCATGAATATTCGGTGCGGAATATCACGGAATCATCCATAAAGATGCTGCAAATCCCGTCAATATCTTCAATAGACATTGACGGTTTTTTTCTTGAATACCAGGAAAGCGGAAACATAACAGATCACGATGACAATCGGCATCACGACCAATCCCGTTTGATAGAAAACCCCGATGTCGGAATATGTCCCGTACAATACGGCAGGCACATTCCAATACATCAAAGGATTATATCCGGCAATGGATCGAAAGAGCATCATCTTACTGCTGATCAGATACAGCAGTGTCATGACGATCATGGCAGCGGATATGCTGGCTGTCCCGCTGTCGAACAGCACAGAGCAAAGCACGGAAAACGAAACGGCAGCCATCAGATTCAACACCATAAGAGGAAGCATGGTTAAGATCAGCTGACCGATCCCGATGTATTCTCCGCTGTAGATCAAGACAGGATAATCGACAACACCGAAACCGCGGAATACACCCAACCCAAAAAAGAAGACGGAAAAAATCAGCAGGAAAAACAGTAAGAAAAAACCCGTCTGCGCTATACTTTTGGCAATCAGCAAGTTTGTCCTTTTTACGGGCTGCGTAAACAATGCCTTGTACGTGCCTGTTTCAATTTCTTCGGAAACGACATCCGATGACACCAGCAAAATCAGCAGCAGCATCAAAAACGGCATCATCCCTCCGTTTACCAATCGGATAAACTGATACGACTGCATGGAATACTGCGTATTCTCTGGCTCGATCCCCTTCTCGAGCAATATTTGATTGATGTCAAGTTCCTCATTCAGAGATGCAATCTCATTTTCACTCAGCGTTTCGTTTGAAAGAATCAACGTATCCAGTTCGTTTTCCAGCACCAGTTCCCCGTGCCGATCCCCATTCTGATACGCAGTCAGCAATTCATTCAGCACACGGGATTTCTCCGTGTAATAATCAACGTTCAAAGCCGATGCGTTTTCGGCTGTCGATGCTGCGTTGATCATTTGGTTTGCGTCGCTGATTTCAAAATAAAGTTCATTCATCTGCATCTCTTCGGCATTATTTTCCAGACGAATGTTTGCAACGATAAAAACAAGAATGCATATCACAAACGCCAGCATTGCCCAGCTGTTCTTTTTCTGCGCAACTATTTTTTTCATTTCATAATAGATCAATGTTCCCATACCATATCTCCCGAAAAAATACTGAGGTTGTACTTCGTTGCCGAACTGCCTGTCAGCATATAATGTCCTTTTTATGAAAAATTCGAACTGCGGCAAAGGCGAATATCAAAGTAGCGGCAACGGAAGTAATCATTCCGTTTGCCATATTCACGGAGGACGCGCTGAACTGTGCAGATACCGCTCCGCTCAGAAAGTTCGGTATATTGATATAGGAGAGCGGATTGAACTGAGGAAAGCCGTTGAACACCCCCAGCTGATAGGTCATCACATACAGAACCGCCGCCGCGATAATCGAAACGCTGATGCTGCTGGCGCCTTTATTGAATATGGAAGACATCATGACGGAGTACGCAACGGTCTCCGTAATCGTCAAAACCACAAACGGAATCATCATCAACAGAAACTGCCGAACCCCGATGTACGTGCCTGTGTAAAATAACGTGGGATAATCGGCGGAGCCGAAGCCGAACAAGAAACCAAGCCCGAAAAACAACACCGAGAGGATGATTGCGAAAAACCCCAGACAGATGATGCTGTAAGCAAGGATTTTCGACAGTACGATTCGGTTGCGTCCGATAGGCTGAATCAACAGCAGTTTGCAGGTGCCCGCATCCGCTTCTCCCGATATGGAATCTGCAGAAAAAACGATAATCAGAAAAATCATGAAAATCGGCATGATATCGGTAAACACGATTCGGATAAAATTATAGGCAGTCACCGAAAACTGGGTGTATATGGGTTCAATGTCTTGATCGAGCAATATCTGGTCAACTGCGATTTCAGCCTGCAAGGTGTCAATATCCGGCCCGACCAGATTCCCGTTTTTCATCTCCGTAAGATCAATCTGATCCAGCTCGATTGTCGCTGAAAGGCGCTGCCGCCAGTCATTTTGTTCGATTGCACCGGTAATAGTGCCTAAAAGTTCCATCTTTCGCAGCGCATCATCTTTGAGATATTGCGGCATGGTCGGATCATTTATATTAATTGTTTGATAATAACATTCAGTGGCAGATTGCAAGTTGAATTCGGCGCTCTCAAGCTCCCCCGATTGATAGTTTTTTTCAAGTGACATACACATTGCGATATAGATAATCAAAAAAACCGCAAACAGGATCATAAAGGCTGCATTTTTTTTCTTGGAAAGAAATTTTTTGATTTCAAAACGAATCAGTTTTCCCATCTCATTCCACCCCGAACAAATCAATATAATCCTGTTCCAGCGACTGCACCGTTTCGATATGACGCAGCGTAACGGCTTGCGATGTCAATCGGACGATCAGGTCATTCAGCCGATCTTGATCGATCTCTACAATCAGCCCGCCGTCATGCACTTTGCAGCGGCGCACATAGTCGCATCCATCCAGAATCTTCACGGCAAGCTCCGGTTCGTCTACTTTCAATTGAATCACCTGCACATCCGAGCGCTCACAGCTTTTGGCAGACACGATTTCTCCGTCTTTAATGAAAATAATCCGATCGCATATTTTCTCCAACTCATCAAGAATGTGCGAAGAGATCAACACCGCCATTTGCTGATGATGCGCCTGTTCGTAAATGATATTGCGAAGCTCGATCGTTCCGGTCGGATCGAGCCCGTTGGTCGGTTCATCCAGAATCAATAATTTCGGATTGGAAAGCAGGCAGATAATCAGCGCCAGTCGCTGCTTCATTCCCAATGAATATTTTTTGACCTTGTCGGTAATCCGCTCTTTCATTCCGAGCGTCTCGATAAGCCGATCAGCCTCTTTTTTATCGACGTTTCTCAGTTTTCGGAAAAATTCCACATTGTCTTTTCCGCTCAGATTGGCATATAATCCGGGAGTTTCCACGATCGCCGAAAGACATTCCAGCGCGTTCTCCCGCTCCGCTTCCAAATCGTGACCGCACACCGTAATATTTCCGGCATCGCAGGAGATCAGATTGGTGATCAGCTTCATGGTTGTTGTCTTCCCTGCGCCGTTCGGACCGACGAAACCGACAATTTCCCCTTCGTTGATTGAAAAAGAAATATCCTTGATAATCTCCCTTTTTTTGATCGTTTTCGAAACATGGCTGACATTCAGAATTTCCATAATCATACCCCGTCATTAAAAATATTGCTGAACCTGTACATTAGCATCTCGCCGTACCTGATTCTAAAAACCACACAAAAAAGACATCCCGTACCCGATCAATTCAGAATAACAGAATGTCTCATCTTTCCGATAAACATCATAACACCCCCCGGTACCGCTCCGTTAAAGAAATAACGCCGCGATCAAACAGTAATTTTTTTCCTATTATACCATATCCGAGGGTTGCTACAATTCCCCGATCTACATTCATCATGCAGCATAGACGACAAACCAGCGTCCCTATCACGCATCAATATCCCTCATTGTTCTGCTGCAGTTGAAACCCCTTTCCATTCCATGTATAATAATGAAAACAGCGGCAGGGACCGAACTTCAACGGTCCAGCCAATCACAAGGAGTCCCATTGAAAACACACACCGTCGGCAGCGAATATCTCGACATGCGCCTTGACCGCTATGTGCTCAAAGCGCATCGGGAGCTCTCGAAAATTGCCGTTCAGAAAATGATCCGCACAGGAAAAATCAAACTCAACGGCAAAAAAGCGGATGCGGGCACGCACCTGAAAGAAGGCGATCGCATCAGTGTTTTTTCCGTGTCGGAAAATCGGACAATGCTTCCGCAGAAAAAAAACCTGCCGCCCGTCGAAATCGTTTATGAAGACGAGTATTTCCTCGCGGTCAATAAACCTGCGGGACTGCTCACTCATCCCGACGGGAAAAAAGAGGACAGTTTGACGTATCGCATCATTGCCCATCTTTACGAAGATCTGAAACAATATCACGGTATGTTTGTCCCGGGCGTCGTCACACGGTTGGACGTCAATACTTCGGGCATCGTCCTCGCGCCGAAGACACCTTCCGCCGCCAAAGCAATGAACGAACTGATGCAGAAAAACAAGTTCGTCAAAAAATATCTGGTTCTGGTAAAGGGTGATTTTCCGAAACGAATCAAAGCCGTTCATTATGCGCTGAAAGATTCCGAACGAAACAAAATGGAGCTGTACGACACGCCGCAGCCGAAGTCGGAAGAAATGATCACCGTTTTTGATCCGCTGTATTCCGAGGGCAGTTATACGCTCCTCAGCGCGCAGCTGTTGACAGGCAAAACACATCAAATCCGTGCCCAGCTCGGTGCGCTCGGGTTCCCCGTTGCGGGAGACATCAAATACGGAGACAGCCACATCAACCGCGAACTCAAACAAAGCCTTGGGCTGTCCCGTCAGTTTCTTCACTGCTATTCGGTCAGCTTTCCCATGTGGACGGATTTCAGCACCGTCACTGTACTTTGTGCGCCGCCGCCTGATCTTGACAATGTACTGCGGGCATTACGCATTCCGTTCGAACTGTAAATTTTACATCAACGCCGGAAACAGGTTTTGAGCACAGAATCTTGAATTTCAATGCTTTCACATTTATTTTTTATCCCGAACACCTGAACCCATCCTCTTTTTTGGTGGTATAATCGCATCAGGAGGTATTCGTTATGAAAAAATTATTCGCTCTTATTCTTGCTGCGGCTTTGCTCTTCGGCATCTCGGGATGCAAAGCACAGTCCGATACATTTAATGTGGGCACCCTCAAAGGGCCTTCCGGCATCGGGATGATCAAAATGATCTCCGAAAACGCCACCGACAACACCATCGGTGATACCACGGTGAACTTCACGATTGCGGGCGCCCCCGATGACATCACAGCCAAACTGCTCAGCGGCGAACTCGATGCGGCGGCAGTGCCGATGAACACCGCTGCGATTCTGTACAATAAAACAAACGGAGGTTTTGTCATCGCATCCGTCAATACGCTCGGCGTCATTTACATTGTGGAAAACGGCACATCCGTCAACTCCATTTCCGATCTGGTAGGCAAAACAGTGTATATGGGCGGCCAGGGTTCCACGGCAGACATTGCGTTCCGCTACACACTCAGCCTGTACGGCATCGATCCCGACACCGATCTGCACATCGTGTATGTCACGGAACACTCGGAAGCGGCAGCGTATGTCGCATCAACCGAAGGCGGCATCGCACTTCTTCCCGAACCGTACGTCACCAGTGTCACGATGAAAAACGCCAACACAAGAGTTGCGCTTGACCTCACACAACTCTATGAAGAAAAATCAGACAGCTCTTTAATGATGACAGCCTTTGTCGTCAATAAGGATTTTGCCGAGGCCTATCCGGGCACGGTGGATGCATTCCTCAAACAATACAAAGAATCCGTCGATTATGTCAACGGCAATGTTTCGGATGCGGCGAATCTTGTTGCCCAGTACGGCATTCTGGCCAGTGCGGACATCGCGGCAAAAGCGATCCCCAACTGCAACATCATCTTTGAATATGCATCGGACAATAAAACAGATATCACAAATCTCCTCAATGTATTTTACAATTACAACCCGGCATCCGTCGGAGGATCCGTTCCGGGTGATGATTTCTATTATGAAAAATAAAATCGTTTTGCGTGCGTTGGTCTCCGTTGTCGTTCTGCTTGTTCTGTGGCAGATCAGCGCACAGCTCGTCGGAAAACCGGTGTATTATCCAAGCTTCACCGAAACGGTTACTGCATTTGCCGGATTGGCTGTCACAGGCTCGTTCTGGGCTACGGTCACCGTCTCCATGCTGCGCGTCATCAGCTCGTTTGCCGTCTCGATGCTGCTCGGCATGATGCTTGCCGTTTTATGTTCGCTGGTTCCTTCCGTCACGGGATTTGTCAAAACGCTTACCGGCGTTGCAAAAGCAACGCCGGTTGCTTCCTTTATCATCCTGGCAATGATCTGGTTTCATTCCTCGTTTGTTCCGGTTTTTGTCGGTATTCTTATGATCACCCCCATCGTGTTCGAAAACACACTGCAGGGGATCCTACATATCGATACGCAGATCGTTCAAATGAGCAAAGTCTATAATATTCCGACCGCACTGTTCCTTCGCAAAATCGCAATCCCTTACACGAAACCCTATCTTTCCGCTGCCGTTTCGCTTTCGCTCGGCATCGGATTCAAAGCCGTTGTCTCTGCGGAAGTGCTGTGCCGACCGTCGATCGGAATCGGCGCGGCGATTTATGACGCGAAAATTTATCTGGAAACTCCGCAACTGTTCGCACTTACGATCACTGTCATTCTGCTGAGTTTCCTGTTTGAAAAACTTATCGGCAATTTTGTCCGTCGGAAAGGAGGAACACCGCAGGCATGAACATCGGATTTTCCGACATCACCAAATCATACGGCGAAAAACTCATCGCCCGGCATTTCACCCTGCCGATCGAAGCAAGCGCCGTCACCTGCCTCATGGGACCCTCCGGCTGCGGAAAAACAACGCTGCTCAATCTATTCGCGGGGCTCACTCCGATTGATAATGGCACCGTAATGGGAAACACGGATAAACGAATTGCCTATATCTTTCAGGAGCCGCGGTTGATTCCGTTTCTTACCGTCAGACAGAATATCGAGCTTGTCATGAAACCACCTGACGCAGAAAAAATTGCGGAATTATTGTCGGCTTTGGAACTGAGCGATACCGCCAATCTGTATCCGCCCGAACTCAGCGGCGGCATGCAGCAGCGGGTGTCGGTTGCCAGAGCATTGGCTTATGAGCCGGATATCATTCTGGCAGACGAGCCGGCGAGCGGGTTGGATATCGTCCTGAAACATACGCTCTACGGATTGCTGAAATCCTATTGCACCACTCACGGAGCCACGATGCTGATGGTCACCCATGAACCGGAAGATTGTGTCCGCTACGCGGATGAAGCCGTTGTGCTGTGCGGTCCGCCTCTCAATGTATTGCTCAGGACAACGATCCGAAAAAACAACGCCGATGCGCAGGCGAAAGAAATCACGGCAACACTGCAGCAGTGCGCAAATTTAAAAGCAAGTGAGGAAACGGAACGATGAACCATATCCGCTATCATTCTCCGATCGGACTCCTGACGCTCGTGGAGGAAAACAATGCGCTGATTGCGGTTTCCTTCGATACGGAAGAGCCTGCCGATATTGGACAAGCATGCGAAACCCCTGTATTGAAAGAAGCCTCGAAACAGCTGGATGAATATTTTTCCGGCAGTCGCACTGTCTTTACTTTGCCTCTGCGAATGCAAGGCACCGAATTTCAGAACTCCGTATGGAATGCGCTGCAGACGATCCCTTACGGAAAAACTCTCACCTACGGAGATATCGCAAAACAGATCAAACGGGCGAACGCGCAGCGTGCTGTCGGCAACGCGAACAATAAAAATCCGATTCCCATCATTGTGCCCTGCCACCGCGTCATCGGCGCCTCCGGCAATCTGGTCGGATATGGGGGCGGTCTGGACAAAAAACAATATCTTCTTGATCTGGAACAGTCAAACCGCAAATCTGAATGAGGTTTTATGCATCCTTTCCCTTACGGAAAAACAGAAATGACTGCACTCTCATCCGTCGATCACCGGATGGAGCTGCTGATCGACCGTTACGGTTATCTGGAACGCACCGTCAATCCGGATTTATTTTCGTGTCTGATCGAAAGCATCGTCGCACAGCAAATTTCAGGCAAAGCCGCCGAAACGGTTTATGCAAAACTGAAACAGGCAGTCGGCGATGTCACGCCGGAGCAAATTCTCGCAACCCAAGACAATGATCTCAGATCATGCGGATTGTCGGGACGAAAAGTTTCTTATCTGAAATCGGCCGCCGATTTTTTCTCAAATGAAAAAAACAATACCGCATCCTTTTTTGAAATGTCCGACCGGGAGCTGATTTCTGCACTCACCGAAATCAAAGGAGTCGGCGTTTGGACTGCGGAAATGCTCATGATCTTTTCGCTTGCAAAACCAAACGTTCTCAGTTTCCATGATTTCGGCATCCGAAAAGCCATTACGGCATTATACGGTTTGACGGAGCTCGGCAAAAATGACTTTGAGCGATACCGCACGATGTTCTGTCCGTACGGAACGGTTGCTTCCTTCTATCTGTGGCAGTTCGCAAATGACAATTGTGTGATATAATCGACAGATAACTGATTCCGATCCGCAATTTTTGCTTATTTCAAACGAAATTTTCGGGACGGATTCTCTTCATTTTCGGGATTTTATCAAGCCGTCGGCTCTTTTTAATAAACTTTTTCCCCCAAAACTCTGCATAATTTGGCCGGGTTGTGGTAAACTGTTCGGTGTAACAAAAATGTAACTCTGCAACAGCTTCAGGAGGACAGCGCGTGGAACTTAATTTTAAATTACAGCGAAACGAAGATCTTCGATTGCAAAAGCTCGTCAATAAAATGACGCGCCGTCATAACAGGCGCCATATCGTTGATGACATGATCGAAGTGCGCAAAGCAAAAAAAGCTGCTGTGAACGAAAAAAATAAATATTATACCTATCAGAAAGTTCCGGCAAAAAAATCAGGATTTTCCAGATGGTACGCAGGCAGTAAACTGAAAAAAAACACAGACAGGCTGATTCTTCGGGTAAAAACCAAAATTTTTTCCTATGAATCTCTTTATCTGTATGCTTGGCACACCATTTTGGATGCGGTCGATTACGTCAGACAACGTAAAAAATTCTATCTGAGCGCAGCAATCATCCTATGCGCGTTCGGTATCGGAAGTCTTGCTTACCACTATCTGTTCGGATACCAGATTATATTCAACGGCTACTCCATCGGTGTCGTCAATAACCTTTCCACGTTCAATCAGGCAATGAATGATGTCAATGAGAATCTCACTTCGTGGTACGGAAACGGAAACCTTTATTACGAGCAATCCATCACGGTGAAACACACGTTCATTGGATTTAACCGCAGCAGTGTTCTCGATAAATCAGGTTGTGAAGCGGCGATCTACGGCTGCGATTTTCCGTTGTTCGTAGACGGCGGAGTCGTGGAAATTGACGGAGTGGAAACTGTTCGGTTGGCATCGGTTGAAGAAGCACAGCAGGCAGTGGATGAACTCCTTTCTTCCTATATCGGAACGAATACCGATACGGAAGAGGTCATGCAGTCACAGGTCGTACAAAATATCACGGTGGATGAAAAAATCATTCAGATGGGCACCGAAAAATCAGTGGACGGAGCAGTTGCTTACTTAAAATCGCTTTCCTCGACAGCGTCCGATACAGGGACTGCGTCTTCCGACAATTCCATCAGCAGTATTCTCACATCCAACAGCAATAACAAGGGATTGATCACCGCACTGAATTTCCGCTCTTCAGAATTCAGTGTCGGCACAACGACAGCAAAACCGGCTTTGACCATCGTTACAGTCAAGGAAGTATCTTATACCGATCAGATTCCTTACGGCACGACATATCAGGATGACCCGACCCAATATTACGGAGCGGAATCCATCGCGTCCGAAGGTGTCAACGGGACCAAACAAGTTTCTGCGGTCATTACTTACACAAACGGGGCAGAAACATCCAGACAGATACTCAGTGAAACCGTCGTTACCGATCCCACTAACGAAGTGATCGCACGGGGTACCATGCCGCTGCCGCCGGCAGTCAGCACGGGAACATTCCTGATTCCGACGACGGGAAGCATCAGCGAAATATTCGGAGACAGCTCTCATGCGGGAGGCTGCGCAGTCGATATTTCCAACTCCACAGGAACCACAGTTTACGCAGCCGATTCCGGCATTGTCATTAAGGCAAGTTACTACGGCACATACGGCAATTGCATCATGATCGACCACGGAAACGGATATTCAACACTTTATGCACATCTCAGCCGGTTCGCCGTCACAGTCGGACAACAGGTTTCGCAAGGTCAGGTAATCGGATACATGGGCAGCACGGGTTACTCGACCGGTCCGCATCTGCATTTCGAAATTCGATATGACGGCGTACGGGAGCCGATTCTCAGCTTCTTCAGCTATTTCGCAGTAGGCGTCGAAGTCAAAGCCCTGAACTGACAACTCGGATATTTTTCGGAGAACAGTCGATTTACAGATTGACTGTTCTTTTTTTGCAATGCAGTTTTTCGCACCCGAATCAAAATGGAACGTTTTACGGATGAGCTCTGATCAAACGAAAGCAAAACGCGCAAATCACTCCCGTCAGAGTCTGTTTGAAGTCATGAGCAATTTGCTTGGGAAAACACTGAAAAACGGCAGAACCAAATTGGTTCTGCCGTTTTTTCCGAATCATTATTGCTTTGTTATACCTGATGAAGGGTGTTGACGATCTGCTTCATTTGCATCAGCACTGCATCATCGGAATTTTCCGGAGCCCATGCCATGATCAAAAGATAGCAGTCTTCATAGGTAATGCCGTAAACAAAGTTTCGGTATTCGATCTCTTCAAATTTCAGATGCCCCGATAAAAGATATGCCTCATGCTGATCAATTGTCAGCTTCTCGCTTTGAATCAATCGGTAATCATCGTATAATTTCTGAATATAATCCAACAGATACTGCTGAAATTTTTCTGTGTTTTCGTAATTGCTTTTTGCGTACGGAATCGCAACAATGTAAGCATCCGCTTCCCGATTGCCTGCCTCTACGACAGCTTCCTCATTCAGTCCGTTCACAAACACCCACCCAGGGAGCAGATGAATATGATAATGTCCCCGATTGTTTTTCTTCACCTTATTTTTGTCATTCCATGCATACAACAATCCCGCACCGACTGTCAGTAGCGACAGAAAGAAAAATGATTTCAAAAAATTTTTCATCCACTTTGCCATAGCATTCTCCCGCGTTCCTTTATTTCGGACTCTTTTTTTGTAATCATATCATTTTATTGCATTTTTTTCAATTCTTTCGTGCATACAAACAGACAGCCGTTCAAAGCTGTCTGTCAGTGCGTTCTTGTCTATACAATAATCAAAGGCGGATTAATGATGATTCAGAATTCTCATCGCATTCAGCGTCGCAATCAAAGCCGTTCCGACATCGGCAAATACGGCTTCTCCCATCGTGGCAATTCCAAGTGCACCGAGTCCCAAGATAAAAAATTTGACAGCGAGCACGAACACAATATTCTGTGTAATGATTTTTCTTGTGTATTGCGCAAGTCTTACGGCTTTTCCCACCTCGGAAAGTTTATCCGTCATAACCACCACATCGGCGGCTTCAATCGCAGCATCGCTGCCGAGCGCACCCATCGCAATGCCGACATCCGCCATTGCCAGCACCGGGGCATCGTTGATTCCGTCTCCCGCATACAAAATCGTACCTTCAGACAAAATTTCCCGATACGCACGCACCTTTTCATCCGGCAACAGGTTGCCTTTTACTTCATCAATCCCAATCTGTTCCGCAATTCGCTTTGCGGCATCGATCCGATCACCTGTCAGCATAACCGTCTTCGTAATGCCCGCTTCCTGCAGCATTCGAATCGCATCGGCCGTGTCCGCTTTTAATTCGTCCGCCAGCACACAATAACCCGCCAGTCGGTCATCGACGCTGAGAAGCACCGCGGTTCTTCCGGCTGTTTCGGGAATGTCTTCCTCATTCAGAAAAGCAGAAGTCCCTGCTTTGATGTGCCTGCCTTTATAAGTCAAAGACACACCTTTTCCTGCAAATTCTTTGTAATCCGCGATCTCCTCATCCCGGATGTGACCGCGAAAATTTTTGCGGATCGCTTTTGCAATCGGATGGTTCGAGTAGTGCTCCGCTGCAGCAAACGTTTCTTCCAATCCAAAATCCATTTCCGAAACGGCATGCATTTCCTGCACCGTAAAACTGCCTTTGGTCAGGGTTCCGGTTTTGTCAAATACGGCAGTCTTCACTTTGGCAAGCGTTTCCAGATAATTGGCGCCTTTTATAAGAATCCCCTGCTTTGATGCTGCTCCGATTCCCGCAAAGTATCCGAGCGGAATGCTCAGCACCAGCGCGCAGGGACAGGATATCACCAGAAAAATCAGACCTCTGTTAATCCATTCACCAAAAGTGCCGAACCCTAACAAGGGCGGCAGCACACCGAGCAATACCGCACCAATCACGACGGCAGGCGTGTAGTATGCCGCAAACTTCGTGATGAATTTTTCTGTCTTTGATTTGTTCTGCGATGCTTCTTTGGTCAGATAAATAATTTTGGCAATCATACTGTCCTGATACCGTTTGATTGCTTTGACGGTAATCGGTCCGTCGGTTACAATATATCCGGCATACACTTCATCATCTGCTTCAACAAAACGCAGAACCGGTTCTCCCGTCACGGATTTCGTATCCGCATAAGCCGTTCCCGATACCACCACTGCATCCACCGGAACCTGCTCTCCGGACTTCACAAGCAGCAGGTCTCCCACTTCCACTTTTTCACACGGAATTTGTTTGGTGCCATCTTGCATTACCAGATTGGCATAAGGTATTTTCAACTTCAACAGATCATTGATGGAACGCACGCTTTTGTCCTGCGCATAATCACTGAGTGTTTCTCCGACCCGATAAAACAGCATTACGGCAACGCCTTCCGTAAAATCACCCAGAATCATGGCTCCGATTGTAGCCACCGACATCAGAAAGTTCTCATCGAATACTTTCCCTTTTGCAATATTCTTTGCAGATTTGAGCAGCACTTCCCCGCCGATCATAAGATAAGCGATCAGATATGCTGTCAGGTGGAAATATGCAGCTGCAGGAATGATCTTTTCCATCAAAATCGCCGTCGCAAACAACACCGTGCCGCAAAGCGCAATCGCGTTTTTCTTCAGCCATCCGCCCGTTTTCTTGGGGACAGCGACGTCTTCGGAAAGAGCCGATGTCTCACTTTTCGGATCCAGCACGCATACTTCCGGCTCGTAATAATGTACGATTTTTTCGATCATATCTCTCAAAACCATTTCATCCGCGCTGTCTTCAGCATCTATTTGCATCTTGTTCGAAATTGTGTTATATTCGACACGCTTTACTTGCGGCATTTTTTCAATATCCTGCCTGATTTTTGCACTGCAGGTCGGGCAGTTTAATCCATCCAAAATCAATTCCATTTCCGGTCTCCTTACTTGTGTCGAATATGTTCCATTCCGATCGTGAAGATGTCCTTCACATGTTCGTCGTCGAGTGAATAGATCACATTCTTACCGTCTCTGCGGGATTTGACAATATCATTTTGCCTTAATATACTCAACTGATGCGAAACCGCAGACTGTGACGCACCTACCCTTTCTGCCAGATGATTGACGCAAAGCTCCGTCTCGCACAGCGCCTGAATGATTTTGATTCTTCCGGTATCTCCCAATATTGAAAAAAACATAGCTTCTTTCTGAAGCATATATTCTTCGTCATGCGTCATTTCCATCCTCCTCTTTTAATATGAACATATTATCATATGAATACTTTTTCATATATCATACCATAATTATGCCTCTTGTCAAGCAATCCTGTGAATATTTTGTATGGCAACGAAAAAAATGGCACTAAGAAAACGTTTAACTCGATACGAAAAAACAACCTGAAAACGCTTGACAGACGAAATTCCATATGATATAGTCAGCAAGACAAGACATTCAATTTTGAATAAACATTCCCTGACATAACTCGGAACCGTCCACGATTTCGGCGTTTCCCTTTTTTAGACCGTCTTACTTCCTTTTTCGATGATTTCTCATTCATTGTTTCTTTCGGCTGTTATATTTCATTAACAGAATACATATCGGGTATCTTCCTGGGTTACACTTATGCCCGATGCTTGATCATTATGTGCAGAATCACAGATATATCTCTGCATAACAAAAAACGCAGCAAGTTGGCAGCTGCGTTTTTTGTTTGTTTTTAATGGATAGCTTCAGGCAAACAACTCTTTTGCTTTGTCTGCGATTCGTTTTCCGAATATCACAAACAGTTCTTTTTTCTCGTCCAGCGTATCCGACACCGCAACGGGACCCAAATGAATAATCGGCTGTCCGCATCCGACTCCGGAAGAATAACCCAACATACCCTTAACCAAAAGATGATTCATAATTCCGAGCAGCGCGATATCGCCCCCACCATACACATAATTTTCGGTAGCGAATGCCGCCCCGATTTTTCCCGCGAGCTTGCAGCCTTTGTAGGTGTCAAAAAACTGCTTCATCTGCCAACACATATTGGCAGCATATGTCGGAGTTCCGAAAATCACCGCGCCGCTTCCGTTAATAAAATCATTGTCGATCTCTTCCGCAGAAGCAATGTTCATGAGCTTTACTTCCGTATCCGACACGGAAAGAAGCCCCTCTTTAATAAACTCTGCCGCTTTCTGGGTATTTCCCGAAGCGCTGAAATATAAAACAGAAATTTTCACTCCCATTCTCCTTTTTTTTTATTTCATCCATTCTTTATTAAAATCATATCATCACCTGTCTTTTTCGTCAATTTTTTTCCCCCACAAATACAAAAATGCCTGTCCCGAAAAAGGGCAGGCATTCTTTTTTTCATTTGACTTGAATTGACTTTGGTACAATCGGTTTTTCGGCCAACTTCGGCATTTGCAATTCCAGCACGCCGTCGTTGTATTTTGCTTCAATCTGATCCGCATTCACATCGGAAATATCAAAACTTCGTTCGTAAGAACCATAGCGTCGTTCTTTACGGATATAGTTTTCTTTCTTTTCTTCTTTTTCTTCCCGATGTTCTGCATGCACAGTCAGGTAATTGTCTTTGATATCAATGTGGATTTCTTCTTTGTTAAATCCCGGCAATTCAGCCTGAACCAAATATCGGTCGCCTTTATCGATGATGTCGGTCTTCATTTGAGACAATCCTCTCATATCAAGATCCCCGAAAAAGTTTTTGTCCAGGTTATCCATGTAGTTGAAAATACTGTTGGTTCGTTTGTCAAAAGGTGTCAGATCAAACATAATAAACCTCCTTATTTGATTATTATGGTTGCAGATGGATTGATTTGATGATGTTATGGTTTCAACTCAACCGCCTTCTTCCTTCTCCCTGATGCAAACTGATTGTAGGACAAAAATCATAAGAAATAATGAAAAAACGATTAAAATTATCGAATAATTTCATTAAAATTTGATAAGTTTGGATTTGCTGAGCGGAAGAAAAATCAAAAGTGTCACAATGCTGTTGATCCCGGCTTTCAATAAATTAAACGGAATAATCACGGGAAGAATCAATTCTGCCACAGCAGAAACCGGCATGCCCAAAAACAGCGGTGTCACGATCAGATTGGCAGGAATCATAATTGCCGTCATCGCCAATGTCCCGCACACAAGCCCGATAATTAGGGATCCTGCTGTTTTTTTGTTGCGGTAAATCATCGAAGCGGTCAGGACAAATGCGCTTGTTGCAATAAAATGCATCAAAATTCCGTAAATTCCGCTTCCTGCACTTACCGTAATCCCTTGGATCAATGCCGATACAAACGTAATCGCCATCCCTGCGGCAGGACCCAACAGAAATCCTCCGATCAAAATCGGAATATCCATTGCATCGTACTCCAGATACGACACCAGCAGCGGGAACCGCAAAAACGGAATATACAGCAGAACGATGGAAATAGCGGTCAATACTGCAAGCAAGACCAGTTTTTGTGTTTTGTTTTGTTTCATGTTTTCACCTCAAATAAAAAAATGTTGCCTCTTCAAGGACAACAAACATTTACGAAAACATACTATACAATTCAAATTGAAGTACATCCTCTTTCATCCGGACTATAACCGTCGGTACCGGAATTACACCGGTTCTGCTTTCGCTGGCGGACTGTCACCGCCGATAGGGAATTTCACCCTGCCCTGAAGATTATCCTCATTATAACACAAAAAAAAATCAGGTCAAGATTTTTTGAATATTAATTTCCCCAGGAATATCTCATTCGATTTTATCACACATCAGCGATCCTGTTTGCGTTCTGCGATAATAGAGGGGATGATCATGATCCATCAATCAAAAAAAGAACCGAAAACAGGTTCTTTTTTTGATGCAGCTGAGCGATCTTTTTACTTGATCGCATCCATTCCGCGCTCTCCGGTTCGGATGCGAATGGCATCCTCGATTGCGGAAACAAAGATTTTTCCGTCTCCCACTTCTCCCGTAGCGGTTTTATTGCGGATCATCGCAATAATTTCTTCAACCGCTTCATCCGCCACAACCATTTCCAGCTTCATTTTCGGCAGAAAATTCAAATCCACTTCGACTCCGCGGACAAACTCTTTCCAGCCTTTTTGTTTCCCGAAACCGGAAATCTGACTGATACTCAGACCGTTGATCGGCAACGTTTGCAAAACGTCTTTTAAATCCTCAAACTTTTCCGGCCTGATGATGGCTTCAATTTTTTTCATCGAAAACCCCTTCTGATCATATGTCTCACTTATTCTATCAAATCAAGTCAGAGCATTGCAACAGAAATCGTTGTCAGTTGTCCATACCGTTGTAAGCGGGATATGCAGATTCTCCGTGCTCGGAAATATCCAGCCCCATGCTTTCTTCCCGCACGGAAACCCGAATTTTTTTAGTTGCCAATTTTGCGATCCAAAGAGCAAATAATGTTCCGGCCACAGACAGCACCACAGTTACGCCGACTCCCAAAATCTGTCGGATCATCAGTTGCATGCCCCCGCCCAGCAGAAGACCGTTCCATTGCAGGGCTCCGTTCAGAGACATTTTTGCAAACAGGCCTGTTGCCAAAACACCCCAAGTGCTTCCGATACAGTGACATCCGAACGTATCCAGTGCATCATCATACCCGAATTTCGGTTTCACATGAGTAATAAAATAGAAACACAGCGGACTCGCAACCAACCCGATCAGCACCGATGCCCAAACCGGAACAAACCCCGCAGCAGGTGTCACGGCAGCCAACCCGACTACAAATCCGGTAGATGTCCCGACCAACGTGGGTTTTCCGTTTTTCACTGTTTCCACAAACATCCAGGAAAGCAGCGCAGATGCCGCAGACATATTTGTGTTCATGAAAGCACGCACTGCAATTTCATTGGCAGCGCCGGCGCTGCCGGCATTAAAACCAAACCACCCGAACCAAAGCAAAGCCGCACCCAGCAAAACAAAAGGCACGTTATGCGGATGATAGCTTGCTTTCTCGATGTTTGTGCGTTTGCCGAGAATCAAAGCAAGAATCAAGGCACTCACACCCGAACTGATGTGCACGACAAATCCTCCGGCAAAATCGACAAGCCCGAGTTGTTGCAGAATTCCTCCGCCCCAAACCATATGGGCAAGCGGATAATACACACATAATGACCAAACGGCGACAAACACAAACAACGAAGAAAATTTCATTCGTTCCACGATACTCCCGGTAATCAATGCCGGGGTAATAATCGCAAACATCATTTGATAGATTGCAAAACACAAATTGGGAATCGTCGCTGCATAAGGACCGGGCAGTGCATCCACCTGATTCAAAGCAAACCATTTGAAATTACCGATCACGCCCCCGATATCTCCGCTGAAAGAAAGCGTAAAACCAACCAACATCCACATAACGGATGCCAGTCCCATCACAAAAATCGATGACATAATCGTGTTGATGACGTTCTTGCGCTTGACAAGACCGCCGTAAAAAAACGCCAGACCCGGGGTCATCAGCAATACCAGGGCAGACGAAATAAGCATCCAGGCGATATCGCCCGAATTCAATGCAGCCAAATTGTTACCTCCTGATTTCAATCAATATATCAACAGTATCCCCTTCATAAATAAACACCGCAGACTGTAATAAAATAACAGCCCACGGCGTCATTGCCTTTTTTTGATATGGGTATACCGCTGAAATCCTATCATAAAGAAACAAAAAGGTCAATCATAATATTAATTCAAAACAAAAAAAGAATTCGGGACATGCCCGAATTCCTTTACATAACAATCATATTATTTCAATGCATCCAGCCCGGATTCTCCGGTTCTGATTCGCACTGCGTTTTCGATATCCGAGATAAAGATCTTTCCGTCACCGACCTCACCTGTTCTTGCTTTTTCGCAAATCAAAGCAATCAGAGGCTCCGTTTGGTCGTCCGGTATCACAATCTCCAATTTCAGTTTCGGCAGAAAATTATAATCCACTTCCACACCGCGGACATATTCTTTCCATCCCTTTTGGCTTCCGCATCCGACAATCTGGCTGATGCTCAGTCCATTCAGATCAAACGTTTTAAGCAGGTCTTTGATGTCTTCCAATTTCTCGGGTCTGATGTAAGCTTCTATTTTCTTCATACACAAATCACCTTTCCGAATATAGTTACGAACCTGAATTTAATTATCCATTCCGTTAAAAGCAGGATAAGCGGATTCTCCGTGTTCCGAAAGATCCAGTCCGATACTTTCTTCCTTTGCGCTGACTCTGATATTTTTCGTAAACAATTTCGCAATTGCCACGGCAACCAGCGTGCCGACTACCGCAAATACAATCGTGATACCGACCGCTTCAAGCTGTCTGAGAAACAACGACCAGTCTCCGAACAAAAGTCCGTCCCATTGCGCCACAGGGTTTAATGAGTGCTGAGCAAAAATTCCCGTAGCGATCGCCCCCCAAATCCCGCCAATTCCATGGCAGCCGAATGCATCGAGCGCATCATCATAACCGAATTTACCCTTCAGGAATGTGATCGCAAAATAGCAAATGGGACTGACCAATGCTCCGATAAAGATCGATGCCCAAATCGGAACAAAACCGGCAGCGGGAGTAATGGCAACCAAGCCCACAACCAGACCGGTGCTTGCTCCGACGAGCGTCGGCTTTCCGTTATGAATTTTTTCAATCAGCATCCAGGAAAGCATGGCTGCCGCCGCTGCCGTATTGGTTGTCATAAAGGCACGAACCGCCACATCATTGGCGGCACCCGCGCTGCCTGCATTGAATCCGAACCATCCGAACCACAACAACGCAGCACCCAACAAAACGAACGGCACATTATGCGGTCTGTAAGATGCTTTTTCGATATTTTTGCGTTTCCCGAGCACAATCGCCAAGACAAGCGCACTGACACCCGAGCTGATGTGAACAACCGTTCCGCCGGCAAAGTCAATCGCCCCGATTTGCTGAAGGAATCCGCCGCCCCACACCATATGCGCAAGAGGGTAATATACCAAAAGAGACCAAAACGCGATAAAAACAAACAGCGATGAAAATTTCATTCGTTCGACAACACCGCCTGTAATCAAAGCCGGCGTAATAATCGCAAACATCATTTGAAAAACAGCAAAACATAAATTCGGAATGGTTGCAGCATAAATACCCGGCTCAGATCCGACCCCATTCAAACCGAACCAATTCAAGTTTCCGATCAGACCGCCGATATCTCCGCTGAATGACAGCGAATAGCCGATCAGCACCCATAAAATTGATGCCAGCCCCATAATGAAAATCGAAGATATCATCGTATTGATAATATTCTTTCGTCTGACAAGTCCGCCGTAAAAAAACGCCAGTCCCGGGGTCATCAACATGACCAGGGCAGACGAAGTAAGCATCCAGGAAATATCCCCGGAATTCAACATGTCCATATTCAGTTCCTCCTGATTCAATCAATAATCAATCAATACCCGTTTACAACACAAAAAGCCAAAGACTGTTTTCACAGTCTTTGGCTCCTTTGCCATGCGTGATATTGGCATGATATTAGCACAGCACTGTCTGTCTGTCAACCAAAAAATAAATTATTTTCTGATTCGGTTCGGCATTTACTCAGCGGGGTGGTGAGGATTATTGGCAACGATTCCTATGGCCTTTACAATCGCAAATGTGATATCGCTTTTCACTTGATCCGACAGGATTGCATACCGCGTATGCACATCGCCTTCCAGGCTGACGACATATTTCGGCTCCAAATGATTCAGCGCATAAGCCCACACATCGGCTCGGCAATAGTCGCATTTGCAAATATTTGCCGTTTCCATCATCTCATCCAACTTGTAGTCGATAATATCTTCCAGTAAATTCTTGGGTACTATTTTCTCTCCCAAAGCTACCTCCGTCTGAAGTCGTATCCGGCACTCTTGATGATCGAGATGGAACCGTTACGATCATGTTATATTGAATATACTTTTATTCTCACATGCAAAAATTTACCAAAGCACCATATACACTCCGTCGGCTCGTTTTTCGCCTTTGCAGAGCTCCACATGGCGCAATACGGTCAACGCAATATCCACTTCTTCGCCCGGCATATCAAATTGCTCCGTGATTTGTTGCACGGTTGCTCCGCCATTCTTTTCAATAAAATCGTAAATTTCTTTTTGTCTCGAAGTCAGGCCTTCTGTTCCGGACTGCCCTGCAGATTTTCTTGCCGTCACAGCGGAATGTACCGCGATCGGATCACATTTTCGAAGCGTTCTCTGCATGGAAAGCATAATGGAACAGTCGTCACAATACGGATTACCGTCGAGAACATACACGTCCTCATCGGCAACATCCGCACCGCATTTGATACATTTTTGCATAACAGTCTCCTTTTATCTGTCCTTTTTATTTCTGAAGGATACTATTCCGCATCCCACATCACATAACATACACCATCCTCGTCGTTTGCGGTTTTGCACATGTGCTTGGATTTTAATACTGTCAGTTCTTCGTCCAATTCGGATTCCGCCGCAGAAAACTGTTTTGCCAACGAATCTTTTCGGACGGTCTTTTTTTCTTTCAGATAGCCGAGGATTTCCTGCTGCCGTTTCGTCAGTTCCTCTGACGGAGCACCTGTCGCAAACTTCAGTCCCGAAACATTGTCGCACGGCGTCACCGTACGTTGCATAGACAGAAGCAGAGAACAGTCATCACACAATACTTCGCCGTTTACCACCGTTACTTCATCTTCCGGCACATCTGCGCCGCATTTCGAACAAACTTGCATTTTTTGAATCCTCCTTTTTTTATTTAATATGATTATAGCACTCTTTACCAAGCTCTACAATCGTTTCAAAAAGAGAATCGCAGCTTGCGCCGTTCAAAACGGAGAGTAATCGATGTCTGCTTTTCTGGCCTGCACATGCTGGAGTTTTCTCGGAATCCGATATAATTTTCCGTCCTTCCGAAACAATGCCCCGGTCTGTTTGAAATAGAATAAGATCCCTGCACCGATACATTGCTCCCGCAAATCTAAAATCCAGTCAAAATCACACACACGTGCTTCGTTCCCGGATTCCCCTCCGGCAATGATATATTCAATTTTATCAGAATTCAGATAGGATTTCAACTCTACTTTTTCAAGCAGCGGTTCGCAGACGATTCCTCTGTGTTTCAGCGGAACATTCAGAAAGATAGGAAGACGGAAATCGGCCCGATCCTGATTCTCGACCGTACAACCTACGGTCACATTTTCATATCCGTCTCCCCAATCCTCGGGAATACAGGACAAAAAACGATGAATCCGCTTTGTAATGATCAAAAATTCCAGATCCTTTCTCTCCCGCATCATTTCCCAGGCCTGTGCTCTCCATTCATCTGCATCCTCAAGAAAGAAATCGGATGTTCCGCAGACAAACACTTCGGAACCGGGTGGGATTTTATAACCGCCGTCACGACCTTTCCTGAGCGGAAGATTGTAATTGCCTGTTTTTTTCACCACAGAAGCATTTCGGTCATATCTTGCATCCATGCGGTATACATAACAATTCTGGCATCCCGGACTGATTTTATGGCAACCGTGCCACAAATTCCAATTGATCATCGCAAGATTGACCCGACCCAACTTATTGTCCGCCTCCGTCCGCAACGCGATATACCATGTTTCGATGCGGGTCGAGTTCCACCACTGACCCTTCCGGGAAAGAATCGATATCACTCAGCCCTGTTATTGCGGGGATCTCAGCCCTGATCGCAGCAACCGCGCACGGGCTGCTGAGTCCTTTTTGCGTGGTAAGAAGTCCGCCTGCCATATGAAGCTGTTCCGCAATGCGTTCGTTCATGCAATCGACCGCAATGATTTCGTGTTCGTTCAGCGTCACATCACCGCAATCCCGTACGATGCGGAGCACACCTCTCACCCGTCCTTTTCCGATTCCTTTTCCGCGTAGCACATAGTGCCCGACAGTTTCCACCCGAATCATGTTTGTCGTTCCCGCCACATTGATCGGAAGTCCCGCGGTAATGACCACAAGATCCCCTTCATTGACATATCTGCGTTCCGTAGCGATGATCAAACTGTCGTGAAGCAATTGTTCGAAAACATTGCATTCCGGCAGCAAAATCGATTCTACGCCCCAGCTCAGGCTCAGCTGACGTTGTACCCAAGGTTTGTCCATCACTGCAATGATCCTTGCATTCGGACGGAATTTACTGATCGTTCTGGCCGTATATCCGGAAGAGGTCGGCGTAAAAATAGCTTTCGCGCTCAGCGCCTCTGCCGCCGCACAGGAAGTATATCCGATGGTGTTCGTAACCGTCGTTTCCCCTTTGAATTTCTTACTGAAATGAGCATCCGTTTCCAGATTGCTTTCTGCCATCAGCGAGATTCGTACCATTGTTTCAACTGCTTCGGTCGGATATTTGCCCGCAGCAGTTTCTCCCGAGAGCATCACCGCATCCGTCCCATCAAAGATTGCGTTCGCAACATCTCCGACCTCCGCTCTTGTCGGTCTCGGATTTCGAATCATGCTGTCCAGCATCTGCGTCGCCGTAATCACCGGTTTCCCGGCACTGTTGCATTTCCTTATAATATGCTTCTGCACAATCGGCACTTCTTCCGCAGGAATTTCCACCCCCAAATCCCCGCGTGCCACCATGATCCCGTCACATAAATCGAGTATCGAATCAATATTATTGACTCCTTCTCTGTTTTCAATCTTGGAAATAATTTTGATGTTCGATCCGCCGTTTTCTTCCAGAACGCCGCGCATGGTAAGCACGTCATCGGCATTTCGAACAAATGAGGCTGCAATAAAATCCATCTCGTTTTCAATCGCAAATTTCAGATCACTGATATCTTTGTCCGTCAGCGACGGCAGCTGAATTTTCGCATCGGGAATATTCAGGCTCTTGTTGTTCTTCAGTTCCCCGCCGTTCTGAACAATGCAGCGGATTTCCGTATCTTTAATTTCTTTGACGATCAGCTGAATCAATCCGTCATCAATCAGAATCGTCGTTCCCGAACGAATTTCCCTGCATAAGTTCGGGTATGTGACGGAAACCTTTGTCTCATCCCCAACCACATCATCGCAGCGCAATGTAAAACTGTCTCCCGCTGCCAATAGGATGCTCCCCTTTGCAAACTGCTTGATACGAATCTCAGGTCCCTTTGTGTCCAGCATCAAAGCAACGGGCTTATTGTGTTTGTCGCGAAGTTTTTTTACGGCATCTACCCGTTTCTGTTGCTCTTCATGGGTACCGTGCGAAAAATTCAGCCGTGCGACATCCATTCCGGCGAGTATGATTGTTTCGAGCACGCTTTCATCATCCGTCGCCGGACCCAACGTACAGACAACTTTTGTTCGTTTCATTCCATCACTCCTCTCTCAGTCAGGCATACAGGCTCTCAGATGGACAGCTCCATCGCAACCCGGTATATCTCTTTATTGAATTGGTAGGCCATATCAAGCGCTTCATCAATGTCCAAATCGACATAATGATTGTCTCTGATGCACACCACACGATTTGTCTTTCCCTGCATCAGCACCTCCACAGCCATCGACCCCATTCTGCTTGCAAGAATCCGATCAAAAGCAGTCGGGCTGCCGCCTCTCTGAATATACCCGAGTGTTGTGGTCCGTGTGATAATCTGTGACTTTTCTTCGATTTCCGCGCAGAATTGTTTCAGATCTCCCGCGCCTTCCGCAAAAACGATAATGCTGTGCAGTTTGCCGCGGTCTTTCCCGGCGAGCATCTTTTTGCAGATGGCATCCGTATCGTAAGGCATTTCGGGCACGACAATCGATTCCGCGCCGCCGGCAAGCCCTGCGTACAGTGCAATGTTACCGGAATTTCTTCCCATCACCTGCACCACATTCACACGATTGTGGGAAGTCGTGGTATCGCGGATTTTTGAAATCGCATCAATCGCCGTATTCACAGCGGTGTCAAACCCGATTGTATAATCCGTGCAGGCGATGTCGTTGTCAATCGTTCCGGGAAGCCCGACTACATTGATCCCTTTTTTCGCGAGTTCTTTCGCTCCGCGATAAGAACCGTCTCCGCCGATGATCACCAATCCTTCGATGTTGCACTTTTTCAGATTTTCCGCCGAAAGATTCAGCCCTTCTTCCGTCTTGAATTTTTCGCTGCGGGCAGTATACAGCATTGTGCCCCCGCGCTGAATGATATCTGCCACGGAATAGACACTCATCGGAAAAATCTTGTCTTCGATCAACCCGTTGTAGCCGTGATTGACGCCGAAAATATTTAATTTATGATAGATCGAGGTGCGGACAACGGCTCTGACGGCCGCATTCATTCCGGGAGAATCCCCGCCGCTGGTCAAAACAGCAATGTTTTTCATATGCCCTCCGTGTAATTCGTATTTATGGTCTCATTATAACAAATATTTTCCGCAACGCTTTCATTTGCACTCAACCTTTATGAAAAATTAACGGCGACTGAAGATAAGTACAGCGAAAGGTCATAAAGAAGAAACAGCATTCTCCGTTACGAAAATACTGTTTCCCTTTAGGCCTTATTCAGAGACCGATTTTAATGCTTCGTTCATGCCGATCCGGTCGATTTTCTTTCTGCTGAGGAACTTGGAGCATTCGTATACCGAAAGAATCAGCACAAATCCCAATATCAGATACGGATATTTGATCACAATCGGCATCGTCAGATTCAGACTGTCCGTGATTTTCGCAAACATCGCATCCAGAGAAACCAACGTCAGCGGAATGCCGAGCAGATACCCGACGATGACTACGGGCAGCGAACTGCTCAGCACCAATGAATTAATTTCTTTTTTACGGTATCCGAAAACTTTCATCAAAGACACCGTCATTCTGTTTTCTTCCACGATCAGAGAAGTGACGACATAGATGACTACCAGTCCGATGAAGAATGAAATGACAGCCAATACCCCGATCGCCATGACAATCGGTTCCATCGAATCGTAAAAATCCTGTATCGATTCGTCGATTGATTTTTCACTGTATAATTGATCACTCGGAATGTCCAGAGCCTGCTCGCTCCACAGTCCGTTGTAACTTCCCGAAGGAAGTCCGAGCAGATCCGTCAATTCTCCGATCGGAAGATAAACGGTTTCTCCGACATACGTTTCCGCAATGGCATCCACAGTGATTTCATACGTTTTCGCGTTATAAAGACTCACAAGTGTAATACGATCCCCCGGCATCAGATTCAGCTGCGTGGCCAGCGATCTTGTGATGATAACCTGATCCGTATTCATCGCGTTTCCGTCTTCGTCAAACAAACCGAGATAAGCCGGAGAATTCTGAATACCGCATAACGTGACGTTCTTCTCGTTGTCCCCGTCATCATATACAAACAGAGTCGCCAGAAATGCTTCCGCGCCGGCGGGCGCTTCATCGGTACGCAGTGAATTGTAGACATATTCATATCCGAACCGATAAGTATCTTTGATGTTGTCTTTCAGAAGAAAGTCCAACGAACTTTTCGCAGCGAACCCGAACAGCAGCAGCATCGACGCCATCAGCGTGCCGAACAACAGAAACACCGTTCTCGATATGCTGCGGAACTGCTCACGGACGATGAACTTCGTTTTGAATTTGAATTTATCAGGTTTGATGATTCGTTCGAGAACATTGACTTTCGCGCTCTCGCGATTGCCTTTCATCAGCTCGACCGGGGCATGTCTCAGTTCGCCTCTGAGCACAAACCAACCGCTGACGCACAGGAATACAATCGGCAAAGCAATGCTGATTGCCAGCACGGTCCAGTCGAAATTCGTCTTACCAAGCGGGATATTGAAATAATGCCCCATATAACGCAACATCGGATTCACGGTCAGCATACCGAGCAGCGTCCCGACAATGCCCCCCACCACCGAGATCAGCAGCGGATACAGCATATAGTGGCCCATGATCTCTTTTCTGCGGAACCCCTGCGCATACAAGGTACCGATCACCGATGCCTCCCGCTTGATCATTCTTCGGATGATGATTCCGGTCAGAATGCAGGTCAGCGTCAAAATCAATATCGGCATGAAATATCGGATGCTGTCGATCCCTTCAATCTTCGCACGCACGAAAACCACGCGGACATTGCTTGTAATTCCGAGCCAGTGGATCACGGTATACCCTTCGTCTTTGAGGGTCTGTTTCAGCGCCGCGGTCTGATCATGCACACTTCCGAGGTTCGCATCGAACTTCACGGCGTAGCTGCTCATGGCATATCCAAGCTCCGCATAATCTTCTTTGGAAATGACGGCAATGCCGAAATGAGACGGATTGCTCATCAGATCACTTTCGCTTTCCAGCGGGTATATATAATTCGGCAGCGACATCGTGCCGCTTACGGTAAATTCCGTGCCGGATATCGTAATCACACTGCCGATTTCATATCCGTTCGTTTCCGCAAAAGCGGGATCCAGCAGGATCTCATGCGACTGCGGCAGACTCCCGCTGATCACGGCAGGCAGATTCACGGCATCATTCTCGGAGAAGACGCGCAGCGTCACCTGATCCGCCACATCCCAGTCAAACGAACCGAACGCTTCGATCGTTGCACCCGTCGTATCCTGCAGAGAATCAAGATTGTCGATCGGAACATTCGTCGAAAACTCGGCGTCCTCCTGCACGGAGCCTGATTCGAATGCATCCGTCATCTCTTTCATGTTCAGCGACAGAAAATTCATCATCGTAAACAGCATACAGCTCACGATAATCAAGATCAGCGAACCGACATACTGCGTCCGATAAGCGCGTATGGTTCGGATAATCGTCCTGTTCAACTCCATCACCATTCGATCCTTTCCGCATCAGCGACCGTTTCGTTTCGGGTGGATTCCGTTACGACGCCGCCTCTCAGTTTCAGCACTTCGTTCGCCATAGCGGCAATCGCCGTATTGTGCGTAATCATCAATATCGTCGTTCCGTACTGTCGGTTAATCGCCTGTACCAATTTCAGGATATCCCTCGATGTAGCGTAATCAAGCGCTCCCGTAATTTCATCGCACAAAAGCAGTCTCGGATTTTTTACAATTGCCCGCGCAATCGACACTCTCTGTTGCTCGCCCCCGCTCAACTCTCTCGGGAACCGATCCTTTTTGTCGGACAGTCCCACAGCGCGCAGCACTTCGTCCATATTCAAAGGAGATTCGGAGATGTTCGCCACCACTTCAATGTTTTCCGCTACGGTCAGATTCGGCACGAGGTTGTAGAATTGAAACACAAACCCGATGTGTCCGCGGCGGAATTCCGTCAGATCGTCATCTTTCAGCCCGGTCAATTCCACTCCGTCCACACGCACCGACCCGCCGTCGCATCGATCCAATCCGCCGATGATGTTCATCAGCGTCGTCTTCCCGGAACCGGAAGGTCCCAGAATCACGCCGATTTCTCCCTCACTCAGCCCCATGGAAATTCCCTTGAGCACTTGGGTTGTCATTTGACCCGTTTGATAGGATTTCGTCACATCGTTCAATTCAATCATCATTCTTTCGCTCCCATTCCGTTTTTTAATAATTCGATCAGCGCGTTCATTTCCGTTTCGTATTCCGCGAATCCGTTCTGAAATGCGCTGTTTCCCTCTTCTTTCGCCCGCCTTAGAATATCTTCTTTCAGCCGCATGGAGGCTCCCTCCATGAATTTCACAAGCAGTTCGTCCGAAATATCGCACCGGATGCTTCCGTTTTCTTTCCCTTGTCGGATCATGCCAAGCATGATCCCATCGACCGATCGGAGCATCACTTCCGTCAAATCACGGGCGACATTGTTGTAATGCCCCAAAAACACTTCCTGCACAAACACGGCAAGTTCATACTCCGTCTGAATCTGCCGCATCATCGGTTCCGCGCTTTCTCTGAAAAACTCGAACAGATCCGTCACAGATCGGCTGTATTGCTGCCCGTATTCCGTCGCAAAAAACCGAACTGCCCACTCAAGCGCATAACGAAACAGTTCTTCCTTGTTTTCGAAATACTGATAAATGCTTCCCTTTGCGATCTCCGCGTTCTTCGCGATCGTTCCCACATTCGCTTTTTCGAATCCGCATCGCATAAACTCTCCGATTGCGGCACGCATCACGGTTTCCTGCTTTTGTTCCGGCAGGCGCAGAAACGTTTCTTTCGGCATAGTTACATCCTTCTCCCATAAAAAATGACCAATCAGTCATATGACTTGTTGGTCACATTATACGATCAATTTTGAACTGTGTCAATGCAAAGCAATTAATATAATGAATAATATGGAAAGTAAACTTGACATTTATGTTGGAATGAACTATGCTAATGGAAAGTTAACTTTCCATAGGAGTGACTATGAACAATCAACTCGAATCACTTCGCAGGCAGCGACATCTCACGCAGGAAGAATTCGCCGACATTCTCGAGGTTTCCAGACAGACAGTCGGCTCCATCGAAAACGGACGCTACAATCCCTCCATTCTGCTTGCTTTTAAGATCGCGCGGTTCTTTGAACTGCCGATCGAAGAAATCTTTCTTTACGAAGAGGAACCAACATGAACAGAAAACCCATTGTAAATTTCATCATGATCCTGTGCGGCGCCGCGCTTCTGGTTCTTGCCAGATTTGTGTTTGACGCGGATTCCGTCAAACAGATCGCCGGGCTGTGTTACGGGTTCGGCGCCATGAGCCTGGCACTCGGCGTCGGAGGGCTGATTGACCACACAATCGTCAGCCGTATCGAAACTGAAGAAGCAAAAAAAAGGAAGGAAATCGAAGTCGGAGACGAACGCAATACCCGCATCCGCGAAAAAGCGGGAGCAGGCGCGAACCGCATTTTGTTTTATCTGCTGAATGCCGTCATCCTGATCTGTGCCTTCCTCGGAGAAAGCCTCACCGTCATTCTCCTGCTTGCTGGTCTGGAAGTCGCTGATCTGATTCTGATTATCGCCCTGAGTAACCGCTATTCCAAAACAATGTAGATGTCTATCATGCAACAATCGATTCACAGGAGGCACACAAATGAACGAAATATACACGCGCAGAAGCATGCGCAAATTTACGGGAGAACCGGTTTCGGATGAGCTGGTTCGCACCGTCATCAAAGCAGGCATGAACGCCCCCTCGGGGAAAAACCTGCAGCCCTGGCATTTTTATGTGCTGAAGAACCGGGACTTAATCGAAAAAATCGTCGCCGACGGCAACTTCCGCCAACCGCTTGCGGCTGCGGGCTTCGGCATCATGGTCTGCGGAGATCGTTCGATTGCAGACAATCCCACCTATCTTTTTATCAACTGTGCGGCCGCAACACAAAATATTATTTTGGAAGCGGAATCTCAGGGACTTGCTTCCTGTTGGCTCGGCATCGCTCCGAAACTGGAAGATTGCGAGCGCATGCGCACGCTGTGCGGATTGCCTGAACATATCCTTCCGGTTTATTTCGTCGCGCTCGGTTACGGAGAATATAAAAAAGAGCCGAATGATCGGTTTTTGGAAGATCGCATTCACGTTCTGGACTGATTGGCATCATCGCGGCTTCGTCCGTAGTATCGATTACTGTTCGGGATTGTGCCTCATACACGCTTTTGAATGATACGCAATCGGTATTTTTTAATACACTTCAAACAAAAAACCCGACCGATTCCGGTCGGGTTTGCTTATGCTTATCTTATTGTTCCGTCTGATCGAGCAGTGTCAGCTCTTCCTCATCCTCATCAGCTCTGCTTACTTTCGCAATCGTCGCGATCTTAATGTCATCGTCCAGCCGCATCACCTTCACGCCGGATGTGCTTCTTCCCATCGTGGAAATACCGCCCGCATCCATACGGATAACCGTTCCGTCAGAGGATATCATCATCACATCATTTTCATCCTTATCAATGCAGCACAGCCCGCAGACCACTCCTGTTTTCTTTGTCAGTTTGTAGTTCTGCACACCTTTGCCCGCACGGTTCTGCAGCGGATAAAGATCCGTCTTTGTCAGTTTTCCGAATCCGTCTTCCGTCACGGTAAGGATGAATTTCCCTTCTTCGGAAATGTCCATACCGATCAACTCGTCGTCATCTGTCAGTTTAATTCCCTTGACCCCCATCGAAGCTCTGCCGATCGGTCTCGCGTCTCCTTCATGGAACGTGATCGCGTATCCGTTTTTCGTTCCCATGATGATGTTTTTCGTTCCGTCGGTGAATTTCACTTCAATCAGTTCGTCGTCATCCGAAAGCGTAATGCCGATGATGCCGCTCTTGCGGGAAGAATCATATTCCGACAACACCGTCTTTTTAATGATCCCTTTGCGTGTCGCCATCACCAGATATTCTTCGTTGCTGAATTCTTTCACGGGAATGACCGCCGTGATTTTTTCGCTCGGATCGAGTGCCAGCAGGTTGACGATTGCCGTTCCTTTTGCGGTTCTGCCCGCTTCCGGAATTTCGTATGCCTTGAGGCGGTACACTTTTCCTTTGTTCGTGAAGAACATGATATAATGGTGCGTCGTCGTCATGAACAGATGCTTCACAAAATCGTTCTCTCTGGTCGCGTGTGCCGCAATCCCTTTGCCTCCGCGCTTCTGCGCTTTGTAGGTATTGGCGGGAATGCGCTTGACATAGCCGACATGCGTAATCGTCACCACCACGTCTTCTTCTTCGATCAAATCTTCGATATCGAAATCTTCCGTGTCGTTTTCGAAGATTGTGCGACGTTCGTCCGCATACTTGTCTTTGATTTCGAGCAGTTCTGTTTTGATAATATCCATCACCATCTGTTCGCTTGCCAACACGTCTCTGAGATACTGGATCAGTTCCGACAGTTCTTTATATTCCGCATCGATCTTTTCGCGTTCCAGTCCCTGCAAACGTCGCAGTCTCATATCGACAATTGCTTTTGCCTGAATTTCCGATAGCGTGAATCGTTCCATCAGCCGCGCTTCCGCATTGTCGTAAGAACTTCGGATGATCGAAATAATTTCATCGATGTTGTCCAGCGCGATGATCAGCCCTTCCAGAATATGAGCCCGAGCCAACGCTTTGTCCAGATCAAATTGCGTTCTGCGAACGATCACTTCCTTTTGGTGCGCGACATAATTCTCAAGCATTTCCCGCAATGTCAACACCATCGGATGGTTGTTGACGAGAGCCAGCATGATCACGCCGAAGGTATCCTGCAGCTGCGTATATTGGAACAGCTGGTTGAGAATAATCTGTGCGTTGGCATCCCGCTTCAGATCAATGACGATTTTGATTCCGTTTCGATCGGAATAATCATTAATGTCGGAAATCCCGACGATTTTTTTGTCTTTGACCAGATCGGCAATCTTTTCGACCAGCTTCGCTTTGTTCACCATGTAAGGAATTTCCGTGACTACAATGGACTGGCGACCGTTTTTATGCACTTCAATGTCCGTTTTCGCGCGCAGTTTGACGCGTCCCCGTCCCGTCGTGTAGGCACTCATCATTCCGCTTTTTCCGATGATGATCCCTCCGGTCGGGAAGTCCGGCCCTTTAATGTACTTTGTTAAATCCTTGGATGTCAGTTCGGGTTCGTCGATCAGCGCAACCGTCGCATCGATCACTTCTCCCAAATTGTGCGGCGGAATATTGGTCGCCATCCCGACGGCAATCCCGGAAGAGCCGTTCACCAGCAGATTTGGAAACCGTGCCGGCAGCACGGAAGGTTCTTGCAGACTTTCGTCGAAGTTCGCCGTGAAATCGACCGTTTCTTTATTGATGTCCCTCATCATTTCAAATGAGAGCTTTGACATTTTCGCTTCGGTATAACGCATTGCCGCGGGAGAATCGCCGTCAATGGAGCCGAAGTTCCCCTGACCGTCCACCAACAGATAACGGGTGGAAAAATCCTGCGCCAGACGCGCCATCGCATCGTAAATGGCAGAGTCGCCGTGCGGGTGATATTTACCCATGACGTCCCCGACGATACGTGCGCTCTTTCTCGTCGGTTTATCGGCGCGAAGACCGAGTTCTTCCATGGCGAAAAGGATTCTGCGATGCACGGGTTTAAGTCCGTCACGCACGTCAGGCAGTGCTCTGCCGACAATGACGCTCATCGCATAATCGATATAACATTTCTCCATCTCGTCGACAATGTCAACGTGTTCGATCCCCTCGTCGTTATTCAATAAATTATCGCTCATTGCATCACCTGTCTCTTAAATGTCGAGATTCTTCACCTTTCCCGCGTTTTCCGTAATAAAGTCTTTTCTGGGCTGCACCTGATCTCCCATCAACACGGAAAAAATTTCGTCCGCGCGCATCGCGTCTTCGATGTTGACCTTCAGCAACGTGCGCTGTTCCGGGTTCATCGTGGTTTCCCACAGCTGCTCCGCGTTCATTTCCCCAAGCCCTTTGTAACGCTGCAGATCGGTTCTTTCCCTGCCGAGTTCCTCGTATATTTTTTCCAGCTGTTTATCGTTGTAGCAATATCGGATATCTTTCCCTTTCTGCACTTTGTAAAGGGGCGGCTGCGCAATGTACACATAGCCGTTATCGATCAGTCCCCTCATATAGCGGAAAAAGAATGTCAGCAGCAGCGTGCGGATATGGGCTCCGTCAACATCGGCATCGGTCATGATAATGATCTTATGATACCGTGCTTTTTCAATATCAAATTCATCCGAAATTCCCGTTCCGAATGCCGTAATCATCGATCGAATCGTATCGGTCGTCAATATTCTGTCGAGTCTTGCTTTCTCCACATTCAGTATTTTTCCGCGCAAAGGAAGAATCGCCTGTATTTTCGGGTTTCTTCCCTGTTTTGCGGAGCCTCCTGCGGAGTCCCCTTCGACGATATAGATTTCACACAGCGCCGGATTCTTTTCACTGCAGTCCGCCAGTTTTCCGGGCAGTGCCGCACTTTCCAGCGCACTTTTTCTTCGAACCAAATCCTTGGCTTTTTTGGCCGCAGCACGCGCTCTCGTTGCAAGAATCGCCTTATCGAGAATCAGTTTTGCTTCGGAAGGATGTTCTTCCAGAAACGCCGTCACATTTTCTCCCACGATCGTATCGACCACGCCTCTGACTTCGGGGTTGCCGAGTTTTGTTTTGGTCTGGCCCTCGAATTCCGGGTTCTTGATCTTCACGCTGATAATCGCGGTCAGCCCTTCCCGAATATCTTCCCCGCTTAGATTTTCTTCATTCTCTTTCAGGAAATTGTATTTTCTGGCATACGCATTGATGCACCGTGTCAACGCAGTTTTGAACCCATTGACGTGCATTCCACCTTCCGTCGTGTTAATGTTGTTCGCAAACGAAAACACACTTTCGGAATAACTGTCCGTGTACTGCATGGCCACTTCCAGATCGCAGGCTTCCGCGTCTTTTTCAAAATAAATTACGGTCGAGTTCAGCACTTCTTTTCCTCTGTCGAGATATTCGATAAAAGAAATGAGCCCTCCGTTATAGCAAAAACTCTCTTCCAACGGCGTTTCGCCGCGTTCATCACGCAGAACAATATTCAGCCCCTTGTTCAAAAAAGCGAGTTCGCGCAATCGATGCTTCAGCGTATCATAAGAATATTCCAACGCAGGGAATATTTCGTAATCCGCTTTAAAAGTAATCACAGTCCCGGTTTTTCTAGTTTTTCCCGTCACTTCCAGCGGTTTGTCCGGTTTGCCTCTGTGATACAACTGCTCAAAGATTTCACCGTTTTGCATGACCTTCACGCTCAGCCATTCGCTCAGCGCATTCACCACAGAAACACCGACCCCGTGAAGCCCTCCCGAAACTTTATAGTTATCGTTGTCGAATTTACCGCCCGCGTGCAGCATGGTCAGGGCAACTTCCACCGCAGATTTTTTCATCTTGGGATGCATCCCCGTCGGAATGCCGCGCCCGTCATCCGTTACCTGAATTACGTCATCGGGAAGCATCGCCACCAAAATATTTTTGCAATATCCCGCCAAGGCTTCATCCACGCTGTTGTCGACGATTTCATATACAAGATGGTGCAGTCCGCTTTTGCCCGTGGAACCGATATACATCCCCGGTCGTTTTCTGACTGCCTCCAGCCCTTCAAGCACCTTGATTCCGCTGGCATCATAATGATTGGAATTATCCATTGTCGCCATTTATTATCTGTTTCCTTTCCCGTATATCAAATCTTATTTCATCCATTCGCTCCGGGTCGGCGCATCGGAGCAATTGCTCCGCCGCTGACACGGAATATGGTTTGTTTCGATTGTTCCGCGCAAATCGTTTCCGCACTCACGCTGGTAATAAACGTCTGTACATCGCTAAGCACCTGCAGGATCATTTCACGTCTGCGCTCATCCAACTCGCTCATCACATCGTCAAGAATTACAATCGGTTTCTCTTTGTTTTTTTCGTAAAACAAATCAATGAGTGCAATTTTCATGCTCAGAGCCAAACTGCGCTGCTGCCCCTGAGAAGCAAATTTGCGGGTATTCTGACCGTTCAGAAAAAAATGAATATCGTCATGATGCGGTCCGATCAGACAGGTTCGCATCGCGATCTCTTTTTCGGCAAGCGCGTTCAATTCCTTCGCATAACTCTGCGCAACGTCCGTGTGCTGATTTTGCGCCAGCACATTCGTCTGATACGTCATTTTAAACCGTTCCCGTTTGTCGGAAATGCTGTCATACAATGATGCGATCTGCTCGCTCAGTTCCTTGAGAAAACGAATACGGTATTTCACCACTGCCGACCCATACTGCACAAGCGACTCATTATATACTTCCAACAGACTTTTGCAGGAAGGAGAGTACTCTCTGAGCAGCATGTTTTTCTGGCTGACGGTTTTGGAATAAGCCGAAAGCACCGCGGCATAATTCGGCGCGACAGACGCGATGGCATCGTTGATATAATTTCTTCGCAAAGAAGGTCCGCCTTTGACCAAATACAAATCATCCGGACTGAAAAAAATAACGGAGAAATTACGCAAAAGTTCCGATCGCCGCCGCACGGGATCATCATCGATCCGATACTTTCGATCGGAGCCCAAGGACAAGGAAACCACATGCTCCGTGCCGTCATCATATCCGACCGATACTTCCACATCAGCCGTTTGTGCCGCACTGCCGATAAAATTTTCGGTAACGGTTTCTCTGTGCGATTTTCCGCTCAGCGCAAGGCAGATACTTTCGATCGTATTTGTTTTGCCTTGTCCGTTCATTCCGGTCAGGATGTTGTATCCCGTGCCGAAGCTCAGATTCGCATGAGCGATATTACGAAAATTTTCGATTCTGAGTTGTCTGACATACATGGAAATTCTCCGGATGATACATTGTCCTCTTACGCTATAAAAAAGAACAAGCAAACATTGTCCTGTCTTTGGCGGCTTTGCAGTTGTCCACACGAAATTCCGTCAGCAAGACAGTCCGCCTTCCATTGGAATCGACCGTTGCCTTCCGATATCGTATTGTTTGATATGATTATACCACAAAATGCGGCACTAACCTCTTATTTTTTGCATTTTTTACTTGTTTTCATTTATGACAACGATGAATACTCTGCTCGTTTTTTTGTCTTATTTTCGCAATCAGAGCTTATAAATGATATTTTTTCAAGCGACTGGAATATGAACAATTCAAAAATAAAAAAGCCTCTCCTTACTGAGAGACTTTTTTTGTCCGTTACTCTTAAATAATGTCCAGAACCACATGTCTGTTTTCTTTGGTCGAGGAAGCTTTCAGCACGGTTCGGATCGCCTTGGCGATTCTGCCCTGCTTGCCGATGATCTTTCCCATATCATCTTCCGCAACCTTCAATTTGAGAATGATCGTGTGATTTTCGGTCACTTCCGTGACTGTCACCTGATCAGGATGATCCACCAATGCTTTTGCAATCACTTCAACGAGTTCTTTCATACCGCACTCTCCCTTCGAATCCGTTATTCGATGATGCCGTTTTTCTTAAACAGTGATTTTACCGTATCGGTCGGCTGCGCGCCTGTAGCAAGCCATTTTTTCGCTTTTTCTTCGTTGATGACGACTTTCTTTTCACCGATCGGATTATAGGAGCCGATTTCATCGATTGCTTTACCGTCGCGTTTTGTGTTTGCGTCTACAACTACAATTCTGTAATAAGGTGCTTTCTTTGCGCCCATACGTTTTAATCTGATTTTTACTGCCATGTTACTGGTTTCCTTTCTGAATCTGAAATGAATCTTAGATTGATTTTATTGTTAAAAAGGGAATTTCGGAGTTCCGAACCGCCTTTTCTGAGAACCGAATTGTTTCATCATTTTCTTGCTCTGTTCAAAACCTTTCAGCAGACGGTTGACATCCGTCACCGTGGTTCCGCTTCCCGCAGCAATGCGCTTGCGCCGCGAAGCGTTAATGATCGCCGGATTGCGCCGTTCTTTGATCGTCATCGACTGTATGATAGCTTTTGTGCGAGCCATCTGTTTCGGGTCGATCTGCATACCGCTGAGCTTGTTGCCCATCGGAAGACTTTTCATCAATTCTTCCATGCCGCCCATCTTTGCCATACTGTCCATCTGTTCCAGATAATCTTCGAGTGTAAAGCTGTTTTTTGTCAGCTTCTCGGCCATCTTCTGTTGGGATTGCGTATCGGTCATCGCCTGTGCTTTTTCGATTAAGCTGAGCACATCGCCCATCCCGAGAATTCGGGAAGCCACACGGTCGGGATGAAACAGTTCCAGATCTTCGATTTTTTCTCCGGTTCCGGCAAATTTAATCGGCTTTCCGGTAATATAACTGACGGATAATGCCGCTCCTCCGCGGGCATCACTGTCCGCTTTGCTCAGAATGAACCCCGTAATCTGTATCGTTTCGTCAAATGCCTGTGCCGCATCCACGGCCTGTTGCCCCATCATGCAGTCCACAACGAACAATACTTCGTCCGGCTGCACAATGTCCCGCACCTCTCCAATCTGCTGCATCAGCTCCGCGTCTACATGCTGTCTTCCGGCCGTATCGACAATCAATACGTCCGTGCCGTGCTTTTTCGCTTCAGACAGCGCCGCCTTCGCGATATTTTGAGGTGTTTCGTTTTCAATATGAAACACGGGCACTTTAATTTTCTGTCCGAGAATTTTCAGCTGATCGACTGCCGCCGCCCTTTGGGTATCACATGCCGCCAGCATGACATTCTTGTTTTTCTTTTTCAGATAAGCGGCAAGTTTTCCCGCCGATGTTGTTTTTCCCGAACCTTGTACCCCCGCAAGCAAAATAACCGTGGGAGGGTTTCCGTTGAACCTGATTTCCTTTGCGCTGGACCCAAGCAGTCTCGTCAGTTCGTCATGAACAACTTTTACAACCTGTTGCCCCGGCGTCAGACTTTTCATTACTTCTTCGCCGAGCGCACTTTCTTTAACCATCGAAAGGAAGCTTTTGACTACTTTATAGTTGACGTCCGCTTCCAGAAGCGCCATCCGAATTTCTTTGAGCGCGTCTTCGATATCTTTTTCGGAAAGTTTACCTTTTCCCGTCAGTTTCTTGAATGTTGACTGCAGTTTGTCTCCCAGCTGGTCGAACATCTCTCACCTCTGTGTATTATCAAAGATTATCTTCCAATTCCGCAAGCAGCTCCGCGCAGACGCTTCCTGTCTGACATTCGCATACTTGCCGGATGGTTCGGATCGTTTCCCGATTTTTTAAATATTTGTCAAACAAATGCAGTTTCCCGTCATACCCTTCCAGAATCTTTTCCGCCCGCCTCAATAAGTCAAACGCCGCCTGTCTGCTGACGCCTTCCGCTTCGGCGATTTCACTGATCGTCTGATCCTCATTGTAATAATTGTTCAGAATATGAAACTGCTTGTCCGTCAATAGTCCGCCGTATAAATCAAGCAAATAGACGAGTTGAAAATGTTTTTCCATCTAAAATCCGACTTTCCGCTTTCTGTTAGCCCAATAAGGATATCACACAGCAGTTGCCATGTCAAGTAATTTTACTTGATTGCATTCGTCTCTCTTATCGTAAAAGAAGCAACAAACCCTCTACATATCGATAGCATATCCCAAGAAACACTTCATACACCTTCCCTGCAGACTCATTCCAACATTCAAACCATGCACATTTGGTATGGAACACATTGTATGCGTTCCTGTTCCTGCATCCCGCAATAAACGGAACAGCGGGATCCATCTGCATTAACACGGATTTCGATGTCATCAAATATCACACAACTAAAAAACCCTGCACCGACCGGTGCAAGGCTGCAAGCAAGATCATATTCGGTTGTTTTCGATTCAGGCTTTTCGGTACCCGAGCAGCGCGTTATGCGCCGTCAAATAGCAGACACGGATTTTGTTTCTTCCGCTCCGTTTTTATTTCTCAAGCATTCTTCCAATGCCCCCACCAAATCATGTGCCACTTGATTGATTGACTGGCTTCCTGCCACCAGTACAAAATCTCCGGGCACGACATTCTTGCATAAATATTCAACGATATCGCTGAACTTCGTAATCACTTCACACGGGATATTGTGTTTGGTGCTTACACGCTCTGCAAGATCTTCCGAATAAATATTCCAGTCATTTGCCTCTCTGTCGGAATAGATATCATTGAAAATAACTTCGTCCGCTTCTTTGACGGCATCGACAAACTGGTCAAACAGAAAAAAAGTCCGTGAATATGTATGCGGCTGAAAGACCACCCACAATTTATTGTGTTCATAATTCTTGCATGCTTCGATCGTCACCCGCAACTCAGTCGGATGATGCGCATAATCTTCAAATACTTTCACACCTTCAACTTCGCCGCAAAACTCAAATCGCCTTCTTGCGCCCGCAAATTCAGAGAATGTTCTTTGAATCACTTCCCCTGCAATCTGCAGAAAATCACCGCAGGCAATGACGGATAATGCATTCATCACATTGTGTTTTCCCGGTATTCTGAGAGAAAACGTTCCGTATAAGGCTCCTTGTTTCAGCACGTCAAATGTCGGCTTGCCATGCTTGTCATATCGGATATTGACCGCCCGCCATTCGTTTTCCTCTCCGATCCCAAACGTTGTCACATGACAACGCACATACGGAATCACCTTGCTCTTGACGTAAGGATCATCTCCGTTCGCAATCAGCAGCCCCTCCTGAGGAAGAATCTGCGCAAATTTCAGAAACGACTGCGCAATCTGCTCAATCCCGCCCGTAAAATAATCCAGGTGATCTTCTTCAATATTCAATACGGTTCCGATAAAATGCTGGGTGTGAAGAAAGCTGTCAACAAATTCACACGCTTCGATTACAAAATACTCGCTTTCCCCCATGCGGGAATTCCCGCCCAACTGTTCCAACGTTCCGCCGATCGACACCGACGGATCCATCATTGCATTATACAGCATCAATGCCGTCAGTGATGAGGTTGTCGTCTTACCGTGCGTTCCGCTGACTGCGATGGTTTTGGGATAAAAATGAGACAGTTTCCCCAAAAAATAAGACCGTTCCATCAGCGGAATTCCATAATCTTTTGCGGTGACAAGTTCCACATTGTCCTGATGAATTGCCGCAGAATAAACCACCAGATCGCAATCGCGCGGCACATTTTCTTTTCGATGCCCGATTAGCACCGTAACGCCGCGCTTCTCGAGTTTTTCGGTATAAGAGCACGGTCTCATATCCGAGCCGGAAACATCGAATCCGTTGCTTTTTGACATCAGGGCAAGTCCGCTCATACTGGTGCCTCCGATGCCGACAAAATATATTTTTTTTACATTGTTCAAATCAAATTTATTGCTCATTCCATTCTCCGACTATCTCGCTTATGAAAACAATTTGGTTTATTGTACCATTAATTATATTGCTTTACAACTTTCGATATAAGGAAACGCAATTAATTGCGCGAATTGATAATTTATTTATAAAAACAGTTTATAATTCAAATTAAATGTTGTATAATAGTAAAAGTGATCATGATCCACTTACAGGAGGAATTAGCATGCAAATCACCGATATCCGCGTACGACAGGTCTTTGACGAAGGCAAAATGAAAGCAAGGGTTTCCATCACGTTCGATAATCAATTCGTCATTCATGAAATCAAAGTCATCGAAGGCGAAAATGGTATATTTATCGCGATGCCAAGCAAAAAACTCAGCGGCGGCGAATTTAAAGACATCGCTCATCCGATTAACAAAGAAACACGCATGATGCTGCAGGAAGCAATTATTAAAGCATATGAGGAAAAAGTGCAGGAAAATGCGCAGGCTCAACATCAGGAACAGGATCAGATTGAATATCACATGTAAAAAATCAAATAAATGCTGCGAATAAGCTTTGTTTTTGTGCGCAAAAACCACCGATCTCACCGATTTTATATCGGTGTATTTTTATTTCAATTTTTTCGCACAGATAAACGTTTTTTTATTGCGAAACTTTTCTTCCCCCCTATTTTTTTCTCTCGTTATTGTGTATAATAATAAAGTAAATTGACAAATTATCAATCGAATCCTTACATAATTGTTTCAAATAAAATACCCTTCTTATCCGAAACTCGATACTGCCCGGGAAAAATCATTTGCGAGGTCATCTCTATATGAACGACTCCTATACGGCGATCGTACTCGCCGCCGGTCTGGGAACACGAATGAAATCGGATCTTCCGAAGGTCTTGCATGAAATATGCGGAAGCACACTTGCAGAGCATGTTTTAATGAACCTCGAAGATGCCGATTTATTTCGTGTTGCGGTAATTACAGGTCATCGGCATGAGCTGGTGGAGCAGACCCTAGGCGAAAAATACGCTTATTACCGCCAGACCGAACAACTCGGCACGGCACATGCCGTCATGCAGGCCAAAAGCTTTCTTCAGCAATATCCCGGCAAAGTTCTGGTGCTCTGCGGAGATGCTCCGCTGCAAAACGGAAATTGCCTGAAAGAATTCATGGCATTCTGCAGTTCCCAAAATCTCGATTTGGGAGTCCTGACTGCTGAACTGAGCGATCCTGCCGGATACGGACGGATCGTAAGAGAAAACGGAAAGCTGAAAAAGATTGTCGAAAAGAAGGACTGCACGCCCGAAGAGGCTGCTATCCGCGAAATCAATTCGGGCACATACTGCTTCGATACCAAAAAACTGCTCGAAGTGCTCGGAGAAATCAATAACAATAACGCACAAAACGAATATTATCTGACCGATGCGGTCGAACTTTTTCTGAAAAAAGGATATCGTGCCGATGCCTATCAAAGCAGCGATTCTTCCATTGTCATGGCCGTCAATGACCTGTATGAACTGCATGAATGCGAACTCGTTATGCGCAGGCAGATCAACAGAAAACACATTGAGAACGGCGTCAGAATGATGGATGCTGCTTCCGCCTATATTGACCGCAATGTCACAATCGGCTCCGGTACCGTCATTTACCCGAACACGATTCTCACCGGCAAAACATCGATCGGAACGGACAATATCATCATCTCCTCCCGAATCGATCATTCATCGGTCGGAAACGGAAACGAAATCGACACCTCTACTATTGAGCAAAGCACTGTTGCCAATGACGTGCACATCGGGCCATATGCCCATCTTCGCCCGAACACCAGTATCTCCGACAGCGTGAAAGTCGGCAATTTCGTGGAGGTAAAAAATTCCACCGTCGGCACAAACAGCAAGATTTCCCATCTGACTTACGTCGGAGACGGAGATGTCGGTGCGGATGTCAATCTGGGATGCGGCATTGTATTTGTGAATTACGACGGGAAAAACAAATACCGCACCGTCGTCGAAGACGGAGCCTTCATAGGCTGCAACGTCAATTTGATTGCGCCTGTCAGAATCGGAAAACATGCATTCGTCGCCGCAGGCTCTACGGTAACCGAAGATGTTGAGGAAGACGCCCTCGTCATCGCCCGAAGCAAAGCCGTCACAAAATCCCAATGGAATAAAGAAAAAAATTAAATATAAGCAGAACAAACGGAGAGTATTTATTTATGGACGGAACTTATTCTGACATTGTGCTGATTTCCGGGAACTCCAACATTCCTCTTTCAAAAGAAATCTCACAATACCTCGACATCCCTCTGTGTGCGACAGAAATCAAAAAATTTGCCGACGGAGAAATCTCGGTTCGCATCAGCGAATCCATCCGGGGAAGCGATGTTTTCATCCTCCAGCCGACAAGTCCTCCGGTCAATGACAATCTGATGGAGCTGCTCATCATCATTGACGCACTCAAACGGGCATCGGCAGGACGAATCAACGTCGTTATGGCGTATTACGGCTATGCGCGTCAGGACAGAAAAGACAAATCCCGCGTGCCGATCACGGCCAAGCTCGTCGCAGATCTCATCAGCGTCGCCGGGGCGGACAGAGTCATTTCGATTGACTTGCATGCGGACCAAATTCAGGGCTTTTTCGATATTCCGCTTGACAGACTTCAGGCCATGCCGATTATTGCGGAATATATCATGACACACAATTTTGACCTTAACAAATTGGTCGTCGTCTCACCGGATGTGGGCAGTGTGAAACGTTCCCGATCTCTTGCCGAACGCCTCGGCGTACCGATGGCAATTATCGACAAACGGCGTCCGAAAGAAAACATTGCCGAAGTCATGAACGTCATCGGAGATGTCAAAGGCAAAGACGTCATCATGATCGATGATATCATCGATACTGGAGGAACCCTCGTCGGAGCGGCAGAGGCACTGAAAAATTTGGGGGCGGAACATATTTTCGCCGCATGTACCCATGCACTTCTGTCGGGTCCTGCCATCGAACGCATTAAAAACTCTCCCATTGACAAGCTTGTCGCAACCAATACCATTCCGCTTGCGGAAGAAAAGAAAATCGACAAAATAGAAATCGTCAGCGTGGCCGGGCTCATTGCAAAAGCGATCCAGCGCGTCCATGAAGGAAAATCCGTCAGCATTCTGTTTGAAAATAACAAATAAACAAATTACCGATCAAAAGACATCCGCCGTACGGTACGGCCGCAAATAATCCCGTTCGATTCTTCGCGGAACCGACAGGAAGGAAATACCATGGATCTGAAACAAATTGCAAACAATATCCGCATCAGCATTCTCAATGAGGTGACAGACGCAGCCAGCGGACATCCCGGAGGATCGCTCTCGGGCGTCGAAATTCTGACTCTTCTGTATTTTGAAGCGATGAATATCCCTTCCACCAAAGACGAAAACAGAGACCGTTTCGTACTCAGCAAAGGTCACGCAACCCCGCTGTATTACGCAACTCTGGCGGAAAAAGGCTTCATTGAAAAGTCCGAACTGAAAACCTTTCGCAAAATCAACAGCCACCTGCAGGGACATCCGGACATGAGAAAAGTCAACGGAGTCGACATGTCAACGGGATCGCTCGGGCTCGGCATCTGCGCCGCAACGGGCATGGCACTTGCGGGAAAAGTGGATAAAAAGGATTATACGGTTTATGCGCTCGTCGGTGACGGCGAACTGCAGGAAGGCTGCGTTTGGGAAACATTTATGTCCGCGGCGCATTTCAAACTGGACAATCTCATCGTATTCATTGACAATAACAATCTCCAAATCGACGGGTCACTCAATCAAGTCATGTCGCCTTATCCGATTGATGAAAAAATGAAAGCCTTCGGTTTTCATGTCATCAATGTCGATGACGGACATAACTTCGAAAAACTGCGCGCTGCGCTTAAGCAAGCAAAAGAACAGACAGGAAAACCAAGTGTCATTATTGCCAAAACAATCAAGGGCAAGGGTGTTTCTTATATGGAAAACAATGCCGACTGGCACGGTACCGCACCGAATGAAGAACAGTGCGAACTTGCACTCAAAGAATTGGGAGGTGTCCGCGCATGAGCGAACAAATCGCAACCAGAGATGCATACGGCAAAGCGATCGTCGAACTCGGAAAACAAAATCCGAATGTTGTGGTACTGGACGCCGATCTTGCAAAAGCGACCAAAACCACCGCGTTTGCCAAGGAATTTCCCGAACGTCATTTTGATATCGGCATCGCAGAGATGAATATGGCGGGCATCGCGGCAGGGCTTTCCACCTGCGGAAAAATTCCTTACGTATCCACGTTTGCAGTCTTCGGAACGGGCAGAATTTATGATATGATCCGCAACGCGATCTGTTATCCGAAACTCAATGTCAAACTCGCGCTGACACATGCGGGGCTTACCGTCGGAGAAGACGGAGCGTCCCATCAGTGCGTGGAAGATATTGCTCTTATGAACGTGCTGCCGAATATGACGGTGTTCGTTCCCGCCGACGCGGAAGAAACCAAGCAAGCCATTTTTGCCGCGGCGAAAATTGACGGACCGGTCTACATCCGCATGGGCAGAGCAAAAACCGATGTGATCTATTCGGACACTTACCGATTTGTTCCGGGAAAAGCAAGCATCCTCTCGGAAGGAAGCGACATCACATTGGCAGCATGCGGTATTATGGTGCCCCGTGCATTGAAAGCAAAAGAACTTTTGGAGCAACAGGGTATTCACGCAGAAGTCATCAATTTTTCCACCATCAAGCCGTTTGATACCGATACCTTGATTCGGTCGGTTCAAAAAACAGGAGCCGTTGTCGCGACGGAAGAACACTCCATGTACGGAGGACTCGGCAGCGTCGTCAGCGGTGCGCTCTCCCTGCATTGCCCCGTTCCGATGGAACAGGTTGCCGTCATGGACACGTTCGGCGAATCGGGCAAACCGGACGAACTTTTGGAAAAGTATCATTTGACAGCAGAGGAAATCGTCAGAAAATCACGGATCGCCATCAACAGAAAAAAATAGCAGGCTGTATCTATGAAGATAAAAAAAATCCTCGGTTGGTTTGTCACTGCTCTGATTCTCGGACTGATCGCATACCTCATCTATCGGATCGGATTCGATACTCTGAGCAATCAGCAAACTCTGACGGAATACATCCGTCAGTTCGGCATTTATGCGCCGCTTGCCTTTTTTATCATTCAGTTTCTGCAGGTCATCATCGCCCCGATTCCGGGAAATATCACAGGACTCGTGGGCGGAGCCGTATTCGGCATTTGGTGGGGATTTGCGCTCAATGCCGTTGCTGTTTTTCTGGGTTCTCTGCTGATGTTTTGGCTTGGCAGAAAATACGGGAAAAAAATCACGCATCATTTTATTGAGAAGGAAACGCTGGAAAAATATGAGGACAAACTCTCCGGGAAAGCCGGCAGAGGCATCCTGTTCGGACTGTTTCTGGTTCCGTTTGCACCGGACGATGCACTTTGTCTGGTTGCGGGGCTGACAAATATCGATTTCAAATCATTTTTTTTAATCATGCTGTTCGGGCGGCTTCCCTCTTCGCTCATCACCAGCGCCATGGGAGCGGGGCTGTATTCCGGAAATATCGGATACATTATATTATTCAGTCTGATTTATTATGCAGTATCGTTTTTAATTTACTGGAAATATGATAAAATAAAAGCTTATAAAAACAACAGAAAAGATAAATAACACGGGGGACTATCAAGCATGCAACCATACTATATTTTCATCACGGGCGGAGTCGTTTCTTCTCTGGGAAAAGGAATTACGGCGGCTTCTTTGGGTCGTTTGTTAAAATCACGCGGATTGAATATTTTTACACAAAAACTGGATCCGTACATCAACTTCGACCCCGGAACCATGTCACCGTATCAGCACGGAGAAGTGTTCGTCACGGATGACGGTGCAGAAACCGATCTGGACCTCGGACATTATGAACGATTCACCGATGTCAATTTAACCAAGGCAAGCAACATTACGACAGGAAAAATTTACTGGTCGGTTATTTCGAATGAACGTCGCGGAGATTATCTCGGCGGTACGGTTCAGGTCATTCCGCATATCACAAACAGAATCAAAGAATTCATTCTGGATGCGGGCAGAGAAAGCAAAGCGGATATCATCCTCAGCGAAATCGGCGGCACGGTCGGCGACATCGAAAGTCAACCATTTCTGGAAGCGATCCGTCAGCTGAGAAATGAACTCGGCGATCATGTTCTGTTTATGCATGTCACACTCCTTCCGTACTTGAGCAAAGCGGGAGAGTTGAAAACCAAGCCGACCCAGCACAGCGTAAAAGAACTGAGAAGCCTCGGAATTCAGCCGGACATCATTATTCTCAGAAGCGAAAAAGAAATCAACGACAACATTAAAAGCAAAATCAGCCTGTTCTGCAATGTGGAACAAAAAGCAGTCATTTCCAATTTGGACTGCGACTCTTTATATGAAGTTCCGCTGCTCTTGGAACGGGAAGGGCTTGCGGATCTCGTCTGTGACAAATTCGGACTTCCGTGCAGAAAAGCCGATCTGAGCGAATGGGAAACCGTTGTCAATAAGGAACGTAATCTGACGCAGGAGGTCACCATCGGACTCGTCGGCAAATACGTCGAACTGCGCGATGCCTACCTTTCGGTCGCTGAAGCACTGCGCCATGCAGGCATTCACGAAGGAGTCAAAATCAATATCAAGTGGATTCACTCCGTTGACGTAACGGAAGAAACCGCCGATGATATTTTTAAAGATGTTCAGGGAATTATTGTTCCGGGCGGCTTCGGCAACCGCGGAATCGAGGGAAAAATCATGGCAGCAAAATACGCGCGGGAACACAAGATCCCTTATCTCGGACTGTGCCTCGGCCTGCAGATTGCCGTCATCGAATTTGCCAGAAATGTCCTTGGCAGAAAAGATGCCAACAGTACGGAACTCGATCCGGAAACGACCAATCCGGTTATCGACATCATGCCAGATCAGAAAAACATTTCCGATAAAGGCGGCACGATGCGACTCGGGTTATATCCCTGCGTACTGAAGGATGGCACCTTAGCAAAAGATGCCTATCATGCCGATGAAGTATCCGAACGTCACAGACATCGCTACGAAGTCAACAACGATTACCGCCAGTTACTTATCGATGCCGGCATGATCATCAGCGGGACATCTCCGGACGGGCACCTCGTGGAAATGGTCGAATTGAAAGATCATCCTTGGTATGTCGCCACACAGGCACATCCGGAATTCAAATCCAGACCCAATCGACCCCATCCTCTTTTCTCGCAATTTATCGCTCACGCAAAAAAATAATTGTACTACTGCCGCATTCTGCCGCCCGGTCGGGCCGAGCCGTATGCGGTTTTTCATTCTGTTATATCAAATCTGCCATGCATCCATGCAATTTTGCATAAATTATATGGCTTCGCACCGGGATTATGGTATAATAAATCAAAGATTTAACCTTGTATTTTCCGCCCGAAAAACGTTTCGGGCGAAAATCATGACACAGAACCGATCTTTAGGAGGATATTACTGCTTTGCCTGCTGACCCCATATTATGGCAGCTGCTGCTGCAATTCGCATTAATACTGCTTAACGCAGTATTCTCGTTGGCGGAAATCGCCATCATTACCATGAACGACAATAAAATGGCCAAACTAACCGCCGAGGGAGATAAACGTGCAACCAGATTGACAAACCTGACCAAATCACCCGCGCGTTTTTTAGCCACGATTCAGGTCGGCATCACGCTTGCCGGATTTTTGGCAAGCGCGTTTGCTGCCGATAATTTTTCCGACAGAATCGTCGCCGGATTGATCAATGCGGGTGTTTCTGTGTCGGAATCCACGCTCAATACGATTTCTGTCATTTTAATCACGCTAATCCTTTCCTATTTCACCCTTGTGCTCGGAGAATTGGTTCCCAAACGAATCGGCATGCGGAATGCAGAAAAAATGGCGCTTGGATTGTCCGGATTTGTTACAGGCATCTCCAAAATTTTTGCGCCCATTGTTTGGCTGCTTTCCGTTTCAACCAATGGCATTCTCCGTCTGATCGGCATCGATCCCTTTGCGGAAGACGAAGTAGTGACGGAAGAAGAAATCCGCATGATGGTGGATGCCGGCAGCGAACGGGGAGCTATTGACGAAAGCGAAAAAGAAATTATTCAAAACGTTTTTGAATTTGACGATAAAACGGCCGAAGAAATCATGACTCACCGTACAGATGTTGTACTTCTCTGGCTGGACGAAAGCAACGATGTATGGGAAGCAACCATCAATGAAAGCCGCTTTTCGATGTTTCCCGTATGCAGCGAAAGCGTGGATGATGTCATCGGGGTGCTGAGTGTCAAAGATTATTTCCGAACCAATGATCGCTCCCGTGACAATATCATGAAGACCTGCATCAAACCGGCTTATTTTGTGCCGGATTCTGTTTTTGCGGATGTTTTGTTCCGGAATATGCAGAAAAGCAGAAACCATTTTGCCATCGTCCTTGACGAATATGGCGGAATGAGCGGAATCATTACCATGAACGATCTTTTGGAACAGCTTGTCGGCGATCTCGAAGATGATGCAAACGTTCCGGAAGATCCGCCTCTTTTCGAGCAAATCGAAAAAAATAAATGGCTCGTACACGGCTCTATGCCGTTGGATGATCTGTCAAAAGCCATCGGCGTCAAGTTGCCCGATGAAGATTACGATACCTTCGGAGGCTTTGTTTTCGGATTGATCGGAACGGTTCCGGAAGACGGAAGCACCCCGGAGTTGGAAGAATGCGGCATTCATGTGCAAGTCGAAACCATTATCGATCATCGTCTGGAGCAGGCCATTGTCACAAAACTCCAAACAGAACAATCGGATGACTGACGCGACAATATAAAAAATCAACTTTCTATCATCAATTACGGAGGAGACTATATGGAACTGAAAGGCTCAAAAACCGAATCAAATCTTCAGACTGCTTTCTCGGGGGAATCTCAGGCACGCAATAAATACACGTATTATGCATCAGCCGCCAGAAAAGAAGGATTCAACCAAATTGCAGACTTTTTCGAAGAAACCGCGGGAAATGAACGAGAACATGCCAAACTATGGTTCAAATATCTTCACGGAGGCGCCGTACCCACAACCGAAATCAATTTGGTTGACGCCGCTGCGGGAGAACACTACGAATGGACAGACATGTATGCAGGCTTTGCGGTGACAGCCGACGAAGAAGGCTTTACGGAAATCGCAAGATTGTTTCGCGGAGTCGCAGAAATCGAAAAAACGCACGAAGAACGCTATCTGAAATTGCTTGATAATGTAAAAAACACTCAGGTTTTTAAGCGGGGAGAATCTCAGGTATGGATCTGCATGAACTGCGGACATCTGCACTTCGGATCCGCGGCACCGGAACAATGCCCCGTGTGCAGTCATCCTCAGGCATATTTTCAATTGAGAAAAGTCAACTACTGATCTTATAAAATCCAAAGCCGAATATCCGGGATATTCGGCTTTTTTTGTTTAAAACCTATAAATTGCGAAAAAAATCAGCTGTTCTTACCGAAATGTTCATCTGTTCGTCACTTAAATCATTATAATTAACCATACTACACAGTATAAGGAGATGGTCGAAAAATGGAATTCAGCAACGATAATCAGCATCCATATGATTCCGAACAAAGCAACGGAACATCGGAACCGTCCTCCGGGTTTGCATCGGGAGAATCTTCCTTCTCAGATCCTCAAAACCCTTTCGGAACTCAATCTTCGGAACAGAATACCTATCAGCAGAACCCCTACGGCACTCCACCGCCTATGGATCGCAAAATGCTGAAAAAAATGCAGCGGGAACAACGAAAAGCAGCCAGAAAACAAGATCCACAGCGCAAGCCGTTCATTAAAATTCTTGCGGTCTGCATTGCCGTATCACTTATTTTTGGCACAGCGGGCGGTTATTTCGGCATGACGCTTGCAAAAGGCAGATCGGGCGGAACCGCCGTCTTATATGAAAACGTGGAACTTACGGCAACGGATACCACCGAGAACGTTACTCAACTGTCGGTTTCTGACGTTGTTTCTCTCGTAAAAGATTCGGTTGTCGAAATCACCACCGAAGTGGTCACAACCAGCGGACGAATGCAGCAATATGTCACAGAAGGTGCCGGAAGCGGCGTTATTTTGACGACGGATGGTTATATCGTCACCAACTACCACGTTATAGAAGGTGCCAGCAGCATCACCGTCACCCTCACAGACGATTCAACCTACACAGCGACCGTTGTCGGAAGTGACGAAACATCCGATATCGCCGTACTGAAAATCGAAGCAACCGGACTGACTCCGGCCGTATTGGGAGATTCGGATGAGCTCAGCGTCGGACAAACCGCCATTGTCATCGGAAATCCACTCGGAGAACTCGGCGGAACAGTAACCGACGGAATTATCAGCGCACTTGACAGGGAAATCACCATTGATGACGAAACCATGAATCTGCTGCAAATCGATGCGGCTGTCAATCCGGGCAACTCAGGCGGAGGTTTATTCAACACGCAGGGAGAGCTTGTGGGAATCGTAAACGCTAAATCATCCGGTACGGATGTGGAAGGACTCGGGTTTGCCATTCCGATCAATAATGTAAAAACCATTATCGATAATCTGATTTCTTACGGTTATGTAACCGGACAGACGAAAATGGGGGTAACTTTGATCGACATTGAGGATGCGCAAACGGCAAATACCTATCAGGTATCCGATTACGGCGTCTATGTAGTCGGGGTGGAAAGCGGATCGAATGCCGACAATGCAGGTGTTCAGGAAGGAGATCGCATTATCTCAGTGAATGGAACCGACATCACATCCTCTTCTCAGGTCAAATCGCTCATCAAAGGGCTTTCGGTCGGAGATCAGGTAACAGTCGTTGTGCAACGCAGCGGAAAGCAAATGACACTGACAATGACGATGAATGAAACAAAAAATTAAAATTTATAAAAATTCGCAAATTGTTCATCCAACCATCACAATTCTGTATTACAATACTAATGTGAGGTTGCAATTGCTTTACCCGCAGTTTAAGTGATTCAATACTCATAATTCTCTTCAATTCCTTATTAAAACCGCATTTACCGCCCGTAACGGTAAATGCGGTTTTAATAAACCTTCTTTTCTTTTTTCGCCGTAACGAATCCCGAAAAAAGCCTCCGTCCTTCACGCCTCTTTCAGACTGACTTCAACCGCCGTTTCGCTTCCTTTCAATTTGATATCGTTTTCTTTGAAAAAGACACCCGAAAATTAAATAATTTCATTTGTTTTTTCCTTGACGTACACAAAAAAAAAGACTATATTATACCAATAACGAAGGCGTTACCTAGCAGTGCGCGTTCGTTTTTCTATTTCTGCAAACTGCACACGACGGAAAGGAGCGGATATGTACAGTATCGGAGTCGATATCGGGACCAGCACAACAGCAGTCATCATCAGCAAAATCGATATCATTACCAAAACAGGCCCGTCTCTGCTTCCGCTTACGCAAATCGAAAAAACAGAAATTGTCTATGCAGGTCCGATTTGTTTCACCCCTTTGATCAATCACGATACCATCGACTTTGATGGAATAAAACAAATCGTCGGCGGATGCATCTCCGAAAGCGGAATCGCAAAGGAGCAGATCGAAACGGGAGCCGTCATCATCACAGGAGAAACGGCAAGAAAAGAAAATGCCGCCCGGGTAAGCACCTCTTTATCGGAATATCTGGGAGATTTCGTTGTTGCAACGGCGGGACCCAAACTCGAATCCATTCTCGCAGGCAGAGGCTCCGGTATTTGTGATGAATCAAAAAGAAGAAATAAAATGATCATGAATCTCGACATCGGCGGAGGTACGCTGAACGCTTCCGTCTTTGATTGCGGCAATTCCGTCGCCTCTTTTGCGATGGACATCGGAGGTCGGTTGATCCGTTTCGATTCGGATCTGCGGATTACATATAGTTCGGATCGAATCGAACCGATTCTTACCCGATACGGATTGCTCCCGAAAGTCGGAAGCATAACGGACTGGACTCAATTGGAGCACATCTGCGAGCTGCTCGCAGATGCCTGCCTGCAGGGATGTAACCTAAAAGTACTCACCCCCCAAACAGAGAAACTCTTTCTGACAGAAATGCCTTTTTTTCGAACACCCGACTTCATCTCAATTTCGGGCGGAGTCGGCGAATACGTCACCGATTACAGCCGCAACGCTGTTCGATCCAAATCATTGGAATACGGTGATATCGGTCCGATTCTCGGGAAAAAAATTTATGATGCGTTTCGTCCTTACGGCAGCAAACTGATCGTTCCGAAAGAAACGATTCGTGCGACGGTCATCGGCGCAGGCAATCATACACTTGCACTCAGCGGAAGCACAGTGGGGGTTGATGCGAACATTCTCCCGATCCGAAATATCCCGATTGTAAAATCGCAGACACTTCCCGAAGAATGGCATCGGCTGTATGAACAGACAAAACCGCTGCTTCCTTTATATACCGAGGAAGTTCTTGCGCTTGGAATACATGGAAAACCCAGCCCAAAATACGAAGAACTGAAATTGCTTGCCTCACAGATTGCATGTTTGTTTGATCATACCGATTCTCCGGTAATCATTCTGCTGAAAGAAGATTTCGCCAAAGCACTTGCTCAGGTTTTGCGCATTCATGCAAATTGCAGCAAACCGATCGTCTGCCTGGATCACATCGATTGGGCACAGGGAGACTATATCGACATCGGAAGACCCGTCGGCAGTGCAATTCCCGTTGTCATCAAAACATTGATTTATCGGTCTTAAAACAATCCTCTCCGATGCTGTCGGTCGAGAATGCAAGAATCGTTTCCGACCCGCCGGCAACAGTATTTGGAGTGGATTTGTCCGAAGGATTGATCATATATAAGGTTTGGGATCTGTTTCGTTAACATCACCAAAAAATATCTTTCCCAAAAGAACGTCGCGAATCGGATCAACTGGGATTAGGTGTCCCACATCTTCATAAAAAAGGAGTCACATTATGGAACAAACCAATCTGCAAAAAGCACTTACACCCATGAAACTGTGGGCTATCATAGTCGGTGCTGTCGTATCCGGCATGTATTTCGGATGGAATTACATGTTTGAAGGCACCAATTTTGCGGGAGCGCTTATTGCGACCGCAATTGTTACTGTTTTCTATGTCACGTTTGTCCTGAGCTATTCAGAACTCGCAACGGCGATTCCTTCCTCCGCAGGGCCTTCCGCCTATGCGCAGAAATCATTCGGCAAATTCGCCGGTTTTATTGCGGGATTCTCCATCCTGATCGAATACATCACCGCCACTCCCGGCATCGCGATTTCAATCGGCGCCTACCTGCACGGACTCCTTCCGTTCATTCCCGCCAATATTGCCGCGGTCATCGTTTTCTGTCTTTTTGTTTATATCAATTGCCGCGGAATCGAAGCCGCCGCATACGTCCAGCTTGCCGTTACTGCCATGGCCATTATCGGTGTCTTGGTTTACTTTTTTGCAGGAATTCCGACTGTGAATTTCGGCGGGCTCTTCTCCTCTTCCGCACCCATGAATGGCTTTCAGGGGATATTTATGGCCATCCCGTTTGCTGTCTGGTTCTATCTGGCGGTTGAAGCAGGCGCGATGGGCGCGGAAGAATGCAGAAATCCGCAAAAAGATATTCCGAAAGCATTTATCGCGGGCATCGGAGCTCTCGTTATCATGGCAGTTGCCGCTTTGGTCGTAACCGCCGGAAACTCCGCATCCGACCTTTCTGCCGTTACGGCAACGGATAATCCGTTGCCCACTATTCTCGCAGGAGTATTCGGCGAAGGCTCTTTCATCGTTAAATTAGTCGGATTCTTTGGGTTGTTCGGGCTTGTCGCAAGTCTGCACGGCATCATGATCGGTTACTCCAGACAGGCATATGCCATGTCCAGAACCGGATACCTTCCCAAAGTCTTTTCCAGACTCGACAAAAAAGGTACCCCCGTTATTGCATTGATCGGCACCAGCGCAGTCGGTCTGTTCTTTGTCATCACGGGTTCGGTCGGCAGCCTCGTGGTATTTTCCTGCATCGGTTCGTCAGTCATGGCAGTCCTGTCGATTGCTTCCTGGTTTGTTCTGCGTAAAAAAGAACCGGAAATGGAACGTCCTTTCAAACTGAAAACCCCGATTATCCCGATCATTGCAGCTGTTACCTGCATCATTGTTGTGGTTTCCATTGTCGTATCGCAGGCATCGCTTCTGCTTCTGGCCATATCGGTATATGCCATAGCAACCGTCTACTATGTTATCACGGCAAAATTTTCTTCCAAGAATACGGCTGAAGCCATCGAAACCTCGGAAGATCCGGTTTTGGGAGAAGAATAAATGAAGCTGAAAACAACGCTGTTCGGAAAAACATACCAGTTTACGTCCGTCAAAGATGTACTGGCAAAAGCAAATGAAGAAAAATCAGGGGATGCTCTGGCGGGAATTGCTGCGCAGGATGCCGCGCAGCGCGTAGCCGCAAAAGTTGTTTTGGCTGAACTGAGCGTTGCGGATCTGCGGAACAATCCCGCTGTCGATTACGGAAAAGATGAAGTGACCCGTGTCATTCAGGATGCGGTCAATGAAGATGCCTATCGAAAAATCAGCAGTATGAGCATGGGAGAGTTCCGAGAATTTCTCCTGTCCTCCCCCGCCGAATCGATCGAATCGATTCGGGATGGACTGACGGCGGAAATCATCGCGGGGGTCACAAAATTAATGAGCAATCTGGATCTTGCGGTTGCTTCGAAAAAACTGATCGTAACCGGCACCTGCAACACAACCATCGGGCTTCCCGGCACTTTGGCGGCAAGATTGCAGCCCAATCATCCGACCGACAGTCTGGAAGGTGTCATGGCCTCTGTTTTTGAAGGGGTTTCCTATGCCAACGGAGATGCTCTTATCGGTTTGAATCCGGCCATTGATACGGTAGAACAAACGGATAAGATTCTTCGTGCCTTTCATGATTTCATGGATCGATGGAAGATTCCGACTCAAAACTGCGTCCTGTCGCATGTTACTACGCAAATGGAAGCGTTGAAAAAAGGCAGCCCTATGGACTTGATGTTTCAGTCCGTCGCAGGCTCTCAGATTTCCAATACCGCATTCGGCATCAGCATGGCGCTCATGGATGAGGCATACGCGCTCATGAAAGAGAAAAAACATTCCACAGGTCCAAATTTTATGTATTTCGAAACAGGGCAGGGTTCCGAACTTTCTTCGGAAGGTCACAACGGTGCGGATCAGCTGGTAATGGAAGCACGCTGCTACGGCTTCGCCAAGCGCTATCACCCATACTGCGTCAACACCGTAGTCGGATTTATCGGTCCCGAATACCTGTATGACGGAGCGCAGGTGATCCGTGCGGGGCTGGAAGATCATTTCATGGGAAAACTCACCGGCATTCCGATGGGCTGTGACATCTGCTATACCAATCATATGAAAGCCAGTCAGAATGATTTGGAAAATCTCGGCATGCTTCTCGCATCTGCCGGAGTCAATTATGTCATGGGAATTCCCGCAGGAGACGATATCATGCTGATGTACCAATCTTCCGGCTATCACGATGTCGCGGCACTCCGAACCATTAGCGGAAAGCGCCCCATGTCGGAATTCGAAAAAAGGATGGAAGAACTCGGCATCATGGAAAACGGTACGTTGACGGAAAAAGCCGGGGATCCGTCCCTGTTTTTGCAGGAGGTTCGATCATGAACAAAGATACGGTTCGGGATATCTCACAGCTCGATCTGAGCGACAGAGTCACAATCGATCAGCCTTTGGATTACAATGCCTGCGTCAATCTCAAAAAAACAACGGCGGCACGCATCTGTGTCGGTAAAGCTGGAGACCGCCTGAAAACAGAAACCTATCTCCGCTTCCGTGCCGACCACGCCATTGCAATGGATGCGGTTTGGTCCGACGTGGACGATTCGGTTTTTGCTCCGTTCGGCTTTTTAAAAGTTCAAAGCTTGTGCAAAGACAAAGACGAATACATTACGAGACCCGATCTCGGAAGACGCTTTTCGGAAGAAATCCTCGGGCAAATCGCTTCCGAGTGCCGTCATAATGCCGATGTACAGATCATTGCAGGCGACGGGCTCAGTTCTCCCGCCATCACATCAAATCTGCCGGATATTTATCCCATGATTCTTGATGGACTCAAGGAGAAAGGATATACCGTCGGAGACCCGATCTTCGTCAAATACGCCCGCGTTGCCACAATGGATCGCATCAGCGAAATTCTCGGCAGCAAAGTCACCGTCATACTGATCGGCGAACGGCCGGGACTGGCAACGGGAGAAAGCATGAGCGCTTATCTTGCCTATGAAGCAAGCACGAAAAAACCAGAGTCTCAAAGAAACGTCGTGTCGAATATTCATCGCAAGGGCATGCCGCCGGTTGAAGCCGGCGCTCAGATTATTTCCGTCATCGAACGAATGATGCAGGAACAACTCAGCGGAATCAATCTGAAATTATAGATTCTTTGATCCTCTGTCTGATTCACATTCAGCAGAAAATCAACATAAAAAAGGATTGCATTCTTTGCAATCCTTTTTTGTCTGATCGATATCAGTATGTGAACTCCCTTACCGTATTGCCTGTTTTGTCATAAACCGTAATTTCTTTTTGTGATATATTGACGTAAAAATAATACTCATAATCCGACGCATCGGTATATCCGCTTGCATAAAGATAATAATACATTACAGTAGAGCTGTTGCGCAATGTTTCGTTTGCATATGCGATATCGGCAGTTTGTTTCATCAGCGTCTCATCGATTGTTCCGGCATCGAAAAAGACGCTCACTTTCCGATCTTCATAGCTCATCTGATAACCGCTCACCATCTCCCAGGCAGGCTGATTGTATTCGTAAAAATTCCCGCTGAGCGTCAGCTTGCAATCTTCGGGATTGTCTTTTTCCAGTTTCACCATGCAGAATGCATCGCATCCCGGAGCCAGCATCCATACATTCACTTTCAGTTTTTCCGTCGGACCCGTGATTGTCACGACTCCATTGTAAAAATAATCCGAGTTATTGTTGTCAATATATACATAGCTCAGGCTGCCGCTGTAATGTTCGATGCGAGCCTGCACATCACTTAACATGTCTTTGGAACCCTTTATCTTCGATCCCACATAATCTCCGATAATTGCCGCTCTGTCGCCGTTGTAATACGTAATATAATCACTTCCGGTCAGATCATTCGATAAACGGCATCCGCCCAATGACATCGTCAGCAGCACCGCAGTCAGAAATGCCAGACTTTTTTTCCAAACCTTCATTGCTCCACTCCGTAACTAAAATACTCCCCACCCCTTTGATTGCTTATTTACCATCGCTTTACAATCGTAATGATTGTACTCAAAATCAATTGCTTTGTCAATGTAATCCATCGGGTACACTCGTCTGTTTTGCAAAACCGCGCACTCTCCTCCCGGGATACTTCGGAATCGGCGGAATTCCATCACCTCATTTTTTCTGCTTCACGGTTCTGACACAAAAACAAAACAACGGATTATCCTTTTCTCTGATTTGCCTGAAATTAAAACGAAACACTCGCTCCACCTTTTTGTCTGCGGAAACACGCCGATCAGTTGCACTGCCGCATGCTAACAGATCTGTATACTGACGATAAGCGGACGACGAATCGAAAACAAGAATGCCGACATTGCCCTGTCCGTTCTTTACAGCTGCGAATCGGCGATCCCTTTTTTACACCAAAAAACGCCGTCAGAATGACGGCGTTTTTCTTCCGATCAATACGTTTGCGTGGCAACCGCCTTATCGTTTTTGTCGTATATCATCACTTGCCTGCTCGGTGTATCAACATACATATAATACTCGTAATCGCTGTCATCGGCGTAATTTCGATCATACAGGTAATAATAATTTCCGATATCGAAGTTCCAAAGCGTATCATATGCATAATATAAATCGGCCGCTTCCTTCGCCAGCGAAACATTCAGCGTGTCGGTATCGAACACCAAATATCCGGCATAGTCGTCATAATATTCTTCGTAATCCGCGCTCAGCGTCCATGCTCTGCTGTTGTAATCATAAAAATTCCCTGTTATTTCGTAATCATATTGCTCCGGATTTCCATTTAAACTGATCATACAATACTCGTAAAAATCAGGGGCAAGCATTTTGACATTGATGGCATATTTCTCCGATCCTTTTGAAATCGTTACAACCCCATTGTAAAAATACTCCGTATTGTAATTGTCGATGTACACATAATAGGTGTTCCCGCTGTATTGTTCATATGTCACTTCGATATCATACAAATCATCGCTTGTCGTCGCAACCTTATCCCCGACATACTGTTTGATTACTGCGTCTCTGTCCGAATTATAATATTCGATATAATCATCCCCGTATAATTCATTGCTCCCCGAAAAACCAATCAATCCGCACCCGCTCAATGAAAACACAAGCAGACCTGCAATCAGGACGCTCAGACCTTTTTTCTGTTTTTTCACATGATTCTCCTCTTTTCCTGTTCAGTCGGCAAGCCGTCCGACCCGCTCGGACAAATATGCTGCCGCCATTTTTATTTTATCGGAAAGCACGATTCCTGTCAATTTGAAAAAAATTTCCTTTTACAGATTTTAAAACAATACCTTCCACACTGCTCACCTCACAGAGAATGAACGGCGCTGCCCTCAATTGTCATGCTCAAAAAACCTGACAAACCAGCAATGCACAAGCCGCCGCATCGGGGAACTCCCCCTCACGCGTCTCTTATTATAGTACGCAGTTAAAAAAGGAAACAGTTTGCCGTAATGAATGCGGCAAGCTGTTTCCGATTGGAGGTTTTGTTTTTTGCAAAGCTTCTTTCAGGACAGTTCGAACTGACCTGTGTACAACTGGTAATATTTTCCTTTCTGACGAAGCAGCTCCTCATGATCTCCCCGCTCGATGATTTCTCCGTGTTCCAAAACCATGATCGCATTTGAATTGCGTACGGTCGACAAACGGTGGGCGATCACAAACACGGTTCTGTTCTCCATTAATTTGTCCATTCCTTTTTCGATCAGCGCTTCCGTTCTGGTATCAATCGAGCTTGTCGCTTCATCCAAAATCAAAACGGGAGGATTTGCCACAGCCGCACGTGCGATCGCGATCAACTGACGCTGTCCCTGGCTCAGATTCGATCCGTCCGAAACCAGCATCGTGTCATATCCCTGCGGCAAGTGCTCAATAAAGTAGTGCGCATTTGCCAGTTTCGCTGCCGCGATAATTTCATCCTCCGTGGCATCCAGTTTTCCGTAACGGATGTTTTCGCGAACCGTACCGGTAAACAGATGCGTGTCCTGCAACACCATTGCCAGAGACCGACGCAGATCGTCTTTTTTGATCTTTTCAATATTGATCCCGTCATAACGTATTTTCCCGTCGGTAATGTCGTAAAATCGGTTAATCAGGTTCGTAATCGTCGTCTTTCCCGCTCCGGTCGATCCGACGAATGCAATTTTCTGTCCCGGGCGTGCATACAGCGTCACATCTTTGAGCACATCGACTTTCCCGTCATAACTGAATGTCACATCCTCAAACCGCACATCCCCGTTCAAACGGGTGTAAGTCACGGTCCCGTCTTTGTGCGGATGTTTCCATGCCCAAATTTCCGTGCATTCCGCGCATTCCGTCAATGATCCGTCTTCCTCTTCCTTTGCATTCACAAGCATCACATAGCCTTCGTCGATTTCCGGCACTTCGTCAATGACCTCAAAAATCCGTTCCGCACCGGCAAGCGCTGCCAAAAAAGCATTGAATTGCTGCGATATTTGGGTAATCGGTTGAGAAAACGTTCTCGTATACTGCAAATATGATGCGATGCTTCCGATACTCAAATGCCCGCCGATAGCCAACATTGCACCGAGCGTTGCCGTCAATGCATAATTGAGATAGGACAGATTGCTCATAATCGGCATGATGATACTTGCATACATGTTTGCACTCGTAGAAGCCTTGCGCAGATTCTCATTCAATGCATCAAACTCGCTTTTCGCTTCCTTTTCGTGACAAAATACTTTTACCACTTTTTGTCCGCCGATCAGCTCTTCGACATAGCCATTGACGATCCCGATGTTTTTCTGCTGATTTTTATAACTTACGGCACTTTTGCCTCCGATAAACTTAATCACCCAAAACATAATCATCAACATTACAATAATCAGAACCGTCAAAAGAGGACTGATGATCACCATCATCACAAACGTACCCACCACGCTCACCGCGGAAGCCAGCAGCTGTGTCACGCCGTTGGCCATTGCTTCACGCAACGTATCGGTGTCATTCGTAAATCTGCTCATCAATTCCCCATGCGTATGGGTGTCAAAAAATCGAATCGGCAGATCCTGCAGTTTTTCAAACAAATCTTTCCTGACTGCATACAGTGTATGATTGGATACCACAACCATAAACCGATTATATAAATAAGTTGCAACCACACCCACCAGATAAATGATTCCCATAATCATCAGGGTATGGACGAGAGGCGCCAGGGTTTGTGCATCCAGAGGCTGCCCGATCAGCGGCACGATATCATTGTTGATCAGCGGCTTCAGATAATAAGTTCCCGCCACCCCCGCCAAAGAACTGATGATGACAAAGATGACCACCGACAGCATCAGCCATTTTTCATAAACCATATATTTCAGAAGCCTGCTCAACGTTTTTCCGATATTTTTCGGCTTCTGATAATTTGTATTTGCCCTCCTGTGCATCTATGCCACCCCCTTTTGCTGCGAAGTATACACATCCCGGTAAATTTCGTTGCGGGCAAGCAATTCTTCGTGCGTTCCCACATCGTTGATCTTTCCTTCATCCATCACAATAATTCGATCGGCTTCACACACCGATACGATTCTCTGCGCAATGATGATCGTTGTGGCATCATGCATTCTTTTTTTCAGGGCATCTCTTATTTTCGCATCCGTTGCGGTATCCACCGCGCTGGTACTGTCATCCAATATCAATATTTTCGGATTTTTCAGCAATGCGCGCGCAATGCATAATCGCTGTTTCTGACCGCCCGACACATTCACCCCGCCTTGCCCGAGTTCCGTATCATATCCGTCCGGGAAAGTAAGAATGAAATCATGTGCCTGCGCATCCCTGCACGCCTGTTCGATCTGTTCATCGCTTGCGTCCGGATTGCCCCAGCGCATATTTTCCCTGATCGTTCCGGAAAATAATTCGTTTTTCTGCAGCACCATACTCACGGAATTCCGCAGCATATCGGTATGATACTCTTTTACATTGTGTCCTCCGACAATCAATTCTCCGCCGGTAACATCATACAGCCTCGGTATCAGCTGCACGAGGGACGTTTTTGCCGAACCCGTCGCGCCGATGATCCCGATGGTTTCTCCCGCATGGATTTCCAAATCGATTCCGCACAGCACGTCCGATTCGGATTCACTTCCGTATCGAAACGACACATTTCGGAATATGACGGAAGCGTCTTTCAACTGGGGAGATACTTCTGTCGGAGCATCCTGTATGTCAGGCACATCCGCCAGCACTTCCACAACCCGTTCCGCGGATGCTTTGGACATGACCATCATAATAAAGACCATTGAGAGCATCATCAGAGACATCAGAATCTGCGATACGTAACTGATAAAACTGATCAGTTCTCCGGTAAGCATCGTGCCGGCTACGATCATTCTTCCGCCAAACCACAAAATCGCGATAATACTTGCATACATAATGAACTGCATCACGGGCATCGTCAGGATCACCAGTTTCTGCGCTTTCAGACTGCACTGCATCAACTCTTCGTTGGATTCGTCAAACTTCTCTTTTTCATGGATTGCTCTCACAAACGATTTTACAACGCGAATCGCCACCAGGTTTTCCTGAATCGAGCTGTTCAGCTTGTCGTATTTGCGGAACATCGCCGTAAACTTCGGATGCGCACTGGCGGACACCGCCGCAAGAGAAATCGCAAGGATCGGAATCGCAACCAAGAAAATTTTCACCAGCGACGCGTTAATCGTAAACGCCATATATGTCGCCATAATCATCATAATCGGTGCTCGGAAAAAAATCCGCAGCATCATCATATATGCGTTTTGTAAATTCGTGATATCCGTCGTGGATCTTGTCACAAGCGACGCGGGGGTGAAACGGTCCACATTGGAAAACGCAAAGTCCTGTATTTTGTAAAATATATTTTTTCGCACTTCGCTTCCGAATCCCATACTTGCTTCCGCACTCATTTTTGATGCAAGCATTCCGAAAATCAAAGAGACCACGGCCGCTCCAACCATCACCGACCCGATCTTCAATACATAAGAAATATCGGAATTCGCGATTCCGATATCCACGATTTTCGACATCATAAACGGAATCATGATTTCCAATACGACTTCAATGCAAATGAAAATCGGGGTCAATACCATTGGTTTGCGAAACCGCTCCGTGTATGGGAATAATTTTTTAATCATGTTCTTCATTCTCCCGTCTGCAGCCCTGACCGAAATGCTTGGCTTGTCTCATAAATTCAAATACTTTCTGCGGACTGACCTCTTCGGTCAGTAAATTATTTACGATTCGGTCAAAAAAATCATACAGCGTTTTGCATTCCTCCGGCGTGAAATCACCGAACATCTGCTCATCGATCCGGTCGAATGCCATCCTGCACCCATCCGTCATCTGCTTGCCTTTTTCCGTCAGACGCAATCGATTATTTCTCAAATCATTTTCGTCCGCGCTTTTTTCAAGAAATCCGGCTTTTTCCATGCGTTTGATGGACGTTGCCACGGAAGGCGGCGAAACGCAAAGTTTTTCCGCTATCTCTTTTTGTGTGATGTTGTCATTATCATTCACCTGTTCCAAAATCGGCAACTGACCCCGATACAGACCAAATTCTGTTGAGGCGTTGTGAATATAATATTTGTGAATGGCAAACAACATTGTCATCTTTTTGACGATATCCCGATATGTCACTTGTTCCATACTGTTTCCCTTCTTGAATAGTTAATGAATTAACCAGTTAACAATTAACTGGTTAATCGATATCTTACTACTCTTCCCTAACAAATGCAATACTATTTTTCAAACATTTCGATTCTTTGTTACTCGAACACTTTCCGCCATTTCTTCATACAATCGTCACATACCTCTGATACAATCAGAATGTCTTATAGTATAATATAACCAACAAGAAGAGGATTTTCATGTATCATATACTGATCGTCGATGACGAAGCAAAAATTCGCGAATTAATCAAGAAATACGCCCTGTTTGAAGGACACACCGTATCGGAAGCATCCAACGGCCTGCAGGCAATCGAAATCTGCAAAAAGAACCGATTCGATCTGATCATCATGGATATCATGATGCCGGAACTTGACGGGTTTTCCGCCTGCAAAGAAATCAGAAAAACGACCGACACCCCCGTTCTGATGCTTTCGGCAAGAGGGGAAGAATATGATAAGATTCACGGATTCGAACTCGGCATTGACGATTATGTCGTCAAACCGTTTTCACCGAAAGAGTTGATGATGCGCATCGATGCTATCATCAAACGCTATCGGAAAGACAGCTCGGACAAGAAAAAAGAAGTTTTTACTTTTCAGGGTCTTCATGTTGATTTTACCGCCCGTCTCATTTACATCGACGGACAGCGCATCGACATGTCCCCGAAAGAATACGACCTTTTTTTCTACATGCTCAAAAACCGAAACATTGCTCTCAGCAGGGAAAAATTGATTACGGAAGTTTGGGGCTACGATTTTTACGGCGATGACCGCACTCTTGACACTCATATCAAACTGCTCAGAAAAAGCCTCGGCGATTACAATCGACTCATTGTAACACTCCGCGGAGTGGGGTACCGTTTTGAAACCGAATAACTTCTTGAAAAAAATAAAGAACAAACGCGATAAAATCGGTATCCAGTGGAAACTTTATTTCTATCTGATCGGCTTCGTCGGCATGGTAATTGTCGTTTTGTGGCTCTTTCAGATCGTCTTTCTCAACGATTTTTACAAAGCTATCAAGATTTCCGATGTCAAAAAATCAGCCGACAGCATCGCGGACAATATCACCAACGATAATCTCGACGATCTCGTGCTGAGACTGGCGCAGGAATATCAGATCTGCATCATCGTGATGGATTCCTCCGGCAATCAATACCTCAGTGTCGATATGCTTCCGGACTGCATTATTCACAAACTGTCGACCGACAGCCTTCTGACGATCTATCAAACGGCAGTCGACAACGGCGGAGAGTATCTGCAATTATTTACTCGCGAAAATTTTTATAACTCCCAATATGATGCCCAGCAGTATACCGGCATTGTTCCGCAATACGATTCCGGGATGAAAGAAAGCATTATCTATACAAAAGTGATAACGTTGGAAAGCGGGAAAAAAGTTACCATTTTTATCAACACCACCGTCACCCCGCTCAATTCCACCGTTACAACATTGCGCAAACAGCTGATCTGGATCACCGGAATCCTATTATTGTTTGCGTTGCTGCTGGCTTACATCATTTCGAAAAAAATATCCCGCCCGATCAAATATATCAACACATCCGCAAAAGTGCTTGCCCAGGGAAACTATCATGTATCCTTCAACGGAAAAGGATATCAGGAAATAACAGAGCTGAGCGAGACGCTGAATTACGCCGCGTCGGAGCTCGGTAAAGTGGAGCAGTTCCGCAGAGAATTGCTTGCCAATATTTCTCATGATCTGCGCACGCCTATCACCATGATCACCGGATACAGTGAAATCATGCGGGATATTCCGGGCGAAAATACCCCGGAAAACGTGCAGATTATCATTGATGAAGCCAATCGTCTCACACAGCTCGTGAACGACCTGTTGGATGTCTCAAAAATGCAATCTGGCACCCAATCCCTCATGAAGGAAACCTTCAGCCTCACGGCACTCATCGGGGAAACGCTTGATCGATACAATAAAATGAAACAACAGGAAGCGTACATCCTTCGTTTCGAACACGCCGAAGAAGTCTTTGTATCCGCCGATCGGATGAAGATATCGCAGGTTTTATACAATCTGATCAACAATGCGATTCATTACACCGGAGAGGATCACACCGTCATCATCCGACAGACCGTCAGCGAACAATCCGTCCGTGTCGAAGTCGTCGATTCCGGCGAAGGCATCGCTCCCGACATGGTCAACTATATTTGGGACAGATACTATAAAATCGACAAAGAACACAAACGCGCGGTCGTGGGCACCGGGTTGGGATTGTCCATCGTAAAAACCATCCTGCAAATGCACGGAGCGCAATACGGGGTTAAAAGCGAACTGGGACATGGCAGCAACTTCTGGTTCGAATTACATATCGCTCCCATGAATACTGTAATGTAACAGCAATCAAAAAAAGTACCAGAATAAATCGGGTACTTTTTTATTTATTTAAATATATCGTTTCTCTACTGAAGATACAACTACTGATTGAATGCTCTAAATCAATGATTGACATTATTTTCTACGATATAATTTCCGATTCAGAGCATCCTACTGGATGTATCTCTCACAATGTTTGCTAACGCATCAACAATTGCAGCATGATGGCATTGCTTAAACCTTCCACCATTGCTTTCGGCAGAAACCAATATTTCTTTTTAACCGCTTTGGCAATCAATTTCAGTCTGAAATCATTCATAACATCCTCCTAGTACTTTCCGTGAACATGCACGTACTCACATACGGCAGCCAGATTTTCGATTTTTGCATCTTCTTTGCTCAGCAGATTTTTATCTAATCCAAACACATAATTTCCACCTGGCGCTAATTCATCCAAACATTTTTTTGCAGCATCGATACACTGATCTTTCGTTCCCATTTTCAGTAGATTCACGGGCATTCCTCCGCCGATGCAGAATCTGTTACCCACTTTTTCTTTGATCGTTTTGATATTTCCATATTCAAACATCCCGAATATCGGTCCTTTTGGCATATCTTGAAGCATATCCAGATAAGGCGCCCAATCGTTTTCCATGTAAAACATCATTCGATATCCGTTTTGGATCAGATCTTCAGCCATTCGCTTCATAAAAGGAAAATACAGTTTTTCAAAATCTTTCGGTCTCAGATAAGTCGGCAGATGTAACGGCATGAAGATCAATCCTGCCTCCGTCGGATTCGGATATGCATTCAAAGCCATGTTCAGCATGAGCGGATACAACGCTTCACATGCATCATAAAACGCATTCGGTTGTCTGCGGATATCATTCGCAGTTCCCACAAAGTCTCTCAGAAAATCGAGCATTACATCCGGGGGCAAAAATGTCGCACCCTTTGCGACGACTGGAACTCCCAACTTTGTTTCGATTGCTTTGACCGTTTTTTTATCGAAACTGAAAAATGAAATGATATCAAAAATCGCATGATACCACGATTTGACCGCCTGTTTCCCATCGTTTAAGATCGGATATTTCCTGGGTAATATCGTTTCCATAATAAATCCCTGCGGGTCTTTGATCAACTGCGGATATTCATCGGCTTGCATTGTTGTTCCGTGGCTGCCTTTAATCTGCACGCCTTCTTCAGTCACCTGATAAATTCCTTCCCCAAAATTTGACATCATTTTCAACGGAATCAGATTTCCCGTTCCGTAACTGATATCAACATAAACACGTTCATATACTTTTTTGAATGCTTCATATGTCAGCATCGGATCTTTTGTATATGAATCTTTGATGCTTGTTCCCGTTACCAATTGTGCCCATTGTTCGATAATGGGAAAAACTGGAACTCTGTCGGGAGTACCTTTATCAAGAGCCGTATTGAAACGTGTCAAACGTTCCTGATACGCCCTGTTCGAATTAGTCATTTTTATTCCTCCGAAAAAATAATATTGTCGCGCGCCAAATTTGTTTTTATTATTATATAATAAAATTTGTCTTATGTCAATATTATTTGATTTGTGTTTCACTCAATTGATTTCTTGCCCCTTGTGTTGTATGATAGATACAAGAAACAACAAAGGGATGACGTTATGGGAAAATACAGCGCAGGAATCGCAACACAGGAAAAAATCGTCAATGCAGCAAAAAAAATCTTTTACGAGAACGGTTATGAAAAAACAACTATCAAGCAAATATGTGAAGAAGCTGAGGTTCTCCGCACCGTGTTCACATATTATTTTTCAGACAAATCAGCACTTGCCGACCATATATCCAATTATCTGAATCTTAAAATAATGGATGAGCTGATCAAAGAGGCAACTGTCCGTAATAATAAAACGGAAGGTCTTCTGATGGATATTTACGCATCCATGTGGTTCTTTTACAATATCATGAGTGATGAACATCTAAACCGTTTTTATGCAGAAGTGCTCAGCAATAACACAAAACTATTGATGGGAGATCGATACTATCGGACAATTTTTCAGCAGATGTATCGGAAAAGCGGAAAAAACCCGGACAGCAAGGAATTCGAACTTTTCTTCACGTATTCCACTGCATCTCCCGGTGTGTTTTTGCACCATTACTTAATAAAATCATCTGATTTAACGAAAAACGAGATCGTCGAATTTCTGAATCGGCAGGTTTTGAAGAGTTTGGATATTCCGGAATCCGAACAGGATACAATCATCGAAATGTCATTTCGAATGATCCAAGAATCAGATGTCAGTTTTAAGGATCTATTCCTTTCTCCATATCGTTTGGAGCCTGTGTTATAATATTTTCTGACAATAATCTTATTAATTATCGCATAATAAGGGGGGACAAATAATAATGTCAAATATGAATTATCCGCAAGAGCGGCAGACGTATGAGCAGAGTTTTGTTTCTACGATGAACAGAGTTTATCTGCTGATGTTTGCAGGTCTTTTTGTTACCACACTTGCTGCACTGCTTGTGATCACCGTACCCGGGATTCTGTATGCGATCTTCAGTTCCTCAATTGCGTTCTACGGTCTGATCATTGCCGAATTTGCCTTGGTTTTCATTCTCTCGGCGCGTATCGGTACAATGGCTTCCGCCACTGCACTCACTTTGTTTTTTCTCTATGCTTTCGTCAACGGGCTGACGCTTTCTTCGATCTTTATCGTTTATGAAATCAGCTCAATTTACGCGGCATTCGGCGTCACTGCTTTGACATTCGGAGCGATGTCTCTCATCGGAGCCACAACCAAACGCAATCTTTCCGGCATCGGTGGATATCTGACCATGGGGCTCATCGGGGTCATCATTGCCAGCGTCGTTAATCTGTTCTTGGGAAACTCCACGCTCGATATCATCATCAGCATCGTCGCAATCCTCGTTTTCGTCGGGCTGACTGCATATGATACACAGAAAATCAAACAAATGCTCCAGTCTGCCGACAGTGATTCATATCAGGATCATACCGAGATTATCAGAAAAATTTCCGTCATCGGAGCACTGAAACTGTATCTTGATTTCATCAATCTGTTTTTGCAGATTTTACGATTGTTCGGCAAACGCAGATAACATCCAGTCATTTTCGCAATTTTAAAGACAAACTATAAGCAAAAGGAACCGTTTTGATAAACGGTTCCTTTTTTCAGGATTTCTTTATGAATAGAACTTATTTGCTGTAAAGAATTCTGGATTGTTTGTACAATTCTTCCCGGAACGGGATCGTCAGATACATTCCGCCGTAAAGACTCATGAAAGAAGATTTTCCGGGTACGCAGACTTTCTTTGCAAAATCCGCAGCGAATTTTTTCTGTTCTTCTTCCGAAGTATTCGCGGGATCAAACGCATCGGGAATGATGCCGATTGCGATTTTATCTCCGAATTCTTCGAACAGTTTCTGTGTGTCGTTCATATCCTGCGGTGTCCAGGTATCCCATCCCGCATTGATGAAGTTCTGCACACGGGTTTCGATATGTCCGCAGCTGTGCAGATCCGCAATCCAGCCTTTGGAATGGATATGATCCGTCAGTTTTTTCATGTAAGGAACGATCATTTCTTCCGCAGCTTCAAACGAGAAGAACGGAGCGCGCTGGGAACCCCAGTCGTCATGTACGGTCACGCCGTCGATGTTTTCATAATACTGTGCAAATTTATCAACGAGTCTGCAGGCAAGATCGGTTGTTGCTTCAAAGAGCGCTTTTACAGCATCTTTCTGATCATCATCAATCAACGCCACAACAGCACCTTCGAATCCCATGAACGACACCAAACGCTCAAACCACCATCCATTGATCTGCCATGCAAAATTCGCGGTACTCGAATTAAGGAATGTTCCGTTGTTCGCTTTCGCACTGGCTTCCCAATCCCAACTGTCGATATCGGGGAATTTAATCACTTTTTCCCAGTCATTTGCATCTTGCAAAATATGGGGAACGTCGGGGCGCTCCATGGAACCGCCGACTGCGGGCACATAAGTCCATTCAATTCCGAACATATCTTTGACATATCCTTCTTTGGGAGGCTGCATGTTCGCTTCGAATACAAACGCTCTGGCCATATTATCAGGAATCACACTCGGGCAGAACAATCCGGTTTCATAACCGAGACACTCCCACACCGGTTCTTTGTTTACTGTTTTAATATAATTTTCTTTCATAGAAATCGGAAAGTCATATACAGGAAGCTGATTTCCGAAAAAATCCGGAACTTCTCTGACAACTTTCATTTCTTTTTCATCAAAAGGAATTTTTGTCATGTTTCTTACTCCTTGTTTTTAATTATTTTACGATGGATTTCGCAAGCACGGCAGCACCGCCTGCATCCTGCGCATATCCGTCAGCACCGATTTCATCCGCGAATCCCTGTGTAATCGGAGCTCCGCCCACGATCACTTTGAAGCCCGTCAAACCCGATGCTTTGATTGCTTTGACCGTTTCTTCGAGTGACGGCATGGTTGTGGTCAGCAGTGCCGAACATGCCACAAGATTGACTCCCGGATTTGCTTTAATCGTATCGATGAATTTTTCTTTCGGTACATCCACTCCGAGGTCGATCACTTCGAATCCTGCGGATTCGATCATTAGAGATACCAAGTTTTTACCGATATCATGAAGATCTCCCGCCACCGTTCCGATAACACATTTGCCGAGAGACACTGCGCCTTCTCCCGCGAGTAAAGGTTTTAATACTTCGACGCCTTTCTGCATGGCACGTGCTGCAACCAGCATTTCAGGAACAAAGATTTCTCCGGATGAGAATTTTTCGCCTACCACTCCCATTCCTTCGATCATTGCCGCCAGGATTTCCTGTGCGCCTGCACCTTCATCAAGTGCTTCTTGTACCAAAACGGGTACGATTTTGGCTTTTCCTGCTTCGACATTTGCTTTTACTTCTGAGATTTTTGACATTTTTTCCTCCCGAAATCAATAGTTTTAGTCACATCTAATTTAATCGATTAAGTATAATTATTATAAATTTCAATATTTGATTTGTCAAGAATATAAAATATTATTTTTTCAAAATAAGATACGAATTTTATCCGAAATTTTTCTTTCCATCCCAATCGCTATGTGTTATATTATTAGAATATGGAAAATTATGAAGAAAAAATAAACCGACGGGATGAAATTGTTTCGGTCGCAACCCGTCTTTTTTATGAAAAGGGTTATAAAAACACCTATTTTGAATCAATTGCAAATGAAATTAACATCACCGCCCCGCTGATCAGTTACCATTTCAAATCGAAAGACAATCTTGCCAGAGCTGTTTTCGAAAGTATCGGAGCAAACATCAAGAACAAACTTTCGGAAAAAATTTATCTGAGTAAAATGCCTTATGATCTGAAGGTCTCTACCGTCGTTGATTTTCTTACTTTGGATAAACTTTGGAATGATGATGAAAACGCGAGAAATTTCTTTTTGGAATATATGAACTGTGGCTTCGAATCATGTTTCACCGAGAATAATATTAATTTTTTCAAGATACACGACAGACAGTATCATTTGGATATTGACCGAGAATCCGGCGAATTGTCCATGCTCTCCATCGCCGCAACGTTTGCTTCTTTTTCTTTATCCTATGCCTACTACACCGGAAGACTGGATTGCAAAACGCATGAGCAGTTTTATGACTATTTAATGCGTACGCAATTTCGATTTATGCGGCTTCATGATGATGAAATCGATAAAATCATACGCGTTGGAAAAGATGTTTTCCAGATGCTGAATATTCAAATCATGCCATATTTTCAGATTAAATAAAAAAGCAGTGTCTGTTGCAAAGGCAAAGACGCTGCTTTTCTTTTTTAATTTTTTATTGGTGCGTGTTTGTCAGTTGTTCCCACCAAATAAATTTCCGATTCCGATTCCTCCCAGCAAACTTCCTTCTTCTTTGCTTCCGCCTCCCATCTTTGATGCGGAAACGATTCTGTCCGCCATTCTCGATAACGGTAATGATTGCAGCCATACCGTTCCCGGACCTGTCAAAGTTGCGAGCGCAAGCCCCTCACCGCCAAACAGTGCGGTCTTAACATTTCCTGCGAATTCAATGTCATAATTTACCGTTGATGTCAATGCGACAAGGCACCCCGTATCCAACATCAGTTTTTCCCCTGGATTCAGATCTTTTTTTACAATCATTCCTCCCGCATTCATAAAGGCGAGTCCGTCACCTTCCAGACGCTGCATAATGAATCCTTCTCCTCCGAACAATCCTACCCCTATCTTTTTCTGAAAAGCGATTCCGATAGAAATCCCCATCGCCGCACAAAGAAAAGAATCTCTCTGGCAAATCAAAGTTCCGCCGAAATCACTCAGATCAAACGGAATCACTCTGCCCGGATACGGCGCGGCAAACGCGACGCATCTTTTTTCCTGTGCATTGTTTGTAAAGGACGTCATAAACAGACTTTCGCCTGTCAGCATGCGTTTCCCCGCAGAAAACAATCTGCTTTTCATGTCCGTCCCTTCTTTTCCCGAACCGTCTCCGAAAATCGTATCCATCCGAATCGAACTGTCCATGTACATCATCGCGCCCGCTTCCGCAATAATGGACTCATTCGGATCCAGCATGATTTCCACAAACTGCAGGTCTTCTCCGTGAATCTGAAATTCAACTTCGTGTGCTCGTTGCATCCTGTTTCTTACCTCCGTAATTCCTTATATAAAGCCAAATCGGCTTTATTTCAATCGTATGGGACTGATAATAAAATAATTGAGAAACAAACCGAATAACAAATCCGAAAAAGGGATGTATCAGCATCCGAACAAATCCTCACACGGCTCCGCTTCGTTCCTGCGATTTACAGTGCTTGCAAAGAAAAGCATATGTTTACCGTGGCAATCGGATTTCTTTTTCGTTTCGTCTTAAATTATTCTTCCTGCATATAAGGATAATCAAACCCTTTCGGCGGTTCGAAATTTTCTTTGATGCTTCGCTGACTGATCCATCTCATCAGATTTGTTTTGCTTCCGGCCTTGTCATTTGTTCCCGATTTTCGTGCTCCGCCAAACGGCTGTTGTCCCACTACAGCTCCCGTCGGTTTATCATTGATATAAAAATTACCTGCGGCTTGGGACAATATTCGGGACATCTCACGGATTGCCTGCGGATCTTTTGCAAACACGGCTCCAGTCAAAGCATATTTTGAAGTGCCGTCACACAGCCTGAGCGTCTCTTCAAGACAAGATTCGTCATAAACATAAATCGTAACCACAGGTCCGAAAATTTCTTCCTGCATCGTTTTAAATGAGGGATTCTTTGTTTTGATTACTGTCGGTTCGATAAAGTACCCGATCTGATCGCTGCATTCTCCCCCGCACAAAATTTCTGCTTCCTCCGATTCCTTTGCATCATCGATATACGATTTGATTTTATCGAAAGACGGCTGATCAATCACAGCTGCCATAAAATTGCGGAAATCTTCAGGATCTCCCATTTTGATTTCGGAAACCATTTTCTTCAGTCTGTCATCCGTTTCTTTTTCCATCCCGCTCGGCAGATATACTCTCGATGCCGCCGAGCATTTCTGCCCCTGATACTCAAACGCGCCTCTCACAATTGCAGACACCACTTCTTCCGCATCCGCACTTTCATGCACGAAAATGAAATCTTTTCCCCCTGTTTCCCCAACCAATCTCGGATAGGTGTCATACTCGGAAATATGTTCTCCCACAGTCTTCCATATACCGTCAAACGTATCCGTGGAACCGGTAAAATGCACACCGGCAAGATGTCGGTCTTTTAAAACAATCTCTCCGATCTGTTTTCCGCTTCCCGGTATAAAATTAATGACTCCGTCCGGCAGCCCTGCTTCCGAAAGAATTTTCATAATCAGATAATTGGAATAAACACTCGCGGAAGATGGTTTCCATACCACCGTATTTCCGCAAAGTGCGGGTGATGTCGGCAGATTCCCCGCAATGGATGTAAAATTAAACGGTGTGATAGCAAAAACAAAGCCCTCCAATGAGCGGTACTCTGTTTTATTCCAAACAGAATGCGAATTCTCCGGCTGTTCTTTATAAATCTGATCCATAAAATATGCATTGAATCGGAAAAAATCACACAATTCGCAAACCGCGTCGATTTCGGCCTGATATGCTGTCTTACTTTGAGCCAACATGGTTGCGGCATTCATCAATGCGCGATACGGTCCGGATATCAGCGCGGCCGCTTTTAAGAAAATACTAGCCCGTTCATTCCAATCCAGATTGTCCCATATTCTTTTTGCATCCATTGCGGATTGAATCGCTTCATGAACTTCTTTTTCCCCCGCTTTATGGTAATAAGCCAAAATGTGCTCTTTTTCGTGAGGAATCACGCAATTTCCCGTTTCATCGGTAAAAATTTCCTTTCCGCCGATGATCACCGGAATATGCATTTTCTGCTTTTTCAAAAGGGAGATCATTTGTTTCAGGTCTTCCCGTTCTTTGCTTCCCGGCAAGTAAGAAAGCACCGGTTCGTTTTGAGGTTTCGGAATTTCAAACACGCTGTTTTTCATACACATAACTCCTGTTCGGATAACTGAATATTATTATAAACTTCGCAAAAGCGAAAAGCAATGTGATTGTTTTTGTTTGGATTTCCGATTTCAGATCATAAAAAAAGCCTTTCTCAATGAAGGCTTTTTGTCTTACTCTTATTCGACATAACGAACAGGCATAATCAGATATACATATTTGTCACTGTCTACAGGCTTAATCAGTGTCGGACTGAGTTTATCTTTAAACTCAATGATAATCCTGTCATCATTGATGATTTTAAGAACTTCCACAAAAAACTTGGAATTAAATGCAATCTTTAAATCATCTCCGTTTTTATTGATATTCACTTCTTCCGCTACTTTTCCGATATCCGATTCCGAAGTAATCGAAAGTTTATCGTCCGTATAAGACATTTTAATGAGCGAATTCTTCGATTCATCGGTAATCAACGATGCTCTGGATACGCTGTTAAGCAGCTCATCCGTATTCAACTTCACGATCGTTTTGATTTCTTTCGGCATTAACGATTCGTATTTGATGAACGTACCTTCCAACAAATTCGATATAATTTGCGTATCCCCGATATTGACAATAAATTTATTGTTCGAAATATGAATCATCGTATCATAATCATAAATAGCCAATATTTTCAGTATTTCGGAAAGAGTTCTGCCCGGAACGATGCAATTCATACTGCTCATGGAATCACCGGAAGTTATTTTTTCCCGTCTGAGTGCCAGTTTATATCCGTCCAATGCCACAAACTGCAACACTTCTCCGTCATATTCGGCAAGGATTCCCGTCAGCACGGGAGAAATATTTTCCTGAAAAGCACAGGCAAATACCGTATCGCGTATCATGCTTTTCAGTGTATCATGATTGACTTTAATAAAATCTTTGACATTATATAAGTTGATTTTCGGATATTCTTCCGCATTTCTTCCCAAAATCGTAACATCGGAAGTGGTATCCGATTTCGAACAATTAATATTCATGACATTGCCTTCTTCAATACTGAAGTTAACAAGTTCATCGGGATAGGTCCGAAGCAGTTCGGACAATGTTTTGATCGGTATGACAATAGATCCTTTTGTTTTCACAATCGCCGGCAGCTTACTGATGATCGACAGTTCTCCGTCGCTGCCTTTTAAAATCAGTTGATTATCGGATGCTTCAATATAAATACATTCTAAAATAGGCATGGTTGTTTTTGCCGATATTGCACGGGAAACGGTATTCAATGCTTTTAGCATATCCTGATTATTAACGGAAAATTTCATAAAGATGCCTTTCTTTGTTTCTTTTTTATATCATATTAATATGTTAATACCAGTAGTAGGGGATATGGATATGTTGATAACTCTTCAAAGGCTTTCTCTGTCTGCAATTCTACAAAAAAGAGAACGGATAGGTTGTCGAAAAAACGTGCATAAGTTATGCATAATTAATTATTATTTTTTATCTCTGTTATAATATACGATAATTCTTTCTTAAAATTATCATCTTCTTCGGATTTATCTTTTACTTTTCCACAGGCATGAATGACTGTGGAATAATCTCTTCCCCCAAAACTGTCACCGATATTCTGTAACGAAAGATCAGTCAGTTCTCGCATTAAATACATGCCGATCTGTCGGGCATTTGCAATGTTCATCGTACGTTTTGACGATAAAATGTCACCATAGGAAACATTGTAATATTTCGAAACGGTCTGAATAATCAATTCCGAGGAAATTCTTTTTTCTGTGCTCGCAAACATATCTTTTAAACTCTCATTCAATTTCTGTATTGTGAGAGGCTTTTGTTCCATTTCGCAAAGCACCTTGACTTTCAGAAGAACACCTTCCAATTCTCTGATATTGCTCACGACTTTTTCAGCAATGTACTCCAATATTTCGTTGCTGACTTCAAAATTTTCGTCTTCGGCTTTTCGTCTCAAAATCGCCACTCTGGTTTCGAAATTAGGCGGGGCGATATCACAGGATAATCCCCATTCGAAACGGGAACGAAGCCGTTCTTCCAGATTCGGAATATCTTTCGGAGGTTTATCGGAAGTGAGAATAATTTGTTTTCCGGCATTGTATAAATCATTGAATGTATGGAAAAATTCTTCCTGTGTTCCTTCTTTTCCGGAAAGGAACTGAATATCATCCACAAGCAGCACGTCCACATTCCGGTATTTATTGCGGAATTGAATGTTGCTTTCTCTGCGGATGGCATCGATGAATTCGTTTGTGAATTTCTCGCTTGAGACAAACGATACTTTGAAATGTTCGTTTTCGCTTAAAATGTGCTGTGCGATTGCCTGCATCAAATGTGTTTTTCCCAACCCGACTCCGCCGTAGATAAACAGCGGATTATATTTTTTCCCGGGCGATTGACTGACCGCCAGAGATGCGGCATGTGCCAGCCGATTATTGGTGCCGACCACAAAGGTATCAAACGTATATTTCGGATTGAAAGAATAAGCAGACTGTTTTTCCGCATACGAAGAAAAGCTTTGTTCTTTTTCGGCAATCGGCCGGGAATATTCGCTGTCATCCGTAACGTATTTTACGGTTACATTCTTTCCACCGGTTGCGTAACGCAAAGCTTTCACAATTAAATAATGATACATATTTTCAATTGCGGTTTTTTTATATTCTTCCGCAATTTTTAAAACAAAAGTTTCATTTGTGGAATGAACGGGCAGTATCGGTTCGATATATTCCTGAAAAACGATCGGTGTCAATTCTTCTTTAATATACTCCAGCGCATTGTCCCATACCGATTGTGTTGACATGATGTCCTCCCGTAAAAAAGTTATCAACATATCCGATCAAGAAATTAGGAGAAAATCGAGTAATTTGGCTGAAAAAAACAACTTCCGCAAAGTTGTTGATAACCCGATAACCTCATTGTTGATATGTTAATATCTTATCAAAAAGCATTCGTTTTATCAACAGGAAAAAAGAAATATAAAGAATTATAAATTTCGAATATAATATTTGTAAACTGAAAACCGAAAGGCGGACTGATTTTAACTTGTTTTGCGGTATATCAAAAAAATACAATCCGCAGGATTGCAGGGAAACGGGAAAGATTTATCTGCCGGAATAGTTTATTCAAAAAAACACATAATTCTGTGTTATAATGTAACCCGATAAAAGCCAGATACAAAATTCATTGTTTCATTTAAAAAAAAGTGCACGATTTTCCTTTGTTATCGTTTAAAATAAAAATACTGCAAAGGAGGGGTTTTATTGAAACTTGCAATTTTTGATTTTGACGGCACCTTGTTTCCTATGGATACATTGCCTTATTTGATGCGTCAATGGAGCAGACTGCATTATCCGAAGATCCCGTTTCTGCGTACATGGTGCTCCGTGGCGGCTCTGTATGTCAGGTATAAAACGGGACGTTCCGGAAAATTAACCAGAGAACAGATCAGAAACATGGCGATGGATCGTTTCAATCGAATCTTCAATGGAATGAGCCAACAGCAAATCCACGCATTTTTTTCCGTATGTGCAGAAAGAATCATTCCGCAGCTTAACGAGCCGGTTGTGAAAGAATTGCAGGAGCGTAAAGCCGAAGGCTGCCATATTGTTTTGCTGTCCGGTTGCTATGCGACGCTGCTTTCCATGATCGGCAGCCGATACGGAGTCGATCATGTTATCGGAACGGAAATGCATTTCAAAGAAGAGATCATCGATCTGACAAAGCCGTTGGTTGTCATTACCGGTCAGCAAAAGATGCAGCAGATTCGTCAGCACTATTCCGACGGCAGAGTGGATTGGGAATCCAGTTATGCCTATGCGGACAGCTCTTCCGATCTTCCTGTTTTGGAAGCGGTCGGATATCCTGTCGCTGTGAACCCCGAAGCCAAATTAAGAGCAATTGCCGAAGAAAAAAACTGGAAAATCATCCAATAATAACATGGATGACTTTTCGTCAGAAAAACGAGGAAATTGTTCCTGCAGCACGTTTCAGTTCTTGCTAAAATCGAAAACTCTTAAAACAATAAAAGGAAATAACGAATGCAAGTATCTTTCGAGCAAAGAGGGAGAGCAGATGCACCCATGATTCTGTTTATTCACGGCGGAGGAATGGACAGCACGGTATGGGAAAGCAGCATGGATTTTTTTCAGTCCTATCATTGTGTCACGGTTGACTTGCCGGAACATGGGAAAAGTGCTTCCTGCAAACCATTTTCCATTGCTGAAAGTGCCGGATGTATCGCAGAATTCATAAAAACCAATGCTTCTTTCGGCAGAGCGCATCTCGTCGGACATTCTTTGGGTGGAGTTGTGTTGATCGAGTTGTTACGCTCCAGCCCGGAGCTGATTGACCATGCCGTTGTATGCAGCGGAAATTTACGTCCGTCTTTTCTTTATACGGTCGGTTCAAATAAATTATTTTGCAAATTCGTCAGCGCAGTCAACAGAAAGCGATATCAAAAAGACTATGTGAATCCGGAAATGCTTCAAAGGGTATATCGCGAAATGAGGCAATATTCCATCCTTGCGAACAAACCTTCCGACAGCTGAGATTCCGATCTTACTGCTCGCGGGAGAAAAGGAACCGAAGTTCGTAAAAGAATCCAATCGGGATTTGGCGGAGATCCTTCCCAACGCAAAAAATGCAATCATCTCAAATGCGAATCATGATTACCCATGGAAAGAAAGCATGCTTCTCAATTCAATTGTCGATCATTGGATTCATGATTGTCTCCAAAATAACGAACGGATCATACAGGTCAACCAAAGCAAATAAGGCGCGATCGGACATGAAATCCGAGGAATAAAAAAACAGCCGAAATTTTTTTCGGCTGTTTTGATTATTCCGTTGTATACGGCAGCAGAGCAATATTTCGTGCAATCTTGATTGCATTCGTTACTTCTCTCTGGTGCTGTGCACAGGTGCCGGTTGCTCTTCGCGGCAAAATTTTGAAACGTTCCGATACATATTTTTTCAAGAGTTTTACGTCTTTATAATCAATGTGATCTATTTTGTTTTCGCAGAAATAACAAACTTTCTTTCTGCGTCTGTACATTTCTTTGCCGGATTCTCTGTCTCTGTTCTGCATGAGAATGTCTCCTTTCCGAATTAAAATGGAACATCCAAATCATCGATCTCCTCAAACCCATCCATCGGGACGCCGAAATTGTCGTTGTCACCGTAATTGTTTCTCGGAGAATCGGACTTGGAGCCAATAAAGTGCACTTCATCCGCCACGACTTCCGTTACATATCGTTTGCTTCCGTCGTTGGCATCATAACTTCTGGTTTGAATACGTCCGCTCACTGCGACCTGACTGCCTTTGGCCAGGTACTTTCCGCACAGTTCCGCTGTCTTTCTCCATGCGACAACCGGAATGAAGTCCGCTTCTTTCTGGCCGTCCTTATTTTTGAATGTGCGGTCGATCGCAAGCGTAAAACTTGCTACCGGTGTGCCGTTCTGCAGATATTTCACATCGGGATCTCTGGTGAGTCTTCCGATCAGAATTGCTTTGTTTAACATAATCAAATACCGCCGCTATTTTTCTTTCTTGATGATAATGCCTCTGAGTATGTTTTCGGTAATTCGGAAAATGTGGTTCAGTTCATCAAGCACTTTGGGTTCCGCATTGAATTGAATCAATACATAATAACCGTCGCGCACTTTGTCGATTTCGTAAGCCAGGCGTTTTTTGCCCCATTCTTCGATTTCCGTCACAGTACCCGCTGTTTCAATTACCCCTTTGACCTTTTCGATGTAAGGTTTTACCTCTTCTTCGGTCATGTTCGGGTGCACAATGAAAAGCGTTTCGTAAGACGTCATATCAGTCACCTCCTTATGGACTCAGGGGGACAGCAAAAAAGCTTATCCCCAAGGATTTAAGCACTTCAGTTTATCATACTTCATCCGTTTTTTCAATTGTTTTCTCACTTTTGAGGATTTTTTTGATGCCCTTTTCAAATTTTCCGCGCGGCAGCATGACTATCCGTTCGCATTGCACACACTTAATTTTGATATCTGCGCCCATGCGGATTATTTCCCATTCGTTGGAACCGCACGGATGTTGTTTTTTCATGATCACATGATCATAGATTCCGTAATCGCCGTTCATTTTGTTTCTCTGTTCTGAATCGTCAGATTCGTGTTTTGTTCCAGTCGGATTCCTTCCGTTCGGAATCGTTCCAGCAGCTGTTGTTTCAGAAAACGCTCCGCATCCCATTGTTCCATGCATTTTGTTGTGGCATAAACACGGAACGTCACACCGCTTGCGCTGATCTGCTGAATCCCCAGACAATAAGGTCCGTCCGTAAAGCGGTCATCCGAAGAGGCTGTTTTGCAGACTTCCCTGAGCGCTGTTTCCGCCCGCCGAATATCCGCATCGTAATCAATCCCCACATCAAACATCACCCGCTGATCTTTTCTGGAATGATTGGTAATCGCAGAAATCGTTCCGTTGTGCACGCTGTGCACGTCTCCGTTGAAATCCGCAATCGTCGTCGTGCGGATTCCGATGGATTCCACCACCCCATCGTACTTGTCTATGGTAATATAGTCCCCTACATTGTATTGATCCTCGAAAATAATGAAAAAACCCGCCACAATGTCTTCAATCATGCCCTTCATTCCCAAACTGAGAATAATTCCGCCGATTCCCGCAATCGTCAGAATCGAGCTGATATTGATGAATTGGCCGAGTATCACCATGATCGCAATGAAATACAGAATATATCTCACCGCATTCTTTGTGATTCCCTTCAGGGTGGCTCTGCGGGAAGAGTCAATGCGCGATTTGAACAAAGGTCTGTTTTCCGAAAACAGTTTATTAATCAGTTTTGAAACAATCAGATTTAAAATGATCGTAACTGCAACAACAATGGCCACGACCGATAAATCATCCAAAACGCCGATCGCAGCGCCGTATTTTTGAAGAACCCCGTCAGACAGATATTGACTGATCATTGCGTCACCCGAATAAAAATCCCAAATAGAAATATTTGATCAAAAATGAATTATTGATGGCAGTGGACAGAGTGACCGCTCCAAGCATCAGATTCGCAAAATAGAGAATCGTCGCAAACAGGCAGCAGATAATCGCGCCTTTCAGCAATCCCACAAGCAGCCCGCCTGCCTTGTTGAATGTTTTGAGGACAGGCAAGGAGGTCAGCTTATCCAAAACAAAAATCAGAATGTTTCCTACAATCAGTATTGCAAGGAAGATTGCAAGGAAGCAGATCACCAATACCAAAAAATCGGAAATATTCTGTGCCAGAATTGCCGTCACATCCCCGACGGTTTTATCCGCGGTACTCACAAAATTGTTGATCAGATTCTGCAGAGAGACCGGCACATTGTATAATTGCGAAGAATTTGTCCAGGATGCTCCCGACACGGCGGAGCCTCCGAAAATCACTGTCAGTTTATCCGATACAAAACCGTGCAGCTGACTGACCCAATGGCTGTTTTGAGATACATAATCCGCAAGCTGCTGGCTGAAGATTTTTGCAAGCACCAATCCTCCGATAATCAGGAAGAATGAGAGAAAGGATTTGACAAACCCTTCCGACAATCCTCTGACCGCGCTTGCAAGCAATATAACAACGATCACAATGTCGATCCATGAAAAATTCATGATGAGCCTCCCTGCCGGTTTGTTCAACGCCGACTGTATTTGTTTGTATTATATCATAATATGGCATAAAAATAATAGCGAAAAGGACAGGACGCTGCTGCTGCAAATGTTTGAGTAACAAAATAATACAGCAAAATGAGACGGGAAAGATGCCTGTTCCTGCAAAAAAATCAACCCAAACGATAATATCAATTTGAGTTGATTCTTGTGTATCCGACAAAGATAAAAAAGTGTCAGGTTAAGAGGAATGCTTTGTTAGAACATGTTTTGATCGGATTTGCCGTCAGAATGTTTCATTGAGTCTAAGGATTCTGTCCAATCCTCATTCGTATCATTTTGTTTTTTTCCGATACAAGACGAGTTGATACCGTCCCTTACCCCATATCTGACGGCAAAATATAAAAGTACTCCTGAGATCAGTACCAATAAACTTGGTGCCATTGCTCTCAGCTCCCTTTCGTTTTGATTATTTCAAAATAGTAATGATTGTGTGGTGTGTGAGTGCTTATTAAGAAATAGAGCCTCCGCCATTATAATACCATTCCATGTAGTTATGGACGGTTAATTGTGTCACGGTGCGGGTCAATGATTTTACACAGACAAGAGTGGAATCAACTTTTGTTCTATTCCCGTCCCCTCCGATCTTTCATCTATTTCATGAAAATAAAGCTGTATCGCGATATGTTCAATCATAACCTCTGTTATAAATAACGCAGAAGTCAGCTCTTTCATAACACTGTTTGACGCATTTTTTAATTAACATGGATTCGTCAAATGATTGTGACTTACGACAGCAGCGTTTGTTGCGTTGTATCAACCGATTCATGGAAAAATATCAAAACAGAAAACAACTTGATATTGGGAAAAATACAAAAACACGACCATTCAAATTAAGAGAACGGTCGCGTTTTTTATCGATGCTTGTTTCGCTTGTCAATCAGTCGGTAATTGTTCCGATTTTAGATTTTCGAAAGCAGTCGAGATCATCAGCTTGATTCGGTTCAGCTGGTTGACTTCACTCGCTCCCGGGTCATAATCGATGGCCACGATGTTCGTGTTTTTGTTTCTTCGTTTCAGTTCTTTGATCATGCCCTTGCCTACCACGTGGTTCGGCAGGCACGCGAACGGCTGCATACAGATAATATTGTCCGCACCGGAATGGATCAATTCCGCCATTTCTCCCGTCAGCAGCCACCCTTCTCCCGTCTGATGTCCCAAAGACAGCACATCGGAAGCGTATTTGGCCACCTGACGGATGGATGCGCCCGGTGTGAATCGTTTGCTTTTGGCCAGTGCTTTTTTCATCGCCGATTCGTAGCGTTCCAAAATATAGATGATCACATTGCTGATGTTGCGCTTGCCTTTCGAATCCCGCAGAAGCTTCGTGTTGATCACTCCGTTGTAGGCACAGTAATACATAAAGCCCATCAGACTCGGCATCACCGCTTCCGCCCCTTCCCGTTCGACCACGTCCACGACGTTGTTGTTTGCTCCGGGGTGGAATTTTACCAGAATCTCTCCCACGAGCCCGACTCTCGGTTTGCGGGTCTCGCTGATTTCCAGTGCGTCGAAGTCCGACACGATGCCCTGAATGATTTCATGAAAATGCATTTTGCCCGAGCGGATCGACTGCAGGCATCGCTGTGACCATTTTTCGTACAGTTCGTTGGCGCTGCCCTTGATTTTTTCGTACGGACGCACCCGATACAGCACGTTCATCAGTAAATCCCCGTAAACAAGCGCAATCATGGCACGGTGCAAAAACGGGAGTGTATACTTGAATCCCGGGTTTTTTTCGATGCGCTGCGCACTGATCGAGATCACGGGCACCCGCTCGAACCCCGCGTCCCGCATTGCTTTTCTCAGAAAGCCGATATAATTCGTCGCGCGACAGCCGCCTCCGGTCTGCGTGATTGCCACCGAAGTGTGTTCCAAATCATATTCGCCGGACTGCAACGCCGAGATAATCTGCCCCACCACCAGTATGGCGGGATAGCAGGCATCGTTGTTCACATATTTCAGCCCCGCATCGACGGCTTTCTCGTCATCGCACGGCAGCACCACCAGATTGTAGCCGCTCTTTTTAAAGGCTTCCTGCAGAAATTGGAAGTGGATCGGCGACATCTGCGGCGCGAGGATGGTGTGGTTCGCTTTCATTTCCTTGTCAAAGACACGTTTCGCATAGCGAAGCTCTCTGCGTTTTCTGATATATCCGCGGCTTTCCCGTTCGTTCATTGCCGCAAGCAGAGAACGCAGGCGAATACGCACGGCTCCGAGATTGTTCACTTCGTCAATTTTCAAGACCGTATAAATCTTCGAGGTTTCCGTCAAGATCTCCTGCACCTGGTCGGTCGTCACGGCATCCAGTCCGCACCCGAACGAGTTCAGTTGCACGAGTTCCAGATCGTCACGCTCCGAAACAAACGATGCCGCCGCATACAATCGGGAGTGATAGGTCCATTGGTCGACCACACGAAGCGGACGCTTCACGTTTCCGTATTGCGCCACCGCATCTTCCGTCAGCACAGCCAGTCCCATCGAGGCGATCATGTCGGGAATTCCGTGATGGATGTACGGATCGATGTGATACGGTCTTCCTGCCAGCACGATTCCCTTTGCGTGATTTTTGTGCAGATAAGCCAGCGTCTGCTCCCCTGTTTTTTGGATATCATGTTTGAAGCGGGTCTGTTCGCGGTAGGCTTCCTCCACCGCGTGTTTCACTTCCTGTTTTCCGATTTTCCATTCCCGGAATGTTTCGGTCAACAGATCAATCAATTGGTTCTTTTTATCAATCGGCAGAAACGGATGCAGATAACGGATTCCCTCCGTTTCCCGAATCGCGTCCACGTTGTTTTTCATTACTTCGGGGTAAGAGATTACGATCGGGCAATTGTAATGGTTATCCGCACTCAGTTGTTCTTTCTTCTCGTATTTGACGGACGGGTAGAATATCGTTCCGACGCCCTTGTCGATCAGATCGACAATATGTCCGTGCACCATCTTCGCCGGATAACAGACCGATTCCGACGGAATCGTCTCCATCCCCTTTTCATAAACCTTGTGTGAAGACGGAGAGGAAAGCATCACACGAAACTTCAGATCCGTTAACAGCGTAAACCAGAACGGGTAATCTTCATACATGTTCAATACACGCGGGATTCCGATTTCGCCCCGTACCGCTTTTTCTTGTTCGAGCGGTCGGTAATCAAACACCCGTTTATATTTATAGGCAAACAGATTCGGTATTTCGTTCTTTGTTTTCTCCGTTCCGGCGCCTCGCTCGCAGCGGTTTCCCGACACGAACCGTTCTCCGTTCGGAAAATGGTTGATCGTCAGAAGGCAGTGGTTTGAGCATCTCGGACAGCGGGAAATGGTCGAACGCGGTTCGAAATCCTGCAGGCGATCCTGTGAAATGAGTGTCGTTTCCGTTGCCTCTTCGACGCGTTCTTTCGCGATCAGCGCGGCGCCGAACGCCCCCATGATGCCTGCAATGTCGGGTCGGACGGCTTCGCGTTCCGTCAGCAGTTCAAAGCTGCGCAGCACGGCATCGTTGTAAAACGTACCGCCCTGCACCACGACTTTTTCCCCCAGATCCTGCGGGCTTTTTATTTTAATGACCTTAAATAATGCATTCTTGATGACGGAATAAGACAGTCCCGCGGAAATGTCGCTCGGAGACGCCCCTTCCTTCTGCGCCTGTTTGACGCGCGAATTCATGAAAACCGTGCAGCGCGAGCCCAGATCGACGGGGTGGCGCGCAAACAGCGCCTGATTGGCGAATGTTTCTATTTCCATTCCGAGCGAACTCGCAAACGTGTCCAAAAACGATCCGCATCCCGAAGAGCAGGCTTCGTTCAGCAGAATGTTGTCGATGGTCCCGTCCTTGATTTTCAGGCACTTCATGTCCTGCCCGCCGATATCCAGAATGAAATTCACACCCGGCAGGAAGAAATCGGCCGCCTTGTAATGCGCAATCGTTTCGATTTCACCGATATCGATTCCGAGCGCGCTCTTCAAAAGACCTTCCCCGTATCCCGTCACGGCGGAGCGTACGATACGCGCCTGCGGCGGCAATACCCGATACAGGTCATTCAGCGCTTTCATGCCCGATTTGAGCGGGCTGCCCTGATTTCCGGCATAACTCGAATACAGCAGTGCCCCGTCTTCTGCGATGAGCGCCAGTTTCGTTGTCGTCGATCCCGCATCGATTCCCAGATAGCAGTTGCCTGCATAGGTTTCCAGCGCGGTTCTTCGGACGGTATGTTTCTGATGTCTGTCGACGAATTTCAGATACTCTTCCCTGCTGTCGAACAGCACGGGCAGTTGTTTGACTTCGTGTGCGGGTTCATAGTCTTCCACTTTCCCGATCAGATCGGTCAGCGCCATCACCGATTCTTCTTCCGAAAGAATCGCCGCGCCGAGCGCCACGTAGAGTTGGGAGTCCTTCGGAAACACAATCTGATCTTCCGTGAGTTTCAGCGTCTCGATGAAGCGTTTTCTCAGTTCCGAAAGGAAAAACAGGGGGCCTCCCAAAAATGCCACATTCCCTCTGATCGGTCTGCCGCATGCTAGTCCGCTGATCGTCTGGATCACCACCGCCTGCAAAACGGATACGGCGATGTCTTCCCTTGCGATGCCTTCGTTGAGCAGCGGCTGCACATCTGTCTTTGCGAACACGCCGCAGCGCGCCGCAATCGGGTAGATCATTTTGGAGTGTTTCGCCAGTTCGTTCAGTCCGCTTGCGTCGGTTTCGAGCAGGGTTGCCATCTGGTCGATAAACGAGCCCGTGCCGCCGGCGCAGGTGCCGTTCATTCTCTGTTCGATCCCACCCTGGAAATACGTAATTTTCGCGTCTTCTCCGCCGAGTTCGATGGCGACGTCTGTCCTCGGATGATATCTGCGGATGGCTTTGGCGCACGCCACCACTTCCTGCACAAATCCGACCCCGAGCTGTTCGGCGAGTTTCATGCCGCCCGAGCCCGTAATTACCGTTTTCACCGTGCAGGAGGGGAAAGTCAGCGCAATCTCTCCCAAAATCTCTTTGAGTTTGGAAGGGATATCCGCGTAATGGCGTTCATATTTTTGAAATAATATTTGATTCTGTTTGCCGAGCACCACGGCTTTCAGTGTTGTCGAGCCGATGTCGATGCCCAGTTGCAAGTTTTGTTGTTCTTGTGTCATTTGATTCACCCAAACCGCATTATTTTGCGGTTATTTACTATGATGGTTCATTATAAACCAAACCTGCAATCCATTGCAAGCAAAGAAAATGTTGCATTAAAAATCTAATTTTGTTCATACAAAAACTTTGCACGGAATACTGAGAGATTCGGAAAATCAGTATAAAAGCGAAGCCGTGATAAGAATAAATGAAATAGAACGTTAATAGTATTTATTATATTCAATAAGTTAAAGAAAGATAAATGTTGAAAGTATAGTTTTACAATCTTTATTTGATACAAAATTTGTATTATTATAAAATGACTTAATGGTTATTGAACAGAAAAAATGTCCTACTTCCATATTAATTGGCTTGTATTTTGTTGATGAAAGGGTATTACGAATGGGAATGAAACATGCGCTTAATGAAGATGCTGTGATAGCAAGCCGAGGTTTCTTTGCAGTTTTTCAGGATATATGCAAGAAAGGATACTATAATGATGAGTCTAGTCTTACTGTTCCGAACTTTGATACTGCAATTTTCAGTTTCCCTTATATTGTCAATGGTGCGTTTGCTTGTGAGCTGGCTTTGAAGTCTGCGTTATCAATAGAAGTCGCAAAAACAATTCGGCATGATTTATTTTCGCTATTTTATAACATTCACGACGACTATCAGACAGCAATTAAAAACCATGCGTCTTCAAGAGGTTTAGATGAAAAATCTTTCGATGTGGCTCTTGAACAGTCAAAGAATCTTTTTTATGATTGGAGATATTTCTATGAAAGAGATAAAGTTAACATTCCTTCAAATTTTGATATAATCGTCCAATCGATTTGCATTACTATGTTTGGTTTTAGCCATAGTTTTCATGGTATTGATGTACCTGACAGATAATTTTGGATACAAAACTTTCAGATTCGCTTAAATTTTCGATAGCGAAGGACTGAAGAGCAGATTCAAAACATATTTATGAAAGCAATATTTAATGAGTGAATATTTTGTATTTATTTTATTTCTGTTTCAATATCATTGCGACCTGCGCAATCCCCTCCATCGGCGCGTTGCAGACATGCCCCGAGCAAAGATAATAAGCATCCTTTCCCCCATGCGGATAGTTTCGCAGATCATCAAACAGCGCATGTAAGGCAGGAGCGTTCGTTTTGTCTGAAACCAGCACGCTCAGATTCGGCAGAAACAGACTGCCGAGCAGTTCGGCAAGTTCCTGTTTGCTTTCTTCGTTTTCGATCACACAGATCAGTTCTTCGGACGGATACGCCGCAAGCATGCAGACCATCGAAGCAAAGCAATACCCCGCGGGAAACTCCGCGATTTCTTTTGCCAGAAACCCGAGCTGTTTTTCGAGCCGCTGCATCATGTCTGCGTCGGCGGAAAGCGCAGTAAGTCTCTGCAACACGTACGCAGCAACGGAGTTGCCGGACGGCATCGCCCCGTCATAGACCTCTTTCGGTCGCAGAAACAGTTGTTCGGCGTCTCTCGCATACAGCCAGAACCCGCCGTTCGCTTCGTCGAAAAACTCGTTCGTCATCACATGGTACAGCAGCATCGCGTCCGTCAGATACCGCGCATCGAAACTCGCGGCATACAGTTCCAAGAGTCCCCATATGCAGTACGCATAATCATCCAGATGCCCTGTTCCTTTCACGGTTCCGTTTCGGTAGCTCACGCTCAGCCTGTTGTTCTCGTCCATCGCTTTTTCTCTCAGGAATTCCCACGCCTGTTTGGCGGCTTCCAGCATATCTGCGTCTCCGAAAATCCGGCCTGCCGCGCTCAGCCCTGCAATCGCCAGTCCGTTCCACGATGTCAGCATCTTGTCGTCTTTTCCGAGCACCATTCTTCCGCTGCGATAGGCAAGCACGGCATCTCGCATCGTTGCGATCTCGGCGGGTATTTCGTCATACAGGCTATTGCCGAGCAGATTCGGAATGTTTTTGCCTTCGAAATTCCCGTTTTTCGTGATCCCGTAAAACGCGCAGAACCGCTCTCCGTCGTCTTTCCCGAGCAGATTCAGCAGCTCGTCTTTCGAAAACACATAATATTTCCCCTCTTCCCCTTCGCTGTCCGCATCCTGCGCGCAGTAAAAGCTCCCTTCGGTGTCGTGCATGTCCCTCATCAGATAGGTGAAGATCGATTCCCCGACTGCTTTGTAAAGTGGTTTTTTCGTGATCTGATACGCTTCCGCGTAAGCCATCAGCATCAGCGCATTGTCATACAGCATCTTTTCGAAGTGCGGCACAAGCCAGCGCTCATCCGTGGAATACCTCGCAAAGCCGAACCCGATCTGATCCCAAATTCCGCCGCGGTACATCTGCACCAGTGTCTTTTCCGCCATCGCCAGAGCATCATCCTTTCCGCTCAGTGCCGCATACCGCATCAGAAAGAACAGGTTCTGCGGGGTCGGAAACTTCGGCTTTTCCGTAAATCCTCCGTTTTGCGCGTCAAACATCTGTCCGAGCTGGGCAGCCGTTGCGTTCGCGGATTCTTTCGTATACAGCATGTCGTCTTTTTCGGTCGGTTTCGCTAAAACTCGTGCGATCTCGTTGCCCGAGTCGATCAGCTTTTCCCGTTCGTTTTCCCACTTCTCCGCAATGATAGTCAGTATATCCATCAGTCCGGCAATCTGCGGGTGCGAGTGTTTCGGAAAATATGTTCCCGAAAAAAACGGCTTTCCATCCGGGGTCATGATAACGGTCAACGGCCATCCGCCGCTGCCGTTCATTGCCTGACACACTGTCATGTACACGCTGTCCACGTCGGGTCGCTCTTCTTTGTCCACTTTGATGCAGACATAATTGCGGTTCATGAGCTCTGCTACTTCCGCATCCTCAAACGATTCGTGCGCCATCACATGGCACCAATGGCACGTACATAAAATCATGTAGTCAGCTATACCCAATAGATAAAAAGACGGGTTTGTTTTCGGCTTTCGCTTTGTCAAACGCTTCCTCTCCCCACGCAAACCAATCCACCGGATTGTACGCGTGCTGCAATAGATACGGAGAAGTCTCTTTGATCAATCTATTGGGTGTTTTTTCTGATAACATGCGGCATCACCTCCTCTACTTGAAATTGATTCGAATGCTGACATCATCTTCAACACGAAGGTAATCGATGCTGTTGATGATGGTGCGGTAAAGATCGTTTCTTTGGGCATTTTCGCTCACTGATCGGATGGTATCAAGAAAAGTTTTCAGATTGTCTTTTCGCTCCTGCGGTGAGATATTCCTGATCTGTTTATATTGTACTTTCAGTTGTTTCATTTCATAAGTGCTATGTTCAATCAGATTCAGCCACTTTTCCCGGCGCTTTATCCATTCGCGTCTGGAATAATCTCCCAGCTCGTATACTTCATTTACTTTCTCAAGAGCACTCTCATATTTCGTTAACTGCTTGTTTTTTTCTTCCAACAGTTTCTTGATATAAACAGCCTTCTCGTGATCCTCCGGATCAACTAGCGCTAAGGACGAATCGGTATACTCTTTGATTTTCTCTAGAATCAATTCCTCCAGCAAATCCGCCGAAAGACCTCTGTTGGTGCATTTGTTTCCAAATTCATCCACATACCAGCAGTGTTTAATCAGCACCGTTTTCCTAGATAAGTTAAAACTCAGATAATGTCCGCATAAAGAACATTTCAGAAGCCCGGTCAGTGCGTGCTTTTGTTTTCTTGCCGCAACCGGTTTTATGCTTCTCTCGTGAATGAATCGCAGAATCTCCTCGTGCTCCGTTTGGCTTTTTACTGCTTCATGACAGTTCTCGACAATGATCCATTCACTTTTAGGTACAGGTTTATATTCTTTTGCATTCGGTCGTTTTGTTTGATGGGCATCTCCCTGGGACTTGTTGCTGATGATTTTTCCGAGATGCGTTTCATCGATGAGCAGTCTCTGAATTGTGATATGACTCCAGTAGTTTTCCTTCGGCGTCTTGATTCCTCTCAGATTGAGGTTCTCCGCGATTTTTCTCGGTGAATCGCCTCGGAGTGCCAGAGTAATGATATCCCGGTAGATTTCCAGTCTCTCACTGTTTACGACCAGTCCTTTTTCGTTGTACTGATCGTGATACCGTTCATACACATAAGGGAAAGGCGGCGTGCCGTTCGTCCACTGTCCGCGTCTTGCTCCGATCTTTTTGCCCTGTTTGAGGCGCTTGGTGATCATCTTGTATTCCTGACGGGCAAAGAAACCCTTCAGATCAGCATAGGTATCATCAATGTCATCATTCAGATCATAGATTTTATCCGGAGTTATAATGAGAGTATTGGATTTCTGAAACGCTTTTTTCAGCCGATCCTGTTCTCCCAGATCTCCTCTTCCCAGTCTATCATATTCCACAACGCATACGGCATCGTACACGCAATCTTCCACTTCTTTTAACAGCTTGGAGATCTTAGGTCGCATATCGATGCTGTCGGATGTTCCGACTTCGAGATATTCGACATATTTCAAATGATTCTTATGGCATAGCTCAGTGAGAATCATTCTGTGTTTTTCCAGATCTTCCATACTCTCCGCACGGGATTTCCTGATATATATGGCTACATAACGAATGTCATATTGATCAGTGATATTCATAAACATTCCCCCAAAGTAAAGCGTTCTGATGGCTTGCATCATAGAGAAATTCCATTGCTCTGTCAATGTTGTCGTTTGGCAGAATCGTCATTGATTCCCGTCAACCAAAGAAGGATTCCCCAAGGGTAATTCACTGTGGATCTTTATCTGAGACAAGGCTCGTTGAAAGCTGTAGATTGCTTTTGGGGAAGGTACATTTGATGTAATGTCGATATTTAATTTTCCATAGTGCATAACAAAACCCCCATATCATCATGTAATTACAAAATAGTCATCAAAAACCAAACCGGACTGCAGGCGGCAGACCTGCACATAGGAATCTCACCTCTCCGTCAGCGACCGAGGCGCACTCTGGGAGCTAACCTCGACTGTGCGCAAGTATCATGATGCTTATTGCACGTCTTCGCCAAAAACGCTGCCTGGCGTTTTTTTTCAAACAGTGGTAGGATTCGCAAGCGTACCTGTTTTATGGCTCGTTGCAATAAGAACGTATCCGATTTGGGTATATTCAGTTGTCAATATAGCTCGGAATTTTGCTTATAAAAAACCCCTTCATTTATATAAGTGAATAAGTGAAGGGGTTGATTCATGTTTTTGACATGTTTTTGTAAGATTTTTCGGTTTTTTGGTAAAAACGATGAAATATAGTTGGATTATATATATAGTATTCAAACAATCATTGTATACTATATTTATTTAATACTAGTTAACTCTATGTTCCATCCTACTCGCGATATCTCGGGTTTTAAATGGAATGCCCCCAATACTTGGTCCAGGAACATTGTTAGTATTTTAAGTATTGTTTTTCAAATAGATATACAGTCAGGATGCTACGTACATTAAACTCTTTTGCTCTCGAATTGTCAATGAGAGGGCAAAAGAGTTTTCGTCTTTTATGCTGATAACGGTATGATTGTCTGCGGAGCAGGCACTCTTCCTCCAAGAGATGAGTGTGGTCGTATCGTATTGTAATAATTCATCCAACGCTTTATCAGTACTTGTGCCTCATACATGTTTCCGAACAACTCTCCGTTTAAGAATTCATCCCGCATCCTTGCGTTGAAACTTTCAACATAGCCGTTTTCCCATGGACTTCCAGGTTCGATATATGCTGTGATAACTCCGGCATTTTGCAGCCATGTTCTGATTCTTTTTGCCGTGAATTCACTGCCGTTGTCACTTCTTAGGTACTCCGGAGTTCCCTTGAGCAGCATCACGTTGGCAAGAACTTCTATGACATCGTTATTACGAAAACTTCTTCTTGGTACGGATGCGAGGCATTCCCTTGTATACTCATCAATAATATTTAAAATCCGGATCTTTCTGCCATCATAAGTTTTATCCTCTACAAAATCATAACTCCAGACATGGTTTTTATGCTCTGCCCGCAACCTGACGCAACTGCCGTCTGTAAGCCATAATCTTCGCTTCTTGATCTGTTTCTTCGGCAGCTTCAAGCCTTCCTCGCGCCAGATGCGCTCAACTCTCTTGTGGTTGATCCTCCTGCCGTTGTTGCGCATCATGTTCGTTACTCTTTTATAGCCGACCCTGCCGAAGTTTGCGGCAAGATAGATAATCTCTGCGCGGACTTCATCTTCATCGTCTCGTCTTAGCGGCTCATACCGATAAGAACTTCTATTGACACTTAGCGCCCGACATGCTCTGCGCTGAGCAAGCTGATACTCATTGATGACATATTCTACTGCTGCCCTGCGCTTAATCGGGCTTAAAAGTTTTTTGAGTTTACATCCTTTAAGATCGCATTATCAAGGCTGAGATCGGCTACCAATTTTTTAAGCCGGATATTTTCTTTCTCCAATTCCTTCATGCGTTTCGCATCCGTTGTATTCATTCCACCGTACTGTTTTCTCCACCGATAATAAGTCTGCTCGGAAATTTCTGCTTGTCTGCATGCTTCTGCGACGCTTTTCCCTTGTCCGCAGAATAATTCGATCTCCCTTAATTTCACGATAATCTGTTCTGTGGTGTAGTTCTTCTTCGCCATTTTTACTCTCCTTTGTTAGCATTTTATATCTTTTTTACTAACAATGAAAGTGGTATGACTTTTTGGGGGTATTCCAAAGTTCAGCGAATGCAATCCTTCTTTTTTAAGCTCCAGTAATCTGTGAAAATAGTTTCGCCAACCGCTCATCTCGAACGGCTTTTTTTAGTTCACATTCCCAGACAGTAATAACGTTCCATCCCAATTGTTCAAGTTCACGGACATGCTCAATGTCTCGTAAATGATTGCGTTCGAGTTTAGGCTGCCAATAGTCAAGTCGAGACTTTGGCATTATAAATTCTGAACAGCCCTCGTGGCTGTGCCAAAAGCATCCATTTACGAAAACAATAGCATGATATTTGGGAAATACTAAATCAGGTTTCCCGGGATAGCGTTTGTCGTTCTTCCGATATCGCAGTCCACAAGAAAACAGATACTTACGGACAGTTTCTTCAGGCTTAGTATCAGTACTGCGAATACAAGACATTTTATAACTACGCTCTATTATCGTATGATTGTCTGCCAAATGAATCAACTCCTAAATGCAATAGTACACATCCGTACCCGGCAATTTAATATTGGGTACCCAGATCTTGCGGTCGTTCCAACCTTTGCTGCCAGTTACTTTATACATTGTTAAAACAGGGAAATTGTTAATTGATTTACCTAGTGCACGGTCATTAGGTGATAACATAGTTCCTGTTCCTTTTCCAATATCTCTATTTCGGCGAACAATAAGCGCGCCTTGCATAACAGGATTTTCTGACAGCATCGACTGTAAAATACCAATAAAATTCTCGGGATTCCAATCGGGACTTTCTGAAATAATTTGATCTAGAATATTTATAAAAATATTAAGGCTCACCGAATAAGTTTCTTCTGCAAACCGTGAGAGCATATTGTCAATAATGTCGATATTTTTGTTGTCAGGAAAGAGCGGAAAATAATCAACCCCGCCAGTAAACATTAAAACAACTTTATTGTCCAAAACATTTTTACGAGTAGGACGAAGTTTTGTAGGATAATGAATATTGACGTCTTCTGGCCTTCTCCGTTCAATCTGTGAAATTATACTATTGTTAGTTGCATTAATATCAGAGAACAGTTTATATAGTATAGGAGGCAAAAAAACTCGCATAAGACTGAGTTCCCTGTCATAACCGAACATACGGGCGTGCTGCCACATTGTATCAGCTTGCGGATTTCTGGATACACGACAATAATAAGTAGTTTGTAATTTGGGGAAAGTAATCCCGCGCCCTAGACTGTTTCCGCCAACAATTATGTTAATTCCGCTTTCATATTTTACATTCTCTGCGAACAACTCTTTTGAGTTAAGTATCAAAAGACTAACAGCATCATTCTCCAAAATACTTTTAATTGCTGACATAATTTCATCAAACGGTTGAATGGTAGGTTTAGTAATGATTAAATTGTCGTATACAGCTTTAAATGCAGCACTGACTTCCATTTCATCAATTGCACCAGCAATTTCATTTAAATAAGCTCCGATCTTTTCTGCAAATTTATTATGCAGCGCTGTTTCCATACTGGGGTGAATAAGAAAATTGCTAACTTTTCCTCCATTTATGAAGATATCTGCTGAGGAGACAAGGTGATTTAGCAAAGCTTGTTGCAATCCATTTTCGGCGATTTCATCATCTTTGAGTAAATCTGTTGCTTCTTCATTATCTGTTAATATAACATATGGAGGTTTATCCGGAGGAAATAATATATTTCCTCCGATATAGCCGTGTCCAGGGGCAAAATAATGAGTGAAATATGGATGCCAACCACTTTGGTGAGCTTGAAGTAATAATGCTTGCGGTGTTCCTGTTACTTGCAGATAAATACTGCAAGCAGCATTATCTTTTATCTCTGAAAGACGTAGATTTATTGTGCTTTGTTTCTTTTTATTCACAAGTGTATTGAGACTTGCTGCATCTGCTTCGTCATCAACAATGAACAATGCATTTCCATCACAATAATGCGAGGATGATAGATTGTTCTTCCATTTTTTAAGAATGTTACTATTCTTCTTCAGTACAATAATAGCTGGTTTACGCATTTGATTTGCACTGAAAGCATACTCATCCGTTTCACCGCATACACAAAAATCGGATAAATCATTCCGTACTCTAAAAAGCGTTTGCTGCTGCAAAAGCGTGTTGTCAGTTGTTAACAGCAAAAAAATAGGAAAGCCTTCATCTGCAGCAGAACTTATTACTCCAAATAAATGGCTAGTTTTACCGCTCTGAACATTGCCAAGAAGTAAACTTACAACATGTTCTTTGAATGAAAATGTGGTTATATATTCAGGTGTAATTTTATCAACTGTGGCTTTCACCGCATCAGCTAGTGCAGTATTCCCATTAGCTTTGATTCGTTTCAGATAATTTTCAAGATAGTTCATTTTTTCACCTATGTACTCCGAAATCGAGATACCACAAATTATGTTTATTTGTCATAGTTAACGTAAAACTGTTTCGTCCATATTTATTAAATGTTTCAGGAGTGACGAGCTGCCCAACTTCAAGTGCACCGCTGTTTTCTAACCGTCCTTTAATCCACTTGCCCAATATTTTTAAATCGTCTTCCGATCGTAAATTTTTGCTAAAATCGCCACTAACTTTGCACGAAAATTTCCAGCCATCATCCGTTATTACATCAAATACAGCCGATGGACTGTCTTTTTTGGGATATCCAGATTGTTGTGTGATTGATTTTGGCACTATGATTTCGGTCTCATACCAATGGCGTGGCTGAATCACCCCAGTTGCCGTAATTAAACGGCCTTTTCCAAAAAACACATTGAGATTACTTTTTAAAGGGACTTCGCCATTTTTGATAAGTGGTATCTCAAATTGAGTAGGAGTCAGTGAAGATTTTATATTTAAGAGTTCATCCGGCATTATCATAGTAACATTTTCATGATCTTCGAGGAGTGTATTCCTTTTGTCAAAGTCTACAATTGTACAATCTGAGATATTGTCGGTCGCATCAGCGGTTAGCGTACTGATAAATTCTCGTAATTTTATCGCCGATTCTGGTTCATTCAATAAAGTTGATGCTTCATATGTACGTGTCATGTTACCTACGATACTTCCGAGATTGTTTGAACCAATTATACCTGCGAATGGTCCATTATTATTAGAGAATAAATACATTTTACCGTGAAAACGGAATGTCGTTACAAGCCTTACTTCTCCTCGTTTTTCATTTAAAAGAAATTTGTTGAGTGCTAATGCTGCGTTGTATTGAAGTTTAGTGAACTTATCTAAATAATGCATGCCAATTACAAGATTTAGAGTTGCAATATTATTGTTGTAAATTATTGCCTGATGCAATTCTGCAAGTGAGTCTGCAGTTACATATCCAACAGCAATATCAATCTGTGAAGACATTGGAATTAGAGAATAGAAAGTATCTATAAATGTCGGATAGGTTGTTCGTACAGGTGGTAGGTTGGAGAATAGAAAGTTCATTAGAAATCCTCCTTAATTCATTTCTGCAGTTACATATTCTAACCGTTCTTTCACTGACATTTTTTTCAATCTTTCAAGTTCTGTTTCTAAATCTACCTTTGTATATTTACCCTCAAAAAGAGGCATCAGTTTTCTGGCAAGCATTCTCACTCCTTCAGGAGGCACTGCGTTTCCAATTTGTCGCCTTACCTCAGTAATATTTCCTTTAAACTCGAAGTTGTCTGGAAACGACTGAAGCCTTGCTCTTTCCCTATTGGTAAGTGGACGCGGTTCGGGATAGTGATAACCCCATGTACCGCCACCACCTGCGGCAATAATAGTTTTTGCAGGTTCATCAGGATTTATTCGACGATAAACATGACTAATCATGCCCTTAACATACAGCTCGTTATCAACTGGAATGTCAGTAAAGTTACCTCCTGCGGGTATCAATTCAAGCATGCGGCGTGTCTTGTCAGTACAATTTATATGTTCATTGTTATTATCAACATTTAAAGCTCCTTTTAATGCTTGTCCTGCTGTAATAAAAGGCTTTAAACACCCTTCGCCATGTGTCGGCAAAGGATGTTTAAAATCAAACCCTGTATCAACACGAATTCCAACAATAAGTACTCGTTCTCGGAATTGCGGTACGCCGTATTCGGCAAAATTATAAAGATGTGGTTTGACGACATATCCTGGAACAATCATTTCAAAATCTTTGATAATTGTTTCAATAGCTTTTTTTTTGTTTGCCGTTAGAAGGCCTTTAACATTTTCAGCTACAAATGCAACTGGTTTTTTTGCATCAACAAACTCTAGAAAGTGCCTGTAAAGGCCTCCTCGTTTACCATCTAAGCCGGGCTGCTTCCAAATGACAGAAAAATCCTGGCATGGAAATCCACCGAGCACAATGTCGCAATTCGGAATCGTTTTATCCGTATAAGGATTAATTTTTGTTATATCTCCTTCAACGATTACATCGCCGAAATAATTGCGAAATGAATCGCAAGCCCATGCGGAAAAATCGTTCGCCCATATTGTTTCATAACCTTCAAGATGAAAGCCGAGGTCAAGACCCCCACAGCCGGAAAACAGAGATATAATTTTCGGTTTTTCGGTTTTGCTTTTTTGAGGCATTATAAGTCTCCCTTCATCATAGACGAGTAAATATCAGAATGGTTCTCAAAAGTAAATAGGTGTTCTATACCGCAATCAAACAGCATGCACAGTTTTTCAATTGTCGCATAATCAATACGCGTAGCTTTATTATTATACAGGCTCGATATTGTGTTTCGGGAAAGTCCTGTTTTTTCATGAACATCTTGTATAGAATAACGAAATTTACCCATTAAGGTTGAAAGATTGCTTTCTAATCTCAATGATATTAACCTCCGCCCATAGTTTTTATTATTCAGTATAACATGGATGTTGATCAATACAAATATAAAGATTATCATATTAAACTGCATAGTAACTATAGTTTTATAAGTTTTCACCTAGCTAAAGAATAATTTTATTTGCATTGATTGATTTTTGGTTAATAAAAAAGATGATCCCAAAGAAGAGTTGATAGCAAATGATCCAACTCATTATAGAACCCTATCTTGCGTCATAAATTGAACTTAACAATCATGGATAATTCAGACGGAGAGGAGGCTGTTTACTAAGTTTTCTTATTTAGATTCGCACAATTAAGATCGAAAACCAAGAGCAGACCAAATAATTTGTATCAGAATTACAGCTCATCGTCGTAATTACATTACAATTGACTGCACGGGAGATCAATACTACCTGATAATGAATTCCACAGATAGATTAATTAATAATATTTATTGCCTATGACTCCATAAGACTTTATCAATTTTTCGTGGTGTCCAATATGTGGTATTATTGATTTTATTCAATAACATTGCTTTTTCTCTCATTATTTGCATTAAAGCTAATCCTTCATTTACTGTTAATGAACTAGGATCCTTAATACGGCTTAATTCTTCTGATTTTTCAAATCCATCTATGGTCAATAATGATTTCACAATAAATTTGTCAACAGTACCGAAATATTCAGGAAATAAAACAGATAAGAGTCCAGAAGCTCCGGCAACACCTAGACCATTAATTTTTTTTGCAATCAACAAGCCTTGTTTTATATCATTCTTATTGAAAGCAAAAATATCCTTATGTATTTGAACTAATTCATCAATATCTTGTTGTCTGAATATTTTTTGTTTTTGATTAATGTAGTTACCGGTAAATTTCCATACAAAATATTTTTCATCAAGAAAATTAATAAATTTCGTTATACTCATCTGCTTAATTTTTTCTGATTCCAAATTCTCAAAGTATATTTCGATATCAAGATTTTTTTTAAACTTTATGATATCCCAATATCCTTCCTCAGCGCATAACCATTCCTCATGATTATTGCAACACCATAGCTTGGTGAAATCACTATCGAAACGTAATTGTATATTTGATTTGTTTTTATTGTTCTTGCAACAGTTATGTTCAATTAAATCAATATGTGATGCAATTGGCTTTATAGATCGACTATTAATAGTTGCATCAATTTCATTAAAAGAATAACTGCTTCTTTTTTGTTGGATATTACTAATTTCACAATTATTTTCCCCAATGAACTTATATTTTCCTCTAGCAACATTTTCAAAAATATTAAAATTATTTAATGCCGGATTAGATTCTTTATCTTTATTAGTCATATTATTACAGTAATCACTTGGTTTGATGCTTCCTTCTTTTATAGATGGATACTCTTTTAAAACCATTCGTATTATTTCTTGGGAAGTATAAACTTTTCCAATTTGACTGCCTTGAAAAACGTTACGCACTCTATCTAATATTGTTTCTCTCATTTTTTCCCCATATTTACGTTTTTGAAATTCAAATAATAAAAATTTTTATTATTTGATTATATTTTTCAACATGCTAATTATTCTAAAATACTTATATTATTCTATGTGTTAGAAATAAATATATTTCAAGAAACATTTTATTAAATCACGATAGTCTTAATAGCTATCCTACTCGTTAACATCATCATCTTCATAGAATTCATCGTCTTTTAATTCAATAATTTTATTTTCACCGATCACAATTTTCTTGTTATTTTTCCATCAGTTTTAATTACCTGTAAAAATATTATTCTTTTTCTTTAGAGCAATACCTTTTATCAATCATTTTCTAGTGTCATACATAAATGCTATTTCTTTTTGGAATGCCCCCAATACTTGGTCCAGGAACATTGTTAGTATTTTAAGTATTGTTTTTCAAATAGATATACAGTCAGAATGCTACGTACATTAAACTCTTTTGCTCTCGAATTGTCAATGAGAGGGCAAAAGAGTTTTCGTCTTTTATGCTGATAACGGTATGATTGTCTGCGGAGCAGGCACTCTTCCTCCAAGAGATGAGTGTGGTCGTATCGTATTGTAATAATTCATCCAACGCTTTATCAGTACTTGTGCCTCATACATGTTTCCGAACAACTCTCCGTTTAAGAATTCATCCCGCATCCTTGCGTTGAAACTTTCAACATAGCCGTTTTCCCATGGACTTCCAGGTTCGATATATGCTGTGATAACTCCGGCATTTTGCAGCCATGTTCTGATTCTTTTTGCCGTGAATTCACTGCCGTTGTCACTTCTTAGGTACTCCGGAGTTCCCTTGAGCAGCATCACGTTGGCAAGAACTTCTATGACATCGTTATTACGAAAACTTCTTCTTGGTACGGATGCGAGGCATTCCCTTGTATACTCATCAATAATATTTAAAATCCGGATCTTTCTGCCATCATAAGTTTTATCCTCTACAAAATCATAACTCCAGACATGGTTTTTATGCTCTGCCCGCAACCTGACGCAACTGCCGTCTGTAAGCCATAATCTTCGCTTCTTGATCTGTTTCTTCGGCAGCTTCAAGCCTTCCTCGCGCCAGATGCGCTCAACTCTCTTGTGGTTGATCCTCCTGCCGTTGTTGCGCATCATGTTCGTTACTCTTTTATAGCCGACCCTGCCGAAGTTTGCGGCAAGATAGATAATCTCTGCGCGGACTTCATCTTCATCGTCTCGTCTTAGCGGCTCATACCGATAAGAACTTCTATTGACACTTAGCGCCCGACATGCTCTGCGCTGAGCAAGCTGATACTCATTGATGACATATTCTACTGCTGCCCTGCGCTTAATCGGGCTTAAAAGTTTTTTGAGTTTACATCCTTTAAGATCGCATTATCAAGGCTGAGATCGGCTACCAATTTTTTAAGCCGGATATTTTCTTTCTCCAATTCCTTCATGCGTTTCGCATCCGTTGTATTCATTCCACCGTACTGTTTTCTCCACCGATAATAAGTCTGCTCGGAAATTTCTGCTTGTCTGCATGCTTCTGCGACGCTTTTCCCTTGTCCGCAGAATAATTCGATCTCCCTTAATTTCACGATAATCTGTTCTGTGGTGTAGTTCTTCTTCGCCATTTTTACTCTCCTTTGTTAGCATTTTATATTTTTTTTACTAACAATGAAAGTGGTATGACTTTTTGGGGGTATTCCATTTTCTATTTTTAAAGCATTACTTAACTTTAGAACTAAGTTGTGCATTTGCACCATTTGATTGTTTCTTTTCAGTTTGAGCTAATTTATATAATTCTTTCAGACATTTTTCGAGATATTTCAGGCTGGATTTTATTCTCTTTGTTGACTCTTTAGTCTCGATAGCATTTTTACTTGTATCTTTAATATAATTAATGCAATTTTCTACACCTAAAATGATTGGATTGAGTAATTCTGCCTTATTAAATTTTTCTACTAAATCTAATTTACAGAACGTAAGTAGTTTTGCACATTCGTTCAACGTATATTGTTCTGATGTTTTTCCCATAAACGAAATAAATGAAGCAGATCCGGATCCTGTCAACCCAAGCATCGCTCCACCGCCCGTAAGGATTGCTGTTCCGCCGGCCATACCTAATCCACCTGTAGCAAGTGATCCTCCACCGATAGCTGCAAGAGAAGCACTTGTTAAAGCCGCACCTGACAAACCGGCTGCAACTGTATCTCCGACTAGAAAAATTGCAATTGACGGAGCTAACACGCTAGCAACACCTGCTGTAGCAATTGTAACTCCTACCGTTGCAATTGCTCCTATTGTCGCTTTTTTTCCACTTTGCGTAAGCTTTGAAATATAGCTTTTATAGCACTTATTTATATTATCCAAATCATTTTTTTCTACAAAGTTTTGTCTTCCAATATATATTTCTGATAAATAATTATTTTTAAATTTCAATCCTTTAAAAAGTTTTTTATCCGTTATATCAAGAATATAGTACGCTTCAAAAAGAGAAAGTTCTAATGTCAGCAAATCGATCCATCCATTATTATTTTCAGAAGAATCATTTATGTCAGCATAGGGATCTTGAAAAGGATGGTATTTTAACAGCCGCCGGAAAACCAAAGTGGAGACCAGAAACCTTAAAGAAAATTCTTTCGAATGAGAAATACATCGGTGATGCACTTTTGCAAAAGACCACTACAGTTGATTTTCTTACAAAGAAGAGAGTCAAGAATGAAGGTCATCTCCCACAGTATTATGTTGAAAATAGCCATGAGGCTATCATTCCGAAAGAACTCTTTTTACAAGCACAGGAAGAACTTCATCGCCGGAATAACATTTACACAGGCACAGACAAGAATAAAAGAATTTACAGCAGTAAATACGCTCTGAGTACCATAACCTTCTGTGGTGATTGCGGTGATATTTATAGACGAACATATTGGAATGTTCACGGTAGAAAAGAAATTGTTTGGCGATGTGTAACAAGAATCGAGCAAGGCCCCGAAATATGCAAGAGCCGAACAGTAAAGGAAGGCGATTTATATGATGCTGTTATGACTGCCATTAATAGATTACTTGCTGGCGGTGATAACATGATAAAAACACTGGAAGAAAACATCCATGCGGTAATTGGTGACACCACAGAGTATCAAATTTCAGAGATTAACACCTTGCTTGAAGAAAAGCAGAAGGAACTAATCAGCCTTGCTAATAAAGGAAAAGACTATGAACACTTGGCAGATGAGATTGATAACCTGCGTGAAAAACGTCAGACCCTTCTTGTGGAAGATGCATCATTAAGTGGTGAGAATGAGAGGATTAACGAGCTGATTGAATTTATCCGCAACAATAAATACCGAACCCAAAGATATGATGATGTACTTGTAAGAAAGTTAATACAGAATGTTACTGTTTACAATGACCATTTTGTAGTATGCTTTAAATCTGGCATTGAAGTTGAAGTATGAAAAAAGGAACTTAGATGGCCCATGACTCAGGAGTAGAGTTGTGGGCTTTTCTTTTGGTATATAATTTATGCAATATTAAAAAAACTATTGTTATTATCAACCAAATGGTTTATAATGTAATTTAGTGTAAATTGGAGGTGCTGTATGACTACGGCAGATATGATTAAGCAACTATGTGAACAAATGAATATTAGCGTTGCGGAACTTGCTAGACGTATTGGTCAGACTCCACAGAATTTCAATAAGAAATTAAAACGTGAAACTGTAACCTTGGATGAGTTGAAGGCTATAGCCGATGTATTGGATATTAAGTTTGAGCAGGCATTTATTTTGCCTGATGGCAATGAAATAAAGACAGGCAATGAGTAAAGGAGGCGGTCTAATATGATGATTAGTCCAGAAAGTTATTACGAAGAGTGTCTTAAAGGAAAAACTAAAGAACAGATAATGACCGCTATACGGGGACATAAGCAGGAAATAGGACGTCTAAAAAATTCAATGGAAAACCCGCATGGTGGCATTAAAACTGTTATGCATCCAAGTGAAGATACCCGCCTACACTGGAATCGTGAATATTTAGAGAGAGCCAAGGAAGCCTATGCTGAAGCTGGTGGAACGTATACCTTATCAAAGTCAGAAGAAAAGGCCGCTGACTTTGTTGCAAATATAGATGCCATCAGCAAGATAACCTTTAGCATTGGAGGTTACTTTGGTGGCCACCAAAATTATATTGTAGAACTAACTGGTGAATTGAAAGCCTATACAAAATTATGGGAAGATGAAGAACCTCTCTCGTTATGGGATGATGATAACCAGGAGCCTTGTACAAAGGATACTTTTATAGCTGCACTTAAAGATCTTCATATCGGTGAATGGCGAAGACGATATTCAACTAAACGTTTTGGATATACGGTGTGTGATGGTACGCAGTGGGAGTTGGAATTTAAATATAGCAATGGCCATAAACCTGTAAGATTTGATGGAGATAACTCGTACCCCTATAACTTCGATAAGTTTCAGATGTTATTTGGATAGGCTACAATAAAATAGACAGATTTCTTAAGGTGATATAATAAAGAATCACAAAGGAGAAATCGTAACCATGAACAAACGAACACGAAGAAGCTTTACAGACGAGTTTAAAACACAAATGGTTCAATTGTACCTAAACGGGAAGAGGAAATCTGATATCATCCGCGAATATGAGCTGACTCCATCCGCGCTGGATCGGTGGATCCAGCAACACGAGGACAGCGGATCTTATCGTGAAAAAGATAACCGAAGCGAGGAAGAGAACGAACTCATTAGGCTTCGCAAAGAGAATCAGCGCCTTAAGATGGAGAACGACATTTTAAAGCAAGCAGCGCTGATCATAGGACGAAAGTAGAAGTCATTGAAGCCAATAAGAACTTTTACTCGGTATCAGCAATGTGTGACGTCCTGAAGTTAGCTCGCAGTACGTTTTACTCAAGAGCGAAAAACAGCCGACCCAAACGCAACGATCCAGATACGATCGACGTTATCCGTATCTTTATGCAAAACCGTAAAAACTATGGTACACGAAGAATCAAAGAGGCTCTGCACAAAGAAGGCAAAACAGTCTCCAGACGCAGAATCAGCCGTATCATGAAGCAAAACGGCTTAGTGTCGAATTATACTGTTGCACGTTATAAGGCTCATCCGTCAAAATCCAATGAAGATCAGATGGCAAATGTACTGAACAGAGATTTTGACGGACGGGATCACCTGGAAGTGGTTGTCAGCGATCTGACCTATGTCCGTGTTAATGGCAAGTGGCTCTACGTCTGTCTGATTCTGGATCTTCATAACAGAGAGATTATCGGCTATAGCGCCGGAGCAAGGAAAGACTCTGCTTTGGTTTACCGGGCATTCGCAAGCATCAAACATGATTTAAGCAAGATCACAATACTTCATACGGATCGCGGCAATGAATTTAAGAACGTAGCCATTGATTCCTTGATCAGCACTTTTCAGATCACGCGTTCCTTAAGTAAGAAAGGATGCCCGTATGATAATGCAGTGGCAGAGGCAACATTTAAGAGCTTCAAAGTAGAGTTTGTATATCCGAATATATTTCAATCCTTGCATCATCTGGAACTGGCACTGTTTGATTATGTCAACTGGTACAACAATATTAGGCTGCATTCCTCGCTTGGATATCTCTCACCGAACACCTACAAAAATATTCACCTTAAAAATGTTGTCTGATTTTCTGTTGCCATTCCAATTTGGTATCGATGTTACTGAGGAGGACGAGGATGAGGATGAGTAGATTTGATTGGGTAAAGGAGGGACAACTTTGGAGATAAACAACATGAAAGCTTTATCTTATGAAGAGTTACGATCATTATATAAAAAATTCTTACATAGCCAGAACCTTTCCAAAGCAACAATCAATACTGCTTATGGTGACACCTTTTACCTCTGGAGGAAAGGGAGCAAAGACCTGTTCTGGAATGCGGTGACTGCTACTGATTTTGAGAATGAGGCAAGGGATGAATTAATAACAGCTCTTTCTGAGAACTCGACAGGCAATGTTAAATCACTTGTTAGTGGTTACATGTCTCATCTTAGAAGATTTCGATTGTTTTTGTCATTGGATGAGACTGTGTCCCCAGTTGAATATAAACAACAGACCACAGTAAAGCCAAAACGTGCGAGCCGTGAAATAATAATCAACAAAATGTATGTCGGAACCTATTTGTCAGAGGGAGATAATATAGGGCATGAAATCATAAACCTATACAAAGCAGATGATGGGAAAAATTATATTTATCTAAATTCTCAAGGCACAATAGAATCATCTCATGGAGAAAGTTGTATAACCGTTTTGTTGGTACGGAAATTTGCCTCAAAAACATATAAAATACTGGCGAAGGCAGAGGGTATTACAATTCTTGATTTCGCCGATAGCAAACTTCCGCGAATAGAAAGATATAAAGGACAAGTTGCATTGGGACTAACCTACGGTGGAGTAAGTCTTGTTGATTTATTTAATGAAAATTCCTATCGTGGTAGTCTTGAAGAAGAAAAAAATGCTTATACCACATTTGTCGCTGATAGGGTTATTAAGCCAAAAAATCATATTTATATTACAGACGATGAATTTGTTAGTGGAGATAACACTTTTTTCATTCGTACAAATAAAGGATTTGGCAAACAAACATTAAGAGAGTTCTACAACGAAAATGAAAAGCCGGATTCCTTTGCTGATTTGAATCAGATAATTGAGGCCAAAGAGCAATGGGAAGATACTAATACGAACCAAGCAATTTCTGAATTGCCAAAGCTTCAAAAAGATCCATATTTCAATTTCCTTAAAATAATTAAGCAGGAAGACAATGAACTCGCTTTTTCCAATATGCTTGCTTACTTTTTCAATATAAATAGAGAAGCTTTTTCTAAGTTTGCGCATGAAGTTTTATCTATCAAGATACAAACAGATTTCACCATAGAGAGAGAAAAGAGAAATATTGACCTGCTAATCTCTGACAAAAACAATGCCATTGTAATAGAAAATAAAATCAAATCAAGCATCAATGGTATTGATGACCGACACGATATTTACAGTGATAAGGTACAATCACAGCTTAAAAAATACTATCAATATGTCACAACTGATGATGAGTATCGCAAGAAATCTGTGAGTTGCTTTATTTTTTCACCTAATTACAATCACATTGAACTAAGCAAGTTTTCGTGCGGTGAAAAGTATACTGTCATTTATTACAGAGAAATTTATAATTTCTTTATTGAAAACAGGAGCCTGTTTGATGATGTGACTTATTTTGAAGATTTCATTAATGCAATGCATAAGCACACAAAGGACTACGATAATGATTTAGAAGAAGAAATGCAAAGAAGATTTCTAAATACTATTTACAAAGCAAAAAAGGAGTAAAGAGACCGTCGTCTGTGGAGATATATTATTTTCAAAGATGTCATCAGATGGAAAATGATATTACAGCAAATAAAATATTGGTATTGCCTTGGATTTGTTCATACTCATCGGATAAGTTCCTTTGCTTTATTAAGTCCGAGAGCTTTTCGGATGCTTTTAAATCAGAGATTTTTTCATCTGTATGGCTAATATCGAACAGGAAAGCTTTAAAAGAGTTGTTGAGACAAAATGCAGATTAGTAAAAAGTTTCTCGAATAATATTGAATTATAGAAAGGGATCGTTATGGAGTATATAATAAAAGAATTTTTGCTTTTTTTAACATACAGCTTTATTGGCTGGGTATGTGAGGTAATATATTGTTCGTTTCCGGATAAAAAGTTTGTGAACAGAGGGTTTTTAATAGGCCCATATTGTCCTATTTATGGCTTTGGAGCACTTGCAGTCATAAATATTTTGACACCTTTTTCAGATAATCCTATAATAGTTTATTTTCTTGCAGTGATTTTAACTAGTCTTTTGGAATATGTTACGGGATACTTATTAGAACGAATATACCATTTAAAATGGTGGGATTATTCAAATTATAAGTTGAATATTCATGGAAGAGTCGTATTACATAATTCGTTGATTTTTGGAGGATTATCATTAATCGCAATATATTTTCTAAATCCTATTTTACTTAATATGATTAACAAGTTGCCATTAAGCATGCGTTACACATCAAGTTTAATATTACTATCCATATTCTTGACTGATAATATAATATCTACTCTAAATGCTTTAAAATTGAATACCAACCTATCGAAGCTTCATATGATTGCGGATGAAATCAAAGAGACGATGTCAGAGAAACTTTTTATAAAATTAAAATCAATACAATCTGACGAAGAACTGTCTCAGATTAGGGTATTAACAAATAAAATCGATGAGCTTAACCAAAAATTTAATGATATATCAAAACAAAATAAAGAGTTTGTGAAAAGAGTATTTGCTGCTTTCCCCAATATAACGTCAAAATTACATAAAGAAACACTAATTAATTTAAAAGCAGTAAATAAAATGAACACAAACAAGAAAAATAAAAAAAGCAATTGATAGTATAAAAAATAAAGCACATGGGTGAATAACCCGATGTGCTTTATTTTGCCTTATTCAACATCAATTGTAATGCTGTTGTTTGGCTTTTCTTCTTTAGGAACTACAACTTTAAGTAAACCATTTTCCAGTTTTGCTTTAATACCATCTGGCTTGGCATCTTCCAAATAAATTGAACGACTCATAGAACTATAACGTCTCTCTCTGTGGATGAAATTCTTTTTCTTTGATTCACTGTTTTCATCCCTAGTAATAGAAATCATAAGTTTTCCATCGTTAAGTTCAACATTGATGTCTTTTTTATCTATACCTGGCACTTCAGCCTCAATTAGGTATTCATTGCCATTATCTTCGACATCAACTTTGAAAGTGTCATGTGTGAGGGTTCTTCTAAAAGGCCAGTCATTGGAAAAAAAGTCATCAAGTACGTTGTAGAAGTCCTCAAAGCCAGTGTTTGTAGAGATTTCTTGGTTCTTTTTGTTAAAAGGTACTAATCCAGCCATAAATAACAACTCCTTTTCAATTTATTTTTTTTGTTAGCACTCTCATTTATTGAGTGCTAATTATTATATAACACAGAATGTTCCGCTTGTCAATATATTTTTGAGAATTTTTTTATTTAAATTTGACTTTGATATTTTTCCATAAACGAGAGTCAATCTTGGATATGTTTCCATTTACGAGCGTGGATATTTTCGCAAGTTCGGGAGCAGGTAAAATTAGAACAAAAATACCGTTTTGACAGCTATAAAAACCTCTCAAAACACGTCGAGACTGTGATATGGATACAAAAGAAAAATACCTAAAAATCCTTTATTTTAAACGAAATTCGCGTGTTCACTCATTCGATATATGTGGTGTATTTTCGAGAAAATCGAACATTTTGAATGAAATTGAAATTCTCATAGCCTGTCGAACACCAAAAAGGTCGTGTATAGGTGGACATGTACCCAAGTCTACAGATAGGTGTGGTATTCAATAGGTGAATAATGTGTCCATATCTGGAGTATGAATCGATAAACAGTTATTATTAATTTATAACATGCAATAACTTACATCATTGGTACCATGTTCATAAAATCATGCAAAATTAACATGCAGCATCACCTCAAGACGTTCTAATGAGCGTCTTTTTTTATTACTCACAAGGAGGAATTATGGCCGTATTTCGCATAGAAAAGAATAAAAACTACACCGTGATGTCCAACCACCATCTTCGGGATATTTCACTCTCACTCAAAGCAAAGGGGCTCTTATCTCTCATGCTCAGTCTTCCCGATGGTTGGGACTATACTTTGAGAGGTTTGGCAACAATCAATAAAGAAAGTATTGATGCGATCAGAACGGCTGTATTGGAGTTGGAAGAAAACGGGTATCTTATTCGTCATCAAGGACGAGACCCAAAGGGCAAACTCACAACTATCGAATATACGATTTACGAGCAGCCGCAAAATCCAACCCCATCATTGGAAAAACCGTTATTGGATAATCCAATCACGGGTAAGCCCATAACGGAAGATCCGATATTGGATATTCCAACGCAATTAAATACTAAACAATTAAATACTGATTTATTAAATAAATATAACTGTGTTGAACTTAAAAAATAATCCAGATTGGCGATATTGAAATTTTTTAATATCACTTCTTTCCAACGTTTTAGCCATTCCTGCTTAATCAATTGGATTTTTGGATCTTTTGTATTTTCGATATCATATTCAACGGCCAATGCTTTTAACGAATATAAAATACGCAATTGTGATTGGTTTAATGATAAAAATTTATATTCAAACTGGAACTGATTCTTTTGGTAGATTTCTTTTTCCTTCATGTATTTTTCATAAACTGATTTTACATCATCGATAATATATTCAGTATCTGATGCACAAGCTAAGACAAATCTACCTATCCCAACGTAATTGACATTTACTAAGAATTGTTTATAAAAAATTGCAGTGTTTCCTTTTGTTTTGATAGCTGATTTAACCGCTGTACCTGATACGTTTATAACGACAAAAAGACCGCTTGACACGGTAATCATTCTTGATATAGTTCTATTATTCATTGGAAGGAAAGCTGCTGGATCAAGTTTACTTAATTCCGCTATAGAATGTATTTCTTTTGATTTAACTTCTTGGATTAATCGAGTAATTAAATAGCATGCTCTTACTAAACATTCATTTATTAGTACTGGTTTTGCTTGATCGATTAAGAAATATCCAATTCCTATTTCTGTTCTTAGATCAAACGGTATTCCTTCACCGTTTTCTTTTTTTATCAATGTTCCATTAAAAAGCTTGGAGATGTATTCAGAAAACACCTTTGGTTGATTAATATTGTCTTTGTCTATCCTCTTAAAGATTGGTATTGAGGATAATTCCTTTAATGTTGATAAAATAGGACCGGGAATTCCTGTTCCTTTTCCGACTCCATTCAATACAGATCCATTAGAACCATCTATATCACTTATGATATGAAAGAACCAATTAATTGTTCCAAATACAATTTTCTCAGCAAATGTCTTTCCAATGATTCCATCCTTAGTAATCTTTGCATGAATGAAGTTTCCGGAAGTATCAGTTCCATATCCTTCTCCGGTAAATTGCATAACAATTGAAGAAATAAGTCCTAATGGTGATATATGATGCGAAAAATCTCTAAGATGATGCTGTTTACCCCCTCCAAAAACATTTGTAAGTGCATCACCAGCCATTGGGAATTTTTTTTCCAGATATTTAATGGCGCCTTCTAAATCATCGTTCTTATATCCTGTTTTTTTAGCAACTAACTTTACTAAACGATCAGCAAAATCATTACCCTCTTTATGTATTTGATCTAGCGAGAACTCCTTACTCCATAGTAAGCTTAATGAACCGGATAAAATACCACAAGCAGTAGCAATTAAATAGTCATTTTTGTCAACTTTTGAGACGTTTTCATCAAAATCAATACTGAAAAAATCATCTTCAAAATCGTCACTGAAATCATCTACTAATTTTATCTCTGTTGTATCGATGTGCCCTGCAAGTTCTTTTTCAGAAACATATATTTCGTATTGACAATTCAAAAATTGATTTTCATAATCCAACAATTTTATTTCATTCATTCTACATATTTCCTTTTTCAAGATGAATTTTATAGGAAGAAATAAACATTATTAAAAGAACATAAGTTATAGTAATTGTATTTATTATCATATCATAAAATTAATGGTTACTATATTGAATATAATACTTTAGTGTATATTTGCAATGCATGAAAATCTTGCTAATTCTTTTTATATTTAAATAGTTTTGATTACTATTTACCCTCCACAAACCACTTAGGTTCCTCATACCACAGATAGGTTTCCTTTTGATTGACCTGAATTGTATATCTCATCCCGATTCCCCCTGCCTTCATGCTTGCCGCTTTTCGTTTATCCAATACTTTATCAATTTCAAACACCCGTCCATCTTCCCACACGATCGAATACGGAATTACGTTCCCATCCGGATCAAACTTCGCGTGTACTTCTACAAAGACTTTTCGAGTCATTTCATTATCCTCCTACTGATCCACTTTTTTTCTGAAATAACTTACCGGATGAATCGTATTGTCTGATTTTGCATCAAGCGCGGAAAGTCCTTCATCCTTTAACATCAATCCGCGTTGTATTTGATGATAACCATACCTGGAGCGTATCATATCAATGGCTATTTCAACGTCTTCTTGCGCCTGAAGTGTTTTCATTTCAGGTAACATCGACAGCTGGATCACGTCAATATCGGACAGCTTGCATGCTCTAACACCAATACTTCGAATCGGTTTATCACTTCTAATATCATAATGTTCCTGATATAAGGAAAAGGCTTTTTCAAAAATACTTTTTGAGGAACAACAAGGAATCAGTAGCGAACCCTGTCTTTGAAATGAAAACAGACTGTTATCTCGGATATAGATCTGCACCAAGGAACATTTGTATTGATGATCCCGCAGCCGTGACGCAATGCTTTCACAAAGTCCATACATCGTGATTCTGACATCTTCGTCAGAAATCAAATCTCTTGGGGTTGTTGTACTGAACCCTATGCTCTTGATATAGGGTTCAGAGTGTTCATTCGATACTGGTGAGTCATCCCAGCCATTCGCAAAGACCCATAATGTATATCCGTTTTTGCCTAGGTGTTTTTTCAGATATTTTAGATCAGTATTGGCTAAATCACCGATCGTATGAATCCCATATTGTTTAAACTTTGTGTATGTGCTTCTTCCAACGTACAACAGATCATTGACAGGCAGATTCCATACCAGTTCCTGATAGTTTTCTTTCGTAATCACAGTTGTCGCGTCCGGTTTTTTCATATCGGATCCGAGTTTGGAAAATATTTTATTAAAGCTAACACCAACAGATGCCGTAATCCCGAGTTCAAAAGTGATCCGTTTTCTGATTTCATCTGCGATTGATTTACCGTCACCGTAAATTGCGGAATCAGTCACATCAAGCCAGCATTCATCAAGTCCAAAACTTTCGATTTTATCGGTATAATCGGCATAGATATTCTTGACCAGCTTTGAATATTTCAAATACAGGGAGAAATTTGGTCTCACTACAACCAGCCCCGGACATTTTTGCTTCGCCTGCCAAATAGCTTCACCTGTCTGAATTCCATATTTTTTTGCAATATAGTTTTTAGCAAGAATAATACCATGACGAAGTTCTGTGCTGCCGCCTACGGCAACCGGAAACCCACGGATGGCTGGATTATTTAAGCACTCAACGGAGGCATAAAAGTTATTTAAGTCTGAATGAAGAATTACTCTTTCCATGCTCTTACGATAGAACATATATTCTATGCATGTCCGTTAAAAACAAACGCATGTTCTATATTGCATATTATATACACTATATCTTTTGTATGCAATAACAAATTTTGTCACATGCCATTTATTAATATCAAGATTGCTGAAAAATGTTTCTTACAAAAGAATAATTAAGACCAAAATATTAAATATTTAACATATTTGATGAAATAAAATGAATTAATAATATAATTAAATAAAATCATTGTTTATTGTTGGATGTAATTGAAAAAATAGCTTTTGAGAGGTTTATTTCATGGAGAATTATACTGAAAAAATGGATGATCGTTTATGGGAAAAAGCAGAAGAATTTGATGAAACAGAAAATTATGAAGTTGTAACAAGGTTTTTGAACAATAAAAACGAGTTTCAATCATTCGGTGAAGGATTAACATATTTAATTAATAAGAAATATCCTGAAACAGGTGGTTCAGATTTACTAAAATTTATTAAGAATTCATGCGAGAAAAATAATGTAGCTATGTCTGAAGTAGCTAGCAATAATACGCTAAAAAATTGGTTTTATACAGATATACGTCCTAAAAAAAGTGATGCGAGTCGAAATTCAATGTTTGCACTAGCTTTTGCTTTAATGTTGAATGAAAAAGAAACAATAGATTTATTTCATAAAGTATTTTTAGACCGTGCTTTTAATAATAGAAGTGCTGAAGAAATAATATTTTATTATTGCATAAAGCATAAAAAATCATGGAAAGATGCAAAACAGATGACTCAATTAATTGATGATAAATCCAACACAGATTTAGACAAGACAATATATAGTAAGGATATAAGAAATGATATCGATAGTATTTCAGATGAAGCAGAATTGCTTTCATATATAAATAATCATTCGAATAATTTTCGAAAGAATAATGTACATGCGGAGTGCGAAAAAAATAAACTGTTGTTAGAAGTAAAAGAGCTCGCAATTCAGGAAATTGCATTACCAGAACACGAATCGCAATTTGATGGAAGGCAGAAAGGGGACAAAAGCTTATCAAACAACTTATTATATGAAATACTAACGGAAATTAAAGTGTCCGCTAACACTGGAACAAGGACTGTTTTTCAAAATGCACGGCTTCCTAAGGAAATAAAAAATAGATTCCCAGAATCAAATTCTTTTTGCAAAAATAATTTAACTTCCGAAGAATTGAGAAAAGTTATTATTTTACTTTTTTCATACAAAACTTGGTATATGGTTCAGTGGGAAGGAGCGAATTATGGCATTGAAGACTACACTGTAGAGTTAAACCAATTATTGATTGAATGCAATTATCCACTGCTTTATTCAGGGAATCCATTTGATTGGTTATTTCTTTTTTGCACACAAGATTCTCGTCCTTTAGATGCATTTCGTGGAATTATTCAAGAGGTACTTGAAGAATAATTCAACAAAAAATACAGTTATCTTTTTTATTATAATAAAATGTTTGACAATTGGAATGAATTTGATTAGGAGTATTTATTATGGAACGGTTACCGTTGGACAAAGGAATGACTGTGGTATCAAATAATCATTATATTATTGATCAAACTATCGGATCAGGTGCAAGTTGTATTGTATATGATGCTCATTTTTTTGATAGTGAAAATAATAGAAAGAATGTTAAGCTAAAAGAGTGTTACCCTTTAAACGCAAACATAGAAAGAGATAATATGAAACTCGTTTGGGGAAACAAAGATGTACGAGATGAGTCATTTAAGCAATTTGATCACGCATATCGAGAAGCAAACAAAATACAAAATGATATTGACATTGCAAGTACTTGTATCTATTCTTTGGATATCTTTGAATATAATCAAACGAAATATATTGTAACAATACCAAGAGAAGGGCTTTGTTATGATAAAAACGACAAAGATGACCTATTTAATATATTATCAACTACGCTTGCCTTAACAAATGTTGTTTCAAAATACCATAAAAACGGCTATTTGCATTTAGATATTAAGCCAAGTAATTTTCTTACTGCAGAAGATCATACAGGACGTGGGAAAAGTGTTTATTTATTCGATTTAGATACACTCACTTCATTAGATGCTATCAAGAATAATGAAATAATAAATGTTCCTTATTCATCAGGTTGGGCGGCTCCAGAGCAACTGCAACAAAAAATTAGTAAATTATGTCCTGCAACTGATTTATTTTCGATCGGTGCAATTTTATTTCAAAAAATAATGAATAGAACCTACACCTATCGTGATATCAGTCCTTTTGCGGAATGGGAATTTGAAGATGAGAGGTTTTATTACAGTAAAGTCAATCCAAAAATTAAAACAATCCTGAGTAAAATTTTTCATTATACTCTGGCTGCAAATATAAAAAGACGTTATCAAACAGCAGAAGCACTGTGCACGGATCTTGAAACTGCATTAAATATTGTTTGTGATGATGCCCCATACATTATTCCAAATTTCCCTATTTCTTCATGCGATTTTTTTGGAAGAGAAAATGAAATAATAGAAATTGAACAATATCTTGACCAAGCTAAAACAGTATTTATCCGTGGAAACAGCGGTATAGGGAAAAGCGAACTTACAAAAAGATACGCAATCACTCATAAATCTGATTATGATGCAATTGTTTACTTAAAATATGAAGATTCGATCATTAAGACTTTGCAAAAAATACAAATTTATAATATTGATAATGAAGATTGTATAGATGTACTGAAAGCTATTGGAAGTAATTTGCTAATTATATTAGATAATTACGATGTCAGTATCAGCGATAGCAATGATCTTGCAACGTTGTTGTCTTTAAATTGCTCAACAATTATTACGACTCGAACTGATTTTACCGAAATTTACGTAGGAAATTGTGGACATATCTTTCTCGAAGGTTTACCAGATACTGAATTGGAAAAAGTCTTTGAAAATGAAGCAAATGTACAGTTATTACTTGGAGAGAAAGTAAATTTAAAAACAGTGTTTTTAATGGGTCGACAGTGCACATATTTTTTGTCAATGATTGCAAAATTTAAAAAGAACACTGCATACACCATTCAAGAAATTTGTGTATTAGTGAATGAAGGATTGCCATCATTTGCGGATTTAGAAAACATTACGAGCAATAAAGATAATGAAATCGTTCGTTTAACAGTTACTGAAGCTATGAGGCGTTTATTTAAACTCTATAATTTGTCTGAACTCGAAAAAGAATTATTGGAAATTCTCTTTTTCGTTGATTGCCTTAAACCAAATAAAAGTCGACTGAGAACTATGTTCAAATATGATAAAACAATTAGTGCCGTTGAGGGAATGAATCAATTCAATGTTTTGCTTGAACGTGGATTTATCCAAGTGAATAAATTTGAAAACAATGAGATATTTTACATTCATGAGATATTAAAAGAAGCGATTGCTTTTGAATGGAATCCAACTATACTAGGAACGAAAATAGTTGCCGATTTAATTGAAGAAAAATTTTTTGTTCCAAAAGAGGAAGCTGAATTGGTAGCTGATGAGAACCAAAGATTACAGGATGAGCTTATATATAAAAACAGATGTTTATTTTCAATTATTGAATCTCTAAAAACCTCAAATAATAAAAACTTGGAGTATCTTGTAGAACTATTGTTTCGTACAATCGGCGGTAGTGAAAACGCCGTTCATTATTCTTGCGGAACAAAATCATTCGAAACAGTGATGCATAAGTTGGAAGATATTGTTGAAGATGATGAAATTGATGAATTATATCGAATTAAGGCAAGTATTACATTAGAATCTGTATTTGTCTATCAAACTAGGCTAGGTTTTATTTTTGAGAAAGGTGAAGATTTTATTAATTACATTACTAAGTGTGAAAAAATATTTTTCAATGCATTAACAATCATCCAAAACACGAATTCTCTCGTTAATGATATTCAAATCATCAAAGAATTATGTGCTCCTATTATTTATCTACTGAATAAAACTAATCGAATGAAGCTTCTGAGCGCGGAAATAATTGAAATAATATTAATATTGAATTCACGAAATGAGGTTCAGGAAGACATTTTTCCGTGGAGAGAGTTACAAATCATGGCGTTAAAAAATCCTGCGTATCAGAAAAAATATTTACAGAATGCAAAAGAGCAATTAAGCACTTGTAAAAATAACATAGAAAGAGAAAAATTATCTATTGCGATATGTTTAAATGTATTTTCGAATGGGGCACAAGCAATAGATTTTATTGATGCTGAGCATAAAGTACTATTTATGCAAATATATATAAATTGTAAACATTCATTAGAAGATTTAGAGAGCTTAGAGAGCTGTGTGTTGGATTATTTTGGGCAGAAATATGAAAAATCCGAATTATTGAACATGATTGATACTAATATAGCACCGGCTATACAAGTTTTTAAAGAAGAACAAATTGATCGATTATCTACATTTAAGCGATCTGATTACAATTATGTGAATTATATTTTCGTATCTCAGGATTTCGAGAATGTTGAAGAAGCATTTAACGAATTAAATATTATTTTATCTTTGAAACCAAGTGGTAAAAAAATCGTTCAATTAAATGGTCTTATAGGGCAGATATTACGAGAATTTAAAGATGAATTAGTTGACAGCGTATATATAAATAATGTTTGTGATGCAATAGAAGCAACAAAAAAACTCCTAACTTCTGCAAAGATCCAAAAAGAACTTTCTGCAAAAACAATGGATTCTCCGATTACAAGACTTCAAAAAGAAAAATTTTGGATAACATCAAATGAGATTATTATCAATTGCCTAAAGAAAGACGAAGAAAAAATTTTCTTGGGATTCGAACAATTGCTATTATTATCTGAAAATCTAATCTCAATTGCACATATACATAATATTATATATATCGAAAGTAACATGCTAGACTCAGATGTTTATTTTTGGTCGACAGTTAACTATCTTCATTCGTCTTCTTATACGTCAATTGCGTTATCATTCATTTTAAAATATACCTCTATGTTACAAGAGAAATATCAGAATCATGATGATTATTCAGAAGTATGGTTATATGATTGCTACAATCAAATTGTCCGGTTTGCCATAAAATGTTATAAAGATGAACAAATTAATAAAGAGTTAATCGAGGCAATCTTTGGAAAAAATACAAAATCGGATTATGTAAAAATCAATTATTACAATGATATTATTAATGCTTATACCGTAAAGATTAATAATATAATAAATTCTGAATTTGATCCTCTTGACTAATTTGTTCTAGATAATAGATACGTAATAAGCTTCATACATAAAATATGTATGAAGCTTATTACGTTCAATGAAATTTACAAACTCAATTTCGATTGTTTTATCATAAAAGAAAAACAAGAGGTGCTTTATGGGACTTGCAAAATATTACGAAGATGATTTAAATATTTTTAATGAAAGAATTGATTCTGACAAAGACCGTTTAAATATTCATAAAGCAATTGACCCGATGAACGAATTGAAAATATTAAGTAGTTATAAAGGAAATTATTATGAAAATTATTTACGAAAATGCAATTTTAATATATTCAACAAATTTATATGACAACACATGTTTGAATCTTGAAAAAAAGTACATATCAAAATATAACAGACGCTGTATTAATAGCAAAATCACTTCTAAAAATAATTGTGTTGGTTTTTGTCAATATGAAGCTCACACAGGATTTCTAACAAAAGATCTAAGGGAAAAACATGATTGCATTAGTAAAGGATGCAAATACTACATTGCAAAAATGTAACAATCATAAATATAATAAATTATTTTGGGAGGAAAAATAATGAAAAAACAAAATGGTGGTATGGGATTTTGGGGAATCGTTGGAGCAATAATTGTAGCCGTTTTTATTCTTGCATTCCTTTAGGTTGAAATTTGAAAAGCAAAATTTTTCTAAATGATGGAATGATAATAGTAATTGTTATTACAATTTGCTTAATAAATTCTCTTTATTTAAAGCGGTTTGCTCAAGGTATGTTAAAATATCTATGTGTTTGCTATTTAGATGATTTTTTAGCACCTCTCTTATTATTAGCTTATTCAAACGTTTTTCTATGGTACATTAATCGAAAAATCCATACATTTTTACACGTCATCATGTTTTGTCTATTTGTTGGTTTCTTTTGGGAATACATAACGCCGATATTTAATCCTTCAAGTGTATCAGATCCATTTGATATATTTTGTTATTTACTAGGTGGATTTACATATTGGATAATAAATAAACTGAAGGCAAAGCGACTGTTAATATAAATGACGTTGCTATTAATAAAAAAATCCGAAACATTAAATAAAACGGGGCTGTCAAAATGACAGTTCCGTTTTATAACAATCAGTTTTTATTGATAATTAGCGTACAACATTGCTACAAAAATTTATCGATCCATCCTATTTCCCCCACCTTTTTGCAAAGTCATTATCCCTCTATCCCTAGTTTTTTCCTGCTCCGCAATCACCCTACATAAATCTTCATTAAAAACCGCCACCGTCCTCCTATAAACAACTTTTCCATGTACTGTGGATAAATCATTGAGTGCTTTTCTGTCATACTCAAACGGCAACTCTGCTTCAAACCCGTCTTCAAAAATCATCATCTCCGATTTCGGATCAACGGAAAAGTCCTGTACCGCTTTCACATGCTCTGCGTAATTCAGTTCATAAACATTCCCGTAAACTCCGCTTTTATCCCAGTAACGCAATTCCACGAAATAAGCCAGAATGCTATCACTCGTTTGTTCATGATAGATCTTCCAGGTGTTGTGTTCATAGGTTCCCTTAATAAAAACCTCCCGTTCTCTTATGCAGTGAGTTCCGGACGGACGGGACATCCAGAGAAGTTTTTTCTCCTCCGGATACCTGCTTTTTGCTGCGTTTCGCAAAATCTTTTGATCAATCTCATAATCAGTCTGGTAATGCTCTGTGTTCGTGAGCATAATCGCCTTAAGGATCGGAATAATCGATGAATTCTTCCAAACTTTCATGTTATCGTACCGCCCTTTCATCGGATATTTTTCGATTCTTTTCCTGTTTGGGAACAACTCCAGTTTCAGACTCAATTGTAGGATTTTCTATCTGTTCTTTGATTCCCAAACGCTCATTTAATTCGTCAATCATACCGGATGCTGTTATTCTGATTGTTTCAAGCGACATCTTTAATTCTTTCATTTCCCTCCCACTGCTCCATGCGGCGATATAGCCAAAAGAGTATTCTGAGGTATCAATCCCAAAGCTTTGTGATACCACATAAGCAATACTTTCTGCTTCCACCTCCATCGTCTGACGATCTATCGTCAGCTCATCGATATTGCTGTGCAGTTTTGCATGTGAAATCTCATGGATCAGCGTTTTCAGCCTGTGGATTTCACTAAGAGAATCCTTGACTACAATGAGCTGCTCCTCCGAGCTGAAATATCCGTTTGCATCGCCTGTTATTTCAGTAAACATAACAGGTACCGGGGAGAGTGCAATCAGTTCCGAGGTAAGTTCCTCGCAACCTTCTGCAGTTCCCGTCAGAGAAGTAACTCCGATACTCGGAAGAGCTTTGCCTTCTGTTTGAGAAATGTCAAACACTCCCGCAGTGCGAAACCCGGTTCGGATCACTCTTAGTGTATCTTCTGATTCTTCGTTCGGCTTATCAATCTCATTTGATAAATCTTCCTGCTTCTCTTTTGACTGAAATTTCATCGGAGAAAAGATTCGGATGGCTTTTTCGCCCTTCTTGACATGCCTGCCAAATTTTACTTCCCAAGCACGATATCCGGCAACAAGTGTTGCCTCAGGCTTTTGCAGTGCAATCAGAATCGAATTGTTAATCGAGTAATGATGAAATTTTGACATAGTTGTCAGATACTTCCGGTAACGGTCTGACTCGAAGAGTTCCGCAATACCTTCTTCCAACGTATTGGTAAGCTCTTTGACATAACTGGTTGTGTTCTGTTCAGTTTTCATATTGTTCCTCCTACAAAAAAGCAGCCTCATTTTGAAGCCGCTTTTCTTGTTTGTTATTCCGATAAAATGTATTGTTTTAGTTTTAGGAAAATCTTTTGTTTCATTCTGTTGATGCTGCTTTGAGACGTCTGATATTCTTTTGCAAGCTCCCGTTCCGAAACTCCTTCAAAGAACAGTTTCGCAATCAGATCATATTCCGCAGCGGTCAGCTGAATCAATGCCTCTGTCAGCCGTTCTTTCAGCAGAGTCCATTCAACAATCTCAATCACAGACTGCTCATCGCAATAAATCGCAAAATTACAGAAAATCACTTTATTTTTATCGTACTTTTTGTTCCGATATTTTTCTGCATTCAGCATTCGATGAAACATCAGATACACATCTTTGGTTACTGAAATTTTCTTATTCTGAATGATCAGATAGTAGTCTTTTTCTTTCATAATATCCTCCTTTTTTATTGCTTTAAAAAAAGAAGGTGTCATGGATATTTCGCGATGTAAGCCAGCCACATAACAAGCCCCAACTCCCTTATGCCAGTCATTTATTGCGTCAGCGCCGCCAGTAAAAAAACAACACAAGCAGAACGCAGCCTACTTGTGCATATATTGTTTTTGCAAAAATAAATTGTCGGATAAACGAACAATCTCTTTTGCCTATAATAGTATTATCGTTAGTGGGTTACAAATATTTATTCATAAATGTAACTCATTCGATTTTTGATCTGTCATTTATTGATCGGCAGATAATCATTCGGATTGACATACTCCATCTGTTCATTCATCATCGCAAAATGTAAATGATGTCCGGTGCTGGTTCCCGGGTTCGGATCAATATCCGGATCCCCTCCTTCAAGCCCGATCACTTCTCCCTTCAGTACCATCTGGGAGACCGACACCCGAATCTCAGATAAATGCGCATACATCGAGTAGATCACATCACCGTACAGTTCATGCCTGATGATCACCGTATTGCCATAGGTGTCATAATCTCCGGCAAAAATGACCTCTCCGATCGCAATCGACTTGATCTCTGAGTGCCATGGCGTACCAAAATCAATTCCGTAGTGAAAGGACAGTTCCCCCGTCACCGGATGAATCCTCCAGCCGTAATCATCCGTAACCGAAACGGTGTCAGAGGAATCAAACGGCATCATAAAACTTCCGGCAAAGCTCGATCCGTCTTCGGAAGAAAAGAGCGCGCCGAAAATGACGGTAAAAAAAAGCACGACAGCGACTGTCCCGCCAAGAACTCCGGCAAGCTTCAGTTTAACCCCGGTGGGGATTGCAGCTCCGGCTTTTCTTCCTGCAGATACAATCCGTAAAGAGCCGTTTGCTATACTTTTACCGGCAGCCTGAAGATTCTTTCGAACCGCATCCTTCCTTGTGCCTGGAACAAGATTATTTGCCTTTTGGGTTGATACTCTTTGGGCTAGTTGAACCTTTCTTTCATTCGATACATTTGAAGATGAAATAGATCTGCCATATCCCTTTGATCGATTCCGAAATCCCTGATTCTTGATGACTCTGTTTATCTGAAGTCTCTGCTTTACATCGGCTTTGACTTGTTCCACTTCCCGCTCTTCCGGCCGAACCTCTTCCGATTCTGACTGTTTACGGTTATTCTTAGGCAGATAAACTTGCTTTCTCATCCTGTCCGGATACCGGTTCACCATCCTCTGTTTTGTCTTAATATCCGCCATTACGTACTTCACTCGGTTTCGTCGTCATCAACCGATACAGATTGTTATGCGGGAAATGATCCGCAAACGGAACCAGCGCACTTCCCACTTTCATAAGCCCGCTTCCGCACTGCGCGTTCGTGATATAGGATAACTGCTGTTCCGAGATCATGAGCAGTCCTGCAAGTTCCTTCCTGTCTGTCGCCGCCTGATTGAGCATGATCACAAACTCGCTGTTAGAGAGCATCGTCCGTGCGGTATGGTTCTGCATCAGATCATCGACATTCTGTGTAATGCCGGTGCAGAAGGCTCCGTACTTGCGAACCCGTTTCCATAGGGTAGATAAAAAGCTTGCCGAATATTCATGCTGAAACATGAGGTAGATTTCATCAATAAAGATAAACGTGTTCTTTCCTTTTGCCCGGTTTTGCGTAATGCGGTTTAAGATGCTGTCCAGTACCACCAGCATCCCGATCGGCAGTAACTGCCTGCCAAGACCTAAGATGTCGTAGCAAAGAATCCTGCCTTCGGTATTGACATTACTTTCCTTTGCGAAGGTATTCAGACTGCCGTTCACAAACAGTTCCATCGCAAGAGCCACCTCTCTTGCTTCCGGTTCTTTTTGTTTAAGCAGTTCCTCATAGAAATCTTTTAACGTCGGCGCTGCTGCCGTGAAATTACTTCTGACATAATCCCGATACACACTTGCCGTACACCGGTCGATAATCGACTTCTCCTTTGCTCCAAGACCTTTTCTTCCGATCGAGAGTTCACAAAGGGATAGAATAAACTCACTCTTTAAAATGACCGGGTTTGCACCATCCCCGTACTGTTTATTGATATCCATGGCATTGATATGATTTTCCGATATGGCGGAAATTTCAATCACTTCGCCTCCCATTGCGTAAATGAGAGGAGAATATTCTTTCTCCGGATCAATGATAATCACATCATCCTCACTTGAGAGAATAATGTTTGCAATCTCCCGCTTTGCGGTAAAGCTCTTTCCGGAACCGGACACCCCAAGAATAAAGGAGTTGCCGTTTTGCAGGGTTTTGCGATTAGCCAGAATCATGTTCTTGCTGATTGCGTTTTGCGCATAATACATCCCGTTCGGATGAGCAATCTCCTGAACCGAAAACGGCATGGCAGATGCCGCAAGACTCTCCGTTGTCAGTGTCCTGAGCGCATGAATCCTTCTTACTCCGATCGGAAGGGTCGTTATGAGACCGTCATGCTGCTGATAGGTTAGGGTGGATAATCTGCACAGATGTTTTCGGGCGGCCGCGAGAATACTCTCGGTATCGTTATCAAGTTCTTTGAGGCTGTCTGCCAAATGGACAATCGTCAGTACACCGAAGAGCATGCGCTGATCACGCTCGGTTAGATCAGATAAAAACTCTTTTGCTTCTTTTCTTTGTTGGGATAAATCAAACGGAATATCCGCGGAAAAGTTGTTGTTCTGATTCTGGCGTCTCTGCCAGTTTGTGATATTTGTTTCTACCCCGAGAAGCCGCCTCTCCACTTCCCGAACCGCTTCATCCGTCGGGACAGGGCTGGCGGTAACGGAGAGCATCAGGGTTTTGTTCAGCTCACACAGTTCTGTCATAAGGCTGTCCTTTAAGTACGATGCATACTCCCGAAGAAACAATACCCGTCCGAACTGAGAACCAAGAGTAAAATGATCTTTGTGAAAGGAGGCTCCGGCAGGACAGATCGCATCTTTAAAGGAGTGTCCTTTTTTTGCCGTATCGGAAAGATGAAACTCAAAAGGCTGATGTTCATCCCCGCAGGTAAAGTCATGCAGGACAGATAGCCTCTCATTAAGCGATAATTCCATACAGCTTGATCCCAGGTTCCGAAAGCGCGCGGCAAACTCACTTGCCATTCTGGCAAACGCGGATCGTGCTTCTTCGATTGTTTTTTTTGCAACCGATACCGTGAGATATCTCTCCTGCGTGATTCCTTTGGTATAGATCGCCTGATGGATTACCATATCGTTCAGTTCTTCCCTGTAGAGATCCAGTTCATCTCCATTCATTTTGATAAGCACATCGTCCCTGAAGTTCTCCCGATTCACTTTCTTGTTGCTAATGATAATCTTTGCTTCCGCATCCGAATCAATCGTGTTAATGAGTTCACAGTATGATAGAAACATCGTCTGCTTATCTTCATCCGAAGATACCCGGTAGTTCATATCGGAAAAGCGAAAGCACTTCGAGTATTTTTTCCCGCATAGGAAGATTCCATCCGGATAGACTTTCTCAATCGGAATGAGATCCTGTGTGGACTTCGGAATGCGGTAGGGCTGTTTTTCTTCGCTTAAGAGCCGTTTTAATGTTTTCATTGGTTTTCCTCCTTGTGATGCTGTAATAAAATGGTTCGCTTTGAAAGGTCAGTATCTTTGGCATTAAGATTTCGGATTTAACGACTGCAATGATCGTCTGTTCCGCATTCATGCCGTGGTAGCGGAAAAAGCCCAAGAACCCGAAGGGCATTGCTCCGATCACACAGACCCAGCTGACCGCCTCCGTCGGGATCCGGTTTCTCAACATGAAATACAACAGGACTGCCGTCAGTACCGCCGCCAAAGAAAAAACGAACTGCCGAAGCGACAGTCCCAAAAAAATAGATTCGGTATATTCCCGAATCTCCCGGTTCATTTTGATTTCCATATCTCTCATCTCCTTTTATCCCATCATCTCTTTGATAATCCGATCCGCACCCTTAACGATTCCCGTTAGGATCAGCATGTTAAAGATCAGTTGACCGACATAGTTCCAAACCATACTGACTGCGGATACGCTTAAGTCAGCTTCCGGCATGTTGGTCGCAAACGCGGAAAAGATCACACAGGCAAGCACAATTACCGCTCCTTCCATGCACACTTCCGCATAGCTTTTTAAGAACGTTTTTCCGATATGCGCGGTCGGCTCTCCCGCGAAGGATGACAGTGGAATCGGAGCAAGCGCGGTATACAGATAGATTCGAAAGAACCTGCCGTAGACAGAGAGTATCATCACAATCGATAAGACCCAGATCATAAGACTCCCGAGCAGTGCGACAAACCAGAGCGGGATGCTCTCAAAAAATCCGAGAGATTCGATTGTTGTTATCATATCGGCCGGAAGGGTGTAGGCGCTGGCGCTTGCGAGTCCGGATGAAGAAAGAATGGATCCCACAATTCCCTGCACAATGGACAGCACTGCCAGCATGAGATCCATCGCGTAAGTGATCACGGCTTTAGCAAGCACAAAGCGGACAAAAAGTTTGAGGGCGTGTTCGGGCTTTTTGATTTCCGTAAAACTTCCGCATGTTTTCACCACTCCTGCCACAAAAAAAAGAACCAGGAGTGCATACCCGATTCCGCATAATGTTCCGTTAATTGCCTGAACAACCTTCCAGATCCCGCCTCCCTGAAAGCTCTCGGGAGACTGGGTAATCAGTGTGAGTATCTCTGAGAATTTCTCATTCCAGATACCGAGTGCATCATTGAGTGTCTGTACAATCCAGTTATCTGACATAACATTCCTCCTAAGTTACTTGTTCTCATGAGATCAATCACCCTCCCGTAATCATCGTCAAGATTTCCTTTGCGAAGGTAATAATAATCCCTCCCGCAAGCGTCAGAAACCCATTGGCGCGCTGAGACGGATCGTGGCTTTTGAGGGACAGCCCAACCTGTACAACTCCGAACCCGAGCAAGATTAAACCAATGGCACGAATGAGCCCGAAAATAAAGTCCGAAAGATTATTGACCACCTCAATCGGATCACTGGTTGCGGCAGAAACGCCTCCTGCAAAGGATATGATAATAGCTGCGAATACAATCGCGACTATGACTTTTTTACTTTTCTTCATTTTGATTCTCCTTCATTATTAATTCTTCCAGTTCTTCTTCACTTATCAGTTCATACTCCGAATCAGTCATTAAGAGTAGTTCAGAGGGTACCTTTTCATGCGAAGACAGATGATAGCTATATGCGCCGGCGCCTCCATCCATCGAGGATGCAATGTTGGGATGCTTTAAAAGATCATACTTTTCATCCATAACCGGATGTTCTCCGCGGATGAGTAGAACAGCCTTATCATTGCTCATCCGTCTTACTTCATCCGGGGTTAAGAGTTCTCTCCCAAGCTTTTGATAATTGACTGACGAAGAGCCGTTTCTTCCTTTGTTCTGACCGTAAGCATTCAGATCGATCGTCTCTTTTCCGAGAGATTTTGATAAGTATTCATGTGTCGATTGTTCGTTTCCCCCGAGATATAAAAGCGTGTCACAATTCCCTAAAATCGACTCCCACTGTTTTTCATACAGAGCCTTTAACTGCGCCAGATTCTGCAGAATAATGGAAACAAAAATTTCCCTGCTTCTCATCGTGGATAACAGCTTGTCAAACTCATCGGGTAGAGCGACATTGGCAAACTCATCCATGAGAAAATGCACCGGAACGATGAGCCTTCCGTCCGTGTTTTGATCTGCTTCTTCATAAAGAACCTGAAAGAGCTGCGTATAAAGCATCCCTACAATGAAGTTTAAGCTGCTGTCATTATCCGGGGTAATGGCAAAGATCGCCCACTTCTTTTTGCCAAGCAGATGAAACTCCATTTCATCGGTATTCGTCAATAACCGAAGGGATGCAAGGTTAAACTTCTCAAGCCGCACTCCAAGAGATACAAGAATACTCTTAGCAGTCTTGCCCGCAGCAAGCTTAAATATCTTGTATTGCTTGAGCGCCGTATGCTCGGCATCTTTTAGTGCCAGTCTTCCAAAGAGAATATCAAGCGGACTTTCGTACCCTTCCTCTTCTTCCCGTACTTCCGCGGCAAGAAGCATTTCCATTACCATCCCGAAGTTCTGTTCGTCCTCGGGAGCTTCATACAATAGATAGAGGATAATCGCTTCCAGTAGCGCTGTCTCACTCTTTTCCCAGAACGGATCCGATGAGGTCGCACTCTTTGGAGTCGTGTTTCGGATGATGTTGGATACCAGTCGAAACACGTCCGCATCATCCCGCAGATAGACAAACGGGTTGTAGCAGTAGGAAGAACTGAGATGAATGAGATCGAGCACTTTGATCTCATAGCCTTTCTTAGATAGCAGCCCTCCGCAGCTTTTTAAGAGTTCTCCTTTCGGATCAAGCACCACAAAGGAAGTATTCGCCTGCATCAGATTCGGTTTTGCGTAATACCGCGTTTTTCCGGCTCCGCTTCCGCCGATCACGAGCGTATTAAGATTTCTTCTGTGCTCTTTGGTTTCCAAGCCCAACATGACATGCTTTGTCAGCAGCTTGTTTTGACCGTACAGCTTTCTTCGATAGTGCTTTCCGATTGCCTTTGCACTCCCCCAGGCGGAACTTCCGTGTTCCTCCAGGTGCCGAAAGTTCTTGATACCGGAGAGAATCACACCGCATATCAACAGGTATGAGATACTCAATAAAAAAACAGCCCGAAGGCTGTCGGATGTTAGAGTAAACGTAAAAGGACTTGCTATGATCTCACTGAAGCTATTAAGAATCCCAAGGATTCCGCCTTTTGCATAAGGTGCGATTTTCAGCGCGATCCAGACAACTCCCGGATACATGAGAGCCAGTGAAATGATCCATATCCGTGTTTCTGATTGTTTGTGATTCATACAGCCTCCCTTCTTGCAGATAGAGTTTGATAAACTGCCAATTCTCCAGTTTTTTTCATTTCAAACTTCTTTCATTTTTGGATTAAAAATAGCCGATGGATTTTCAATCAAGAAAACCGCTCGGCTATGTAATTTGATATTCAATTTTATTTGCTTGTTATGCTCATAATAGTTCGTTAATTCCACTATTAATGAGAGCTTTTCTTGAGTCTATAGCTTTGCAAACATTATCTATATATGCATTGTAGTCATTTGGCAGAACCGGAAAAAGCGGCGCCATTTCTATGATGTTAAACTGACTATCTACAAAATTTCCGTAAAGTTTAAATTGCATGCAAAAGTCTTTGAAACTGTATCCTTTTAACCATTCAGAACAGTTAAACGCATTGAATAGATTCTCGAACTTTTCATTAATATTTTTCGTGTTACGAAATTCTTCTTGAATGCACTTGTTAGCTTCGATAATGAAATTTTTTTTGTCTTTATCTGATAAATAAATTTTCAGCAACAATAACGTCCAATCTAATCTATCATATACACCACTGCTACCCCCACGAGATGTGTTAACCTTATATTTTAAATCAGCACCTCGTTCCCAAACTATATGCCCACCAATTGTGTGACACTGCTTTAAAAATCCCCTTATTTTATTATCGTTGACACCTTTTTCTCTGGACCAATAAACAGATGGCCCGATGTAATCAGACGATAATAACGTTGTATTGTTTAATTTTATTGTATAAAACTTAGGCTTAACACCAAATTGTTGCTCAAGCTTTTCTGCATCGTAATTTTTGGGAAAGAATGCTTTCAAAATATCATCATATAGTTTTTCACTAATACTATCTGGGTCAGTTCTTTTATCAATACAAAAATTCAAAGGAAAATTCTCTGCATAATCTTCGATTAAATAATTATATGCTATATCAAAATTAGTCATTCTTCATTCTCCCTATAGTATATAAATACCACGCTGCATATCAGATTAAATATTGAATGCATTATAGCACAGATTTATGACTTTTTCTACTGTGCTATGTAAGAATCGACACCGTTTACGATGTCGATTTCTTCCGTGGCTTTTCATATTGTTAGTAACTGTTGTTTTCTGCATAAAGTTTTACAAGAGCATCCATCAGTTTCCTGCCCTCACTCTCTGAAAAAGTAATACCCTTACCGCAGCGCTTGTATTCCGGGTGCCATTCTCGAATGTCCAGTTTGGACATTGCATTGTTCCAAGAAACAAGGGTACCACTTTATTATATTTTTTCTATTCACATTGAGTATCGTGACACGATCTCCCTTCTTCTGATTGACTTATTCGGCGCGTCAATGACTTTTAATAGCAGACTGTCGATATCATCCGTTGCCTTGTCTTCTTCAATCAGTTCCGTGCGAAATCGGTTCAGTACCGCAACCAGAACCCGTTGTTCGTAAGTATCAATTGTAACCATCTTTTTCTTTAATCTCATATCCCGTAACCCTCCCGTTATGGCAAGATTATCGGGGATTGTTCTTTTTGTCAAGTCTGTCATCTTTTTATCTTCCTTTGGTTTGATTGTTTTTGCCGGGTGTATTCTCCTGAAGGTGTTCTTTGATTTCAGTTAAAGTCTCTTTCACCGAATCCTTTTTCTTATCCGAAGCGCCGGGCTGATAAGAACTCTTTGACGGATTCTTTTTTCCCAGACTCGTCGCAGACTTTTTTTCGGGAGAATCCTCTGACTTTTCATGCAGTATCTCTGTTTTGATATCCGCGATATCAAGACTAGCCAGATGGAAACGCTCGATGATTCGGTTGATTTTTGCTCCGTCTTCACTGCGCACCATAATATCGCACATCCCGTCAAGATCTTTCTTATCTTTCAGAGCTGCATATAAAATGCCATACCGTTTTGCTTCTCTGACAAAGACAGGCAGATCATCTTTTTTTACCGAGAATACTTTAAGGGATCGTCCGTCTTTTAACATGCTCTTGAGTCTGGTTTTTCCTTTGGTTCGTTTCTGATCATTGAGCACCGCATACAGATAAACTGCAAGATTCTTTGCTCCTTCTCCGGAAATCTTGGCAGCAACTTCAATGCCTTTTAGTGTTAGGTTGATGGCCTGATCGGCCGCATCAGAACTTGTCATCATTATATTCCTCCTTTATTTTTTCCTTTGGATCGTTTCATGAGTCTCTTCGGGACGATTTTCCTCCTCCCTTTGTCTTTGCAGATATTCCTGCTCTGCAAGCAACTCTCTACTCCGCTTTTCAATTTTTTCACACAGTCTGATATCTTTCCTCAGTTGTGTTATCTCATTTGGATCAGCCGAAGCGATCTTTTTGTCTTCCAAAGACTGTCGGAAGATAGCTAACTCCTCCATTGTCTCGATCCGGTTTACCAGAAGAAAATGATATTCATTGATCAAGTCCTCTGAGATCAGTTCTTTTTCTTTTATGAGAAACGGAATACTGCCGGGCTTACTTTTCTTACCGATCATCCCAAGTTCATACAGGTAGCGATAATAGAGTTTTGTGAGCCTGCTTTTCGGAAACGGATGAAACGTATGATCCGAATAGATCTGTTTGTGTTTTGCTCCATACAGGATCTTTTCTTTCAAAGATTCTTCCGTGTATTCCTCTCCCAAAGAACGAAGTCTTACAAACCGCTCTTTCCCCTCCGGACGCAGAGCGATATATTTTCGATTCAGCTTCACTTCGTATCCCATTATTTTCAGATGTTCCACCATCTGATGAAACGTAAAGGCTCCGCTTACCGCAGAGTCGATATCCGATCGGATGAGACCCCGCCAGGTTGTTTTTCCCTCGGCCTCGGCCAGCCACTCCGAATAGTGCTTTCCTTTACCGTGTGCGTTCTCAAGAACCGAGAGTCCGTATTCTTTACAAAGTGCATCGGAGGTTTCCCGAAGTAACCGGTAAGTTGCTTTGCAGTCGTTGTACTTTTTGCCATCGACAAAGGAAACCGAGTTGATGACGAAATGATTGTGGATACAGTCTTTATCAAGGTGTGTGGCAACCACCACTTCGTAGCGTTCTCCCCAAAGCTTCCTTGCCAGCTCGCATCCAATCTGATGCGCAATATCGGCTGTGACTTCTCCTTTTGAAAAAGACTGATACCCGTGATAGGCTGTATTGCCTCCGATTTTGCCGAATCGCTTTTTCGTTTGCATCATCTCATTTCTGGCAGACTCCACAAAGCAGTTGATGCCGCTTACATAATATCGCTTCTCTGTCTTATAATCCTGCATAGCATAATCCATCACATCACAAAGCCCTTGCAGGTCTTCCTCCTTCATTGTTTTATCCGGATTTTCGGTGTACTGAATGACCTTAGAAAGAGTTCCTTTAATATTCCAGATTGCAGTCACAGCCATATCATCACCCTTCTTTCATTAACAAAGCGCTTTTCTCATTTCTCCGATCAGTGTTCTTAGTTCATTGATTATTTCGATTACTATATTTTGCTCAGCAGATGGCTCTGTATTTTTCTCTCGTAAGGATTCTGTGATCCGATAGAGTTGGTTTAATATCCGATAGTATTCAATAGGAGGCATCTCTTTTGGTTCATGTTTATTCAACAGTTCTCTGATATATCCGGAAATAGAAAATCCGCACTTTGCGGCGTTTGTCGTCAGTCTTACATATTCTTTTTCCGTTAGCATCAGCTGCACCCGGATGGTTCGTTTTCGCATGACACTCTCATCCTTTCTTATAAAATAAAAAGAAGACACTGTTTTTTCAGTGCCTTCATAAAACCGGGGTCTAAGGGAACTCCCTTTAAGGGCATTACGGGTTTTGTTAGTCAAAACCCAGTGCTTGCTAATCTACTTATCCCTATCGTTCTTCTTCTCGAATATGGCCGGGTCTGCTTATTGAGTTTTTCAAAACTATTTCAGCATTATTGAGGATGGTGCTGTAATACCACTTTTCCTCATCATCCATTTCAAGATATTCTTTCTCGCTAATGCTATCCAGTCTTCGAACAATGTTAAATAATTCTTCTTTTTGCTCCGGAGCTATGATAAATAATTTTCCGGGTATCCCAGGAACAGCATCCTGCTCCGTTGTTGGAATATTATCCAAATTCTCGAGAGCGTCTAATATTTCTTTTGGAAAGTCGTACTTATTTTTATTTAGCATAGTTTTCCCCTAACCGTTTCTGTCTTGATTATACATGATTTAATAAATGAATGAAATATCTATTTTTAACGAAACGGACTATCCTCAGATACGATAAAGATCATTTTTGCTTCCATGAGACCTTTGTTATCAAGCGCTTGCATCTCTCCCATCTCTTTGTCTTTATTCTTTAGAGAAAAGAGTTCCGTATACCGGTCAATATATTCCTGTGGGATCGACTCGATATCATCTCCTCCGTCCCCGGCCAGAAAGAAATCTCCGAAGATGACATCCGAGATATCACCGCTTACATCCATAATCGGGCGGTTCGGTTCCATATTGTTTATTTTCCCTGCTTCATTACACACGAGAATGATCGGATCATCATATGGTGTAATGACTTCGATTAAGCCGCCCACAGCCTTTTGCATCGAAGCCAGATCTCCGTCGATTTCCATCAGTACCGGTTCTTCGTTTGGTTTTACAAGTAATATATTCATTTAATTTTCCTCCCTTTGACCCATTCTTTTTTTGATGAAATAAGTCAGTATTGCAAGTGCGATAATCAAAAAAAGACTGATTATTCCGATAACTCGCTTTGATAGCTGATGGTTCTTAATGGCTGCGGATGCTGATCCTGATGTAGGAGTCAGAGTCGTTTCGGAATGATCATCTTCCCCAAGAATTGTTCCGAACTCGGTAATGCCGGAAGTTTTTGTTGTTGTTTTATTCGCAGTAGTTATTTCTGTGTCTTCTTGCATTTGAGTAGATTCTTCCGCCTTTGTCACAATCACCGTGATCGTTTTTATGATTCCGGATGGATCCGACGCAGATACTTTGATAAAAGCAACTCCCGGGCTATTTGCCGTAATGACTCCGTTATTTGTGACCGATGCAACTTCGATATCCGAAGAAGAAAACAGGAGCGTTTTGCAGTAGGCATCATCCGGCAGAATAGCTGCCTGTATCTGAGATGTTTCCCCAACCTTTAGGAGAGTCAGTTTGTCTTTGATAGTGATCTCCGTAACGCTCTGATATACCGTAATCGGATATTCTTTGGTGATGTTACTTCCATCGGTCGATGAGATTCGTAGGATTGCTTCACCCGCAGCGACTGTCCGAACGGTGCCGTTCGCACTGACGGTCAGAACCGATTCATTATCGGAAGAATAAGTAAGTTCGGTGTTGTTCGCATCCTCCGGCTGCGCGCTGCAGTGAAGAGTAAATTTCTCACCGGTGTATAGTTCGGTTGGAACTTCATCGGAAAGTTCAATGTCGAAGACTTTTCGCACAACCACAACTTTGATTGTCTTTGAGACCGTATTCTGATCCGTAGCCGTAACGATAATGGTTGTTGTCCCTTTTGCTTTGGCATAAATAATCCCGGTATCAGATACTTCTGCAATCTCCGAATTCTCAGAGACATAAGTGAGTGAGGAATTACTGGTATCTGCCGGAAGCACGGTGCAGGATAAAAAAAGAGTGCTTCCTTCATCGAGTGTCGCTTCTTCAGATTCCGTTACAATCTCTTCGGCGTATTGCAGAACCATCACCGTCATACTCGCGCTGACACTCATTCGGTCAGCAGCAGTTGCGGTGATTGTGGCTGTTCCGGCAGATAGTGCATTGATGGTTCCGTCCGGATCAACCGTAGCAATCTCAGGGTGATCGGAAGAAAACACCACTTCCGAATGGCTCGCATCAGATGGATAAGCGGCTATTGATAAAGAGAATGTTTCTCCGGTATATAGGCTCCTATCTCCTTCGGATAAAACAATTGAAGTTACATACTGTTTGACGGTCAGATTCATACTTGCGCTGAGATTTGATCCGTCAGTCGTAGAGACGGTAATTACCGCTTCGCCTGCTTTTGTTGCAGTGACTACTCCTGTATTTGATACGGAGGCAATCGTCTCATCGGAAGAAGAATAGGATAGTTTCTGATTGGTGGTATCAGTCGGAGCGATGCTCGGGGATAACGTGAAAGTCTCTTCTGTGTAAAGGACTGCTTCACTTGATGAAAGAGTCAGCGAAGTCGCCTTCTGAATCACTGTAATCAAGACACCGTTTGAAACGCTTCCTCGGTCGTTTGCGGTTGCGGTAATAAGAGCAGTTCCGGCTTTTAATCCGGTGACAGTCCCATCTGCACTGACTGTTGCAACTTGCGTATTATTGGATGCATAGGTGACGGATTGATCAGTGGCAGCACTCGGTTTTATTCCAACGCTCAGATGCGTGCTGCTGCCGACATCGATACTGGTAGCATCTGCCGTTAAGGATACGGCTGTCACATACTGCTTTACCGTAACAGTGATGGTCTTACTGATGTTGCTGCCGTCTGCGGTTTTCACGGTAATGCTCGTTGTTCCTGCAGAAATCGCTTTCACGACTCCCGATGAAGTCACACTTGCGATGCTTGGACTTGCTGAGGAATAACTCACCGCTTTGTTGTAGGTATTATCGGGGGAAACGTTGGCTACTATACTGAAACTTTCCCCGGAATAGAGTGTAACCTCCGATGCATTAACGGATAAGGACGTTGCCTTTTGTACCGCTTGCAGACTGACCGTATTTCCGCTTCCCGTATCAAAAGTTGCGACATCCCCGTAATTCCCGGATCCGTCGTATACCGTAAAGCGTGCGGACGCAATGTTATTATCGGGATTCACCGGAAGGCTCATCGTATAGGTAAAGCTGTGAGAGGTACTCTTTGCCCATGATTCGGTATTGGATTTAATCAATACCGCACCGCCGTTTACACCTCCGATTGTTGCGGAAAAGTAGCGATAGTATCCGCTACCTCCCGTATAAAGATAAGAGTTGACCATGTTGATGGTGTAATTGATCGACACATTCCAGGTGGAACCTGAAATGGATGATGCGACCGAGTTAATCACAAGCCTTCCGCTTGTACCATCAGTAGACGCATACGTGGATCCTTGGCTGATCTCTGCGGCAGAGACCTGCGGGATATAAAAAAATACCACAGCTAATATCAGCAGTGGTATCACAAACAGTTTATATCGTTGTTTCATTTGTTTTCCTTTCATTTGTTATCGTTCGGGCTGGTTCTTTCGTTTCATCCAAGATTCCAGAAGTTTCACGATGGTGTCTTCAACTTCTGCAGGAGTCGTATCCTTTGGGAAGTACTTAAGAAACTTTTCCCCTTTGAGATGAAAAGCCTGAGCGCTCTTTTTCTCTTCCTGCAAAACTTCTTCGATTTGATCTCTGGTTAGTATTCCTTGCAGAAAGCATTTCTTGATTCTTTGCGCCTGAGACAATGACGGGCTCATCTGTTCCGCATCCATCACATCAAGGATCTCATTTTGCATTTCTTCACTCACATAAGAGAGTTCCACTGCCGGGTTGAAGGCCAGTTGTTTTTCATCGACCATCTTTAAAAGTTCCGGAATCAGATCAGTTAAACGGATATAGCGTTGAATTTGTTTATAGTTTTCTCCAACCATATCAGCAAGTATTTCAACCGAATATTTTGACTTCTGGACAAGTTGTCCAGAAGTCAAATCTGAACGAAAACCCTGCCGTTTCATCGCCTCAAGCCTCATCTTGTAAGCATAGGCTTTCTCACTCGGAAGAATGGTTTCTCTTTGCAGGTTCGAATCAACCATAAAAATAACAGCTTCCTCATCGGTCAGCTGTTTGATGATAGCCGGTATTTCGGTGATTCCTGCGATCTCACAGGCTCGCTTTCTGCGATGTCCGGAGAGTATTTCATATCCTCCTTCTTCTTTCTCTCTGACCACAATCGGAGTGAGCACTCCGAACTGGCGGATACTCTCCACCGTCTGCGCCATCTTCTCATCATCCAGAACATAAAACGGATGATTGGCAAAAGGCACCAGTTCTTCAATCGGAATGGGTGTGATTTTCTCAAGCTTTTCACTGTCCCGCTCTTGCTGGGTTGTAAACAGATTATCGAGATTTGTCAGCTTGATATTGTTTAATACGTCTTTCTTCACTGAGAACCTCCTTTGTGAATGCCAGGTAAGCTTCCGCAGCTTTCCCTGATTTATCATAGGCATAAATGCTGGAACCGACAGCCGAGATCTCAGACGTCCGAACTGACATCGGAATCTCGGTTTCGTAGATCGGAAGTCTGCTTCCGTAATCCTCACGAACCAGTTTCGCCATCCCTTTTGCGTAATTTGTCCTATTATCGACCATTGTCAAAAGAATCCCTCCGACCGTCAGGTTCGGATTGATCTGCCGCTTTACTTTTGTGATGGTGGATAGAAGCAGTTCCAAGCCTTTGGCGGACAGATAATTCGGTTGTGACGGAATAATCACCCGATCCGATGCGGTAAGTGCATTCAGGCTCAGCATCCCGAGTGAGGGCATCGAGTCAATGAGGACGTAGTCGTACTCTTTTGCAATTGCATCGACATAGCACTTCAGAACCCGTTCCCGGTTCATGGCATTAAAGAGGGAGTTCTCCGTCCCTGAGAGCGCAATACTCGAAGGCATGAGATCAACTCCTTCATTGTGATGCAGAATGCCCTCTGTCGGATCAATCTCCCTTCCTGCGATAATCTGTTCCATGACATCGGCAAGCGTGATGGGCAATTTTTCCGGCTGCCTCCAACCAAGAGCAATGGTGAGGCTTGCCTGCGGATCGGTGTCGATGAGAAGCACCTTCTTTTTCTCATTCACAAGACCGATTCCAAGGTTTAGCGCAGTCGTTGTTTTTCCGACTCCGCCTTTTTGATTGGATAGGGTAATGGTTGTCATATCTTTTCCTCCTTGTTTGTTTTATGATCGGCAGTTGACTTCAGATCGAACGTAAGCATTCAGACTCTCCGGGGAGTGGTAGAGTGCGGTAAGCAGATAGTTGCGGATGTTGGTAATCGGGCTCGTGTTTGCCGCCATTCTCTCAAGGACATACTCCACATGGAACTGATTGATTTTCCAAAACCTGTTTTTGACAACGGATGCGGATTTGTCTTCTCCCGCAATGCGGATAAATGGTTTTGTGCATAACAACACCTCTGTCATTAACTCCACAATCTCATCCGCAGGCTCGGTTCTCCAAATTTCACAGATAGCTTCATAGCCGATATTTTCTTTGATCAGATAAATACAGTGTTCCGTCTCATCAGTCAATCCGTCCAAAAGATCGATTGATTGATCTTTATTTAATAAATCCGTATTTAATTGATTAGTATTTAATTGCGTTGGAATATCCAATATTGGATCTTCCGTTATGGGCTTATCCGTGATTGGATTATCCAATAACGGTTTTTCCAATGACAGCGTCGAATGTTGCGGCTGCTCGTAAATCGTATATTCGATAGTTGTGAGTTTGCCCTTTGGGTCTCGTCCTTGATGGCGAATAAGATACCCGTTTTCTTCCAACTCCAATACAGCCGTTCTGATCGCATCAATACTTTCTTTATTGATTGTTGCCAAACCTCTCAAGGTATAGTCCCAACCATCGGGAAGACTGAGCATGAGAGACAAGAGTCCCTTTGCTTTAAGTGAGAGCGAAGTATCCCGAAGATGGTGGTTGGACATCACGGTGTAGTTTTTATTCTTCTCTATGCGAAATACTGCCATAATTCCTCCTTGTGAGTAATAAAAAAAGACGCTCATTAGAACGTCTTGAGGTAGTTTCACTTATTAATTGGGCATGATTTTATGAACATGGCACCAATGGCACGTACATAAAATCATGTAGTCAGCTATACCCAATAGATAAAAAGACGGGTTTGTTTTCGGCTTTCGCTTTGTCAAACGCTTCCTCTCCCCACGCAAACCAATCCACCGGATTGTACGCGTGCTGCAACAGATACGGAGAAGTCTCTTTGATCAACCGATTGGGTTGTTTGTCCGATAACATGCGGCACCTCCTATTTGCAGTAATGCCAATATTTTACTCGGCTTTGTTTGAGTGGCTGTTTCCCATCCTTAGGAATCAGTCTCGTATGTTGAATGATCGAATTAAGTATTGAGATTCTTTCGGTATATTTCTTTTATTGTAGCATGTTTCAACGATATATACGGCAAAAATGTGCGTCTTAGTCCAATAAGAACGTATCCGATTTGGGTGTATTCAGTTGTCAAAACTGCTCGGAATTTTGCTTATAAAAATCCCCTTCATTGATATAAGTGAATAAATGAAGGGGTGACAAACGGGTTTCGGTTGTCTTTTATTTCTGTTTTGTTCGCCATAATTCCATCAGCAAATCATTTCAGTCGGTCTCTTCTCCGTTTGGATTCATCAATACCGCAAGCACGGCAAGCCGCCCGTCTTCGATTTCCGCCGAGCATGTCGAGAGGGTTATGATTCTGCTTTTGTCAGTCACAACCGCATCGGAGTCAATGAGCGACGTGTTGCGCATTTTGCGGACGTAAGATGAAAAATCAGCGTATTCGCTGGAACGGTAATCATATGACGCATCCACGATGTTGACGGAGAATACCTGATAATAATAGATGTTATCTTCGATCATGATGGTGATAACGGGACTTTCTTCATAACCGGATTGTTTTTTGTATTTTTTGAGCTGCGCAAACATCGTGCCGTCTTTCCTTGCATGACCGTAAATGACCGTATTCTGATCGGTGAAATAAGGGGAATTGCCGCAATCCAAGAAAATACTGCCCGCATCGTTGTATTCTTCTGTGTAGGTATGCGTCAAATAGTAACTGTTGTTCGAGCATTGCAGCAGAGGAAAATCGATATCGGTATTTTCAATGCGGATCCAACCGACAATGTCGGGATTGATTTGTTTGAGCGATGCGATTGACGGTTGTTCGTCACATGGTTCCGATGCAGGGCTTTCCTGTTGAATCATCTTGATCTCATCCGCGGCTTTTGTTCGAGGGATCAGATCGGATGCAAGAAAATAGGCGGAAACAATAAACAGCGCAACAAAAGTGAGTAACAGTAGATTATAGATTTTTTTCTTTTTCTGTTGCAAGATGATTCCTCTCCTCACTGCCGGCATATGCTACAGGTATCGTCGGTTACTGATCAAATATGAAAGAAGCGAAAATACGAGCTTTATGAATGTCTGTTCATAAAGCTCCTACTTCTTGTTTTGCTTTCGATTTGAAATTGCCGATTATTTTCTTCTCAGTGCCGCTTTCTTTTTCATCACAACGGCAATGCCGCCGAGTGAGCCGATGCAAATAATCAACCAAATCAGATATAACCCCGTATCACCCGTTGCGGGAGATGTTGCTCCTGTTGCGGGTAGCTGCTGCATCAAAGCATACGAACTGAAATGGCTTGTCACGAATGTGATGGTTCCGTTTTGAACGGTGCTGTTGATGAAGGTGATATTGCCGTTATCGTCAATATATGCCACAGCCAAATGATCCAACCCGCGATATTCTTCGGGGATCGTGATCGTAACCGTCACGTCCCCTGTCGGCTGTATTTTTTCTTCATCCAACAGAAGACTGATATCAAACAGCAGCAGCATCTTGTTTGTTCCTGTGTTCTGCAATGCTTTCTGGTAGATTTCGCTGCTTGAAATGACTTGTATCGCATGGATCACCGTTCCTTCGGGAATTCCTCCCGAAACCGTGATCCCGTTTGTCGTGTCCGAAGACGTCACGGAAAGCGGATGAAACGTGATGCTGTTACTGCTCGCATATGTCTGTGCCGTGGAACCGCTGTAGCCATAAATATCAGTCAAGTGTGTTGTGCCGGTTGCCGTAAGGGGTGCGTAGGTCGATGTGCCGAAAATATTGGGGTCACTCAGATCTGCGGTTTGGCTGTAAATGGTTACTTTCTTCAGATTGTCACATCCGGAGAACGCTTCCTGCACGATGCCAAGCAAACTTTCCGGCAAGGTGATTTCGGTCAGTGCGTCACAGTTGTTGAAGGAATTCTCTCCGATTGTTTCCAGAGACGACTCCTGTGTCGAAATGCTGATCGTTGACAGATGCGTGCATCCTGCAAAAGACAAAAAGGAAATCTGAGTCATGCTGTTCGGAATGACGATGGATGACAGCGCGGTGCAACCGCGGAATGATTCTCCGTTAAGCTGGCTCACTCCTTCGTTCAGCGTGACGGCGGCAAGAGCGGTACATCCGCTGAACGCCGCGACTCCGACGGTCGATACGCTGCCCGGAACCGTCACGGAAGTCAGCGCGATGCAATTTTTGAATGCTCCTTCGGAGATTTCCTGCAGTCCCGAAGGCAGCGTCACGGAGGTCAGATGATCGCATCCGTAAAATGCGTAGTCCACAATTCCTTGCAGGCTTGCCGGCAGAACAATGGCAGTCAGCGCGTCGCAGTTTTCGAAGCAGCTTTCCCCGATTGTGATCAGGGAAGAGGTGGGTGTGAAAGTGACGGCAGCCAAATTTGTACAGTTTTTGAATGCCGCGAAATCAATATATTCCACGCTCGCAGGGATTGTGACTGCCGTGATGGACGTATTTCCGATAAATGTTTCGTGGTCGATTTTCGATACCGTCATAGCATCGATTGTTGAGGGTACCGTAACGGACGTTGCGCCTCCGCTGTAACCCGTAATGGCAGCTGTGCCGTCCGAAAGTTCTACCCATGCAAAACCGTCCCCTGTGGTGCCCGTATCGCCTTGTGCCGCAAAGACGCCGGACGGAATGCACAATAATAAGATAAGTGCTGCGGATATGGTCATAATAAGTCTGTGTTTTTTCATGTTCTTTTTCCTTTCCGTTTGATTCTTTTGAATGTGAATCGTGCGTATCCGCACTTTTTCTGTGCAATAGGATTATGAGATTATTCTAATGAAAGCAATTCAAAAAGTCGTCACCCTTTTTGGGTGATTCGAAAAAAACTTCCGATCATGTGATCGGAAGTTTTTTATGGGCAATTCATCATACATCCTTATTCAGATACTTTGCGGATCAATTCGCTTTTGTTTTTGACTTCCAATTTGGAGTAAATATTTTTGATATGAGTTTTCACTGTGTTTTCGCTCAAATACAGTTCATCGGCAATCATTTTATAGGTCAGCCCTTTCAGCAGACACGCAACGATTTGGTTTTCACGTTCGGTCAGATTCTCAATGAGTGGAATATTTGCACCTCTGTCAGATTGGCGATGCAGGGTTTCGGAAAAAAGAACCGAAAAAATATATTTGTTCAGATATAAATGCAGCGGCGGAAGCATGACAAAGGTGATACAGACGATGGTCAGTGCAATCAGAAAAATCTGATCGGCAGGAACACACAGCGCAATCAGTTCACCCAGTAAAACTCCAAATACATTCGCGGCCAATCCTGTTCCGAAGATCACCACGGGGTTTTCCTTCAACTCAAGCAGTTCGCCCAACAGACTCCACCAAAAAAGATCATAGATTCCGCATGCGGAAAGTAAAAGGGTATTCACAATCAGATAACTGGTTACCGAACGATCCAATGCGATAAATGCGATAAAAGACAGTCCCATCATAGCAATTGCGGTGTACAAAACATAGGATCGATTGAGTTTGTGCAGGTTGTTTCTGAGTACAAGAATAGCAAGGATATACGGAACCGCCCAATACCAAGAAGTAAACCATTGAATTTCGGCAAAAGCAGGATTCACGACCTGAAACATCAGCCCAGAATTTATGGTTATGCCAACGATAAACAGACATAGAAAAACGAATACTTTTTTCAGATTCGAAGACATCTTGATGCTTTTGTTTGCGGGCGGCGGTGCCTTTTCTTGAGGATCAGGTAGCCGAAAGGACAATGCAGCGGTGCTGATGAGAAACAAAACATCGATTCCCAGACCCAAATAAGCAGAGATGTGCGTCGTAAGGACATTAATGAATATCATGAGTACGGCGGAAACAATCAATACAAAGGAAACAGTTTTGACGCGTTGTCTTTTCGGGCTGCTCTTTTTCAGATAAAATCCCCATGATGCAATCCAGCTGCCGGAAAAAAAAGAAATCGCAAACAATGCGAGATACCAAAGCACAGAGGGTACAAAGAAAAATACACAACTGCCCAACACAAACAAAATATTTGTGAAAAGCATCAGCCGCTTTGCCGCACGGATATTTTTGATATAGAGTCCGCAGGAAAACAAACCGATCATATGGACAATGATCACGCCCAATATCATCGGCTGCACATCCAGGGAAAATCGCTGCGCAAGTGCATACAAAATCGTTCCTTCGTAAGGGAAGGAAATAAACCATGTGCTGAACAGCGTAAAGATCACGATCGATAAATTACGCTCACTCAGTGGAAATAATGGATTATGTCGATTCTCGGAAGCTGTTGGCATTGATTCATTCCCCCCATTCATTTTTTCAAAGTTTCATTCACAATAATGGTTCAACCTGTGAAATCCCGCAAAACTTTGTAATAAAATGATCGATTGAATATCAATGTAGCATTGGGTATTTTTAGAATAATGAAAGGCAGCATTATGAATCGTCGGCTCCATAAAAGAAGCAAAGCAGACATGAGACATTTTGATCCCGTATATTCCGATGCTTTTTCGTATTGATACCATAAGAAAAAATAGTTACGAATATATTTTTATTATATCGTTTGCGCTGATTCGATACAATAATTATTCCGCTAATAACCTTTGTCATGCTCATCAGATTTTTTTGGATTCAGTGTGATGAACTTTGGCGAAAACAGCTCGCAGCAAATTCAATATCCCGCTCAGCAAAAATACCAGTCCGTATTCAATCACCGGAATCCAGGCGATTTCATGGATTCTTCCGAATGTACGCACACCGAATAACAACCCGGAATAGACCAGAATCACGCCGATTACATAAATACTCGTCCAGGATATGATTGCCTTTTTGGAAAGGTGCAGTCCATACAGCTGTGTCACCGCAAAGATGAATCCGAATCCGAAGAAAAACATCGGCCAGATTCCGTTGTTTTGTAAAATTGCCACCATGGTTCCGTGAAACAGCACCATGATTTCCAGTGTAAAGGTCCATAACGGTGTTTGGTGCAGTTTTGTGTAAGCCATGGAGAGCTGCACAAACAACAGAAACATATAGAAAAATCCGATCAAATGTCCCCAGGTGTTTTCCATCGGGTGAAACCAGAATGTGTAAATCAGTGCCCAGGCAATGTAGATCCCATGATATCGAAATACGGGTGCCGCGGACTTCGTCACAAACGCAATTTTCTTTCCGAAAAACAAACCGCGTCTGCCGTTTTCCATCAGCAGAATCAACACCAGCATCCCGATGACGGAAAACTGAGATGACCATACCGGCACGTCCTGCGCCAGCCCGGCATACCACAAAGCAGTCTGAACAAAATGAAGGATAATGAAAAGTAAATTGACTGACAGCAACAACACATTGTATTTCCGCACTTCAGTCGAACCCGCTTCCTGTGCCTTTCTGATTCGATAAAGCAAAAACCACACAGTTCCGAGGTGCAGCAAAAACAGACCCCATGCGCTGATCCGTCCGGCGGCGGTTGCTTGCGGCAGTTTCCAGTAATACCACGATGCCCCCGTATCGGGAAGATGTACAATCCCGTCGAGCGTCATTCCGAAAAAATAGATCGCAATGCTCAACAAAGCACATATGGCGATCGAGAAACCAAACAGTTTTTTTTCGCTTTTTGACATAATCCTTCCCCCACGATTCTCAGAATATAATCATTATAAACCAATATTGAGCTTTTTTCAATTCTTTCGAGAAGAGATGGATTTACCGCAGACATGTGCACATAGCCTTCCTCAAATCATCAATTGTGATATAATATCAGTATATTTTTATCAGAAGGTGATTCGGATGCAAAAGAAACCTTATCGATGCATGAAAGATTTGGAATTGTTTGACTCGCTGAACGAACAGGATAAAAACAAAATCGTTGAATTGACCCGCAGCAGGTACTATAAGCGCGGTGAGATGCTTTTTTGCGAAGGAGATCCGCTCAATTCCATTTATCTGATCTGTTTCGGCCAGGTATGGCTGACCAAAACATCCGAAGCGGGAAAAGAAATCATTTTGGATATTCTTGATCCCGGGGATATTATGGGAGAAAACACTTTTTTAGAGGAACTGGAATGCAACATCAATGCACGTGCGGAGCAGGATACGATGATCTGCGTCTGTGATACGAATGATTTCTATGAGTTGCTTAAAAATCCTGACATCGCGGTAAAACTCATCAAGAATCTGACGGGGAAAGTGAATCAATATTCCAATAATATTGCCGATCTCTCTTTTTATGATGTGCGTGAGCGCGTTTTGAATTTGCTTGTGCGCCTTTCCGAGAAATACGGGGAAAAGAGAGAGGAAGGTTTCTTCATTAACCTCTATATCAGTCACGATGAAATTGCACAGATGGTCAACGCTTCCCGCGTTATGGTAACCAATGTCATCAAAACACTTCGGGAAGACGGATACATTGAGGTCATCGACCGCAAGTTTCTTCTTCACCCCGAACCATATGCCATCGCATGAGGGACTTTTGACCTGCCGCAGAATTTTGCGGTTTTTTTTATTTTCTTTAATTTTGGTAAACTGTTTTACAGAAATTGCAGCACTTTTCGGTTATACTCCGGTCATAAAAACAAGGAGGGTACCCAAAATGAACGTAAAAGAAGAAATCAGATCCCAGATCGCAGGCGCACTCAAGGATGCAACCTTTCCGATTGCCACCCCCGAAGCGCTTCTTGCGGCCTTTCCAAACGGAGCGGAGACGACTTGCCAATGCGGCGATATCCGCATCAAGGCAGGAGATGCAGGGAATGTGCTCACAATGAATGATTTCCCGTTTACTTCCGCGCAGCAAGTCGCCGATACGATTGTTTCGCGTGTCGAGCTGTAAATCAAATCAATCTGCCAACAATACTTCTGTGAAATACGAAAAAAGGGATGCCTCGCCTACGGCATCCCTTTTTGAGATAACACATCCTTGGTTTTGCGTCGGATTGCGGATAATCAGACTTTGATAGACGATCGGTCAAATTAATTCGATCCGACATGTCGGCTTACATCTCTTCTGTCTCCTCAATCACCGACGTGCCCTTTCCGCTTGCACCTTCCGTCCACTCCCAGCTTTCCCGCAGCCGCAATTTTCCGTGTTCGGTTCGCTCGGGAACGGAATGGCAGATGCCTGCCCGCATCTCATTTTTCAGATTGTACTGCCGATACCGAAAGTCCAGTTCCCCGTGCTCATCCGAAGTTCCCACCAGTACCCCCGCAGCAATCTCCCCTCCGTGATAATCCGCCCATACGATGTTTCCCTGCTGATGATAATGAAACACGGTTGTTTCCGATACTTCCCCATTTTCCGAATTCTCGATGCTGCGAAACAGCAGGTTATTGTAATTTCCCCCTGTGTTCTGTTTATCAAATACTTTTTCCATCTCATAATAGCAAAGCACATCTCCGCCTCGAAGAGGAGCCGTATGATACTTCAGATTGCGGTACCCCCGTTTCAGATACAATTCGTATGCGGGAAGCGACGCGTCGATTACAGCCGAGGCATACCGTTTCGCGACAACTTCTTCCAGAAAATCCATCATGCCGCTCCCATATCCTTTTCCCTGATGCTCAGGAGCCACAAACAGCCGCTTGATTCCGTTTCCTTCCGTGCTACCCGTTGCGACGGCAATTCCTTCTTCTTCCGACAAGTAAACATCGCCGTTCTCGATTTCCTTTACAAGCTGCTCCCGTTTATGATAATGTTTCATAAACGAAACTGCGCCTGATGGATAATAATGCGGATAGATCCGATCAATGGTATCCTGTACAAGATTGAATATAATGTCTGTATCTTTTAAATGACACACTCTTATTTTCATAAAATATCCCACATGTTCAGAAAATACAGTATTCCTGCCTGAAAGCCGCTATTTTTTATTGTTTGACATAATTTCCTGCATCTGACGTATGAATACCTGTCCCGGCTGATACGCATATCCCGGAGGCGTGACGATACATACGGTTGCATGATAGTCGTTTTCTTTGATATTTACAACCTTAATTCGTTCCGAGTTGTATTTTTTTAAAAAAATTGAAGGTAATATTGTCACAAGAGTTGAATTGCCAACTACTTCAATGATAAAATCTACTAAGGAGCTGCGCATTGTCACATCGGGAACGAACCCTGCTTTTTGGCTGTCGTTGCGCAGAGCTGTCATGAACGTGAAGTCGTCGTTCAGCATCAGAAAATGTTCCTGTTTCAGATCCTGATAAGATACGATCTGCTTGTTTGCGAGAGGGTGATCTTTGTTGCAAACGAATACTTTGGTGTGTTCCGTATTTTCTATCGGATAAAGATCAAAATTTGATGTTTCGAAAAAAAGCGGAGAGACAACAAAGCCGATGTCCAGTTCATCATTCATGACCATTTTCTGAATTTCAACGGAACCGCTTTCATGAAAATTCAGGATAATATTGGGATAATCTCTGATAAAATCAGTGATCGCAGATGAAAAAAAGCAGGTTGCGAACAATTGGGAAATGCCGATTCGAAGACACCCCTGATGCCCGGTTTTTTTCTCCTGAAAGAAGTTCATCGTATCTGTGTGCAATTGCAGAATTTTGATCGCACGCTCGTAAAGATCTCTTCCGTCCGGTGTCAGCAGCAGTTGTTTATTGGTGTAATTGAATAAGGGTGATCCAATGTCGTGTTCCAACTGTTTGATGGCGGCGAACAGTGCCGGCGGAGACAAATAAAGCTTCTCGCTGGCGATCCGATAACTCTTGTCTTCCGCTGTTTGTACAAAGTAGCGCAGCTGTCTGATATCCATTTTTTTGCTCCTGAATTAATTGGTACTGCAACTATCTTATACCACTTAATAGGCGAATGCAATATTATTTAATATCAATAAAATATTATTTAATTTGTAAAAATTTTGAAATGTGCTAGAATATTGTTGGAATTCAATCAAATTTACTAAAAATACAGAGGGAAAAGAAATGAATTTTGTGAAAGTGGAAAAGCAGGGCAATGTCGGTATCCTAACCATTGATAAACCGGATACCTTAAATGCACTCAATTCCGAAGTACTCGAAGACCTGAAATCGGCAATCGATCAGGCAGAATCGGATGACGAAATTTTTGTTGTAGTTCTGACAGGAACCGGCAAAGCATTTGTTTCGGGAGCCGATATTGCTGAAATGTCCACAAAGACCCCCCTTCAGGCAAAGGCATATTCTTCCAAAGGGGCAAAGCTTTTCAGAAGAATCGAACTGTTGGAAAAACCGGTGATCTGCGTGCTCAACGGAGTTGCGTTCGGCGGCGGATGCGAACTTGCCATGAGCTGTGATATCCGTCTGGCAGGCGAAAAAATCAAGATGGGCTTGCCGGAAGTTACACTCGGCATCACCCCCGGATTTTCGGGAACGGCAAGACTGCCCAGACTGATCGGAGTCGCAAAAGCAAAGGAATGGATCTTTTCCGGGAAAATTGCCACCGCACAGGAAGCGCTTTCCGTCGGTCTCGTCAATGCGGTTTACCCGCATGATACCCTGATGGAAGAAGCGATGAACCTGGCCAATAAAATTGCATCCAACTCGCAGTCGGCAATCAGACTATGCAAGGATTTGCTCAATCATACGTCGGAAATCGATATCGATGCGGCCATCGATTTGGAAGTCAATGTCGAAGCGGTTGCATTCGGCTCCCATGATCAGCTCGAAGGAATGGCTGCATTCAAAGAAAAACGCAAACCGAATTTTAACGTGTAAGGTATACGGGAATTTCCCGAATCATATCATCAATACAAATCATATCGGAGGTTTTAATGAACAACAAACCATTAGCAGGGATTAAAGTAATCGAAATGTCCACCTTTGTTGCCGGACCCATCTGTGCCCGCGTGCTCGCGGACTTCGGTGCGGATGTCATCAAAGTGGAACCCCCCGTGGGAGACTTGATCCGTTTTAACGGAGCATCGGAAGGAAGAAGTGCGGATCTCAGAGAAAACACAACGTTTGACTTTGAAAACGCTAACAAACGTGATATCGCGCTGAACCTCAAAATGCCCAAAGCAAGAGAAGCATTTGACAAAATGCTTGCCGGAGCTGACGTATTTATCACAAACTGGAGAGAAGACGCACTCAAGCGTCAGGGTCTCGAATACGAAAAAATCAAAGAAATCAATCCGAAACTCGTTTACGCTACCATGAGCGGTTATGGCACAAAAGGACCCGATAAGGATCTTCCGGGATATGACTATACGTCTTTCTTCGCAAGAGGCGGTCTGCTCGGTACTTTGTATCAAAAAGGAACCGTTCCGTTCAACAACATTCCCGGCATGGGCGACCATCAGGCAGGCATGTTCCTTGCCGTCGGCGTTATGATCGCACTCTTCAATGCACAGAAAACGGGAAAAGGCGATCATGTTTCCACCAGCCTCTATCATGCTGCCGTCTATACTCAGTCTTTGATGATTATGGCTGCTCAGTACAAGGATCTCGGAGAAACTTACCCGATCGACAGACGTTACAGCACCAATCCTCTGAATGTCGCGTATAAAACGAAGGATGACCGCTTTGTCATGATCAGCATGCCGCCGTATGACGTATTTATCAATAAATTCTTCACTTTAATCGGCAGAGAAGATCTCGTCGATCATCCGGTTTACACGAAAATGGCGGAACTTTCCAAACAGAGAGCCGCGTATCAGGTGTATGATGTCATTTGGGAAGCATTCGGAAAGAAAACATCCGAAGAATGGAAATCCATCCTCAGAGAAGCTGACATTCCTCACTCCGTCTGCTATCTCTGGGAAGAAATTTTGGAAGACGAACAGGCTTGGGCAAACGATATTTTCTATAACATGCATTATACGACAGGCAATGACAGAGCCCTTGTCCGTACTCCGATCTTCATTGATTCCGTGGGACTTCCTCCTTATGAAGAAGCTCCTCAGCTAGGTCAGAACGGACCCGAAATTCTCAAAGAGCTCGGTTATTCCGATGCAGAAATTGCAGAAATGGAAGCAAACAAAGAGCTGATCGTTGACAGAAGATTTATCTAGCGAAAGGAAACATTATGGGAAAAGCATTCGAAGAATATAAAGTTGGCGATAAGTTCAGTTGGGGCAAAACAATCACCGAAACGGATGTCGTCATTTTCGCCGGCATCACCGGAGATTTCAATCCCCTTCATACCAACGAAGAATATGCGAAAAAAAGCTTTTTTAAAGGCAGAATTGCACACGGTCTTCTCGTAGAAGCTATCATGGGTGCAGCGGGGGCACAATATTTTCAGGGAGCTTACCTCGGCCACACCATGAGCTTTAAAGCGCCTGCCCGCATCGGTGATACGATTACGGCAAACATCGAAATCGTGAAAATCCGTGAAGACAAACAGATCATTACCTACAAAAATGTAGGCACCAATCAGAACGGTGATGTGATCGTCGAAGGCGAATGCGTCATCAAATACATGTAATCAAAGGAATTTCTAAAAAAGAATCTGCTTATCGGCAGATTCTTTTTTTTTGTCATGATATCATGATTGCGATGCATTCGGATGCAACCCCTCATCGTCCGCTCGGGTTCTTTTCAAACAATTCTCCGATTTTTTTCAGATGCGAGGTAATCGGAATGTGCTGCGGACAATGATTTTCGCACTGCTTGCAGCCGATGCAGTCCGAGGCTTTTCCTCTTCCGAAAATGCTTCGGTCGTAATAGAGCTGAGAAGCCATCATATTGCCTGACAGTTCAAACGTGTTGTAGGTCGCGAACAGGTTCGGAATATTAATCTGCTTCGGACAGTCTTCCACACAGTACTGACAACCGGTGCACGGAATGGCAATGGATTCCTGTACACTCTGTACAATTTTCTGCATCAGTTCTTTTTCTTCTTTGTCGGGTTTTCGGATCTCTTTCATCGTGACGACGTTTTCTTTCATCTGTTCGAGGTCGCTCATCCCGCTGAGCACCATCATCACGCCTTCCAGTGATGCCGCATATCTCAAAGCCAGTGAGGCTCCGGTCATGTCCGGGTCGTATTCGTGAAGCAGCGCCGCCGCTTTGGGCGGCAGATTCGCGAGCATTCCGCCTTTCACCGGTTCCATTACAATAACCGGTTTGTTGTGTTTTCTTGCCGTTTCATAGCATTTTCCCGATTGAATGCTCGCACTGTTCCAATCAAGATAATTCAGCTGAAGCTGAACAAAATCCACTTCGGGATGCTTTGTCAGAATTTCGTCCAGCAGAATCGCCTCATCGTGAAAAGAAAAGCCGATGTGTTTTGCGCGTCCCTGCTTTTTCAGCTCCCGTAAAAAGGCAAAGCCTCCCAGTTCTTCGCTTTCGGCGAATGTGCGTTTGCCGAGATTATGCAATAAGTAATAATCAAAATATTCCACTCCGCATCTCTCAAGCTGCGTTTGAAATGTCTGCTCATACTCTTCCCTCTTTTTAATCATAAAGATGGGCATTTTGTCTGCCAGAACAAAGCGTTCCCTGGCATGTCTTTTTACGAGAGTTTCCCGAAAAGCCTCTTCGGACAGCCCGTTGTGATACGGAAATGCCGTATCGAAATAAGTGAATCCGTTTTCCAAAAAACAATCGACCATCTGCTCCACCTGAGCCAAATCAATGCTCTTTGGATTGTCTTTGTCTGTCAGCGGAAATCTCATCCCGCCAAATCCGAATTTTTTCATATGCTGTTCCTCTATTCTGCGCAATATGCTGATATCATACATCCCGGAGTGCATTTTAAATCAAGTATCAATCCATTCTTTGTATAAAACGGCGTTTTCCATTCAGTGTGTCACCAATTGCCTGCCGAGTTCAAATGCCTTTTTGCAATCATTCGGAAACTGCTCTTTGCGGATACGCTCTTTTTCCTCCACGTCGAACCGCCCGACTTCATAGAGCGAATAATCGGAAAACTGATAAGTATCGCAGGAAAGCAAATATTCGGAAGGCGCATGATAGAAACGTTCCATTCTTGCTTGAATCGAGTCAAATAAATTATTCATCCCGATTTTTACCAGCACGTCTTTCGGAGCATTCATTGTGTAAATGAATCCGCTTTTTATTTCCCCGTCAAAATACATTTTTCCGTCGCCGTCATAGGACAAAACGGAAAACATCATTCGTTCCATCATGCTGAGCATTTCTCCTGTAATGTTCGAGAAATAGATCGGAGAGCCGAGCAGCAATGCGTCGCAGTCCAATATTTTTTCCAATACCGGACTCAGATCATCCTGCATGGCGCAGTGCCCGCGCATATCGGAATTTTTGCGTTTGCATGCAAAACAGCTCGTGCAGCCTTGAAAGTTCAAATCATACAGATGTATCAGTTCGGTCTGTGCGCCGAGGCTTTTTGCTCCTTCAATCGCCTGCTCCAATAACTTAGCCGTATTCCAGTTTTTTCTTGGGCTGCCGTTTATCGCTATCAGTTGCATAAAAAAATACCTCCCGGAATGTTGATTGATACCAACATTATACGATAACCGAGTCCGAATGAAAATACTTTTTGTGCATGTCCCAAAATCGGAACAATTCTGTATGACATAAAAATAAAAAAACAAGAAACAAAATGCGACAGTTATTCTCAAAAATAAAAAAAGAGAACGGAACCATGCTACTCGCTCCGTTCTCCCAAACAATGGAAATTGTCAGGACTCAATACTGCAGGAAGGACCGTCGGGTTTGTTCAGCAGATCCATCGCCACGCTCCTTAGCTTCGGCAGCTGAATTTTCCCGCTTGATGTCAGCGGAAACTGATCCATAAACAGGATGTATTTCGGCTGTTTGAAAAATGCCAGACTTTTTCTCGTATGCTCCAGAATATCTTCCTTTTCCGCAGTCGCTCCTTCTTTGAGGATAATGCACGCGCAGATTTCTTCCTGATATTTTTCATCCGCCACGCCGATTACCTTTACCTGACTTACGTCAGGCAATTCCAATATGACATCCTCTATCTCGTAAGGCGAAATATTTTCTCCTCCTCGGATAATCATTTCTTTCAGCCTTCCGATCAAGTGAAGATAATCGGTTTCGTCCAAATAACCGATGTCTCCCGTATGAAGCCACCCGTCCGAATCGATGGTTTCCGCCGTCACTTCCGGCATTTTGTAGTAGCCTTTCATCACGTTGTATCCGCGGACACAGATTTCTCCGGTTTCACCGGCTGCAAGCGTTTGCTTGGTGTGCTGATCGACGATCCTCAACTCCATATCCTCCATCACACAGCCAACCGATGTTGCCCGAACCCGAATACTGTCTCCCGGTTTGGAAAACGTTATGGAAGGCGATGCTTCCGTTTGTCCGTAGGAAACCATGATATCTTCGTACAGGAATTTGGTAATGCGTTTGAATGTTTTTTCGGCGCAGATTGATCCGGCGAGCTCCCCTTTATGCAGATTCGGATAACTCAGATTGTGCTTTTCCGCATAATCAGCGAGTCCGATCAGCATTGTGGGCACTCCGCTCAGTCCGGTGCACTGCTCCCGCAGTAATGTTTCCGAAACAATTTCGGTTTTGAAATATAGCAGTAAGTCGATTTCCGCCCCCGCATGTGTACAGGAAAGAATACAGCCCGTAACACCGAAGCAATGGTATAACGGCACTGCCACCAGAAATTTGTCGGTGTGATCGATTCCCATGCATTCGCTGATTCCGATCGCATTGTTTACCATATTATAATGTGTCAGCATCACACCTTTGGGGGTGCTCGTTGTGCCGGAAGTAAACAGTATGCTCAGAATATCCTGCGGATCGGGCGGGTCAATTGTCGCCTTGAACTCTTTCGGAACGTCAATTTCAAATAAATTCCGAAATGCGACGCAGTCTTTTCCGATGGTATAGATTTCTCTGATTGCAGTACAGTCAAAATTGCTGTCTTCGTTCAGAGACTTGCAGATCAGAACAGGGTCCACACATTTTGAGGCATCTCCGATGATCAGATATTCAATGTCAACATAGGTCAACAGGGTTTTCATTTCATGCAGTTGGGAATTCGGATTGATCAAAACCGAGATCGCACCGATCTTTCCTAACGCAAAATATGTGATTACCCAATTGATGGAATTGACTGCCCAAAGTGCAACATGAGTTCCTTTTTTGACCTTTTGGTACAACAGGATTTCGGCCGTATGGTCGATGGCTTCCTTCAGAGAACGCCAAGTGTGGCTCTGGTTTTCGAATTTGATTGCTGTCTGATCGGGGAATTTACGAACATTTTCCAGAATCATGTCATACAGACATTTATTTGCTAACACCACAATAGTTTGTCCTTATCGGCTGCTTTATTCTTTTGTGTTTACAGACTTTCGATCAACATCGGTACGATCTTGTACAGATCTCCCACAATTCCGTAATCTGCGACTTCGAAGATCGGTGCATTTTCATTTTTGTTGATCGCTATGATAATGCCCGAATCCTGCATTCCCGCAAGGTGCTGAATCGCCCCCGAAATACCGCAGGCAATGTAGATGTCCGGTTTTACGGTTGTGCCGGTTTGTCCGACCTGATACGCATGGTCAATCCATCCTTCGTCAACGCAAGCTCTGGATGCCGCAATCACGCCGCCCAGTTTATCGGCAAGTTTCTGCAGCAATTCAAATCCTTCTTTGTTTCCGAGTCCTTTTCCGCCTGCAACGATGATCTTCGCATCGGTAAGGGACACTGCTTCTTTGCCGGATTTTACGATTTCCACAAGAATGGTGCGGATATCTTTCGCTTCAAGCGCAAATTTGACAGCGATTTTTTCGCCTTTTGCTGCCGTATTCAGCACTGCTTTTTCCATCACGCCCGGTCGGACGGTGGACATCTGCGGTCTGTGATTCGGGCAGACAATGGTTGCCATCAGGTTTCCGCCGAATGCGGGACGCGTCTGGCGGATCTTCTTGTCTTCCGGATCGATTTCCAGTTTTGTACAGTCCGCAGTCAGACCCGTATCGACTCTGGCTGCGACTCTCGGAGCCAAATCACGTCCGATATGCGTTGCTCCGAAGAGAACAATTTCCGGTTTATATTCGTTGATGGTGTCGCTGATCACTTTTGTGTAAGCGTCCGTCACGAAGTTTTTCAAAAGCGGGCTGTCGCAGACATATACTTTGTCCGCTCCATAGCTGATCAGTTCGTCTGCAAGTCCGTCCACGTTCTGACCGAGCAGGATTGCACAGAGTTTGTTGCCGACTTCGTTGGCAAGCTTTTTCCCTTCGCCGAGCAGTTCCACGACGACCGGCATCAGTTGGTTTTCTCTCTGTTCCGCAAAGACCCATACATCTTTATATCCGCTGATGTCTTTGAGAACCTTCTTTTCGTCGGTTTTTTCGATCGCATCGAACGGACACACTTCCACGCATTGTCCGCAGAGCGTGCACTTATCGCCGATTACGGCAATTTTATCAACCATCGTGATTGCATCAAACGGGCAAGCTTTTACACATTTGGTGCAGCCTTTGCATTTATCTTTGATTACTACGACTGACATTGATTACTCCTCCACTTATATCAGATGTTTTTGTTTCAATTCGCCGATGAGTTCTGCTACCATTTCGGCGTTTGTTCCGCTCAGCATTCTGCCTTTTCCTTTCGGTTCGGGTGTGAAGGAACGGAACACCTGCGTCGGAGAAGCTTTCAGTCCGGCTTCCGATTCGGAAATATCCAAATCTTTGATTCCCCAAATCGTGGTATCTTTTTTGTAAGCGTCAATGATTCCGCCCACTGTCATATATCTCGGTTCGTTCAGTTCTTTGATCGTTGTCAGAAGGCAGGGAGTTTTCACTTTGATAATTTCATAACCGTCTTCCAGCTGTCTGTGTGCTGTCACTTCATCTCCGTTGAGTTCGAATCCGACCACATACGTAACCTGCGGCAGGTGCAGCCGTTCCGCAATCTGGGGTCCGACCTGAGCGGTATCTCCGTCAATTGCCTGTCTTCCGGCAAAAATGATGTCGTAATTGCCGATTTTTCTGATCGCGGAAGCGATCGTGTTGCTGGTTGCCCATGTATCAGCTCCTGCAAATGCTCTGTCGGAGAGCAGGATGGCTTCATCCGCACCCATAGCGAGGCATTCTTTGAGCATTTCAATTGCCTGATTCGGACCCATGGTCAGAACCGTAATTTTCGTGTCGGGGTTTTTGTCTTTTATTTTCAGTGCTTCTTCCAGTGCATTTGCATCATCCGGATTCAAAATACTCGGTACGCCTTCTCTGATCAGCGTGCCTTTTACCGGATCGATTCGCACTTCATTGGTATCCGGCACTTGTTTTACACATACGATGATATTCATTTGATTCATGCTCCTTATTTTAATAAGATCCCGGAAATGACCATCTGCTGAACCTGCGATGTTCCTTCATAAAGCGGAAGCACACGCACGTCGCGATAAAGTCTTTCGATGGTATAATCCTGCATATATCCGTAACCGCCGTGAATCTGCAGTGCTTTGCTGACGATATCCACAGCCGATTCCGCTGCATAATATTTCGCCATCGCCGCTTCTCTGGTGCATTCTTTGCCCATATCTTTCAGATATGCTGCCTGATAGGTGAGCAGTCTGGAAGCTTCGAGCTTCGTTTCCATTTCCGCGAGCATAAATTGAATTGCCTGGAATTTGGCGATCGGTTTGCCGAACTGTTTGCGTTCTTTCGCATATTTTACGGCTTCGTCCAGTGCGCCCTGTGCAATCCCGATTGCCTGAGAAGCCACACCGATACGTCCTACGTCGAGTGATTTCATTGCTGTGGTAAAGCCTTTGTTGACTTCGCCGAGAATTTCCCTTTTGTGTACACGGACGTTTTCCAAAATGACGTCGCTGGTCGGACAGCCCTTCATGCCCATCTTGTGTTCGGGTTTCCCGAGGGAGACGCCTTCCTGTTTCATGTCAACGATAAACGTCGTGATACCGCGCGTACCCGCTTTCATGTCCGTTTTTGCGAAAATGATAATATAATCGGACATCGGCGCGCCGGTGATAAAGGTTTTTCTTCCGTTTAAGATGTAGTAATCGCCATCGGGAATCGCCGTTGTTGCCACGGCACCCGCATCGCTGCCGGCACCCGGTTCCGTCAATCCGAATGCGAAAAATTTTTCTCCGCTGATCATTGGCTTGAGATATTTTTCCTTTTGTTCCGGTGTGCCCGTCAAATAGATCGGAGTACCGACCAAAGAGTTCGGGGAAGAAATATAGATGCTGGCAACACCGCTTTTGCGCGCAATTTCTTCCATGATGATCACATAAGCTCTGTGATCCGCGCCGGCTCCGCCGATTTCCTTCGGCATTTTAATGCCCCAGAATCCCAGCTTTCCCATTTTGTCGAGAATTTCTTGCGGAAATTCTCCGGTTTTGTCGATTTCGTCAGCGATCGGAGCAAGTTCTTTTTCCGCAAAATCGCGAGCGAGTTTCCTGATTAATTCATGTTGCTCTGTAAACACTTTACAATTCTCCTTGTAATAAAATTGGCTTATCTAAAATGTTTCAATCGTTTTCAAAAGCTGCTTTCATGATGACGGAAACATTTTTATAACACAGTCACGGAATGAATGCCGATTCGGCATTGCAGAGGATAAGAAAAATTCGGAATAATCGTTTGATACACAAGGAATATTCATAAGATAATAATTCAAACATTCAATAAAAATATTGTAAATATAAAGAAATTCATAAATATGCTACCATACAATTGCATAATAGTCAATTATTATAACAAAACCAAGATTTTATCTTATGAAATACTCTGTAATATTATAGTGAATGACTCGGATAATTACAAGTTGCAAATGCAACTAAAATCAAAAATTTAAAAACCGCTCCGTAGCTTAGATCGGAGCGGTTCAAATATTATCTATTCGCGAGCATTGGCAGCTTCGATTTCTTTCATCATTTCGCCGTGTATTTTCCTCATGTGATCGGCATGCGCTTCTCTTCCCCAATGGTATTGAGGCAGATCCAAGATCCCTTTTGCTTCCATCGTTTCCAAATTGTCGATAATTGTCGGAATCAGCTGGAATGGGATAGCAATAAACAGCAAACCTTCCGGGAAAAACTGTCTTGCTTTCATTCCATGGTGCAATCCCGAAATCAGAACATTCATTTTACCTGTTAAATAAGGATACATATACATATATTCGCATCCGCAAACAGTCGTGCCCTTTGCTTCCCATGCAGCACCGTTTCTGTAGCCGTGTGCGCGCATGATTACTTCCGCTTGATTCGGTTTGGCAGTAATAATCATCAGATCGGGATCGAATGTAATTTCATTCATTTTCGCAAACCATGTATAAGGCATCGTCCCCGCTTCAGGACGCAGCATATGGGTGTAAATCTGTCTGTTTGCTCTTGCGTCTTCATATACTCCGATGTGAGGACCGATCTGTCCGCTTTCCGTGATCGGATCACCCTCGGTCTGGTTAAGCAGATAGGGACCCAGTACACATTCATGTTCATCCTTCGACGCATAAAAGCCGCCGTTGTCCTGTGCATATTTCAGCATGCCGCAAAGAGCGACTTTTTCTTTCAGTTTCGGAAGATCGGCGGGTTTTGTCATGGAAAATTTCACCCCGATCGGAGGAATCTCCAGTCCGATCCGTTCCAAAACAGAATAATTTTTGTTGATCATGATTATCTCCTTTCGAGTCAGATGCAGCTAAAAATATGAAATACCTGCAAATATACTAAAATAATAGCACTTTTTCTCATTACGGTCAATATCGTCATAACACGATCACCATTCAATTTATTTATATGCTGTATTAAATAGTTTAGAAGCTGAACCATGCAAATAATTCAGATACCCTGCTTTTCTTTTTTTGAATCATGCCGCATATGACGCAGGCTTTAACAATAGTTTTATTGTTGAAATTGATGATATTGAATCAAGGAATTGATTCGAATGATGCGGAAGAAAAATTAATACTTTTTTCTTCCGATCAGCAGATAAGAAAGAGGAATTCCTTTCCCTTCAATCGCGTCAAACAGTTCGGAAATATCTTTATCGTATTCTTCTGCTCTCTCCACAAAAAGGTCGTTTTGTGCAAATGCATTGATGACTTCTGAAAAGGTATGCGAAAAGCTCGTGAATGCTTTGGATGAATAGGATTTCCCCGTCATATAGCCGATTCCGTCTGTTTCAATCCATGGTTCTTTTCTGAAATAAGAATAAAGAATCTTCTCCGGTTCCGATTCTGCATAGCGCTCTTCCCCTTTCACGCCGATCATACCCGTAATCGGATGCATATCCTGCAGAACGACAATCCCGTTTTGTTTCAGACAGCGGGCAACAATTTCAAAATACTGTCTCAGATCTTCAAACCAGGTGATGGCACCTACGGTAATCAGCACCATATCAAAACGTTCCGTCCACTCTTCCCCGATCTCGAAAATATCGGTTGCCACGAATTCGCAGTCCATCTCCAGCAGTTCCGCGCTCTTCGCTGCGGCCTGAATCATGTTTTCTGCGATATCAAACCCGTATCCTTTTGCCACCCCCCGAGAAAACATACACAGAAGTTCCCTTCCGTTGTTGCATCCGAACTGTGCGACTGTTGCGCTCTTCAAATTGATGTCATCCAATGCTTCCAGCAGCTCCGGTTCCAGATAACAGTCGGGTTGGTTTCTGATTCGTTCGGCAACCTCTTCCGGTTCCCATCCGTCCTTTCTGTTTTCGTATGCTTCTTCCCAAGCAAGTTTATTTGTCTGATGTTGGTTCATGGCGTTCCTCCGAGTATAAAAATAGAATATAATTAATTATATACAAAAATTCATTCACAAATCGATGGTTTTGATGTATAATGTAAATATCGGATACTATGGATCATGGAGGCTGATTATGAAAACGTTACCAACCGATGATCGTACACAGAAAAAATTCGATACGTCATTTGCTGCCGTCGAACCGGATCAGGCAGAAACACTCTATCAGACTTATTTGGAATACAGTTCGCAGAATGATCCCAAACGACGGGAAATAGGTATCGAATGTTGCCGAAAAGCGGCGATATCCAACCATTTGAAAGCACAGATTGCGATGGGAAATTGTTGTCGCGACGGGTTTGGTGTAAAAAAGAACCTGGCAGAGATGCTTAAGTGGTATCAAAAAGCGGCGGACGGCGGCGACCCGAACGGGCAGACCTACCTGGGTCTTTACTATCAGACCAAAGCGATTGCTTCACCCGAGAACCTCGAGACTGCAGTCAAACAGTGTCCACTTGCAACAGAAAACGGCAGTCTGCCCGCCTAGGAACGACTGTATGAATTGCTGAGTTTCTTGTCCTTTTTAGGAAAACGGAGCTGATTAATCAACTCCGTTTTTTTCTTCGATAATTATTTCGGTCTCACTGACCGTTGTTTCGTAGGGTTCGTTTTGATTGATGATATCCGATTCCGCGTTCTCTTCCGCCTTTTTTTCGGTTGATGTTATCTCGGCAGCCGATGGATTGCTTGTGGTATTTGCGTTGTTTTTCTTCTTCGTTCGCGTCAATTTTACTTTTTTGTTTCGGCTGCGATTCAGTGAAATCGTAAAGTTGACCCCGATCATATTCAGCAGGAATAGAATCAAAATGTGGATTCCGTATAATAAGTATCCGCTGTTATTGATGATGTGACTCAATGCCAAAGCCGGGCGCATCCAAAAGTTAACAGCGGACCCGATAAAGAAAAATCCCGCCCATCCGCCGTGGCTGTCCAACAGATAGCCGAGCAGAGCGCTGATCGCCGTAAGTACGGTGATCGGAAGCACTGCAACGATTGCATACGTCAGTGCATCCCGTATTTTTAAAACGTTCATTCCGAGTCCGAACATGATGCTGCAGATAAACCATGCAAGCAGCTCCAAAAACAGCAGAACAATCTGTACGGGTGCGAATGCTGTTAAATCGAACAGACGAAGGATATAGACAAACAGACAAAGTAAAATCTGAATCAGGTTAATGACAACTGCGTAACTGACGAGTGTTTTTTCGCTTTTTTGATTTGTCATGATTCTTCTCCGTTGTTCAGCAATGAAATCAATCGTTCCAGATCTTCGTTTGAGTAATAATCAATTTGAATTTTCCCTTTTTTCCCGCTCGGAACGATCAGCACTTTTGTTCCCAAATTCTGACAGAGATCTTCCTCAAACTGTTTCAGGTAGGCTGCCTTTTCCGGTTTTTGTTTCGCGGGTTTGTGTGCGGAAGAAAGTTCTTTCCAGTTCTTTGCAAGTTTTTCCGCATCGCGTACGGATAATCCGTTTGCGATGATATGTTCGGCAAACGCAAGTCGTTCGGTCTCTTCTTCGAGAGACATCACCGCGCGGGCGTGTCCGGCCGAGAGTTTTTTCTCGGCTATAAATGATTGGATTTTTTCCGGCAGCGTCAACAGTCTGAGTGTATTCGCGACGGCCGCTCTGCTTTTCCCGATCCGTTCCGCAATTTCTTCCTGTGTATAATGAAAGCGTTCGCCGAGCTGCTGATAAGCGAGAGCCTCTTCGATGTCATTTAAATCTTCTCTTTGAAGATTTTCAATCAGCGCAATCTGAAGAATTTCCTCATCGGAAAATTCCTTTTCGATAACAGGGACTTCCTTCAGTCCGGCCAACACGGCAGCCCGATATCGGCGTTCTCCTGCCACTATCGTATAGTAACTGCCGTTTTTTACCACCAAAATCGGCTGAATCACTCCATGCAGTTTGATTGATTCCGACAGCTCTTTTATTTTTTCCGGTTCGAAATATTTTCTGGGTTGCTCTTCATTCGGCTTGATGTAGCTGATGTGCACCTGTTTTACCCCGGTATCGACAGATTTCTCATCGCTTTCATAGCCGGGAATCAACGCGTCCAATCCGCGCCCGAGTCCCTTACCTTTCGTTGCCAATCCTGTTACCCCGTTTCTTAATATGGATTATTTTCTTCGGATCACTTCTTTTGCCAATGCTTGATAAGCCAACGCTCCTTTTGAGTTTTTATCATATTCAATAATAGTCATCCCAAAACTGGGCGCTTCCGCTAGACGTACATTTCTGGGAATCACGGTATCAAAAACTTTGCTTCCGAAGAAATTGCGCACTTCGTCCACTACCTGCTGAGACAGATTTGTTCGGCTGTCAAACATCGTAAGCAATACGCCCAACACATCCAAATTGGGATTTAGGCTCCGCTTGACGAGATTGATTGTATTCATCAGCTGACTGACCCCTTCCAGTGCATAATATTCACACTGAATCGGAATCAATACTCCAGACGCGGCACTCAGAGCATTGATCGGCAGGAGTCCGAGTGAAGGAGGACAATCAATCAGTGCGTAATCATATTGTTTCATAATCGGCTCCAGCGCACGTTTTAATATAGTCTCTCTTTGTGAGATATTCGACATTTCAATTTCTGCTCCCGCAAGATCGATGCTCGCGGGCAGAATATCCAAATTCGGAATCGAGGTGGGTACGATTGCGTCAGCGGCGGAAACTTCGTTGATCAGCACGTGATAAATGCTGCGTTTCAGCTTTTTTCGTTCGATGTTCAAACCGCTCGTCAGATTGCTCTGCGGATCGAAATCGACGGCCAATACCCGTTTTCCGTTTTCTGCGAGACAGGCACATAAATTGGCGCAGCTGGTGGTTTTCCCGACGCCCCCTTTTTGGTTGAATAATGCAATAATTTTGCCCATTGAATCCTCCGTAACAAATGTCTTATCTATTCTACCATAATTCAATAGAAATAGCACTGCTTTTCAAAAAACGGAAATGTTTCACGTGAAACACCGAGTCCCGATTTATCATCACTCCAGAATGTTTCACGTGAAACATAAACGACAAAACGTCGATTCGGAACAAAAAATGATATAATAAAGGAAATCATTTACCGTGACGGGAGGCAGCATGGGCAAAATCAAAACAGAAGAGTATCAGCTCTTTGCGGGCGGATGCGATATCAAAAGCAATGTAAAATTCAATAAACTGGCAGAAATTTTTTCTCAACTGGCAGATGAACAGGTGGAAGAACTCAAGCACGAATACCCCTTTCTCAACCAGAATGATGCGCATTGGATTCTAGTCAGATACAATATCCAAATCAACCGTATGATTCCTCTGGGAGAAGCGGTCACGATCGCAACCTATCAGTCATCTTACAGCAAATATGTCTGCATTCGTGATTATATCGTAACGGATCACGCAGGCGAGGTTCTCATGCTGGCGCAATGTCAATGGGTGCTTCGCAATGAAAGCACAGGTAAAATTTGCGCCATTCCGCAGGAGTATGCCACTTTGACGACACAAAGAGTTCAGCAGGGGTTTCCTCCTCTTGATAAAATCCATGAGCCGGACTATTCGGAAGAGCGTTCTTTTGCCCTTCAGACAAGATTTTATGATTACGATTTTAACGGGCACGTCAACAACTCCGTTTATTTCAGTTATATCCTTAATGATCAATTTCCGGTCGATCTTCAGCGCTACCGCATCCGAACCATTGATATTCACTACAAATCGGGTATAGTATACGGAAACTCTTACCGTCTTGTCACGGAAGAACAAACTGAAGAAAACGGACTCGCGCTGTATCAGAAAATCTATCAAGGCTCCGATACGGCGGCAGTCATGATTACCCATTGGGAGGAACGAAACCGCGCATGATTACAGTCATAGCAGTCGGAAAAATCAAAGAGCGTTATTTGCGCGAGGGCATCGATGATTATCTCAAACGCCTGACTCGGTTCGGGAAAACGGAAATCATCGAAATCGCGGAGGAAAACTGTGACGTCAATCCCGCACTTGCCGTCAGTGCGGAAGGGAAAAAAATGGCGGATCGGATTCCGAAAGGTGCTTATCTCATCGGACTTGATGTGCAGGGCAAACAGTGGACGAGCGAGGGATTTTCCGAAAAAATACAGTCTCTGTTCACTGCGGGAAACAGCCACATCTGTTTTCTCATCGGCGGTTCCTGCGGATTATCCGCGGAAATCAAAGCCCGCTGCGACGAATTGATTTCTTTTTCGAAGATGACCTTCCCTCATCAGCTCTTTCGGATGATTCTCATGGAGCAGATTTACCGCGCCTTTAAAATCATGCAGAATGAAACGTATCATAAATAATCATTTTTGTTCTCGGGAGTGAATCATGCAGCAAATACACGCAAAAACGATCATTACCAAAACGAAGAATTCTTTCTGGTTCGGTGCCGATTACAACATGAATATCTATCGTGGCTGTCCTCATGGCTGCATTTACTGCGACAGCCGCAGCGAATGCTACGGCATTGACGAATTTGACACAGTGCGCTCCAAAGAGAATGCCGTAGTAAAGATTGAAGCGGAACTTCGTAAGAAACGGAGAAAAGGCGTCATTGCCACAGGCGCGATGTCCGATCCTTACAATCCGTTTGAAAAGACATATGAATTGACAAAACAGGCGCTCGAATCCGTGGATCGATACGGGTTCGGTATTGCCATCGCGACTAAAAGTGATCTGGTCGTTCGTGACGCGGAGCGGCTTTCTCACATTCAGTCCCATTCCCCCGTGATTGTCAAACTTACGATTACAACCGCGGACGATGCGTTGTCCCGCATCGTGGAACCGCACGCCCCGCTTTCTTCGGCACGCTTCCGTGCTATCCGCGAATTGAGCGGGCGCGGCATCCACTGCGGCATTCTCATGATGCCAGTGCTTCCGTTCATCGAAGACACCGAAGAAAACGTCATTGCCATCGTGCACAAAGCGAAGGAGCACGGTGCGAAGTTCATTTACGCCGATTTCAGCGTCACGTTGCGCGCCAATCAGCGGGTGCATTTCCTGCGTATGCTTGACGAAAATTTTCCGGGTCTGAAAAAGCAATACATAAAGACGTTTCGCAACGAATATATCTGCCCTTCCCCGAATCAGATTGCGCTTTGGAAAGTATTCAAGCGGGAATGCGAGTCCGCGGGCATTTTGTACCGCATGCAGGATATTATCCGGGATTACAGAAAAGCTGAAGTGAGTGAAAACTCAGCCGAGCAGACGAGTTTCCTCGATCTTCTCGGGTGAATTGAGGTGACACCATGGAACTGCCGAATGTTTGGCTGCTCGTTCTCATCGGAACGGGATTTACCTTTTTCATGACAACCTTAGGCGCTGCGATGGTGTTTCTTTTTCGCAAAGAAATTTCCCCCGAAATCCAGCGCGTGTTTCTGGGGTTTGCCGCGGGTGTGATGATCGCGGCATCGGTCTGGTCGTTGCTGATTCCCGCCGTGGAAACCGCCGAGGAACTCGGCAGGGTCGGCTGGATTCCTGCCGCAGGCGGATTTGTTTTGGGTGTCCTCTTTTTGCTCGGTCTCGATATCCTTATGCCGCACCTGCATATCGGCGCGGAAAAAGCGGAGGGGCTTCCTTCTTCGCTGAAACGCACCACATTGTTGGTTTTGGCTGTCACACTGCACAACATCCCCGAAGGAATGGCTGTCGGTCTCGCTTTTGCCATGATCGGGGTCGGGCCGTCCGCCACACTCGCAGGTGCCGTTGCGTTGGCGATCGGCATCGGCATTCAGAACTTTCCCGAAGGTGCCGCCGTTGCGCTTCCGCTGAAAAAGAGGGGCTCTCGAACCGCAAGGCATTTTGGTTCGGTACGGGCTCGGGAGCGGTCGAGCCGGTTTTCGGTTTCATCGCGGCTTTTATTGCGGGTTCCGTCGTGGGAATCATGCCTTGGATTTTGGCATTTGCCGCGGGTTGCATGATGTATGTGGTCGTGGAGGAACTCATTCCGGAGGCTCATTTGGGCGAAAGCAGCAATGTCGGCACGTTGGGTGTCATGTTCGGATTTCTTGTGATGATGGTGCTCGATGTCGCGTTGGGATAAATAAAAACAAATAAAAAAGCCGGATTCCCGGCTTTTTGCTTTTCTTAGTTTATATCCATCAGATTGACGCCGAACAGTTTTGCCGCGTCATGCAGTCCTTCTTCTATTTCTTCCCTGCTGAATTCGGCGGCTTCCAGTTCTTCATCCGTTTTATCGTTCAGTCTGGCGTAGAAATCGACCGAGACTTCCAGATATTTCATATCCGCGGTATCCATTCGCTCAAACAGCAGATCTTCGGCATCGTTGATCCGGTTTTCTCCGATCAGTTCCAGCAATTCGTAATGCAGCCGATCCGTGTCGGTCAGCGCATCGGGAACGGGTACATAATAATCCGTCGTATCTTTCTTGAAAAAGACTTTTGCGATGAACATTGCGAGCGATTCGATCTGGTTCATGATCCAATCCTGTTTGATCATAATTTCGCCTCCTTGGGACTGTCTGCTTCTTCTTTTTTATCGATGATGAGTTTTCGGGTAATGAAATTGTTAACAATCTCACTGTGGTTGCAATGATTTTGGCGAGCATAATATGATAGTATCGGCAGCGGAAATCAGAAAATTGATTCCGACAAATTCGGTCAGAGCGTACAGCAGGCCGTAATCGATGAAAAATGCCGTTCCTCCGACCACGCCGAAGTGCAGGATCTGTTTCATTCATTTGCTCACAGAAAAATACCATCCATTGGTTTTGCAGTATTCTCATCATACTACAGATCGGGCGGCGATGGAAGAAAAGCAAAAAATCCTCACATTAAATTGTTTCAGTATTGCAATGAAAGACATACACAAAATATATAGCTTATACCAATCACAAAAGTTACTTCCTTCGCGCAGAAAGCAGTTTCAGGTAATGAATATGAAACAAGCAAAAAAAGCCGTTATTTTCAATCAATTCACCTCCGTGGGTTGATTGATCTTTTTTATTATGATACCTTTATCACATTATGGATAATCATGGGATAAAGCGAAACAGGAAAGACAAAGCGTAGACAAGGAGCGATCAATTGAAAATACAGGAAAAGTGTCTGCCGTGCGTTGTCAATCAGACAATCAAGGTTGCGGATATGGCAGGCTTGAACGATAAAGACGAACTGTTGAAGCACGTGTTTGCCTATCTCAGTCAGGCGGATTACAAAACATCGACAACCCCTGAATTGATCGGTGAAATCTTTTCGTTGTTAAAGCGGGAAACGCAAAACGAAGATCCGTATCTCGAAACGAGAAGGAAATACAACCGAATGTTTCTTGACAGAGAAGCAGCATTTGAAAAAGAAATAAACGAAGCAGACGATGCATTCGCTTCAGCAATCAGATATGCGATTATCGGGAATCTCATCGATTTTAATCCGATTCACAATTTGCTCTTATCCGATATCGAAACATATTTCGATCGGCTGAAACAGGAACCGTTGGAAATCGACGATTCTGCATTGCTGATGTGTGATATCAAACAATCCGACACGATCCTTTATCTCGGGGATAACTGCGGGGAGATTTGTCTGGACAAAATATTGCTGAAACAAATGAAAGAACACAATCCCCCCTGTGAATTATATTTCGCAACGAGAGGAACTCCTGTTGTCAATGATTCGGTGGAAGCCGATGCCTACTTTGTCGGGATTCAGAATTACGCCAAAATCATCAGCAATGGCGACGGATCTCTCGGAACGGTACTTCATCGCACATCAAAGGAATTTCAGGAGATTTACCGCCGTGCAGATGTTGTCATCGCAAAAGGTCAGGCAAATTACGAGTGTTTGAGTCTGGAAAAGAAGAACATCTATTTCTTGCTCATGACAAAATGCGACGTGATAGCCTCCGATATCGGAGTGCCTGAAATGAAAATGGTTTGTTTGAAACAACGATATGAAATTTGACGGAATGATTGTTGCGGTTTTTCCCCGTCACTGAAGTTTTTGTGTTATTCTTAAATGAAAAAAAGGAACATCTTATGCGTATACAACTCATCACCTTTTCTCCTACAGGCACCACCCGCAAAATTATCGACGCCTTTGCGCAGGGTATCGGTTGGGATGCGGAGCACCTCGATTTAACCTCACCCGAAAACAGGAAAAAACGCATCGCCGTCGATGCCGATCTTGTTGTCCTTGCGGCTCCCGTTTACGGAGAAAAAATTCCTTCCCTATTTTGGGACGCGCTGAATGATCTCGACGGCAGGCAGACTCCGATGGTCGGCTTTGCCGTTTACGGCAATGTCGGTTTCGGTCTCGGGCTGATCCAGATGCGGGACTATGCCGCCGCCCATCACTTCCGGCTCGTCGGACTCGGCGCCTTTATCGGGGAGCATTCCTATGCAGACAGCACACTCGATATCGGATACGGCAGACCCGATGCGGACGATCTGCACGAAGCCTCGGAGTTCGGCAGAGTCATCCGCGAAAAACTGCTGTGCGGCGATGTCTCTCTTTCCGACATCCCCAAAGCCTCCGTTCCGAAATTTGTGACAAAATTCCCGGACAGCGGAATTCGCCGTTGCATCAAGCAGCCGACCGTCGATCCCGATCTCTGCATTAAATGCGGCATCTGTACAAATGCGTGCCCCGTCGGCGCGATCGATTCCGTCACTTATGCCATCACGGAAAGCGAATGTCTGCGGTGTGTCGCCTGCGTCAAAACCTGCCCGAAACAAGCACGGAAAACGGAATTCCGAACGAGACTGTTCCGCGCCGTCTTTCGAAAAATGGGCGGCAAACGAAAGGAAAACCTTACCCTGATTTAATTTTACTTATCCGTTTATATCCGCAATGACAGTATATGACATTTTGTTGGGGCACATTACAATGTGTCCTTTTTCATTTCCTGGGAAATAGCTGACACCCTTTTTGTGATTTATCAAATCAACCGACACTTTTTTCGTGCGGAATACGTTTGGTTATGAACAGGCGGTGATGCGCATCAAAAGTAGGTCGCTCACCGACGACGCGGCGACTGTCTAGTGATCAATATCAATCAGAAAAACAATGAAAATCTACTATACGAAACACACCGCATGGAACGCGTGATACGCGTTCCGTACATTGCAAATTCAAAACCAAAACAACAATTAAATCAACACATTCCGCCACGAACGGGCGGGGCGGGCATTAAGCGTCATTCGCCGAGTAATGGCATGACCCGCACGGTTTTGGTATAAAAATTCCGAGCAGATTTTGTTTCTGCCGAACTACACGGACTGCCGTTCCATTATCTGCCGAGGGATTTTTGTCAAAACCGTAAGGTTGACATGCCGCGAGACGAATGAGCGTAAAGCGTTTTGCCCACTTTTTCGCGTGAAAAGTGGGTCGCTCGCCGCCGACGCGGCGATTATCTAGCGATCAATATCAATCAGAAAAACAATGAAAATCTACTAAACGAAACACACCGCACGGAACGCATTGTATGCGTTCTCCAAATCGATGCATCGCATTCCGCCACGAACGGGTGGGGCGGTTATCAAGCGTCATTCGCCGAGCGATAGCATGACTCGCACGGTTTTGGTATAAAAATTCCGAGCAGATTTTGTTTCTGCCGACTTTCACGGTCTGCCGTTCCACTATCTGCCGATGGAATTTTTGTCAAAACCGAAAGGGTGACATGCCGCGAGACGAATGAGCGTAAAGCGTTTTGCTGACTTTTGCGCTCAAAAGCCAGTTCGCTCTCGGGCGAATGTCCCGAGACTGCCTATCGATCAAATACAAAGAAAAAAACAACGAACATCCTAACTGTAAGAATACAGGAAACGCGGGATACGCGTTCCCTGCAGAATATTTGCAAAAAATAAAAAAGCGCATCATCATGCGCTTTTTGCTATTCTTATTCTTCGCTGCAAATCGGAAACTCTTTCAGCCCTTTGCAGGGAACGGAAGATTTCATAAAGAGAATCCACATCACAAGTGAAATCGCCGAAAATACGGTAATCATTCCGCCGAGCCCGATGATCGTGTTGCTCCATGGAATGGAAGCAATCGACATTCCGACGCTGCCCAATACGGTAAATAACGTGTTGATGATCGATGCAGTGGAACCCGCATCTCCTTCCTGCTGGTCAAGCAACAGGTTGCTGCTGAACGGTCGCATGACCGCTCCCGCCAACGACATCAGCGCAAAAGATATCCAGAATAAAATCGGAAGAATCGTCCCAATGGCGATCACGAGCACCCCGCTTACGGCAGACACGATCAATACGCCAGACGCGAAGACTTTTTTGTTGGTATTCGTAAAGAATTTAATATAAACAAACGGACCGAGTATGGAGAGCACGGCGTTGGCAGCGAAATAATAACTATAAACCTGTGCGCTCAATCCGAAGAAATCCTGATAGATATAGGATGACACTGCCAGATATCCCATAAACGGAATCGAACTCAGAGAAAAAACCAATGCGGGAATAATGAAACTTTTGTTCTTTCCGACGACAAACAGCCTTCCGATTGATCCGAGAATACTTCCCCTGAACCGTTCTCCTTCCTTGAGTGTATCCTGAAAGAGAATGGCGAATACGAGATTGATCACACTGATTGCGGCCAGTGTCCAGAAAATGCCTCTCCAGGTCGAAAATTTTAAAATAAATCCGCCGATCACGGGAGCAAGCATCGGTGCCAATCCGCCGATTGCCTGGCAGATTGCCAAAATGGATTCTCTTGTTTTGCCGGAATAGCAGTCCTTGATGATCGCCATGGAGACGGAAGTGATTCCTCCCGCACCGAGAGCCTGGCAGATTCTCGTTACGATCAGCAAATAAATATCACCTGCTAATGCAGCCGAAATACTGGAAGCCATATAAATGATACTGCCGATCAGCAAAACGGGTCTCCTGCCGAATTTATCGCTCAACGGACCCCAAAAGAGAATGCCGACAGCATAAAACAGAAAGAAGCCGCTTAGTGTCAGATTGGTAATAGAAGTGCTGCTGTTGAAATACGTATTCATCGTCGGCAGTGCCGGCAGATACATGTCGGTTGAAAGCGGGATAAACATATTCATCAAGGCGATGAATGCGATCAGTCCTTTTTTTCCGAGAATTTTTTGATTGTTTGGTGCATTGTGGAGTGCATTGGTCATATCGTCCCCCCGAATAATAATTTGATGTAATTGTTTCTTCCGTCTTTGTGATCGGAATCAGGAAAAGAAAAAATACTTAATCGGTTAAGTATTATCATTGAGCTTATTATAGTAAGTTATCATGGGATTGTCAAGAACGGAGCGACTCGATTTGTAAATTTAATAGATTGATTTCGAGATCAAATCCTAATCCGATCAAAAAAAGCGAGGACTTATTGTCAACGCTTTTTTTGATATTGTGCAACATAATCGGCATCCATTGATTTCTCTGCTCGCCGTCTGGTTATGGATTCCTACAGTGTTCTTCTAAGGGATAGGTTGCCTTTACGATATTTTTCCCAGATCGTAAGGAGTTTCTTGATAAACATAATAATTCAGCCAGTTGGTATAGAGCAAGGTTGCATGCGAACGCCAGGTGACAGAAGGCTTTTGGTTCGGATCATTCCCCGGGAAATAATGTTCGGGCAGCGCGATCTGTTTTCCCGCAAGCACATCCCGTGCATACTCGTTTGCAAGCGTGTCTGCTTCATATTCGGGGTGCCCCAGCACAAAAATCTGTCTTCCTTCCGATCCCGAGACGACATAGACCCCTGCTTCATCCGAGGCGGAAAGAAGCTGCAGACGCCCGTTTTGCCCGACATCCTCCGCCCGCACTTCCGTATGTCTCGAGTGAGGAGCAAAAAACAAATCGTCATAACCGCGAAACAGCGGTTGATTCGGCATCAGCACTTTGTGTGCGAAGATGCCGAACTTCTTTTTCGGAAGCGGGTGTTTCGGAACATCATACAGATGGTACAATCCTGCCTGTGCTCCCCAGCAGATATAAAGCGTCGAGAACACATGCGTTTTCGTCCAGTCCATGATCTCACACAGCTCCTGCCAATATTCCACCTCTTCGAATGCAAGGGTTTCGACCGGAGCTCCAGTGATAATGAAGCCGTCGTACTTCCGATCCCTGATCTCTTCGAACCGCTTATAAAAGGTGTTCAGATATTCTTCCGATGTATTTTTCGATTCATAAGTCGCCGTATGGATCAGATCGATTTCGATCTGCAGCGGTGTGTTGGATAGGCATCGCAGCAGACTGGTTTCCGCGGAAGATTTCTGCGGCATTAGATTCAGAATCCCTAGCCGCAATGCTCGGATATCCTGATGCTCGGCTCGATCGTTTGTCATCACAAAGATGTTTTCCTGCTCCAGCACTGCTTTTGCTGGCAGTGCGTCTGATATTTTTACGGGCATAGTTCCTCCAAATCATGAATTTTTTTCTGTTTATCCTTCGAAAGCCTGATCCAAATCTTCCAACAGATCATCGATATGCTCCGTCCCGATGGAAAGACGGATCGAGTTCGGTTTGATTCCGGACGCGGCCAGTTCCGCTTCGTTCATCTGAGAATGGGTCGTGCTTGCGGGGTGGATGACCAGCGATTTCACATCGGCCACATTCGCAAGCAGCGAAAATATCTGCAGTCTGTCGATAAATTCCTGCGCCTCTTTTGCACCACCCTTGATTTCGAATGTGAATATCGATCCTGCTCCATTCGGAAAGTACCGATCGTACAATTCCCGATATCCGTTTTCGGGTAAAGAGGGGTGATTCACCTTGTTCACTTTCGGATGTTTCTTTAAAAAATCGATTACTTTCAGCGTGTTTTCGACATGTCGCTCCACTCGCAGGGATAAAGTCTCCAATCCCTGCAGAAACAGGAACGAGTGAAACGGACTGAGCGCCGCGCCGGTATCTCTCAGGAGTGTGACACGTGTTTTTAATATATAAGCCGCCGCTCCGGCCGCTTCGGTAAAGGTCACCCCGTGGTAACTGGCGTTCGGCTCGGTCAGCTGCGGAAATTTTCCCGAGGCGTTCCAGTCGAATTTGCCACCGTCCACAATCACGCCTCCGATAGCGGTTCCGTGTCCCCCGATAAATTTCGTTGCGGAATGCACCACGATGTCCGCGCCGTGTTCAATCGGTCTGAGCAGATACGGTGTCGTGAAGGTATTGTCAATAATCAGAGGAATCCCGTGGTTGTGAGCGATTTGCGCAATTTCTTCGATGTCGATCAGATTGCTGTTCGGGTTGCCGAGGCTTTCGATGAAAATGAGTTTTGTGTTCGAGCGGATTGCTTCTTCGAAACTGCCTTCCCGATCAGGGTCTGCAAACGTCGTTGTAATCCCGTATTGGGGAAGTGTATGTTCAAACAGGTTGTAGGTTCCGCCGTATACGGTGGATGCAGACACAATATGATCTCCGGCTCCTGTGATGTTGAGCACTGCGTAGGTTATGGCTGCGGAACCCGATGCGAGTGCCAGCGCGCCCACGCCTCCTTCCAGTGCGTTGATGCGAATCTCAAACGCATCGCTTGTCGGGTTCATAATACGAGTATAAATGTTTCCACCTTCAGACAGCCCAAACCTTGCGGCAGCCTGCGCGGAGTTTTCGAATACATAGGAAGTCGTCATGTAAATCGGCACCGCGCGCGCGTCGGTTGCGCTGTCCGGGGTTTCCTGACCCGCATGGAGCTGCAGGGTTTCGAATCGATAAGAATTGGTTCTTTCTTTCATTGTGATCTCTCCTTTTTTCATTTTGGTTTTCGGTTTCATCTCCGAATCACATGCGGTCTTTGGATGCACAACATCGTCGGTATCGGTAGAAATACATGGCGATTCTCCTAAATATTATAAATCATATAGACATAGTATGATATTGATTGCTGATATCATATCATTCTGCTATGCAATTGTCAATCGAAACTGACATTTTTGTCTGTAAATCATATTGATTCGCCAAACAGCTGCCGATTGCCAAATAAACTGAATAGATCAAAGGAGAACCCTATGGATCAAATAATGCTGAACAAATCATACATCACTCCTCATCCGCTGCGAATACAGGACTGCTATGTGGACTTTGTAAAAAAAATGAGCCGCTTTTCTCTTTCTTGATGCACCGATCCCCGAGTTGCTTCGTGAGCTTGATCCGGCGCGGGTCGCAAAAGATGCGAACGGTTCCGAGACTCTGAAGTTTGCAAAAGAAATCATGCAATTCTATGAGTTACTTCAAGTTAGAGGACAGAATATTTTTTTGTTGTTGATATAAAAATTTTAATGCGCTAAAGTAGAGTTTACAAAAAATGGCATCAAAAGCGAGGATTAAAATTCTTTGATGCCGTATGATGTTCGCAGGAAGGTGAAGGAATGGAATGGCTGAAGAATCTGAGCAAAGCCGTTGAATACATCGAAAAGAATTTAGCCGGTGAGATTTCTTATGAGGAAGCCGCTAAAATCGCGTGTTGTTCCACCTACTATTTTCAGCGGGTGTTTTCCTACGTGGCCGGCATTCCGCTATCTGAATATATCCGGCGCAGGAGAATGACGCAGGCGGCATTTGAATTGCAGACGACAAACATCAGAGTGCTTGATGTGGCACTCAAATACGGCTACACTTCGCCTACCTCCTTCAACCGGGCATTTCAGAGCGTGCATGGGATTTCCCCAATTTCCGCAAAAGCGCAGGGAAGCGTATTTAGTGCTTACCCACCCATTCGGTTTTCAGTCAAAATTACGGGAGGTAATGTTATGAGCTATCGGGTCGAAGAAAAAGAAGCCATGCGCATTGTAGGCATCCGTATTCCTCTGACGATGGATATGGAAGAAAACAAAAAAAGCGTCCCGCCTTTCTGGGAAAAAGTATTAAAAAGCAGCAAGTTCCATGAAATCTGCCATCTGGCAAACCGGTCCCCGAAAGGCGTGCTGGGAATTACCGCATGTCAAAGCCCCCACGAAATTTATTATTACATAGCGGTGGCAACCGATAAGCCTGTTCCTAAAGAGATGTTCGAGTATGAAATTCCGGCGGCGACATGGGTGATTTTTGAGAGCGACGGATACTTCAAAGAATCCATCCAAAGCATTTTCAGACGTTTTCTTACAGAGTGGCTTCCGTTCTCGGGCTATACTTACGCAGAACTGCCGGATATTGAAGTTTATCCGATCAGCGAGGAACGCCCGAGAGCCGGACACTCCGAAGTTTGGATTGCGCTAAAAAAAGAAAAGGAGAATTAAACAATGGATTACCAGATTGAAATTAGAGCCATTGAGCCGGTTCGCGTTGCCTTCCTGCACTACAAAGGAGTTGCAACCGAAGCAAATAAGTTTTTTCCCGATGTGTTCAGGTCGATTCAGGGAAGGTCAAACGGTGCGCCGTTTTTCTGCTACTATGTGATGAATGCGGAAACGAAAATCGGCGAAATGGATTTATGCGTGCCAACCGAGGAAACGCCCATCGGCAACGGAATTGAAATAAAGGAAGTATCTTCTGTCAAGGCTGTATGTGCAACGCATATCGGCCCGTATGAAACCTTACATTATGCTTATGAAGCGATCAGCCGATATGCCGCGGAGCATAAGCTGCAATTACAGCCGCCGTTCCGTGAGGTTTACGTCAAAGGCCCCGGAATGTTTTTGAAGGGAAACCCGAGTAAATACATTACAGAAATTCAGTTCCCGATCAGGGAGGATTAAGATGGCCGCCATCAGTGTCAGGAATTTAGTGAAAAAGTATAAGAACGGCGTGCAGGCGTTGGACGGTCTTACTCTGACGGTAAACGAAGGCGAAATTTTTTCTCTTCTGGGGCCAAACGGCGCGGGAAAGTCAACCCTCATTAACGTGCTGACTACCTTCCTGCGGCCTACGTCCGGCAGCGTGATTCTATTCGGAAAAGACGCTGCCCATGAAGCGGATGCAATCCGCACACAGATTTCCTGCGTGGCACAGCGCACTTCCATTGATTCGCACCTGTCTCTTACGGAAAACATGATGTTTCAAAGCAGGCTTTATCGGGTACCGAAGCCGGAAGCGCAAGACCGCATGAAATCGTTAATTTCCTGTTTTGGTTTGGAACGATATCTGAAATATCCGGTTTCGTCTTATTCCGGCGGGGTAAAGCGGCGGCTTGATATTGCGCTTAATATGATGTCGAAGCCAAAAATTCTGTTTTTGGACGAGCCGACCGTCGGCATGGATATTCAATCCCGCATGGCAATGTGGGATATGGTAAAGAAAATAAGAAACGATTTTGGCACTACGATATTTTTAACAACTCACTATCTGGAGGAAGCCGATCAGCTGAGCGATACCATCTGCATCGTGAAAAACGGGAAAGAGATAATTCAAGGTTCTCCGAATGCACTAAGGGAATACTTGCGTCAGGATATGCTGAAAATTAACTTTCCGTCAAAAGAAGACGCTAAAAACTGTTTTGAGCCGTTAAAAAGCGTGATTGAGCTGAACGAATCGGATTTGCGCCATGATAAAATTATCACTGGTCTGAAAAACGGCCATAACGATTTGGAAAAAACAGGTCGTTGGCTGTTGGAGCATGATATTCTTTTTCTGGGGATCGAAATTATGCAGCCCACTCTGGAAGACGTTTTTATCAGGCTGACTGGGGAAGATGCAAAGGAGGTCGGTTGATGGGCGTTTTAACTTTACTTGAGCGGGATATAAAGTGGCGTTTTCATAACGCTTTTACGATCGTGATTACCATTTTACAGCCTATGCTTTGGCTGGTTTTATACAGCGCCGTCGCCGGTCAGGCGATGCGGGGCATTGGAATCCAAAACTATACGGCTTTTATACTCGCCGGGCTGATCGTATTGGTGAGCTTCGGTACTTGCAGCAGCAGCGGCATTATGAACTATCTTATGAAAGCGGACGGCAGCTTTTACCGAATACTGATTGCTCCGGTTCAAAGAAGTTCGATTGTTCTCGCTCAGGTATTGGAAGCGGTATTATGTACCTTTATTGAAGTTGCCATTATGTGCGTTGTCAGCCTGTTTTTCTCCGTAAAAATCGCTTCGGGATTTTTAGGACTGCTTGTAATCATTTTGCTTGTATTCATGACGTCCTTCTTTATGGCAGGGTTAACTTATGCAATCAGTCTTTGTCTTCCCAATGAAGTCCTTTACGAAACCGTGATGAACGCGATTGTCCTGCCGATCTTTTTCCTCAGTACTGCATTATTTCCGGAAGAGAAATTATCCGGGGGTCTTAAAATTGCTGTCAATCTGAACCCGTTTACTCATGTAATCAATGTGATACGAAATTTGATTCTGCAGGGAAACATTGTCGCCCACGATGTAATCCTGGTGATTCTTTTACTTGCTGTTATGTGCTTAATCAGCTTTTCGTGGGCATTGCACAGATTAAAAAAGGAGACAAGTCTATAACAATTTTTCCGTCAGAGACGAACCGTTGTTATGGCGGCAGATTCATTACACCTAAATTTTTGCCGTACGGCGGTTTTGAAATGAAAATCAAAGCCGCCGCTTTTTTTGAAAACGAAATAGCAAGGGCGTAATAGTTGCGTCCTTTTTTACCTCAGAGGCTTTGGAACAGAAGAAATTTATGCATCCGAAGTCGCTGCTTTTATTTATCAAGAGCCGCTAATTTACCGTGAAGAGCAGATGTAACCGAATCCGCTCTTGTGCATAGCCTTGAAAAACGATATCAATTTGTTGAAAAGGGTTTGCCAAAAATCACAAAAAAAACCGAAACAAAACAGTTTCGGCTGAAAACAGGGAAGTCGGGGTTCAGATCATATAATCAATCTGAACTTTCTGTTTATAACGATCCACGAGATCTTCGAGCGTAATATGATCCACCACTTCGGATACCGCATCATAAATTTTTTGCCAGACTTCCTGCGTTACGCAAGTGTCCGCACGTTCGCAATGCAGCCCGTCGTCCGCGATGCAGCTTACCGGCATCAGTTCGCCCTCCATCAGACGGAGAATCATTCCCACAGTGTAGTCTGTCGCAGGCTTGGCCAGCATATAACCGCCCTGCGCCCCGCGTGTGCTTTTGACATAGCCCGCACGATTCAGCAGCGTAATCAGCTGCTCGAGGTATTTCACAGAAATATCCTGCCGTTTTGCAATGTCTTTCAGTGTGATGTATTCTCCGTTATGATTGACGGCCAAATCAAGCATCAGCCGCAGCGCATAGCGCCCTTTGGTTGAAATTTTCATAAATTACTCCAATAAAAAATGATCAGTCGATTTTCTTCGCGGCACGGCAGGCATTTTTTTCATCGACGATCTTTTGAAACGTCGGCAGCATCCCCACTTTGTCCGGCACCATTCCCGGCATTTGATAGATATCATGTCCCGGATAGTCATTCGCTTCCAGCAGGATCGGTCCGTCTGTCGAAACCGCGACATCCCATCCGACATAGCCTACCTGCGGCAGCACGCGTACCGCACGGCTGACCAACTCCAAACATTGCTCCCACATCGGGATCTGAAATCCCTGAAAGACGGTTCCCGTGATTGGATGCGTTTCGTATCGGACGAAATTTTTGTCCGATGCGGGAAATCGGATCACACCGGTTTTCGGATCGACGATGCTTGTCATTCCGCCGCTGTTGATATTGTCCACCACGCCGCCGTTGCCGATTCTCACAGCGATAAAAGGAAAGTAGACATGGTCGCATTCTTGATTGTACAGCGAAACGATACGGATGGTATTGATGGCTCCCGGGTAAATGCGAGCCATTGCTTCGTGCTGAATCACCCGTTCTTCCGCAAGAACCGACTGATCCTGAAGAATGTAGTCGTATATTGCACGGACATCCGAAAAATCGGATACTGTCAGTTTCATCACGCCGCGTCCGCAGCTTCCCGCAAGCGGCTTGATCATAAAATCATTTTTGTTCCCGACCCACGCCGCAAACTCCTTAAACGATGTGTTTGAAACATCAATCCAGCTTCGATGGATGTAGTCGCGGAACAACTCGAAAAATTCGATTTTATTCTTTAATATATGACGATAGTCCGGATGATTGTATACCCTTACCAACATATCGTCGTAACCTCGCGTTACATAGGTTGCGCGCTGTTTCGCAGTCAGCTCCGCAAAGTCAAACAGCACGTAATCCTCATATCCCGCCTGATAGCGGATTCCGCAGTATATCATGTCCGTCAGGATCAGAAACGAATTCTTGTGATATCTTTTCCCTACTTCTTTCGCCCGCCGAAACATGCGGCCAAAATCCATATCCCGCAGTCTGTTCCATAAAAATTTTGATTTTCCTGCCACGGTTCCTCCAAATGCTGAATCTCCCAATAACATAGCAGTCACGTATGATTTCTTTCTCATTGTATCGAATCTATGTAAAAAAAGCAAATCATTTCCCGGGAAATGTAAAAGAAAACATCAATCCTGCATTCATACTTTTTATGATTGGCTTTGTGTTGCGGCAGAGAGCCGCACAACGAAATATCGTTCAACAGTTGTGAAACAAAGGTGGAGAGACTATAATGAATACAGATAAGTATACGTTCGGAGGAACATATGAGCCGATATATCCTGGCACTTGACGAAGGCACCACAAGCTGCCGAAGCATTCTGTACAATGAAAAAGCGGAAACTGTGGCAAGCAGTCAGTCCGAATTCACACAGTATTTCCCCGAGCCGTCCTGGGTGGAACACGATGCAAACGAAATTTGGGAAAAACAGCTGCAGACCATCCGCACCGTAATTCGCGAGTCCGGCATCGAAGTTTCGCAGATCGCGGCCATCGGCATCACCAATCAGCGAGAGACCACCGTGGTATGGGACAGCACCACGGGAGAGCCTGTCAGCCGCGCCATTGTCTGGCAGTGCAGGAGAACGGCTCCCATCTGTGAAGGACTCAAACAAATCGAAGGGTTTTCCGATTACATCCATGAAAATACAGGGCTTTTGATCGATGCCTATTTTTCCGGCACAAAAATCAAATGGATTCTTGATCATGTCGGCGGAGCACGCGAGCTGGCCGATGCAGGGCGTCTGATGTTCGGCACCATAGACAGTTGGCTGATTTACAAGCTCAGCGGCGGACGTTCGCATGTCAGTGACTATTCCAATGCGTCCCGCACGATGATCTACAACATCAAAGAACTCAAATGGGATGAGTATGCATGCAGGACGCTCGGCATTCCGATGTCGATGCTTCCGACGGTTGTTGCTTCCAGCGGCGTCTGCGCACATACAGACGAATCGCTGTTCGGCATCTCCGTCCCGATTGCTGGGATTGCCGGAGATCAACAGGCTGCCTTGTTCGGTCAAGGGTGCTTTGAAGCCGGTCAGGCAAAAAACACATACGGCACGGGCTGTTTCCTGCTCATGAACACCGGAGAGAAACGCGTGCGCTCCTCTCACGGATTGATCACAACCGTTGCTTGGGGCATCAACGGAACGGTGGAATACGCATTGGAAGGAAGCGTCTTTATCGGCGGCGCCATTGTTCAATGGCTGCGCGATCAGCTCGGCATCATCAGTCATGCTTCCGAGAGCTATGAAATTGCAACCGGAGTTCCGAACAGTGCGGGGGTCTATGTCGTTCCCGCATTTTCCGGGCTCGGTGCTCCCTATTGGGATATGTATGCGCAGGGCATCATCTGTGGGCTCACCCGCGGAGCAAACAAAGCACATATTGTGCGTGCCGCGCTGGAGTCGATCGCCTTCCAGTCGATGGAACTGCTCGATGCGATCGAAGAGGATTCCGGGATTTTGCTCAAAGAACTGATGGTGGACGGAGGAGCCAGCCGCAACGATTTTCTCATGCAGTTTCAGTCCGACATTCTTCTGCATCCGGTGAACCGTCCGGTCGATACCGAATCGACGGCGCTCGGCGCCGCCATGCTTGCAGGGCTCGGCATCGGCATTTTTCCCGATCGGGAGCATCTGAAATCAATCCGTAAAACGGATCGAGTGTTTTCTCCCAATACCAATGAGACAAAACGAACGGAGCGTATCGAAGGTTGGAAACACGCGGTAAAAATGTGTATGAGCCATCGCTGATTTTTTGATTTGTGTCTTTTATTTGCAATCATAAACGGAGGAAGTTATGAAACGAATCGACATGCATATCCACACAATTGCTTCCGACGGAGTCTTCACCGCCGAAGAAGCGGTAAACGAAGCGGTAAACAAACAAATGAACGTTATCGCAATCTCGGATCATGACAGCATCGGCAGTGTCAGGCGTTGTTTTGATCTGGCAAAGTCGGAAAACATTCGGGTGATTCCGGCCATGGAGGCGACCACGGATTATCACGGCACCGAATATCATATCCTCGGCTACGGGCTGAACATCTCGGATCCGCGCCTGACGGAATATATGGACGATACTTCCAGAATCCGCATCAGCCGCGAAACGGAAATCGTTTTGCAGGCATGCGAATTGTTTGATGATGTCAGTATGCAGGACTACTTGGAGTTTTCAAAACAGACCCATGCTCCGGGGGGCTTTCTTTCTCTTAATTTTTTGAAAGAGATGGGAAAAGTGAATGATCTGAATGAGTTTCTCGCGTTAAAACGCAACATGGATCTGTCCGGCGTACGCCCTTTTCATCCGTCGGAGGAAGTGATTTCGCTGATGAAAGCGCTCGGAGCCGTTATTGTGCTGGCTCATCCGTCCTACCATTTCCCGGGAAATGTCGCAGACAACAGTCTGCTTGATGAATTCCGGACGCTCGGTATCGACGGCATCGAATGTTACAGTCCCTACAATGACAACTCGGATCAAATCGGCTATTACCGCGCTTATTGCGAGAGATATGCTTTGGCGGTTTCCTCCGGGTCCGATTGCCACGGTCCGTATCTGACGCGCGAAATGGGAACGCCGTATGCCACCGACGAACTGTGCAATATCGTGCGCCGTATCGATGAAACATCCGCATATCCGTCACTTTGAAGGAAAGACTGTTGATTTAGCCGAAAATATATTATAATGTACAGACAGACTTTTGATAGCAGGAGGTCGTTCTTATGAGAGAGAAAGCTTTGGTCATCAGCACCAACGGAGATAAAGCGGTCGTGCAGGTTTCGCGTTCCACGGCATGCGAACATTGCAGCGCGAAATGCATGGTCGCAAACGAAAGCATTGACGTAAAAGCGGAAGTGGAAAATCTTACCGATGCACAGGTCGGTGATACGGTGGACGTTGAAATGGAATTTTCCGGTGTCATGTCCGCTTCGGCAATCGCCTATGGGATTCCGTTTGTTGCATTCTTTGCGGGCGCCGCACTGGGGTACTACGTGCTCGCGGCGCTGCTGAATGCCAGTCCCGATCTGATCGGGCTCGCAACAGGGATTATTCTGATTGCCGCATCTTACGGTATTCTCAAGCTTCTTGATAAAAAAGGAGCATTCAAAAAACGTTTTATTATCAAAATTGTGAAGTGATCAACGGGAGACGTCATGACGGTTCTGCTCGAAAATGACTGGGGTACCCTGCTCCGGGATGAATTCGAAAAAGAATACTACAGACAACTGCGCAGAAAACTGATCGCCGAATACAAAACCAATCGTGTTTTTCCCGATCAGTACGACATTTTCAATGCATTGCACCTGACTTCGTTTGCCGACACGAAAGCTGTCATCATCGGTCAGGATCCCTATCACAACGAGAATCAGGCGCATGGGCTTTGTTTTTCTGTCAAGCCGCAGGTTGCCGTGCCTCCTTCCCTGCAGAACATCTATAAAGAACTGCAGGAAGATCTCGGCTGCAAAATTCCGAATCACGGCTATCTCGTGAAATGGGCACAGCAGGGGGTGCTGATGCTCAATGCAGTGCTGACGGTGCAGGCACATCAGGCCGGCTCCCACCGCAAATTGGGTTGGGAGCAGTTCACCGATCAAATTATCCGACTGCTCAATGAACGCACCGATCCGATTGTGTTCCTTCTGTGGGGTGCCTTTGCGCAAAGCAAAGAAAAACTGATTACAAATCCGATTCACCTTGTTCTTAAATCGGCACACCCTTCTCCCCTCTCCGCGCATGCGGGATTCTTCGGGAGCAGGCCGTTTTCCAAAACAAATGAGTTTTTGGTACGAAGCGGAAAAACACCGATCGACTGGCAGATCGAGGATTTGCCTGATTCTTTTACCATGCGGAATACGGAGCAACATGGCCAATAAAAAAATCAAACGAATCGTCAAAGTAAAAAAACATCCGAAAAAAAAGAAACATTTCGTGCGCAGAGTTGTTCTGATGCTCTTGTTTGTCGCGCTTGTGTATGTGGCATTGGTCGGATATCAGATTGCTTCTTCCCTGATGGACAGTCTGAATACAGTAGACCGCGTCAATATCGGAGACACCGATGATGCGCTTATGATCAACGACGGAGTCAGCGCGGCTGCTGCGAACAGCGGCGTCATCAACATCGCATTGTTCGGACTTGATGCCAGAGCCGATGAAACCGCAAGCCGAAGCGATACGATCATCGTGCTTTCTGTCGATACGGTCAATCACGACATCACGCTCACTTCCATTTTGAGAGATACCTATATCGGTATTCCCGATGAATATTACAGTAAAATCAACGCCGCCTATTTCATCGGCGGACCCGAGCTGGCCGTCCAGACTCTGAATACAAATTTCGATTTGGATATTCATGATTATATCACCGTTGATTTCAGCGCCATTGCCGACATTGTCGATGCCGTTGGCGGCGTGGAAATTACGGTCAGCGAAGATGAAGTTGATGCATTGAACGGACTGATCTTTGACAGTAACCGTCTTTTGGGAGGCACTCTCTCTCCTTACATCAGCGCAGGCACGCAGGTTTTGGACGGGAAACAGGCACTCGCATATTGCCGCATCAGAAAACTGGGCAACGGTGATTTTGACCGCACGGCAAGACAGCGCGAAGTCATCGAGCAAATTTTGGATGCGGTCAAAACCAATTTCAGTCCCGATCTCATCACACGCATGGCATCGGCCGTTTCTGATGACATTTCCACATCCATGTCCAATAAAGAATTGTTTCATCTTGCCTGGGAGGTATTCCGCGCGAGAAAGACAGTGCAAATGGACTCCCTTACCGACAGCACCTATCTGAAAAGCGCAACCATCGACGGTTCGATGGTGCTTGTTACAGTCACGCAGGAGGATGCCGTCAAGGATCTTCATTCCATCATCTACGGCGATACGGCGTATACGCCCAGTGCGGAAGTGGAGGCACTGAGCAAAAAGCTGAAAAAAATTACGAATCAAATTAACTACTATACCATTGATACCGATCCGAGTATTGCGGTTGACTGACCAACGGGACATCAAACGGTCCCGTTTTTTCTTACTCGAGCCATGAAGCTTGACTTTCTTTCCCTCAGCTTATAAAATGAAAATATATTCAAAATATCGGAGGTGCTTTTGGAATACAGATGGAAGCGATCCGTGATTCCGATCTATCTGATCGGGGTTGTTTGGGTGTTATATGCGCTGATTTTTCCGTTATATCGGCTCAGTGATTTTCTTTTTGTCATCGGGGTTTCGGCAGCGGTCTATTTTGTTTTCGCCGCAATTCTTCCGAAGCAGAAAATTGCGGTGGAACGCCCAGCGCTTTTGGAAAAAACATCTGATGCGCAACTCAATGAAATAATCCGGGAAGCAAACGGTTATATCCGCCTGATCCGCCAGGCAAACGAGTCCATCCCCGGAGCGGCCGTCAGTGCGAAAATCGATCGGATCGAAGAACTGACGAAAAGCATTTTCCAAGCTGTGATAGACAAAAAAGAACCCCGTTCCAAGGTTCGCCGGTTTCTTAACTATTATCTTCCTACGACAGTCAAGTTGTTGGAGACCTATCATTCTATGGAAGCGCAAACAGTCGGCGGAGAGAATATTTCCGTCACGATGGAAAAAATCGATGAAATGCTCACGACTGTCATACAGGCATTCGAAAAACAGTTGGACAGTCTGTATGCCAACGACGCCATGGATGTGTCTGCAGACATTTCCGTCATGCAGAGCATCATGAAACAGGAAGGTCTGATCGACAGCCCTTCCCCGCAACAACAGGAAAGCAAAGGAGAATAACATGGACGAACTGAAACAGGACGATACGCTCAAATTAACCGCAACGCCCGTACTGGAATTGGAAGAAGCTCCCCCGGTGGATCTGAATCTGGTCTTAAAGGAAGACGGAAAAGAGGTGCTGCCCGCCGAACAGATCGCACAGCAGACCACTTTGAGCGAAGAAGAAATGAAAACCGTCAGGGAATTTTCTCAAAAAATCGACATCACCAATCCCAATATGATTATCGAATACGGATCGGGTGCGCAGAAACACATTGCCGCTTTTTCGGAAACAGCACTCGACCGTGTCAAAACGAAAGATATGGGAGAAGTCGGCAGCATGCTTTCCGATTTGGTCGTGGAACTGAAAGGCTTTTCGGCAGACGAACAGAAGGGCGGCTTCCTCGGTCTGTTCCGCAGTGCGAACCGTGCCGTCCAAAAACTTGTCGCAAAATACAACAAGGTTGAAATCAATGTCGAAAAGATCAGCGAAATGCTGGAAAACCATCAGGTAGTCCTGCTCAAAGATATCGCGGTTTTCGAGAAAATGTATGAAATGAATCTGGACTATTTCAAAGAACTGAGCATGTATATCGAGGCCGGAAAAATCAAACTCAAAGAAATCGAAGACACCGTCATTCCCCAGCTCAAAGCGAAAGCCGAAGAATCAAAGCTGCCGGAAGACGCGCAAAAAGCAAATGATATGGCAGCTTATGCCAATAACTTCGATAAGCGCCTGCATGATCTGGAACTTACCCGTATGATCTCGATTCAGATGGGGCCTCAGATCAGACTGCTTCAGAATAACGACAGTCTCATGGTGCAGAAAATCAACTCTTCCCTCGTCAATACCATTCCTCTCTGGAAAAGCCAGATGCTGCTGGCACTCGGCCTCGCTCATTCGCAGCAGGCAATGGAGGCACAGCGCGAAGTGACCGATATGACAAATGAGCTGCTTAAGAAGAATGCGGAAACACTGAAGCAGGGTTCCGTTGAAATCGCCAAAGAAGGCGAACGCGGCATCGTTGATATCGAGACCCTGACCTATACCAACAAAACACTCATCGAAACGATCGATGATGTGCTGAAGATTCAGGAAGACGGGCGCGCCAAACGCCGCGCCGCGGAAACCGAACTCGGAAGAATCGAAGGGGAATTGAAACAGAAATTACTGGAAGTCAGAAAATAACCGGACATTCTTTCGGAGGAAATGAATGAAATTCTTGCAAAGCCGCGCCGCAGCAATCTTCACTGTTTTGATTTGTATTCTTTTGTCAGTTTTCCTCGGCGGTAAATTATCTCTTGCCCCGCTTCGCGCGGACGCGCTGTCTGTTTTTACCGATGGCTCGGACGGCAGCGGAAAAGGGATTCAATACGATCTGGATCAGCGCATCGAAACGGCAGCCAACCAGATCGCTGTTGCCGAACGTTATCTGAGCGCCGATGATGCGGGGATCGCTTCTGTTTCGGATGCAATCTTCGCATTGAAAAATGCCGAGTCTCCTTCGGACAAATACGCTGCAAATGCCGCGCTGACTGCTGCATGCACTGCGCTGTATGATACATTGAATGGGATGTCGCTCAGCGAGAAAGACAGAACGTATCTCGAAGGGTTTCAAACTGAACTGGAATCAGCAAATCAAATCATCGGACATTCCGACTACAACGAAAAAGCCGCGGAATTCAACGCGCTGATCGAAAAATTTCCGACCGGATTCGTTGCGCTTCTCTCGGGTGTCAAAGCGCTCGATCTGTACGAATAGCCGGTTCGCAGAAAGGAACAAACAATGAAACGAATCAAACGGTTACTCGCTGTCATGCTTGCTCTGGTTCTGTGCGTCGGTCCGTTGTCGGGCGTACTGGCATCCGATGTGGTTAAACCGACGGATCAGTTTTATGTTGCGGATTATGCCGATGTAATCGACAGTGCCACAGAAGAGTATATTGTGAATCAAAATGAAATCCTCTATGAAAAGACAGGTGCTCAGGTAGTTGTCGTCACCGTGGATTTTATCGGCGGTACGGATATCGAAGATTATGCTTATGAGCTGTTCAACGATTGGGGCATCGGTTCTTCCGAAAAGAACAACGGCGTACTCATCCTGATGGTCATTGGGGAGGAAAATTACTGGGCAATGCAGGGCAGCGGCATTGAGGATGTCCTCACTTCCGCTGATTTGGGCGATCTCCTTTCTGATTACTTGGAGCCTGATTTTGCTTCCGGTGATTATGATGCGGGTGCAAAAAGCATCTTTGACGCGATTTCCGCTGATCTTGCATCTTATTATGGGGTTACGCTGGCCGATTCTTCTTCGCCGTCGGGAACTCCTTCCGTCGGAAACGGACAGTCAATCAAGCAAAGCACCTCTGAGAGCGGAGGCGGCGGCAGTACTGTACCGTCATCTTCTCAGGGCGGCAGCTCTTCCGGATTGACGGAAGCGCTGATTACCATGATTGTCTTTATCGGGCTGATTCTTTTGATCGTGCTGCTCATCGGTTCCCGCAGCCGACGCCGAAGAACTTACGGGGGATATGCTCCCGGAGCACGCAGCAATCGGATTCTGTTCCCGCCTGTGAATCGTCCCGATGTGCATGATTCGCGGCAGGATCAACCGGTTTACCCCCCCCTTCCGAAGAGCGCGATCACCATGATGACGATGATCACGATTTCCCGTTCGGGGGTTCTTCCGGCGGGGGCGGACCTTTCGGCAGCGGCGGGAGCGGTTTGTTCGGAGGGGGCGGCAGTTCTCGAGGCGGCGGAGCCGGACGTTCGGGAGGTTCTTTCGGAGGAGGAGGTCATTCCGGCGGCGGAAGCTTCGGAGGCGGGTCCCATTCCGGAGGGGGCGGCGGTTCCCGCGGGGGCGGCGCAGGAAGAAGATAGAAAAAAAATTTAAGGACGCAAAGATTTGCGTCCTTTTTGAGTTGCAGTATAGTTTCTTGCTAGGATGTTTTGGTTGTAGTTTTAACATTATCATGTTGATAAGGAGACTTTAAAACCATTTCTTTTTATGAAAGAATGCAACCATTGCCAGTGTGATTGCTATGGCAATTCCCCAAAACATGAGATAACCGTATTTGAAACCCAGCTCGGGAATATCCTTGAAATTCATGCCGTAAATTCCTGCAAGGAATGTCAAAGGGATGAATATCGTAGACATGATCGCCAGAATTTTCATGATTTCATTGGTTCTGTTTCCGATGCTTGACAGATAAGTATCCAACATATTCGACATAATATCCTGATAGGTTTCTATAGTGTCCACGATCTGAATCAAATGATCATAAACATCCCGCAGATAAACGATGGTATTTTCGTTGATCATCTGCGTTTGGCATCTGGTCAGCTGCCCGATCAGTTCGCGCAGGGGGAAAACGGATTTTCGCAGATACATCAGCTCCCGTTTGATGAAATAAATCTGCTGCAAAGTTTTTTTCGACGGATTGGCAATCAGTTCTTCTTCCGTAGCATCTGTGGTGTCACCGACATAATCGAGAACCGTGAAATAATTGTCCACAATAACATCGATCATTTCATATCCGAGAAAATCGGAACCGTACTTTCGAATGCTTTTTTTCCCGTTTTTCAGATCGCTCTTGATTTGTGCGAAGATATCTGTGCCCGATTCCTGAAAAGAAAGCACCAGATTTCCCTTTAATACAATGCTGATATGTTCGGTATTAATGGAAAGATCGTCTTTGTTAAATTCAATCTTTTTCAGAACGAGGAAAAGACAATCATCGTAGGAGTCCATTTTTACGTTTTGTTTCGGATTTAAAATATCCTCAATCATTAAATGATGCAGACCGATCCGATTGCAGATTCGTTCAATCCGATCCCCTTGTGCAATACTTTTGAAATCAATCCAATCAATCATATCAGGATCATTTTCGTTCAGAACCTGATCCAGGGTATGGGAATCATCATATTTGTCCTGATTGTAGGAAATAATGGGTAAACTTGCCTCGAAGTTGTGATCTGCGTCTGGATCCCATTCTCGATTTGTCATGATCTGCCTCTTTCAGAAAAATTACTGCGTGTGCATGTACTTGCTTTGGGTACATTATATGTCAAAATGAATCGCGTTCAATGCGTAATTCCGCGGTTTTTCAAAAAGGATGATCTGTATTTCAACGTAAATCAAACAATCCCCGCCGAAATGAATTCAGCGGGGAGTCTGCTTTTATTCGATTGATTTCAGCGATTCCACCATATCGACTTTTTTCAATCTGAAATGCAGGGCAAAGTTGACAATCAGCGTAAAGAGGACGGTCAGCGCGATTGCGTAGATAAAACTCATGACATCGATTCCCGGCAAAAACATCACGTCGTCCACTTCCGCCGTGTTGATGATGAATGTTTTGAGCGGAATGCCCAGAAACAGCCCGAATATCATCCCGATCATGGAAGAAACGGTGTTTTCTCTGTCGATATAACGGGAGACCTCCTTGTCATAAAAGCCCAGCACTTTGATTGTTGCAATTTCGCGGATACGTTCCGTTACGTTGATATTCGCCAAATTGTACAACACCACAAATGCCAACGTTCCCGCCGATACGATAATCACCAGCACGACGTAATTCAGGCTCTGAATCAGATCATTGAATCCCTTTCCAGCATCCGACGCATAGGACAACGCAAGAATATCGCTGTTTTGCAGCAGTTGCTCCGATAACGCGTCTTCGTTTGCTTCGGTGTCATCGCCTAGGTTCGCGATAAATGCATTGAAAACGACATCTTTTCCGGTCGCCGCTCGGTATGCCTGCGGCGACAGGTAAACATAATTCAGCGTGTAATTCTCAGCGATTCCGCTCACCGTTACCTGCGCAGTTACGTCATCGCCGAAATCAACTGTGATCATATCCCCAATTCTGACATCAAACAGTTTGGCCAGCTTTTCCGTAATCACGGCGCCGTCATCTGTCAGACGGAGCGGTTCTCCCGATCTTCGGTTGTGCAGATCGATATAACTGCCGAGCTCATCGGGATACTGAGGAATCATTGCATAGGCAGTCATGCTTTTTGCATCATTCGAAACTGTCGCGGAGGATTCCCGCGCAATCAGATATTCTGAAAGATAAGGGTTGTCTGACAATTCGGTGTACAGGCTGTTTTTCTGCTGTGTGTCAATGGCATCGTCATAAATTCCGACCAGATCGTATCGGAAGACCGATTCGTACTGTTTGTCCACAATGCCCAAAACGGAATACTGGATTCCGAATCCGGCCAAAAGCAGCGCCGTGCAGCCTGCGATTCCGATGACCGTCATAATGATACGGCTCTTATATCGGAAAATATTGCGCACGGACACTTTCTGCAAAAAGCTGAGCCGTTTCCAGAAAAATCGGATTCGTTCGAGAAACACCCGTTTCCCGCTCTTTGGCGGTTTCGGTCGCATCAGCTCCGCAGGTTGGGAGTGGAGTTCATGCAGACAGGCCCAGTACGCGGCCACTCCCGTGCATAGGATCGCCGCACCGAAACACAGCAGCGCATAGCTCCAGCGAAACGGAGCGATCACATCGGGAAGAATATACATGGTTCGGTATGCGTTGAATACAACCGTCGGAATCACCTGAAAGCCGATTGCAAGCCCGAAGAATGTTCCGAGAATACTCGCCGAAGTAGCATAAATGATGTATTTCATCACGATCCGGCTCTTGCTGTAGCCGAGCGCTTTCAGCGTCCCGATTTCAGTCCGCTGTTCCTCCACCATACGCGTCATTGTCGTCAGACAGACGAGCGCCGCCACCAAGAGGAAAAAGACGGGGAACACCTGAGATATTTTGTTGATGCGGTTTGCATCGTCGTTATATCCGCTGTACCCGGGGCTGTCTTCCCGATCAAGGAGATACCATGTCGGAGCTTGCAGATCATTAAGCTGCGTCCATCCGTCATCGATTGTTGCCTGCGATTCTTCAATGGTGTTCCAGGAGTCAGCGAGTTTCTGCAGCCCTTGCTTCCTTTGTTCGTCAAGTTGCGTCTGAGAATCATTGAGCTGGGTTTGTGCGCTCACCAACTGCGCGTCGGACTGTTCAAGTGAAGCCTGCGTGGCGTCAAGCGTTGCTTTGGTGGCTGAGAGTTGTGTCAGTCCGCTGTTGAGTTGCGTGTATGCATCAGTCAGCTGATTCTGCGATGTGTCGAGCGTGGCCGATGCTGTCGTAATATATGTCTGCACCCCGCCCAGATATCCGTTTAATTGCGCTTCCAAAGCAGATTTTTCGGGCGTTGCGGGCACGGTTCGGATGTAGGTTTCCAGTACCGTCGCAAAGTCGGTTCCGCTCCCGAGAACTTCGTCAAACGCGGAAGAGGCCGAAATCAATGCGGAGACATCTGCGGGTAAGTCGCTTCCGATAGGAACATAAGCCGTTTCGAATGTTGTGAGCAGCGCGGCGATGTTTGTTCGCAGTGTGTCAAGATTGCTCAGATCAGCCCGCGAATCGTCGATTTGCTTCTGCTGCGCATCAAGTAACGCTTTGTTGCTCATTGCATCCGCATATCCGCTGTTGTACTGTGCCCAGCCGTCGTTCAGTGCCGCGATCCCCTGTTCATAGGAGGCATGGTTCGCGTCAATCTGTGCCTGCCCGTCGTCAATCCGCTGTTGGGCGGCATCGATTTGCCCGTAAAACTCCTTCGCTCCGGCATAATAATCGTCGATTCCGTCGTTCAATTCATTTTGTGCGTCATTGAGTTTGGCGCTCTGCTCGCTGTAAATTTCGTTGTAGCGCGCGGTTTGTCTGGCATCCGCGATTACCTGAAGGTCGTCAATGTCGCTGTCAACCAGATTCTGATACAGACTGTCGTAGAACGACAGCTTGTCCGTTCCGTCCAACGTGAGATATACATCGGTATAAACGTCATACCGAAACACCGACTCCGGTATCATGATATAGCTTCGGATGACCCCGTTGCCGATCGAGCTGCTTCCCCGCTCAAACGAAATATAAAGCGGAGAATTTACAAACCCGACAATCGTGAATGTCTTTTGCGAGAGGGTATCCCCGATATCCGAGTCGGTGAGAAACAGGGTAATCGTATCACCCAACTTGTAATTGCTTCCCATCAGGGTGTCCGCATCCACAACGCATTCATTGTCCGCCTGCGGATATCTTCCCTGAGTCAAGACGGGTCGGTTAATGGTGTCCGAATCATTTACGGTATCCGAGTTGATCGAATAGGCGCGCACGATGACGTTCGAACCATCGGCAACCGTGACAAATGCATCCACGCTATATCCCGTATTGATGTCACGGATATGATTGTATCCTTCAATGGCGGCAATGTCATTCTCGCTGAATCCCATCGTGGATTTCAAGTGAACATCCATCAGGTTTTGCTCGGAAAAATAAGCCTGTGCGGTTTGTTTCATGTCGGGGGTGGTTGCTTTCAGTCCCGCAAAAAAACCGGTTCCGAGTGCGATAATCGCAAAGATGGATAAAAATCTGCTGCGTGTGCGCCAGATCTGGCGCAGGATATCTTTATAATAGGAAGAATGTTTCACTGCGTCACCACTCGATCATTTCCACAGGAGTCGGATGCTCATTCAGGATCATCGAATCAACCTTGCTGTTTTTCATTTTGATTACGCGGTTCGCCATTGGTGCGATTGCCTGATTGTGCGTAATCACCACGACCGTTATGCCGTGCAGCACGGATGTATCCTGCAGCAGTTTCAAAATGGTTTTTCCCGTATTGTAATCTAAGGCCCCGGTTGGTTCGTCACACAGCAGCAGCTTCGGATTTTTGGCCAATGCTCTGGCGATTGCCACGCGTTGCTGTTCGCCGCCTGACAGCTGTGCGGGGAAATTGTTCATACGGTCTTTCAGCCCGACCTGTTTCAAAATCTTGCTCGCGCTCGCCGCATCCGCACAAATTTGTGTTGCCAGTTCTACGTTTTCTCTGGCAGTCAGATTTTGCATCAGGTTGTAAAACTGAAAGACAAATCCGATATCATAACGGCGGTATGTCGTCAGCTGCTTTGCATTGAATTTGCTGATATCCGTTCCGTCCACGATCACCTGTCCGGAATCGCAGGTGTCCATTCCCCCCAGAATGTTCAGCACGGTAGTTTTCCCTGCGCCGCTGGCTCCGGTAATCACAACGAATTCGCCTTTTTCAATTTCGAAGTTCACCCCCTCGGAAGCAGTGATTGTTACTTCCCCCATTTTGTAATGCTTGTAGACGTCTTTCATCCGTACAAAGTTACTCATGCATGATCCTCGTTATTCGGGTATTTGGGTTCGAAAATTACAGTAATAAAACAGCTGATCGAATTCATCAGTTCTTCCACATCATCGGTAAAAGAATTAAACAAATGGCACAGCCCTTCGATAATCGCGGTCGCAAAGGCATCGGAAACAAGAGAATCCGTGCGTCTGTCATCGATCCGAAGATTCGGCAGATATTCGGTTTCGATTCGGATCGAAACGAGTTCGCACAATTCCTGCTTGATATTTTCGAACTGTGTGCCTTTGCTTCCGTTCATCAGGATTAAAAATTGTTTTTTGTTTCTGAGAAAAATATTGGTGATTTCTTCCGTAAGATTTTGAATGTTGAAGTTTTTGCGTTGTGTCTGTTTTACGAACTCATTCAATTCTTTCAGCGTCTCGGCAAGCACTCCGGAAAAAAGAGTTTCTTTCGAACGGAAATATGCGTAAATATTTCCGGGGGTAACGCCTGCATCGTTTGCAATACGGCGGATGGAAGCATCTTTATAGCCGAATCTGTAAAATTCATCGGCGCCGGAAAGCAGTATATTGTTGCGAACGTCGTTTTTTAATACCTGCATTATTAAACATCCATTCATTATTAATAGCACCATTATATCGTTAAAAACAGTCGGAATCAATATTAAATGTATGTTTATTATTAAATAACGATGAAAAAAGCCGCAGATCATTCTGCAGCTGACATACGATTTCAGTTTGTTTCACCCTTGGCTTCCCGATCCGAAATTGATCGGATATATTTTTCGCCCCAGAGTTTGAATTCTTCCAGTACGGGAGAAAAATCCCGTCCGAGTTCCGTCAGGGAATACTCTACCTTCGGCGGCACTTCCTGATACACTTCGCGGTGGATCAGCCCGAATTCTTCCAGTTTTCTCAGTTGCTTCGTCAGAGTTGTCTGCGTCACTTCGGGAAGTTTTCTCTGCAGCTCTCCGTAGCGGTAAGTTCGTTCACTCAAAAACTGTATCAAAAGGATCGACCATTTCCCGGAAAAGACTTTCTGTGCTGTCGCATACGGACATTTCCCGAACAGATCGGTTTCGCTCATTTCATTCATACTGCCTCCATACAATCTTTTTATATCCTAATGACAGAAAATAATCGTACTTGTGAAAATCAATTCTATCAAAGATAATCAGTGTATAAAATCATTTTATCGCTTTCAGGCGAACGGAGCAAGTAAAATGAACAGGGCAGCTGATTTTTTGCAAAGCAGCGGAACATGGTATAAAGGAGACCATCCGAGGATCCGTCTCTTCGCTGCTTTCATAGCGCTTGAATAAAAAATGTATCTCTGTACGAACATTGCAAAAAATGTTTCAAGCGAATAATCAAAAATTCGGAGGCGGAAATTTCCTCAAGGTACGAAGGAGAATAAATTCGGATTTGCGGAGAAGTCACGCCAGACCCGAGACGGAGAACAAAAGCAGGCAGAATGATTTTTTGCGCAAGATGTACAATGAAAGGCGACGGAATTTACGAAGTGCTGTATTTTGCAAAAAGCGCCGAAAATTTTGGCTTGTAAAAAAAACCGATGTTTCCAACATCGGTTTTTTTTATTCTTCTCCTCCGGGAAAATTTGACAGCCTCAGGCAGTTTCGTCCCGCAGATTTTGCTTCATAAAGCGCTTTATCCGCATCTGTCACTATGCGGTTGATGTCATACGTCCGTGCGTTGCCTGCCCAGCGGCTTCCGCCGATACTGACCGTCACACTGATTGATTCCTCGGTTCGCGGACATCGAAGTTCCCTGATTTGTTCCAGAAGGGTATGTCCCATAAAATCCATAAACTCCGAATCGGCGTTCGGCAGCACAATGATGAATTCGTCTCCGCCGAAACGTGCCGCCATATCACTGGAGCGGATACTTGCACGGATCACCTGTCCGATCATTTTGAGTGCGGCATCTCCCCGTTCGTGACCGTAGGTATCATTGATTTGCTTAAACTGATCGACATCGATCAGTAGAACAGAGAGCTCAATTTTATCATGCGCGCGCAGCTTGGAGAAGGAACGCAGATATCGATAGATATATCGTCTGTTGAACAATCCTGTCAAAAAATCCGTGTTTGCTTCGTATTCACTCAGTTTGCTCAATCGACGCAGTTCGAAGTTTTGTTTCTCAAGTGCGGTTTTATTCTCTTCCAATGTGCGGTTTGCTTCCTGTACCAGAGACATCAGTCGTTGGTTTTCCAAAAGGGTGAAAATCTGACGGATCATAACAAGCATTCCCGAAATGATAATTCCCACAATCAGCGGGTCACGCGTCAGATATTCGTAACTGGCAAGAATAACCAGAAAACAGGCACCCAAATACGGGAGCAAAAAACGGAAATATTCCAGAACGATAAACTTTGATTTCTTCAGTTTGATTGTCTGGATTGGTCTCTCGTCCGTTTCATACGGAGGCCAAAGAGATGCGAGGGCAATCAAGAGAAGCGAAATCGGCCATATCGGGTCGAGGAATCCCCCGGAAACATATTCGCTGAAGACATCGGTCAGATAGATCTGATCCGCAATTACCATAAGAAGAAACGCACCGCTCAGTAACAGATTTGCGGCGTTGATCCGTATCTTTGACGAAAAAAAGAAAAAAAGAGAAAAAATGCCGCCGAGAAATGCGAGATCAAAAATCGGATACGATACGGATACGACTTTCTGCAGCGCGCTCAAGGTGAAATCCTGGCTGATCGGGATCAATTCGAATTTCCAAATCAATGTTGCGCCGATCACCATAGTGATGAGCACATCAAATCCCGTACGCACAAACAGAAAAGGGTTTTCTCTTCTGATGTAAAGAAAAAATCCGACGATGAAAATCAGAGAACTGACCAGATAAAACGCATCGCATATCGAAGGAAACGGTACTTCCTGCTGAAAAAGGAGCTCTTTCCCGCTCCATAAAACGTCTCCGACCAGATAACTCGCCACGCCTGCCAACATCGCAATCCATGTTACGCGATATTCTTTTGCCTGCATTCGAAAGGCGCGCGCGATGACAATGACTGCGGCGAGTTCTCCGATAATACTGAATAAATCCGACAGCAAGACCCGTGCTGACGGGAAGAGCAAAAGACACAGATAATAAAGAATCGAGTAAAAAACAATTACCGTTGCTGCCCGCTTCTGCAGCCCCCGGAGAACCATATCCATGATTTGACAGATTCCTTCACAGAAATAATATTTCGCGGCATTGATCCGCAAAGTTTCATTGTTAACGATTGCTTACAACAACTAATTATGAGTATATCACAGAAACTGAAAATTTTTACATATATTTTACGAAACAGCCAATCTGTGTAATTATTTTTACCTCATATCATCAATTTTTCATCGGATCGGGGCGGAGCGGTTGTCCCATTATTGGGGATATGCTATGATTAACAGCGAAATCACTTTGATTTTTCGGAGGAAACAATGGACGAATCGGAACTCATTGCGTTGGTGCATGCCGCCGCAGAAGAAGAGGAAACAATATCGGGTTTGATAGCAGAGGACGTTCGTGCGGAATCGGCAGATTTTTCGCGGATGGAAGCGGACAGCGGGATCTTTCGCGGCGGAACCTTTCTTTCCTGCGGGTTTTCGCATACGTCATTTACAAACATACGATTCGAGCGCTGCAACTTTTCAAACAGCAATTTTTCGGATGCTTACTTTGCGTCCTGCAAATTCATCGGCTGCAAGTTTGTGGGCTGCGACTTCACCGATGCGCTCATCAAACATTCCGAGTTCTCCGGTTGCAACTGTTCTTATTGGAACGGATTCCGTCTCTCGATGAAGCAGGTCAAATGCGTCGAAACGGACTTTACGGAAGCTGTGTTCACGGAGTCGAAGTTTGCACATGCAGATTTATCGGACTGCAGATTTATCGGAAATACTTTTTTTCGCGCACAGATTGCAGGGGTCGATTTTTCCTCCTGTGACTTTGCCGCGCCCGTGGTGTCTTCTCCTCCCTCGGAACTGCGCGGGGTAACGATCAACGCAGCGCAGGCAGCTGAGATTGTGGGGCTTTTGGGAGTAAAGGTGAAATATTGAAAATGCTCAGTCGGAGCCGAAGCATTCCCGCGATTCCCATTCGCAGAGGGTGTTTTTTTCTTCTCCGATATCGCAGTGACATCATTCTGTGCGGCAGATACCGCCGCAATTTCGGCATGCCCCATAATAGTCTCTTCCAAACAGTACGACAATCAAACAGGATTCATAAGATATGGCATCGGAAAACGAACCGCCATCAACGGGAACTATGTCGGAAAATGCAAAAAACCCCCTTTTCTGCGAGGTGCCTTACAGAAAAGGGAGTTTTAAAATTCAATCGATTAAAAAGCAGCGTTCAGGATTCCCAAAATATCTTCAGTCGTCAGTTTTTTATAACCGCCTTCCAAGATGAAAGTGGAATTGGCAATCAGCGGCAGCATCTCTTCGGTTGCTCCGAGTTCTTTCAAGCTGGTTACAATCCCGCATTCTTTCATGAATGCCTCCATGGCATCAATCCCCGCAAGCGCGGTCTGTTCTTTTGTTTTTCCCGTTTCTTCCACATTCCAGACCTGGGTTGCGAACCGCACGAATTTGTCCAGTCCGTCTTTGTAGATCAGTCGGTAATACGGCAGCGAGATCGCCGCGAGTCCCATCCCGTGCGCGCAGTCGGTATAAGCGCCCAATTGGTGTTCCATCATGTGCACTTCCCAGTCCTGCGGTTTGCTCAGCCCCATCAGCGGATTCATCGCAAGCGTCGAGCTCCACATCAGGTTGCTTCTGGCTTCGTAATTCTTCGGATCGCTCACCGCAATTTTTGCGCTGTGGATGATTGATCGCAGCAGTCCTTCGATCAGGTAGTCGCTGGTCACGTCATCCGTTCCCGAAAAGTATGCTTCCATCAGATGGGACATCATGTCGAAGATACCGCTTGCCGTTTGATAAGCAGGCAGCGTATAAGTATATTCCGGGTTCAGAATGGAGAATTTCGGATATGCTTCCGCAGGGAAAACGCGTCCCACTTTCAGTTTCACGGCGTCGTTTGTGATGACGGAACCGCCGTTCATTTCCGATCCGGTTCCCGACAGTGTCAGAATCGATCCCACGGGAACGATCTTGTTGCCGACCGGCTGAAATTGCAGATAATATTTTGTCCATGCATCCCCTTCGCAATACGCAGCCACGGAGATTCCCTTTGCGCAGTCGATGACGGAGCCGCCTCCCACCGCCAAAATCAAATCGACGTTGTGTTCCCGCACGAGTTTTGCGCCTTCCAGCACCTTTTCGTACGTCGGGTTCGGCATAATGCCTGCCAGTTCGACAATCTTCTTTCCGCTTTCTTTGAGGATCGACACAACCTGATCGTACAGTCCCATCTTTTTAATCGAAGACTTCCCGTATGCCAGCATGACGCAGTCCCCGTAATTGGCAAGTTCGGTGCTTAAATTCGACAGTGCTTCCTTCCCGAAGTAGATCTTGGTCGGGTTCTGATAAATAAAATCTATATTCATTGTTTTGTCCCTTCCCTATTTCAGCTTTCCGTAAACGTCATCCGTCACGGCTTCCAGCCATTCGTTGGAGGTTCCTTCTCCGGGCACTTCCACCGAGATATGGGAAAACCAGCTGTCTGCTTTTGCGCCGTGCCAGTGTTTCACATTGGCGGGGATGGTGACGACCGTTCCCGGCGCGAGACTTTTTGCCTCGTTCCCTTCTTCCTGATACCACCCTTCCCCTGCCGTGCAGATCAGCATCTGTCCGCCGCCTTTTGTTGCGCGGTGGATATGCCAGTTATTTCGGCATCCGGGTTCAAACGTGACGTTTGCGAGGAAGATCGGTGCTTTCCCGAATTCGGTGAGCGGATTTAAGAACGACTCCCCGATAAAATACTGTGCAAACATGGTGTTCGGTTGTCCTTTGCCAAACATATTTTGTTGATTGAATTCCGTTTCATTCGCAATTTTCATTTGTGTGACTCCTTGAACTTTATTTTTTGCTTGAAAATCAGGTCATATTCGGTTATGATAAGTGTATCATACAACCTAAACCTAACTCCATGTCAATACTTTGCAGAAAATTTTTTTTAAAGGAAACAATAGATGTACACAATCGGCGAAATTTCGGCTCTGCTGCACATTCCCATATCGACGCTTCGATACTACGACAAAGAAGGGTTGCTTCCGCTCGTGAACCGAACGGAAGGAAACATTCGGCTGTTTGACGACACGGACATTGAGTGTCTGAACATGATCGAGTGTCTGAAAACCTCGGGTTTGCAGTTAAAGGACATCAAGCAGTTTTTTCAGTGGTGCGAGATCGGGGATGAAACGATTGATCAGCGGCACGAGTTATTTCTTCAGCAGAAGAAAAAGACGGAGGAGCAGATTGCAAAGCTTCAGGATGCGCTTAACCGGATCAACTACAAATGCGAATACTATCGCATTGCGAAGGAGAAAGGCAGCACGGATGTTCCGGGGTTGAAGGAAGAATTGTCGATGAAATATCTGATAAAATAAGACGGTTCATCGGAGCATTTAAGAAGGAATGAAACGCTCGGGTTGGAACAATAACCCTGCTTCATTTGTCCGTAACTAAATCAAAAAAAAGCCTAGCAAAGGGCTTTTTTAATACAAATTCGGATAATTTTTTAAGTCTTTCCCGTGGTGAAAGATGGGGCGAGGAATTATGAAAAATTTTGCTATGCAAATAATTAGATCTTCTTATTTTTAACTTTTTGAGTTACTGCCTGACAAATACTAGATAGATCTGGCATTAGTCTAAAAGTGTTATATCCCAGCGTATCAAGGTATTTTAGTAGAGATTCTCGTAAATTCTTGTGGATTCTAATGACGTTTGTGTTTCTCTCGATCAATTCTATATGCTTCATTTTATCAAGAGTATAAGGTAACATAAATAGACCTTGTTGCATAATTATTCGTTGATTAGATTGATTTGGGTCAATGAAACATAGTTTTTCAGATTCGATTTTCTTTGTAATTATTGGGCTATAATCATCGTAACTTACGACTTGTGAATAATCACACCGATACAAACCTTTTATATAATCGTTACGTATTTTACTGCTATTTGAATCAAAACAATCAAAGTAAAATTGCATGTCGTTCTTGCATTTCACCGATATTGAGGCAGATTCGAAGCTTCCAAACGTGAAAGCACTATGTAAAGGCAAACTATTTAAGTGGATATTTTCATTAAGGTCACTATAACAAATGTTGTAATATAATTTATCATCTGCATACTTATATTTTCCGTTAGATTTTGTTTGGAATAAAGAAAAACTTAGTGCAATAAATGGATTGAAGGTAAAATCAAGCAAGCGGGTTGGTAAACCATAATGTTGTGCATATGATAAAAAATCAATAACAGTGTTTGCTGAAAAATAATGACTGCCATACTTTTCGAATTGATCAAGAAATTCAAATTCATAAGTGGAGTAGTCAGTATCTCTAATTATTAACGGATACCGTTGGTCTTGCGTATTGTAGCCTCTAAAAACGTATTTTCCAGTATTTGTTAATGTTGTAAGTTGATTAATTAGTTCATTAATATTATCAAAATATTTAATGTTTAGCTCGTTATTATAATGGTTATTCATACTTAATTCCTTTACTAAGCATAAAATACTATTATTGATGTAATATCAGATAACAATAAAATTTTAAACTTTTATATTTATTTACTCAATAGTAATTTTCAGATTAAACCAAAAAAAGCCCCCCACAAGGGCTTATTTTATTGCAAATTTGGTGACCCCTAGGGGATTCGAACCCCTGTAACCGCCGTGAAAGGGCGGTGTCTTAACCGCTTGACCAAGGGGCCGGATAAGTGTTTTGGGCAAAAAAAAAATGGTAGCGGAGAAAGGAGTCGAACCTTCGACACCACGGGTATGAACCGTGTGCTCTAGCCATCTGAGCTACTCCGCCACGTAAAGTTCATTTGGTTGCGGGGACAGGATTCGAACCTGCGACCTCCGGGTTATGAGCCCGACGAGCTGCCAACTGCTCCACCCCGCGATAGCAAAAATTATTATATCTCAACCCGCATCCGTTGTCAAGCACAAATTCATTCTTCCCGGGAAATTCGTCAGCTCTTGTCCGCTTCGGTTTTTGTGTCGGCGTTCCGATACGCCCGCACGGCGAAAAAGATGGCCGCCCCCATGGCGAGCAGAAAGAGCACTCCCAGGGTATAAAACGAGACCGATACGAACGAGGCCGCGCGGTAGAGTGCGAGCAGCAGCGGAAACGGCACCATCATCGGCAGGGCGGCGGCATAGCCTTTTGTCCGCATGGTTTTGCGCTGCGCGCTCTTGGCTTCGTTTTGATAAGCCGCTTCGAGCAGCACCACGCCCGCCAGCTGCACCAGAAAGCCGATGCTCATGCTCAGCATGCTCTGCCAGGTGTAATAAGCTGCCGTGATCAGCACCAGTCCCGCAGCGGACAGTCCTACGGCGAACACGCACGCGCTGCGCAGTCGGTCCGTCTTCTGTTCGGCGGTTTGGGTGTCCGCACTGTCCGCCCCGTCTTTCAGCAGATAGTCGGTGGTCACGCCGAACGTCTCCGCCATCCGCACGACGTTTTCGATGTCGGGCAGGCTTTCCCCCAGCTCCCATTTTGACACAGCCTGACGCGACACCCCGAGCTTCTGAGCGAACTCCTCCTGCGACAAGCCATTCGCTTTTCTCAATGTCACGATCTTCTCTCCGATTTTCATCATCGTTCTCCTCCTTGCCCGCCCAGTTTATCATGTCCTGCTTTGTCCGTCTACCAGCCGCGCTTTGCGTTTGCGCAACCGATGGTTGCATCGGACAGTTTTTCCGCATTCATGGAAAAAATTTCCTCATTTTTTCCTGATTTCTCTTTGTTTTTTCTCGATAATTCCGTCGATTTTCTCGATATACTGCGGCACTTCTTTGATGTTGTAGACGTTGCGGTAATTGCCCTCGGCGTTCAGCAGTTTGGTCGAGCTTCCCGCCCCCGCGGCATAAATCGACTGCTTCTGCCCCATCATTCGAATGTTATAAACGCACTCCGTTGACGGCATCGCATACCCCGCGTTTTCGGATGCGGAAATGGCGTATTTCTGCTTATACAGGTAGTATGGGCGGTATCCCCGCTGCCCCAGAAATGCCCTTGCCGTGTCATGAAATGCCGACACGTTCACGTTGCTTTCGCGGATGGTTTCGAGGTCCGCATCGGAGGATCGTTTTTTGCACAAAGTGTGCAGGGTGATGTTCTCGGGCGCAAGTGCCGCCACAGCGTCCAGGCTGTGCGCAAAGTCATCTTCCGTCTCATCTTCCAGTCCCAATATCAAGTCGCAGTTGATCACCTCAAAACCGATTCTGCGGGCTTGCTCATAGCATTTCAGAAAGTCCGAAACTGTTGCGCTTCGGTTGATTGCCGCTAGCGTTCTGTCATTCATTGTCTGCGGGTTGAGCGAGATGCGGCTGACCCCGAACTCCTTTAAAATACGCAGTTTTTCTTCGCTCACCGTGTCTGCCCGTCCCGCTTCGAATGTCAGCTCGCGGCAGTCTGCGATGTGTCGGATCGCCCGCATCAGACGCGCGGTCTGATCCTCGGAAAAGACGGACGGCGTTCCCCCTCCGACATACACCGTGTCAAATCGGATGCCATTCTGCTCGGCTGTTTCTCCGAGCGCAAAAAGCTCCTTGGTCAGTGCCTGCAGATACCCTTCGCACAACTCGCTCCCCTGTGCTGTCACCCGCGACGGGAAGGAGCAATACGTGCATTTGCTCACACACAGCGGGACATGCACATACAGCCCGACCGTGTTCACATCGGGCACCAGAAACGGTTTTTGCACACGCGCAGTTTCGGCAATCAGGTCGGTTTTCTGTCTGCTGACATGCAGGGTGAAACGGAAATACTCCGTTGCCTCTTCTTCGCTCATTCCCTGCTCCAGCAGCTGTTCATACTTGTTCAGCGGCTTCACTCCCGTCATACTGCCCCACGGCAGGTCGATGCCCGTTATCCGCTGCAATAAAAGATAAACCGCGGATTTCGCGGTTTTGGTCGGACTGTGTTCCGTTGTCGGCGCAAACGCGCACTGCTCGCCTGCGCTTGCCGTCATTCCGCCGTCGTGCGGTTCCACGACAATGCTCAGATCGCCGCAAAACGCCTCGTAAACGGACGTGATTTCCCGTATCGTCGCTTCAATGACGGCGTCGGCTTTGATGGTAAGTTCGATCAATGGAAATGCCCCGTTTCAGCTTCGTTCGTTAACGTAATAATTGTGGATTTTTTCATAGCCGATTGTGGTCGAGTTGCCGTGTCCCGGCAGCACAACCGTATCATCCGGCAGCGTGTAAAATTTGTTTTTTATCGTTGCAATAATCTGTTCGTAATTGCCGGTCATAAGGTCGGTTCTTCCGATGGAATCTTCAAACAGCGTGTCTCCGCAAATCAGATATCCCGGCATGTAAAAACTGATGCCCCCGATGGTATGCCCGGGTGATTCGATCACGGTCAGCACGGCATCGCCTACCTGGATCTGATCTCCTTCCGTCAGCGTGATGCAGGAATCGAGCGGCTCAAAATTCGGAACGCCGAAATAAGTGGAACCGTTCAGCTCGGGTTCATACATGGCGCGTTCATCTTTTTCGCCGATTGCGACCGGTGCACGGAACCGCTCCGCAAAATCGCGCGCACCCAAAATATGATCAAAATGCGCATGTGTCAGCAGGATCATCTTCAGTTCGAGGTCATTGTTTAATATATAATTCGTGATTTCTTCGCTGTATTCCGCCGCGTCAATCAGCACGGCTTCACCGCTGTCCGAGAGAACATAGCAATTGGTCATGATGGGTCCGATTGTAAATTGCGTGATTTTCATTGATTTCTCCCTTCGTTGCTTTCCTCCATAATTGTATAATATCACATCAAAAAAAGGAAGCACGGGTTAAAATTTCTTTTCCGAATCGAGCAGAATTGTGACAGGGCCGTCGTTTTCGATTGTGACTTTCATGTCGGCTCCGTATATCCCGGTTTGGGTCGGAATGTGCTCTGATTTGATCCGTTCCACGAAGAGCGCATACAGTCTTTCTCCTTCCGAATATGCAATCGCAGAGGAAAAGGACGGTCGTTTCCCTTTTCTGACATCTCCGTAAAGTGTGAACTGGCTGATAATCAGCATCTCACCTCCGATATCCCTAACGCTGAGGTTCATTTTGCCTTCGGCATCTTCAAAAATACGCAGCCCGCATAATTTTTCCGCAATATATTCAATGTCGGTTTCGGTATCGCCGATGCCGAAACCGATCAATACATTGAGTCCTCTTCCGATCGCTCCGACGATCTGATTCTCTGCCATGACACTGGATGCGCTGACGCGTTGGATAACGGCTCTCATGCTATACTCCTTTAAGATTTGCCGAAAAATATTTTAAGACAGAACAAAGCCATTAAAACGATAATGACCGCCCCGTTGACCAAAAAACCGATAGACGCACCGAAAGAAGTAACGATAATTCCGGTGAACAGATTCCCGATCGGCACCGTGCCGGCATTAACGAGCGTGTAGATGCTCATAACGCGGCTGCGATATTCATCATGAACCAAAAGCTGTATGGAGGTATTTGCCGTTGCGGCATAACTGACGAAGAAATATCCGATGGAGGAAAATAGGATCAGCGTAGTAAGATATTCGTTCAAAATTCCGACCGCAGTCAAACTCAATCCCAACAAAAGCGGACCGATTGTCAGAAAAAAACGGCTGGGCCCTTTTGTACTTTTGGAAGCCAAAATCAGAGCTCCCGCAAAGGAACCGATCCCCATACATGTTGTTATAAAACCATAGCTGGTCTCTTGCATATGCAATACTTTTGTCACAAAAACGGGAAGCAGTACGCTGTTGTTCATTCCGAAACAGGAGACGACAAAAGAAGAAAGAAGAATAATTGAGATCTCCGGTCTTCGTGCAATATAAGAAAATCCTTCCAAAACATTTTTCAACACTGATTTCAGATGTATCCGTTCGTTTGTCACGGGGATGGGCGGTTCGAGCGGGTGAATGAAAAATAAGGACAGAATCACTGCCAGGAACGATACAGAGTTAATCAGAAAGCACACCCCGGTTCCGTAATAGGCCAAGATCATCCCGGCGACAGCAGGTCCCAGAATACGTGCAAGATTGAACACGGTTGAGTTAAGGGCTATTGCGTTCATTAAATTATTTTTCGGAACCAACTGGATGACAAATGATTGGCGGATCGGCATATCAAAGGAAGTTGCAATTCCCATGAAAGTGGCCAAAACCAAAATATGCCAGTATCGGATCAATCCGAAAAAAACCAAAATAGCCATACTGAGTGTTGTAATGAGGAGTACGGACTGCGTATAAAAAAGCATTTTTCGCTTATCCTGATTTTCGATAATGGCACCGGCAAATGCGGAGATCAGCAGAGTAGGCAAAAATTGCATTGCGCTGACAAGGCTGATCTGGAATGCATTGTCCGTAATTTGATATGCGAGCCAAGGCTGCGCGATATTCTGCATCCATGTACCGATATTGGAGATAAACATCCCGATAATATAGTATCGGTAATTCGTATGTTTCAGTGAAAGAAAAGGATTGTTCATTGTTCGCCGCTTCTGTTCTGTCCAGTTTCGGCACTCGAGGTGTCTGCACTGTCAAACGAAAATTTCAGATAATAGGTATCATATTCCGGTTCGTTGCTGTTTTGCGAATCGAAAGTGTTGCTTGTTGTAAAGATTAAACCGGAGTTGTCGGCCGTCCAAACAATCGAGCTGTTAAGCAGTGTATTCGCCGTCAGCTGTACGGGGATATTCGAATCATTGCGAATGATCCAGATAGACTGTGTCGGAATCTGCGAAGTAGCTTTTGTTGCAAAAGCGATATAAGAACCGTCGGGGCTGTAACTGAGCTTCTCAATGTAGTTTGAACACAGATAAGTTCGCAGATAGTTGTTGTAGTCATATGTATAAAGTTGATCATCTCCGCCCGATGTGGTCTTTGTATAGGCAGTTTGTCCGGTCAGGTAAGAAAATGCAAAGTCATTGACGTTGACGTCAATTGCATTTAATTCTGGGGAACTGTTCAGATCAATCCGATACAGAATATTGGAGGTCTGGCCGGCCGAAGCAATCAGCAGAAGCATACGGGCAGCGCTGTAATAGGTAATCTCTTTGACGGAATAAGTCTTGTCTAAAGTGAAAACAGCGTTCTGTGCGTTTTTATCTCCAAGCATAATCCGATTGTCCTTATCCACGTAAACGAGATATCCGTTCTGCGTGAAATCCCAGGCCAGATAATTGTCGTATACATCATCACAGATGCGGACTTTTTTGTCACCTTGCAGTGTTGCCCAATACAATGCCGAGGTGTCTGCCGCGGCATCTTTTTGTTTGAAATATACGTCATGTGTCGCAGCATCGAGTTTCGCTTCCGAGAAAGAAGAGTCGGCAGTGAATAGCGTATAAAAATTACCGTTGTAATAACTGAGCAGTTTATTTTGGTAACTGTTGCTGTCGGTTACTTCCGATTGGGTCAATATACTGATACTGCTGGACGGATCATAGGAAAGCAGATTGCCGGAAAACAATTGAGTGTAACTGTCTATTTTGACGCTCGTTGTTATTCCGCCAGTGTTTGTAGTATCTGTACTGTCATCCAATTCGATCAGCGCATCTTTTTTCATAAACAGTGACGCGCACCCGCAGGTGGCGAATATCAGAGAAAAAGAGAGAAGCAAAACAATCACTCGTTTCATATCAAACATTCTCTCCTTTCGAGGAAATTAAAGGAAGGCGTATAACGACCAAAGTTCCCTGCCCCGGCATACTTTCGATCTTGACTGTTCCGTTGTGCTTGGAAATGATGTTTTTGACGATGGAAAGCCCCAATCCGAATCCGCCCCGCAGCCTGCTGCGATCTTCTTCCACGCGATAGAACGTATCGAAGACTTTTTCCTGCATTTCTTCCGGAATGCCGTCGCCGAAATCACGAACGGTGATCTCCAGTTCTTTTTCGTCGAATGTTGCGGTAACTTTTACAATGTCATCCGGTTTTGAATACTTGATTGCATTGTCAATCACATTGATCAAAACCTGTTTCAGTCTGTCGTAATCGCCTTTGATTTCAGGAAGCGGCACCTGAGTGTAAATGACGGCAGTATCGTTTTGGCTGCCCTTGATATTCATTTCGCTGACTGCTTCTTCAATCAGCACATTCGGATCGATATTAGTGAAAATAAAATCGAAATCAATACTGTGATACCGATTGATGTTCAATAAATCGTTCACAAGGCGCAATAAACGCTGTGATTCTTTTTTTGCGGTTCTCAATGCCTTCTCTGTCATCTGCTCATCTTGTGTGCCTCGGCGTTGGAGCATGTCGATATAACCGATAATCGTTGTAAGGGGCGTTTTTAATTCATGGGAAACGCTGCTGATGAATTTATTCTGTTCATCTTCGATTTTTTTGAGAGCCGTTACATCTTTAATGACAATCAAAACCCCGTCTTCTTTGTTTGCCGAGGCAATCAGGTTTCCGCTCATTAAAAAATTTTTGCCTCCGAATTCAAATTCGTAAGATACATTCTCCCGTGAGACAATTACTTTTTGGATGGTTTCGTCAAAATGAGGGATGACGGAGAAATAGTTTGATTCCGCCGGAAAAAATTCGCTGAGCTTACGGTTTGTCGTCAATATTTCATTGCTCAGATTGACAGCGATGACCGCATCTTCCAGTGAAGAGATTACTGCAAGCAATTTTTCTTTTTCGAAATTGGCATCTGCAATTTTATCGTTGATCTGTTCCACCATGATGGTACTGCTGTCAATAAGTTCCCGAATTTCATCTTTGCTGTTGTATGGAATATTCGGCGGTTCGATGGTTTTCCCTTTTACGGCGGCGCGATTATATTTTGCTATTTTTTTGATTGGGACAAGCATTCTGTCATAAGTATGGGTGTAGATAATCATCGAAAGCAAAGCAGCAAAAATGCCGGTGTACAAAAACAACAGAACGATTTGGTGCACCATGCGGTCGATTTGTGTTGTCGTAAAAAAAAGAGCACTGATTCCTACCGTTGTTCCGTCTATCGTAACGGGCGAAAAAAGAACAATATAATTGGTATTGTCAATCGTCGTGTAAACATAAGACTTCTTTGCCGACTGAAGAACTGCTGTCGCATAAGAAATAAAATTTTTTGACGAGAAGCTATCCGATGAAGAGCCGACCAAGTTTGTTGCGTTGTCGAACAGCATGACCTGCATGGAATAGATCTGTGCAATTTCTTTTGCGTAAAAAGAAGCTCCTGTGCGATACATAATGTCATCCTGTCCGGATACTTGCGTGGAGCGGATGGATTGAGTGATCAGAATAGAAGATTCGTCCGCGATGACGGACATATTGCTGACCTGATTTCCCACTAAGTAGGAAGTGGTTCCCTGAACGATGACAAAACAGATCAGAGAAACGATGACAAGGATCATGCCGACATTCAGCAAAACCAGTCGGGTTTTAAATTTGAGGTTCATCAAAATCCCTCATTTTATATCCGATGCCGAAGACAGTCTCAATATATTTTTCGTTTGTATAGGTAGCGATTTTTTTGCGCAGTCTTTGGATATGCATGTCAATGGAGCGGGTATCCATTTGAAAATCGTTCATACCCAGCTCTTTGAAGATTGTTTCTCTGCTGTAGACTTTATCTTTGTTTTTTGTCAGCAATACGAGAATATCAAATTCTGTAACCGTTAATTTCAGCGGTCTGTTTTCGAGATAAGCGGTTTGAGAATCGGGAAACAGAACGAGATCCTGATTTTTGATTTCGGATCGTTTCGGCTTCTTTCCGGATTTATAACGGCGGATTAAAGCACGAACTCTGGCCAGAAGTTCTCTGGTTTCGAACGGTTTGGTGATGTAATCATCCGCTCCTGTTTCCAGTCCGGTAATTTTATCGGCTGTTTCGGATTTTGCGGTAAGCATAATAATCGGTACATCCGAACAATCCGAAATCTGTTTGCAAACTTCGATGCCGCTCATCCCCGGCAGCATAAGATCGAGAATAATCAGATCCGGGGAACACCGATGAAATGTGTCGATTGCCGACGGCCCATCGTATGCGATGTTGCACGCATATCCCTCCATTTCCAGTTCCATCTTCAACAACTCGCAGATGTTTTGTTCATCATCAACAATCAAGATTGTTTCACTCATACATTTCACCTGTATCAATTAGAATATTCTGCTTTTATTATACACAAATTTCGTGAATATTCATTTGATTCGGTCTTTTTTTCTTGATTCCTGACGGATATTTGTTTTGTGGAGCAGTTTCGGTTGACAAACTGCAGCCCATTCGATACCATGAAAGAAATTATAATGGGCTGGGTGAAATCTCATAAAAATTACGGAGGACTATCAATGAATCATAAATTGGCATTTATCGGTTGCGGTAATATCGCGTCGGCGATGATTCGCGGAATCGTTACGGGTAAAATAGTTGAAGCGGGCAAAGTAACTGCTTCGGATCCGAGCGTGGAAAAAATTACGTCGATGAAAAATGAGCTTGGGATCAACGTGACAACCGATAATTTAGAAGCAGTTGCAAACGGTGAAATTATTTTTCTTTGTGTGGAACCGAATATGTCCAGTAAAGTAATTGCTCAGATAAAAGATTCCATCGGAGAAAATCAGATTGTAATCAGTGTTGCGGCAGGAGTTTCTCTTTCCGATCTTTACGGATGGCTGAATCCGGGAACAAAGGTCGTACGCATTATGCCGAATCTTCCGATTTCCGTCGGAGAAGGTCTCACTATGATCTGTGAGACGGATCTTGTCACAAAAGAAGAGTTGGAAGAAATTGTCAGACTGCTCTCCTCTTTCGGCAAAGTAGAGATTATGAACGAAAAATATATGAATGCATTTGTCGCGTTGGCATCCTCGTCTCCTGCATTTGTCTATGTGATGATCGAAGCGATGGCGGATGCGGCCGTTGCCATGGGGCTATCCAGAAAACGCTCTTATAAGATCGTTTCGCAGGCAGTACTCGGCGCCGCTAAAATGGTGGTTGAAACCGGGAAACACCCGGGCGAACTGAAAGATATGGTATGTTCGCCTGCCGGCACGACAATCGATGCGGTTGCTTCCCTCGAAGAGTCAGGATTCCGTTACAGTATTATCAAAGCGCTGAAAGTCGGCGAAGAGAAATGCAGCAGGATCAGCAAATAGTTTTAAAAATTTGAGAACAAAAAAAGAATCCGATTCGTGCGGATTCTTTTTTGATACAATTATTTCTGAATGGACAAAACATCTTCCACTCGGTCATTCAGGTATGCATAAGCATCATATACGCCCTGATTGTAAAATTCGGGTGCAATATTCCGAATAATAAAATCCAGCAGAATATCCGCTGCGAGGGTTCCGATTTCTTCGTCCCGTTCATTTTCGAAAAAATGTTTGATCTCATGGATTATGGCCTGCCTCTTTTGATCCGTCAGGATAATTTCACTGCTCATAAATATACCTGCAATGACGAATCAGAAAGATTCGATCAGACGGATATCGGCGGCTGCATTCACAACCTTTACCGCTTTTTCAAAGTCATTGACTCGGATGATGACAATCGCTTTGTTATGATTGGCCGGAATGGCAGAATAGGCATATTCTACATTGATATCATTATCTGCCAGAAGTTTGGTCGCATGATACAATCTTCCGGGTTGATTGTCCGCTTCGATCGCAAGCACTTCTGTTTCGCATGCGGTCATCCCGCTCTGCTTGATTGCATCCATCGCTTTATCGTGCTGATCCACGATCAGGCGCGCAATCCCGTATTCTCCGGTATCCGCAATCGCGAGGGAACAGATATTGATGCTGGCTTCCGCCAAAGTTTTTAACAGCTGGTTGAGCCTGCCAGATCGGTTTTCCATAAACACGGAGATTTGTCTGATCATTCTTTGCTCTCCTTTCGATTATCCGTGACGCGTTTCGCTTTGCCCTCGAACCTTGGGATGGATTTTGGTTCCACAAGGCGGATCACGGACGAGATCCCCAATACTGATTCTAACTTATGCGAAAGGGTCTTTGCAAGGTTTTCGACGGAGGATATCGTGTCAAATGCGAAATTTTCGCTCAGCTCGATATGGATTTCCAGATTATCCAGCGTCTGTTCTCTTGTGACGATAATTTCGTAATGGGGTTCCACTCCGTCAATCGCAAGCAAAACACTTTCGATTTGGGACGGAAAGACATTGACTCCTCGGATGATTAGCATATCATCGGTACGAGCCTTGACGCGGGAAATACGGGCGTGTGTTCTCCCGCAGCTGCAGACTTCGGTATTCAGCTTTGAAATATCCCTTGTTCGATAACGGATAAGGGGAATGCCTTCTTTTGTCAGAGTAGTGATGACAAGTTCCCCTTCGCTGCCTTCGGGCAGTACTTCCAGCGTGTCCGGATCAATGATTTCGGCAATAAAATGATCTTCCCAAATATGAAGGCCGTCTTGGCATTCGCATTCCATTGCGACGCTGGGTCCCATAATTTCGGACAAACCATAAATATCGTAAGCTTTGATCTCAAGGGTTTCTTCGATTTTTTTTCTGAGACTTTCGCTCCATGGTTCTGCGCCGAAAATTCCGGCTTTCAGTTTCATGTTTTTCGGCGTTTTCCCGAATGCTGCGAGGGATTCTCCCAGATACATGGCATAGGAAGGGGTGCATGCCAAATGGGTGGAACCGAAGTCCTCCATGAGCATCAGCTGCTTTTGCGTATTGCCGCCGGACATCGGAATGACGGTTGCTCCGAGGCGCTCCACCCCGTAATGAAGACCGAGTCCTCCTGTAAAAAGCCCGTAGCCGTAGGCGACCTGAACGATGCTTTCATCATCTGCGCCGGCACACCCAAGAGATCTGGCCGCCAACTGCGACCATGTTTCGATATCTTTCTTTGTATATCCGACAGTAGTCGGCTTTCCGGTCGTTCCGCTTGAGGCGTGAACGCGCACGATCTGCTTCATCGGAACGGCGAAGAGATTGAATGGGTAATGATCCCGCAGATCTTGTTTGACGGTAAACGGAAGCTTGCTCAGATCATCCAATCCTTTGATATCTTCGGGCTTTATTCCGAGTTCATCAAATTTCATTTTATAAAAAGGTACGTTCTCGTATACCCGCTTTGCCAGTTCGACCAGTCGCTGGGATTGCAGGGCTTTGATTTGATCTCTCGGCATGGTTTCTGCTTCTTTGTCGAAGTACATGATTGATCTCCTTTTCACCTTTGATTTTCATTCTGAAAAAATAAAAAAACCTTTGCCTAGAGCAAAGGACGGAATGTTCCGCGGTACCACCTTTATTGATTTACTTAAAATGTAAATCCTCTTTGTCAGACACGCCGCAATATTGCATAAATGTCTGCTCGTTTCGTTAACGGGACGATTCCGGTCTGTGCTACTGTTCGTTCACACAGACAGCTCGCAAAGGAACTTCATCTGTTTTTCGCATACTGCCTTTCATCAACACAGCTTGCTGAGATGCGGAAGAGACGGATTACTTTCTTTGTTCATTGCTGTTTTCAGAATATTCTTACAATAAATAAGTTAGTGATATTATAGGATGATGCATCATAAATGTCAAGCGCTAATTGCAGTTTGCGGCACCGGGGGAAAAGATAGAGAAAAAAGACAATTTTTGGCAAATAACAGTTGCATATGCACCTGTTACGATGTAATAATACAGAGGTGCGCTGGCGAAAAAAGGAAAGCCATCATTTGAATTGAAAGATGGAAAATTCAATCAAAAAATGAAAATTTTGCAATTTATCTTAAGAACACTGTAAACATATTGACATTTTGACTAAAATATATTATATTTTTTATAGTTTCAAAAGATTTACTAAAAACAGTTTGATAAGCAGAGATTTTTTTTAAAAAGTGTTTCGCCTGTCAAATCGAATTGCTCATTAATAATACAATATAACATTCAAATTATTCATGCATCCGCATCCTGTTTTGACATATTTTTTCCAATGAATGTATGATGTTAAAAATGACAGATCAATTTTAACATATAACTAGGAAGGAAAGTTATGGAAGAACATACCAAAAAACTGCAGGAAGAAAGAACTCAGCTGTTTCAAGATGTATATGACGGTCGAGTACCAAAACGGATTCCGATCGAGATCAGTATTACGTTTGATGCTTCTATCGAGTACTGTGGTTTGGGTCTGAAAGAAACGCAATATGATCTGAATTCATACGAAGTTTATTTCGACAGAATATGCAGCGAATTCATAATGGATAAAATGCCGGTTACGCTTTCTTCCAGAACTCCTCTGTATCCGAAACTGATGGGGTCAAAAGCGTTTGTGATGAGCAAAGAAGGGCATATGCAGCATCCCGAAGTCAGTTGTATGCAGGTGGAAGAATACGATGAATTTATTGCAGATCCTTATAAATTTCTGGTTGACAAATGTATTCCTCGGCTGTTTACGGAAATCGGGCACGGAGATATGCGCGATGCACTGAATTTTGCAAAAGGATATAAGGCATCGGCAGACAATGCGGCAAAAGTCGGAGCAGCGACCGTAAAAATGAGTGAAAAATATGGATATGCTGCTTTACCGCGCGGACCGCTTTCAGAAGCTCCTCTTGACTTTTTGGCAGATCAGATTCGATCCTTTACCGGGATTGTGGGTGATATTCGGCGTGTTCCCGAGAAAGTGCTTGCTGCCTGTGATGTGTTGATTCCATTGATGGCAAGACTCGGAACCCTGCCCTCTTCGGGTAGATACGGAAGAACATTTTTGCCATTGCATATGGGACCGTTTCTTAATCAGAAACAATTTGAAAGATTTTGGTGGCCGTCTTTTAAGAAATTGATGGACTACTTTAAAGCAAACAGGATGGGATCAAAGATTTTTGTAGAGCAGAACTGGATGTCAAAAATTGATACGCTCGCGGAATTGGATGACTGCGTGGAAATGCAGTTTGAATACGGAGATCCGAAACTCTGCAAAGAAAAAGTTGGGAAAAAGAACATCATTTCCGGATTGTATCCGATTACATTACTTCAGACCGGGACTAAACGGGAGTGCACGGACAAAGCAAAAGAGCTGATGGATGTTCTTGCGCCGGGCGGTGGATATATCTTCAATATGGATAAGGGGATTTATTCGCTGAAAGGTAATATCGCAGAAAACTTAAAGGCCGTAATTGATACAGTGCATACTTATGGTGTGTATTAAAGGAGGCGGATCCCATGAATATGGAAATGGAATCGGAATTCACCAGAAATTGGGAAGAATATATCAGACAGAATCCTGATGTAGCAGAAATAAAAAATGCAAAAATCATGGATGAATATGAAGACGGAATTGTCCGTTTTGTATTGGGGTTGTTTATATAAAATGGGTGAATCGTCGGCTGTGTTTTCGGTCGGCATAAAAACCGTTGATTGCTTTTATCACATAAAAGTTATCATAAATTATATTAGGAGGACTTTATGAAAAAACCATTAAGCACTGCCTTGAAGATTTTCTACGGTGTTGGTGACTGCTCGTTTACGTTGATGACGAACATGGAAACGTATTACTTCCAGTCTTTCCTTACCGACCTGGCAAAATTCTCCACAGCAACTGCCGGCGTGATCGGTACTGTTGCAAGTATTATTGACGCATGTCTGTCTTGGATTTACGGCGCGATCCTCAATAGCATCAAGCCGATGAAATGGGGGCGTTATCGTTCCTGGCTCATCGTTGCTCCGTGGCTCGTTCCGTTCCTGTATGCGTTTGAGTTCCTGAAAATCGGAAATGGCACTGTCGCAGCTGTCGTAATTATTTTGGGTTATGTTCTCAGCCATATCGTATGGAACTTGGCATACGTAGGAAACGCATCGATGATCGTCGTTGCGGCAAGCTCTCCGGAAGACAGAGCACAGCTCACCGCTACCCGCGGTGCTTGGGCAAACCTGTCCAAAGTGCTGTTCTCATATGTCGGACTTCCGCTTGCTACTCTGCTTGCAGGCGTAGTCGGAGAAGTAAGCAAATTCGGTGCTGCTGCGTTCGTCCTTGGTTGGGTCATGGTGCTGTTCTATTTCGTACACTTCAAAATGTTCGAAGGATATGAAGAAACCGGCGCGGAAGAAATGGCAAAACCGAAAGACAAACAGGAAAAAACAAGCGGCGGCGACTTAGTCAGAGCGCTCTTCACAAACGCTCCGTTGCTCATCCTGATGCTCTCCGATGTCGTTCGTTGGATCTTCAACTTCGTACTCGGCGGTATCGCTACTTATTACTTCAAATATGCAGGCGGACTTACTCCGGCTGAATATGTACATTACTGGCCTTTGTACCTCTTGTTCACGAACCTTGCTGCTGTTATCGGTTCTTATGTCAGCAAATACTTTGCAAAAGCATTCGGAGCAAAAATGGGAACCATCATCGTTTACACGTTGATCGCAGTTGCTTTGTTCCTTGCAAAAATGATCTATGCATCTGTCGGTGTTTGGGTCATCATCATTCTCGTTGCTCTCGCACAGTTCGGTTACGGCGCAAGCTATGCGTTGATCCCGGCTATGTACAGTGACACGGTTATCTACTCGGAATGGAAAACTGGCAAAAACGCTGCCGGTTGGATCATGGGTTTGATGAACTTGCCTTTGAAAGTCGGCGTTATCGCAAGACCGGTTATCATTACGGCTTGCTTGGCTGCTGCAAAATATGACGGTGCTTCCGTAACGGCCGCATACAAAGCAGGCACATTCGTTCAGACCGCAGAATTGTCCAACGGTATCACGAATGCCTTCATGCTCATCCCTGCTATCTGCATGGTAGTCGGTATCGTACTGCTCCTGTTCGGTTACAGATTGAACAAAGCCAGAGTTGAAGAACTTCAGGCAGAAATCAACGCACGTAAAGAACAAGCTTAATCTTCGAACAGTCAAGAAGATGATAAATAAGAAAAGTCCGCATGTGCGGACTTTTCTTTTCAAAAAATAATTTGGGCAATCTCAGGAGACGAGATGCTGTTTATTCCATGAAACAGTATCTTCCATTCAGAGTTTATAGTACAATGGATTTGTTAAGTCAGAAGATACAATCACAGAATGTTCCGATTGTATCGATAGTGAGGTATGAACAATGACGGAGAATAAAAATTCCGATGATAAGCGACCATCCCTATGGCAGTTTCTGATCAGCGATGCGATTAAAGCCGAAAGGGTGATGTTTTTTGCCGGGTTCGCAATTGCTATGGTTGGCCTGTTTTTGATAAAGAATGACACCGTTTCGTTTATAGTGACCGCAGCCGGATCGATTCTTACATTTTCGGTAACGGATGCCATTATGAAAAAAGTACCGAAATAAGATTTCGAAACCAGCTTTATTATGCATGTTTTTTCAGAATACCGTCTTTTGTGACGGTTTTTTTATATGCATTAGGATAATAAAAAAATAATAAAAAAAGTGAAAACGGTGTCAATGTGACACAAATGTAACGCAGAATGAGTATGCTGATAACATAAAACGAAAATTGTCTTTTCATTATGATGGGTAAGAAGATACGGTTAGGAGGAAAAAGGCATGAAAACGAAGCTGAAAAAAGCGGTGGCGATCG
>JBGMEA010000009.1:0-24837 GCA_041447245.1 Anaerofustis sp.
TTCATGAAGCACTTTTGTGATCGCCGCGGTCAACGTCGTTTTGCCGTGGTCTACGTGTCCGATCGTTCCGATATTTACGTGCGGTTTCGTTCTTTCATATTTCTGTTTTGCCATTGTTTACTCCTTTACAACAACCATTATCTTGGAATCACAATATAATTCAAACATAGAATTCAAGTTGATTTTACTAAAAATGGTCTCATAAGTCAATTCCTAACGAATGAATTTCAATCTAAAGATTCAACACGATTCGGTGAAAAATTTTCTTCCCTTTTTTCACGATGACGTATCCTTCTCCGAAATCTTCTTCTGTGATTAATGTTGCCGGAGAATCCACTTTTTGCCCGTTGATTTGTATTCCGCCTTGCTCGATCAGACGTCGTGCGTCCGATTTCGAAGAAGCCAATCCGATCTTAATGAGCAGTGTCATCACATCCATTCCATCCTGAACTTCGGAAAGTTCCACTTCGCTCGAAGGCATGTTTTCATCCGCACCTCCGCCGCCAAACAGGGCACGAGCTGCGTTCTGTGCTTTTACCGCTTCTTCTTCCCCGTGTATCATTTTTGTTACTTCAAATGCAAGCACTTCTTTGGATTCGTTGATGGATTCATCTTTTCTTCCGCCCAATTCGCGCACCTGTTCCATCGGAAGAAATGTCAACAAAGCCAGACAATTCTCAACATCGCTGTCATCCACATTTCTCCAGTACTGGTAAAACTCAAACGGAGATGTTTTTTCGGGATCCAGCCATAATGCGCCCTTTTCCGTCTTGCCCATCTTCTTGCCTTCGCTGTTCACGAGAAGTTTGAATGTCATCCCATAGACTGATTTTCCGAGTTTTTTTCTCGTCAGATCAACCCCGCTGATGATGTTGGACCATTGATCGTTTCCGCCGAACTGCATTTTGCAGTCATACAGTTCCGCCAGCTTCAGAAAATCGTAGGACTGCATGATCATATAGTTAAATTCCAGAAATGTCAGTCCCGTTTCCATACGGCTCTTGTAGCACTCGGCGGCAATCATGCGGTTAACCGAGAAATGAGCGCCGACTTCTCTCAGAAAATCCACATAGTTCAGATTCAAAAGCCAGTCGGCATTGTTTGCCATAATGGCTTTGCCTTCTCCGAAATCCAAAAATTTCTCGAATATCTTTTTAAATTTTTCTCCGTTGTCCGCGATCTGCTCCTGCGTGAGCATCTTTCTCATATCGGCTTTTCCTGAAGGATCGCCCACCATTGTGGTGCCGCCTCCGAGTAAAGCAATCGGTCGATGCCCCGCACGCTGCATATGCGTCATCACCATAATCTGGATGAAATGCCCCACATGCAGACTGTCCGCTGTCGGATCAAACCCAATATAAAACGTAACGGATTCTTTCGCAAGAAGATCTCTGATTTCTTGCTCGTGCGTGCACTGCTCGATGTACCCGCGTTCCATTAATGTATCAAATACGTTTTTCATCACGTTCCCTTTCTTCCTGTTCTGTTGTCAACAATGATCAGTATGCTCTTGCAAAATATGCCATCTTGTCTGCTTTTGCACCGCAGAATACGCATGTATCGCTTCCGAGGTCTTCCTGTTCAAACGGCATACATCGCAGAGACGCTCCGGTAAGTTCTTTGATTTTATCCTCACACTCTCTGCATCCGCACCACATCGCTTTGACAAACCCCGGATTTTCTTCCAGATTCTTTTTGAATTCTTCCATGCTGTACGCCACGGATGTTTTTTCTTCTCTTGCTCTCAGTGCGTTATCGTACATTGCTTTTTGGATGGATTCCAATAGAGCTGCGAGTTCTGTCGCTGCATCTTCCAGTGCTACCGTTATTTTCTCTCCGCTGTCCCTGCGCACCATCACGCACTGTCCGTTTTCAATGTCTTTCGGTCCCAGTTCGATTCTGACAGGCACGCCCTTCATTTCATATTGATTGAATTTCCAACCAGGCGAATACGCTTCCGCATCATCGATTTCTATACGGAAGCTTTCTTTCAAAGAATCATATAGTTCGCGCGCTCTGTCCAGCACCCCTTCCTTATGCATCGCAATCGGGATGATGACTGCCTGTGTCGGCGCGATTCTCGGAGGCAGTTTCAGCCCGCTGTCATCTCCGTGTACCATGATAATTCCACCGATCAAACGGGTTGACACTCCCCATGATGTGGAGAATGCATATTGTTCGGTATTGTCTCTTCCGAGGAATTTAATCTCAAACGCCTTCGCAAAATGATCCCCGAGATTATGGCTGGTGCCGCTCTGCAAAGCCTGTCCGTCATGCATCAGCGCTTCGATGGTGTAGGTGGCATGCGCTCCCGCGAATTTTTCCTTTTCGCTTTTTTGGCCCACCACCATCGGAATCGCCAAATATTCTTCGCAGACCTTTCGGTAGATTTCAATCATCTGCATCGTTTCTTTTTGCGCTTCCTCGAATGTCTCATGCACGGTATGACCTTCCTGCCAGAGAAATTCGCTTGTTCTCAGAAACGGTCTTGTGGTTTTTTCCCATCGAACCACATTGCACCACTGGTTATATAAATAGGGCAGATCGCGATAGGATGAAAGCCATTTTGCATACATGCTGCAAATGATGGTCTCCGAAGTCGGTCGGATGCACAAACGTTCTGCGAGAGGCTCGCTTCCGCCCTGTGTGACCCATGCCACCTCAGGCGCGAACCCTTCCACATGCTCTTTTTCTTTATTCAGATAACTTTCCGGAATCAACAGCGGAAAGTACATATTTTTATGTCCGGTTTTTTTGAATTCTTTGTCGAAAATCCCCTGGATATTTTCCCAAAGCGCGTAGCCGTAAGCACGGATCACCATAAATCCCTTCACCGGAGCGTAATCCACCAACTCCGTTTTCAGAATCACGTCCGTATACCAACGGGCAAAATCTTCATTGATCGGGGTAATTGCTTCTACCTTATCTTTTTTTGCCATTATTTCCTCCTTAATATATAAAAGAGCCTTTCATCATAAGAACGAAAGACTCGTGGTACCATCTTAATTTGCAGCATATTTGCCGCCTTATTTCGGGATAACGATGTTGCCACCGTGCGGATTTATTTCATCCGCAGGCTCCGAGGCGGGTTCAGCAACCGAAATCTTTCACCGTTCGATTCCTCTCTGAAAAAATGCTTTGTTTCCTCATCACAGCCGATTTGCTATCAAATTGACATTATTGTACCGAATCATGCGGAAAATGTCAATCATTTCGCTCGCAAACATCCGAATAATGCGTTTATCTGGTTCGGTAATCATACACCCGTTTTGTTTTTTTCTCGCTTCGCGGCAATTCTCCCAAGGATAACACTTCCACGTCGATCAAAATGCCGATCCTTTTTTTGAAATTATCATGCAGCCGTTTCTGCAAATTCTCTTTTTCAACACCGTTTTCGCATTCCGCGCGCAGAAGAAACGTATCTTTCCCGTCATCGCGCGTAATCACGATCTGATATTCAGAACTGGCACCGTCGGTAGCTTTCAACAGATCATCAATCTGCGCAGGATAAATATTGACCCCCTTTACTTTTGTCATGTCGTCCACCCGTCCGATAATGCGGTCATGCCGCGGGTACGGTGATCCGCAGGAGCATTCTCCCGACAGCAGACGGGTGATATCTCTCGTGCGATATCGGATCAGCGGCGCGCCCTGTTTTGTCAGGGTGGTGATCACCAGTTCTCCATATTCCCCATCGGGCACAGGTTGTCCGCTTTGAGGATCGATCACTTCAAAATAAAGGTAGTCGTCCCAGTAATGCAGTCCGCAGTCCGCATCACAGCTGATAGAGATTCCGGGTCCGTAGATTTCCGTCAATCCGTATATATCGTACAAATCGATCCCGAGCTCCTGGATAATCCGTTCTTTCATTTTCTCGCCCCAACGCTCCGAACCGATCACTCCCTTTTTCAGCTTGACACTCTCCCTCATTCCCCGCTTGGCTATTTCTTCCGCCAATAAAAGACAATAGGACGATGTCGCAGTAATCACCGTAGCCCCGAGATCATTCATCATTTGCAGCTGTTTTTCCGTGTTGCCGGGTCCCATAGGAATTGCCATCGCACCCAAACGCTCGCATCCGAGTTGGAATCCGATTCCTGCCGTCCACAAACCATACCCCGGCGTGATTTGAATTCTGTCTAGATTGGTAATGCCTGCGGTGCGGTAGCATCGGCTCATCATTTCAGCCCACGTGTCAACGTCCTCTTGTGTATAAGGAATAATCACGGGCAGTCCCGTTGTCCCGGAAGAGGAATGAATCCGCACGATTTGTTCATCTTCCACAGCCTGAATCTTCAGCGGGTATGCATCGCGCAAATCTTCTTTTGATAAAAAAGGAATCTTCAAAAAATCGTCCATTGTTTGGATATCCCTGGGATCAAATCCATACTGCTCATATTTCATTTTGTAAAATTCACTTTTTGCGGGCAGTTCATAAAAAAACTGTTGCAGTTTTTCAAATTGTATCTGACTGATCATCATTCATTACTCCAAGTATAAAAAATAAAAAAAGCCCTTTCCGAAAAAAGGACAAGTTTACCTGCGGTACCACCTTTATTGACGCAATGCGTCCGCTCTGCAGAGATTATTGATCTCGAGTTTGTTAACGGGAACCGACCGTCAGTGGTTACTGTTATTCACCAAGCCATCCGCGGACCATTCTTCGAATCTGTTCAGTCCCGTTTTCCAGCAATCACGGGTCTCTGGCAAAGCAGCGTTTCGTTTTACTTCCGCATCATCTGTTTCTAGTTTCACATAATATAGCACAGCGCGATGATCTTGTCAATGTACTTTACACAAAACACGCATTTGTATGAATCTTTTCTTTCATTATGATCTCTCAGCTGTCGGATACGTGATATAATTGTTTTATTGTATTCTTAAATATGGAGAGAACTTCCATGAATTTTTTAATTATCAACGGCCCAAATCTGAATATGCTCGGCGTCCGCGAGCCTGAAATTTACGGGAAACAAACGTTTTCGGACCTGGAACGGTATTTATCAGATCAATGTGCCGCAAACGGAATATCCTGCGATTTATTTCAGAGCAATCACGAAGGCGCCATCGTCGACAGCATTCAGTCGGCCTACGGAGTTGCGGATGGCATCATCATCAATCCTGCGGCTTACACTCACACCAGCGTAGCTATTCTGGATGCGCTGAAAGCAGTAGCAATTCCCTGCGTGGAAGTGCATCTGTCGGATGTCGGCAACAGAGAAGATTTCCGCAAAGTTTCCTACCCTTCACTCATTTGTCTGAAAACATTCAGCGGTGATGGTTTTGAAAGCTATCGCAAAGCAATCCTGTATTTGAAAGAACATTTGGATCAGAAATGACAGTCTGTAATCTTTGCCCCCGATCATGCGGATCAGATCGTCCGCTGATTGTCTCCGCCGAAAACCCGGGCGGCATCTGCGGAGTCGGAACACTTGCCGTTCTGGCAAGAGCAGCCGTTCACGAATGGGAAGAACCCTGTATCAGCGGAAAAAACGGCTCGGGAACCGTATTCTTCAGCGGCTGTCCTTTAAAATGCTGTTACTGTCAGAATTATTCCATCAGCACGGAATGCTTCGGGCAACCAGTGAGTATCGAAAGACTGACGAAAATTTACGCCGAACTGGAAGCTGCCGGAGTACATAATATCAACCTGGTCAATCCGACCCATTTCACCGAAGCAATTCTGCAAAGTTTTCCGCAGCAGAAAACCATTCCGTTCGTATATAACAGCAGCGGATATGACTCTGTCGAAACACTGAAACGATTTGATAAAAAAATCGATATCTATCTCCCGGATCTGAAATATTCCGACGAATCACTTGCTTGGAAGTATTCACGGGCAAGAAATTATTTTACAATTGCGACCTCGGCTATCAAGGAAATGTTTCGCCAGACGGGACCGTTTGTCATGGGCGAAAACGGTCTGCTGAAAAGCGGCGTTCTTCTCCGACATCTGGTTCTTCCGTCGCACATCGAAAACACTCTTCGCATTATCGACTGGGTCGATCAGCATTTCGAAACGGATGACATTCTGTTCAGTCTGATGTTTCAATATATCCCCTGCGGAAATTCCGAACAATATCCCGAAATCAACAGGAGGGTGAATCAGGAAGAATACAATCTGATCAGCGACTATTTAGATCAAACCAAAATCGAAAACGGCTATATTCAAGAATTGGATTCGGCGGAAGAAACCTATATCCCGTCGTTTGATCTGACAGGAATCACAAAGCAGATAGGAAAAGACCATCATGAAACATACAAATGAAAAACTTTGGAACAAGGATTATATTTTGATTATGCTCTCCTCCACGGGGATCAGCTTCTGCAATTATTTCTTTTTTTCCACACTACCCATTTATGCCCAAAACATTACAGGTTCCGTTGCGTCAGCCGGTCTGATGACAGGAGTCTATACCTTTGCGGCACTCGCGATCCGTCCTTTTTCAGGTATCTTCGCGGATAAATTCGGGCGAACGAAGCTATTGATTCTGGGGGCGATTCTCTGCGTCATTGCATGCTTTCTGTATCGCTACGCGGCAATCCTGCTGGTATTGATCGTCGTACGGTCTCTGCATGGCATCGGCTTCGGCATGCATTCCACAGCCGGAGGTGCAGTTGCCGCGGACGTCATTCCAAAATCCCGCATGGCTGAAGGGATCGGATATTTCGGGCTGTACGGAACCATAGCTTCTGCAGTCGGTCCCGGTATTGCATTGGCTATGATCAGGAACAATACTCAGGCAGAATTCAATCGTCTGTTCTTTGTTTCGTCTGCGATCTGCATCGTCAGTCTGATTATCAATACCATGATCAGTTACGAGCGAAAGTGCGGAGTCGGTCCCGTGATCACTGATAATAAGACGGAATCATGTGAGATTCATCAAAAAGAAGCGCTTCCGAAAACGTTGATGGGATTTGAATACGCCGTATTTCCGCTTGCCGCCGTTCTGATCATCCTCTATTTTGCGCAAAGCAGCATCAATTCCTTTCTTTCGCTGTATGCGTTACAGCAGAATTTCGGCAATATTGGGCTGTATTTCACGTTCAACGCAATCGGATTATTTCTGTCCCGTGTATTTCTCGGCAAACTTGCGGATCGAAAAGATTCCAATATTTTGGTGATCCCGGGGATCATCATTACGGCAATCTGTCTGGCTCTCATTCCGTATACCTCTTCTGCATTGCAATTGTTCATTCTGGGATTCCCGATGGGAATTGCAATCGGAGCAATCGGGCCGACAATCAATACGATGATGTTTCAAAGATGTTCCGCCGAACGAAGAGGAACCGCATCGGCAGCATACTTTTCTTCCATTGATCTGGGATTCGGAATCGGAGGGATTGCATTGGGATTTGTTGCGGCAGCCTATAATTATCATGTTGTATATTGGCTTTCTGCCGTATTCGCTTTATTGTCCCTTGCCTGTTATATCTGGCTGGAATGCATTAAAATGCCGATGGAGAAAAACAATCGGGAACAACAAAGGATCGGATAACATTATCCGATCCTTTATTGTAAATCAATTGAGAAACCGATCTTTTTTTCGCAGTTCAGGAAAAAGTTTCATCCACAAAAGCACGATAATGACGGTACCGCACCCTCCGATGATTGCGGCAGGCACGGTGCCAAACCAGGCTGCTGTTACACCGGATTCAAATTCACCCAACTGATTCGAAGTTCCGATAAATATCTGATTGACCGAACTGACTCTTCCTCTCATTTCATCCGGAGTCTGCAGTTGAACCAACGTGGAACGGATCACGACGCTGATCACATCACATCCGCCCAAGATAAACAATGCAATGGCGGACAGCGCAAATGATTTTGATAAGGCAAAGACGATTGTTGCCGCACCAAAGAATATCACCGCGGTGAACATTCTGATCCCGACTTTGCGTTCAATCGGCTTTTTCGCAAGCACGAATGAAACAAGCAAGGCTCCTACAGCAGGAGCTGCACGTAACATACCCAAGCCTTCCGATCCGACATGCAGAATTGTCGATGCATAGATCGGTAGCAGGGCGGTAGCGCCTCCAAACAGCACGGCAAACAGGTCCAGCGAAATCGCGCCCAGTATCACGGGTCTGCTTTTGATAAATGAAATCCCGGCAAGCATCGTTTTAAGAGTGACCGGTTCTCGATGGATTTGTCGTTCACCGACTTTGAGGATCATCATTGCACCGAGAGCAACCACCATCACACATCCGGCGGTCGCATACACGACATGCGCTCCCCAGACATACAGAATACCGCCCATTGCAGGTCCCAAGATCGTTGCCACCTGAAAACCGGAAGCATTCCACGCTGCCGCTTTCGGGAAAATTTCCGTCGGAACGATGTTGGGAAGCAAAGACTGCATGGACGGACCGCCCATCGAATTGGCAGCCCCCGCCAAAAATGCTGCAAACAGCAGCATATGAGGTGTCACCGTTCCCTGATCGCTGGAATACGCCAGCAGAAAAAAATTGCAGATCTGAATCGCATAAGCAATTCCAATGATCATTTTTCTGTTGTAGCGATCCGCCGCATACCCCGCGAACAAAGTCAGCAGAATCAGCGGAATGAACTGCATCAGTCCGACAAGACCGAGATAGAAAGCAGACTGAGTGAGTTCGTATATCTGCCAGCCGATTGCGATGGCTATCAATTGATTCGCGGAAGCCATCGATATTCTCGCAATCAGAAAACATATCAGCGAAGGTCTGTATTGCTTATTCTGCGGTGTACTATCACTCATTTTTCTTCTTGTCCTTTTCATCAGAAATGCCGTGCCCCGATTGCCCGAAGCACAGCAATTTCATCAATCAATCTTTTTTTCACTCGGAATCCAAACCGATCAGTTCATCATTTCTTTCACAAAATTCGGAAGCGCGAAACATCCTCTGTGCAGATCCGTATTGTAGTATCTGGTTTTCAGTCCGAGAGCATTCCATGCATCAAAATCCGCATCGGTTAACGGATCATATTTCTTGGAGGAAAAACCAAACAACCAATGCCCCGATGGATAGGTAGGAATATGCGCCTGATAAATTCTGCAAATCGGGAAAATAGAATGCACCATCCGATATGCCCGCTGCATCGCTTTTGCATCGTTCTCATAAAATGGGCTTTCCATCTGATTGACCAGAATCCCCGTTTCATTCAGTGCGTTAAGGCAATTTCCGTAAAATTCTTTTGTGAAAAGCACTTCTCCGGGGCCGAACGGATCGGTGGAATCGACAATAATCAAATCATATTCGTTCGTTTTGCTTCGGATGAATTTCAGTCCGTCCTCCACAAAAAGATGTACTCTCGGATCATCGATACAGCATGCAGTCTGCGGCAGAAATTCTTTACAGGACGTAATGACATACTCGTCAATTTCCACCATATCAATCGACTGTACGTTTTTGTATCGGCATAGTTCGCGGATGGTTCCGCCGTCCCCTGCTCCGATTACCAGCACGTTTTTGATTCGGGGATTTGTCGCCATCGCAACGTGCACAATCATATCATGGTAAACAAATTCATCTTTTTCCGTCAGCATCATGTACCCGTCCAACGTAAGGAACCGTCCGAATTCGCCCGATTCAAAGATATCGATTCTTTGATATTTACTCTGATGGGTGTACAGTTGTCGATCCACTTTAATCGAAAATCGCACGTTTGGAGTATGCTCTTCCGTAAACCATAATTCCATTACGATACCACCACCTTAATCTTATTTACGGAAATATCCTCGGTTCCTGTCAGCTTGCATCCCTTTTCCTTCGCATATAGGATGTAATCGATGATTTCATTTGTAATCCGTTCCCCCGGAGCAAGAACCGGTATCCCCGGAGGATAGGACATCACATATTCCCCGCAGAGCATTCCGCTGCTTTGCGTCAGAGGTATCATTTTCTTTTCGGAATAAAACGCTTCCTGGGGCGTCATTTCCACATGAGGCGTAATATATTCATGATCAAACATATCTTTTGGGTCTTTCTGATATCTTCGTTTGGTCTCGGACAACGCAGCGATTAAACGTTCAATCATCTGTTCCGTATCACCGACTGATATGATCGCCAGAATATTCCCGATATCTCCGAACTCCACCTGAATTCCGTAATCGTCCCGCAAAATATCATACACTTCGATTCCGGCAAGCCCGATTTCTCTGGTATGAATCGAAAGTTTCGTCGTATCGAAATCAAAAACGGAAGCTCCGTCGCACAGTTCTTTGGAGAATGCGTAATATCCGCCGATTCGGTTGATCTCGCTTCGGGCGTATTCTGCGAACATGCGTACTTTTGCAAATATTTCTTTCCCGTTCATTGCCAGATTTCTTCTGGAAATGTCCAACGATGACATCAAAAGATAAGACGCGCTCGTGGTCTGAGTCAAACACAATATCTGTCTGACGTAATCCGCGTTCACATCATCACCGACCAGAAGCAAAGAGCTTTGAGTCAGAGATCCTCCCGTTTTGTGCATACTGAGCGCCGACATGTCCGCGCCCGCGCTCATCGCGGCAATCGGCATCTGTTCTCCGAAATAAAAATGTGTCCCGTGTGCTTCATCCACGAGCACCTTCATATTATGAGCATGCGCAATGCCGCACAACTCCGACAGATCGGAACAAATTCCGTAATAAGTGGGGTTATTTATAAACACTGCTTTCGCATCGGGATGTGCCGCAATTGCCTGTCTCAGATCCTCTGCGGATACTCCGAGCGGAATACCCAACCGATGATTCACGGAAGGATTCACATAGACGGGCACCGCGCCACACAGAATCAACGCATTGATTGCACTGATATGAATGTTGCGCGGGATGATTATTTTATCGCCCTTCTTGCAAACGGAAAGAATCATCCCCTGTACGGCTGCTGTTGTTCCGTTCACGATGAAAAAGGACTGTTTCGCGCAAAAAGCGTCTGCAGCGAGTGCCTCCGCTTCCTTGATCACCGATTCGGGATGTGTCAGATTGTCAAGCGGCTTCATTGAATTCACATCCACCGACATACACTGCTTGCCCAAAAAATCTGTCAGATCGGGGTTTCCTCTTCCCTGCTTATGTCCCGGGACATCAAAAGAAACGATCCGGTTGGATCGGTATTCCTTCAGAGCTTCCATCAGTGGGGCTTTATCCTGCTGCAATCGATACATTTCGATCACCGCCTTAATAGATGTTCATACCGCTGAAGATTTCGATCATCTCTCTTCTCAGATTCGCGGTAATGCTCAGTCTTTGTTTCGGCGGAAGTTCATAGGCATCTACATTGAACAGATAGTTTTGAAGTTCCAATTCTTTAATCAGCATTTTGGTATGAAAAATATTCGATTGATACACGTTCACATCAATCGCATCGTATTTCTTTAATGTAGCGTCGTCGATATAATCCTGTATCGACGTGATTTCATGATCCATAAACAGCTTTTTGCCGTCTACATCACGCGTGAATCCGCGCACGCGGTAGTCGATGGTGATGATATCCGAATCGAAACTTCCGATCAGATAATCCAATGTGTTCAGCGGAGAAACTTCCCCACACGTGGAAACATCAATATCCACACGGAATGTCGCGATAGAATTATCCGGATGATATTCCGGGTAAGTGTGCACCGTGACATGGCTCTTGTCCAAATGCGCAACCACCGTTTCTTTCCTATCCCTGCAGTTGCATGACAAATCCAATGAATCGGGGTCAATCACTTTTTCCGATATCAAAAGCGTTACCGACGCGCCCTGCGGATCATAATCCTGCTTGGAAATGTTCAGCACATGCGCTCCGATCATGCTCGTCACTTCACACAATATATTTGTCAATCGCTCTGAATTGTACTGCTCATCGATATAAGCGATATAATCCTTCTGCTCTCTTTCACTTTTAGCATAGCAAACATCGTAGATGTTAAAGCTCAGCGTTTTTGTGAGGTTGTTAAAGCCATATAATGTCAGCTTTTTGTCCAACCCTAACATCACCCGCCTTTCCTTATTTTTTCCAGTATTGAAAACAATCTAATTATATCGAAAAAAGCTGAAAAAGCAATCGATTTTTATCGGAATCACAATATATTTTTATACTCCTTTTTTGATTCTCCGATCAAACAAAATCCATTTGACCAATGACCGTTCATCGTCCGATAGGTCAACGTCTCATAGAACAACGGAGTAAACTCCGAAAACAGATTCTTTATATAAGATTCCTCATGATGACGCAATATCGCCCCTTCTTCCAACCGAAAGCTTCCGTACACGCCCAGCTCTTTCTCAAAACAACGGTATCGGGCAAGATTTCGTTCGTCTTCATTCAACAGAAAGTCGTTGACATAGATGATTCCGCGGGGTTTTAACACGCGATTGATTTCGGACAGCAAGTATTGCTGATCGTCGTCCTTTAAAATGCAGGTCAGCACTGCTGCAAGAATCACTGCATCGAAGCGATCCGATTCAAACGGCAACTCTCTGTCGGATTGCAACCGAAACAACAATTCGGGGGACTGCAATCTCCCGCGTTCCAACAGCTTTTCGGAAAAATCGGTTCCGATCAAATTCCGATAACCATCTTCGGCAAGCATATTCATGATCCTGCCGTATCCGCATCCGACATCAAGCACGGCATCGTATTTTGCAACATAATCAGAAAACCGTTCCATTTGAAACGGTGTGGTAAACTCCTTGCTGTCCGCTGTTGTGTCCCAATATTCCCGTTGATTCATATTTACTATATATCCTTTTCTGTTTTACGCATTGAGCACAGGATTTATCCCTTCGTCGATAAATCTCTGATATATCCCCTTAGACGAACCGATCATCGGAAAACAGTATTTTTTTATAAATCGATCAATTTCATCTTTCGATATCGTTTTGCCGTATCCTGCTACGACATTCATTTCAAGCAATTTTTCGACTGCTCCACTGACCGATAAATCTCCCTGAGAACAGAGGCGGGACAAAGTTGCATCAATGCTGTTGAGCAAAATAAAATCAATCCTCAGCTCTTCCTCCGAGCGGTTATACTGCAAATGGAAGATGTCAGTGAATACAGGATTCGCATACTTTGCAGTCACTCGATAAAAAGCTTCACTTTCGTCATTGCTGAATTCACGATAAAATCGCCCGAATAATTCATCCGTTTTCAGATAATAAAAATGTGTTGTCCAGTAAAACAGAAAGCGTGACAGACTGTCATTCTCCGAGATATCATTTTGTTCTATAAATAACATCGTTTGTCCGACAAGCCATCTCAGGTAATGATCGATTATCTGCGCGCCCAATTCTGCTTTGTTTTCATAATAATATAAAAAAGACACATGTGCAAACCCACTTTCCTGCGCTATCATGCGTATGGTGGTTTTCTTGTATCCGTGCTGGTAAAATAATTTTGCCGCCGTCAAAAACAGAAGTTGTTTTGTCTCATTCTTTTTTCCCATATTATCACCTTGCTGTATGAAATTATATCATTTTGAGAAAGCGTGATCAAATGGATTCTTGCTGAATCAAGATTACTCTATTTGTTTTTTAATATTGTTTCCAGTTGACAATTTTGTATATTTCATGATATCATTTTTCCATGGTAGAAGTTTACCATGGTAGATTATACAAGGGAGGTATCCAATTTGGACAGTTACAATGAACGGCTTGACAGAGTCTATACGACCCTGTATCACAAAGAACCCGATATCGTACCATTATTTATCGGATTTGGCACCTATGCGATCGGGTATGCTGATGCGCGCGTGGAAGAAATGGAAGCTGACTGGAAAAAAGAAGTGGAAATTTATCTTAAACCTCACGAACGACTGTATGCCGATGCGGTATATACCGCGGGTTTGGTGTTCGACTCTACGTTTGCCCGCTGCATCGGCAGCCCTGCACACTTCATTTCCGAAGACGGGCAAACCGTTCAGCACCATGAGCAAAGCCCAATGCAGGAAGATGAGTACGATCAGTTGATTGCAGATCCGGAAAAATTTATTTTCAATGTATGTCTGCCGAGAACTGCCAAAAAACTAGCAGGAACAACCGCCGAAAAAAAAGAATCCATCCTTTCTTTTATGCAGCATCTCGGAGATAAAACAATGGCATGGAATACGATAACCGAAAGGCTGAAAAGCGAATATAACCGCCCGGTGTTGGCATCCGGAGCCTTTGCATATCCTCCGATGGATATCTTATTTGATTATCTGCGCGGATTTAAAGGGATTGCAACCGATATGAGACGCCAACCGGAGAAACTGCTTGCGGGCATCGAAGCGTTGGAAGATTTCGCATGGAAATTCATGGGGATCAATGATGATACAAAGTCATTACCGGAATTCCCCCCGTTTGCAACCATGTTCCATGTCCCGACATTTTTAAGTCCCAAACAATTTGAAACGTTTTTTATGCCAAGCTATGAACGGATGACAAACCGAATCAACGAACTCGGCGGAAAACTGATTATGTTTTTGGAAGGGAAATGGGATAACAAATACGATTACCTCAGTAATATGTCGAAAAATTTTGCATTCGGTATTGTGGAAGGGGACGATATCTTCGAAGCAAAAAAACGCATTGGAGACACCATTTGTCTGATCGGAGGAATGCCTTTGCAGACACTGAAATACGGCACTCCCGAACAATGCAAAGACTATGCAAAAAGGGTGGTGGATGAATGTGCGCCGGGAGGAGGATTCCTGTTTGGGACAAGCAGAGAACTTCTCTCCAAAGGAGATCTGAACTACGAAAATCTTGTTGAAACGTATGACTTCGTTCATAATTACGGAAAGTATCGATAAGGAGTAAATCATATGAAAGAATTGACTGTTTTGGAGGTTTTGGAAGATATTAAGGAAAATAATCTAGATTTTCTTCCAGAAGAAGCAAAAGACGGATATCTTGTTGCCCTTAAATTTTTCATGCTTGCAATCTAAGATACAATATCCATTCATTTGCTGCCACACAAAAAAAGGCAATCTATTTGCCTTTTTTTGTGATCCAAAATCGTATTCATCATTTGAAGCATCGGCTTCCATTATTTCTTGGCTGCCAATAAACGCATCAATGCTTTCTTCAACGCAATTTCCGCGCGAAGAATATCAACATCGGAACTTTTGCTTTCCAACCGTTGTTCTGCCCTTCGTTTCGCTGCCATTGCGCGTGCCACGTCAATGCCCTGATCCAATTCGGCGGTATCGGCAAGAATTGTAACCTGATTGTTCGATACTTCCATAAAGCCGCCGGATGTCGCGATTTTCTTGTCTTCTCCGTCAATCCTGTATTTGATTACTTCTATTTCAAGACTTGCAATCAAAGGAGCATGATGAGGCAGAATCGCCAAATCGCCTGTTTCGCTGCGGGCTTGAACCAATTCGGTTTGCGTATTCAATATTTCACCCGTGGGGGCAACTACTTTCAATGAAAATGCACCTGCCATAAGCTATACCGCTCCCAGTTCTTTTGCTTTCTCCACAGCTTCATCTATCGTCCCGACAAGTTGGAATGCTTCTTCCGGCAAATCATCGTGTTTCCCTTCGCAAATTTCTTTAAATCCGCGAATCGTTTCTTTAACCGGAACATATTTACCCTTCATACCTGTAAATGTTTCCGCAACCGTGAAGGGCTGCGAAAGAAATCTCTGAATTCGTCGTGCGCGAGTCACAATCAGTTTTTCTTCGTCGCTCAATTCATCCATGCCGAGTATTGCAATAATATCCATCAATTCCGTATATCGCTGCAGAATTGTCTGAACCTTTCTTGCCACTTCGTAATGTTCTTCCCCCACAATGCTTGGCGTCAATATCTGCGATGCGGACTGCAAAGGGCTGACCGCCGGATAAATTCCCATTTCGGAAATGGATCGATCCAACACAGTCGTTGCATCCAAATGGGCGAAAGCAGTTGCCGGCGCCGGATCGGTCAGATCGTCCGCAGGAACATAAATCGCCTGCACGGAAGTGATGGATCCTTTTTTTGTAGAGGTAATCCTTTCCTGCAAATGGCCCATTTCTGTTGCCAATGTCGGCTGATAACCGACTGCGGAAGGCATGCGCCCCAACAACGCGGAAACTTCGGAACCTGCCTGAGTAAATCGGAAGATGTTGTCGATAAACAAAAGCACATCCTGCCCCTGCTCGTCTCTGAAATATTCGGCCTGCGTCAATCCCGTCAATGCGACACGAAGACGCGCTCCGGGCGGCTCATTCATCTGTCCGAATACCATCGTCATCTTCTGAATAACGCCGGATTCTTTCATTTCATTCCAAAGGTCGTTTCCTTCCCTTGTACGTTCCCCCACACCGGCAAATACGGAAATGCCGCCGTGCTGAGTCGCAATATTATTGATCAGTTCCTGAATCAACACCGTTTTCCCAACTCCCGCCCCTCCGAACAGACCGATCTTTCCACCTTTTGCATACGGAGCCAGAAGATCGATTACCTTGATTCCGGTTTCCAGCATCGTATCGGTTGTTTCCTGCTCTACAAAAGAAGGTGCATTCCGATGAATCGGGAATTTATGTCCTGTTTCCACCGGGGGTTGGTTGTCGATCGGCTGACCGAGTACGTTAAACATCCGTCCGAGTGTTTCATTTCCAACGCTGACCGAAATCGGCGCTCCGGTATTAAGCGCATCGGTTCCGCGAATCAATCCGTCCGTCGATGACATTGCAATGCATCGAACGGTGTTATTGCCCAAATGCTGCGAAACTTCCAATGTAAGGTTGGAATCCTTTTCCTGAATATATATTTGAATCGCATTATTGATTTCCGGCAGTTCTTCGGCTTCGAACTCGATATCCACCACCGGACCCATGATTTGTATTACTTTGCCTGTTTTGTTCAAGAGTCAGTAACCTCCTTATCCGGCTGTTTATTCCAGTGCGGATGCTCCGCCGACGATTTCGGAAATCTCCGTTGTGATCGCCGCCTGTCTTGCCCGATTCATTTCTAATGTCAGTTTTGCAATCATATCCTTCGCATTCTGTGTTGCCGCATCCATCGCCGTCATTTTTGCCCCCATTTCACTGGCCTTATTCTCAAGAAGTGCACTGTAAATTTGGCTTTTCAGATACAGCGGCAAAAGTCTGGACAACATTTCTTCGGGAGAAGGTTCGTAAAGATACGATCCGTTCGCTTTTTCTCCGTAAGGCTCAATCGGCAGTAATTTCTGCACACTCGGTTTCTGAGTGAGCACCGACACAAATTTCGAGTAGATCAGATAAACCTCATCCACAGCACCCGAAGTGAACTGATGAATCACTTCATCCGCAATCTGACTGGCATGCTCATAATGGGGATCATCTCCCAATCCGGTAAATTGGGTTAATATCTTCACATCTCTCGGCAGAAAAAAATCGATTCCCTTTCGCCCTACGGCTATCAGCGCACTCTCTTTCTCCTGTGCGTTGATAACGGATTTTGCCTTCCTGATCAAATTGGCATTGAATCCTCCGCAAAGACCTCTGTCCGAAGTCACCAAGACATACCCCACTTTTTTTACATCACGCTGCTCCAACAACGGATGTCTCAGATTTTTCTCCGTCTGCACGACACGGGAAAGCACGGCCTGAACCTGTTTGGAGTAAGGTCTGGAAGCGAGCACTTTATTCTGTGATTTTCTAAGCTTCGATGCAGCAACCATTTTCATCGCTTTCGTGATTTGCTGCATGTTGGTCACACTGTGTATGCGTCTGCGAATATCGCCAACTCCGGCCACAGTTATTCACCTGCTCTTTCTGTCCACATAAATTGTTCTTTGAACGCATCGATCGCAGTACCGATTTCATTCGACAGCTCATTTGACAGTGCTTTTTCCGCAAGAATTTTCTGAGGAATATCCGCTTTTTCCGCGTGGATAAAGCGTAATAATTCCTGTTCGAACGTTTTCATGCGATCAAGCGGTATATCATCAATATATCCTCTGGTCGCCGCAAAAATGATCACTACTTCATCTTCCACTGCCATCGGCTCATATTGGTTTTGCTTCAATATTTCCATCGTCTTCTGCCCTCTGGTCAGACGGCTCTGCGTGCTTTTGTCGAGTTCCGAACCGAATTGGGCAAATGCAGCCAATTCCCTGTATGATGCCAAATCCAAACGGAGCTGTCCGGAAACCTGCTTCATCGCTTTGATCTGTGCATCTCCGCCGACTCGGGAAACAGAAATTCCGACATTGATCGCCGGTCTGAAACCGGAGTGAAATAGATCAGCTTCCAAAAATATCTGACCGTCCGTAATGGAAATCACATTGGTCGGGATATAGGCAGATACATCACCCGCCTGTGTTTCAATAATCGGAAGCGCAGTCAGCGAACCGCCGCCCCGTTCAGGAGACAATTTTGCCGCCCGCTCCAAAAGGCGGGAATGCAGATAGAACACATCACCGGGATACGCTTCGCGTCCGGGAGGTCTTCTCAAAAGCAATGACAGTTCTCTGTATGCCACAGCCTGTTTCGAAAGGTCATCATAAACGATCAAAACGTGTTTCCCGTTATCCCTAAAATATTCACCCATTGCGCAGCCTGCATAAGGAGCGATATAAAGCATAGGCGCAGGTTCGGACGCAGTAGCCATTACAACAATGGAATACTCCATCGCGCCGTGTTCCTGCAGTTTTTTCACAACAGAAGCCACTGTGGATTGTTTTTGACCGATAGCGACGTATATGCAGATACAATTCTGTCCTTTTTGATTGATGATGGCATCCACCGCAACGGCGGTTTTCCCGGTCTGTCGATCTCCGATAATCAATTCACGCTGTCCGCGCCCAATGGGAACCATCGCATCGATTGATTTTAAGCCTGTCTGCAGCGGTTCATGCACCGATTTTCGGTCAACCACACCGGGCGCAACCGCTTCAATCGGACGGAATTCCGTTTGGTTAATGGCTCCTTTGCCATCAATCGGTTGTCCGAGAACATTTACGACTCTTCCGATGAGAGCTTCTCCGACCGGAACTTCCACGATTCTTCCGGTACGTTTTACCTGATCTCCTTCACGGATCGCTTCATATGGACCGAGGATGACACACCCGATGTTATCCTCTTCCAAATTCATTGCCATACCGTAAACACCGCCCGGGAATTCCAATAATTCACCGGACATTGCCTGCTGAAGGCCATATACGCGAGCAATTCCGTCACCCACTTGTATCACAGTACCGACATCGACAATTTCAAGCTCTGATTGATAGCGCTCAATCTGCTTTTTTATGATTTCGCTGATTTCTTCTGGATGTATATTCATGTTTCTGATCACCCTACTTCCTGATGAGGTATCAATGATGAGGTTATAAGTTCATTTTTAATTTTGGATAAAGCAGACGAAACGGATCCGTCAATAACCCGGTCGCCGATTTTAAGCCGCGCTCCCCCAATCAGAGCAGGGTCGGACTGAATTTCAAGCCTGATCTGTTTGCCGGTATACTGTTCGATCGCTGCATGCAGCCGATCTGTTTGTTCCGTGGTAAGCGGTGTTGCACTGCTCAGTTTCGCAACGACGATATTCCGTCGTTTGTTTGCCATCTCGTCAAATTCAGACCTTATTTCATCCAACAGATCCTGCCTTCTGCGATCAATCAACAATAGCGCAAAGTCAAGCATCATATCGGAAAAATAAGTTGAGAAAATATTCGTTATCAATTCTTTTTTCGATTCGTAAGAAATGTTTGGGTGATTCAATAAAACGGATAAATCCCGCTGATCACGAACCGTGTCAGCAAAGAAATTCAGTTGATTCTGAATGTCATCCAACACTCCCCGCTCGACAGACAAATCAAACAAAGCATGAGCATAGCGAAGCGCTAAAGTTGCATTTGTCATGATCTGGTTCCCACTTCTTGTATAAATTGATCGATCAGTTTTGACTGACTCGCATGATCCAACTGATGTTGCAGCAATTTTTCGGCAACCGCAATCGACAGTTCCGCGACTTGAGATTTCACATCCGCAATTGCCTTGTCGCGTTCCTGCTCAATCTGAGACATCGCACTCGCTTTAAAGTTTTCCGACTCTTTTCTGGCAGCATCCAAAATTTCCTGAGCACGCAGCTCACTCGATTTGCTTGCCCGTTCGATAATCAATTGTGCTTCCTGTCTGGCTGTTTGCATTTCTTGCTGATATTCCGCACGAATACGCTCCGCTTCTTTTCGCTCCTGTTCCGCGTGGGAAATATTGTCGGCAATCATCTGACGGCGTTTTTCCATCATTGCCAGCAATGGTTTCCAAGCAAACCGTTTCAATATCCATACCAGAATCAAGAACGAAACCAATTCCACGATCAATGTATAATCGAAAGAAATCGGATTGTTCGTTGAGGCCGTGTCTGCCAATGCCATAAAATGGTTCATATTAATTCCGAAGGGATTCAAAACCCATTCCCCTCCTCTCTGATGCGATCACAAAATAATATCTGTTTCCGTTGTTGCCGCAAGCAAATCCTCTTGCAAACGAACATCAGGATTTTGTAAAGAACATTAACAATGCCATAATCAGGGAAAGCAGCGGCAATACTTCCACAAGCGCAATCCCTATGAACATCGTGCTCATCAAAGTTCCTCTTGCTTCCGGTTGGCGTGCAATTCCTTCTATTGTACTCGCGACAACATTTCCGTTCCCGATCGCAGCCCCGATCGCGGCGGCTCCTGCGGCAATCCCTGTGCCGATCAATGCAGCAGCAGTTACATCCATTTTTTAATTCCTCCTTGTATTTGCATTTGATACATCTATATTCTCAGTTAACTGAAAATAACTTAATTTTGGATATCCGTCTTCAGTCTTCAACAGCCTGACCGATATAAGCGAGAGTCAGAATCGTAAACACATACGACTGAATCACGGCGATAAATGTACAGAATATCAGCCAAATCGGCAACGGAATAATACCGGCCAACGCCGCCGCGGATTTCGGCATGAGAATAACAGCCACCAACATTTCTCCCGAGTAAATATTCCCAAACAATCGGAATGCAAGTGTGAGAGGCTTTGAAACAAAGTCAATTACATGAATCAATGAAAATGCGGGATGAGGTTTAATAAAATGCCCGAAATAATGCAGTTTTTTGTACTTCAATCCAAAAAAAACGACGAGTGTGATGGTAATCAATGCCAATGCAAAGTCCGTATTGATATCGGCGGTCGGAGACATCAGCGTCGTTCCCGTTCCGAACATTTCACTGATCCCTGCAAACTGAATATGGTTAAAAATTGGGCTCAGAATATTTGGGAACAATCCTATTAAATTGCAGAAAAAGATAAACAATATCAATGACAAAAGATAGGAAAGAAGAACACCGCCTTTTTTGTAATCGATATTATCCGAGATCATACCGCGAACAAAATCCACAAGCCACTCCAAAATATTTTGCATCTTCCCGGGAGTTCCGCTTGTCAGTTTTCTCAGACATATAAAAACAAATATCAGCAAACACAACATCACGAACCAAGTCATCAGAATCGTTTTGGCATGCACTGTTGAATTGCCTGCTACCCACAGAATAATTTCATGCATCTTTTTTATCGCTGCCTTTCTGCAATAATTTTCTTTTTTCGATCATCAACGGAATTACAACTCCCAAAATCATACCGATTGCAACAGTATAGATCAGTTTCGGAAGCAATAAGGCCGCGAGAACAAAAACCACAGCCAACATACCGAACCGAAAAATGAAGTTTGTAAAATAAATTTTTAATGCGGAAACCACTTCTTTTTCTGCCAATTTTTTGGTCAGTCTGAGCAACCAATAGTCATTCAGCATACCTGCGGCAAACCCCAACGGCAAACCCAACATCTCATAGCCCTTCATATATATTGCCCCGGCAACCGTAATCAGCAAGACAATCCCTGTAAGAATCAACGTAATTTTCTTATTCATAAATCTTCCGCGGCAATTTTCTCCCAATAGCCTCTGCGACTCCTCAGTATAAAAATAGTACCTGACGCAAACTGCTTTTCCGCTTATTTCATAAAGGTTAACGTACTAAAAAAACACTGACGAACCATGGGCCATCAGTGTTTTCATTCGCTTGACTTGCTTTTCGATTTTCTGCCTTGTTAAGCTGCAAAGATACCTTATTAGCCGGAAGAGAAGAACAGAGGGATCGGAGAAACTAGGAGCACGCAATATGAAATAGGGACGGTCTATTGTTTTGAGTACCGAATATGAATTGTCAAAACAACCGTAAAATCATTGTTCAATTTTTTAGCATATTATACATCACCTTTTTCGATACTGCAAGCAAAATTTTCACAAAATAATTCATGAATTTCGAATATAAGTTCGCATACAAAGATTTCAATGCGCAATGTCCAGATTTTACTTTACATAAGCCATTTTTAAAGCAGAACAATAATGAGCGATCAGGAGTTGCGCGATAGATAGTTTTTACAAATCACTATTCCAGCAGTCTTTTTCTTCCTGTCGGGTATAGGATTCATTCCCGCTTTTGAATACAAATTGATTGTTTTGAGCAAGCAATCAATTTGCGCTGTTTATCTGTTTTTTCAGACTACTTACAAGATTTTGGAGATATCCGCACCTCTACTCTTTGCCATCAAATAAAAAAGCAGCTCCTTCGCTGCATTAGAAAAATGTGTCACTTGATCGATTTAGATGCAAATTCTGAGTATCTTCATCCCATAAAGCTAATTAAGAGGATTCATAAAATGTATGAAAACAAATACGCCCGTTTTTCAAACCCGAGTTTTTCGTAAAACTGATGCGCTTTTTCACGTTGAAATCCGGAGTCTAACTCCACCCTTTTCATTCCTTGCTTCTTTGAATTGGCTATCGCCTCATTTATCAGTTTCGTTCCATACCCTTCCCCTCTTTGCTTTTCGTCTACAACCATAGCATATATATACGAAATATATCCTTCCTGCCAAAGATTATTTACAATTGCATAAGCGCAAAAGCCAATTATGGAATCATTCAATACAGCGCAAAAGAGCTCATCTGTTTGAGAAGCAATGCCTCTTCTAAATACCTTGTTAAGTTCTGACTTGTTTAATTTTTTATTTGGCCATAACTGTTTAAACAGCGGATATACACTGTCAAAATCTTCAGCCGTTGCGTTCCTGATCAAAAGGTCCAAATACAATCACTCTTTTCATATTGTATTAATAATCTGAATCAAGTATAGCACAAAATTACTTTAGCAAAAAGAAAAAACTCAATGTAAGGACTCACAACTTTACATATGAAATTCTTTTTTTGACAGAGTGGGTGGTATCTCACACAAGATTGCTCCAAAACTGATTTCGTTTCATAAAAATGCTTCATAAGCCTGTATAGCTCGTGCAATCTGCACAACTTCTATATTTTTTGTTATAGATTAACATATCGCCGCAAATTTCATCAAGTGCGAATTTGATACGAATCTTGCTACAAAGCAACACTTATTCGGCTGATTATCCGATACGTTACCTCAAATTGATTTCGGGTGTTTTAATTCCTTTGCAGTGCTCATAGATTTGTATATCGTTATGCTCCGTTCGGCAAACTTAAAATCGGCAATCAAGAAATATTTGAATTGAAAAGAGACTCTCCGCGTTATATCCTCTGACGGAATTGTCAAAGGGAGCATCAAGCTGATTCGATTCAATTATTATCCGAGCATTCTGTCATGTTTCGTTCTTATTCGAATTCGAGAAGCCACTGATTTCCCATGTCTTTTTTGCATTGCCGATTGTCCGAATAAAGTTGCCATCCTCCTCTTTGCTTCGTCACATTTCATAAATTCAACATAAAATGTTCCCAATAAACAGGATCTGCCGCTGCACCGAATTCAAAAATCGTTGAACCTATGTGCCGTCATCATGCCATAATAAATATTTTTCATGGCACCGGAGCTGTCTCTGTCTGAGAAATAAGTTGTGCTGCCGACAAACAGGCAATACAAGCAGCTGCGGAAACATACAAAGCCCAGAGAACCTGCATTTGCGTTTTTGCATTTCTTCGTCCAGACTTGCAAGCATTGCAAACGCAAGCCGAAAAATGCCGAGCCGAAGACAAACGGCAGCATAGTCGAGCATATAGAATGACTGGGTAAAAACAGCAACGCCGAGAAGAATGATCTGCAAAGCGCACACTATCCGTGTCATTACATTCATACACTTTACCTCCGAGATGCCGTCACAAAGCGATGTTTATATTTTGTCAATTGATGTAGGAATTGTTTGAATATTTGTTTGATAAATATGAAGAGGCCATCTTGTTTTTATTTACATGACGGCCTTTACATTTATTCCTGTTTCATATAATACCGCTCTGCCTGACGGCTGGCAGTGATGAAGCTCTTATCTTTCCCCGTAGTGAAGGGGAATGTGTCAGTGCTGGAAAGCAGACCATATACAGAGAGCGCTGTGGAGAAGGCTTGCACGTATCGCCTGTCTAGAAAACCTTGCAGCACATCAAAGGACAGCTTGCCTCCCGCTGAAAGCATATTTACGGTCATTCCGCAGATGCCATCACTGTAGAGGTGGGCCGATTCAATGTATTCGGCATGCTCCCCCAGTATAAGCTGCCCCATATAGCTGACGACGTAGGTGTTGTTGATCATACCATTAAAGAAGGACAGCATCCGGCGTTTTTCTTCAAGCGTTTTCATTTCATCCAACTTGTTGAATAATCCGATTTGCTTGTTCAATCCGGATTTGATCGCATCCGAATTGCGCTGTTCGTTCAAGAGCGTGCGGTATTTTGATGCCATCTCAGTTAAACTGAGATGGCGATCTGCTTCCGTGTAGGGCAAATATGCGGAGCCGGTGAATTGTCAAGTGAAGTGCAACATAAAAACCTCAGAAGGAGACTTCCAGTTCAGACATTTACGAGGACGAAGATTGAGCAGATGATTCGCCCATAAAACTTTAGAGATATCAACATTGGACA
>JBGMEA010000010.1:0-23910 GCA_041447245.1 Anaerofustis sp.
TTGAATATCTGGTTTCAAAGGGAGCAAAGGTGATTCTTTGCTCCCATTTGGGGCGTCCTGACGGAAAAGCAGATCCTGCATATTCTCTTGCTCCTGTCGCAAAAGAACTCAGCGCGCAAATGAACCAGGATGTGCTGTTCTCGGATGATGATGAAGTGGTCGGTGATAAAACAAAACAAATGGTGGAGTCGTTTAAGAAATCCAACCAGAGCGTTATGCTGCTGCAAAATGTGCGTTATCGCCCGGAAGAAGAAAAAAATGATCCTGCTTTTGCAAAAGAATTGGCTTCTCTTGCTGATATTTTTGTGATGGATGCGTTCGGTGCATCTCACAGAGCACATGCTTCTACCGTGGGAGTGGCGGATTATCTTCCTGCATACGGCGGATTATTGATCGAACGTGAAATCAAATACTTGTTGGAAGTATTGGATCAGCCCGAACGACCGATGACGGTCATTATCGGCGGGAAAAAGGTCTCGGATAAAATCGGTTTGATCGAGAATGTAATGGACAAAGCGGATTATATTCTCATCGGCGGTGCGATGGCATTCACCTTTGCCAAAGCGATGGGATATTCGGTTGGAAAATCAATTGTGGAAGACGATAAATTGGATTTGGCGGCACGCATTATGGAAAATGCAAAAACATCGAGAGCAAAACTTCTTTTACCGGTCGATATAACAGGCTCAACTGAATTTTCGAATGATACGCCAAAAGGCGAGTATCCGATTAATGCCATTCCTGCCGAGATTATGGGACTCGATATCGGAGCGGAAACGATCCTCAATTACTCCGAAGTGATCTTGAAAAGCAAAACGATTGTGTTGAACGGCCCGATGGGAGTATTCGAAATGTCGAATTACGAAAACGGTACCCGATCGATTGTGCAAGCGATTGCGGATTCGGACAGCATTTCTATCATCGGAGGCGGAGACAGTGCGGCGGCGATCAAACAATTTGGTCTTGAAGATCGGATGACGCATGTTTCGACCGGCGGCGGTGCATCGTTGGAAATGCTCGAAGGGAAAGTGCTTCCCGGAGTAAAAATAATCCTTTAGAAAAGAGAGATCATGAGAAGAAACGTAATTGCAGGCAACTGGAAAATGTTTAAAAATAAAACCGAAACGAAAGAATATTTTACGCAATTGAAAGAACAGCTGATTGCGGATGATCGGGATGTCATGATTTTTGCGCCGTTTACATCACTTGAAACTGCACTTGAAATGACACAGGGAACAGCGATCCGTATCGGTGCGCAGAATATGCATTTTGAGGACAGCGGAGCCTATACGGGTGAGATTTCTGCGGATATGCTAAAAGAACTCGGACTGGATTTGGTTCTGATCGGTCACTCGGAACGCAGAAAATATTTTGGAGAAACAGACGAAACAGTGAATGCCAAACTTCAGAAGGCTCTGGAAAAAGAACTGTCTCCTGTAGTATGTATCGGAGAAGATCTTTCGGAAAGGGAAACGGGGATAACAAATGAAGTTCTGCGCAGACAAGTGTTGAACGGATTGAAAAATGTGTCTGCCGGTGATAAAATAATCGTAGCTTATGAACCGGTTTGGGCGATCGGAACAGGAAAAACGGCAACTGACGATCAGGCGGAAGATGCCTGCCGATACATCCGTACATGTTTGAGAGAACTGTTTGGTGATGTTTCGGAAGAGATGCGCATTTTATACGGCGGAAGTGTGAATGCTTCCAACATCAAAAACCTCATGTCAATGCAGAATATCGACGGGGTTTTGGTTGGGGGAGCCAGCCTGAAAGCAGATTTTGTACAGATTGTACATTACGACCGATAACGATAGATAAAACGACTCGATTGGAGATCTATGAAAAAAGTATTGTTGGCGATATTGGATGGCTACGGATTGAGTTCTTCTGCTAGGGGTAATGCGATCATGGCGGCAAAAAAACCGAATATCGACAAGTTGCTGCAAGACTATCCGAATTCCAGATTGGCCTGCAGCGGTTTGAGTGTCGGATTGCCGGAAGGCCAAATGGGAAACAGTGAAGTTGGACATCTGAATATCGGAGCAGGAAGGGTTGTTTATCAGGAACTGACACGCATATCCAAAGCAATTGACGACGGAGATTTCTTTCGAAATCCCGCGTTTTTGCATGCAATCGAACATGCGAAAACGCATGGCACATCTCTGCATCTGATGGGACTTATTTCAGACGGGGGAGTGCATTCGGCTGAAAAGCACTATAAAGCGCTTGCTGAATTGGCAAAGCGAGAACAATTTGACAGAGTGTACTACCATTGCTTTATGGACGGAAGAGATACACTGCCGACATCGGGACTCGGTTATATTCGTGATCTTCAGGACTACCTTAATGAGATCGGAGTCGGTAAAATAGCAACGGTGAGCGGTCGGTATTATGCGATGGATCGTGACAACCGATACGAACGGGTCAAGTTGGCATACAATGCCATGGTGCTCGGCATCGGAAACAAAGCTTCCGATGCAACACAAGCAGTGGAGGCATCCTATAAAACAGATGTGACTGATGAATTTATTATTCCGACGGTGATTGCAGAAAATGGAAATCCGGTTGCGACAATCAATGAGAACGACAGTGTGATATTTTTTAATTTCCGACCGGATCGTGCCAGACAAATGACAAAGGCACTTACGTTTGAAGAATTTGATGAGTTCGACAGAGAAAAAACAGTCAAATTGAAATTTGTATCCATGACGATGTATGAATCAAATTTTTCCAATGTAGAAGTGGCGTTCTGTCCTTCCGTTTTGAAAAACACACTCGGAGAATATCTGAGCGCGCTCGGCTTAAAACAGCTGAGAATCGCGGAAACGGAAAAATACGCCCATGTGACTTATTTTTTCAACGGAGGGGTGGAGACGCCTTATCCGAACGAAGACCGTATTTTGATCCCTTCCCCGAAAGTCGCGACATATGATCTGAAACCCGAAATGAGTGCATATGAAGTTTCGGAGAAGTTGATCGACGCAATGCAAACGGAACCGTACAATTTGATTGTTGTTAATTTCGCAAATTGTGATATGGTCGGTCATACCGGTAATTTACCGGCAGCAGTCAAAGCTGTGGAAGCCGTAGATGATTGTCTCGGAAAAGTATTCGATGCGGCAAAAGATTTGGGTTACGCTGTATTGGTTACCGCAGATCATGGAAATGCAGAATATATGGCTGCAGATAACGAAGTGATCACCTCTCATTCCACAAATGATGTGTTTTTTATTGCTTCGGAGGATACGATTAGTAACGTGAAAAACGGGAGATTGTGCGATATTGCACCGACCATTTTGGATATCATGAATATAGTACAGCCCGAAGAGATGAATGGGCAAAGCTTGATAGAGAAATAAAGGAGTAGGAACATGTCAACTATTTATGAAGTAATGGCAAGAGAAATTCTGGATTCCAGAGGGAATCCGACGGTAGAAGTGGAAGTGATTCTGGAAAGCGGCAATTACGGAAGAGCTGCCGTCCCATCCGGCGCATCGACAGGCGCATTTGAAGCGGTGGAACTCAGAGACAACGATAAATCCAGATATCTGGGAAAAGGTGTCGAAAATGCGGTAAAGAATGTGGTGGAAATTATCGCACCGGAATTGGAAGGAATGGACGTATTCCAGCAGGTTGCGATCGATAAATTGATGATCGAGCTTGATGGCACGGAAAACAAAGGACGTCTCGGAGCGAACGCCATTCTCGGTGTATCGATGGCTGTTGCAAAAGCCGCTGCGAATGAGCTAGGCATTCCGCTTTACAAATATATCGGTGGGGTTAATGCGAAAACATTACCCGTTCCCATGATGAATATCCTCAACGGCGGTCAGCACGCGGACAATAACGTCGATATTCAGGAATTCATGATTATGCCGGTCGGTGCTCCCTGTTTCAGAGAAGCACTCAGAATGTGTGCAGAAGTTTTCCATACCCTCAAGGGTGTGCTCAAAGCGAAAGGATATAACACAGCGGTAGGTGATGAAGGCGGATTTGCTCCGAATCTGAAGAGCAATGAAGAAGCAATCCAGGTAATTGTGGAAGCGATCGAAAAAGCCGGATATAAACCAGGCGATGAAATCTGCATTGCGATGGACGCTGCGGCAAGCGAATTCTATGATGATACAGACAAAAAATATCATATGAGCGGCGAAGGCGTTGTGAAAACAAGCGCAGAAATGATTGATTATTATGAAATGCTGATCGGAAAATATCCGATTATCTCAATTGAAGACGGACTGAATGAAGAAGACTGGAACGGCATTCAATTGATGACCGAGCGTCTCGGAAAGAAAATTCAGATCGTTGGTGACGATTTGTTCGTAACAAATACAAAGCGCATCAGTAAAGGAATCCAAACCAAAAGCGCAAATTCGGTACTGATCAAATTAAATCAGATCGGAACCATTACCGAAACGATCGATGCAATCGAAATGGCAAAACGTGCGAAATACACAGCCGTCATTTCTCATCGTTCCGGCGAAACGGAAGATGTTACCATTGCCGATTTGGCTGTCGCACTCAATGCCGGACAGATCAAAACGGGAGCTCCGAGCAGAACAGACAGAGTCGCGAAGTACAATCAGTTGCTGCGTATCGAAGAAGAACTCGGTGATGTGGCGATGTATCTTGGAAAAGATGCATTTTATAATGTAAAATAAACAACTATGTAAAAACACATCGCTGATTATATGCGGTGTGTTTTTTGATTGGGGGAAAATTAATTCTTTTTATTTTCCTTTACAAACAGATTTAAAGTGCTATACTAAGCAAGTATTTCATTTTGAACGGTAACGGATATTCATGAATTCGAATTTAAAAAAACAAAATACAGATATTCCCAGATCACGTAAAGTAAGGGTAAGAAAAAATTTTTTAAATCAATTTTCACTGATAATTCTCTTTTTTTTCAGTGCACTTTTGATTGTATGCGCTGCTTTATTGAATGTTTTTCCAATAAAATATTTGATTTGCGGATGCTGCGCGGTCGTTTTTGTTGATACTGTGATGGCAATTCTTCTTTTGAAAAAAAGAAAAAAAGGGAAAAAGAAGAAGACGGGCGTTTTTTTTCTTCGCTTGACAGCCGGGATGCTCAGCATTTTAATGCTTTTTGCTTCACTTATGATATATGATAGTTATGCGACAATCAGAAACATTTCGGGAGCAAATACAAAGACAATTACGATGTCTGTGATTACCTTGAGTAACAATTCTGCGGAGAAACTGAAAGATTTAAAGAATTCATCTTTTGGGCTGCGCGGTATTATTGATCAAGATAACACGGAATATGCAGTTTCCGAAATAAATGATCAGCTGAATGCAACGATTCAGACAACTACCTACAATGATTTCAACTCGATGACCGAAGCTTTGTATAACGGAGATGTCGAGGCGATTGTTTTGAACGAAAATTATCGAACGTTAATTGACGAAAATGATTCTGATTTTGAAAGCAATACAAAAGTTATAGCTCAGATAAAACGCACTGTTTCGCTCGACGAAGGCAATGAATCGGATATTTCGCTGACAGAAAATACGTTCAACATTTTGGTGTCGGGGATAGATACGTATGGGGATATTGAAACGAGCGGACGCTCGGATGTCAATATGCTGATTACGGTAGACCCGGTTAACAAAAAGATATTATTGACGAGCATTCCCCGAGACTTCTATGTGCCTTTATACGGGAACGACGACATGTATGATAAATTGACTCATTCCGGACTGTATGGAATCGACTGCACAATGAGTACCGTAGGAACATTGCTTGATACAAAAATCGATTATTATATCAGAGTCAATTTTTCATCTGTGATTGATATTGTGGATGCACTCGGTGGGATCAGCGTGGATTCCCCATACAGTTTTTCGATAGACAAATACACATTTAAAGTCGGAAAACAAACTCTTTCCGGAGAAGCGGCACTGATGTTTTCCCGTGACCGCAAAAATTTGCCGAATGGGGATCGTGACAGAATCAAAAATCAGCAATTGGTCATGATGGGAATTATTGACAAATTGATGTCTACGAGTATTATCACTAATTATACTTCGTTTCTTAATGCGATTTCGGGAACATTCGAGACAAATTTATCATCCGGACAAATCACATCATTGATTCAAATGCAATTGACTGATATGTCTGAATGGACGATTGCTCAGCAATATCTGAATGGCTCCGATGCACATAAAACGACCTATACATATAATGATGAATCTTTATATGTAATGGTTCCTTACGAAAATACAGTGGAAGATGCATCGGCGGCGGTTGCTTTATTGTTGAACGGAACAGCAGAAACAACACAGTCCCAAACGACCGATTCAAAATGAATCGGTCGTTTTTGTTCGCAAATCAAGTGAAAAACGATCAGTATATTTCGACAATGTGTTAAAATAATTACATTCAGATTTAGGAGTAAAAAACCATGACATCAAAGGAGAGAAAAACATCTTTGCTTGCGGACGGAGCCTTGTTTGTTATGGCTTTCATATGGGGAAGCGGATTTGTATTTATGAAAGCATCTCTGGATGCATATAGTGCAATACAACTGATCAGCGTTCGCATGCTGATCGGTGCGATTGCTTTGGGACTGTTTAACATAAAACGCTTGATCCGAACGAATAAATCGGAAATTTTTGCATCGTTTGTGATCAGTCTGAGCCTGTTTGGCGGATTCCTGTTTCAGACAATGGGTTTGGAAACCACGACCGCAGGCAACAGCGCATTCCTGACCGCGACTTATGTTGTTATGGTTCCGATGATTGTGATCGTTTTTTCGAAAAGAAAGCCTGATTTGTATAATATCATCGCGGCAGTCCTGATGCTGTTCGGCATTTTTATGCTGACGTCCGTCTCCGGAGGCCCATTGATTAAAATCGGGGATGTTTATACTCTGATTTGTGCTGTTTTCTTTTCGCTTCAAATTGTATTGATTGATCGTTATACCGAGAAGCATGATCCGATGGTTTTGGCTGTACTGCAAATGTTTTTCGCGTCCGCGATCGGATTTGTTGCAATGATATTTACGGGAGGCTATCCTCTTGTTTTCCCCAAGGAAACCATTTCGACTGTTATGTATTTGGGTATCGTTGCGAGCGGAGTAACTTTCATGATTCAAAACGTGGCTCAAAAATATACTTCTCCGACACATGCCGGAATATTGATGAGCCTGGAATCAGTGTTTGGATGTTTGTTGGGCATTCTGATTCTCGGAGAAATAATGACGATGAAGATTGCCATCGGGTGCGCAGTTATTTTTATCGCATTGATTATTGCAGAAACGAAACTGAATTTTTTGAAACGAAAAGAAAAGAAAGAACTGTCGGCAGATGAACCATACTGAATCGATACTTTACGGTGAATGATGAAAGATATAAAAGAATTGAAAGAATTATTCGGCGAGCGGTATTTCGAAAATTTTCCCCTGAGACAATACAATACGTTTCATACCGGAGGAAATGCCGATATTGCAATTTTCCCTCAGACGGATCTGGAAGTGGCTGACTCGCTGCGCATACTGCGGGCAGAACAGATTCCTTTCTGCATAATCGGAAATGGGTCAAACCTGCTTATCAGTGACGAAGGTGTGGAGGGGGTTGTTATCATTCTTTCCGGGTTAAAGGGGATCCTAACAGAAGGAACCGAGTTACATGTGAAATCAGGGAGTCTCCTTCGTGAAATTGCTTATGAATCAATGCGGCAGTCGCTGACCGGGTTTGAATTTGCATCCGGTATCCCGGGGAGTGTCGGCGGTGCGATTGTGATGAATGCCGGTGCATACGGTTCTGAAATGAAGGACGTGATAATCAGAGTAAAAGTGCTTGATTGCACCGGGAACATTCGAACGCGGGAAAATTATGAGTGTGAGTTTTCTTACAGGGAGAGCGCGTATCAGACAAATGGGGATACGATTTTGTCAGCCGTAATTGAATTACGTCAGGGAGATGAAGAATTGATTCGGGAAAGAATGAATGAATTGAACGAACAAAGACGTCTCAAACAGCCGTTGGATTATCCGAGCGCAGGAAGCACATTTAAACGCCCGAAAGGCTTTTTTGCGGCAAAATTGATTGAAGATTCGGGGTTGAAAGGCTGTCGTGTCGGCGGAGCGATGGTCAGTGAAAAGCATGCCGGCTTTATTATCAATTATGACAACGCAACCAGCAGAGATGTCAGTAATCTGATTGATATTGTCCGTGAGACTGTATTCCGCAAATTTGGTGTGGAGCTTTCCGCAGAAGTAAAATTAATCGGACGTAATTATTCGGAGAGGTAAACGATGAATTATCAGGAATATTTGGAATTAAAAAATAACTGCGAGAGGAAGTTGAAGTGGTTTAACAGTTCGATTTATATCATTGCTCTTTTTTCTCTTTTTCAAACTGCGTTGTTGGTGTTTAAGATAAATCTTAATTTTATATATGTCAATATGATTATTTTGGATAAACTGTATTCATTGGGCTATAATAGGTATACGCAGGGAAACATTGTGTTCAGCGTAGCCTTTTATGCTGCGTATGCTTGCATCATACTCTTGTTTCTCTATTCTTGCTATTATAGCAGAAAGCAGCGAAGAAGAGGTTATTACGGTGTAATAATGCTGTATGCGATTGATTCAATTTTATGCATCGCGACATTCAGTTTTATTCAGCTTGGAGTGCATGTTCTTCTGTTGTTGCTCGTGATGCTTGCTTTACGAAATCGGAATTATTTGCGCCTTTTGAAAAATAACGTTTGGGGATATCAGTAAATTCAATAATTATCACGATATGGAATTTATTTGAAATTTGATATTTTTGGATCAAATGATGGTTTGCTAAAGGGAAAGGATCGAATATCGGACGGACATCCTTTTCGGTTCTGATGCTCAGTCAATATGCAATCATCCAAACACAAGCGATATTCATTTTGTTTAAACTGCTGCAGAGAATGTGAGCGTGAATGCAGTTCCTTTTCCGAAATCCGATTTGACAGAAATTTCTCCGTTGTACTTTAATACAATATGTTTTACGATTGCAAGCCCCAATCCGGTTCCTTTTGTTTTATTGTTTCGGCTTTTGTCGGCGCGATAAAAACGCTCAAAAATCCGATCCAAATCCGTTTTTTGAATACCGATCCCATCGTCTTGAATAATGATTTGCAGTTTGTGCCCGTCCTGCTTTGTTGTTATCCATAGATGCCCTTCCTGCTTACCGTATTTCAGGGCATTCTCGGCCAAATTCATGATTAAAGAAGAAAAATCGGAAGACTCCATCAACAGTGTGGAAACATTCGGATCCAGATTCAGATGAATTTGGATGTTTTTTTCGTTCATTCGAATTGATGGGAAATCCATTAATTCGCGGATTTCTTTATTGACATGGATGAGTTCGGAAGATGGACTTTTTCCGCTTTCTTCCAAAGAAGAAATTTTTAAAATATCTTCAAGAAGTGCCGAAAGCTTTTCCGATTCTTTATGGATGACAGTTGCATATTCTTTCATTTCATCTATCGTCTGATCGTGATGTGCCGACATTAGTTCTGCAAATCCCATGATGGATGTAATGGGGGTGCGCAGTTCGTGAGAAGCATATGAAAAAAATTCTTTGCGTATTTTTTCATTGTTTTTGCTTTGCGTGATGTCGGTCAGTATAATGAAAATGTTTTTTTCATATTGAATCGAATTGTTTGGCATAACCGAGACATGAAACGTACGTTGCTCCGTTTCATTGACAAGTTCGAATTTGCTGGTCTCGTATTCTTGTGCTTTTTCCACTGCTTTGATCAGATTGGTATTTCGTGTTATTTCAAAAAGCGTTGCCGGTTTTTTATCTTCTAATACACCAAAGATGAGTTCTGCAGCCTTATTGCAATGAACCACATGAAAGTTTTCATCGAGCAGGATGACGCCCTGGCTGATATTATTGAGAATGTAGTCCAGTTTATCTTTTTCCTGCTTAATTTCGTGCATGGAAAGGCTGATTCTTTCAGATAGCTGGTTGGCACTTTTGACTAATGGATTCAATTCATCAAAATCCGAATAAGGTAGTTTAACGGTATAATCCTCTTCCCCGATTCGAACTAATTTTTCTGCGATATCCGTTAAAGGACGAAGTGCGCTTCTGCTCATGGACTTTGATATAAAAACGGAGGTAAGCATTGCTACTGCGCCGGACAGAATCAAATAAGGGAGAAAATGTAAAAAATCAGTCCAGAGATTACTGATCGGGATCATCGCGCGGATGATTGTTCCGTTTGATGTTCTCAATGCGTAATAAAGCTCGTTTTCTCTTAGGGTGGCGGAATAACGCACAGAACTGCCTTCTCCGAATAAAATGGCTTCCGACACTTCATTTCGGTCCGCATGATTTTCAAGCGAAGAAGCGTCAACTTCCGTATCAGCCAAAACAGTGCCATTTGAATCGATCAATGTAATACGAAGCGGATCCCCGTAGATGTTTTGTATTTTGTTTGCTGTATTTTGATAATCGGTAGTGTCCAGAGTAATTTCACTGGTTACGGTTTTGAGAAAAACAGATAATTTCTCGGACTGGCTTTGTTTATCGTATGCGTATAAAATAAAAGAAGAGCATATTGCAAAAACCAATATGCTGATCAGAGAGATGAGGATTGTTCTTGCGAAGAAGCGTTTTCTCATAAAATTTCCTCAATCCTTAAACAACAGTATATCCGGCTCCTCTGATGGTTTTGATGTAGCTGGGATTTTCAGCGTCATCGTGCAGTTTGGAGCGAAGTGTTTTGATGTGCATATCCAGGGTGCGTGTTTCTCCTTCAAAATTGATACCCCATATCTTATCAAGTAATTCATTGCGCATGACAACCCGTCCCTTATTTTCTATCAGCATAACCAATAAACGGTACTCTTTCATCGTTAGATCGACAGGCATTCCGCTCTTTTTTACTTCAAACATATCCTGGTATATGGTAATATCTTTATAGACTAAAATATGCTCTTTATTTTGAGGCTGTGTTCTGGCCAGTATTTTTTTCGTGCGGCTGAGCAATTCCAGCACACTGAACGGTTTCGTCAAGTAATCTTCCGCTCCGCTTTCCAAACCGGATACTTTGTCTGTTTCATCAGATTTTGCCGTTAGGAACACGACGGGAATTTTCTTGTATTCATCATGAGTCTTGAGTTTTTTCAAGATTTCAAAACCATCGTCTCCGGGAAGCATGACATCCAGAAATATTAAATTTGGAATGTTGTTTTCGCACTCCTTCAGCATATCTGCGCCATTATCAAAAACAAGGATATCATAATCGAGGGTTTTTAGTGTGAGACTGAGCAGCGTTTGAATGCTTTCGTCATCTTCGACAACATAAATATATCCGTTCATCATATCGTTCCTTTGAAATCGTCCGTATTTGTATGTTCGCCGGTAATCAGGTAAATGACCCATTCACAGATATTGACGGCATGATCGGCTATTCGTTCCAGATATTTACAGATCATCATGGCATCCAATACATCGTCTGCGTTTGCGCCTTTCTTGATTGTTTCCGTTAAATCGGATTTTACAATAATGAACAGTTCATCCACCGCATCATCTTTTTGGATTGTTTCACGGGCAATCCTTTCGTCTTTTCTGATAAAAGCAGTGATGCTGTCTTTTACCATACCGATAGCTTTTTCGGCCATATCGGCAAGATCTTCGGAATAGGAAGAAATCTCCTTGATATTCGACAGTTTGACAATCTCCGAAATATCTTTGGCATGGTCACCGATTCGTTCCATGTCTGTGATCATTTTCAGCGCCGCCGAAATCAATCTCAAATCCGAAGCCACCGGCTGTTGTCTGAGCAGAAGCGTCAGACATCTGTTTTCGATTGATTTTTCCATCGCGTTGATTTCTTTATCATTTACGATGATTTCATCTGCCAGTACTTCATCATGCGTTCTGATGACAACGATAGATTTTTGAATGGATTCTTCGATCAATGAAGCCATCTTGACAAGATCATTATACAGCAAAGTCAGTTCTTTATCAAAATTTGTTCGAATCGTATTCATAATTTACTCCTTTATTTCATTGATTTGTTATTTATAAATATCAACCGAATCGGCCGGTAATATAATCTTCGGTTTTCTTTTTGGACGGTGCATAAAAAATCTTTTGTGTTTCGTCATATTCGACCAATTCACCAAGAAGGAAAAAAGCTGTTCTGTCGGAAATTCGCGCAGCTTGCTGCATATTGTGCGTGACGATAACAACGGTATATTTTTCTTTCAGTGTCATCATTAATTCTTCGATTGAAAGCGTAGAGATCGGGTCCAATGCAGAGGTTGGTTCGTCCATCAGAATGATCTCAGGCTGGACGGCGATTGCTCTTGCAATGCAAAGACGTTGCTGTTGTCCTCCGGAGAGTCCCAATGCTGATTTTTTTAATCGGTCTTTGACTTCTTCCCATAAAGCGGCTCCGCGTAGGCTTTCTTCCACGAGATCATCCAATGTTGCTTTGTTTTTGATCCCGTGAATTTTGGGACCATAAGTGATATTGTCGTAAATTGACATCGGGAACGGATTCGGTTTTTGGAATACCATGCCGATTTTTTTCCTCAGTACGGTCACGTCAACATCTTTTGCGTAAATATTTTCATCATCAATCAATACTTCTCCGGTGATGCGAACATTTTCCACAAGATCGTTCATGCGGTTTAAAGTTTTGAGAAATGTTGATTTTCCGCATCCGGATGGCCCGATCAATGCGACAATTTGGTTTTTTCCGACTTCCATGTTGATGTCTTTCAGCGCATGGTTCTCTGCATAATAGAGATTTAGATTGCGTGTAATGATTTGTTCTTCCATACTACATCCTTTATTTTTTTAATCTGTTGCTTATTTTTTTTGTTGAATAATTGACTATTAAAATGATTACAATCAACACTGCAGCGATTGCGAAACAAACATCCAGATCTTTTCCGAGAGCGAGGTACTGATACAATTGAACGGTAAGTGTTGCACCGCTTTTAAAAATATGTGTGAATGCATTTGCCGGCAGGGAATAGCCGATTCCTGCAGTGAAGATTAATGCAGCAGATTCACCTACAATTCTTCCGATGCTCAGAATAATCGCAGTCACAATTCCCGGCATTGCACAGGGAACAAGGATTGTTTTTATCATATAAGACTTCGGGGCACCGAGTGCCAGTGCGCCTTCACGATAATGATCCGGAACGGTTTTCAGCGATTCTTGAGTGGTTCTGATCATTATCGGTAAAGTAATGATCGCAAGTGTAAGAGCGCCTGATAGGATAGACATCTGCAGCTTCAGAAATGTGACAAAGAACATGAATCCGAATAACCCGTAAATAATGGAAGGAATACCTGCGAGGGTTTCAATCGTAAACTCAATTGCATGAACAAACCTGCTTGTATTTTTGGCATATTCGTTCAGATAAATTGCAGCGCCGATTCCGATCGGGGTCGCAATCAGAAGCGTGATAATGATAATATAAATTGTATTGATAATCATTGGAAGAATCCCTTCCGTCCCTCTCAGTACACTGGGTGCGCTTGTAAGCAATTGCAGACTGATATAAGGAAGTCCTCGAACGAATATGTATACGATCATGGATAGGCATAGCAAAAAAACGAAAAGCCCACATGCCCAAATCAATATTTTCAAAAAGATTTCGTTTATTTTTTTCATATCATCACCTAATTGTATTTCTTGTCATAATTTTTGATGATCTTATTTAACAGTAGATTCAGCAGCATGATAAAGATAAAAAGCACCAGCCCGATACCGAAGAGCACTTGTTTGTGAAATGCGTCCGCATAGGACATTTCGGAAACGATTCCGGAGGTCATTAAACGGACAGAACCGAAGAGTTTTGGCATATTTGCTACGTTCCCTGAAACAAGAATGACTGCCATCGTTTCGCCGATGGCACGTCCGATTCCGAGCAGAATCCCGGAAAATATTCCGGAACGTGCAGCGGGAATCATGATGCTGAAGATGGTTTGGATTTTTGTCGCTCCCAATGCAAGGGATGCTTCTTCCAGTGTTTCCGGGACGCTTTCAATACTTGTCTTTGCGATAGATATAATAGTCGGAAGAATCATAATCGCTAAAACGAGAATTGCAGTGAATAAGGTTCCGCCATAGGAAATATCAAACACGCTCGCAATAAACGGAACAAGTATGATCAATCCCAGAAAACCGTAAATAACGGAAGGGATGCCTGCAAGCAGGTCAATAAATGGGGTGAAAATCTGCGATAGCTTTTTGGGTGCCACTTTGCTTAAAAAAATGGCTGTCATCAGCCCGATCGGCACGCCCAAAAGGATGGCTCCTGCTGTAGCGCAAATGGAAGACAAAATCATAGGTAAAATTCCGTACGATGGGGTAGATGCGGTCGGAGCCCATACAGTTCCGCTGATGAAATTCCAAATGCCGACTTTCAAAATAGCCGGCAGACCCTGCGATATCATAAAAACAGTAATAAGCGCGAGCATCACCAATGCAAAAATCGCGCATAAGAGATAAACAGCTTTAATCAATTGATTGTTGCTGATATGTTTTGATTTATTTTTATTCATTTCATTATTATCCTATTCTCCGGCAAGCAGGAAAAGACAGACATTCAATGCCTGCCTTTTCGCCCTGATTGTTTATTTAGCTACAGGCACAAAATGCATTTGTTCCACAATCTTTTGACCTTCATCACTGAGTACATAGTCGATAAATGCTTTGGCAGCTTCATTTTCATTGCTGGTAAGCATAATCATGTGGAAGTTTCTCTGAATGGTATAGGTTCCATTCTGTACTGTTTCCATAGAAGGAATCACGCCATCTACCGTAAGCGCTTTTACCGAAGAATCGACGTATCCGAGGGAAATATATCCGATTGCCGCTTCGGTAGAGGCCACGGTGGATTTTACCGATCCGGTTTCCGTGAGTTCTGCGTCATATTTGCATTTGTCAGCAATTTTGAGGATTGATTCGAATCCGTCTCGTGTACCGCTTCCGGCTTCTCTTCCGACCACAACAATATCTTCGTCTGCTCCGCCGACTTGATTCCAATTCGTAATTTCTCCGGTGTAGATTGCTATGATTTGTTCGGAAGTGAGAGCGGAGACTGTATTGGAAGAATTCACAACGATTGCAATTCCATCAATTGCAACGACTGTATCGACGATTGTATCACTTTTTTCGGAATCTTTCAGATCTCGGCTCATATTGCCGATATCTACGCTTCCTCCGGTACATTGGGTGTATCCTGCTCCGGATCCTCCTGCCTGTACATCTACGGTACAACCGGAGTTATTTTCGGTAAATGCCTCACCGAATGCTTTGGCAAGCTCTTCCATTGATGTGGAGCCTGCCAAAGTGACAGCCCCCGTTACTTTAGAGTTCGAACATCCTGCCACAAGGGAAACCATTAACAGAATGGACAAGCCCGCTGCAAAAAATTTTTTCATCAGTTTTCTCCTTCATTTGATTGCTGATTAATGACATAAGCATAAAAGAATTTTCAATTTGAAGACAGCACAAGAGAGTAAATCATATGTAAAATAAATGTAAATTAATATTTGGTTCATGTCGATTTTTCCTTTGTTTATTGATTTTATGTAGTTAATACAGACAAATATTGTGTAAAATAATGATGCTGAATCAATGTTTGCATTAATAGGGATTACATTGAAAAAGCGGGCGCGGGTCACTGAAGAATGGTAGAACATACAAACATGAAAAAAGAATAGCAGGTATAGAGCAGAATTCGGGAATTGTATTGTTTCGAGGATTAATTTCGGAATGGATGTTGAATTATAAGGGTTATTTATGATCGATAAATCAAAGTATATCCGTTTTGAACTGCTACAGACCTACGAAAAGGGAGTGGATTGGTTTGAAATTTGGAGAGATCAAGAACTTACATGAAGTGGGCTTGTTGAGAAAATCGAGAAAATTATTATACCGTTTGCCGAGGAGGGTAATTGAGATTTTTCAAGAATAAATAATTTGCATTTTGAGTGCAAGCAGCCGCTGAAATATGTTTTTTTATTGATATGATAACGTATCGAATCAAGAAATTTTTTTTATATTGATGAAGGTTTAAATATCGATAGTATGACAATGTTTTCATAATATTTTTTGCTGAATTAAGAATGTGTTTGAATCGGGATGCATAAGATCATCAATCATAAAGAATCAGAGTCTATTATGAAACATATTGGATAAGTTTTTCGGTATTTACAGAATATGTGGCTCGATCAAATTACAGTGCGAAGTGTCGTGGCATTAAAAAAACAATAAAAAAACAGCTTATTAAGCCGTTCATGAATGGAGCGGGTGAAGGGAATCGAACCCTCGTAGCCGGCTTGGGAAGCCGATGCTCTGCCATTGAGCTACACCCGCAAAAAAAATGGAGCGAAAGACGGGAATCGAACCCGCGACCCTCGCCTTGGCAAGGCGATGCTCTACCGCTGAGCCACTTTCGCAAAAAAACAGAAAATCTGCGTGTTTTATTTTACTATATATTTATATTTTTTTCAATAGGAAAAACTAAAATCAAATTGTTTTTTATCGCAAAACTAAAAGAAAAATTAAGATTCATCAAATGTGAAAAAAGCTTAAAATCAATCAGATGAAATCTGCCTTAATATACTTATTCATTGCATGAGTGATCATTAAATATCACGTATTTTCGATCGAATAACCAAAGTTAAAGTTCAGTAATCTAGACCCGAAAGCGATAAAAAAAATTGCTGTATTTGATTTTTATAAGCAAAAAAGCGATACATAGGTATCGCTTTTTTGCTTGATATATTATTGAATCAGAAAGAGTATATAAATCACCACACACCGCAGATACAGCTGCATATTATATCATTGGCATATGATATGATTTATCGGGTAAAGCAGGGAAGAATCATTGGTTTATTCTTCGTCCTGAAGTGCATCATAGCCTTCTTCACCTGTTCTGACTTTGATTGCATTTTCAACATCATAGACGAAGATTTTGCCATCACCGATATTATTGGTGTAGAGTGCTTTTTTGATTGTATCAACCACAGTTTGTACGGGGATCTTGCAAACAACGATTTCAACTTTGACTTTCGGGAGCAGATTCATTTCCACTTCGACGCCGCGGTAGAATTCGGTTTTACCTTTTTGCATCCCGCAGCCCATTACCTGAGTTACCGTCATTCCGGTAATACCGATTTTTTCAAGAGCCGCTTTGAGTGTTTCAAATTTGGTCTGTTTTGTGATAACCGTGACATTTGTGATTTTTTCACAGGATCCTGTGGAAGCTTTTTTGTCTGTTTTAATTGTGACAATCGTATTATTGTCAGTGCTGTCTTCAGCCTGAACCGGAACATCTTCTCCCGAGAAATCCATTGGCATAAAATCAGCATAACCACTTGCAAGACCATGTTCTGCTGCATCCAAGCCCATAATTTCTTCTTCGGCCGGGACACGAAGTCCAATCGTCTTTTTGATCAGGAAGAAAATGATTGTCATAGCCACTGCTACGTATGCCATGACACTGAACACTCCGATAGCCTGTACGCCTAGGAATTCGAATCCGCCGCCGTAAACGAGACCGCCGTCAACAGCGAAAACACCTACCAACAGGGTACCGAGCGCACCGCATACTCCGTGTACGCTGATCGCACCGACCGGGTCATCGATTTTAACAACTTTATCAAAGAACTCAACGGCAAGAACTACAACAATGCCTGCAATTAAGCCGATTAAAGCTGCACCAATTGGATTGACTGCATCGCATCCGGCGGTGATTGCCACAAGTCCTGCGAGGGCTCCGTTCAAAGTCATCGAAACATCAGGTTTCTTGTATCTAAGCCAAGTGAAAATCATAGTTGCGCAAGCAGCAGCTGCTGCTGCAATGTTTGTTGTCATATAAATGTTACTGATTGAAAGAAGCGCGTCATCTCCGGTTGCGCTGAGTGTTGACCCAGGGTTGAATCCAAACCATCCAAACCAAAGGATAAATACCCCAAGTGCCCCAAGTGTGATACTGTGTCCGAGGATCGCTTTCGGTTTCCCGTCTTTTCCGTATTTTCCGATACGGGGTCCAAGGAAAGATGCACCGACCAAAGCCGCGACACCACCGACCATATGTACTGCCGTAGAACCTGCGAAATCGTGGAAACCGAGCTGAGACAGCCAGCCTCCGCCCCAAATCCAATGCCCGCTGATGGGATATACAACCGCGCTGATCAATAAGCTGTATACGCAATAAGAAATAAATTTCGTTCTTTCTGCCATAGCACCGGAAACGATCGTTGCCGCTGTTGCACAGAATACTGTCTGGAAAATAACAAATGCGAAAGTTGGGATTGCGGAAGAATAATCGCCTTGGATAAACAAGTCAATCGTTCCGATAAATCCGTTTCCTTCTCCAAACATTAATCCAAAACCTAAAATCCAGAATACGACAGACCCTATAGCGAAGTCCATCAAATTCTTCATAATGATATTGCCTGCATTTTTTGCACGGGTAAAACCTGTTTCAACCATTGCAAAACCTGCTTGCATAAAGAATACCAAAGCTGCTGCCAGTAAGGTCCACATGGTATCTGCTGATGTAAACATAATACAATCCTCCTTAATGAATATGAATGAATATGTGATAAATCCTCTTGCCGCAATTACTGATAAAAAACAATTACAGTTAAACTCTTTTGCCTGATTCAATGAGCGAAGATGCGTCAAATAGGGATTTATTCCGAAATAATGTGATTGGGTAAAATAAAAGAGATGCATCCTAATGAATGCACCTCTTTGTGCAAATAGCTATTTCAATTTTTTAATAATAGAGCATTTCTCCGTAAGTCGGGAAGGGCCAATATTCTTTGGCAACAAGGGGCTCGATTTCGTCTGCAATTGCTCGTACTTCGTTCATATCGGCAAAAATAGTATTTCTGTAATATTTTGCCAATTCCAAAGAGTCATCGTAATCCTTTGTATCCATGATGGATGTTTGAAGCTGATTGACTTTTTTGTATAAATTGTCGCAAAGAGCAGATAATTTAATAATCAAATCTTTTTCCATCACGGAAGTCATTGATTCGGAGAGCTTAGCTTTTGATACCGCAAGATCAGTCAATGCCGAAATATATTTGACAGTTCCGGGGATGATTTCTTTTTGAATCATTTCAACCATTGTCAATGCTTCGATATTAATTGTTTTGCAGTAGTTTTCAAGCAGGATCTCATATCTGGAATGGATTTCTGTTTCTGTGAACACTCCGAGTTTTGTGAACATTTTTATATTTTTGTCATCGATAAAATAGGGGAGTGCTTCCGGTGTTGATTTCAGATTGAGTAAACCGCGTTTTTCTGCTTCTGTGATCCATTCTTCGGCGTAATTGTTTCCGTTGAAAATGATTCTTTTGTGTTCTTTGATTGTTTTGAAAACAAGTTCTTTACAAGCCAGATCAATGTCTGTTGCCTTTTCCAAAACTTCGGCAAACTGGCTCAACGCATCCGCCATAATTGAATTTAAAATGACATTGGGTCCGGAGATCGAGAGCGAACCGCCGACCATTCTGAATTCGAATTTATTTCCTGTGAAAGCGAACGGGGAGGTTCTGTTTCTATCGGTTGTTTCTTTCGAGAAATTCGGCAATACGGAAGCAGAAGTTTTCATGATTCGTTCATAAGTATCTTCGTATGTTTTTCCGCTTTCGATCGCATCAAGGATTTTCTCAAGTTCATCGCCGATAAAAACGGAAATGATGGCCGGAGGCGCTTCGTTTGCACCAAGACGATGGTCATTGCCTGCGCTGGCGACAGAGAGTCTGAGCAGATCCTGATGTTCATCTACCGCTTTTATGACTGCTGCCAGGAAAAGGAGGAATCTTGTGTTTTCCCATGGTGTGTCACCGGGATCCAAAAGATTGATGCCGGTATCGGTTGAAATAGACCAGTTATTATGTTTCCCGTTTCCATTGATTCCGGCAAATGGTTTTTCGTGAAGCAGGCACGCCAAACCATGACGGTCGGCCACTTTTTTCATAAATTCCATTGTCAGTTGGTTGTGATCTGTAGCGATGTTCGTTTCGGAAAAAATTGGTGCCAGTTCATGCTGAGCCGGAGCGACTTCATTATGTTCTGTTTTTGCGTAAATACCCAATTTCCAAAGCTCTTCGTTCAGATCTCTCATATAATCCGCAACATTGGTTCGGATCGTTCCGAAATAATGGTCTTCCATTTCCTGTCCTTTCGGAGGTTTTGCTCCGAAAAGTGTTCTTCCTGTATAAACCAAGTCGCGACGTTTTGTAAAAGCTTTTTTATCAATTAAGAAATATTCCTGTTCGGGACCGACTGTAGACGTTACTTTAGCGACATCTGTATCACCGAGCAGTCTGAGGATGCGAACAGCTTCTTTATTGATGGCGTCCATAGACCGAAGTAACGGAGTTTTTTTATCAAGCGCTTCTCCCGTATAAGAGCAGAATGCCGTCGGAATACAGAGAACCCCATCTTTGATAATAGCATAGGAAGATGGATCCCAAGCGGTATATCCTCTTGCTTCGAAAGTAGCTCTTAATCCGCCTGACGGAAAGCTTGATGCATCCGGTTCCCCTTTAATGAGTTCTTTCCCGGAGAATTCCATAATCACTTCACCGTTTCCGATCGGGGAGATGAAGCTGTCATGTTTTTCTGCCGTGATTCCTGTCATCGGTTGAAACCAATGTGTGAAATGGGTGGCGCCTTTTTCGATTGCCCAGTCTTTCATGGCTGCAGCGACTACATTGGCAACATCGAGTTCAAGGCTTTCATCTGTTTCGATAGCTTTTTTTAGCTTGGTATAAATTGTTTTCGGCAATTTTTCACGCATCACCGTTTCATTGAAAACCAAACTGCCAAATAATTCAGGTACGTTGTTCATAGAATATCCCTTTCTGTTAATCTATCAAAAAAATCGGCGCAACAGGGTGTTCCCCTGCAGCGCCTTTGCTGTTTTGTTTATTATATCGAATGGAGTATTCCTTGTCAAGTATCTTTGCAAAATAAATCAATACTAAATTTTATTGTTATAAGCAAAATAAAAAAACCAGAAAAATTAATTTATGTAAACTACTTAATCGGATATATAAAAGTGATAAAGAAAGATAAAAAAAGACAATAACGTCTGTCAACGGGATATGATTTGTTTGCATTTGATTCCATGTAATGATATTCTGAACATATATTCACAGAAGTGAGAGCGACATGCAGCTAAAGAACGATATCGAACATTTTGATATGCTTAAGAAGCCGGAGCGTATCAAATGGTATTTACGCCCGATTACGTGGATAATCAGTTATCCGGCTTTTTTGCGGCACCGCACGAAGATCAATAAAATACGAATGGACGGGTTGAAACCTCCGTATTTATTATTGTGCAATCATAATGCTTTTCTGGATTTTAAAATAGCGACAATGGCTATGTTTCCGCATCGTGCGAATTATGTCGTTGCGATCGATGGTTTTATCGGAAGAGAGCTGATCATGCGGAAAGCCGGATGCATCTGCAAAAGAAAATTTACGAATGATATCCGTTTGGTGAAACAGCTTCAGAGAGTTGTTCGCAATGGAGATGTTGCTGTAATATATCCCGAAGCACGTTATTCTTTATGCGGAACAACAGCAGTCTTGCCCGATTCTCTGGGTAAACTCGCAAAAATATTAAAAGTTCCGGTTGTTACATTGATTACTCACGGACACCATATCAATTCACCGTTTTGGAATTTGCATAATCGCGGTATAAAAACAGAAGCAGATATGACACAAATTATTGATTTTGAGGAAATTTCGATATTGAGCGTCAGTGAAATCAATGATAGGATCGACTGTTTTTTTTGTTATGATGATTTTGCATGGCAGAGGGAGAACAAAATTCTAGTGAAGTACAAGCACCGCGCACGCGGCATTCATAAAGTACTTTATCAATGCCCTCGCTGCAAAACGGAATACAGAATGAATTCAGATCGAAGTGAATTATGGTGCGAAGCATGCGGAAAGCGCTGGACGATGAATGAATTCGGAGAATTGGAGGCTTTATCAGGAACAACCGAATTTTCACATGTTCCTGATTGGTATGAATGGGAAAGAGCTTGCGTGCGTAGGGAAGTAGTGAGTGGCAGTTATTTTTTCGAGGCGGACGTGATCGTGAAAACGCTTCCTAATTCCGATGGCTTTATCGATTTGGGTAATGCTACTTTGGAGCATACTCTGGACGGTTTTTGTTTACAAGGAGCATATTGCGGGAATGCATATGAAATTAAGATTCCAGCGCAATCAATCTATTCATGTCATATTGAATATGAATATCTCGGAAAGTTTGGAGACTGCATTGATTTAAATACACTGGGGGATACATATTATATCTATCCGAAATGCGATTTTTTTTCCGTAACAAAAATAGCACTTGCAACGGAAGAAATCTATCAATATTGGAAGAACGTCCAATTGCAAGAGATAAAAAAATCGAAAGTGTGATGACGCAGTATTCGATTCGATTTCTCGAACGCTTGACATAAGTTTGAGCGTAGGGTATAATTTTGCTCAGAACATGAAGTTCTATTTTGCGACATACGCTTATGAAGGGTGGCTGAAGCCACTTTACATGGCGTTTTTTATTTTTTGAAACGAGGTTATGAGAGATGACAAAATCAAACACAAACAGATTGGTATTATCTGCCTTATTCGTCGCTTTGGGTGTGATTATTCCGCAAATTTTTCATTTATTCGGATTGGGTTCGGTGTTCCTTCCCATGCATATTCCGGTAATCCTTTGCGGATTTATCTGCGGTCCTTACTGGGGGATGATCGCAGGAGCACTGACTGTGATTCTTTCTTCCGTCATTACCGGAATGCCGCCGATGATGCCTGTCGGTGCAGCGATGATATTTGAACTGGCAGCTTATGGTTTGATTGCCGGGATAATGTATCGGAAAACAAAAAAAATATATCTTTCTTTGCTTATCGCCATGGTAATTGGAAGAATCGTCAGCATTATTGCCAAATATGTGATATTCGGACTCATCGGAAATACATTCGCGATCGCCGCGATTCTGACTGATCTGTTTGTAACAGCATGGCCGGGAATTGTTTTGCAAATACTTGCAGTCCCTGCAATTTTGGTTTTGTTAAGAAAGTATAAATTAATTTCATAAGACCGCAAGTGAATCAACAGGTCGTACGGTTTGCAAAAAAAAGCCGGAATCTTCATCTTACTCTGTGCGCTATATGCAGACATAAAGACTTGTTCTGTCCAAAAAGCGTTATTTTATTTGTTATAACGCTTTTTTGTATTATAATGGCATTACAAATTCAGGAGGTCAGTATGCGAATCGCTGTCATCGACGGACAGGGTGGGGGAATGGGAAAATCAATCATAGATAAAATCAGGGCTACGTTTCATAACGAAGTCAATATTATTGCTTTGGGTACAAATTCCGCATCCACAACGGCAATGATGAAAGCAGGTGCTGATGAGGGGGCAACCGGAGAAAATGCAATTATATTTAACTCGTCGAAATGTGATGTTGTGATCGGGGCAGTCGGAATCATTGCCGCTAATTCCTTCAACGGAGAATTAAGCCCATCGATGTCGCTGGCAGTTGCTGAAAGCGATGCTGTAAAGATACTGATTCCGATTAACAAATGTAATTTACTGGTCGCCGGAACGAAAGAAACGATGCTTTCCGACTATATCGATGATGCAATCAGGATTTTGGTCAAACTCAGGCGAACCAATAATATTTGATTATTTTTGAATAGATTAAAAAATGCATGCTTCCGAAAGCATGCATTTTTTTATTATACGGCACGAGCAAAGCCGTGACGTATAAAAACCACGCGCTAAGCGCGTGAGGATAAAAAAGGCTAAGCCGTGTAAGAGGAAAAAGTCCTCCATCTGATAAAATAAAGCAGGTTTCGCT
>JBGMEA010000011.1:0-17403 GCA_041447245.1 Anaerofustis sp.
TTGGTAATGTATTCTCTTTTGAGATTGATTGTATGGACTCTTTTAAAAAGCCCAGCAAACCCGGCCAATCATATATCGGCTTACCATTTTTGTCAAAACCCTGCTTCGTGAGAAACACGCTGTTCGAAGGCACCGTAAGATCGCCTTTGTCCGGAAGAGCTTCATAAATCTCTTGAATTTTTTGGAGACGCTCATTGACCGTCAGTTGCTCATTCCGACCGATCTCATTGATCTGATCGAAAAATGCTGTCATTGCTTTTTCAGCCGCTGACGATTCGACTTGCTCTTCCGCCTTTATTCTACCAGTTTCTTCTTCCCCCTTCAACAACTCCGCAGAATCCTTCTGTGTTTGGGTTTCCGCTTCGATTGTTTGGTTGGGAATCTCAGCATCCCCCTGCAACGTCTTGTTGCCCGCAGTCTCATCAACATCGATTCCCGCCTCTTTCGCCTTCCCCTTCGCCGCTTCGATCTGATTCGAAAAAGAGTTCTTCAGTTCATCAGTCTTTGCCAATATCTCCGATATCGCATTCTCCCAGCTCCCCATGTTCTTCTTCGACTGCTTCTTGTACGCTGCGATCTGCGCATCCGTCACATGCAGGTTCGGGTCTGCCTTCACCGTCTCGGCATACGCGTTGGTGACCGCATCGCCGACCTTGTACAAATCACTGTCGGAGAGTTTTTTTAAATTCGCTTCGTTGAGCAGTCCGCCTTCCCCCGCAACCTTCGAGACTGCACGGTTCACCCCCATGCTGCCAAGCTGCATGCCTCCCGCGATTGCCGCACTCTCCAATGCTTTTTTGATCGTTTCGGCACTCGTTACATGCGTCAGGATATCGCCGAGCGTATTTGATTCTCCCAACGTCGCATTGCGCAGTATCGGATCGATTGCTTCCTGCAGGAAGGTCTGCGCCGCAGCTTCCCCCATATTCTTTGATAGCGCAGCAATCGTTTTGACGGTGTTCGGATTCTTGATCACTTTGCTCACCGCCCTGTTGATGCCTTCTTTCACTTTTGTTATTGCGCCATTCTGTCCCGCAGTGTTCCCCTCTTTCATTCCGAGCCCTTCAAAGAACGTCCCGAACGCCAGATTTGCCGCTCCGTTCAGAAGGCTGTAAGCGGAAGCTTCTTCATCGCTTTTCCCTTCCCCCTTTGCCTGTCGGTAGGAACTCCCGCCTGCGGCGGTTGCATTCGGCACATTCCGTGCCACACGGTAGAGGATTTTCCCCACTTTCCCGAGCTGGGTTGCCGCGGAGTTTCCGTAATGAAGGCAATAAAAAAAGCCCCCGAAGGGGCTGAAGTTCAGTCCATATATCCGAGACGGTCGCGCTCTTCCATTGTTTTTTTGAACCGCTCTATTGCTTCCACTGCCTCTTTTGGGGCATTCGGTGTCGGCATATAACCTTTCTCGGGATCTATTGTATACCAATCATGATGCTTATAGAAAAAGATAAAGTCTTTATCAGCTCTCATTTCAAACTCCTCCTTAATTTATTGATAATATTAATTAATATTTCACGAAAAAGTCTCACTTGCTCTGAATCTTTTGAAACATATATACCTGATAACAATTCGGGAAGCAACTCAGAATAACTCTTGCTCGACTCCTTATATAACGAAGAATAACCTGAAACATATTTCTCAAGGAAATCCTTACTGCTTAAGTTATATTCCCTCGCCTTTTGCTCAATCACTCGAGTTATCACCTTATCTGCCCCCAACAAACGGTTCAGTACGTGTCCCATCTCATGATAGGAAACCGACTGATAATCCGTCCCTTTTACATAAAACCCTTCATCCACTAGCTTCTGATACTCGGCTTTCAGATATGCCGTATCGTCATAAATACGCTTATTGAATCGAATCGTGTTCGGATCATTTTTGTTTATCATAGCAAATGTATCGGTTTCCTGCAAGTCCACATATCGGATTTTCAAAGCTTTCTCTCCCAACACATCCGCATAATCCGTTCTCAGTTTTGCAAGTGACTGATGGATATAACCAAGCACTTCGGTGACAGGTGGTGAAAGCAACAAAAAAAGCCCCCGAAGGGGCTAATTGTTAATAGCTATTCAACCTTTTTTGGTAAAGTAATTGATTATAAAAATAATCATACGCATCTTCTTCATTGTCCAATTCTTTGATTATATAATGACCGCCGCGTTCCACAGTTTTGAATATTTTCCATTTCCCACCTTCATGCACACATCCTATAACATCCGGTGAGTCTGTAATTTCATCAAAAACTATTAACCAAGGAAGCAAGGTTTTATCTAAATTCTCTGTTTTTATTTTTTTTATCAATTCGGTTTTAGTCATGTCTATTATCACTCCTTAATATTTTTGAATGATCCCTAGATCAATTAGTAATTGAATAGACAACGGAATCGTAAATTGATCCGCGCCACCTTTTAGCAATACTTCTCCCGTATCTTTATCTTTCCATTCGTTTACAACCCCGAATAATCCATATGTTGCATCAATCTGAATATCATTCGCCTCAACATTATCTAAGAAATAATGATATTTTATCTGCAAATCATCAAATTCGTATTGTCTATAAGGAGTTCTTCCGTTTGAGATAAGAAGACTATTTAGCTTCTTGAGAGATCCTTCGGAAATTGCATCAATCACCTCAAAATACAGTTCATTGTCAAACTCGATCTGATGCCTTGCAGATGGATTATCAGCATAAGGAAGACCTAACTCATCGAAAGTCGGAAATTCTCCGTTTTCTTTTATCCCGCTCAGATTGTTTCCCGATTTGCTTCCAAATCGGCTCATTCGGCTAGGTAATGTATTCTCTTTTGAGATTGATTGTATGGACTCTTTTAAAAAGCCCAGCAAACCAGGCCAATCATATATCGGCTTACCATTTTTGTCAAAACCCTGCTTCGTGAGAAACACGCTGTTCGAAGGCACCGTAAGATCGCCTTTGTCCGGAAGAGCTTCATAAATCTCTTGAATTTTTTGGAGACGCTCATTGACCGTCAGTTGCTCATTCCGACCGATCTCATTGATCTGATCGAAAAATGCTGTCATTGCTTTTTCAGCCGCTGACGATTCGACTTGCTCTTCCGCCTTTATTCTACCAGTTTCTTCTTCCCCCTTCAACAACTCCGCAGAATCCTGCTGTGTTTGGCTTTCCGCTTCGACTGTTTGATTGAGAACTTCCCCCTGCAACGCATTACTTTCTGAAAGAGCACCCATCTCCTCCTGCAGTCTCATCACTGAACTGATCCGATTCTCCGCCGTCTTTGTCTTGAGCGCCTCATGCACATAGCCTTTCACCTGCGCATCCGTAAAACCGAACTTCTTCAGATGTTCCGCATACTTTGATACCATCTCCCCGTATGCCGCTTTCACTTGCGCACCGCTCATGTTCTTCAGCTGTTCGTAGGTGTACGCCGTCGTCTGTACGCTCTGATTCTGCGCTTTGCTTTTCGTCTGCGCGGGCAGCAACCCCTTCTCCCTCATCACCGCCACCACATCCTGCATCGGAGTTGCGCTGTCTTTATTGATGGCAATGCTCCCGTCGGCATTGACCTGCGTCTGTCCTTGTGTAAAGCTCACGTCCTGATTGGTCAGCAGTGTTAAGTCCTGCGCAAGTCGGATGGATCGGTCGGACACTCCCATGCTTTCCCCGTTCTGTCTCACATTCCCCATCATGGTGTTCAGCCTTGCGGTTGTATTGACGTCGACAATCGTGTCCGATCCTCCTCCCAAGATTCCACCTGTCCAGAAACCGATCATGGCGGCATACAGATCATCCGCCGTCAGTCCGATCGGGTTGTTCGCAAAGGTGTACTGCTCCCCGTCAAAGGAGATATTCTCGATGATCGGGTTCACCAGCTGCTCCGTCAGCTCTTCCACGAACTCTCCCGTTCCGTTGGAGAGGAAAGCGGTGACGGCGGTTTTCGCCGTTTCGTTTTTGAGCACCTTCCCGATGGCTCCGCTGAACGTCTCCTTGAACTCCTTGGTCAGATTAAATCCTTTTGTTTCCTTTCCGAAAATCCCGAATGCCTTTTCGGTTGCCGTAGAAACGGCGGCGTTGAGCAATCCGTAAACCGTCGCTTCTTTTTCGCTGAAACCCGCACGGATGGCATCGTTATACGTCTGTCCCGCCGTTCCCACAAAAGTCACAAGCAGTCCGCCGCCGGGAAGAAGCCCTTCGGCAAGCATCGAAGGCAGCATATTGCCGATCGTATAAGATACATCGAGAATCGTTTTCCCGACCCCGTTCATTTCCCCCCTCACATCATCGATCATCTTTTCGTTCCAGTTGGCTTGTTGCCATTCTTCAGGCACAAATTCTCCCAACCCCACGATTTTCATTCCGAATGTCGCAACGCCCTGCGCAGCGTCGCTTACCCCTTCGGTAAAATTGCTGCTGACCGCTTCCACTTTGTCCAGTGCCGTGATTTCGGGGTCTTTCCAGTTCAGGTAATAATAAAGGTTGCTTCCGATTTTCTCGGCATCTCCTCCTCCGTCGGAACCTGCCAGTATGTCTGCGATCTTGTTCAGATCTTCCATTCGAAGTCCGTCAACATAAGCGTCATAGGCAATCTTTGCCGCACTCTCATCATCGATAACCCCCGATTTGGCGTAAGTTTCCGCCTGAAAAATCGCCTGATTATAGTTATCCTCATAGTTCAGCACAGATTCGACACCGTAATAGTAATCTTTTGCGCTGCCCGATCCGAGTTCATCCAATGCTCCCTGCACATCTCCGTTTGACTGGATGGAGAGCAGTTCGTTTGCGGCATTCTGCAGGGATTCATCGGTAAATTTATACCCGTTTTCCAATTGTTTTAAAATGGAAAACGCCTGTTCATACGCCTCTTCATTGAGATTTCCCGCATAGCTTTGCTTGAATTCATCAAGATAACTCTGCAATATTGTGTCATCATCAATATAGTTTCCGTCCCCGTCAAAGCGGAATGGATTGCTGAATTCCGTCTTCACATAGAAATCCATGGACTTGCTTCCCGTCGCAGAACTGTTTGTGTCGATGGTTTTCGTGCGATTCGAATTTATTCCAATATCGTCTTGGTATCCTTCTGCTGTTTCACTGTAGGTGTCCAAAGCGGATTGTGCCTGATTGAGCGCATCCTTTGCTTGTTTGTATTTCTTCAAGGCATCCGCAAGATCGGTATTTGCCTCAATATATCCCGTAGTCTCCATGTTTGGCGCAGGAACGGGAGGTTTAATCGTTGAATTGGGATCCCCCTTTATTGGCTGAGGAAGAGGGGATTTCTGCATTGAAAGCCGTACGCCTTTCACTTGCAGATCAGCTGCATTCAGATTAGCCTGCGCAATCTGCACTTGTTCCTGGTAATAAGAGAGATCGTGTTTATTGGAATCTTCGGGGGCAGTTGGTTCGTATTCGGGATCCCCCCCTTTTTCTGCCTTCTGCTTCAGCTGCGATGCGTATTCATATCGTTGCTTTGCCTCGTTGTAGCTCGCTTTTGCCGCGTCATACGCCTGCTGCAAGCTCTGTCTTTCTTCCGCGCTTCCACGCTCCGTGCGCAGTTCAAGCTGTGCCGCTTTCATCGCACTCAGCGCATCGCTCATCGCTGCGCTTGCGTTGCTCATCGCAGTATCGGGCGAAAAAGAATACTGCGTACTCGTCTGCTGCTGTGCAGCTTGTGCTTCCTTGACTGCTTTTGCGTATCGTATCTTTTGTGCCGCCGCATCCATCACGTCGGTGTCGATGCGATAAGACTTATTTTGATTGCCCGTATCGGAAGTGTCGGCAGCCGATGCGGCGCCTGTCTGATTGTTCGCAGACAGATTCCCGATGGCGTTCGATACGGAAAATCCCGACAGAAAATCCTGTCGGGATGTCAAGTAATTGTCCTGGATTTGTTTGAGATTGTTCAGATAATCCTGCGCCAGTCGGTTCAGTCCGCTGTAGTCTTTGCTTGTTCCGTTCAACAGCGATCGGCTCTGCCTGCTCAGGATGTCCGTCGGTTTGTTTGGCATGGTGTTCCCCTTTCTGCATCACTGAGATCATGCAAGCCTCCCATGCAAACATTACAGAGGTGTTGTTTTCCCGACATCTACGAAACTGCTTCGATTTAAATACTTAATGTATTCATCCTTTTCGCTATCAGTCAAACCACTTTCCGATGCCTCTTCGACATATTTATTGATAACTTCAGCAGGTAATCCGGTTGGATACTTACTTTCAACCAATTTATCAACATCTGCCTTCAACTTGTTTAATAATCTATGATCTTCGGATTTGGCAGATGAGGAATAAACTGTTCCCGTATTGCTGTTGTCTTGCTCTGATTTTAATTTATAATCCCACTGCGCATTCTGCCAATAATCGCTGTTTTTCAGCTGATTTGCCGCCGCCTGTGCTGTTTTTGCATTCGCCGCACTCTGTGCAAGCAGAGATTTGGTCTGCAGTTCCGTTTTCTGTCTGGATGCATCTGCCGCCTGCGCCGCTGCTGCCAGTCTGCTGCGGTACGCATTGTATCCCGCATTTGCCGCCGTTTCGCTCAGTGTGCCATTCAGCCCGAGCCTTGCCGCGGCTGCCGCGCGCACATCCGTCGGGTTGCGGTACGCGTCATAATCACTCTGCGCGCCCTGGGCTTCCTTTGTTCCGTTCGCTTCCGCTTCCGTTTTCGTGCTGTCTGCCGATGCGGAAAGGGCGGCATCCCCTTCCGCGCGCAGTTTTGCTTCCGCTTCCATCATCGCGTCAATGAGTTCTTTTGATGTCTGTGCCATATTCCTCCTCACTCCTGCAGCAGAGAATTGTAGTAATCCATCTGCTTTTGGTTCCAGTAATTGTCGTACAGATTCTGATAATAGTCCGCTTCGTTCGACAGCTTCTGCGCATTGCCCGAGGCAAGCGTCGAAAGATAAGACTGATTCGTGTCGTCCTGTTCGCTCTGCGCTGCCGAAGCGGCTTTCGCAAGCGCGGACTGATACGCGTTATAGCTGTTCGCGTAATTTTTTTCCGCCGCTCCGCTGTGTCCGAGGCCCGCCGATGCGAGCGATTCGCTCTGCGTTCCGTAGGGATTCACGTAATCCAGATAATCGGCATAAGCCGATCGGTTCGTGCTTTTCAAAGCCGCCGCCGTCTGCGCATTGGCATAATCTTTTTCGCTGAGCGCCTGCTCCAGAAGGGTACTCACCGCTTCATTCTGCAGACGCTTCATTTCTTCGAGATAACTGTTCGGTTCGGTTGTTTCCGCCATCATCCCACTCCTTTCTCTATCCGACGCAGCGTTTCCATACGCCGCCGATATTGGTATATGCGATGCATTTTTTCCATGTGCCTCCGGCATTCAGATGAGGCACCGTTCGTTTCCAGCTGCCGCCCGCATTCAGATAAGCGGTGCCTGCCGCTGTTCCCGTCGCACTTGCATTTGAAGTGCCGATCTGAGTTGCCCCGGAATACGTCTGCAATGAGAAGGACGCCGTTGCATTCATTCCCGTCCCGAGCGCATTGTACGCCGCCAGCAGTTCCGCATCACTCAGGGAAATCGCTGCTCCGCTCGTGTATCCTGAAATGCTCTTGATGCTCGTGCCGCCGATTCCGATTGTCAGGTTGTCCGTAAACGAAGAGGAATATTTTGTCACGGGAACGCTGAACGAATCCTCCCAGTTGAACGCCGATACCGCACCCAACACGGAACCGCGCGGAATGGTATCAAACGATACCGTACCAAACGGTACCGTATACGTTTGACCGTTGATGATGTAGCTTCCCGTCGTTTCGCACGGTTCGAACTCCATCGAAAGATCAATTTGCTTCGTACCATCCTCATTATGCCCGACCCAGAAACCGAATTCGTACATACCGCCGTCCGTCTTGATATATCCGTCTTTTCCGTTCGAATCATTCGCAACGTAAAATTCCATCCCCGTCTGTTCGTTTTGCGTTGCCCCAGAAAATTTTGCTCTGATTTTTCCATTGTTGTTCGTGGTGTAGGTACTGTAGGTGCCTGTCCTGTATAAACGCAGTTTAAATGTAAACCAGGAACGGTTGTTCGCTGTATCTGCGCTCGCGCTCCAGTACCCCCACAGCTGAATCACGCTTCCCGTCGTATAGCTCCAATTTGATCCGCCCGCCATCTTAACTGTACCTCAGATAAATATCTCCGCTCGCTCCGCCGCTCGGTGCCGCCGTGCCGGAAGTGATGGCTTTCTGTTTTGCGGTGTTCAGTGTCTTCACGGTTTCCGCACTCGCAGTTTTGTCCGCGCCGCCCGTTGTCAGATCGTTCACAATCTTGGGAATCTTATTCTGAATTTCATCCTGGATCTCTTCTGTCAGGATCTCGTTCAGATAGGTCTTGATTTCTGCGCCTGCCGCATCGAACGCCGCTTTCAGATCATCGGCTTCCATTGCAGGGGCGTCGTCCAGCAACGATATGTGATTGACCGTTGCATTGCATTTTGTCAGTGCCATATTTTTCTCCTTATCTCACCGTATTCATAACGGTGGCGGACAGCGTCGCTTCGTAAAGCCCGAACGGTTTTCCTGCCTCATCGGAATAAAATTTCAGCGACACTTCCTTCACCTTTTTTTTCTTGATTTTGTAAATGATTTTCCCGCGCGTGCCCGTTCCGAACGAGAAATTCATAAACGAAAATTTCCCCGACTCAAAGCTGAATCCTCCCGTCGCGCTGCGCAACACATTTTCCCAGTCTGCGCTGTCCGCTTTGATGTCCACTTTGATTATGGAATTCTGCACACGCTTGATTTCCGCTACCCCGCCGGAACGCTCCACTTGCTTGTAATAAGTCATGGTTCCGAAATTATCCATCGGAGTCGTCCAATAACTGACAATCGGGGTTCCGAAATCGGTCGTGCCGGAAAAGATGCATACCGCTCCGTTTTTGCAGCCGATGTATAATGTCCCTTCATATTCGCGAATGCAGCAGGCATCATACTGCATTTCGCCTTCCGAGGGCAGCGATCCGATATTCTCCCAAAAATACCACTCATATTCCACGTTTCGATTTCCGCGATATACTTGTCTCGCATCCGCCAGATAGATTCTTCCGCCCACGAGCAGCACAAGATAATTGTTCCACAATTCCGCTTTGCAGTTTGCAAGATCGGACTCATTAATCAGCTTTCGATCCACCATGGTGCTGCGGTGTTTCAATGACGCCCGATCGGAAGATATCTCAATTGCTTCCAAGCCCATCGGACTGACAAATACGATATCGTCAAAAAAGTTGATGCCGACCGATACCGTTCCCAAAGAGATTTCCGTCGATGTCACGGGGTACACTTTCCCAAGCGAAGAATCCAGCGCCGGGCTGTGCAGATAAACTTTGCATCCGTTCCCCCGATCTTCGCGCACGGCAATCAGAACATCCGTACCGCGGATCAGCGTTTTGATCTGTGCGTCATCCTCGCCGTCCGTATAATAAGCCGTTTCCCGTACATACGAGGCATCATCGAGTTCGCAATGAAACAAGGTATTCGGGTAATCCGGATTGCCCGCAAAAAAGATTCGATTGTCGAATGTCGTCCCTACCGTACAGTTCGCAATTTTCTCTGCGTTTCCGCTTACGTTTTTTCGAAACTGGATCACCACATTGTCCGTTCCCGCGGTGGCAGGCGCGGACGGAGCCGTGGTGAATGTCACCGTGCCTGCGGTGCGATTCACCGTAAACCCGCTGCCTTCCGTCATCAGCGTCCCGTTGATCCATGCCTGCATCGTGTAGTAGGAGGAAGCGTCAAGCCCTGTCGTATCCAGATAATACGTTTTACTCGATCCGTCTCCGACAAACGAGTTCTTCCGATAAGGGGACAGCAAGTTGATTTCCTGATAAGTTTCTCTGTTTCCTCCGCTTGGGTCTGCGCCGATGCTCGTCGTCGGGACCGTTGCGCTCCCCGTTACCGAACTGACGCTCGATCCGTTATAGACCAGATAATTGCTCCCGTCCAACAGATACAGCTTTCCGCCGAAGAGAAACGATACGGAACTCTGCGCCGCCATCGTACTGAATTTGACGGTAACATCCGAACCGCTGTTGATCGCAGACGGAAACGTCAGCCATTCCGAAAGCGTTGTGCCGTAATGCAGCAGACACTTTGCACCGAACGGATGAATGCCGTACACACATCCTCCGACCGTTCCGAGCAAGCTCAGTCCCGGTCTGGTTTCGATGGCCTGCCCGTTTGTTGCGCGATAGTTTTTATAAACGTTGGAAGCATCCGGCGAGCGATTCACTGCGACTGCCGACGGCAGACTGCCGAAGTCCACGCCGGACAGATCACGATAATGCCGTGTCAGCGGGGAATGTTTCGCCGCAGGGGTGATTGCGTAAGCCATCCGTTTCTCTTCCTTTCTGAGATTGATTCATATTATGCCCTTCCTTTCTTAATTTGCCTGAATAAAGAACGATCCCCTGCAGCCATGCGGGGATCGTTCCAATGCCTCTTTCGGAAGCGCGGGATCATTTTGCTTCCCGCTCTTTCCGTAACTGAGCATAACAAAAAAAACCGCGACAATCCATGACGGATGCCGCGAAAATACTAAACCTATTAGAAATTACTTCTTCTGATTATCTACAATACTTTTTAATGCTTCAATATAAGCACTTGTATTTGCGCCATTATTTGAAGTTGTTTTCTGATTAGAAGGCTGTGATTGTAAAATGGCTGATAATAATTTAGGATCTTTCATGACTTGAGTAATCGTTTCTGCAAGAGCTATGTCGGTAGGATTAGGCTGAGAATTTTGCACAGCCGTATATGATGTTTTCATGATAGTTTCAATAACTTCATTATTATTAGTTTTGATTGACTCTTTCAAATCTAAAATAGTACTTTTCAACTCAAAGAGATTCGCCAATATTTGAGATGAAATCTCAACCCCTGTTGAGTCGCTATTTTCAACCGTGTTTGCAACTTGAGCCATGGTTTCCATTTGATCATTTAGTTCTTTCATTGTTGAAGTTAATGCTGCTTTAGTACGATTTGCTTTCCCTAAATCATTTGTTTGATAAAAAATAGTTCTTGTAGATGCGATATCAAATGGAAGCACTGTTTCCTCCATTGCCATCTGTATCACCGGTTTTTTCAAGGCTATACGATATCCTAATTCAAAAAAAGCATTCGGATTTTGTTCTGTCACATCCGCAATAACTAATTCAGATTCTTCCAAATATTGAACTATTTTTGTATCAATTTTATCTGTATGATTTATTTTATCAACGCGTATTGGCTCGTATTTTAAATCTTCACAGACAGGTGTAATAATATATTCAAACAAATCGTCAGATCGCTTTCTTGTCTCAGTACCTTCTGAAGAGATCGGGCAAACAATAAAACACTTTTTCATAATTCCCTCACATTGAACATTTTCATTACAATTATATCATTATTGTATTATTAAGTCTAATATATAATAAGAAGTATATTGTTTTTCACTCCCCATACAAACAGCAATATAATCTCCCGCTCTCAGTTTCATAACAGCAGAGCACAAAGGAACTGCCGCTCTCTTCGGCATAATACACGCATCCGCCGCTCAAATCCTCTGTCGGCAGATACTCCGCCGCAAGCTGCCCGTTCTCCGTTGCAAACAAAGCCGCATAATCGGATACCGTGTATTCATTCCATCCTTGTTGCGCGAGCATTCCTGCGAATCCATTCTGTTCGTCCTCAGGAATAAAGAACACGGCATAGGTCATGCCTTTGGAGAAAAAGAAATCGGAATCCGTACGGTACGTCTCCGCCTCGCTGCCTTTCGGCAGAACAATTCCAGTCTTCGTTTCGATGCCGTCTGTCAGACTGTTGTAAAACTGATGCCGAATCTGATGAGAGAGCAGTGCAATCATCCCCGCAGCCACGGCAAAGAGAAGGAACACGATGATCCCGATTTTGTGTCTGTGAATTCCGCGCATGCCTCTCCTTCCCGGCCGAATGCAAATCAATGCTCTGTTTTTTCTATCATACCACGCCTTGCTATTCCTGCCAATCCTCTGCCGAATGATCAGCTGAATTGCCAATTATCCCGTTTCACATTACCTTGAAAACATCGTATGGAATGTATAATATTAGGAACGCGTGATACGCGTTCCCTACAAATTTTTCCAACATGCAAGCCATGCACATTCCGTTCCTCAAATCAACGCGCCGAATTTCGCCACGAATGGTCGGGGGCGACGCATCAGCGTAAAGCGTTTTGCCCACTTTTGAAGGGCTTGCACAACTCGATGAATGGATGAAAAGATATGCCCTTCATGAGCATATCTTGCGGAGCGAATCCCCTTAATACTGGGTCGTTCGCCGCCGACGCGGCGACTGCGCAACGATCAATACCAATTACATAAACAACGAACATCCGAACGGTACAGATACGCCCGATGAAACACATACACGGAACGCGTGATACGCGTTCCCCACATCGTGGATTTTGAAACCACAATGACAATATAATCAATCCACCGCATTTCGCCACGAACAGGTGGGGCGGTTCCAAACTTGATTGCAAGCATCGGAATGTCCCGAAACAATTCAGCAACAAACAGAGCCGAGCGCATTCGTATTGCTGCTGACCTAAACGGACTGCGAACCATTATGCGCCGAGGCGATGTTTGTCTGAATTGCGTAGGCTGACATTCCATGCAACGCAATCGTTTGGTAGTTTTTTCCCACTTTTTGTGAAAAAGTGGGTTGCTGCCGGCAATCCGGCAATAAATCCATGGAATCACACAAACAACAAACATCCGATTTAGGGAACGCATACCCTGCGATCATCCCCAATCATGAACCGCCAAAACCTAAGGAACGCATTGTATGCGTTCCTCAAATCAACGATCCAAATTCTCACCGCAAATTCTAAGGTCGTGCTGTCGCACGAACATCACCGCGCACATCTTCCTGTTTTGTTTTTTGCTTCGTCTTTTTCTTCGGCACCTTCACATACTGCAGAGCCTGCGTGTGCAGGCGGTAAATGTGCCGCTCACTGTAACACATGGTTTCGCTGATATCCTCCCATGTTTTGAAGTTCAGATAACGCATCTCCAAGATCATCCGCATCGTCTTGTCTTCCACCGCTTCCACAGCCTTTTTCACTCGTTCCATCGCCTCTACCATCTTCCTGATTTCGGTGACCAAATCGGATTCCATGTCCATGATTTTGCAGAGAAGATCCTCTTTGCCTCCTCCGCGATGTCCCGATGAAACTCCTGCATATCGGTTCGCTCCCGGCACGATTCGCTCCGCAGCTTCTCGCAGAGATGCCAATTGCTCTTCCTTTATCATGATATATTCGCGCAGTCTGCGCGCTTCTCCCAAAAATTCCGCTGTCTCATTGCATTGCAATTCTTTCATACCCTTATCCTTTCGGCAGTCATGCTGCCTGTTTTGCTCGCCGGACATCCCGGTGCACAGACCTCCTGTTTCTATGCCCCGAGGCGTTTACCGAACAATGCCTGTTCGATCAGCGCCGCATCGTAATCATGCTCGCATGCCATCCTGCCATGCTTCGGCGCGGCAGGGGCTCCACGCGAAAGAGCACCGCCCTTCTGGTTGACATACGATTCGAATTTTTCACCGAAAAGCGTCTCCGGCCGCAAAAAATTCTGCATCGGGCTGTCTTTCCACTCGGCACACTTCCGTCCGATTACCCGAAGAAACTCCTCCTGTGTATATCCTTCCGAAAGCCGCTCCCCGATCAGGCGGAGACTCACCTTTCCGTCCGTCCGAAATTGCGTGCCTGCGGCATCGTTCAGAGAATGAATCACATGCGCGCACACCGCGCGGATTTCTTCTTCTTTTCTCTTCTCTTTCTCTTCTTTTCTTTTGGGCATCGTTTCGGCAGGCACGGTTCCGGAATCATTCTGCGCAAAGTCGGGAATCATTCCGTCCGTTTCGCATAAAACATCTTCTTGCCCATCTTCCGTCTCCTCCACCGCACCCGATCCCCTTATTTTTTCGCAATCTCCCGCATGATAAGCAGGGATATTACTCTTCTGAGGCTTATCCACCCGCTGCCATTTTTTCCAGTTGCGCATCGCATAGTACTCGTTTCCTCCGCATCGGTAGAACAGCACGGAAAGGGAGGCGGAAATTTCATCCAGCGCATCCGAAACCTGAGAAGAACTGATTGACTCGTCGTAAGGAAACACTTTTGAGCGCAGATATACCGCGCTTGCTCTGCCGCACCCTACGTCGTCAGCGTTCGAAATCATGCCGACAAACAACAGCTTTGCCAACACGCTCAGTTTTGCATAGTCTTCGCTTTCCCAGATATTCGGGTCGATCATTCTTCTTCTTGCCATTCTCCCTCTCCTTTGTCTGTTCGATACCTGTCGTTTGTTCGATTCATTACCATCTTTTCCCCTCCTGCCAAATGTCGTATGCTCTCCGATCCGGAACGAACACAGCAGTCAGATCTTCCAACAATTCCGCGCGCCGTTTCAACCGATCAAACGCATGTTGCAGTTCATGGTAGTCCTGAAATATTTGCGCATTTTTTTCTGTCAGATTCAGAATTTCCTCTTCCAACCGCAGAAATCGGTCGTTTCCGAAAAAAGAAAAATGCAGCCGTTTCCCTCTCTTTTTCCCGTTTTCCGCTTTCTTCCCGGTTGGCTGCATTTCTTTGTAGTGATTGTATATCAATTCCGTCGCCCTCCAATCCGTCACCTGGCATAACCAGACGATAACAAGTTAATTGATATAATTCGAACGTTTGTTCTTGATTATCATATATCAACTTAATTGATATTTCAAGTAAATTTTTATTAAATATCGATTTTATTAATAAAAGATGCTTTACAAAGCATTCAAAAATCGCTATACTCATATCAAGGAGATTGATATGAAAAACCGGATCAAAGAACTTCGCACCGTACTTGGCATCAAGCAGACGGAACTCGCGAAGAAACTCAATGTCAGCCAGGCGGCTTTATCTGGATATGAGACGGGAAAATATGAACCGGACTATGAAACGCTGCGAAGACTTTCCTCTTTGCTGGGGACCACCATTGACTATCTGCTCGGCGGCAGCGCCCCCCAAATCGTCCCTTTGGAGCACACCCACGCAGCGCGCATCAAAGTATATGCCAAAATTCCGGCAGGCATTCCGATTGAAGCATTGGATGAAGTCGTCGATTTCGAAGATATCAGTGCGGATATGACAAGAGGCGGAAAGGACTACATCGGCTTTCGCGTTTCGGGCAACAGCATGTACCCGAAATATCTGGAGGAAGACACCGTCATTGTGCGGCGCCAGCCGGAGTGTGAGAGCGGGCAGGATTGCGTGGTTTACATCAACGGATACGATGCGACGCTGAAGAAAGTCATCAAGCAGGAAAACGGCATTTGGCTCCAGCCGCTCAACCCGAGCTACGAGCCGAAATTTTATCCTTATGACGGCGAGGAGTCCGTCACGATTCTCGGGGTGGTCGTGGAAGTCAGACGGCGGATACTCTGAACCGGGGAAGCGTCAGTCAGACAAGAACAAACTATCTGTTGCTTTTTATGAACCTTGGGAGGACACTTCGCTGTCCTCTTTTTTTGTGCAGTCAAACGAAAAATCCGAAGTCGCAAAACAAAACAACCCCTTGACAACCCGTCCGAAACGATGTATGCTTATGATACTGTGAATTACAGCATCATGTGAATTACATGTTACTGAGAATTGAGGTTTTGTATGACCAAACATCGCGGACGCCACACCTCGTCCTACATTCTGCTTCTGCTCGCCGAAGATGAATCTTACGGAGGAGCGCTGATGAACCGCCTGCAAACGGAAATGCCGCATTGCTTTTCCGACAGCGCGGACATCTACCGCTGCCTCGCGGAACTGGAAAAAGACGGTTCTGTCACATCCCGCTGGGAAACACCCGATGCGGGTCAGCCCAGAAAATGGTACTCTGTCACGGAGAAAGGCATGCACTCGCTTGCCGAACATGCGGAAGACATCCGCATGCGCATGGAAAATTTTGTCTTTTTTTCCGATCATTACGCCAAACTGAACCATAAAGGAGACCTGTCATGACAATGCAAACGCAAACCAAACAGCAGCCCATCCGATACGGACGGATCGGCGTACTGTCCCTCGCCCATCTGCTCAACGATTTTTACAGCAACTATCTGCCGCAGCTCATCCCGTTTCTCATTGCGGCTTACAGCGGCTTCACCGCGACAAAAGCGGCGGTGCTTGTGTCGGCGTTCACCGTATCCTCGTCGCTCATTCAGCCGGTATTCGGCTTTTATCTTGACCGCCAGGGCAAACGCTGGCTCGTGCATGTCGGCACGCTTTGGATGGCTGTGATGCTCTCTCTGACGGGCTTTGTGCAGAGTTACGCTTTGCTCGTGATCATCTCCGCACTGGCGGGACTCGGCACCGCGGCCTTTCATCCGCAGGCATCCACCATGGTTAACGTGCTCAGCGGAGACCGCAAGGCTGTGCTGTTGTCGGCGTTCGTCGCATTCGGCAACTTCGGCTTCGCGTTCAGTCCGCTCCTTCTCGTTCCGCTTTTTCAGGCGTACGGACTGCACTCCACGCTTGTCACAGTCATTCCCGGGGTCATCGTAGCGGTTTTGCTTCTGTTTTTCGCCCCGAAGGATGCGCTGCTCAAGGGCACGCACACTCCCATGAAAAAAGTGGCGGCTTCTCTCAAATCCGCTTCGAAAGAACTGAGTGCCATCATCGGCGTCATCGCGATCCGTTCCCTTGCCTATACCGCCATGCTGACACTGCTTCCGCTGTATCTGGCGTCCCAGAACGTGTCCAACGTTGCCGCAAGCCATCTTGTCACCATCATGCTGGCGGCGGGAGCCATCGGAGGTGTCACCGGAGGATTCCTCTCCGATCTGTATGGCAGAAAGCTGCTCATCGTCGGTTCGCTGATTTTGGCGACTCCGCTGTTCTTCGGTTTCTTTCTGAGCAGCGGTTGGATTTCCACGGTGTTCCTCGCGCTCGCAGGCGCGGCGCTGCTCTCCAGTTTTTCCGTCACGGTGGTTGCGGCGCAGGAAGCCATCCCTGACAACAAAGCGCTTGCCGCGGGTCTTACCATGGGCTTTGCGGGCGGCATCGGGGGACTTGCCGTCATCTTCATCGGCAGAATCGCGGACATCTGGGGGCTTGCGACCGCTATCGTCGTCATTTTCCTGCTGCCGATTGTTGCCGGACTGCTCGGCCTGATGATGAAGAACCGCCCTGCGGCCAGCAAACTGCGCGAAGAATAGCTTGTTTATTGCTCCGAAATTCGAAAACCAAATAAGATCATTTTTCTTTTTGTTCTGCCAATTACCACAATTTCAACACAAAAGAAAAGACTGCCGATCGGTGAACCAGTCAATCAAAAGTGGACAGAAAAAAAGACAACCGTTATCCAAAGCCCCGTACAGTTCTGAACTGTACGGGGCTTTGATAGTTCAGAGCATAAGAAGGACGCTCGTGATTGAAATACTTC
>JBGMEA010000012.1:0-484437 GCA_041447245.1 Anaerofustis sp.
CAACATCAAGGTAACGATTGACCTGATTACTCCGATTGCAATGGAAAAAGAACTTCGATTTGCAATCCGTGAAGGCGGAAGAACCGTCGGAGCGGGTGTCGTGGTCGAAATCATCGAATAATTCAGACCGATGAAAAACAGAAAGTGCTTCCGTTTAAGGAAGCACTTTTTTTTGTGCATTAGATTACAAATAAAAATATACTTCTCTTTGTTCGTCATCAAGCTCATATCCGTCTTTTTCAAACAATTCAATGCAGGAGTTGCATATCTCCTTATCATAAAGATGCGACTGGTTGATTTTGAGTTCTTCGAGTGCCCGATCGATTCCGAGTGCCGGTCGGTAAGGGCGATGTGAGGCTATGGATTCCACCACATCGGCAACGGCGATGAGTTTGGCTTCCCAGAGGATTTGTTCTTCTTTGAGATGCAGGGGATATCCGCTGCCGTCCAGGCGTTCGTGATGCTGTCGGATTACTTCCGCAATTGCGGAAGGAAGATGGATGCCCGTGAGCATTTCATATCCTGTCTGCGGGTGTTCCCGAATCAGTTGCATTTCGAGTTCCGACAGTTTGCCCGGTTTGGCCAGAATTTCAGTCGGAACGGCGAGTTTGCCGATATCATGAATATAGCCGATAATGCGAACCAGATCAACCGTTTCTTTTTTTGCTGTCATTTTTTTTGCCAGATCGGCAGCAAGATTGCCGACACGGATCTGATGCCGACAAGTGTAGGGGTCCCGAATATCAACGATGGAATGGATCAGGGTGATCATACCGAGCATGGCATTTTGCAAAGCCATAGTACGATTTTCAACCGTTTGTTCCAACTTTTTTTGGTATAATACGTTTTGTTCTTCCCAAAATTGTTTTTCGTCCCACAATTGTTTGGTTTCGGCGACCTGTCGAATTGTTTGGAGAAAAATATCCTTTTGTATCGGTTTGGTCAAATAGTCGTTTGCGCCGCTTTGCACCGACTGGATTGCAGTGTCCACAGTGGGTTCGCCTGTCATCAGTATGACCTGAACGGATTGGGAATGTTCACGGATATACTTCAGCAATTCGGTTCCCGATCGTTTCGGCATGATAATATCGGTGACCACGATGTCGAAATTTTGGTCATTGAATAATTGAATCGCTTCGTCTACATCGGATGCGGAAGAAACCTGATGCCCTTCTTTTTTTAAAAACTCGCTTAATGTGATGCGGATGCTTTTTTCGTCATCCACGATTAAAATGTTGCTCATAGATCCGCTCCTATTTTTTTTCATCCAAATTCCAGCCGTTATCGACAGGTAAATCCACAATAAACCTAGTGTATTTTCCGAGTTCCGATTCGATTGTTATTTGTCCGTGATGATCCTGCACAATTCCAAAAGAAATGGAAAGCCCAAGACCTGTGCCGAGTTCTTTCGGTTTGGTCGAAAAAAACGGCTCGAATATTTTTTCTCTTAATTCGAGAGGGATTCCGTTTCCACGATCTTCCACAATGATTCGAAGCCATCGTCTGCCGTCTTTTTCCAGTTGTCGGCATGAAAGGAGAATCAGCTTGTTTTCATCGTAGCCGGGGTATTTTTCGTTCAGTGCGTCTCTTGCATTGGTCAGCAAATTCATCAGCACTTGCTGTATTTGTTGGCTTCTGCACTTGATCATCGGGAGATTTTCTTCGATATCAAGGATGAGTTCGATTTGGTCTTTTTTGATGATGGTTTGAATCAGCAATATCGTATGATTGATAATATCATAGATGCTGGCATAACTGTGCGATTGCTTTTCCTGCCTGGAAAATTGAAGCAAAGATCGGACAATTTCCGATATTCTCTCTGTTTCGTGAATGATTTCCGAAGCATATACGGAAGAAGAGGCATCTGTCGGAAGTTCATCATAAATCAATTGTGCGTAATTCATGATACCGCTGAGCGGATTATTGATTTCATGGGCAACTCCTCCGGCCAAGGTTCCGATTGCTTCCAATTTCTGTTGATTGCGCAGTTGGGCTTCGAGTTCTTTTTGGGATTTTTCCATCTTGATTTTTTCACTGATATCCCTTGCGAAAACAATGGCGGACGGTTGATCCTGATAATTGATGGGGATGGCGGACATTTCCACATCGATTGCATTTCCGTCGATGCGGAGTAATTGCTCGGTGCGGAAAGAGATCGGTTCGTTTTGCCGGTATAATTTTTCCCTGTATTCTTCCAGATTGTCCACTTTCTTTGAGATGAATAATTTTTCCGCAGGCATTCCGATCAGCTGATGTTCATTTTCTGCTCCGAGCATGCGGACAGCTGCTGGATTTGCGAATAGAATAATGCCATCCGAATGAATATAAATGGCCTCGGGGGCCTGTTCTATGAGCATACGGAATTTTTTTTCGCTTTCCATGAGTTCTCTTCGGGCTTTTAGGCGGTCAGTGATATCGTGAATGATCGAGTACAGCAATGTGTTGCCATTCAGCCTGATCGGTCCGCTGTATACTTCTACATCTGCAATCTCGCCGTCAGCTTTTTTGTGACGGAACTCGAAATAACGGATTTGTTTGTTTTTGGCCGATTGCATTTTTTGAAACAATTCTTCTTTTGAGAGAACGTTGATTTGATCCATACTCATCGTGCGAAGCGTATCGACATCGTAACCGTAAAAGAATGCGGCGGCCTGATTCACTTCGACAATTTTTCCGTTCGATGGGTCAACCAACATCATCATGGCGTGATTATTGATAAAAAAGTTTTGATATTGTTCTTTTGTTTCCGCAATTTTAAGCAATGTTTCATTTCGCTCTTTTTGGCGCGTCAGAAGTAAGGTGAGTATTACGCTTGCTGCGGGATATAGGAGCATGACGGAATAAGCGATCGATTGAATGACAAAAACTGCCGTTTCATACGGAAGCAGAAACATGCATAACAGCATGCTTGTATGGACGGCTATGCCCATCGTATAGAAATACAGCAGTTTCATATTTTTTTTATAGGGAATTTTTCCCCAAAGCAGTCCGATTGAAACGGATATCAAAATTACCGCAATCCCTGCCGTTGCACCGCTTCCTCCCATTGTGAGACGATATACGATCAGAATGATACCCGCAATGGCGGACGGAAGCCAACCAAAAACATAAGCGGTCACACTCAGCAGGATTGAGCGGGTATCAAAAACAACGCCGTTCATCAATTGAAACGGCAGACTCATGATAGCCAGTCCGATTGCGCCGATAATGATTCCGCTGATAACGGAATTGATTGTTTTGTTTTTTGTCGGAATAAGATAGCTGAGTTCATAAACGACGCTTAACGAAAGCAGCAACGCCGCATTGTATACCAAATGGATAAAGCTGTCTTCCATTGCACATAACCCCAATTCACGAATCAAGTATCGGATGCATTTATTATAATTGAATCAATGTTGAAATATCAAGTTTTATTTAAGAAAAATCCCGCAATTAAGCGGGATTTTTAAGATTTCTAGTTTTTGACGGTTACATATGAGATCAATCCGGAGTTATCGGTATGAACCAGAACGGTATAATTCTTATAAGTAAATTCTGTATAGAGACTCAACCCGGCTGATGTGGTTTCCGAATTATTCTCATAGGTTATTCCATTTGACTTAAGCGCTGCAGTCAGATCCGACTGCGTATTGGTCGTAATATGCAGTCCGAAGAGGATGAAGTTTTCATCATAAATATCGATTTGTTTGCAGGTGCCCTTTGCATTGTCAGGATAGGTCAAATCGATAACTGGGCTGTCATACGAACGAATAACGGAGCTGCCCGTATCCGTTTCGACAGCCGCGACTCCGTATTTGCTTTGCAGTTGGTCATACGTGGAGGAAAAAATATAGTTGATGTCATCCCAGCTGGGCACTGATTCCGATTCTACCGTAATGGAAATGACTTGCGAGACATCGCTTGCATTGCCCCTGCGAAGTGCATATACGACAATGTCATATTGACCCGCAGACATGGAACCATCCCATGAAGTATCCGTCAGTTCGATGCTTCGGGCAAGTTTTCCGTCACTGAATGGAGTGATATAAAAACAGATCTTATAACTGTCTGCATCTTTGACCTCATTCCATTTGAGCGCAATATCGTCGCCGCCGACAAACGTGGTTTGGTTGATGCTGATCTGAGGTGTTTCGGGCTTTCCGCATCCTGCGGAGAGAAAAAGGATCAGCATCACGGTTAAGATAAAAATGAGACGTCTTTTCATCAGGTTCCCCTCTAGCGGATTTGTCCCGTTCCGTGAATTATATATTTATAACTCGTGAGTTCTTTGAGCCCCATCGGTCCCCGGGCATGCAGTTTTTGAGTGGAAATACCGATTTCGGCTCCGAGACCGAATTCACCTCCGTCCGTGAAGCGGGTGGAGGCATTGACATAAACAGCAGCGCTGTCAACATGCGAGGTGAAATACTCAGCGTTTCCGGAATTCTGCGTTACGATGGATTCGGAGTGTTGGGTTGAATAGTTTCGGATGTGCGTTGTTGCTTCTTTGACATCTTTGACGATCTTGATCGCAAGAATATAGTCATTATATTCCGTTTCGTAGTCCGCTTCACTCGCCGGTATAACGGACTCTCCCAATATTTCGCGGGTTTTTTCGCATCCGCGCAGTTCAACCTGCTTTTCGGCAAGACGCTGCGCTGCCCTCGGAAGGAAAAGAGGCGCGATTTTTTCGTGAACCAGAAGAGTTTCCGCCGCATTGCAGACAGATGGCCTGGAGGTTTTGGCATTGTCTATGATATTGAGTGCCATTTCGATATCTGCGGATTCATCGACGTAGACATGACAGTTTCCTGCTCCCGTTTCGATCACCGGAACAGAGGAATTTGCCACAACCGCCTGAATGAGACTTTTGCCTCCTCGGGGAATCAATACGTCGATGACCCCTTTAAGTTTCATCATTTGATTGGTCGTTTCTCTTGAGGTATCTTCGATCAAATAGACAAAATTTTGATTCATTCCGCAGCTTTTGAGCGCTTTTTGAAGAGAGGCGACAATTGCGGTATTGGAAAGGATGGCTTCTTTTCCGCCTTTGAGCACAACCGCATTGCCTGATTTTAAGCAAAGCGCCGCAGAATCGGAAGTGACGTTCGGTCTTGCTTCATAAATTATGCCGATCACACCGAGAGGGACGCTGACTTTTTTGATATGCAGCCCGTTCGGCATGGTTTTTTCTTCCAAAGTCAGACCGACGGGATCCGCAAGTTTTGCCACATCGCGCACGCCCTGTGCCATGTCTTCGATCCGTTTGCGGTCGAGTCGGAGTCGATCAACCAATGACGGTGTGATCTTGTTTCGGATTGCTTCTTCTATATCGGATTCGTTGGCACGAATGATGAAATCGGCATCCTGCACCAGCTGATCCGCAAAGGTCAGCAGAAGCTTGTTTTTCTCTGCTTCTGTCATAACGGACAGTTCTGTCGAAGCTTCTTTCACTTTGAGGCATTGATCAAGAAAATTCATTGGGTTTTCCCCTTTCCGTGAAAATGCGTGCCGCATTTGATTCCGTCGAACAGGTCGTATAAAATCAGTGGATTTTTTCCGTTTACAATATAAACGTCGATGCCGCTTTCGGTGGCGCTTTGCGCCGCGCGGAGTTTTGTGATCATTCCGCCTGTACCGAGATTGGTGCAGGTATTTTCCGCAAGGGAACAAATGTAATCATCAATGACGGGTACGTCATCGATCAACTCCGCATCGGAATGTGTGCGCGGATTTTTTGTGAACAGTCCGTCGATATCGGACAAGATGACGAGTGCATCGGCACCGATGAGCTTGGCAACGAGTGCGGAGAGAGCATCATTGTCGCCGAATTCGATTTCTTCGACTGCTACGGTGTCATTTTCGTTTACGATCGGAATGCAGCCGAGTTCTGCAAGTTTGGAAAAAGTGTTCATGACGTTGCTGCGTCTCTGCTGCTGATCCAACACGTCTCCGGTGAGCAGAATTTGTGCGACTTTATGATTGTAGCCGGAAAACAGTTTATCGTAAATATACATCAGTTCGCACTGTCCCACAGAAGCGACTGCCTGTTTGGTTGGGGTGTCCGTCGGTTTTTGCTTAAGTCCGAGTTTGCCGACGCCGACACCGATGGCTCCGGAAGAAACCAAAACAATGTTGTATCCCATATTTTTGACATCGGAAAGTACTTTCACGAGATTTTCCATGCTGCGGATATTCACATGTCCGGAGGAATGGGCCAATGTGGAAGTGCCGACTTTAAAGACGATGGTTTTGTAAGATGAAAACTTTGACATATCATAAATTCCTTTACGGTTTATTCTAACAGGTCAAGCGCCGTTATTTCAAGCAGAATCGAGCAATTGCGCCGATTCCTGTTGTTTCATGAAAAAAACAGACACGATGACGTGCCTGTTCGGGGATCCGACGTTTCGGAATTAAGATTCTTTATAGCCACACTCTTTGTCCGCACAGAATTTTTTTTCGCTTTTTCCGTTGGAGACAAACAATGGCTTTCCGCATTCCGGGCATTTTTCATCGGTCGGTTTGTTCCACGACATAAAGTTGCATTCCGGATATGACTTGCAACCATAAAATGTTTTGCCTTTTTTGGTTTTTCTCACGACGATTTCGCTGCCGCATTCGGGGCAGTGCGCATCGACTTTTTCGACAAGCGGCATGGTGAAACTGCATTCCGGGTAACCGGGACAAGCCAAAAATTTTCCGAAGCGCCCGTGTTTGACCACCATATTGCGTCCGCATTTTTCGCATTTGATATCCGTGATTTCTTCGGGAAGTTTGATTCGTTCGATGGATTCTGCTTTTTCAAGATCGACCTGGAGGCGTTTGTAAAATGCATCGATTACCTGAACCCAGTCATCTTGGCCAAGTGCCACTTTATCAAGATCGGATTCCATATCTGCCGTAAAACCGATATCCACAACTTCGGCGAAATTGGCGATCATCAGTGCAGTGACTGCTTCCCCCAGATCGGTCGGTTTGAATTTTTTTTCTTCGAGCACGACGTAATTGCGCGCAAGAATCGTGCTGATGGTGGGGGCATACGTACTCGGACGTCCGATGCCTTTTTCTTCCAATGCTTTGACGAGCGTTGCTTCCGTGTAGCGCGGGGGCGGCTGTGTGAATTTTTGTTCGCCGATGCACTCCTGCAATAAAAGCGGTTCCTGCTCGGCAAGATGCGGCATGACGGAATCCTGTTCGGCTTCATCCGCATCGTAAACTTTCAGGAATCCCGGGAATTTGAGCTTGGATCCTGTTGCGCGCAGGGTGTAAATGCCGTTTTGGATGTCTGCACTCAAGGTGTCATAAACCGCATCACTCATCATGGACGCCAGAAATCGTTTGTAAATAAGCGTATACAGTTTCAGCTGATCTTTGCCGAGCGAATCTTTTGCCTCTTCCGGCGTCAAAGTCAAATCAGTCGGTCTGATTGCCTCATGAGCATCCTGAATTTTGACATTTTTCTTGGCTTTGGCCGTAAACCCGCCCACATATTCTTTTCCGTACAGTTCGTTGATATAAGATTTTGCCATATCCTGAGCCGGTTCGGCGATTCGGACCGAATCGGTTCTGATGTAAGTGATCAGTCCGATATGACCTTTTCCTTTTACTTCAAGACCTTCGTACAGCTGCTGCGCAATCATCATCGTTTTTTTGGACGAAAATGACAGTTTGCGGTTTGCATCCTGCTGCAAGGTGCTTGTGGTAAACGGAGGAGCCGACTTGCGGCGTTTGGTCGATTGCTTGACCTTTTCCACCGTAAACGTTCCGCTTTTCAGATCCGATACGATACGGGTTGCCTGTTCTTCGTTTGTGACTTCTGCTTTTTTCCCATCGACAGTCAGCAGATGTGCTTCGAAAACGGTATCGTCATCCTGCTTTTTCAGCTTTGCGAGGATATTCCAATATTCTTCGCTGATAAAGTTACGGATTTCATTTTCCCGGTCCACAATGATTCTTGTTGCTACGGACTGGACTCTGCCGGCACTCAGTCCGCGCATGACTTTTTTCCAAAGAATGGGGCTGATTTTATAACCGACCAGTCGATCAAGAACCCGTCTGGCCTGCTGTGCATCGACCAGATCCATATTGACGGGACGTTTATGTTCCATCGCCGATCCGATTGCGGTCGGGGTAATTTCATGGAATTCAATTCGATTATCCTGATTCAAATCCAGACCGAGATAATTTGCGAGATGGAAAGAAATGGCCTCGCCTTCGCGGTCGGGGTCTGTTGCAAGGATGATTTCTTCAGCATGTTTGCTCTGTTGTTTGATCTCTTTGAGCAGCGTGCCTTTCCCTTTGATGGGTTTATATTCCGGTTGATATCCGTGTTCGATATCGATTCCGAGTTTGCTCGTGGGCAGATCGATGACGTGTCCCATGGTTGCGGTGACTTTGCAGTCATCGGGCAGGTATTTTTCGATTGTTTTCGCTTTGGCGGGCGATTCCACGATAACGAGTTTATATGTCATTGGTTCCTCCGTATGCACTGTGTTCAGTACGTCAGATAAATCAGTCCCATTTCTATGGCAAGCACTCCTTTCAATTCCAACAAAGTGAGTTGGGAATTGACGGTGCTGATCGGCCAATCAAGCAGTTTCGCAAGTTGATCTGCCGTTTTGCCCCCTTTGGTGACAGCAAGGTATAATTCCTTTTCTTTCGGGTTCATTTCAGGAAGAGGCTGTTGCTCTGTCTTTACAATCGGGCGGAATACCCGAAACATATCCTGCAGGATATCTTCTCCGCAACTGACAAGTCTTGCGCCGTCCTTTATCAAAAGATTGCATCCGGCAGACTGCTGAGACGTGATATTGCCCGGTACGGCATATACTTCGCGCCCTTGTTCCGCCGCGTATTTTGCGGTAATCAGAGATCCGCTGTTCTCGGCGGCTTCCACTACCAGTGTGGCATAAGACAGTCCGCTGATGATGCGGTTCCTTCTGGGGAAATTTACCGGAATCGGCTCCGTTCCGGGAGCAAATTCAGTCAGTATCATGCCGTCGTTGGACAGCACGGATTCGTACAGTTTTTTGTTGGAATAAGGATATACGATATCGATGCCGCATCCCAAAACGCCGACTGCCGTTCCCTTTGAAGAAACGGTTCCTTGGTGTGCAGCGGTGTCGATTCCGTTTGCGAGGCCGCTGATGATGTTCACGCCGCATTTTGCAAGTTGGGAAGAGATGGTTTCTGCTGCAGACATCCCGTAAGGGGTTGCTTTTCTGGCTCCGACGACCGCAACCGAGATTGCGCTTCCCAAGAAAACGTTTCTGCCGCGATAGTAAAGAACTGCGGGAGGATCATGAATTTCCCTGAGTAATTGCGGATAATCGTCATCCGAGAATGTCAGATAAGGAATCTGTCTGTCTGTGATCAGATCGCATTGTTTTTTTGCTTCATCCAGACTTTTATTTGCTGCGAGTGCGAATGCGGTATCGTAAGGAATTTCTTCCGTCTGCATCAATGCGCCCAGGTCGTCCGATTCGTAAACAGCCTGTGCCGAACCGAATTCTTTGATCAATTTTGCCGTCGTTACACATCCGCATCCTTTGATGCCGTCCATCCAAAGATAATATAAAAGTTCCATTGTTGTCTTCTCCTTACCCGATAGGTATTGGACAAAACACATCGGAATCCTTTTCATCTCTGACTAAGTCCATATTATATCGGCTTTTTTGCGAACTGTGCAATAGGTTTGCGGAAAAATTTACATTTTTTTGCATAAGAAAGACTCTTTATATGAAGAATTCCGGAAAAATAAATAAAGGAAATCCGATTCTGCAGTCGAATGCAAAAGCGGAAGGAAGAAAAGCAGATGCTGTCAAAAGTTTATACTACATCGATTCTCGGACTGGAAGCCTCCGTTATCACGGTGGAGACGGACACTTCATCCGGCATGGTTTCCTTTTATATGGTAGGGCTTCCGGATACGGCCGTGCGGGAAGCGAAAGAACGCGTGAGTGCGGCGATGGGAAACAACGGGTTTTCGTTCCCCGTCAGAAAAGTGACGATCAATCTTGCCCCGGCGGATGTGAAAAAAGAAGGGACGTATTTTGACCTGCCGATTGCTGTGGGGATTTTACTCTCTTCCGGGCAGATTTATGCGGCTGAGCCGATTGAAGAATACATCATTTTGGGAGAGCTCTCTTTGGATGGGACAATCAAAGGGGTAAAGGGAGTTCTTCCCATGGTGCTTTCGGCGCTTAAGCAGGGATTTACGAAATTTATTTTGCCGAAAGAAAATGCCGTGGAAGCGTCTCTTGCGGGGAAAGGGAAAATTTATGCGGCGGATACGCTCTATGAAGTGGTGGAGCATCTGTGCACAAAACGGAAAATGCAGCCGTTCTCCGCAGATTTGAGAGAGCTGATGGCGCAGAAAGTATTTTATGATCTGGACATGTCTGATGTCAAAGGACAGGAGACGGTGAAGCGCGCAATGGAAATTGCAGCCGCAGGCGGCCACAACATGCTGATGATCGGGCCTCCGGGAAGCGGGAAGACGATGCTGGCACGCAGGTTTCCGACGATCCTTCCCGATATGACGCGCGAAGAGAGTCTGGAGGTAACGAAAATTTACTCTGTTGCAGGACTGCTTAAATCCGAGACCCCTCTGGTTACTCAGAGACCGTTTCGCTCTCCTCACCATACGGTATCCAACATTGCTTTGGTTGGCGGAGGCAGAATCCCGAAACCCGGAGAAGTGTCATTGGCGCACAACGGGGTATTGTTTCTTGATGAATTTGCAGAATTTCAGACGATGGCACTGGAATCTCTTCGTCAGCCGATAGAAGATCAGAGCGTAACGATTTCAAGAGTGAATGCATCCGTATCCTATCCGGCTTCTTTTATGGTGTTGGCGAGTATGAATCCATGTCCGTGCGGCTATTACAATGATCCGACGCACGAGTGTCACTGCACGCAGTCGGCGATTGACCGTTATCTGCAAAAAATATCCGGCCCGATCATTGACCGCATTGATATGGTGGTGCAGGTGAATGTCGAGAATTACGAAAAACTCAATATGAACTGCGGAGTCAATGAAACCAGCGCCCAAATCAAACAGAGAGTTGACCGTGCAAGACATGTGCAGTCTGCGAGATTTACCGGGCGGGCAATTTACAGCAACGCGCAAATGACCTCCAGAGAACTGGATGAATTCTGCGTGCCGGAAGAAGACGGGAAAGCGCTGATGAAGCAAGCATTTGACCGATACCGCATGTCGGCGAGAAGTTATCATCGTATTCTGAAACTGGCGCGGACGATTGCTGATCTGCAAGGAGCAGAACAAATTGACTGTCTGCATTTATCGGAGGCGCTGCAATACAGAGGATTGGATAAAAAATATTTTTCCTGAGTTCTTTGATTTGTATGGATATGCTGTATAATAAGACAGGAAATCAAAGAAACGGCGGTAAGTTGCGGGATGAGCGAGCAGAAGGAAAATAAGACAAAGAAGAAATCCAACAGCGAATTTTATGAGTGGACGAAAGCAATTACCATTGCGGTCGTGATTGCGCTGCTGATCCGGATTTTTATTTTTGAGTTTGTCGTAGTGGAACAGACGAGCATGTATCCGACGCTCAAAGAGGGAGAAAAGCTGTGCGTGGTGAAAGCGGCATATTGGTTTGATGCTCCGGAACGCGGGGAAATCGTCATTGTAAAAATCAGTGATACCACCAATTACGTAAAGCGTGTGGTCGGACTGCCCGGGGAGACCGTGGAAATCAAAGACAATGTGGTATACATCAACGGAGAAGCCCTGGAGGAAGATTATCTTGTATCCGGGTTGACATACAACGATTACGGTCCGATAACGGTGCCGGACGGAGAATATTTCCTGTTGGGAGATAATCGTCCCGTCAGTCAGGACAGCCGGGAGATGGGTTGTTTTTCTCAGGATGCCATTATCGCCAAAGTGGCATTCAGACTCAGACCGTTTACTTATTTGTATAATCAGTGATCGCAGGGAAAAGGATTCATTCGAATCCTTTTTATTATAAGCATTTCAGAAAACGGGATACGGTTGACATCGAAAACGTCAGATGATAGAATTTGAAAATAAAGTGATTACTCGTTAAAATGAGAATGGAAGTGTAAACGAATGAAATGCAAATCGTGCGGCAAAGAAATTCAGTCCGATTTTAAAATGTGTCCTTATTGCGGCGCGGCGGTCGAACCTGTGGAAGAAGAGACCGCTTTTATCCGTCTGCCGGTTGAGGAAGAACAGGAAGAGGATCTTTATGAAGAATCCCGAAAAGAACGAAAGGCCCGTTTGAAACGCGAAGCTAGAATGCGGGAAGAAGAGGAAGAGTCCGATATCGAAGAGGATTCTTACAATGAGGATGATCTGTCGGAGGAAGAAGAGGAATATTACGAAATCCCTCTGAAGAAAATCCTGATAATCGCGGCATCCGTGATTATTGTTGCCGGACTTGGAATCGGCGGATATTTTATGTTTTTTGCCAATCCGCTTACCGTAACGGCTCAGACGATTGAGGCAGGAACAGCCATTGACGACGAATATCTGCTGGGGCTTGTTTCTCTTAAATCAAATGCAGAAGGCAAGTATACCGTGAGCGTGTCACAGAACAATGTGGATGCTTCGAAAACGGGAGAATATACGGTGACGTATGATCTGGAAAACACCTCCAGCGGGAAAACGACATCCAAAACGGTCACGTTTAAAGTTGTGGATACGACTGCTCCGGTGATTACCGTGGCGGACTCCATTACGGTTCCGCTCGGAGGTACATTCAATATTGCGGATTACGCTACCGTGACGGACAATGCGGACGGAGTGATCAGCGCATCCTCGATTTCTGTCAGCGGAAGCGTTGACACCGCTAAAGCGGGAACTTATCCGATTACGCTGACTGTCAGCGATGCGGCAGGGAACTCTTCATCGGCCGATATCAAGGCAGTTGTTGAAGATTCGGGAAATCCTGCTGACTTTATGAAGAAAATTCTCGGAACCTGGTATAACAAAGCAAACGGATATGTGATTGCTTTTACATCAGACGGAGCGTATCGGTTGGATATCGGTCAATATCAATCCGAAGGGTTCGGAACCGGAACACTCAGTTTTTCAAGCGTGAATTCCGGGCTGACAAAAGCTACGGCGACATGGTCCTTCCAGAGCTATTACGAAGAAAATGGCAGCACGGTCTATAATACCGCAGTTCCGACTACCGTTACAATCGATACCGGTGCGGCCGGAGACGATCTGATTACCGTGGATCTAGGAAACGGCGACGGTGCATTGGACTTTACATTTTTAAATGATTGAGAACCGTTTGATCAAAATACATCCGAAACCGTCAGGTATCGGATGTATTTTATTATAAAGGATGCATGGATCACGCGGATCACCGAAAGATCGGATTGCGGTACAGTCGACATATTCATGTTTTGTTATGATCGGGGTGCAGGAAAGGATGCTTTTGTTTCAGATAGCGTTGTTCAAAATCTTTCGGCGCAACGGGCAGCCCAAAAAGGAACCCCTGCACCTGATCGCATCCGAGTTCGTTCAGCACTTTACTCTGTTCGGCTGTTTCGACCCCTTCCGCAATTGTTTTCAATCCGATCGTTTTTGACATGTTGATAATTGCGGAAGCAATATGAAAACTGTTTTCATCTGCAGTAATGTTGTCAATCAGACTTTTGTCGATTTTAATGCGGTTAAACGGATAGCGCTGCAGATATTTGAAAGACGCGTACCCCGTGCCGAAATCGTCGATTGAGATGGTAATTCCAAGTTCATGGATTGTGGAGAAAGCCAATTGTACTGCCTCATTTTGTTCCAGCATAATATTTTCGGTAATTTCGATATCAATCCAATTTTTCAATTCGGGGTTGTCGGCGATCAGTCCTGTCAGGTCAGAAACAAATTGTGATCCGACCAGTTCTTTGGGGGACATATTGATGCCGATTTTCAGATTTGTTCCATATGTTTTGTTCCATTCTCTGATCTGCCTGCATGCATTCCAAAAGATCCATTTGCCGAGTTTGGATATAAAATTAATCTCTTCCGCGATCGGGATGAATTCTCCGGGAGAAATGTAGCCGAACGATTCCGTATTCCAGCGAATCAAAGCCTCCATACCGATTAATTGATTGTTTGCGAGATCAAACTGCGGCTGATAATAAAGATCGAAATCTTTGTTGATATCGGATTTTTGAAGCAGCAATTCGATTTTATGTTTTCTGTGAATCATTTGTCCTATGCTTTGATTATAAAATTTATATTGATTGTATCCGACTGATTTTGCGCGATACATCGCCATATCCGCGTACTTCATTAAAGTGACGCTGTCGGATGAATCCGCCGGCGCGACTGCGATCCCGATGCTGACGGTAATATAAAGGGTATGATCGTCGATTGAAACCGGAACACTGCAGAGAGATCGAATTCGGGTGGCAATTTCTTCTACCTGAAGTTCGCTGTATTTACCGTTCATAAGCAAAGCAAATTCATCTCCCCCGATACGCGCGATGATCAGTCGAAGTGAATTCCATTTCTGAAGACGTTCGGCAATTTCGATTAAGACGCGATCCCCCGTATCATGCCCGTATGTGCCGTTAATGGTTTTAAACCGATCCAAATCCATGAACAGCACGGCAATGATTTCTTTCGGACTGATTTGTTCCAACGCATTTTGTAAAGAGTGTCGGAAATAGGTTCGGTTGTACAGTTTTGTTACGGTGTCCAAATTTGATATGATTTCCAGTTCGGTGCTTTTCAGGAGAATCTGCTCCTCCAGCTCTTTATTTAAAACCAATTCTTCCTGCAACTTGATGACGTTTTCGATCGCGTTCTGAATCTGTTTGGTAATCAATTCATAGGAAAGAATCACCAGACCCATGGCCAGAATATCGAATGCTCTGCAATTTTGGGAAAACAGTGTGAAGAAAGGGAAAAGTGCAAGATAAAGCGCTTTTTTTGACGTCCCGATATTGCTGATATAGATCTGCTGGCTGAAAGATTGCGCATTTTTAGAGGAAAGCAGCGCTCCGAATGCGATAAGCAGCAGCGAGAGCAAATAAAAAAGATCAATCAGTGTATTCGGCAGATAGCGGTTCATGTAATAAGAATAATAATAAATCAAGTCTATGGTACAGAACAGAGATACGCCGGTGGAAACGATACGGAGATACCGGGGAATCTTCCCGGATCGCAAAGAGAGATAAAATACGAATACACCGATCAAAACACAGATATCAATAAGAATGCTGCTGAAAGAAAAAAATCCATCCTGGAAAATAAATCGGATGATTTCGGATTGTTTGTCCAGAAAAAGAACCCAAACAAGCAGCAGACACAATACTGAAATTACAACGGTATCCAGAATCAGCTGTAAACCGTTCCATTTCTTAAAGTAAGTAAAAGCGAATAACAAGACCGCGCAGAGAAAGAAAAAATTGGTGAAAAAATATAAAATGATATTCAGTGTGTTATCAATCGGATTGATTCCTTTTGCATAAAGGATTGTCCAATCGATATCGGCCATGCCCCATGCCAACAAAGCCAAAGCATAGAGCAGCCATGATTTGCTGATCAAACTGCTTCTGTCAAATCGGAAATATCGCCAAAATAATATCATACTGCCATAAATGCTGCAGCATGAAGATGCGATATTTCCCCACTGATCCATATGTACCAGAAGTGTCATGATATAAAGAGAAAGAGTAAAAATAATCCCAAATACAGCCGAACGGAATGATGATTTTGACATGAAGGCTCTTTCTGATATATTGTACAAATCAACATGTATTCAATATGAAGTGTAGCCCTAAGATGATTTCCGATGTCGTTGATTGGATATGATATATCGATATCGTTACGTATTGTATATCGGCTGATATTCCGGGAAATGAAGGAAAGAAATCAAAGTTACCTTGATGATTCGGGATCGTTCAGTCAAGGATTTTTCTTCCTTCGATGGCATTCGCCAAAGTCGCCTCGTCTGCGTATTCCAGATCAGCACCGGCCGGGATTCCTTTGGCGATGCGTGTGACTTTGATGTTAAACGGTTTAATCAGACGAGCCAGATACATCGCTGTGGTTTCGCCTTCGATGTTCAGATTGGTCGCCAAAATCACTTCCGAAACCGTTTCGTTGAGCCGGCTCATCAGCTCTCGGATGGACAGATCTTCCGGTCCGATGCCTTCCATGGGGGAGATGGCTCCGCCCAAGACGTGATAAACACCTTTGAATTCTTTTGTGCGTTCGATGGCAATAACGTCTTTGGAATCCTGTACGACGCAGATCAGGCTGTGATCACGTGCGGGGTTGGCGCAAAGTGCACATGGGTCGGAATCGGTCAGATTGTGACAGACTGAGCAGTATTTAACCTGTTGTTTTGCCTGAATGACAGCATTTGCCAGAGCATAAGCGTCCTCGCTGTCCAGGCTGATGATGTGATAGGCCAGACGCTGAGCCGTTTTTCTTCCGATACCAGGTAGTTTGGATAGTTCCGCGATCAGTTTGGAGATCGGTTCCGAGTAGATAGCCAATGAATACTCCTTATTCCGTTCGGATCACATTCCGGGCAGTTTCATGCCGCCTGTCACGGATGACATTTTTTGTTCGGTCGTTTCGTTTAGTTTACGGGTGGCTTCGTTGCAGGCTGCCGCAAGCAAATCGCTGAGCATATCCGCTTCTTCCGGGTTCAAAAGATCGGGATCGATCGCAAAGGACTTCACCGTTCGATCTCCCAGCATCATGCAGGTTACCGCGCCTCCCCCGGCGGTTCCTTCGAATTCCATTTCCAGAATTTCATTTTGCATTTTAGCCATGTTTTCCTGCATTTTTTGTGCCTGTTTCATCAGGTTTGCCATGCTCCCCTGATTTTGCTGAAATTTAGCCATGTTTCCTCCTGAATATGTCTTGTATTATTTCGATGATATCGTCAATCGATTTCTTCCAGATTGCCGAAAATTTCTTTTGCTTTTTCGATTGCGTCTTTTTTTGTTTCTTTCTTTTTTCGCGGCTGATCCGAAATGATGAGCTCGACGGGCGCACCCAACTGATCGTGAAGGATCGGTTTGAGTTTGGATTCTCCCTCTTTCGCATGAAAAATATCCATCATGTGAACGGCAGTGCCGCTGGGGTAGAGCCAGATGGTGGAACCGTCGTAGGCTTCCACTTTCAGACCTTTGAAAATATCCGAAAGCAGGATGTCGCGATCTCTGTTATGAATAAATTTTGCCGCAAATTCTACGGCAGACTGTGCTTTTGCAATCAGTTCTTTGTCTTGTTTCGGTGGTTCCGGTTCGGATTTCTCAAGTTCCCTGTTCGCTTTGGGCGATGTGCTTTTTATTTGTTGCGGCTCGTTTTGCTGTTCAGCCGCGACTGCTTCCGTGGTTTCTGCTGCCAACTTGGGTCGGGTACCGAGAGTTTTAAGTTGCTCAATTTGGCGTTCCAGACGATCTACCCGTGCGGTAAGAGAGATGCGATCAAGCATTTGATTCCGATCGGAAAGGGAAAGGAGCGCTGATTCAAGCAGGTATCTGGGGTGAGGCAGATAACGGGCATCCGTTTTTATTCTGGACAAAACGGAAACATAACTGACAAGCAGATCGGCCGGAATGTTTTTTCCGCATTGTTCCAAGCTTTGCAGCAACGGTTCATTTGCACCGAGAATGGCAGCGGGATTCGGCGTGTTGCAGTAAATCATCAGCCCGCGGAAATATTCGATCAGCTGATTCGTGATCTGGGAAATGTCGCTGCCTTTTGCAATGATGCTGTTGAGCAGTTCAAATACGCTCGCAACATCTTCGTGCACGAGTGCTTCCGCCATGCGGTACAAATCCGCTCCGTCGGCCAACCCGAGCGCATTCTGCACATCACTTAAGGTAAGCAGCTTCCCGTCGGACAGATTTATTGCTTTATCCGCAAACGAAAACGCATCGCGCATTGCGCCGTCGCTGTTCGCTGCAATCAGAAACAAAGCACTGTCTTCCGCCGAAATGCCGAGCTGTGCAATGGACGAGCGAAGGGTGTCTGCAATGGTTTGTTGGGTGAGGCGCGCAAAATCGAAGCGCTGACAACGGGAAAGGATGGTCGGGAGTATTTTCTGCGGTTCCGTTGTCGCAAAGATAAAGATGATGTGTTCGGGCGGTTCCTCCAGCGTTTTTAAAAGCGCGTTGAAAGCCTCCGTGGTCAGCATATGAACTTCGTCGATGATGTAGACTCTGTATTTGCCGAGCGAAGGAAGATAATTGACTTTGTCTTTCAGCTCGCGTATTTCATCGATTCCCCGGTTGGAAGCGGCGTCGATTTCAATGATATCACTCAGGTTGTTTTGTTTGATCCCGAGGCAGTATTCACATTCGCCGCATGGTTCGCCGTCTTGAGGATTCATGCAGTTGACAGCCCGGGCAAAGATCTTTGCCGTGGAGGTTTTTCCCGTACCCCGGGAACCGGAGAACAGATAGGCATGCGAAATCTTTCCCGAAACGATTTGATTTTTCAGTATGGAAGTGATGTGTTCCTGCCCCGCAACTTCGGAGAATTTGCTCGGACGGAAACGACGGTACAGCACCTGATAGCTCATAGGAGGACACCAGCCTTTGCAAATATGGTATCAATCAATTCGTTCATTCGTTCATAATCTTCTTTCAGGGATAAATAGCCGAACAAAGCCTCCAGTGCCGTGGCAGATGCATATTGCTTTTGTGTGGCACTTTTTGGGATTTTTTTCGGTTTTGCGTTTTTGCCGCGTTCGACAACGGAGCGTTCTTCCGCGGTGAGCAGGGATTCGATTTGTTCCAGGATTCCGGATTGCGCCGATGCGCTGACAAAGTGCTGGGCTGTACGCACAAGGACACTGTTTTTTCGCACACCCCGCAAAAGCAGCCCTTTTCTGACGGCTGTATCATACACGCTGTCTCCCAAGTAGGCAAGTTCTCCGGTGTTGAGCATAGAAATTTGCGTGACGCTCAGATTCTTTTCCATTTGACTCCTTCGCGCGTGTCCTCCAAAAGAATTCCTCTCTTCTTCAGTTCATCGCGAATTTCATCCGAACGTCCGAAATCTTTTCTTTTTCTGGCCTGCTGACGCTCTTCGATCAATTTTGTCACTTCTTCATCGGGCAATTTTTCGGTTTTCCCGAGCAGCCCGAGGATTTCCGCGGGAAGCAGAAACGTATCGTACGCTTGCTGCAAAGCCTCTTTTGAGGTGAAATCACTGACGTGCGTATTGATCAGTTTTGCCATTTCAAACAGAACGCTGACGGCGTTGGCCGTGTTCAGATCGTCTTCCATGGCATTTTCGAACGTACGAACCATCTGTGTGAGGTTGCTGAGCCAAGCCGTTTCTTCATCGGTGGAAAATCGGTTTGAAGCGTGATCCATACGAAAAAGCAAGTCCTTTTTGACATTGTAAAGCCGCTCCAATGCATTTTGCGATTGTTCCAAAGAGCCATCGGAAAAATTCAGCGGGTTTCGGTAATGGATGGACAGGATCAGGAGCCGCACCGTTTCCGCGTCGAATTCTTTTAAAATATCGCGCACCATAAAAAAGTTACCGAGCGATTTTGACATTTTGACATTATCTACATTAATATAGCCGTTGTGCATCCAGTAGTGTACGAACGGTTTCCCGCTGGCCGCTTCCGACTGCGCCACTTCATTTTCATGATGAGGGAAAATAAGATCCTGGCCGCCGCCGTGGATATCAATGGTTTCTCCGAGATATTTTTTACTCATGACCGAGCATTCGATATGCCAGCCGGGACGTCCGCGTCCCCATGGACTTTCCCAATAGGGTTCGCCCTCTTTATACTTTTTCCACAGTGCGAAATCAAGCGGATTTTCTTTTTCATCACTGACTTCGACACGGGCTCCGGCAACCAGATCTTCAAGCGATTGTTTGGAAAGTTTCCCGTAGTCGGGGAATGCGGAAACCCGGTAATAGACATTGCCGTTTTTATTGTAAGCATATCCTTTTTGAATTAAGTCTTCGATCATCCGAACGATATCCTCGATATGATCGCTGACCCGCGGATGGACATCCGCATCATGAATGCCGAGCGCATGTGCGTCTTCAAAATATTCATGGATAAATTTTTCGGAAAGGGCTCTGCTGCTGATCCCTTCCTTGTTTGCTTCGTTAATGATTTTGTCATCGACATCCGTGAAGTTCTGCACATAGGTAACATCATACCCTTTGTAAGCCAGATAGCGACGCAGGACATCAAACACAATGAACGGTCTGGCGTTGCCCAAATGAAAATAGTTGTAAACGGTCGGTCCGCAGACATACATGTGAACCTGCCTGTCGTGGATCGGGATGAATTCTTCTTTCGTATTTGTCATGGTATTGTATAATTTCATGAGTTTCCTCCGTTTTGTTCAAGCAGACAGACACTGCAGCATTTGATTCCCTCGAGTCGTCCCGTGAAACCGAGATGTTCTTCCGTAGTTGCCTTGATGCTGATTTTGTCAAGTTCGGCATGCAGGATATCGGCAAGAGTTTCCCTCATCCTGTCGATATAGGCAGAGAGTTTCGGCTGCTGTGCAATCAATGTGATGTCAGCATTGCATAAGGTATATCCGTTTTGTGCAATCAGTGCCGCCACATGCCGTAACAGGATGGTGCTGTCGATGCCGCGGTATTGTTCGTCCGTATCCGGAAAGTGTTTTCCGATGTCTCCGAGTGCGCAGGCTCCGAGCATGCTGTCCATCAGAGCATGAATCAAAACATCCGCATCGGAGTGCCCGAGCAGTCCGTATTCGTACGGAATCCGTACGCCTCCGAGAATCAGAGGCCTGTCTTTGCAGAAACGGTGAACGTCATAACCGAAACCAACACGCATAATAATCCTCTTTTTTATCTATTTTACCATACTTTTGCGGGGAATAAAATCGGCAGTGAACGGAAACGGGGAGGATTATTTTTTAATTAGAGAATCGGTGGAGTTTTGAAATATGATATAATAAAAAAGTATGAATTCAAAACAGTTATTTCACGCAGCATTACAGAGGTAATCAATGGAAAAGAAAAAAGGAACGAAAAAAATCGGGATCGTCATTTTTGTGCTCGTGCTGATCACAACCAATGTACTGACATTTTTTGCGACCCGATATCTTCCGGTGCTGACCGGTCATTCCGTCATTATCAACGCAGAAGATGACACGTCTGCGGCTTATATCAGCAAGATGCTTTATCTGAAAGATCAGTTGGAGCAGAACTCTTATTATAACGATGAGTTTACGGAAGAGGACCTCTGGGATGCCGCTCTGAACGGGCTGATGTCGGGAACGGGCGATAAGTATGCATATTATTTCAATAAAAAAGAAACCGAAGCTTATAAAGAAGAATCATCCGGATCTTACGTCGGAATCGGAGTGGTCGTGGGAAACAACGACGACGGTAATATCGAAGTGACAAAAGTCTTCTCAGGCTCTCCCGCGGAAGCGGCCGGAATCGAAGCGGGCGATGTGATTATATCCGCCGATGACACGTCACTGATCGGAGTTGCAGTGGAATACGGGGTGACCTTGATTAAAGGTGATGCCGGAACTACTGTAAAAATCGGGGTGCAAAGAGGCGAGGATCCATTGTATTTCGATATCGTACGGTCAACCATTACTTATACTTATGTCGATTCGGAAATGCTGAGCAATGATATTGGCTATATTCATATTTATCAGTTTGAAAACAATACGTATGACGAATTCAGTTCGGCAGTATCTTCCCTGCAGGCTCAGGGGATGAAGGGGTTGGTTCTTGATTTGAGACAGAATCCGGGCGGATTGGTTGATCAGGCGTTGGATATTGCGGATGATTTGCTGCCGCAGTGCGACATGATGTATACAGTCGATACAAACGGAAACAAAGTGACGGAATCTTCCGATTCCGACTATCAGAATTTCCCGGTTGTTGTGCTGGTTGACGAATACAGTGCAAGTGCCTCCGAAATTCTGTCTGTTGCATTGAAAGTGAATGATCGAGCGGTGTTTGTCGGAGAAACCACTTACGGAAAAGGAATTATTCAGACGGTAATGCCGATTGTTTCGGACGGTACGATGTTTAAATATACGGTGTATGAATACTTTGGCGCAGACGGAACAAAAGTACAGGGAGTGGGTATTACGCCGGATTATCAGGTCGAAAAGGGCGATGCGTATGACAAGATGCTTGTCGAAGATATTCCGCACGATCAGGATGTCCAACTGCAGAAAGCTCTGGAAGTCATGCGCGGAGAACTGGGCGAATAAGCGCATTTGGAGAAATCATCCTGTAATTGAACCAGCGAAAAAAAGAACATGAAACAGGGTTGGTTCCGCTCCTCCTAAAATATTAAAAAAAAGTGAAAACTTGATATATAGTTGCAAAACCTTTATAATTACCTCATTACGCAAGGAGGTTTGTTTATGAGCGACAGCGGTCATAAGCCGAATGGTTCCGCTAATAAGAAAACCGGAAAAACGATTAAAATCGGTAAAAAGAAAATAAAAATAAAAAAAGCGATGAAGAGGCCTGAATCTTCCGCGAAAGCGCCTCATCAGGCACCGGGTGCGGTGAGGGATGAAACTGCGGCAGCGGCCGGTTCATCATTTAAGAAAAAACCGAAGAGCAAGACCACCAAGAAAGTGTTAATCGGGGTTCTTTGCCTGTTAGCAGTTGGCGTTTTGGTTGGATTGGGGTTGGTTGTTACATGGATGATTGATACGCCGTCAGTCAGTGCGGATGATTTTACATATACTTCCGCGACGACCGTATATGATATTAACGGCAATCCGTATCAGGAATTGCAAACGGAAGAAACCAGAATTCCGGTATCCATTGATCAAGTGCCGGAAATGGTGCAGTTGGCTTTCATTTCAATAGAAGACCAACGTTTTTATGCGCATCACGGCGTGGATATCCGCGGTACGGTGAAGGCAGTTCTTTCGATGGTGTTCAGCGGATCTACAAACGGTCCCGGCGGAAGCACCATTACGCAGCAGCTGATCAAACAAACGGTTTTGACCAGCGAAGTTTCCATCGAGCGAAAAGTGAAAGAGTGGAAACTGGCTGTTGAAGTCGAGACGAAGATGACAAAGCGCGAGATTTTGCAAGCGTATCTGAACCAAGTCAACATGTCGGTGACGTGGGGAATCGAAAGTGCTGCGCAGGATTACTTCGGAGAATCGGCAAGTCAGCTTTCCGTTGCCCAGGCAGCGGTATTGGCTTCCATTATCAACTCGCCGTCTTATTATAATCCGTACGTTTACGAAACGGATGCCAATGGAAACTCGCATTTGGCAACGACTACGGACGCAAACGGGAATACGGTGATTTCGTACGATTCGGATAATTTGGATCGTGCATTGCTTGTTGTCAATAAGATGTATCAGTTGGGACACATCAATGAGCAGGAATATGAAATTGCAAAAAATGATTTGGAAAACAACCTGATCGGGTTGGCTTATCCGACGGATACTTCGACTTATACCTACTTTACCGATGCCGTATATACGCAGGTATTAAATGATATTATGGCGCAGTATAACTATACACGGGATGCTGCGGAAAATCTGCTTCTGAACGGCGGACTGAAAATCTATTCCACGGTTGATCCGGATGTTCAGAATGCATTGGAACAGCAGGCAGCCGACGACGGCAATTTCCCTGCGCAAAGTTCGGCTGCGGCTGCGGCATCTGCCGCTGAAAGTGCGCTGACCGGGCAAACGGTGAATTATATTCCGGAAGTCGGCGGTGTTGTAATTCAAAATAAAACAGGATATGTAGTCGGAATTATCGGTGGGCGTGATAAGGCAGGAAGTCTGACGATGAACCGCGCACTGCAAAGTTTCCAGATCGGATCCACAACAAAACCTTTGACGGTGTATTCCCCGGGGATCGATCAGGGAATCTTTACTTTGGCATCGACATTTGACAATGAACCGCTGAACTTCGGTTCGTGGAGCGTGGTCAATACGCCGGCTACGTATACGGGGATGACAACGGTTCGCTATGCTCTCAGCCATTCCATCAATATCGTCGCAGTCCTTGCCCAACAGAAAGATGGCGTCGATCTGTCTGCGGAATACGGGCAGCGGTTTGGTTTGACGGTTACGACTTCCGGTACCGCAAACGATATGAATGCCGCAGCGCTAGCGCTCGGTGGGTATACCTACGGGCAGACGCCTCTTGCGGTTGCTTCGGCATATACGACATTCCCGAACGGGGGGTACCGCATTACCCCGACTTTCTATACCACTGTGGAAGATGTCAACGGCAATGTAATTTTGACGGCAAAGCAGGACACGGTGCAGGTAATCAAAGAATCGACAGCGTTCCTCGTTACGCAGGCATTGATTGATGTGGTACACGGAGGAACGACAACCCGTTCTATTCCCGGACAGCAAATCGGAGGTAAAACGGGAACGACAGACAGCAATGCCTGTACATGGTTTACCGGATTTACCTCAGAGTATACCGCTTCGTTTTGGTGGGGGTATGACGAAAATCACGTATCGGTGAACGGTACGACGTATGATTTATACATTGGTATGGGGGGCGGCGGAACGGATAGCCCTGCGCAGTATTGGGAAAAAGTGTTCCGGCAATTCTACTCAACCAAAAATCTGCCGGATGCGAATTTGCAGTCAGCGCCGAGCGGCGTATTTACTGCCGCGGTGGACAGTGTTTCGGGGCTCGCTCCGACTGATCTGACCAGCCAGGATCCGCGGGGATCTACAATCATTACGGAATATTTTGCAGAAGGAACTTATCCGACTGCAAGTGACAATATGCATCAGCTTGTGACAATCTGCAACGATACGGGATTGTTGGCAAATCAGTACTGCACCAACACGACGACAAAAGTCATGATTGTGAAAGATACGGCCAGTCTGTGGGGAGGAGGTACTTTGCGAAATGCAGGCTTTGTTCCGTCCAGTGAACAAGGGCTGATCGCTCCTACCGAGACGTGCACCGTGCACAACGCCCAGACGGCGTTGGATGCGATTACCGGGTTTGAGTTCAGTTCGTCCTATGATACCAATACGATTGTGTCTTCGCTGTCAATTAAACAGGGTTTGACTTCAACCCTGTATCTGAAGACGGTCGCTCCGAGCGGAACGAAGAATCTGACGACCGAAACCCCGACTTATACGTCGAGCAATGCTGCAGTCGCCACTGTAGCTCAGAGCGGAAACGGAATTGTCATAACAGCTGTTTCTCCAGGTACCGCAACGATTACGGCTACCTATGCATACAGTGCTACGAAAACAATTTCGAGAAGTATCGAGATTACTGTTACCGCATCAAGCGGGAGCATCGGAGGGTTTTCCTTCCGGCAAAGTGTCCTCCCGTCGGTCGATTTAACAGCAGTCAAACCATCTTAACGGAATGGGAAGAAGCATGTCACAGGGCATGCTTCTTTTCGTGATATTCGGTGCGGGTGATTGGTTTCGAAACGTATCAACTATTGGAGTGAATATGAACAGAAAAATATTCAAACATATTTTATATTTAATAACAGCGGCTGCGATCTTAGCCGCAATGGTGGTAAAGATTGATGCTGTTTGGGAATTTTTCGGCAATTTGCTGAATGTGATCACTCCACTTTTTATCGGAATCGGGATTGCATTTGTTTTGAATCGGCCGTATTGTTTTTTCCGTCGGTTATTCCAAGGGAAACTTCGTAGTGAAAAATTGAGAACCCTTATGAAAGGGTTAGCTGTTTTGAGCGTATATCTTTTGTTTTTCGGTGTGGTTGCGGGAATCTTTGCATTTGTGATTCCTCAGCTTGCGCAAAGCGTGGCGATCCTGAGTTCAAATATGGATGATTATGCGCGTTCCCTGAGTATTCTGATGGGAGAAATTACTGATTTTCTTTCTCTTCAGCAGATTGATTTGAGCAATATCGAGAGTTATTTGCAGAGTCTTCTTTCCGGTGCAGGAGAATTTTTGACTGTATTAATGCCTCAAATTTTCAGTTTTACGGCCGGTCTTTTTTCTTCCGTATTCAATACGATTTTGGGGCTGATCATTTCGGTTTATCTGCTCGTTTCCAAAGAAAAAATCATGATTCGCACAAAGAAGATGATTTATGCATACCTTCCGAAAGCTAAGGCAGATCGAGTTTCGGAGATCGGAAAAATGACATCCGAAACATTTTCCGGATTTATCACAGGTCAGTTGACTGAGGCACTGATTTTGGGAATTCTGTGTTTTATCGGTATGCTGATTCTGGGGTTTGAATATCCGCTGTTTATCAGCACCATTATTTCCGTGACTTCAATTATTCCGATGATCGGACCGGTAATCGGCTGTATTCCCGCGGTATTGATTTTGTTGCTGGTTGATCCGATGATGGCACTTTGGTTTATCGTATTCATCATTGTTCTGCAGCAGATTGAGAGCAATACATTTTATCCGAAAGTTGTCGGAGATTCCGTCGGGCTTCCCGCAGTACTTGTGATTCTTGCCGTGATTGTCGGCGGAGGGCTGGGAGGAATTATCGGAATGTTGGTCGGTGTGCCGACCGCTTCCGTGATTTATCGTCTCGTCAAAGAGGATGCGGACAGGCGCTTGGAAATGAAACAACTCGCGGAACAATAAAAGTACAAGGAGATTTCCTTGACAGAAAAAATCAAACATGATATACTAAATTGCTTAAGTATCCGCTCACGAAAGGTTTTTAAGCAGCAATGCACCTTATGTGGCGAGATTGGATAGTGGAGGTAAACAAATTATGTACGCAGTCATTAAGACAGGCGGTAAGCAGTACCGCGTACAGAAGGGTGATATCATTAATGTGGAAAAAATCACTCTTCCGAAAGCAAATCAAAAAACAATCAAATTCGATGAAGTGTTGTTGCTCAATGACGACAAGACAACAATGATCGGTACGCCGGTGGTTAAGAATGCTCAGGTGGAAGCAAAAATCATCGATGCAGGCAAACTTGACAAAGTGATCATTTACAAGTACAAATCCAAAAAGGATTATCGAAAAAAACAAGGTCACCGTCAGCCGTATATGCAGTTGGAAATCACAAAAGTCGGCATGAAAGCTGCCAAGAAAAAAGCGGACGAAGAAACGTCCGAAGAAGTTCAGGAAGCATAATACTCGAGGTCAGCCATGATTCATACGGAATTTCGGGTTGCCCCTCATTCCGACCGGATTGTATCGGTCAGATTCAGCGGGCATGCCGGACAGAATGAGCCCGGTTATGATATTGTTTGCGCAGCCGCGTCTGCACTTTTTATCGCCGTATGCAACGGATTGGATGAAGTAGCAAACGTATCAACGGATATCAGAATAAAAAACGGAGATTCCGAAGTTCTTGTGCAGACCGATGACGAAATAAAAGAAATAAAGGCGCAGACTTTGTTGCAGACGTTGCGGCTTGCAATGCAGCAAATGCAGCAGGAACATCCGGATTATATTTCGGTAACAATTACGGAGGAAAAGAAATGATTCAATTTACATTTGATAATTTACAGCTTTTCGCGCATAAAAAAGGGGTCGGCAGTTCCAAAAACGGACGTGACAGCCAATCCAAACGTCTCGGCGTAAAGCGTGCGGACGGACAATTTGTTTTGGCAGGCAACATTCTTGTCAGACAGCGCGGAACGAAGATTCATCCCGGTGTCAATGTGGGCATCGGAAGCGACGATACACTTTTTGCGAAAGCAGACGGAGTCGTCAGATTCGAACGTCTCGGAAAAGACAAGAAACAAGTCAGCATTCAACCGAAAGCAGAGTAGTCGATAGAATCAAAGAGCCCTTCCCGTGTTTGGAGAGGCTCTTTTTTTTGTGCATTTTTCATAATTAATCGAACAATCCCTTTGAAATCAGATATCCTTCTCTGGAACCGTTGGAAAAAATTTCATAAGAATCGACGGAAAAGTATCGGCCGATTGTCTGAAGAACGCAGATACCCGGAAGAGTAGTGTATTCCCGCCCCGATGCATGGTCATGAAGAAAATCGTACAGGGTAGCCTCTTTTGCCAGCAGCAGTTCTTTCGCTTGCTGCATTTGTTCAAACGCGACGCTGCAAGCATTGCTTTTCACCAGTCCGAGTGCTTTCATGACGGCAAGAAGGGTTGTGGCCGTACCTCCCATGATCATAATTTTAGGATATCTGTGTTGAGTGATCCGGTCGGTTCGTTTCAAAATATCCAAAATATGGCGATCGATTGCATCGAATTCGGTTTCGGTCGGGAAATCTCCCGCGACAATCAGGTTTTTTGTTCGCAGGATGCCGATCGGAAGGCTGACGCTTTCCGAAACGGAGTGTTCGTCAAAGGAAAAAATCTGACCGCTGCCTCCGCCCAGGTCTAATCCGAGACCCTTTTGTGCACCTGTATAATATCTCAGGCTGTAATAATCACATTCCGCTTCCTGTTCTTCGCTGAGAATATCCAGATCGAGCCCTGTGTGCTCTCTGAATTTTTCCCGAATCAAAGAATTGTTTTGTGCGTCGCGCACGGCAGACGTCGCATAGGCGAATATGACGTCGCATGACTGTGAAATCAGAAAGTTTTTCAGCTGCATCCCGGCTTCGACGAGGATGCCGATTCCTTCCTCACTCATTGTTCCGTTTTGGTTATGTGTCATGAGATAGGCAAAGATTTCTTTTTTATTTAAATAGGTGATGGTTTTCTCTTCGATCCGGTACACAAATGCTTTTGTCGTATTTGATCCGATGTCAATAATTCCTGCAATCATATGCTTCCGTCCGTTATTTCCAAAGTTTGAATTCGGTCGTTGATACAGCACTCGCTCCGGCGGCAATCGCACGGGAAACTTCCTGTTCGGTTGTGATCAGTCCCCCCGAGATGATCGGGATGTCAAACTCTTTTTTTGCCCGACTGATGATTTTCGGCAGCAGACCGGGCAGAATTTCCACTCCGTTCGGTTTGAGCGAGGCGATTAAATGGATGCTCGACTCATAAGATGCGGAGTCCAGCATGAATACGCGGAGAATGGTCAGGCATCCGAGGCTCATTGCACGAAGTGCGACTGCTTTTTTGGTGGTGATGATGCCGTCGGGATTTGCTTTACGGATAAGATATTCCGTTCCGATCGGATCATTTGCGATTCCGTCCACCAAATCGGAATGAATGATGCAGAATTTTCCGCTGCGGCGGACAGCATCGACTTTCTGCTCAAAATCGGAGGCGGAACATTTGAGCAAAAAAACGAGTGAAACGTCCGAATCCGCGGCACGTATCAATTCTTCATCATTTCGGACTGCTGCAATGACTTGTTTGCCGTCAAGCATCTGAGCAAGGCTACTCATGTCAATTCTCCATTTTTTTATTATTATACCATAAGTAGGGAAAAATGTTTTTTACAAAAAGAAAAACCGGCACGAATGCCGGTGCAGACGGATAAAAGAGCAAATTTCGGATCTGCTTATGGCGGCGTTGAATCAAGGCACTCTTCCATTTCCATAAGCAGATCTTCTTATTTTTTATTCAGCCTGCAATTTTATGAATTATTTTTTGTTTTGAATCTGCACAATGCGAATGTCTTATGCGTCTGCTTTCCACAAACCATGGAGATTGCAGTATGCATATGCGGAAACGAGTTCATCATTCACGAGAGTGAAGGTTGCTTTCGGTTCCATACCCGGTTCCAAAGCTTTTCGCTGTCCTCCGTTTTTGGTTTCGATGTAGATCCATTGAATGTAGTGTTCCGGAAGCATCGGATGCGCTACGCTTCCGACTTCGACCGTCACGTTATTGCCGTCTTTTTTGATGACCGGCACATGTTTTTCTGTTGCAGCGTCTGTGGTGTTGGGTTTGAGCTCTGTCATTTTATCACCGCAGCAGACCATATTGATTCCGGAAGAGTGAATCATTCCTACCAGATTGCCGCAATGTTCGCATTTAAAAAATTTTGTTTTTTCCATTTTTGACTCCTATTCTGTTTGTTATCTAATTATCCTTTTTCAGGCTCAAGAACCAGTCCAGACAATTGAGATCGTCCGGTGGGTTGGTGATTCGTTCCTTGGCCGCTTCGCAGGTCGCGGGTGCGGCAACAATCACATCATCTCCCGGCATCCAGTTTGCGGGGGTCGCAACTTTCGCACTGTCAACTTTCTGTAGCGCCAGTACGATGCGTTTGATTTCCTGCATATTTCTGCCGACTTCTTTCGGATAATACAGAATGACGCGAATGATGCCATTCGGGTCGATGACGAATACCGCTCGGACAGCCTGCGTTGTGGAAACATTCGGCTGAATCATTCCGTATTTGTTTGCGATATCCATTTTAATATCATCAATGAGCGGGAATTTAACCTCGATATTTTTCATACCCTTGTATTCCAGTTCATTGATTTTTCTGAGCCATGCGATGTGCGAATACAGCGAGTCCACCGACAGCCCGACCAATTCCGTATTGATCGCTTTAAATTCATCCGCCATGGAAGCAAATGTCATAAATTCTGTGGTGCAGACAGGTGTAAAATCGGCAGGGTGGGAGAAGAAGACAACCCATTTTCCCTTAAAATCCTCCGGAAATTTAATTTTTCCCTGCGTCGTGCTTGCTTCGAACGGCGGTGCCGGATCGCCGATGAGCGGCATGGGGGTTCTTTCTGTTTCTTCCATATCAGCCTCCTTCAATTTGTAAAGATATAAAAAGAGAGAAACGACAGAAGATCGTTTCTCAATTTTTCGTCATTGAAGCATACTTAAAATAGCCTGTTTGCTGCGGGCTCCCACAGAAGTGGATGCGACTTTTCCGTTTTTCATGACGATTAAGGTCGGGATGCTCATGACCCCGAATTTTGCCGCGAGTTCCTGTTGTTCGTCGACATTGATTTTACCGACTTTGAATTGACCGTTTGATTCTTCGGCGATTTCATCGACGACCGGAGAAACCATTCTGCATGGTCCGCACCAAGGTGCCCAAAAATCGATGAGAACCGGTTTGTCCGAATTCAATACTTCTGCTTCGAAATTATTTTTTGTTAATGTGATAACTGACATGTCTGACTCTCCTTATTCTTTCATTTCTTTTGTCTGCTTAGCTGTGTTATGATGTCATTATAATCGTCAAAGATCAGGAAATCAGTGATAATATCACAATTGTGTCATTTTTCTTGAATTGATATTTTTTGGGTGATATAGTTACTTTAGAATTATTATAGCATTTTTTATTTGCAAAACAACAGGCAAACGCAAAAAATCCTATTAAAATGATATGGTTAATGCGATGAGAAACAACAGGGTAAGAATCGGTTATGCCTGCATCACATTGGGAGATCCGAACATCTGTTATCGTTCCCTGAGATTGCGAAATGCGACTCCCGAGCGATTGCACGCCGTTTGCGAAAACAATCTGAATATGCTGCGAAAGGCTGTTATTTACAACGCGAGAAACAACATCGGATTATTCCGCATTACTTCCGATCTGATTCCGTTCGCTTCTGCCCAAACGTACCCTTTTTGTTGGCAGGAAGAATTTTGCGACGCTTTTCGTTTGATCGGGGAAACTGCAAAAACTGCAGGGATGCGTTTGAGCATGCATCCGGGTCAGTACACAGTGCTGAACTCGCCGGATCGGACAGTAACGGAAAAAGCGATTGCAGACTTGAATTATCACTGCGATGTGTTGGATCTGCTCGGAACGGACTCGGGCAGCAAAATTATTCTTCATGTCGGCGGCGTTTACGCAGATCGGGGGGAAGCAGTCAAACGATTTCGATCAACCGTTGCCTTTTTGTCGGAACGTGTCCGCAACAGGCTTGCGATAGAAAATGACGAGCGCAGTTATTCTGCCCAGGAAGTTCTCGAAATTGCAGAAAGTCTGGAAATTCCGTGTGTGTTCGATAATCTGCACCATGCAGTCAACCCTTCCGCAACGAATCGAAGCGACTCCGAGTGGATTGATCTGTTCGCTCATACATGGCGGAAAAATGACGGGATACAAAAAATTCATTATTCTCAGCAATCGGAAGACAAAAAAAAAGGAGCTCATTCCGAAACGATTCGGGCTGAGGAATTTGCCGATTTCTGTGCCGATCTGACCGATCGGAAAATCGATGTTATGCTGGAAGTGAAAGATAAGGATCTTTCCGCAATCAAATGTGTACATGTTCTTTCCGAAAATAAGAAAATTGTTTTACTGGAGAAAGACTGGGCAAAATACAAATATAATGTACTGGAGCATGATCCGAATGCTTATCGGGTTATCCGCAGGCTTTTGAACGATAAAAATGCTTATCCCGCAATCGAGCTGTTTGAACATATCGATGCTGCGCTTTCCGGATCAATCACCCCCGGCAACGCCGTGAATGCGGCTCAGCATGTTTGGGGATATTTCAGAAAAGAGGCGGATGAAAAAGATCGGCTCCGCTTTGAGCGGCTGGTGCGTGAAGTAGAAGATTTCAAAAAAGAACCGATTGCACTGAAACGGTTTTTGAAAAAAATTCAGGCGAAATACAAAGATGCTTATCTGATGGATTCTTATTATTTTATTGATTTCGAAAGGAGTAATGGGAGATGAAGGAGAATAACAGTCGCATTACGCTGTTGCGTATCATGAATCTGGTTTTCTTTCTGGGAATGATCACCGTCAATGCATTGGCGAATATTCTGCCGATCAATGGGCTGAATACGGGAGAAATTTCGGATTTTTATCCGAATCTGTTTACACCCGCCGCTTTGACTTTTTCTATCTGGGGGGTTATCTATCTTCTGTTGGCACTGTTCATACTTTATCAATTCGGATTGATGGGAGGCAAAGAGAGTACGCCTCTGATAGGGGAAATCGGCGTATGGTTTTCGGTTTCCTGTGCGGCTAACATGCTCTGGATCCTGTCCTGGCACCATCTGAAAATCGGATTGTCGCTGATATGGATGCTGCTTTTGCTGGTGTCTCTTATTGTGATTGCAGGAAAAGTAAACGGTGTCAGCGAAGCAAAAAAAGGATTCTTTCTGAAGTTGCCTTTTTTTGTCTATTTCGGATGGATTACCGTGGCGACAATTGCAAATGTGACCGCATTTCTCGTGGATGCCGGATGGAGCGGGTTCGGCCTTTCCGAAGCTGACTGGACTGTTGTTATCCTGGCTGTGGGAACGGTGATTGCCTGCTCGGCGGTGTTTCGATTCAAATCTGCGGCTTACGGTTTTGTAGTGATTTGGGCTTATGCGGGTATTATTGCCAAACATCTTTCTCCGAATGGATTTCACGGTGCGTTTCCTTTTGTAATTGCAGCAGCGGCGATCTGCATTGTGATTATCCTGATTGATTGTTTTTATGTGCTTTTCCGCAGAAGACGCAGTCGGGACTGACAGGAAAGCCTGCCGGTCGCATTTAAAATAACCCTGCGGGAATTGCTTTTTCATCCGCAGCATTCTATAATAATACCATTCGATAAAAGCTGCCCGCTTTGCGGGCAGTTTTCAGGAGCTGCGCATGAGATTTTATTTTGCATTGTGGATAGCCAAGCTGGCTGAAATTGCCATTAAATTGATTGATCCGACCCGCGGAACCGATTTCCCCGGGAAGCTGGCTTATCGGATTGACCGGAATTTTATGCGCGGATTTCGGCAGCTGGATACGGACAGGGTTATTTTTATTACCGGGACGAACGGGAAATCGACAACCACGAATCTGCTGTATCACACGATGAAATGCGCAGGGAAAAAAACGATTGCCAATCTGACGGGATCGAATATGCTCAATGGTGCGGCATCCTGCCTGATCGCGGGTTCCGACTGGCGGGGTCGGGTGAAGGCGGATGTTATCCTGATAGAAGTGGATGAACGCTCGCTGCCGTATATCATCGGACAATTGCCCGGGAAATATATGTTGATCACGAATATTATGCAGGATCAGGTGCATCGCAACGGAGACCCTGATTTTATTTATCAATTGGTTCGAAAGAATATCAAGACGGACATGACGCTGTTCCTCAACAACGATGAACCGAGGAGCAAGTCATATGAAACATGTGTTTCTGAAGTCCGATACTTCGGCGTGAGCCGAAACAGCCAGTCTTATCAAAAAGACGGGATGTATGATGTAACAATGCCCTGTCCCCATTGCTTTTCAAAAATAGAGTTCGAATATATGAACAGCGCAAACATCGGACGGTTTCATTGCGATTACTGCGGGTTCTGCTCCTCCGAAACCGCGTTGACACAAATCGAGGAAATTGATTTCGGACAAAAACATTTTTCCGTTCGCGGAGTGGTGCATCCGTTGACATACGATGTGCCGATTATGCTTTACAATTATGCGGCAGTCAGTGCCGTTGCAAATTATTTCGGGATTGCGGATGAAACCGTAAGCAATGCTTATTCGGATTTTGTCAATCTGGAAGGACGGATGGATATTCTGCATTATCGCGGCAAGCAGATTCATTATCTGAGAATCAAACAGGGGAACCCGGAAACGATTCAAATGGCGGTCGATGCGATTGCCCTTGATCCGAGTCCGAAAGCAGTTGCTTTCGGGATGTGCATTATTCCGGAGCGAAGGCCGCAATGGGTGCCGCATTATACCAATACCTATTATGCTTACGAATCGAATTTTAAACCGATCCGAAATGATCGGACGGATTTGATGGTATTCTCGGATTACATTGCGTACGATCAGGTGAATCGGTTGCTCTATGACGGATTTGATGAAAATGCAATCAAAGTGATAAACAGCGAAGATCCGAAAACTGTGCTGGATGCGTTGTGTGATATGGAAAGCGAAGCATATTATCTCGTTGCGCCTGTTCGCAATATCAAAATATTCAAAAGTTTTCTGAAGAAAGCTCAGGAAGGGGATCGATGATGGCGCCTATAATCCGCATGACGTATTTATATCCGGACAGTTTCAATCTGCACGGAGACCGCGGAAACATGATGGCATTCGAACGGATCACAGGGATGATGGGTGCGAAGTTCGAGTATGAAAAAATAGATTCATTTGACAGCCCGCTCTCATTTGATAAAACAGACATTTTGTTTGTCTCACCCGGAGAATTACGGACGTGCGAAGGAATTGCCAAGCTGCTTCGCGATCGCAGAGATCCGTTTGCGCAATATCTCAACCGAGGCGGAACGATGGTGGTGATCGGAACGAGCATTGCCTTATTTGCAAAAGAAACAAAACGTCTCGACGGAACTGTTTTTGAAGGACTTCGTCTCGTGGAGTCCACTTGTTCGGAACGAAACATCACATATTCGAACGATGAAGTCTATGCGTGCGAACGTTTCGGGGAGCCGATGCAGATTGTCGGAGGACAGATTCAGATGATTGATGTGCTCCGAAACGGTGAAGAAGCATTGGGACGGGTATCGTACGGATACGGGAATTGTCATGGGGAAGACGAAGGGATTGTAAAAGATCGGCTGTATTTTACGAATGCGCTCGGTCCGGTTTTTGTAAAAAATCCGCGGTTTGCCGCAGCGCTCTTGAGAGATATTTTGGAGGACAAGACGGGAGCCCGTCTTGCTCTGCCGGAGTTTGCGCTCGAAGAAAAATCGAATGCGCAGATTATGGAGTTCATCGAACTGAAAATACGAAAATACGACAAAAGCAGATTGGAAGCGTGAGGAGCTTACGAGAAAAACGCATAATATCCCCGTTTTTTGCTGCTTGGATAAATTGGAAAAATGTTAAAATCAGTGTTTTCCGTTGGCATTGTTTGCGAAGTATGGTAAAATGCTTGAGTGATGATATCGAATAGCATGATAAAACGACTTACTGCTTTTTTGCTGAGTGCATTTATCGTTTTTTCTTTTCTTTCTTTTTCTCAGCAGCAGGTCTTTGCAAGTACTTTTTCGGCGGAAAACACGGAACTGTCATTTCAGTTCCCTGACAATGAAACAATGATTCCCGTTCTGAACAATGAGAATTACAAATCGTATACGGATACCGATTCCTCGTCGGTGAGTGTCATCATATCGGATATTTATTACGAAGTGACAGATAACGGCGATGAAAAGTTGGTGGAGCAATATCCGAAAGAGAGTGTTTGGATCGGATGCGGGCTATTTGAAGATACATGGAATAATCAGGATTATGTTTATAACTACCTGCTTTCAGCGATCAATCAGAGTACTGTTCAGTATACCGGGGCAATTGATCGGATTGAATTGCAGGGATTGCCATATTATCGATTCTCTTACTTTGAAGAAAGCGGAAACACCGAAAAGCCCGGAGGCGTCATTTATCTGACTTTGTACCATGCGAAGCTTTATACGGTGTATTTTTCGAATTTTTATCGATATTCTGTTTCCGCCAATTATGGCAGTGTATTTGAATCCAGCGTGCGGATGAGCGGAATCGACCAGTTTGTGTTCCCGGTTTTCAAAACCGAGAATTCTGATGGTTTATACTATTATGTTGCAGCAGGCGCAGCGGTTTTTTTGGTATTGACTGCAGTTGCGTTTCTGATAAAGAGAAGAAAAAAGAAGAGAATTTTAAAGAGGGAAACAGGTGGACAGTAAGAATAAAATAGCATGCAAAGCAATCAAATCCGGTATGGCAGCGCTGATATCGGGTCTTATTTTGCTATGTTCCGTTCCGGTGCAGGCTTCTGGATCGACAGAAAAATATAATTATGATCTGAAATATTCGATTCGGATCCCTTCCGAATATACGGACAACACGGTCAGTCTGAGTGCGGGCAGACTGAACATTCAATTCAGCGATTCGGTTTATTTAGCTTTGACGGCCGAAAAATATTATGATTCTCTCAGCTCCGACGAGATTGGGAATTACTCCGAAAAAGATTTCACGCTTGGGGGAAAAGCACTGGATGATACCTATAACAACAGCGATTATGTGACGCAGTACTTCGAGAAAAAGCTGGGAACGATTGTCGGAAACAAACGGATCGACAACGTTTATCAGGATACCATCAACGGCAGTGAATTTTGGGTGTGCGAATATGTATTGTATACGGAAACGACGGATTCGGCAACCAATGAAACGCAGACAACCGATGTCGGCGAAGGCAGAATGTATTTCAGCATGAAAGACGGAATCAGTTATTTTATTACGGTCAACAGCAGCAACGGGCCGCTGAGTGATGCCCCCGATGCCGTGAAAACCATGGAATCGTTTCATATCGGCAAGCAGCTGAGTCCCGCGGTTTACGTCGTATGGACCATTGTCATTGTTGCAATTTTGGCGTTCCTATATTTTCTGAATCGTCATTTCCGATTGGTCGAAGTGGAGATGGAAGACGAGGACGGGAATACCACATCATTGACCGGTTTAGCAGAGATTCCGATGCCGGAAGACGATTGGGACGAAGGCGCTTGGAATGATCAGGACGACACCGTGCTTCTGCCGAATATCAAAGCAATTCTGAACAAGCAGGATCAGGATTATCATAAAGCGGTGAAGGAAGATCCCGATGCGGACGAACAAATTACGCAGGTGATTTCGGTGGATGAAAACTCCGATGAATACAATAAAAAACAGCTTTTGGAAAAACTGGACGAAATGATGCATCGTTTTTCGCACGATGTAACGCAGCATTCGCCGCAGGATCCGGATGATTCTCAGGCGTAAAAGACGCACATAATGCCAATACCGCGCTTCGGTGCGGTATTTTTATGCGGAAAAGATTCGCAAAAGGAGATTCGCAAAAGATGTTTCATGTAATATAATGAAGGCGGGACAATAGATTTACGCACAGGGAAGCACACGATGAATGATATTCTGAAAAGAAAAATTGAGAATTTGCCCGAAAAACCCGGTGTTTATCTGATGAAAGATCATGAGAACACGATAATTTATGTCGGGAAAGCGAAGATATTGAAAAATCGCGTCAGACAGTATTTTCAGTCACAGAACAACCATACGGTCAAAGTGAGAAAAATGGTCGGGCATATTGAGGATTTGGAATACATTATCACGGACAGTGAAGTGGAAGCGCTGATGTTGGAGTGTAATCTGATCAAACAGCATCGTCCGTATTACAATATTTTAATGAAGGATGACAAAAGTTATCCTTATCTGAAATTAACGCTGTCGGAAGCGTATCCGAAGCTGGAATTGACGAGAAAGCGAAAACTGGACGGCGATAAATATTTCGGACCGTATGTCAATGCATATGCGGCGCGCAAGACGCTGGAAGCAATGAAATTATTTTATCCGCTCAAACGCTGCAACAAAAAGATTTCTTACGGGACAAAAACGGGGCGGGTTTGTCTGAATTATCATTTGGGACAATGTGCAGGAGTGTGTCAGGGAAATATCACACCGGAAGAATACGGAAAGTATGTGGAGGAAGCGGAAAGCATTCTGAAGAACCGACCCGAGATTCTGATCAGAAAGTTGACGGAGCAGATGCAATCGGAAGCGGATCAGCTGCATTTTGAAGCTGCGGGCGTGATGAAGGAATACATTTCTGCCGTGCAACAGCTCAATCAGGAGCAGAAAATCAGCAATACATCTTTGGATGAACGCGATATTATCGCAATGGCATCCGATAACGCAACTGTCTGTGTGCAATTGTTTCTGATCAGAGGAGGCAAAATTATCCGAACCGAAACCCGATATCTGAAGGCGGAAGGCGAAGAACGTGCGGATGTGTTGGCTTCTTTCATGACGCAGTATTATGCGACAGGATCTTATATTCCCCGGGAAATCGCAGTGCCGTTCGATCCTTCGGAATCTGATTTGATTGCCCGGATGCTCGGAGAACTGAGAGGCACAAAAGTTGAAATTCATGTGCCTCAAAAAGGGGATAAGAAACGTCTGCTCGACTTGGCTCAAAAAAATGCACAAATGAATATTGATATCCGAAAGAGTAAGGAAGAACGCAAAAAAACGGAAAAGATGGCAGCATTGGAAGAAATTGCGCGGATCGTAAAAAGCGATGTGCCCGTATTCCGGATGGAAGCATATGACATCTCCAACATTGCGGGAACAGACAATGTTGGTGTGATGACCGTATTTGAACAGGGTGTGCGTCTTGCGTCAGGCTTACGCAAATTCAAGATCAAGACCGTGGAAGGACAAAATGACATCGGATCGATGTCCGAAGTTGTCGCGCGCAGACTGCAGCGTGCGAAAGAGGAGATTGAAACGCAGACTGATGTGCCGAAATTTCTGCCGTTGCCGGAGGTGATTTTTGCCGACGGAGGACTTGCCCATGTAAATGCCATTGCGAAAATTGTCGCGTCATACCGCTATCCGATTTCGGTTGCCGGACTTGTGAAAGACAATAAACATCGGTTGCGTGCAATCGTTGACAGTGACGGTACGGAAACCGATATTCGCGATGTAAAGCATGCAGCGCATCTGCTCAATGAAATCAGCGAAGAAGTACATCGCGCAGCGATCGGGTATCATCAAGCATCGAGAAGCAAAACAATGCTTCGTTCGGAACTGGAGTCGATCGAAGGAATCGGAAAGACGCGGGCGGCCTCTCTGTTACGTTATTTCGGTTCACTGAAGAAAATTAAAGAAGCCGATATCGAAGCACTCAGGCAAGTGAAAGGCATGAGCGAATCAGCAGCAAAGCAGGTTTACGAATATTATCGACGAGAAGACAATGGTTGAGCTTCATCGCGAATTTTAGTATAATATAATGATATGAAAACAATGCCGATTGCAGGCATTGCAGTAAGGAGCGAGTCAATGAAAGTCATATTGCTTAAAGATGTGCCGAACGTCGGAAAACAACAGCAGATTCTTGATGTGAAAACAGGATATGCAAACAATTTTTTGTTTGCCAAAGGACTTGCCGTACCGGCGAATGAAGAAAATATGAAAATTCTGGAAGAACAGATTGCCGCACAGAAAGCGCTGGAGGCGCAGATCAAAGCGGAAGCCGTTGACATGAAAAATACGATCCAGAACAAAACGGTAACACTCAAAACCAAATCCGGTCCGGATGGAAAACTTTACGGGGCGGTGACCTCCAAAGATATTGCGGATGCCATGCATAAAGTATTGGGTGTAGAAATCGACAAACGAAAAATACTGACCGATGCGATCAAAATTACAGGAACCTATACGGTTAAAATCAAATTGCATCCGGAAGTGGACGCTGCCGTCAATGTGACGGTCGAAAATGAATAAATAAAGCGGGAATCGATATGAGCAGTATTTTTTCCAAAACACCTCCCTACAGCGAGGAAGCAGAAAAGTCGGTGCTCGGCTGCATGATGTTGGACAAAAATGCGGTAATTGCGGCGCTGGACATTCTTTCAGAAGACGATTTTTATATCGATCAGAACAAATGGATCTTTTCTGCCGTTGCGCAGCTTGGACGGGACGGGTATGCCGTGGATCCGGTTACGATTTTGGATCGGCTGAAAAAGGACGGGGTGATTGATAAAATCGGTGCGGCTTATTTGGCCGAACTGACGGAGATTGTTCCGTCTGCCCGAAACGTTGAGCAATACTGCCGTATTGTGAGCGAAAAAGCGACTTTAAGAGAAATGATTGCGGCATTTGGTGATCTGATCTCGAAGTGCTATGAAAATCAGGAACCTCTCGCTCAGATTATTGAAGAAGCGGAACAGTTTATTTACGAGCTTTCGGTCAACAAAACGAGAACGGAATTTACGGCACTCAAAGATGCCATGAAACCGGCATTGCTTAAATTGGGTGATTTGTATCAGCAGAATACCAGTATGACAGGAGTACCGACCGGATACAAAGATCTGGATTTCATTACGAGCGGATTTCAGCCGTCCGATATGATTTTGATCGCTGCGAGACCGAGCATGGGGAAAACGGCGCTCGGATTGAATATCGCGCAGAATGCTTCATTCCGGGGTAAAAAAACCGTTGCGTTCTTCAGTCTGGAAATGTCATGTGAACAGCTGATTATGCGAATCATCTCCGGTGAAACGGAAGTCAACAGCAAAAAAATCAAGCTGGGAAACCAAAGCGATATGGAGTGGCGACGCATTACATTGCTGAACAGTTCGGTGCAGGAATCAAACGTGAGCCTGTACATCGACGATACTTCCGGTATTTCGGTTGGAGAAGCCAGATCGAAACTGCGCAAACTGAAAGCGACACATGGGCTTGATATGGTCGTAATCGATTATCTGCAGCTGATGACGACCAATCTGCGTATGGAGAACCGCCAGCAGGAAATCTCCGCGATCTCTCGGGAGCTGAAATCTCTGGCAAAAGAATTGAACTGCCCGGTTGTCGCATTGTCCCAGCTTTCCCGAAGTCCGGAAAGCCGCGGAGACAAGCGGCCGATTCTTTCGGATTTGCGTGAGTCCGGCGCAATCGAACAGGATGCGGATGTGGTTATTTTGCTGTATCGGGACAGTTATTACAATAAAGAAGCGGTGGATGACCTGACGGAACTGATCATTGCGAAGCATCGAAACGGAGAAGTCGGAACCGTGAAATTATCCTTCCTGAAAGAATACACGAAATTTGTCAATGCGGATCCTGTGATTGTGCAGGAACAGCCGCAATCATAAAATCAGAAAGCGGTGAAACATGCCTGCCTATCAGAAAAAGAACACAAAGAGACAAACGGGAGGGAAAAATATTCCTGCCGAAAGAAAAAAAATCACACCGGTTGCAAAACCAAAACAGGTTCGTTCCGAACCGAAAAAGGAAGAACCGGAATTCAACTCTGCCTATGACAAAGTCATCGGAAGAAATCCTGTGAAGGAAGCGCTGCGCAGCGGAAGAAACATTAACAAGCTGCTTGTTGCGCAGGGAGAGACGGATCATACGATCATTACCATTATCAATATGGCGAAGGAGCGCAATGTTTTCGTCCAAATGACCGACAGGCGGAAACTCGATATGATGACGGAAAGCGGACGACACCAGGGTGTGGTAGCGCTGTGTTCCCCGATTGTATTCAGTGAAGTGGACGAATTGCTTCAAACAGCGGCAGATGCGGGAGAAAAGCCGTTTCTTGTGATGCTGGACGAAATTACCGATCCGCACAATGCGGGAGCAATTATCCGAAGTGCTTATTGTGCCGGAGCGCATGGGGTCATTCTCTCCAAACGTCGAAGCGCCTCCATCAGTGAAGGTGTTTACAAAGCATCGGCAGGGAGCGTGGAATACATTAAAATAGCACAGGTTGCCAATCTTGCGCAAACGATCGAGTCGCTGAAAAAACAGGGGATATTCGCCGTTTGCTGCGATATGGAAGGGGATGCGTATTACGATTTGGATTACGATATGCCGCTTTTGGTTGTGGTGGGAAGCGAAGGAGAAGGGATCGGGCGTCTGATCAAAAGCAAATGTGATTTTTCGGCAAAAATTCCGATGAAAGGGAAACTGGATTCGCTCAATGCATCCGTTGCGGCAGGAATTGTTCTGTTTGAAGCGGCAAAGCAGAGAGGTTGACAGAGAATGGGTCGATGGAGAATACGCATGAAATTGATATTCACGGAATGACTGTTGCGGAAGCCGAAGCGGAGTTGGATCATTTCCTGGAGTATGAGGCGGATTCACTTGGGGAATTGGTTGTCGTGCACGGATATCGTCAGGGGACAAGACTGCTGGAGTTTGTACGCAAAGAATTTCGGCATCCGAAAATCAAACAAAAGATGCTCAGTATGAATCCCGGAATTACGATTTTTATTTTGAAAATACAAGAATAAATCATATATAATTGACTTGTTAACAACATCAATATCCTAAAAATCCGATTAATACATGCTTTTTCGGAAGAAAAAGAGAAAGTTTCCACAATGTTATAAACATTATTCACAAGTTATCAACAATTTTTTCTATTTGATCCGTCATTAGCCGCATCTTTTCCGATGCGGTTCTTTTTTTGTTAGAGATACGAAATCTTGAAGAAAGAGAGAGGGAGATGATATAATTAATTTGTATATTTATTTTTTGATTTTATTTTTATAAAAATCTACAGATGAAGGGAGTGTGGAAAATGGATTATCCGAAGAGCAATGATGTGCTGAATACTGCCAACAGAGGAAATCCTGCGGAATCCGGACTTTGCACGATGTGCCGCGCGGATTGCAGAGGGAGATGCGAAACTTGGATGTCTTCCATAAAAGGTAGGAAAATGCTGTATCCGAGAGATTTCGGAACGGTGACTGCAGGGACGAATCACACCGAGCATTTGGGAGTAAGTTATTCCAATCTGCGTATTCGCGGGTATCATTACGGGGCAAAGGGACTTGATGCATCTTTGACGAATCAACCGGAGGACTGTATTTTCCCGAATGTATCATTAAAGACTTCTTTCGGCAGAACAAAGCGCACGCTGTCCAACGTTCCGTTTATGACCGGAGCTCTCGGTTCCACGCTGGTCGCTCAAAAATACTGGCCGTCTTTTGCTGTCGGTGCGGCGCTCGTCGGCTTTCCGATTGTGGTCGGAGAAAACGTGGTGGGAGTCGACCCGCAGGCAGAGATCAAAAACGGACGGATTGTAAGCGCGCCGGAATTGGATCGCAGGATTGCATGGTACCGAAGATATTTTGACGGGGCGGGAGCGATTTTCGTACAGATGAATGTAGAGGATGCCTCCAACGGAGTGGCGGAATATCTCATGGAACGATATCAGGGTGATGTCATCGCGGAAATCAAATGGGGGCAGGGAGCAAAAGATATCGGAGGGGAAATACAGGTTACCGATCCGAAAACGGCATTGTTCCTGAAACGGCGGGGATATATTGTTGATCCCGATCCGGAACGTCCCGAAGTCATGGAAGCGTTCCGAAAGGGCGCGATCCGTTCTTTTGCCAGGCACAGCCGGCTCGGATATACCGATCAATCGGATGCGGACGGTGTGATGGAGCAGTTTTCCAAAAGAGTTGCGTACCTGCGTAAGCTCGGATTTGAGCGCATATCACTGAAAACAGGTGCTTACGGCATGGAGGAACTCGCGATGGCTCTGCGTTTATCCGGTGATCTGAAACTGGATCTGCTGACAATCGACGGAGCGGGAGGCGGCACGGGAATGAGCCCGTGGAATATGATGTCCCAATGGGGAATCCCTTCCGTCAGCCTGCATGCCAAAGCATACGAATACGCGGAACTGCTGAAAAAATCGGGGAGAGATGTTCCTGATTTGGCTTTTGGAGGAGGACTTGCCAGAGAAGATCATCTGTTTAAAGCGTTGGCTTTGGGCGCTCCGTATACGAAGCTGGTCTGTATGGGGCGCGCATTGATGATCCCCGCATTTGTGGGCACCAATATTGAAGGCGCTCTGCATCCTGAAAAAAGAGAATCGATCTTTGGCAATTGGGAAGCGCTTGCTCCGAACTTTTTACAGGAGTTCGGCTCCTCCGCAGAGGAAATATTCGCGGGGTATCATGCCGTAAAAGAGAAAGTAGGGGAAGCTGAAATGAATCGGATTCCGTACGGTGCCGTGGCATTGTGGACGTTGGCCGACAAACTGTCCGCCGGGTTGCAACAGCTGCTTGCCGGGGCAAGAAAGTTTGATGTGGAGGCGATTGAGCGAGGTGATATTGCCGCAGCAAATCGGGAAACAGCGGCAGAAACCGGCATCGGATATATGACGGAAATCGGGGATGAAGCGGCGAAAAAGCTCTTGATGAAATGAACGTCGAAACCGGGAAATCAAGAAAGCATATTTGATATTAATTATATATCATAATATATTTACAAAATTAATTGCAATATGCTACAATGACTATAAAGATAATCGGAAAAGAGTTGGGGTTTATGATTCTTGCACAGACAAAAGGGGACAAAACAAAAGAAAAAATCATATCCGTTGCAAAAGAATTATTTCGAAACAACGGATACGATCAGGTTCTGATCAAGGATATTTCCGCTGCTGTAGGGATTGCCGCGGGGAATCTGAATTATTATTTCCCTACCAAGGAGAGCATCGCGATGGAGTTGGTCGATCGGTATTTGGATCGGATTCGCATATTTGTGGATGAGACCTCAGCTTCCGACGATCATTATTATGCCAAGATGCTGAACCTGTGGCTGATTTATTTCGTAAATATTTTCGGAGACAAACAGGCGCTTCGTTTTTATCGGGAACTTGTACAGAAGAAAAAAGATCATCATTCCATCATTCTGCACGGGGTGGACACGGTCTACCGTTCCATCATCGAAGCGTTCGGCCTCGATATCGGGAAATTTGACTATAAATATTTTACTTATGCGGATTTGGGTGCAAGGCAGGAAATCATCATTAATTATTTGAACGGGCGTTTCCCCGAACTGGATGTTTTGGGATTGTATCGAATCATCCAGGTGAATACGATGCGTCTTTTGGGAATCGACCCGGATCTGTTTGAATCCATGATCGGCGATGTCATCGCTAAAAGCCGCATGCAGGATTTCTCTCATATTCATTTGTTGGACTGAAGAAAATGTTTTGCTTTTTCTTTCCCTCTGTGATATAATATTAACGCTATTACGGCGGTCCTCTGTTTGATACAAGAACGCTTAGGAAGGAAGGAGGAGCACAAATGGATTTGATTCAAATTGTGGAACAGGAAAATCTCAAAGAAAATATCATCCCGTTTGAAATCGGCGACACGGTGAAAGTTCACGTGAAAGTCGTGGAAGGAAAACGCGAACGTATTCAGATTTTCGAAGGAATTGTGCTCAAACGTCAGAACGGCGGCTCTCGCGAAACCTTCACGGTAAGAAAAATTTCTTATGGTGTGGGCGTGGAACGAACCTTCCCGCTACACTCACCGAGAATCGATAAAATCGAAGTGGTGAGACGCGGTAAAGTACGTAGGGCTAAGCTCAACTATCTGCGCGGCAGAGTTGGGAAGGCTGTTAAAGTCAAAGAAAAAAGAAGATAAGAAGCGAAAGCTTCTTATTTTTTTGCGGTGCGGTTTGAAAAAATCGGACAAGGCATCGGATTCACTCGGAATTCTGCGCTTGCCGATTACTTTCCGTCTGTAGTATAATGACAACCATGAGCAATTTAATCTTTTCCGCCAATATCGTATTTCCGCTGTTTGTGATTATTCTGGCCGGATTTCTGTTCCGAAAAACCGGGTTTGTCGATGAACGGTTTCTGCATACCGCAGATCGGCTGACGTTTCTTTTTTTGCTGCCGATTGTTTTGTTCGTGAATGTTTATCAGGCTGATCTGAAATCGGTGCTCAACGGACGTTTGATTTTGTTTGTTTTCTGCGGAATTGTTGCCGTCAATCTGATGGCGTTTCTTCTGGTTCCGCTGTTTGTCAAAGATAACGGGCGGCGCGGGACGATGATTCAGGCGGTGACAAGAAGCAATTATATTTTGATCGGAATTCCGATCTGCCAGCTGATTTACGGAATACAGGGTGCTGTCGAAGTTTCCGTTGTGGCTGCCGTGTACGTGCCGACGGTGAATTTCTTTGCTGTTTTGGCGTTGTCTACATTCAACCGCGGTGAGAAAAAAGGATGGAAAGGGCTTGCGAGAAATTTGATTTCAAATCCTTTCATTGTGAGCATTTTTCTTGCGCTGGCATTGAATCTGTCAGGAATCGGATTTCCCGAGTTCCTGGATCGCGCGCTCAGTCAGATTGCGGCGATGGCAACTCCGTTTGCGTTATTGCTTCTCGGCGCAGAATTTGATATGAGCAGTATTCGAGGGAATGCAAAGGCGATCGTGCTCGGAACACTGTCGAAGCTTTTACTGATGCCTGCATGTGTATTGGCCGTGGCGTATTTAATGGGGTTCAGAGGTTTGGATTATGTCATCATCATGACGGCGTTTGCTTCTCCCGTTGCCGTATCAAGCAGTATTATGGCGAAGAATATGGCGTGTGACGACAGGCTCGCATCGCATTTGGTGGTGAGCACAACACTGTTTTCTGCGGTGTCGCTGTTTTTGCTGCTCTTTGTTTCGAAGTCACTCGGCATCATGTAAATAAAAGGCCAAACGGGTTTCCGTTCGGCCTTTTTTATAATGGTTCGATAGCATTACGCAGAAATTTTTTCGAATTGGCTGTTATAAAGTTTTGCGTAGAATCCGCCTTTTGCCATCAGTTCTTCATGTGTGCCCTGTTCCACGATGTCACCGTCATTGATGCAGAGGATCAGGTCGGCATTACGGATCGTGGATAAGCGATGGGCGATGACAAAGCTGGTGCGTCCTTCCATCAGTTTGTCCATTGCCTTCTGTATCAGGATTTCCGTTCGGGTATCCACAGAACTGGTTGCTTCATCCAGAATCAGGACTTTCGGATCCGCGAGAATGGCGCGTGCGATGGTGAGGAGCTGTTTTTGTCCCTGCGAAACGTTGCTTGCTTCTTCGTTAAGTTCCATATCGTAGGAATTGGGCAGGGTTCGGACGAAGTGATCGACCTGAGCAGCCTTCGCCGCTGCTTCGACTTCTTCGTCTGTTGCGTCCAGTTTCCCATAGCGGATATTATCACGGATCGTTCCGTTGTACAACCATGTGTCCTGAAGCACCATGCCGAATACGCTTCGCAAATCATCTCGGGAGAAGTCGTGGATATCGTGTCCGTCAAGCAGAATTTGTCCGCTGTCGATGTCATAAAATCGCATAAGCAGTTTGACAATGGTTGTTTTCCCTGCGCCTGTCGGCCCGACCAGCGCAACTTTCTGACCCTGTTTGATTGCTGCGGAAAAATCATGAATGATGGTTTTTTCCGGAGTGTAGCCGAATTTTACATTTTTGAATTCCACATTGCCTTCGATTTTCAATGCATTCGGGTTATCCTTGTTTTCCGAATTTGCAATTACATAGTTCTGAGTATCTGCGGGTTCTTCATTTTCGGCAAGAAATTCGAAAACGCGTTCTGCCGCGGCAGCGGTTTGTTGCAGAATGTTGGAGATGTTGGCAATCTGGGTAATCGGTTGTGTGAAGGATCTGACATACTGAATAAATGCCTGGATGCTTCCGACAGTAATGGATCCGTTTGAAGCCAACCATCCACCCAAAATGCAGATGACGACATAACCGAGATTGCCGATGAAGTTCATAATCGGCATGACCAATCCCGAAAGGAACTGCGATTTCCATGCGGAGTGATAAAGAGTTTCATTGTATCCGTCGAAACGTTCCACTGATTTCTTTTCTCCGTTGAACGCTTTCATGACAATATGTCCGCCGTACATTTCTTCCACATGGCCATTGATGTGTCCGAGATAATTTTGCTGATCTTTAAAATGTTTCTGTGATCGTTTGATGATCTGCATGACAAGCAGCATCGATATCGGGATGATACAGAGCGCAACCAGCGTTAATGTCAGGCTGATGGTGAGCATCATAATCAGCACCCCGATGATCGTTGTCGCGGAAGTAATCAGCTGTGTAATGCTTTGGTTCAGCGACTGGCTGAGCATATCGACGTCGTTTGTCACGCGGGAAAGTACTTCGCCGTAATTGGTTTTATCAAAATAGTTGAGCGGGATACGGTCTATTTTTGCCATAATCTGTTTGCGAAGATTGTATGTGACTTTCATCGATACATCTGTCATCAGATATCCCTGAATGTAAGAGAACAGAGAGCTGATGACATACAGCACGATCAGAATAAACATAATATGTGCGATGTAGGCAAAGTCAATGCCGTCTCCCCCGGCAATCATACTCATCAGTCCGCGGAACAGTTCTGTGGTGGCTTTTGCCAGGATTTTCGGTCCGACAATCATAAACACAGTGGAGAAAACTGCGAACAATACGACTGCCAACAGTTTGAATTTATATACCGCGAGATATCCAACCAGATTTTTTATGCTGGATTTGAAATCTTTTGCTTTTTCTCCCGAGGACATACCCGGAGGACCGCCGCCGGGACCGCGCATGAATCCGCCGCCTCGTGGACGGTTGGTTTGATTATTTGCTGTCATGCCAATTCCTCCTTAGAAAGCTGAGATTCGGCAATTTCCCGGTAGACATCGCAGTCTTTGAGCAATTGTCGGTGTGTTCCGATGCCCACAATGTCCCCGTCATCCAGCACGATGATCTTATCTGCATCCATGATGGTGCTGACGCGTTGGGCGACAATGAGAACCGTGGCATCCGAAGTGTAAGTTTTGAGTGCTTTTCTCAATGCGGCGTCCGTTTTGAAATCCAATGCGGAAAAGCTGTCGTCAAAGATGTAGATCGGCGCGTTTTTGGCGAGCGCACGTGCAATCGACAAACGCTGCTTCTGTCCGCCCGATACATTGGAACCTCCCTGCGCAATCGGTTTGTCGTAATGTTCTTCATCCGATTCAATGAAGTCTTCCGCCTGAGCAATTTTTGCCGCAAGCCGTACTTCTTCATCGGTGGCGTCTTCTTTCCCGTAGCGGATATTGGAGCCGATGTCTCCGGAGAACAACACTGCTTTTTGCGGGATATAGCCGATTATTTCGCGCAGATCATGCTGTGTGACATTGCGGATGTCAATGCCGTCGATGGTAATGGATCCCTCGGTTACATCATAAAAGCGCGGGATCAGATTGACGAGGGTGGACTTTCCTGAACCGGTGGAACCGATAAATGCCGTTGTGCATCCGGGTTCGGCGGTCAGTGTGATGTGCTCGAGCACATCGCTTTCCGCGTTCGGGAATCGGAAACTGACATCATTGAAAGATACCAGTCCTTTTACCGGGCGGGCAAAGGAAACGGGAGATTTCGGATCCAGAATGGTTGGTTCCGTATTGAGCACTTCACCGATTCTGCTAGCCGAAACCGATGCACGGGGCACCATAATGAACATGACCGCAATCATCAGGAAGGAGAAAATGATCTGCATTGCATATTGCATAAATGCCATCATATCACCGACCTGCATGGCCGAGTCCGCAATTTGATGTCCGCCGATCCAGACGATCAGCAGCGTGACGCCATTCATCAGCAGCATCATAAACGGCATCATAAAGACCATGACACGGTTAACGAACAAATTGGTTTGGGTCAGATCGATGTTTGCTTTATCGAAGCGGGCTTCTTCGTATTTTTGATTTCCGAAAGCCCGGATTACCATCATTCCGCTCAGGCTTTCCCTGGTTACCAGGTTGAGGCGGTCGATGAGTTTTTGAATGATTTTGAATTTTGGCATTGCAACAGAGAATACAACGGTAATAATACCGAGCAGAAGGATGACTGCTGCGGCAATAATCCAACTGAGCGAAACGCTCTTGTGAACGGCCATAATGACTCCGCCCGCTCCCAATATCGGTGCGTAACACAACATACGGATGCCCATATTGATGAGCATCTGAACCTGCGTGACATCGTTTGTGCTGCGGGTGATCAGAGATGCGGTGGAAAATTGGTCAAATTCATGGCTCGAAAAACTTTCCACGCGCCGGAACAAATCATGGCGCATCCGTTTGGCGACTCCTGCGGCAACACGGGCACTGAAGAATCCGACTCCGATGCTGGCAGCGGCACCTGCGAGCGTGATCAATACCATCTCGAATCCTTTATTCAGAATGTAACTGCTTTGGATTTTTGAGGTGTCAATGCCAAGCTCTTTGTAGAAAATTCCCGTGAATGCGATGCCGACCTGTTTGGTGAACATCGAATCGGTCGAAGCCGCTTTGTTGATGGCATCCGTAAAAGCAGATGCTGGCATGTAATTCAGGTATGGGATGATTTGGTAAAGCTGATCCAAATCAATGTCGATCGAGTTGGTAGAGGTGTCATATGAGGAAGCGGCATCGGAAGAACTCTGTGATGCTGTATAGTCCTGCATATAGAGCATAAACGCGTATACCGCTTTGCAATAGATTGCACCGGTTTGATCGATTGCCGTCTGGTCGGTTGCCGATAAAACGTAAATGGCATTGTTTTCCAGTAACGGATATTCCGCAAGGTACTTTTCCGAGTCCTGCGAATTCGGCTCAATCAGTTTGTAATGGGACTGTATCGTTTCGCGTTCGGAATCCGGCATGAAAAACGAGATCAGATCCATACCGTTTTTGCTGATAGCCTGCGGAGCGGTTTCCGTTATGCCTCCCTGCTGTATGCCGACATTTACAATGTCTGACATCAGATTCGGCAGGCTCAGGTCTGAAACAGCCTGTCCCAGCAGCAGCACAAGGCATAAGGCGACAATCAGTCCGTAGGATTTCAAATATCGAAATATGGTTTTCAAAACAGGATTGATTCCTTTCCATTGTTTTTTTATTCTGTTTCATCGTATGCAGCGCATACAATTGATTATAACATCGATACATAATGTATCCGATAGGTTCTTCGTTATGCAGTAGACTGTGTTACTTTTTTGCGAAAGGATCTTCTTTTTTCTTTTGCAATGCAGATTTTTCCGGTCATCACAGAAGCGAACAAGATGATGTCCGGGATGAATTCGGTTCGTTTTTTATCGGTCGGAAATGCAAAAATCAGTTCTCCGCAGAATTTGTATTCGAACTCATTTCCCACAATCAACCGCGCAGCGGGTGCTTTGGAAAGAGGGACGTCGTTTTTAATAAAGACTTTGGAGAGATTGATCGCCCCGATCAGAAGTATGCCCAACAGACAGATCGTGGAAATTTGATCAATGCGGATCGTATGTTTATTCATGTACACACTCCATTTTTGTGCCTGTAATCGTTGCCGCATTTGCGGATACAATTCGAATCATACGATCCAGTTCGGCAACTTCGTTTTCGGAAAGCCCTTCATAAATGCGGGTATTCCATTCATCGAGTGACGCTTTCATATGATGCTGTATTTTTTTGCCTTCTTCGGATAAAACAATGATATTTTCTCTTTTGTTTTCAGGATTTTCTTTTCGGATAATCAGGTTTTTTTCTTCCAGCTTTGCGAGCGTCTTTGCAATGGCTCCCTTGTCAATCAGGAAGAATTTTGAAATATACTCTTGATTGATGTATTCATGATGCGCGAGAAACATCAAAACGATCTGCTCGGAAAATCCGATGTGGAACCGTTTCATTTTCTGGGACAAAAACACTCGTCCGAAGCGTGCAATGATGGAACAGTATTTCATCAGCATATGAGTCAGCCTCCGCTAATTTTGTTGTCGTTACAACAATTGAAGTGTCAACATTCTATCTTGATCGGAGTGCAATGTCAAGCGCTTTCGGTTAATTCGCGAGAGAAAAAATGAACGCACATTTTAAACCGCCAAATAAAAAGACAGACATGAAAAAACATGTCTGTCCAGAATTTCGATTCAATCTGTTTGCATTTGTGCGCGGACGTATCGGAATACTATTGTTCGGTTTTCTGATAAGCGATTCTGGGTGCTCCGTCCGGCAGATAAATGGTACCGCATTCGGTGAAACCGAGCTTATCAAGAAGATTGCGCATCGGACGGTTTTCTTCATGCGTATCGATCCGCAGATTTCCGCATCGGGAAAGAGCCCAGTCGATGCAATATGTCGCAATGCCGCGTTCATGCCGTGCAACGGCGAGTCGATGGATGACTCCGTAAGGGTCGTCATTCAGCCAGTCTCCATTTACGATCGTGGCATAAGTCGGATCATCGCCGATGCGGAAAAAAAACGAAGCAGCAATATCCTCTTTATCGATACAGATGTAAAGGTTTTTATTGATAATGTCTTCTCTGAGCAGCGATTCTTCGGGGTAAGTTCCGACCCACTGGTCGGAATTCCCGGTTTCCCGCATAAATAATTTTGCTTGGTTATAGATCATTAGAATATGGGGAATGTCGCTGTCTTGAGCGGTTTGAATTTTCATAAAGCTCCTGTTTGCGATTGTCGCTAGTTTTGTATTTAAATGTCGAGCAGCTTTTCGATGGGAGTAGGAGTGAGCAATTCTTTGCTATAAAGAAATTTTCCAGGATTTTTCAGGAAAGGATAGGATGCGATGATGCGATCAACCGCCGCGGAAGACTCTTCGATGGCCTTTTGTATCTCAGATTCCGTCCACTTGAGATTGAGTGCGAATGTCCAGAGATGCACCATCAGATTGTAATATTCGTCGAATGAAAATGCAAAGCCCCGGTTGATGTTTCTTTGAATTTCGATGGCCGTTGGGAATGTCAGCGAAACGAATCGGCGGAAAGATTTTTCTGCATCGGATTGATATTCGGGTTCATATTTTGCAAGAAGAAGCATCAGATCATTTTTCTGTACTCCCTGATAGATACTCTCCAGAACAAGATTTTCGTCAAAGAGTTCATTAAGGAAACGAAAATAGTCTTTTGAAAAATAAGATAATCGCGACATCATATTATCCACTGCAATGTTAAATAAGAACGGATCTTTGTGTACATCAATTTCGTTGCGCAGATGTCCTGAGAGAATCTGATAATTTTCGCGTAAAATCGTGATGGCGATGTTTTGTTTATGTTTGAAATAGTAGCTGATCAGTCCTTGGTTGACGCCTGCTGCTTCTGCGATTTTTCTGTTGGTTGTTCGCTGATAGCCTTCTTCGATAAAGAGTATTTTAGCAGTTTCATAGATTCTCTGTTTTGTTTGCATCGCCGTTCCTCTTCTATGACATGCAGTATAACATAAAATCTGTCTGAATTAAATATTCAGATCGAATATTGAAAAAACGAGAAGTATAATAATAAAATCAATTGACAATACAAAATAAGACAGGTATACTTATTTACAGCTTATTATTTAGCCATGAGTAAATAATTGGGAGGAATGAACAAATGAATCACGCAAAGGAAACCGTACAGGAAAAAAGCCAAAACTACAGTGACTTTTTTCAAAACAAACTGCCGAAACGACTTCCGGTGGAAGCATCGTTTCCGAACAGCATGATTGCTCAGCACGGCGGGCTTGATCCGATCAGTTATCAATACAATTATTCGATGCTTGCTCAGCCGGCGCAGGAACTTTGCAGCAAAATTTATTCGGATGCATGTCCTGTTATGCCCCCGAATATTGTGGGAACCAGAACCCCTTCGATTTATCAACTGTTGAATTCTCAGAATTTTGTCATGGGAGCGAGCGGTCAGGTGCAACATCCGGAAGTAGTGGGCATGTTTCCCGAGGAATATCCGCAGCTGATTGAACGCGGATTTGATTTTCTTGTGGAAACAGTTGTGCCGAGACAGCATAAAAATCTTGATCCCGGCAACGCAATCAAAAGCAGAACCGCGTTTGAAATGGGGAAAACGGCATTGATGAATGATACGATGGGATTCATTCCGATTTATATGCAGTTGCTTCAGACGTTCGGTTATTACCCCGGCAGCCCCCTCGGTTCGTTTGCAGTAGGAGAAGCCCCGCTCGATTTTGTGGCGGATCAGCTGAGAAGTTTTTCCGGAATGAGTGTTGACCTCAGGCGTAACAGAACGCTGGTGAAAGAAGCTTGCGAAACTGTGCTGCCTCTCGTTTATGCCTGGGCAATGCCTGCTTTCGGACATCCGGAAGGAGGATCCATGCTTCCGCTTCATATGCCGACGTTTATGAGAGAAAAAGATTTTGTCGAACTGTACCTGCCGACTTTCAAAACAATGCTTCAGCAGATGGCGGCAGTAGGGGTTCGCCCTCAATTGTTCTGTGAAGATGATTGGAGCAGATATCTTGATATTCTGCTTGAGGAACTTCCGGCGGGCACAAAGCTTCAATTCGAATACGGAGATCCGAAAACAATCAAAGACAAGCTTGGCAAAAAGTTCATTATCAGCGGTCTGTTTCCTGTCAGCGCATTGCGCTCTGATACCCCGCAACAGATCGTGGACAGAGCAAAACGCTTTTGCGATATCATGCTGCCGGGCGGCGGGTACTTCTTCGGATTCGACAAAGTCGTGCTTGCTGCGAAGGATGCAAACCTCGAAACATGGGCGGCACTCAATGAATTCCTGCGAGATTATATGGTGTATGACAATGCGGGGGAATCGTTCGGAACGCCGCTCAACGTCGAAGGGTTCACGAGAGATTATAACGCAATTCCCCCTGTGAAATCAGACTATCTGTTCGACTGGGAATCGTTCCACGCACAATATCCGCAAGTGCCCGAGTTCGTAAGAGCCAATTTTGAAAAGACCAGTCATGATATTTTTCTCTCTTATATGAATCTGTTGATTTAGAAAAAAAAAGAAAAAGACCCGGGGCAAAATTGCCTTTGGGTCTTTTCTTGTCTCTTAAAGTGAATGCAGGTCGGAGCGCAGAAATTCTCCGTAACGGATGGCTGCTTCGTATTGTCCTTTTGTTCTGGCGGAATTGACGGTTCCGAAGTGCTCCATAAGGGTGCAGACCACATTTTCGTCAAGACATCTTTCCGCTGCCATCTGCAGAAGAATCTGTTTGGTCTGCTCGTTATCCATTCCTTTACGGTATGGGCGGTCTTCTTTCAGTGCTGTGAATACATCGGCTACCGCAATGATGCGTGCTCCGAGCGGGAGATTGGTTTCTTTTATGTGAAAAGGGTATCCCGATCCGTTTGGTTTTTCATGATGATAAGATGCCCACAGCAAGATGGAATGAAACTGTTTGATCGGCTGAAGCAACTGGTAAGTGTAATAAGAATGAGAGCGGATAATGCTGAATTCGTCTTCGGTCAGCGGTCCCGGTTTTTCGAGGTTTTCTTCGGGGATGACAATTTTCCCGAGATCATGCAGATATCCTGCGATTTCCATCATTTTGCATTCATAAGCCGAGAAACGGAGCAACTCCGCCAATGCCGCCGCCGAGGAGGCGACTCCCGCAGAATGCCGTGCGGTGAAGCTGCTTCGGAAGTCGATGATCTGGGCGAAGATTTCCGAAAGTGCAAGGATGTCATCGATATTGGCAAGCATGACATCAAATACTCCCAATTCCAAAATATTGTGAATGGGCGAATGAGAGATCAGATCCAACCAGATATATTCTTTTTTAGCTAATTTTCGGATCACTTCAATTAATTTGGGGTCAAACGATTCGGAAGATTGTTTCCCGAGATTGTCAATGAGTTGCTGAATATGAGTAATATCATAATGATTGTTTTGCAAGTTGGCGCAAACCCGATCTGCCAAATGCAGAATGTGACATTCGTATGGAACCGGTTTCCCTTGATACTGAGTTCCGTTTCCGTGATCCCACGGCAAGTGATGGTATCGGATCACAGGCGCTGCAGATCGCATCGGTATGAAATTTTCAAATAATTTTGCACTGCGAAATGCATGTTCATTGGCATTAAACGGTTCGGCGTCAATAAGCGTCAGCTTTTCGTTGATGCTGAGTGCCCCGATATCATGAACCAATGCCGCCAAAAAAACGCTTTTGATCTGTTCATACGGCAGTGCCAGTTCTTCTGCTATCCGAAATGAAAGATATGCAACTTGTTGGTGATGGCTGGACAGATGCGGAGCCATCAGATCCTGTGCATTGGATATGCATAACAGAAGGTCACTGAGTTTCACTCTGATTGTGTCGATAATTGGTTTGTCCTCCGTCTCGTTTCCTCCCTGCAAAACAAATACATTGTCCCACTTAATTATATAATGATTTCGGATAATTGCCGACTTTTTTCATCTTATTTTTTACAATTTACAAAAATAAAATCAAAGATTTTTTGTATGGCAGAATATGTAGGGTTCGGAGAAAGAGAACGACAATAAAAACGGATGATTTGTCTCGTTTGCCGGACGGTCATCATCCGTTTTTTGCCTAATCGATCGGAATTAATTTTCCGATGGGTGTGACGGGATAAGACAGAAACTCGGGGTGAAAGGACGCATCTGCGGAAAAAATTGCGCAGGAGGACGGCCCGGCCGACTTGAATAAATCAATTCCGCTGCCCGACTCCAATTTGGCGCTCAGTCCGCTTTCTTTTGACAGCACCGATGCTTCGTAAGCAATGCCGTGGGAACCCACCGGGATGAGTGAATGTACACCGGGCGTATGCATGAATGATTCCAGTAGTTCCGCATGAATCATAACAGCATCCGGTTCCAGTGTTTCTGCTCCCACGATCGGCTTGGCGAGGCAATACAAGGTGTCTCCATTTTGTGCTTTCCCTATGCGCAGATCTTCTGTTTTGCAGATGCCGGAGATGCTGACGCCTACTCCGGTCATTTCGGTGGGCATATTTTTTTCTGTGCTGACGACACAGGGAAGTTCCTGCCCGATGACCTTGCGAACTCCCTCCAACACGAGGTTTGCGTATTCGGGAGCGTTGCAGGCCGCGAGTGTAGCTGCAATCGGTTTTGCCCCGGCACTCAAGACTTCCATAAGTGCAACTCTCGCCGTATAGCAGCCCACAATCTGCGGGGAGGCCGTGAGAACGTCCTGTGGCAGCATTCCGATTCCTCCGCAGGAATCAACCGCGGTGACAAGAGTGAAAATGCCTGCTTCGGAGCAGATAATATCTCTGTATGTCGGGTGCTTATCCATTCGCCTTTGATCGTCGGAACAATTTTGATTTCAGAGCATATGCCAAAACGGCTGCCCCTGCTGCATTCGCTGCCGAGCCAAATGCCAACGGAAGGAAAAGCGCCACGCAGACTGCCCAGCCGAATCCCGGCCAAACAATCAGAATCAGTGGTGAAATGAAGGCATTGAGAATGAAAGCAATGAGGGCGGCAAGCCAGATTGCCATATGTTTTTTCTGAACCAACCATCCCGCGAGGTAACAGATGCCCGCCATTTCCAACGCAATGACAATGTGAAGCGGTAGGGTGTAGGGAAATCCCGAGAGCGCAGCCGTGAGCATGTGCCCGAGCGCTCCCACGAGAGCTCCTTCCGGCCCGCCCAGCAGCATTGCTGCCAAAAATGCAGGCAGAGAATCAAATGCGATGGAACTGAAAATTTTGAGTTGTGCTCCGATGGCCGACAAAGCGATGAATAATGCTGTCAAGGCAATTCTTTGTGTTCTGGAATTCATACAGTTACTCCTTTTTATTACGGACGGGCAATATAAAAAATCTGTGAACAGCGCAATCAGCGCAATTCACAGACTTTACCTTCATCCGCGTATTTTATTATTGTGTCAGGCAGGTCTTCCGGCTTGCGGGTCATGGTTTGCTTCCGCCTTCCCGAAAAGTGAACTTCAGTGGCATTGAGAAAGCATTCTAACCGCTTACGGCGACGGGTTCGCTGAGGAATCACACCTCATTCCCTATTCTCCGATCAAAAGGATCGGCACCCGAAACAGATACTTTTAACACAATATAGCACAAAGAAATTTGACTGTCAAGCAGGATCGAAAGAATGATCCGTGTATTGTGTCATCCGTAACGTTTGCGGAAAACTCAGCATACCGTTTTGTTTCTGCCGCTTGCCTTCGCTTTATAGAGATTGATATCGGCGCGATGAATCATTTCTTCGTAGGACAGATCTTCGTCTTGCTGTGTATATACGCCAAAACTGGATGTAATGCCGATCGAGCTGTCTTTATAGAGTATGGTTTCATTTTCGACAGCCATTCTGATTTTCTCCGCGACGCGAAAAGCAGCGTTGGTATCGGCGTTAAGCAGGACGATCAGGAATTCTTCCCCGCCGTATCGGGCGACCCAATCGTTGTTTTTTCTTATGTTTCCCATAACAATGCGGGCAAATTCCTTGAGTACAAAATCTCCCGCCAAATGACCGTAGGTATCGTTAACCTTTTTGAACAGATCGATATCCGACAAAATAACGGAGATTGGCTGCCCAACGTTGTGTGCATGGAAAACGTCAACCAAGAGGCGTTCTTCCATGTACCTGCGGTTATAGGTGTTCGTCAGGCTGTCACGTATGATCTCTTCATTCATCTTATTGATCATGCGATTGATTTCCGTCATAGATTTTCCGTTTATATTAAATACCAGATTGGACACGTTGATCTCCTGCAGATCGTGAAGCTGTTCCGCTACTTCTGTATTTTTCAGATCCAAACACAGAATAAAAGGCTGATTATCCTTGGATGTAAACGTACGGGAGACGGTAACGCAAAGATTGCCCGTTGCCAGCGAAATATAAGGTTCGGTAACATATTTGGACTGCTTGGCACTCATGAGCGGATAATAATACTTTTCCATGGTATGATCGGTACCGGGGGATGCGGAATAGTAAATAAGATTATCCTTGATATCATCTTCTTCGCAGTAACGGATGGTATTGCTGATCTGAATTCCGTCAATGTTCAAGATATAGGCACATTCGATATTGCGGAACGACCAAGTGATTTGCAGCAGTTTGCTGTCAAATTCGTGCGCTGTGACGGCAGAAAGTTCTTCGACGCATGTTTGAATCAATTGATCGACATGTTTGTTCTTTTCCTGTTCTTCTTTTGTTTTGGCGCGAATCATGCTGTTGAAACTTTCGACGACGGAAAAAATCTGCTCTTGTGTATCTTCAACACATTTGAATTCGGCGGGATGAGGTCTTGCATAGAAAAAACCCTGCATCATGGCTCCGCCCAATTTCAAAACCTGAACGGCATCTTCTTTTGTTTCCACTCCTTCGGCGATGACGAGCGCTCCGATGATGTTGGCAAGGTTGACCAAAGATTTAAAAACTCCTTGTTTGTGGTAGTCATTGCAGATACCTTTGACCAAAGCCAGGTCTATTTTGATGATGTCAGGTTTCACATACAGAATGCGATCCATATTGGAAAATCCGGTGCCGACGTCATCCAATGCAACCATGAACCCCATCTTCCGGTAAGTGGAGCTGAATCGGCTTAATGCTCCGGTATCCCAAACCTTGCTTTCATTGATCTCAATTACCATATTTCTCGGCCGAATACCGTGGCGTTCGACCTGATTGAGCAAGTAATTGGAACCTTCGACATGATCCAGCAAAGAAGCTGACAGATTCAGGAAAAGAAGCTGATCTTTGTCTTCGTTGTATAGCTCGGAAAATTCATTCAGAATTATTTCTCTGCATGCGCGATCCAGTTCGAGGGAAAGATTTTGTTGGTGGGCACTGTGGAATAATTTGATAGGGGGAATTAACTCTCCCGTTTTCGGGTCGATGCCGCGAATCAATCCTTCCACTCCGATGATTTTTTTTCTGCTCAAAGAAATGATTTCTTGAAAATGAGCGGTCAGATAATTATTTTCTATGATTTGCCGAATATCCATTTGCTGATTGCAGAGATTGAAAACAGCACACATAATGTCCTCCGAATGAAAGAAAAAAACCTTTCAAAGAAACCGACCGAAGTCGATTTCTTTGAAAGGCGTCTTTGCCATATTATTTTTTATTATAATCGAAGGGACAAAAGATTACAAGTGAAATTGAATCGGAAAAATCAAAAATAATGCATTCAAATATTTTTGAGATTACTTTGGATTTGCGTGATATTCAAAGCGGTCTGTAGTGATTTGAAGCTGTTCAAACAGTAGCAGGGATCGCGAAATCGCGTGCTCAATATCCTCCTGCGGAATTTCATACAATTGAAAGAATTGTTTAAGATTGAATGTGGAGATCTCCTCGGCGGAGTAGTCGTCCAAATTGTCATAAACATGTAAACTGGTATTGCTGCGAAATCCGATGCTGGACGCATTGATCAGTGACAGTTTATTGTATGAAAAACGTTTGGCCGAAAATTGCAGACAATCTTCCACCATCCGACTGCTCGTGAAATGGACACCTTCCCTGATCAAATCTGTGAAAAAACGTCGGAAATTGAAATCTTTGAAAAAAACAGACCAAAATATTCGATTATCGACCGAGATCAGTGTTAAGGCGTTTTCGTTCGGAAACAGAGAATAGACTTCACGATGCTGCGTGAATGCTTTTTCATATACAGACAGACCGAGTTCCGCTTTGCTTTTGTAATAATGATAGAATGTTCCCTTGTTTGTTTCGGATCGCTCAATCATATCGTTCAGCGATGTCCCGATGTAGCCCTGTTCGTAAAATAGAAATTGGGCAGCTTCAAATAGTTTTCTTTTTCTTTCATTTTCCGTGCCGATCCGTTTCATGTTTTCTCCATGCTTTATTTGATCTTGACTGTGTTGCTTTTTTCAGTCTATCATAACTTGGGTTGATGTGTCTGCATTACAGAAATATTTTATTTTTTTGTGTTGACAAAATATTGAAAAATCATTATTCTTATATTAGACCGCAGTTATAACTGTGGTCTAAATATAAGAATGAGTATAAAGCATCAAAACCGATATTACAAGATTTAAAAAAGTTTTTGCTGAATGTTCGGCAGAAGGTATTATCAGGAGGAAACCAATACATGATCATCATTGGAGAAAAAATCAACGGATCGATCCCGTCGGTAGCGAAAGCAATCGCGGAACGCGACGGAGAAAAGATCAAAGAACTGGCGAAAGCCCAGACAGCGGCAGGAGCGACGTTCATTGACGTGTGCGCGTCGGTGTCGGAAGACATCGAAGTGGAAACGATGAAATGGCTCATCGACCTCGTACAGGAAGTGACAGACCTTCCGATAGCGGTAGACAGCCCAAGCGTGAACGTCTGCATCGAATGCATGAAGTTCTGTAACAAACCCGGACTGTTCAACTCCGTCAGCATGGAAGGGGACAAAACAGACCTCGCTTTCCCGGTACTTGCGGCAAACCCGGGATGGGAAGTTGCGGCGCTCTTAAACGACGACAACGGCATTCCACAGACGGCGGAAAGACGACTGGAAGTATTCGCAAACTTAATGGCAAAAGCCAAAGAGTACGGCATCGACCCGTCAAGATTCCACATCGACCCGCTGGTTGAAATGCTGTGCACCTCGGAAGACGGCATCAAGATGGTAACGGATGTGATTCATGCCATTAAGTCGGAATATCCGACCATCCACATCACGGGTGCGGTATCCAACATCTCATTCAACCTGCCGGCAAGAAAGCTGGTGAATCAGGGATTTGTGGTGCTGGCGATGAATGCCGGAATGGACAGCGCAATTCTTGATCCGCTCAACAGAGACATGATGGGAATGATCTATGCGACGGAAGCGCTTCTCGGCATGGATGATTACTGCATGGAATACATCGCGGGATACAGAAACAACATCTACGGCACACAGCCGAAGAAATAAGTTCAAACAAGATCATAAAATACAGGGAGGAATCACAACACAATGTCAAAAGTAGCAGAAGTAAAAGCAAATGTCGAAGCAGGCAAAGCGAAGATCGTACCGGGTCTTGTACAGGAAGCACTGAATGAAGGAGCGGGCGCACAGGAAATTCTGGCGGCAATGATCGAAGGAATGGGAGTGGTAGGCGAAAAATTCTCATCCGGAGAAATCTTTGTTCCTGAAATGCTGGTCGCGGCACGCGCGATGCAGAAAGGTGTCGAAGTGCTCAAACCCTTACTCGCGGGAGAAGGTTCGGTATCCCTCGGTACCTGCATCATTGGAACGGTGGCGGGAGACCTGCATGACATCGGCAAGAACCTGGTCACGCTCATGATCGAATCGGCCGGATTTGATGTGATCGACCTCGGAGTGGATGTACCGAAAGAAAAATTCATCGAAACCATCAAAGCAACTCCGGGATGCAACCTGGTGGCATGTTCGGCACTGCTGACCACCACAATGCCGTCTCTCGAAGAAACGGTCAAAGCAATCAAAGCATCGGGTCTGACGGGCTTCAAAGTGATCGTGGGCGGAGCTCCGATTACGCAGGGATTCGCAGATGAAATCGGTGCGGACGGATATTCGCAAGATGCCGGCGGAGCTGCCGTGCTTGCGAAAGCGATCATTAAATAAGTTCAAAAGAATATAAATCGAACAGATATCAATCCAAAAAACAGCTATATCCTAATCCTATGCATTGTCTGCCGATCAGTGAATCCATAGATCATACAATAACGTCCTCCAAAGACTTTAACAGACAATGCATAGGGCATTTATTGTCGTGGCATAAGCGATTGAAAAGGATTCGTTACGCGATTGATTTCGAATGTATAAATAGTAAATTCAATAAATTTATATTTTGACAATAAAGCAAAATATGTGATGATTAAGGAGGAACTATGAAGTTACGTGAAAACACAATGGCTATTTATAACAGACAGCAGCCTGAATTTTACGGTGATTTGATGGCATCCGTAGCGATGATTATCGATCCGGTACTAAAACGGGATTCCTTTATCCCTCAAGATGGATTGGAACATGTCGATTCATGGGGAACCGTCAAGGTTTTCTTGCCGGGTTCACCTGGAGCGCATCCTCATATCACACCGGAAAATGCGGTGATTAAAGACATTGAAAAATGGGAAGAACAGGTAAAAATTCCTTCTTTGAAGGATCTTGACTGGGAAAGTCCGAAGGCACAGGCAGCAGCAATCGATCGAAGCGAAAAACTCGTGTGTGCGTTCTGCCCCGGAGGACTCTTTGAACGAAGCCAGTTTTTGATGGGGGTGGAAAACGCACTGATCAATTATCTGGAATATCCGGAAGAAATGGCGGGATTACTGAGAAAAATCGCCGATTATAAAATCGAATACATCAACATCATGGCAAAGGAGTATCATCCCGATATCATTTTTTATCACGATGATTGGGGTACCAAACAGAATCTGTTTTTGCCTCCGAGGGTTTGGAGAGAACTGATTAAGCCGCTGCAGAAAGAAATTGCGGATGCGGTACACGAAGGCGGGATGATTTATATGCATCACGCGGATTGCATTTGCGAACCGATCGTGGAGGATATGGTCGAAATCGGCATTGATATCTGGCAGGGTGTGATTCCGCAGAATGACATTGTGGATATCCAGCGCAGAACAGAAGGAAAGTTGGCAATGATCGGCGGAATCGACGGACCGAAGCTGGATGTGGAACATATCACGGAAGAAGAAATCCGTGCCGAAGTCAGACGTGCGATCGATACGTATTGCCCCGCAGGCAGATTTTATCCGTCCATCCCGAATGGAAAATGCTTCCGCGAATGGAACAACAACATCGTGACGGACGAATTGGAATCCTACGGAAAACAGTTTGCGAAAGAGCATCCGATCGGATAGATCAATTCCAAAATATTATTTAAAAAAAGCCAAGCCATTGGATATCAATGGCTTGGCTTTGTATTGAGTTTAATATTTTACAATAACGGAGCGGGCCTGGATTGATCAAGAAATGAGATCGTATTCTGAAATGATTATTCCACCAACAGCAGACCGAAATTGTGGTTTTGCTCTTCGCGGGCACGCAGGGTATTGATTTGAAATCCGTTTTTTCTTGCTGTTGCGAAAACATCGATTCCGCATGCTTCCATGGACGGTGCCGCCAGTGAAGAATTGCGGCAAGGTCGTGCGAGAGAGCATGTTTCGCACAGATTGCAGGGACCGCTGCCGAACGCGAGTGATTTGTAATACCCGTCCAGAAACAGTTCCTTTGCGATTCGGACAGCAAGATGCGTGATGTTCTTTTTGTCCGTGCCGTGAAACAGAATCAGAGTTTTGTAGCTATCAAGAATAATCCGTGTTTCATCGTAGGCAGGCGTGTAGGGCGGACAGCACAGATTTCTGCCGTAAGAGGAACAGCCGAACTGACATTTTAAAATCGTCCACGGAGCAGTGATGACGGAATCGGGTTTAACCAGTTTTCCTTCGGCATCGTATTGAGTGAGCATGTCCAAATATTTCTGCATATCCAATAATCCTCTGATGTTCATTCTATTTCCGGGAGACAACGATGGAATTATAGCACAGACGCAGCGAAGAAGCCAGTTTCGTTGTTTGCTTTCTTTGAATGTTGGTATTGAGGAAAGATGGAATCCTCAGGTTTCGGGATAAAAAACAGTCTTGACAACTTTGAAATGACTCATTATAATGAATGACAATCAATCAAAACTCGATTTTACGGGTGTCCTGAAAAGGAAGAATAGGGAATTCGGTGAAAGACCGAAACGGACCCACCGCTGTAAATGGCAGTGAAAACCGCAAAATGCCACTGAGCAATCGGGAAGGCGCGGCAATCGGAAAAGCCATGAGTCAGAAGACCTGCCTGTAAATGAAAAGTGGAAACAACGGTAACGTTTCAGCTTTATTTGGTGCAAACCAATAAGGACTGAAATTTTTTTTATGTTTATGAGGCAATTATGGAAGAAGCAATTTATGCGGACATCAGATCATTATCTTTTTCTGAGGAGGGAAATCAGGTTCTCCGGGACATTCGACTGTGTATCAACCGCGGTGAATTTGTCGTTGTGACCGGAGGAACTGGATCGGGGAAATCTTCTCTGCTCAACTGCATTACCGGGGCGGTGCCGAAGCATTACGGAGGATTTTTTGACGGAACCGTAAGGATGATGGGCGTGGATACCGCGGATATTCCGCTTCCGAAAATGTCGGAATATGCCGGGTATATGATGCAGGATCCACAGAATCAGATCGTGGATACCTGTGTGTATGACGATATCGCATTCGGGGCATGCAACCTGGGTTTGTCGAAAGAGGAAATTATCAATCGGACGGAACGGATGCTTTCGTTTGTCGGACTGGAAGCATTCAAATCCCGTAAAACGGAAACACTTTCCGGGGGACAGGCGCAGCGGATGGTGCTGGCTGGGGTGCTTGCGATGGAACCGCCGATTCTCATTTTGGATCAGCCGACCGCGGAACTCGACCCGCAGGGACGCAGAGAACTGTATGCGTACCTTGGCGCCTGCAATGAAGAAAACAACACGACGATTCTGATGGTGATGGATCGGGAAGACGAAGTGCTGCAATATGCCAATCGGGTATTGGTGATGCGGGACGGAATGCTGGAAGGATCATATCCTGTTTCGGAGTACCAAATAAATCGCAACAAACAATCCGAATCGGAAGATGTGGATGACATATTATGCGAAGCGAAGCGCATCAAAGAACCTTCTTTTCGGAAAGAAATTGTTGTATTAAACGAAGTGTCATTCTCCTATCAGGGCAAGATAACGGGTTGCGAAAACATCAGCCTGTCGCTGCACGAAGGAGAGTTCACGGCACTTGTCGGGCTGAACGGTTCCGGGAAAAGTACGCTGATGAAGCTACTGGAAGGCTTGCTGTTTGCGGACTGCGGCGAAGTGCGGATATTCGATTTTGCGATGAACAAAAAAAATATCCGCAGTATCCGAAGTAAGACAGGGTATTTGTTTCAGGATCCCGATCTGCAGATTTTCTGCGATACTTTGGAAGAGGAAGTGGGATTTACTCTAAAACAGCAGGGGAAAATCGACAGCGAAAAAGTGCGCAAAGCACTTTCCTATGTGGGACTGTCCGAATATCCGCATGAAAATCCGCAGAAACTCAGCAGGGGGCAACGGCAGCTGCTGGCGTTTGCTTCGGCGATTGTCGCAGAACCGACACTGCTGCTTGCGGATGAGCCGACTTCCGGACTGAATGAAGAACAGAGCCGTCAAATTATGCAGTTTTTGAGAGAATACGCGGACGGGGGCAAAACGGTGCTGCTTGTGACGCATGACCTGACACTTGCGAAGCGGTTTGCGCATCGCACGATGGCCATGTCCGAGCATCGGATTGTGATGGATGTGTCGGCAGAGGAACTCAATAAAAATGAGAGTCTGCTTGCGCGAATCGGGCTGAGCGTGCCGTGCGGGGAGGCGGGAGTATGAACTTGGCTCGGAAAATCGATCCCAGAACAAAACTGACTTGGTGCGTTGCGATGATCATTTCTGCCTTTTTGCCGTACGGGCTGATTTGGGAATGCGGACTCTTCCTCCTTTTACTTACGACGGAACTGGCGGTGAACAGATCGCTGCGCGATTACAGGGCTGTCTCGATATTGCTGCTCATTGTTGCATCGCAGATCTTCGTCATTCAGCTCCTGTTCAATCGGGAAGGGGTGCTGTTGGGCAGTTGGTGGATTTTTCGGGTTTACAGCGGTTTTGCTTATGCCGCGGCGCTCGGAAGCCTGCGCACGGCGGTCGTCGCATTTGCGGCGATGCAGATGCTGCATTGGAGTTCCTCGAAGGAAATGACCTGCATGTTGGTATCATGGAAAATTCCTTACCGTTATGCGATGCTCGTGGAACTGACCGCTCGTTTTCTCCCTTTGATGAAAAAAGAATACAGTGCTATCTGCGACAGTCAGAGCGTCAGAGGGATGCCGAACGAAACGGCTGTCGATAAAATCAGACTGCTGTTTCCGACGTTTCTGCCGTTTTTGTTCCGTTCGATCAGACGCTCTTCGGAAATCGCGCTGACAATGGAAATGCGCGGATTCGGGGTTTCGGGGGAGCGGACGTTTCTGACGGAACTCAACATGAGATTGTGGGAGAAATTGTTTGTGACACTGCTTATTGCGGGAATGCTGTTTGCGTTAGTCTGCACGCTGTTTCCGTTGATATAGACAATAAAATTTATTTACATTCAGGAGGATTTTTATGCAAAAACAATTATTCAGAACAGACACCAAAGCACTCGTCGGTTCCGTTATTATGGGAATCGTTTTTGTCATCGCAAGTCAAGTGACCGGATTCATCGATGATCTGCTTCCCTGGGGAAAAGCAGGAATGTATCTGATTAACGGCACGGTATGGGCCTTCATGACTGCGTTGATTACTCTGATGTACCGTCAGCCTGCGGGACTGATCGCGGGAGAAGTCGAAGCGATTATTTCCGTATGGTACAGCCCTTTGTGGGTTTCCTTTCTTTTTGCCAATGCTGTCGGTTCGATTATGATATCTCTCGTTGCCGCGAAATGCTCGATGGAAAAATGGTGGCATCATATTCTGGCTCAGTTTCTGTGCAATTTTTTCGGTAACTGCGTGGTTTGTGTCGGTCTTGTGAAAGTGTATAATATGCCGCTGAATGTCGCGATCATCGAATCTCTGATTGTGGCGGCAATTTGCTGGCCTTTATCGACGATTATGACCAAGTTGGTGTATGACAAAGTGAAAAATTCCGGACTGATCAGCGCAACGGGCACCAAGAGGTAGTCGGCACGAGTCAGTATCCGAGAATTTCTCTGGAAGAGACGGATGCCGAAGGTCAGATCCGGCATGTGACGGAAGAAGTGAAGCGGGGATATGAAATCACGCAATTGATGATGGGTTTGGAAACGGAACAATTGCCGGAAGAGTTTGCCAAACGGATCAATGAACAGGATCGTACCCGTAAAGTTGCCCGAGAATCTTTTCTTTGCGGAAAACCGTACAGGCAGAGATAAGGTCGATCTTTCATAACAGCTTGCCGAGCGTGGCAAATACGGGTTGATAAAACGCGGCGGAAAGATAGAGCGCTACGTGAAAAGTCGCAGGAACAGGGAAAAAGCGGCAGACAGGAGAGATGTTATATCAGTGATGAAACAAACCGTATCAGTATTTACGTAACGGATACTTTTAAAGAGTTGATAGGGGAAGTGGTCGGGAGTCTTTGCGGATGAAGAAATGAGAACGCAAGCCGACCGAATCATTGATATGCTTCGTGCCATGATCGACGCAGGGTTTGCGGCGAAGAATTTTGATGCTACAGAAGAGAGAGAATAACAACTTAAAGGGATATGCAGGGCACGGCAGCTACGAGTTGCAATCGCGCTCTGCTTTTTGCATATTCAATGTTACAATTAACCAGTGCAATCATGATACTCACGTCAATCCCAACATTCCATAAAGCAATTTCGGTTTTTCGTCCCCTGATCATGCACCACACTGAAAAAAGTTTCTGCAACATCAGGAAAAAACATCTGCCTTACAAATCAACCTATTCTTATCAATAAAAACAGTATCAAATAAAAAATATAACGGAATGCATATTCTGTTGCTATATCTTATAAGTATCCAAGATGTTTGCACTTTATCAGAGATTTTATTATTTGGGAATGCCATTATACCTTAAAATACGGCAGCTTCGTAAACGCTGTTTCCAGCTTTTTCTTTGCTTCACCGAACAACGCTTCGTTTTTGGATGTTACTTCTTCTTCTCCGAAATAGCGTTCCTCAATATATTTTGTATACCGAAGCTCTATCAGTATCCCCTCTAAGCGTTCCTGAAAGATTTCGCGGTAATGATGGATAATGTGCCCTCCCATGATCGCATTGTCCAGAACACTGTAGCCCTCCGATGCAAAGCTTTCATGAATTTTCGTCAGAGCCTGTGCAGAGGATGTGCTGCCACATCTGTTCGACAGATAAACATCCTGACTTCCGCCTTCGGTAAAATCAAGGAAAAAACTGTGTAAATCCAATAAGAGAACAGAGGGATGTATCTGTAATTTGATCCTCAGAAGCTTTTCAAGTGCCTGATGATAGGGTTGATAGTACCGGGATACACGTTCATTGATTTCCTTTTCTTCAAGCGGCGGATAATACAGGGAGTTGCCTTGTGTGTTTTCCTGATAAACGACCGTTTTACGATAATCTCCGCTTTTCGCGCCACCGATCGGGCGGTTTACATCTACGACATATCGGCTCATGTTATTGATAATCGTCGTGCATCCCATTGCAGGCAGAAAGCTGTAAAGCTCCGGAAGGAACCAATCTGAATTGGATAGACACGCGTTATCAAGAAGGCGGCCGCGAATATTTTGGGGAACGAAAACTCCGCTGTGGGGCAAGTTGATCACAACGGGAAAGCGGTGATCATTGTCATTTAAAATTGTATAGTTTTTCATGCAGTCCATCCGATCTTATTGAAAATTACCATGTGTTTCTTAATGTGAAATCCGACAAGGCTTATCTTTATCCTTTATTTCTATTGGAAGCATATCTTCACCTTTGCAGTTACAGATCGCTTTTCTCATAGACAGTCCCTAATATCAACGATCAGCGCGAAAACGGAATAATTGATTTTTCTTTTTTTGAGTATCTTTTTTTAAGTAAGCAATATCCGATAAATTCAATGCTTTAAATTTCCTTAATAAAACACAAGGCAATTTCCGTGTGTTTCGCAGTATCCTTCTGAATAAAAGATACAGGAACTCCATCGTTTTACAACGCCGTTTATCTCAGTATTTTGACCGATATAAAGGTATTGTATATCAAATAAATTGTTAGGTTTTTGCTTCCGATTTTCAGGCTTTTTTACATTTTGTGCGAATTTTGGCGTTATTTCGTCAAGAGAAAGTGCAATCAGATTATTCGTTGGCAATCGTACTTACGGCTCCAAAACCGAAATTCTTCGCAAACGATTGGTCAGAAAATCATGCTTTTGTTCTGTTGCGCCCGACATTATGACTGTTGGATTTATCTTTTTTTTGCGTCAGCCGAACAATGCGCCATCAGCAATTTCCCATACTTTTCCTTTTTTAATTATCGGAAATACATAAGCAATGCAGATAATAGTTGTCGCCGATGAAGGGGATCCATGTGCTTTCAGAGAGCTTATATTCGATAAAAACAGCAGCCTTTGTTTGGCTTTCAAAAGGCAGAACCGATCGAAAAAACTATTGTCTCAATACCCGGATGGGGATTTTTACAGCGTATCATGCAGCATAAATGCGCATTTGCAAGGTTTTCAGCAGCTAAGTTTACCAAAATCCGTACATATATTTTGATTTTTTCTTTTGCTGGTTTATGTTTAACTAACTGTAAATCACATAAATCATTATCTTTTATCTATGTATATGGTATATTCCCCAAAATGCTTTGTGAATTTGAGAAGCATTCCGCATAATATTATAACATGACTATACAGCCAATTCCAGTTTAACCGGGTGCAGTTGTAGCCGAAGCGCGACAGCCTGCAGTATCCGATCTGTGCAGCCAAACGAATGCGAGAAAGCAAAAAATATGAACACAAAAAAAGCATGGCGGCGCAAAGAATGCTCCAGATCCCAAACAGGGTTGTGTTTCCCAATTTCTCATGATTCCTGTATGCAGTATATTATCCAACGAAAAGTCGCCCGTATTATAATTGCCGCCTTTGCGGGAAAAATAACCGCAGAACATAACATGTTTCTGCGGTTAGTATCGGTAGAATCGGGGAATAGCGAGATAGAATCAGTTGTTGAGCTCTGATACAGAATGCCGTCGGCTCATTTTATCCTGATACATCAACTGATCGGTGAGGCGAACCAGATCATCCACATGGTAAGATGCGGAGTGATCGATGTACACAATCCCATAGCTGAGAGAAGTTCTGTATGGTCGGTTATAAGAATACTCCGACAGAATCTGATCGATCCTTTTAATATAGGAATGGCCGATCTCATCGGCAGATTCGAGGATGACAAAAAATTCATCTCCGCCGAATCGGCAGACAAAGTCCTCGAAATTGGCACTGGAAAGAAGGATTCTGGAAACGTCTTTCAATACGGTATCTCCGACGCTGTGGCCGTAAATGTCGTTGATCTTTTTAAAATCGTTCACATCAATCATGATGGCAGTGAACGGTTCCTGCGATTTTAATTTGTATTGAAGCCGATTTTCCATCTGTATGCGAGAGTTTAACAGGGTCAGCGGATCCTTCAGCAGTTCGTTTCGTTCCATCAGAAGAAAGCTGATGAAGATTGCCAGTGTGTAGGCCGGAATGCTCAAGGATAAACCGTAAAACAGCATTTGCAGCGCGACTCCTGTGATGGGGAGCATCGTCAGAATTAAAATGGACTGAGTAATCCGACCCGTAATCATCTGTTTGTTACGGAAAAAAGTCAGGACGATGACTGCAACAAACAAAAAGGTGAGTCCGTTTTCGATATAAGCTGCAATGCCGCGATGATAGATATTGGCGGAATCAATGCGAAAAAGAAATCCGTCAAAAAACAGATTGCAGATCACAAATGCGATGCCGAGATATACCGGAGCCAGATAAAGAAAAAATTTCTTTTTATTTTTTTCTTCGGAAAAAGAGATCATATAGTCCAGATAACGAAGTCCGAATGCTGCGGGCAGGGTGTTGAAGGAGAAAAAAAGAACGTTGCTCAGATAGTGTAACGGTCTCAAGGAAGCGTGATCGGGAACGGCGATTGTCCATGCAAACGCTTCGAGGAATCCAACCAATATTGTGGATAGGATGAGCCATTGAAAGAGCACTGTCGAGTGGCTTTGATATGATTTTTGTTTATATAGGAATACATACATAATTGCATTGATGAGAATGCTGAATATCAGCAATTCGCTGTATTCGATATTGTTGATATGAAACATTTGTAATCCCCTAACCGTCCGCATATCTTCTTCGCCGCAGTAAACACAGCTGTATTTTTAAATAGTTTAACATAAATACAAAGAAAATGGTATGGGAGATTGCGTTGTATCGATACATTGTGGCGGATTTGTCTGATGAAGTACCTTTGATTCTGTTGTGGAGCTTGATAGATTGAGAGAAATGGGCAATAAAAAACCGCAGGAATTCTGTTTTCCCCACGGATTATTGTAATTGATAGGGTGGAGATTAACGCGCGAAATCCGAACATGTTTTCCTCATCAGTGGGATGTTAGCGCTGCTTCTGAGTTTGCAAAAACCTTGATGCATTTTTAGATAATATGCAAGAGTCTCACACGGTGCAGAGAAGCTTTGTGCCATATCCGCTTTGTTGTGCATCTTCGTACGACATAGCCATTACGGGTCTTGTGGGTCTGCCATGGAAATGTGAATATTTAGATTGTCCATTTCACAGAAAAGATTGTGAAGACCTTTTCGCGAAAAAGGCTTTGTGTTTATAATCATTATCTCTCCACTCTTCAGTGCTATTACTACTTCATCGGCGTGGCTAACTGCGAAGCGGATTTCGGAGGAATATCTGCCGGTTTTGAACTGCTTGTAAAATTTGTTTAGGTTTCTTACCTGACTCTCAGTAAGGTGTTGATGAAGAAATTTTTCATCTCCAATTAAAACGGATGAAATATCTGATAAAAGTATATTACTTTGTACAGTCTGATAAGAACCACGAATGGGATATTGAAACTTGATATGGTCATCATAAACGGTAACTTTACTAATTAAAATGTAATAACAACTATAACTCAATATTGCAATCTGCAAAATACAGCCACCTATCATAGCGATGTCACCACAGCGAAGGCCATCGAAAAGCTGAGCTTCACAAGCGATATTAACAGAAAGAACAGCTATAATGACAAGTAGCATAATGATTAATGAAAATCCTCCTGTTCTTAATTCAAAGCGTTTCACCGACTAATTCATCCCCTAATAATTAAAATAAATTTTCTTTATGCTATATCATAATACTCACATTATAGGCGTTCAATCGATTTGTAATTCTCGCGCTGCAATAGAGTGAATTAATATTAGTTTGTCCTCGATGAAAATCGCTGCATTTCGGTTGCCCCTCCTTTTTTCTTTGATCCGTTCTTTTTCAATTCTCGCTCTGTAATCAGCAGCATAAAAAAAAGCGTATATTCCAGTTTATAGAATATACGCTACGCTATTTTTTTCCATGGTGGAGATAAGGGGACTCGAACCCCTGACCTTCTGACTGCCAGTCAGACGCGCTCCCAGCTGCGCTATACCCCCACACAGTAAATCAATAGTAGCATAATTTGTTTTGATTTTCAACTGTGACTTGCCGAAGGAATCCCAATTCCGTGAAAAAAGCCCCGAGTAATCGGAGCTTTTGTTATTTCGGATTGATCAGGAAACAATCAGTGGCAGTAAGGATCCGCGATATAACCGTAATAGATAGCAAGATTGGTGTTCATCGCGTAATAAGAAGATGCCTGCTGGAAATCAGCGCAATCGTAAGTGTGATAGTAAATATCATCCCCGTCAAGTACAAACACGATGTTCGTATCCAGAAAATCTGCTTTTTCCTGATATTCGGCTACCTGGCTCGAGAGTGTGGAAATCGTGTTTTCATCATCATCTATTGCTGTATAAGCATCATTTAATTTGATTCCCTGGACAACGACTACGACTGCCAGAATCAATGCGACGACCCCTGCGGCGATCAGTCCGATCAGCATTCCGTTAATCGAAGAATATGGTTTTCCGCAATTTGTGCAGCGATTGGTCATGGGATCAATTTTCCCTCCGCAAGTTTTGCAGGATTTCGGAGGCTTTGTGTTTGTGACATAGCGCGGTTGCTGCGGTTCTTGCGGCTGCTGATAGCTTTGTGAGCTTGGAGGAATGGGCGGGATGGGCGGAGCTCCGGCTCCCGATGATTGCGTATCGGGTATCGGAGGAATTGCCGCTGTCGGTTCCTGCGGCGGGGTATTATTGTCGGGTTGAGTGGCGAAATCTGAGTTTTGATCGATCGGTGGTTGAGGGGGAATGGCATCCGGAGTTAAATCGGACACGGTTTTCAATTCGACTTTTGAGCCGCAGGCTGTGCAGAATTTGCTGTTATCCGGTATTTCATGGTTGCAATTCGGACATTTCATAGAGTTTTCTCCTTTATTCCTTTGCTTTATTACTGATGAATGAATTCATTCATGTAGTCAGATCGGGATCAATTGTGCGGAATCCGATTTCGGATATAGGCTGCCGCTGCGCTGAAATTTTCGGGAGTGCAGAATACAGCCGCAGATTCTCCGAATCCGCCTTTGACATAGACGGTGAAGTGTGTGGGGTCACAGTTTATTTTTCGGACGGATTTCCATTTTATGAAGGTTTCCTGTCGGCTTTCCGCCAAAGCGCCTGCACCTGCCACGGTCGGTTTTCCGGAAGCCAGACCTCCCCAGAATGCGAGCGTATTGATGAGATGATTTCTTTTGCGCTGATCCGGGTGCCATCCGGAAGAAATTCCTTTTTCATTCAGAAAAAACACCAAGTGAAATTTTCCCCCATAGACGATGAGCAGCAAAAGCGCAGTCAGAACGAGCAGCAAGCCGATAAGACCGAGCGCATACAGAGTATATCGCCATTGTCCCTCTTTCGTAACAAGAATCAGAACCAGCGCCAAAATGCCGAACGGCAGTCCGATTGCAAGTCCGAGTTGTCTGCGTATCAGACGGTTGCGGAAAATCGGAACGCGGATATCCCATTCCATTGACGGTTGTTCGATCGTCTGTGTCATGATTTTCTCCGTTCATTATTTTAACAGAGGACAGCCGCAGTAAGGGCAATAGGTGTCATAGACATCGCACAATGCGGAGCATGCCGAGCAAAAGAGCGCGGAATCCTGTGTTTTATCATATTTTTCATACGTATTGAGCCCTGCATGATGGCGAACCGCATCCCCGACGCGATAAGATGCATACATCGTGTCGTCGTCTTCCGCGGACAGCAGATGCTCTTTTCCGTTTGGTTGGTTGATGCATACAATATATTCCAAACGTGTGCCGTTATCCGTTCGCTTTTTCCGAATGGATTTCTCAGTGACGGTTCCGTCCCATGTTGCGGATCGTTTTCTGCCTCGGCTCTGAAAAAATGCGATCAGCAAGAACATGCTGCCGATGCCGACCCCGATCAGCAGTGCCTGCGGATTGTCCATTTCATCGCTGAACGCGCCGTAAAGCGTGAATCCGACAAAGGCAATGACTGCGAGAATGCCAGCAAAAAGAAACGACCATTGATCGGAGTGGCGGATATATGCCGCAAAACGTGCGTCCCTGATCCGTTCGGAGTAGCCGATTTTCGGCAGTGCAGGCGGAGGAGTGTCTGCGGGACATCGGTGATTCGCATCGCCGTTGATTCGTGCGCCGCAGTGTCTGCAATAAAATTCGATCATAATTTATTGTAACATTTGAATGATGCGTTTTCAATCGGAATTTAAGGAGGGGGTTCCCTAATGGTAAAAAGTGACGAGTCGAGGGCATATTTGGAAATCAATTATTAGGGATAACTGACGGATTTGTGCCGAACTTATCTGGTTGGATTTGTTTGATAGGAGATTGGGGAATTGCTGAAAAATGAAATATATAGGTTCAATGGTTCAAAGTGTTATTGACATAAATTTTTCCGCAATGCTGCGGAGTTATTTTTCGTTTCGGTTAAAATGAGTGTGATTTTTTAATTGATTGAAATACAATAAGCAATACAAAAAAAAGCCGATACAAATCGGCTTAAATTCGAAAAAATGGTACGCCCTGCGGGACTTGAACCCACGACCTCCCGGTTCGTAGCCGGACGCTCTATCCAACTGAGCTAAGGACGCACAATGTTGCTGATATAGTATATCATAACCCAAAAGGAAATAACAGTGTTTCTTTTTTAAAATCGATAAAAATTCACCCGGCAGAGCCGCTATTTGTCAATCGGAATGATAATGCGCACTTCCACCCGGTCATCAAATTGTTCTTCTTTGTAGTTTGCATCGATCCCTGTTTTCAGAATGGTGTCATAGGCTTGTTTGATGGTGTTTGTGTATACTTTGTAGTTGAAAACATTTTTGATGTTTTTGCGGTTGGAGTTCATCAGAACTTCCGCTTTCAGCCGCTCGACCAGTTCTTCCGTCTGGCGTACATTCAGATCCCGCTTGATGATCGATTCGATCGCACGGATTCGGATTGCCGTATCGGGTACCTGTAAGAGCGCACGGGCATGGCGTTCGGACAGATTGTTTTTGATAAGAAGGTCGATTACTTCCGGACCCAGTTTCAAAATGCGCATTTTATTGGAAATGGTGGATTGCTTTTTGCCGACTTTTTCCGCAAGCTGCTGCTGCGTAAAGCTGTACTTTTCAATCAGCTGCATGTAGGCTTTGGCTTCTTCGACATAATTCAGATCTTCGCGCTGAATATTTTCGACGAGCGCCATGACTTCCATATCTTCTTTTTCCGCCCGGATCAGAACACAGGGGACTTTTGTCAGCCCTGCAAGGATGGAAGCCCGAAGGCGCCGTTCTCCGCTGATCAGATCGTACTTTCCGTCTTCGCGTTCGCGTATGCTCAATGGCTGGATGATGCCGACGCTTTTGATGGATTCGGACAGCTCCGAAATGGCGTCATCGTCAAAATACTGACGAGGCTGGTTCTTATTCGGAATAATCAGTTCTACGGGAATCAAGCGCAATTCTTTGGACATTTTAGCCATCGGTTATTCTCCTTTTCCGCTTCGCTGTTTTTTGGTCAGTTCGATCAGCAGGACATTGATATCGGCAGGGGATACGCCTGAAATGCGGCTTGCCTGGCCGAGGTTTCCCGGACGCTGCTTTATCAGCTTCTGCTTTGCTTCGATGCGCAGATTTTTTACCGGTTCGTAATCAAAATCATCCGGAATCCGTTTGTCTTCCATCTGTCTGAATTTTTCGACCTGCGCGATTTGTTTTTGGATATAATCTTCGTATTTGATCTGAATCTGAACCTGCTGTGTGATTTCTTCGGGAAGATCCTGCGGATTCGGATCAAAGCTCCGGATGCCGGCGTAAGTCAATTGCGGTCGTTTGAGCAAATCATACAGATTCACAGACCCACACAGCGGAGAGGTGCCGTTCGCTTCCAAGATGCTGTTGACGAATTCCCCGGCCGCCACTTTGGTTTCTCTGAGACGCTGTTTTTCCGCCTCGACTGCGGCGATTTTTTCTTTCAGCTTTGCGTAGCGCGCTTCGCTGATCATGTGATGCTGATATCCGAGCGGCATCAGACGGATGTCGGCGTTATCCTGACGGAGCAGCAGACGATATTCCACGCGGGAAGTCATGATGCGGTAAGGCTCTTTTGTGCCTTTGGTTACGATATCGTCGATCAGAACCCCGATGTAGCCGTCCGCTCTGCTGAGGATGAGATAATCTTGCTTATCTACATAGTTCGCCGCATTGATTCCTGCAATCAAGCCTTGCGCCGCAGCCTCTTCGTAGCCGCTGGTGCCGTTGATCTGTCCTGCAGTGAACAGCCCTTTGACGAGTTTGGTTTCCAGAGACAAATTCAATTGGGTCGGTTCAATTGCGTCATATTCGATGGCATATGCGGAACGCATAATTTCAATGTGCTCGAATCCTTCGATCGTTCGGAGAAAAGCGAGTTGAACATCTTCCGGGAGAGAAGACGACATGCCCTGCAGATATACTTCGTCCGTTTCCATTCCTTCCGGTTCGACAAACAGTTGGTGCCGATCTTTATCGGCAAAACGAACCACCTTATCTTCGAAACTGGGGCAATAGCGCGGTCCGACTCCTTCGATTTTTCCGCTGTAAAGCGGAGATCGGTGCAAATTTTCACGAATCACGCGGTGCGTGGTTTCATTCGTGTAGCCCAGATAGCAGGGAATATTCGGATTGGGCAAATCGTGCGAATCGAAAGAAAACGGTACGACCGTTTCGTCTCCGTACTGAATGGTCAATTTCGAAAAATCGATGGAACGTTTATTCACCCGAGCGGGAGTTCCGGTCTTCAGTCTGAGAATTTCAAATCCGAGACGGCGGAGCGCATCGCTCAGGTAGGGGGCATCCGAGAGCCCGGAAGGACCGCCTTCGTAAAACGTGTCTCCGATGATAATGCGACCTTTCAGATAGGTGCCGGACGCAATGACGACCGCTTTGGTTCGGTAGATGCAACCGGTCTGGGTGACGACGCCGGAAACAGTGCCGTCTTCCACGATCAGATCGACTGCCTGCTGCTGTTTCAGAAACAGATTCGGGGTCTGTTCGATGGTTCGCTTCATTTCGGTGTGGTATTTTTGTTTGTCAGCCTGCGCGCGCAGCGAATAGACAGCTGCGCCTTTGGCCGTATTGAGCATCTTGGACTGGATGAATGTTTTATCGATATTTTTTGCCATTTCTCCGCCGAGCGCGTCGATTTCACGCACCAAATGCCCCTTGCCCGTTCCTCCGATGGAGGGATTGCAGGGCATTAATGCAAGCGAATCGAGATGCAGCGTGAGCAGGAGCGTCTGTTTGTTTCTTCGGGCGGATGCAAGTGCGGCTTCGCAGCCCGCATGCCCTGCGCCGATGACGACGACGTCGTAGGAACCGGCTTCATATTCCATATGTTAACTTCCTTTGAATGAGCTGTTATTTCCCGAGACAGAATTTGGAGAAAATTTCATCGATGATCTCTTCGCTGACGGTTTCGCCCGTGATTTCTCCGAGTGCTTCCCAGGCTTCTCTGATATCGGTCTCCAAAAAATCGGTCGGCATGCCGTTTTGCAATGCCTCTGCTGCACTTCGGATGCTCGCCGATGCGCCGTCCAACAAGTGCTTATGGCGCGCATTGGATATCAGTGCATGAGAGGTAATGTCGGCTCCTTCTCCGAAGGCCAGTGCGGAAAGTTTTTCTTCGAGTGCATCCAGTCCCTCCTTTGTCAGCGCGGAAATCAGAATGCGTTCGCTTTCGTCAAAACGGGAGACGGTTTCTTCCGAGACTCCCTCATCCTGTTTATTCAGAACCACAATGTGCGGCATGGAGCGGATACTGTCATACAGTTCCGAATCTTCTTTCGTGAGCGGCGCGGATGCGTCCACGACAAACAGAACGACGTCGGCGGTTTCGATGCTGTTCCATGAACGGCGGATGCCGATGGATTCCACCAAATCATCCGAGATGCGGATGCCTGCAGTGTCGATCAGGCGAACCGGAATGCCTCCGATATTGATATATTCGTCAATCACATCCCGTGTGGTTCCGGGGATATCCGTGACGATGGCTTTGTCCTTGCGGATGAGGCGGTTCAAAAGCAGAGACTTCCCAACGTTCGGGCGGCCCGCGATGACCATTTTCATGCCTTCCCGCAGTATTTCGCCTTTTTTATATGATGCCAGCAAGGTTTGAATGCGTATGCCGATTTCTTCGAGCTGTTGCAACAACTCTTCATTTGTCACGTCAGGGACGTCATATTCCGGATATTGTATGGTCACTTCCAGATCTGCAAGCAGAGCGAGAATGGTTTGTTTGATTTCGTTGATTTCATCGGAAAGCTGCCCGTCGAGTTGGGACAACGCGGCTTTGGCGGCAAGAGACGTTTTGGATTCAATGATATCCGATACGGCTTCCGCCTGAGAAAGATCGATTCTTCCGTTGAGGAATGCACGTTTGGTGAATTCGCCCGCCTCAGCGGCGCGCACACCGCTAGCCAGCACTTCATCCAAAACATTTCTGACTGCTGCGAGCCCTCCGTGGCAGTTGATTTCAGCCACATCTTCCGCAGTGAATGTGTGCGGTCCTTTCATTTTGGACACCAGCACTTCATCCAGTATTTCACCGCTGCGCGCGCGGATGTGCCCGTAGCAGATTTGGGAAGATGCCTGCTGCAGAAATGTTTTTCCGTTCGGGCGGACAAAGAGTCTGTCGCATACTGCAAATGCGTCTTTTCCGCTGATGCGGATGATCGCAATGCCGCCGTAGCCGAGAGGTGTTGAAACTGCTGCTATGGTATCATCGTTGAATTTCATGAGATTCGCTTCTTTTCGAGTTCTTCTGAACTTTTATTGTATCAAATTTTCTGCAGATTGAAAAGTATTTTGCTTTCCAATCCTATTGTCTGAGCTTTCCACGGACGGCAGAAAAAAAAGCAGCATGATGCTGCTTGGATTGGTTTACATTTTATCGTGTTTGAAATCGATGACGATGTGACGGAACGGTTCTTCGCCTTCGGAATAAGTAACGATGTTTTTGTAATTCTGAAGTGCGGCGTGAATGATCCTACGTTCGTAGGGGTTCATTGGTTCCAAGACATATTTTGTTTTGGTTCTCTGCACTTTTTGGGCAATGCGATCTGCAAGATCCTGCAGTGCATCTTTTCGTTTTTCCCTGTAGTTGGCTACATCAAGGCTGATGCGGGTATAGTCATCCTTGTTTTTGTTTACGACGAGACTGGTCAGATACTGCAGCGCGTCCAAAGTCTGGCCTCTGCGCCCGATCAGCACGCCTGTGTCTTCGCAGTTCAGATCGACGCAGAGGATTTCTTCTTCGGAGCGATAAGAGATGTCTACGTCCATATTCATGGCAGAAAAGACATCCGACAAAAATTTTGTACAGGTATCGTTTTCATTTATTTCAATATCATCTTCGTCTTCGTCGAGTGTGACTTCCACTTTTGCAAAGCGGCTTCCGAACATCCCCATCAGTCCAGTGCCGGGGATATCGATTACTTTTGTTGTCACTTTATCGGCGGTGGTATCCAATTCCGCGAGTGCGTTCTGGATGGCTTCTTCTACTGTTTTTCCCTTTGCGGTTACTGTTTTCATATCATACCACCATTATTTTTTTATTTCGATAATTTTCGGGGGGAAGAATTTGTTCATGATCAGGTTTTGCGCAACGGTCAATGCAGTCTGGAACGTCCAGTAAATGGCAAGTCCCTGCGTGAATGTAAAGCCCATATATGCTATGAAGACCGTCATGAATATCTGCATACCCTTCATGTTCTGCTGTGAGGGACCCTGCGAGGTTGTCTGTTTTTGCTGCCAAATTGTCAGCGCGACCGAGACGGCCGGAATGATCAGCGACAGAAAGAATACCAAAGTAAATCCGTTTTGCTGAAAAATCTGCAGGGGAGAGTACGTCATGTTGTTGATCCAAAGGAAATTCTGAGAAATATTTGCAAATTCCGCAGAAGAAAAGACGTACAGTTCCGGATTTCTCAAAGCTCCCCACAAGCCCATCAAAATCGGCATTTGAATCAGCAGGGGCAGACATCCGCTGAGCGGGCTGTAATTGTACTGCTGATACAGTTTCATCATTTCTTCGTTGAGTTTTTCCTTGTTGTTGGCATATTTTTTCTGCAGTTCCGTCATTTTCGGGTTGATGTATTGCATCATCTGCATGGAACGCGTCTGTTTGATCGTCAGCGGCAGTGTGATAATTTTTGCGAACAGGGAGAAAATCACGATTGACCAGCCGTAGTTACCGATCAGATCATAAATAAAGCGCAGAATTGTACCGAATAATTGATACAGAAATGTCATCAAGAACCTCCGTTTTTGTTATGGCACAGGATCGTATCCGCCTGCATGAAACGGATGACACCTGAGTATTCGTTTGAGTGACAGCCAAAATCCTTTGAAGAAACCATATTTTTCGAAGGCTTCGTAGCTGTACTGCGAACAGGTCGGATAAAATCTGCAATGAGGTTTCATCATGGGGGAAATGTGCCTTTGATAAAAGCGGATGATGAACAATGCTGTTTTTCTCATTTCAAATGTTTCCTTAAACGAATCTTGCAGAAGAATTGATCAGAAGATTCGATTTTCTTGCCAAATGATATACCGAATTTCGGATTGCATTGTAATCCGCTTTTCCGCATCGCACTCTGACAACAAAAATTATATCATACCCGTTTCGGAATGCGGCATTGTTTAACCTTAAAATTTCCTTAATTTGTCGTCGGATTTTGTTTCTGACGACCGCGCATCCGACTTTTTTGGATGCGCTGATGCCAAAGCGGTTTTGATCGGTGCCGTTTTCTATACGGTAAATGACCAAATTGGAGTCTGCAATGCTTTGCGCCGTGTTGTAAACCGTACGGAATTGCTTCGTTTTTTTCAGCGTATCAACCATTGTCCAACTGCCTCGATTCGTCGGTAGTTTTCATTTCCGAAAGCCAAAAAAAGCTGCTGATGCAGCTTTGTCAAACAAAATAAAGCAGTGCTTCGCCGTCATCATTATGCGGACAATGTGCTTCTTTCTTTGCGTCTTCTGCGCGCCAAAACTTTGCGACCGCCCGGAGAAGCCATTCTGGCTCTGAAGCCGTGATTCTTTTTACGTTTATGATTATTGGGCTTGAAAGTTCTCTTCATGTTATACCACCCACCTTTCATTTCATCAGTTCATGTGCCATAATATTTTACCTGTTATTGAAATGGCTGTCAAGATAAAATTCCCGATTCGAGGCGATTTCCGTTTGCGGACGTATCGGAACAGAAATTTACGGTTTGATTTCGATTCATAACCGAGATGCATGATTTTGTTAACATAACCAGAATTTTATGAAATAATCATTTATTTTTCTGCATAAATATGAGATAATATTTTAGATTATAATGACGTAAACTGCGAAGCCGATCGCCGACACGTATCAGAAATGCTGCAGGGCGGCGGATTTGGCTTGCTCGTGTTGATGGCCGTATCCGACTGAAAACGATACATCCAGTTTTGCCTCATACAATCGAAGCAGAAATCGGTTTAGCGTTCATGCACAACAGATACGAATTAGGAGGAGAAAAACTTGAGTTTTACGGTCATCAAAAACTATGATCCGGAGATTTATCAGGCAATGGAAGACGAACTGAAACGTCAGCAGAATCATCTGGAACTGATTGCTTCGGAAAATCTCGTCAGCAAAGAAGTGATTGAAACGATGGGAAGCCATCTGACGAATAAATATGCGGAAGGATATCCGGGGAAACGGTACTACGGCGGATGCGAACATGTGGATGTTGTCGAAACGATTGCGCGTCAGAGAATGGAAGAACTGTTCGGCGCTCAATTTTCCAATGTACAACCTCATTCCGGTGTGCAGGCCAACATGGCAGCCTATTTTGCGCTGATCGAGTTGGGCGACACGGTGCTCGGCATGGATCTTGCGCAGGGCGGACATCTCAGTCATGGGAGCCCGGTGAGCATGTCCGGCAAATTTTATAATTTTATTGCTTACGGCATCGACAAAGAAACCGAGCGCATCGATTACAATGTGATCGAAGATCTTGCAAAGAAAAACAAACCGAAACTGATTGTTGCGGGAGCAAGCGCATATCCGAGAGAAATTGATTTTAAAGTCATCGGAGAAATCGCAAAACGCAACGGTGCTTTGTTCATGGTGGATATGGCTCATATTGCGGGTTTGGTTGCGGCGGACGTGCATATCAGCCCCGTTCCCTATGCGGATGTGGTGACAACCACCACGCACAAAACGCTCAGAGGACCGAGAGGCGGTGCCATCATGTGTAATGATCCTGATATCGCGAAGAAAATCGACAGAGCGGTGTTCCCCGGAGCGCAGGGCGGTCCGCTGATGCATATTATCGCGGCGAAGGCCGTTGCACTAAAAGAAGCGCTGAGCCCGGAATTCAAAGTTTATCAGCAGCAGATTGCCAAGAATGCAAAAGCTCTCAGCGAAGTGCTCATGGCGAAGGGATTCAAACTTCTTTCCGACGGAACGGACAACCATCTGATGCTGGTGGATTTGAGGAACTTCGGATTGACAGGAAAATATGCGGAAAAAGTATTGGACGAAGTGCACATCACTGCGAACAAAAACGCGATTCCGTTTGATACGGAAAGTCCGAATGTAACGAGCGGCATCCGAATCGGAACCCCTTCCGTAACCGCACGCGGCATGAAGGAAGCGGAAATGGAACTGATCGGGGAAGCAATCTATGATTGTCTGATCAACAAAGATAGCAAAGGGGCGAAAGACAAAGCGGTGTCGCTTTGCGAACGGTTCCCGATTTACGAATAATCTTGTATATTATGAATCAATATCCGCGGCAGCGCCGCGGATATTTTTATGTTTCCAATCGTTTGCGGGTAATCTGTCCCCACGTATGTTTGCTTTTCTTATAGGAAAAAATCGCCATGACTTTGTAGATGGTATTCAGATGACGATAGCCGAAATTATCAATGACGGCATAAAGAAGCAGCCTTGATACCTGCGAAGCGCTCGGATATTTTTTAAAGGTGTTTTCTTCCAACAGCAGTGCGCCGACGGACAGAATGCACCCGCCCAAAACGGCAAGCGCAAAAAAGCTGAGAAGAAATTCTATATTGACGACTCCGAGAAAAAAAGAGACGGGAACCAGAATAAATCCGAATACTTCAATCAGGGGTCCGATGAACTCGAAAATCCAGAAATAAGGAAGCCCAAGCAAACCGATTCGTCCGTATTTCGGATTGAACAGCATTTTTTTATGCATGAATAGGGTATTCATCAGACCGATCTGCCAACGTTTGCGTTGCTTTTTCAGATCCGACAATTGATCGGGCGGCTGAGTCCAACAGACGGGATCGGCAAGAAATTTCACTTTATATTTCTGCTTTTTTTCCAGCATACTTCTGTGAATCTTGACGACCAGTTCCACATCTTCTCCGATGCATCCGACTGTATAGCCGCCGACGTCGATTGCGGCATTTTTGCTGAATGCCCCGAATGCTCCCGAGATGATCATCAGAATGTCAATGGAGGCAAATCCGATTCTGCCTGTCAGAAATGCGCGCAGGTATTCGACGGTCTGCAGCATGATCAGCGGTTTTCTGGAAAGCCCGATATCGACGAGTTCTCCGTTTTTAATCGTGCATCCGCTTGCAATGCGCACGATGCCTCCGACGGCAACCACTTCGTGATCGCTGACAAACGGCATGATAATTTTCGAGAGAGATTCTTTTTCGAGGATCGAATCGGCATCAATTGACACAAATACCGGATAATTCGACAGATTGATGCCTGCGTTGAGCGCATCCGCTTTTCCGCCGTTGACTTTGTCGACCACAATCAGCCGCGGGTTTTTCGGTGTGCGGTATATTTTTCTGATTTCGGCAGAATGAACGGATCGTTTGTACGGTTCCGGGAAAGAAATCATTTCGAATTCATCAATGAGCAACTGCAGCGTCTTGTCCGTGGAACCGTCATTGATCACGATGACTTCGTATTCGGGGAAATTCAGCGACAGAAGATTTTTTACATTATCCAGGATGGTTTCCGCTTCGTTGTAAGCCGGCACGAGCAGGGAAATCGGAATCATGTTTTCCGATTCGATATAACGCCTGTAATCCGAAAAACGGAGACTTTTGATATAAGACATCAGATTGAATCCCGCGCCGGTCAGCTGCAGAAAATAGACGACATTGACAAGCACGATATAAATGAGCGAAAAGTCATTTGCGAAAACAATCGACTGATAAAGGAACTCTTTCATCGTGCGCCTCCGTACTCCAACAGCTCTTTCTTCCTGATTGCCGCCGCAAGAATTTCTTTGGCAAATCGGTCATCCGAACGAACAACATAAGAGACGATATCTTTGATCGGTTCGTATTGGATGACGGCAGATGCGGCATTGCGGCGCACCCACCATTCTTCGTCAAACAGACCGCCCGTAATATAGCCGATCTCTGCTTTCAGGTCGATCTGCGCCAGAGCAGTGACACAGGCCGCGCGCACTTCCCAGCGGAAATGTTCGGTCAGTTTTTCGATTTCGGGCAGTGCCTCCCGATATTTCAGCTGACCCAAGGCACGCACCGTATCTATCACGATGTTATAATCCGAATGGTTCAGATAAGGGGTAAGAAAGCCGCCCAGTCTTCTGATTTTTTCCGTACCGATGCGTTTGATGCAGATTCTGCGCACATAAAGATCGGGTGCGTCAAGCAAAATCCAGTATAGGCGGCTTTTTTCTCCCGAATAGGCCTTAAGTATTTCCTGGATCGAACGGAACGTCAGCTTTTGCGTGAAGCGGTCGTTGCAGAAGATTTTGCCGAGTGCCTGCTCGTTTCCGAATTGCGAAAGTGCCATGAGCGCATGATATTGAAGATCGCTGTTTTCCGTTTCGTGCAGAACCATTTCAAAAATCATTTGCCCATACTGTTTCAAATTCAGATCCGCAACCATCTTTACCGTAAATATTTTGGTCATCGGATCTCCGGATCGGAGCAATCTGCGAAGATAGTTGTCGTAGGATGATTCGGAAATCAGGTGTTTGATTTCCTGAATCCGTTCGGCGGATGAGTGCCGCATAACTTCGTCCAAAACCATAATCCCGAGCGGCGTGCGAAAGATCCGGTGTTTGTCAAAGGTATTGATCCCTGCAAGGGAATACAAATCCATTACATCATGGTATTTGCTGCGGATCGCTTCTTTTCGTTTTTCGATGGAGGATGACTTGATGTGAACAATCATCAGAACAAACAAAAAGTACAACAGAATACTGATGAAAAAAACAATCAGATAATATACGGCGCTCTGCAGCCAATCATTCATCGCGATACCTCAATTATTGCAGATTTGCAAATGTCCGTTGTATGACATAGTAAGCGGGTTTCAGACGTTCGTGATAGGTCGGGGTGTCCCATCCTTCCCAGGAGTAAGATGCCATATTCGTATGCAGGTTCGTGTTGTCGGATGTGATGCCGAACCAGAACCTGTCAGCCGTGGTGGTTGTGATGGCGTTTTTCGTATAAAAATCATCCAGTATTTGTTTGGAAGACGGGTCGGAAACCGAAAGCAGCAGCCATGGAATCCGAATTTCGACGGTGCCGTTTCCCGCGCAGAAGTCAGCGAGGGAGGAATAATCATCCGCATTCGGATCGGCATTCCCATATGCAAGCGCTCCGGTATCGAATTTACGGAAATCGACTGTTTCTCCCGTGATCGGCAGAACCAGTTTTCTGCTCAGGGCAAGGTAGATCGGATCGAAGATGCCGCTGTTGACGGTTTCTCCGGCAGGATTGCGTTCAATCTGATTGTTTTGCACGGCGTACATGTAGTAAAAAACATCGTAATAGGAATCCACAAGAATTTTTGAATTCTCTTTTCCGTTCAGAATCAGAAGAAAATCGGCGCCGCGTTCAAATGTAAGATCTCCGTAGGATGTGTTTCCCTGATCGGCAATCGTGTCGATGGGAATGTAGAGCGTGTCCGAATTGAAATCATAGGAGTCCGATTGAATCATCAGATAGAGATATTTTTCATCGGATTTCACAGACAGACTGCAGGTGTCGGAAGCTGCCAGCAGATCGTCCGAAGTCCATTCGGAAATGTCTCCGTCAATGGTGCACACCGATGAATTTTCTCCCGGATCGAATGCGAGCAGTCCGAAACTCTGCTCGTTCGTCTGCGCATCCGACCAGTAAGCACGGCGGTCAGCCAGTGTGAGATCGGCTGTATTCCATGTTTTTTTAAACCACTCATCCTGCCATGCGAAGATGATTGCACCCATCATATTTTCGTTATGGATTTCCGATACGAGATCGGACAGGATTTCACCCTGCTTGGTTTCGTCAATATGCCCCTGATTGTAGCCCGACAGTTCGTTGACGTGCGCGATGCCCCTTGATGCGGGGATGCCGACTTCGGCAACCAGCACCGGCATGGTGTGATGGGCATTGAGTTCGCTCAGATATTGCGCATAAGTGTCGGTAACGGATGAGTCTTCCGGAAAGCTGAAAAAGTCCGGATAATACGGATATATATGGTAGGATGCAAACAATCCCGGCTCGAACGACGCAGTCGCCCGCAAGTGCTCCATATCCACCGACACCGCGTCTTCCACCGATGGATTCGGTTCGTTTGCGTGTGTCAGCGGATCGGTGGTGACCCAGTTGTTGATTGCAAGCGGATGCTGCATCCGATAGGATTCGGTTTCGTAAGAGATCACCCGGTCGGCGACTTCCGCCAGAAACACTTCGAACGGGCTTGCGTTCGTAGTGTACAGATATGCACCGTTATATGCGGTTTTATCGGGATGGTTCTGATTGGTGCCGAGCACAAAATCAGCGGACCATTCAATGCCGAGAATCCATCCGATGACATACTGCGAGACATCGGCGGTATATTTTCCGCCCGCATAACCCGATTGCAGCGGGATGTCGGCATTCCCGTGGATGGCATCCACGATCTGCGTCGCTTCCGTGAGAAATTGTTGCTCGATCTGTGCATCATTCGCGTAAGCGTCGTTATATTTCCCGATCAGTTCTTCGTTGACCCACGCGCCGTGAATGAGATAAATCGGGTTATCCCGCCCGCGGTTGAATGTTTCGAGTGCGGAATAGAAACATGGCATTTGCAGCGTATAAACACGGATGACATTCGCATTCATGTCTGCGATATATTGAAACCAGCGAAGATAATCTTCTTCCGTGATACCGAATTCTCCGGGAAAATATCCGGGTTTTGTCGCACCGATATTCACACCTTTGAGAAAGGTGCTGTTCCAGGATGCTCCGTCGTAAACAGTAAAAGTTTTTCCGTCAACTTTTGCACAATAAGAAATCCCCGTATCGGATCGGTATAAAAGCGGAGGATTGATGCATTGCTGCAAAAAAGGGATCAGCATGAACCAAATCAGAGAGAGTGCACCGATGAACAGAAAATATCCGGCAATGAATTTTTTCATAACCTCTCCAGGGATATCGGAGAATTCCGATTTGTAGTTCGAAACGAAACGGTGTGCAAATGCAGGGAAACCGTTGCATTATCTTATTATTCGGCAGATATGCGACAAAATTAAATAAAATCTTGAATTTCGAAACATTTGCAAACAACAATTGTTTTCCATTATTCTGATAATAGCACAAGGTCATAAAAAAACACATGGTTTGCATGTGTTTAAATCTGTTTGCCTTCAAATCGGACGCGGCGGACGATCTCTTTCATCAGATCATCAAACTGTGTCGGATTCAGAGACTGAGCCCCGTCGCATAGCGCATGTTCGGGATCGTTGTGTGTTTCGATGAGCAGTCCGTCCGCACCGATGGCGACGGCAGCTTTGGAAAGGGAGGGTACAAGGCTGCTGATACCCGCTGCATGGCTCGGGTCTACAATGACGGGAAGGTGGGATTTTTGTTTCAGAATCGATACGGCGGACAGATCCAGCGTATTTCTCGTCATGGTTTCGAACGTGCGGATACCGCGTTCGCACAGGATGATTTGACTGTTCCCTTCGGAGATGATGTATTCGGCACTCATCAGGAATTCTTCGATGGTGTTGGCAAAGCCGCGCTTGAGGACGACCGGCTTATCAAGCTTGCCGACTTCCTTGAGCAGGTCGAAATTCTGCATGTTTCTGGCACCGATCTGGATGACATCCACTTCTTCAAACAGCGGGAGGTGGGAGATGTTCATGACTTCGGAAACGATGGGAAGTCCCGTTGCTTTCTTTGCGAGAAGAAGCAGACGGATGCCCTCTTCGTGCAGTCCCTGGAAAGAATAAGGTGAAGATCGCGGCTTGAATGCTCCGCCGCGCAGCATGGTTGCCCCGCTTTGTTTGACTGCGCGGGCTACCGTAATGATCTGCTCTTCGCTTTCCACGGAACAGGGACCCGAGATCACGTGGAAGAAACCTTCCCCGAGGGTGACATTCCCGATCCGAATGAGCGTGTCGTCGGGGTGCGCGGTGCGGTTGACGCCTTTATACGGCTCGGTTACACGTTTGGCATATTCGACGATATCGTTGGTTTCCACGATCCGCTCCATATCGATGCTTGCCGTGTTGCCGATGAGACAGACGACGGTATGCTCTGTGCCGATGCTCAAAAAGGTAGAAAAACCTTCCGCTTCGATTTTTTTCACAAATGCGTCGAGCTGTTCTTTCGGTGCGTTTTTTCTGATGACAAATACCATATTTTCACCTTACATTCCGGCGAGTGCGGCTTTCATGCTTCGGACATAGTCCTCCACAATCGGGACGCTCTGCCTGCCGTGTTCTTCCACCAATCTGACGATGGCGCTGCCGACGATCACACCGTCCGCGACGGCTGCCATCTGCTTTGCCTGCTGCGGCGTGGAGATGCCGAACCCGACTGCGCACGGGATATTTTGAGACGCTTTCACGTGAGAAACCATGGCTCCGATATCGGTGGTGATTTCACTGCGGACACCCGTAACACCGAGGGAAGATACGCAGTAGACAAATCCCTGTGCCTCTTTGGCGATGGTTGTGATGCGCTCTTTGGACGTCGGTGCGATGAGGGAGATGAGATCGATTCCGTATTGCGCACAGGAGGGCAATAACTCGTCTTTTTCTTCAAACGGAAGATCGGGGACAATGACGGCGTCGATGCCGGTTTCTTTGCATTTGCGCATGAACTTTTCCGAACCGTATACGAAAATGGGATTGATGTAGGTCATGAGTGCCAGCGGCACATCGGTGACTGTCCTGACCCGTTTGACGAGATCGAATATTTTGTCGGTGGTCGTACCCGAAGCGAGTGCCCGTTCGTCGGCGCGTTGGATTACAATGCCTTCCGCAACAGGATCGGAAAACGGAATGCCGATTTCGATGAGATCGGCGCCTGCGTTTGCCATAGCCAGAATGAGACGTTCCGTCGTTTCGAGATCGGGATCGCCCGCCGTGACGAACGGGATGAATGCTTTGCCGTGGTCGAATGCTTTTTTTGTGTTACTCATGAATTGTTATCCCCCTGTATCTCGCAATGGCTGCCACGTCTTTGTCTCCGCGGCCGGACAGATTGATGACGATGATTTGATCTTTTCCCATCGTCGGCGCGAGTTTTCTGGCATACGCCACAGCGTGAGCGCTTTCGATGGCGGGAATGATGCCTTCCAGTCTGGAAAGATATTCAAACGCATCGACGGCTTCGTCGTCCGTAATCGGGACATACTGCGCGCGGTTCGTATCGTGCAGGTGCGCGTGTTCCGGTCCGATGCCCGGATAATCGAGTCCTGCGGAAATGGAATAGACGGGAGCGATCTGTCCGTATTCGTCCTGACAGAAGTAGGATTTCATGCCGTGAAAAATGCCGAGCGATCCGTTGGCGATGGTTGCGGCATTCTGCGGGGTATCCACTCCGTGTCCAGCGGCTTCACAGCCGATGAGACGGACGTCGGTATCTCCAATGAAATCATAGAACAGTCCCATGGCATTGCTGCCGCCCCCGACGCAGGCGAGCAGGGCATCGGGGAGTTTCCCTTCCGCTTTCATTATTTGAGTGCGTACTTCTTTGCCGATGATGCTTTGGAAATCCCGTACGATGGTCGGAAACGGGTGCGGTCCCATGACGGAGCCTAGCACATAATGCGTGTCGTCGATGCGGCTCGTCCATTCTCGGAACGTCTCATTAACGGCATCTTTCAAGGTCATGGTACCCGAAGTGACGGCATTGACTTTTGCGCCGAGCAGCTCCATGCGGTAGACGTTGAGCGATTGACGCTCCGTGTCTTCCTTTCCCATGAAAATTTCGCATTCCAGATCCATCAGCGCCGCGGCAGTCGCCGTTGCAACGCCGTGCTGTCCGGCTCCCGTTTCCGCGATGATTCTGGTCTTGCCCATTTTTTTTGCAAGCAGAGCCTGTCCGAGCACGTTGTTGATTTTGTGCGAGCCGGTGTGGTTCAAATCTTCCCGTTTGAGATAGATTTTCGCGCCGCCGAGATCGTCGGTCATTCGCTTCGCATAATACAACAGGGAAGGACGTCCCGCATACTCCGCGAACAGATCATTCAGTTCTTTTTGAAATGCGGGGTCTTTGCTGTAATGCTCATACGCTTCTTCGAGTTCGATGAGCGCATTCATGATCGTTTCGGGGATATACTGTCCGCCGTGTATTCCGAATCTTCCTTTTTTCATATAATACTCCTGACCGTCTGCACGATCCGTTTGATTTTTTCTCTGTCTTTATATCCATCCGTTTCCGCGCCGCTGCTGACATCGACGCAGTAAGGACGGCAGGTTTTGATCGCTGCTGCGATGTTTTCCTCGTTCAGTCCGCCTGCGAGGAAGTACGGTTTTTCGATAGAGGGGATCAGTCCCCAGTCGAAGGTTATCCCGCTGCCGCCGTAAGCATCTTTTTGGTAGGTGTCGAGAAGCAGATAATCGCAGGGAAAATGTTCCGCCGACAGGATATCTTGTCGGCTTGCGACCCGAACGGCTTTGATGATTGGCAGTCCGCATTCCGAGCGAAGCGTTTCGGTGTATTTCTCCGATTCGTCTCCGTGAAGCTGAATCAAATCAATGATGCCGTCCGAGCAGATATCCATGATTTCATGCAAGGTTGCGTTGACGAAAACTCCCACCGATAAGATATTCGGGTCGAGCAGATGTTTGAGTTCCCTCGCTGTTTCTTTTGTGATCCGCCGTCTGCTTTCGGCAAAGACAAAGCCGATATAATCGGGCATTGCCTCATTCACGGCGGCGATATCTTCCGATCTGCGCAGTCCGCAGATTTTAATCTTGGTCATTTGCTTGCTCCTTTGAGTGCACGCAGTGCCGCCTGTCTGTCTTCGCTGCGCATAAGCGTTTCTCCGATGAGCACCGCATCGACCCCCGAGGATGCGAGCAGTGCAATGTCTTCGGGAGTCTTGATGCCGCTTTCCGCGACGAATATGCGGTCGTTCGGCACCAGATTTCGCAGACGGATGCAGGTGTTCAAGTCAACCTCGAAGGTGCGCAGATCGCGGTTATTCACGCCGATGATGCGGGCGCCTGCTTGCAGAGCGGAATGGACTTCCTCTTCCGAATGCGCTTCCACGAGCGCGGAAATGCCGAGGTCATCGCATATCGCAAGATAGTTGCGCAGCGTGTCGGTGTCGAGCAGTGAACAGATGAGCAGAACGGCATCCGCGTCGATTATTTTGGCTTCGTAAATCTGATAATCATCCACCGTAAAATCCTTGCGGAGCACCGGGATGGAAACCGTTTGGGCGATTTCCGTCAGATAGCGGTCATTTCCCAGGAAATAGTCCGGTTCGGTGAGCACCGAAATCGCGGAAGCTCCCGCCTGTTCATAATCGCGCGCAATATCAAGATAAGGGAAATCGGGTGCGATAAGCCCTTTACTGGGAGACGCTTTCTTTACTTCGCAGAGAAATGAAAGTCCGTCTTGCGACAGTGCCCGCTCGAATCGGAACTCGCCTTTCGGAAGAAGAGATGCGGCTCGGATCAGCTGTGATTTCGGCAGTCGGGTCTTTGCTGCTTTCACCCGTTTTTTTGTCGAAGCGGCAATGGTGTCCAGAATCATTCCGCAACCTCATGGGTCGCTTTGATAAATGACTGCATTTTTTCGAGCGCTTTGCCGCTGTCGATCATGTCCGCGGCAAGTTTGATGCCGTCGGCAAACGTTTCGGATTTGCCCGCGATCACAAAGCAGGCTGCGGAATTGAGCAGCACGATATCCCGTTTCGGCCCTATAGCCCCGCCGAGGATTTCCTTTGCGATGACTGCGTTTTCTTCGGCGTCTCCTCCTGTAAGGTCTTCGGGCTTGCACAGGGACAGTCCGTATTCTCTGGGATCAAGAACAAAGTCTGTCAGTTTTCCGTCTTTCAGTTCGCATCCGTGCGTGGCGGATGTGAGCGAGATTTCGTCCAGTCCGTCATCTCCGTGCACGACCATGGCACGTTTGACGCCGAGATTGGAAAGCACTTTTGCCATCGGCTCGATGAGCGCTTCATCATAGACGCCGAGCAGCTGCAGCGGTGCGCCCGCAGGGTTGGCAAGCGGTCCGAGAATGTTGAAGATCGTTCGGGTGCCCATTTCTTTTCTGACGGGAGCGGCGTATTTCATGGATGCGTGATAAACCGGTGCGAACATAAAACACAGTTCGGTTTGATCGAGTACCTGTGCGCTCTGTTCGGCGCTCAGATCCAGCTTTGCGCCGAGTGCTTCGAGCAAATCAGCCGCGCCGCATTTGCTGGAAACGCTTCGGTTGCCATGTTTCGCGACGGGTATGCCCGCCGCGGAAACGACAAAGGAGGAGACCGTCGAAATATTGAACGTGAACGATTCGTCTCCGCCCGTGCCGACGATGTCGATGACTTCTTTATTGTGCACAAGCTTGACGCTTTTTTCTCTCATGACAGCGGCACATGCCGTGATTTCATCGATGCTTTCGCCTTTAATGCGAAGCGCGGTGAGGAATGCGGCAATCTGCGCGTTGGTCGCGTCTCCGCTCATGATCTCGTCCATCACTTGTTTTGCCGTGTCGTATGGCAGGTCTTCGCCTTTGATGAGTGTGTTCAGTGCTTCTTTAATCATGTTGTTCCCCTTTATTGATTGATAAAAAATTGTTCATAATCATTTCTCCGCCAACCGTGAGAATCGACTCGGGATGAAACTGAAGGCCGTAGAGATTGCAGTCTTTGTGTTTGACCGCCATAACTTCTCCGTCGACATCTTCCGCAATCACTGTCAGGCAGTCGGGAATGGTGTCCCGTTTGGCGATGAGCGAATGGTATCGCGCTGCGCCGATATGTTCCTCCATGCCCGCAAAGATCGGAACGGAAGGATCAATTTTAATGATGCTCTGTTTGCCGTGCATCAGCTGCACCGCATGGGTGATGGTGGCACCGAAGGTTTCACAGATCGCCTGATGTCCGAGGCATACCCCGAGGATCGGGATTTCCCGATACAGTTCCCGAATGACCGCTTCGCACACGCCTGCATCTTTCGGATAGCCGGGTCCCGGTGAGAGGATGATGTGGGAAGGCTTCATCCTTCGGATTTCCTCTACTGTCATTTCATCGTTGCGGATCACTTGTATATCAGGATTGATACCGCCCGCAAGTTGGACGAGGTTGTAGGAAAAACTGTCGTAGTTGTCGATTAAGAGAATCATCAGCCGTTCACCTCGCTTGCGTTTTTCAGCGCGTCGATCACCGCGCCTGCTTTGTTGCCGGATTCTTCGTATTCCTTTTCTGGAATGCTGTCGGCGACGATGCCGCCGCCTGCCTGCACAGTAACTTTTCCGTTCTTTTTGACTGCCATGCGGATGGCGATGCAGGTGTCGAGATTGCCCGTGAAGTCGATGTATCCGATGGCTCCGCCGTAAATGCCGCGTGGGGAGGGTTCAAGTTCCTCGATGATTTCACAGGCTCTGATTTTGGGTGCGCCCGACAATGTGCCCGCCGGGAGGATGGATTCCACCGCATCGCACGCGTCTTTATCGGAACGGATATTGCTTTCGACGCAGGAGGTAATGTGCATGATTTTTGAGTAGCGGTGAATCATCATATAGTTCACGACTTCGACGGATTTGAAATCTGAAATCTTGCCGAGGTCGTTGCGTCCCAGATCGACAAGCATGTTGTGCTCCGAAAGTTCTTTTTCGTCCGCAAGCAGTTCGCGCTCCATTTCCAGATCTTCCTGCACGGTTTTTCCGCGTGGGCGGGAACCCGCAACGGGGAAGGTCGTCAGTCTGCCGTTTTGCAGGCGGACGAGCGTTTCCGGGGAGGAGCACATCAGCTCCGTGTCGTCCAGATTCATATAGACCATATAGGGAGACGGGTTAGTCGTGCGCAGCACGCGGTATGCATTGATGAGGCTGTCTTCGTACGGGCTTTCAAAGCGTCTGGAGAGAACCACCTGAAAGATGTCTCCGTCCACGATATATTCCTTGGCACGCTGCACCGTCGCTTCGTACTGTTCTTTCGTGACATTGCAGGTAAACTCCGCTTTGGAGCGGGTCGGAAGTTTCGGCGGCTGCGCACCGTCGGTGATGATGCGCGCGATATGCTCCAGCTCCGAGACTGCTTTGCCGTAATTTTCCATGACGTGATCGGTGTTCATATTGACGACGATACAGATTTTCTGCTTTAAGTGGTCGTAGGCGATGACTTTATCAAACAGCATCAGGTCATAGTCATCAAACTCGCTTTCTTTGATGCGAAGTTTCGGTTCTGCGTAGCCGATCATAGAGTAGGCGAAATATCCCACGAAGCCGCCCGTGAACGGAGGCATGCCGTCGATGCGCGGCGCATGATAGCGGGAGAGGATTTCCCGGATCACCGTCAGGGGTTTATCCGAAGTCACACTCGTCGTTTCCCCGTTGTCAATGGTGACGGTATGGTTTTTGCATTTCACCGTCAGAATCGGATCGAAGCCGAGGAAGGAATAACGGCTCCATGTTTCGCCGCCTTCCACGCTTTCCAACAGATAATGGCGTTTGCTGATCTGTGCGAGTTTTCTGATCAGGGTGATGGGGGTGATGACGTCGGCATAAATTTCCATGCAGACGGGGATGGTGTTGTATTCTTTCGCCAACTGTGTGATTGTGTCGCAATCGGGTCGAATCATATAATATTCCGGTTTTCATCCGATGGAAGATGAAATATCCTTTCCAGTATTTCAAGGGGGCTGAAAAACAAAAAAGCCTTTGTCTCCTAATAAAAGGGACAAAAGCCAAAACTTCTGCGGTACCACCCAAATTGATATTAAAAATATCCGCTCATTTTGCATACCATCATATGCACCTCACTGATAACGGACGAGGTTCCCGTCAGCGTCTACTCCCGCGTTGCGGTTTCAAGCTGCCCTCACAAGGCCATTCGGAAAAATCTGTGCTGCCGCATTTCACCAGCCGCGGCTCTCTTGGTACACCCGACGTTTCGTACTTCTCTTGTTCGACGGTTTCATTTGCTTCATTATAGCGGGGCATAGTGGGTTTGTCAAGCAAAAGAATGGAAACAGGCGGGAATGCGTATTACGCGTTCCTCTTATTGCCCGCCCACAACCGTTCGTGGCAGGGTTTCGTGCGACATATCGGAGGGTGAGTAGTGTAGGGATTGATTGAAAAATTTTTTCATCGGGGAACCGATAATCTTTTTGTCGGACAACCCGAAAAAATAGATGTGTAGTTTTTGTGTAAATAATATTCACAAGTGAAAATGGGAAGGGGAATGAAATGAAACAAAAACGCAACCTGCAAAAACTGGCAGGAATTTTAATTGCTCTGAGTGTCCTATTGGTATTGCCGATTTCGGCGGCGCTGGCAACGGATCAGGAACCGACGTGGGAGACAAAGGCATCGATGAATCATGACAGAGGAAATTTCCAAACAGAAGTCATTGATGGGAAAATATATGCTATCGGTGGAGCTTCAAATTCACTTGAGGTTTACGACCCCGTAACGAATGAGTGGACTGAACTGGCATCTATGACAAATATTAGAAGTTTTTTTCAGACTGAGGTCATCGATGGAAAAATATATGCGATAGGGGGAATGACTACATCTGGTGAATACTTAAGTTCTATGGAAATGTATGATCTATCGACTAACACTTGGACAACCTTAGCATCCATGTCCTCCGCAAGATATGAATTTCAGGCAGTTGCATTAAATGGGAAGATATACGTAATGGGAGGATATAACGGCAGTTCATATTTGAAGACAACGGAAGTGTATGACCCAACAACCAATACGTGGTCATCATATGCGTCCATGACGCAATCCAGAGGTTGTTTTGAGTCTGTGGTATTGGACGGAAAAATCTATGCTATCGGTGGTAATGGAGGCGCAAGCGGAAATTATCTTTCCTCTATGGAAGTTTATAACCCATCAACAAATACATGGACTACATTATCTTCTATGTCAACAGCAAGAATTTATTTTCAGGCAGAGCTATTAAATGACAAAATATATGTGTTTGGTGGGGTGAGTGTCGCTGCTACTTATTCGAACACTGCTGAGGTATATGATCCTAGCAATAATACATGGACAAATATTGCAAATATGTCAACAACGAGAGAATTGTTTCAGAGTGCCGTTATCGATGGTAAAGTATATGTTTTTGGCGGTTACAATAATGTCAATCAATACCTCACAACAGCGGAAGTTTATGATCCGGTTGCAAATTCATGGAGTAATATTGATTCTTTGACTGCTGCAAAATTCCGTTCACAGGCGGTGGTTTTAAATAAAGCGATCTACGCAATCGGAGGTTCTTCATCAAGCGGTTATACGTCAATTGTCGAGGCTTACTCTTTAGCGAATCCACCAGACGCGCCGACATTGACCGCCACAGCGGGAGACGCGCAGGCGGTGCTCAGCTGGGGTGCGGTGGATAACGCAGTGAATTATCATGTGTACCGCGCGACAAGCAGCGGCGGAGACTATACGCTCATTGCAGACAGTGTGAGCGGCACAAGCTACACAGACAGCGGGCTGACAAACGGCATGACTTATTATTATGTGGTGACGGCGCTCAACAGCGACGGAGAGGAAAGCGAATATTCCAATGAGGTTTCCGTCACGCCCGTATCCGCGGAAAAAGCGTTGCTCTCGGTTACGATGACCACGGGCGAAACGAAGGAATATGATGTGACGGCGGACGGCGCAGACCTATTTCTTACATGGTTCGACACGGACGGTGCGGTGCCGTTCAGCATTGCGGATGCCGCAGTGAGCACGTCATCGGGACAGACGGATTATCTGAAACGGGATCAGATTGCATATTTTGAACTTATGAGCTATGACGGTGCGGAGGCTTCCGCCGATTCTTCGGCAAAGACCGCTCTGCTGAGACTGACCATGGTGACCGGAGACGATCTCGAATTTGAACTGACGGCGGATGAACTTTCCGCGTTCCGTGCTTGGTATGAAAGCGGTGCGGGGTCTTCCGACATCTATGCGCTGCAAAAGAACTACAATCTCGGACCATTTTCGAGCAGGGTAGTTTACATCGTATACGATCAGATATCCGATTTTTCGATTACTGCTTACTGATCGATTCATAAAACCGAATAACGCAAAAACTGCACCAAGCCCCTGCCGTATACGGACAGGGGTTTTTGTTTTACGGGTGTTATGTCGCTTATAATAATGGCAAAGCACGCATACAATGCGTGCCCTACAAAATCCGCATGATTGGAATGTTGCATCATCATGTAGGGAATGCGTATCACGTGTTCCATGAAATGCATTCCGTGAAATGTGACCTGGCGGATGATGGGTTGTTTTTCGATCCACACGAAGGTATCTGTCCGCAACAAAAAAACCGCCCCGAAAGAGGAGCGGTCGGTTATGACAAATATTTTCAGTCTGTTCTTCAGAAATGCAATCCTACGGATTACTGGAGCAACTGGAGAACGCCCTGCGGCTGTGTGTTCGCCTGAGCGAGCATTGCCTGAGCTGCCTGTGTGAGGATGTTGTTCTTCGTCATTTCCATCATTTCTTTTGCCATGTCTACGTCACGGATACGGCTTTCGGCAGATGTCAGGTTTTCACTTGTTGTGCCGAGGTTGGTAACCGTGTGTTCGAGTCTGTTCTGCAATGCACCGAGATCCGCTCTTGTGCCGGAAACCGAGTTGATTGCCGTGTCGATGTAGTCGATGGCGCTGGTTGCGCTGTCCTGTGAAGAGATGTCAATGCCCGAAATACCGAGGCCTTTTGTGCTCATGTCGCCGACGGAGAGAGAGACTCTCTGGTCTTCCACGCCGTTTGCGCCGATCTGGAAGGTCACGCCTTTGCTGCCCACATCTCCGGTACCGTCCGTAACTGTTACAGAAGAACCGTAGCCTGCAGCGATTTCCGTGCCTGTTTTTGTCCCTTCAAAGTCGAAGGATAACGCGTCCATCCCTGCCTGTTTTGCCATGGCGGTCAAATCAGATGCAGAATAATTATCCGTTGCATTCAACATGAAATCAAGAGTTTCACTGCCGGGTGTTGTTGCATCATAGGTAGCGCCTTCTCCACCTGTCGCAAATGTGATTGCAGAGAGATTGAAGTCTCCGGCTTTCGTGACATTGATTGCATAGTCGCTATTCGCTGTTGAACCAATCACTGCTTTTGTGGAGTCTGCAGTGGTGATAGCTGTAACACTTGCATTTGCATCTAAAACCGTTGTTATATCTCCGCTAAAGTCAACCTTCAGAGAATCAGCGCCAGCTGGAGCTGTACCGCTTGCATTTTTGATCAATGTAGCAATTTCGTCTTTATCATAACCTGTAGCTGCAGTACTATCCAAAGTAATGGTTAATTCTCCATTGCTCCATGCTGCATTTGCTGCTCCATGCGCGGCTGCAAATTTAACAGACAAACCAGCTGTATCGGCAGTTACTTTAATATCTCCTGCGTTAGCACCTGCACCAGTGAAAACAGATGATGAGAAAGCTGTGTTTAATCCGCTCGGATCTGCTTCGCTGAGCGAACCGTCCAACAGGTTGATTTTGTTGAACTGTGTGGAAGAAGAGATACGGTCGATTTCGCTTTTGAGCGAGGTAACTTCTTTGTTCAGGTTTTCACGGTCAACTTCGTCCTGATAGGTTCCGTTGGAAGACTGAACTGCGAGTTCTCTCATTCTCTGAAGAATGGAGTGAGTTTCCGTCAACGCACCTTCAGCGGTCTGTACCAAAGAGATACCGTCCTGAGCGTTCTGCTGAGCCACGTCCAAACCACGGATCTGACCTCTCATTTTTTCAGAGATTGCAAGACCTGCAGCGTCGTCGCCCGCGCGGTTGATTCTGTAACCGGAAGACAGTTTTTCCAGGTTTTTGCTTACCGCGGTGTTGTTGTTGTCGAGTTGTCTGAGTGCATTGAGTGCACTGATGTTGTGTTGAATACGCATTTTTTTTCCTCCTTGAAATGCTTGTTTATCATCAGACGGAATCCGTTCCGTCTTCATCTGATCAGAGTGAGTAATTATATCAGCGCTAAAATATAATTATTTACTGTGTACGACATTTTCCGTACAACTTTCTTATCGGTATCAGACGGGGAAATGTTAGCGGATTATAGCGGAAACGAAAAAAAATTGCGGCAGACTGATTTCTGCCGCCGCCCTGCGGGCTCGGGAGGATCTCTGCACAAATAAAAAAGTCCCGCATCACGGGACTTTCAGAGTTTTTTAATTGCTGTTCGCCAAATCGGAAACTGCAGTAACGATGCTCTCTGTCGGACGGAAGCTGTCCACTTTCCATGCGCCGCCGTCTTTGACCTCCGCGATCTGTCCGCCGAGTGAAAGAGTTTCGGTGTGTCCGTCCGCAAATGTGACGGAAACCGAAGCCGTGTAAGAGTAGTACCCAGATTTTCTGCCGAGCGAGACGTCATTGCAAACAAGCGTGCAGGAGTATTCATCCGCCGTCTGTTCGGGTGCGAGAATGCGGCGATCCGCAGCCGCAGTTTCAATGGCACTCTCCGTCATTCGATCGCTGTATCGATCATGCAGATATGACGGGATATCTTCCGCGGACAGTTTTGCAAATTCCTGATAGGCATTGCTGTCGCTTACCGAATAGTAATCCGTCAGAAAGTTTTTCATGGCCGCGGTGCGATTATGGTTGATGACCAACATCACAATGGCTGCCGCTGTGCATAAGATCAATAAAATCGAAACGATTTTCTTTGTCATAACAATCCCCCTGTTTTATCCGAATCGTTTATCGCTTTTTATATTGCTGTTTTTTTTTGATCTGCGATCCGTTTCGGGTTATTTGAATGTTCCGAATCATTGCTGTTTTCTGTCATTGTATCACAATCTGCTTTTCGGTCAATCGGATATAAATATAAAAAAAGATCACTCATGACAGAAGCGGCCATCAATGATCCGTATGGTTTTGTTGAAATATGCTTTACGGCAATAATTTTTTCAGGTCGGCAATCGACCCCATCTGCGGTTTTTCGGCAGCTTCGGCATTCATCTGGCTTGTTTCCGCAAGTTCTTTGCGCAGAATGGAGACTTCCTTCGGCGCATTGATGCCGATTTTTACCCGGTCGGGTCCGATTTCCGTGATTGTGATTTCAATGTCGTCTCCGATGAGAATGGACTCTTTCTGTTTACGGCTGATGACAAGCATATCTATGCCTCCTTTTTGCTCAGGAAGCGGTATCGGATCGGATAATCCTGATTTTCCAAAATTACCTGACGGGCTTTTTTTGTTTTCGAGTCAATGACCACAGGGCTTTTGAGATTGACGGCGGATTCTTCGGGATTGTCTTTGAGTGCGGCAATCAGAAGAAAGCGCAGATCGCGGGCATCTCCTTCGGAAAAAGCATGCAAATCTTCCTTAGACATCTGCGGATCGTATTGCGGGTAGACCGCATACGGATCGACGACGACAAAAGAGGGAACCTGCCCACGGATAGGCTGAAGCAGCAACACCGGGCTGTTTTCTTCTTCGGAAAGCAGGATATATTCCGTCACGGATTCAAATCCGTAAAGGCCTTTGTCGAATTTCAGAATATCCTGCTCGTTGATCTGCATTTCTCCGAATTCTGTCTGTATTGCAATCATGGCATGACTCCCTTTCGTTTAGGCTGTGGCAGTGAATCCGGAAGAGGTCGATTCGGAATAGTTCGGATTCGCGCTCTTGGGAACATAGATAAATCCTCCCACATATTCGATGTTCACGTGAGGATATTCCTTCACGGCATAATCGATATTTCCCGGGATATAATCGGTTTGAAGATCGGTGTTGGTTCTCCAGTCGAACTGAAGTTTGTCCGCCTGATATTTCATGTTCAGTTCTTCCGGTATATAGTCGATGCTGACGGGGACGCTTGGGATAAAGTCGAGCCCGACTTCCACATTGTCCCTGATATTTTGTGCGGCGATGAGCGCAATCGGGTTGTCCACCTTGTAATAATCCGCCATAAGGTCACCTTCTTTTGCGATGGAGGACGTGGCGGCATAGGCTGCCTGTTTCCCGTCTTCGGCAAATTGTTTCACCAATTGGGCATTGGTCTTGAGTCCCATGCTGTCTCTGGATGCCGTAGTGTCCAAATAGAGCTGTCCGCGCTGTCTGGATATTTTCAGTCCACCGTCCTGCCTGGTAATGTTCAGCTGTGCAGGTTGTGCCGTGGCTCTGTATTGCGCATGGGTCACTTTAAATTCAAATGCAATCGGAATCTGTTGAATGCGCAGCAACTGTTCCATGATCCATCACCCTATCAATTCATAAAATCGAGGAAAGTCGGCTGCAGGATTTGTGTGCCCATCTGGAGTGCCGCTTGATAGGTATATTTCTGCATTTTATAATCCATAATTGCCTGTGCGGAATCGACATATTCGATGTTATCGATTCGATCCGTCAGATTGGTGTTGCCGGTTTCCAGTCTCGTTTGCGTGTAATCCAAATAATTGGATTTCGTTCCGAACTGCGTTACACCCACAAGAAGATTCTGGTATTGTGTACTGAACTGATTTAAATATGGCTGAAGATCGTCAAACGAATAACTGGAGCTTTCCAGTTTGTCTGCGATATCTCCGAGAAGAGAATACATATTGTTCGGAATCCCGTCCGAATTGGTGCCGTATCCGAGGAACGAGATGCCCGGCAGAGAAATATCAAAAGCACTTTGCTTGTCGAGATTTCCGGAGGAATCGAAGTTCATTCCAAAGCCGATATCGATGAATACCTGCTCTTTTGCAAGTGCATCAAGGTCAATGATTGTGCCGGCCGCGATCGGATCCTCTCCTCCCGAAACCACGCCCGTTCCCGTCAGGGTCAGTGCATCCGTCGGGTTTGCAACCGTTATGAGACTGGGATCGGCTCCGGATATTCCCGCTGCCGTGAACGCACTCCGAAGCGTATCCTGCAGATCCTGATTGGTTGCTCCGCCGCTCAGATCGAGTGAAACAGTCAGCGTTTTTGCGTCGGTATCCAATTCGTACGGATCGGTACCATCCACAACTTTAATCATGTAATCGTCAAAAGCATCACCGTTTGCCTGTCCAAAGTTGATTTTTGCTCCGCCGATATTCAGCGTTGCTGCCGTTCCGTCGAAACCCTGATATTCTCCGGTGTTGACATTGACTCCGCGATAGAGCAGATTGCCGCTGCTGTCGATGCTGAATGGGGGTTCGCTCGTGGAAGATCCTCCGAAAATATAATTATCCGAATATTGTGTATTCATGATTGAGACCATGGATTGCTGCAGCGATCTGATTTTGTCGGCAACAATCGTGCGGTCATCCGAAGACATGGTATCGGTGATTGCCTGAATCACATCGGTTGAGTTTGCTTCCTGCGCGATGGAATTGATCTGCATCACCGAGCTCTCCGCTGTAGTCATCAGGCTTTGCGCATTTTTCAGCGTGGATTGATAATCTTCGTTTTCGAGCAGCTCTCTCCTCGCTTTATACGCTTTGATGGCCGAGACGGGGTCTTGAGATGCCTTATCGTATTTACGCAAAGATGTCGTTCGGTTGCTGTAGTAATTCAAATCACTGAGCGACTTGTTCAATGAAGTGTTGTATTGTTTTGAGATCATTCCCATGGTAATTCTGATGCTCATGGTGGTTTCTCCTTGTTTTCGGATACCGATCCGAGATTTGTTGTTATCTGCCGACAATTCCCATCTTATTGATAATCGTGTCGATTGCTTCGTCCATCGTAGTCATGAAACGGGAGGCGGCGGTCAGTGCCTGATTGAAGGTGATCAGATTAATGCCTTCTTCGTCAAGACTGACCCCAGAGACGGATTGCCTTTGTTCGTCGATTCCGCTTACATTATTGGTGTAGGTTTCATTCATGCGATCCAGGCTTTCCACTTCCATGGAAAGCGTCCCTGATATATCGGTGAGAAAGTCCTCCAAGGAGCCGCTGAACAGTGCATTATGTGCCGGAGTCTCAAAGTCCATTGATTTGCCGAACAGATCGACCATTGCCAGCAGATTTTCATTCGATTCCGTGGTGCCTGTGGAAGACGTGGATTTCGTTGCTGTAAGATAGGAGCTAGTGGAATTGGTCCATTTTTCGCTGAGAGCAATGTTGGAAGCAGTGATGGTTCCGCTTCCGTCGGAATCTTCAAACAGCGGTTTGTTATAAGGTTCCGATGAATTGGTGCTGTTTGCCTTGTTGAAGGCGGATGCAAATTGATTGGCCAGTGTATCCAGCATGTTGCGATAGTACGGAATTCCTCTGTCGGTTGACGGAGGCGTATCAAATTCTCCCGATGAATTGATCATCTTGAGATAAGCATGGAAAGAGCCGGTGGAAAACTGATCCGTGATGTCTCCGTCTGTGAGTGTCTGCCCAAAGGAATTGCTTGCAGCCGCATAAGAGCCGCTTTGATTGAGAAGCTTTACGGAGATGCTTCCGTCAGATTCCTCCTGAGTTTGCATTCGGCGGTAATTGTCATCGTCCACCAACATGAATTTCTCTCCGTTGGCTCCGACGAGATTGACGGATAATTCTTCCGTTTGCACTCCTTCGCTGACTGTGATTTTTTTGGTGGAAACTTCGATATTCATATAATTCGACAGTTCGTCAAGCAGGGAATTTCTTTGATCCTGCAATTCCAATGCGGGATCACCGACGACCTGAACACTTTTGATTTCACCGTTCAGATAAGAGATGCTTTTCAAAAGTTCATTGACAGTGGAAACCGCACCGTCATTGAAATCGCTGACCTGTCTGTCTTGCGCAACCTGGATCTGATCTGCATTTTGATTGAACAGTTTGACAAGCATCAACGCAGAAGTTTGTACCGATTGCTCCGTTACGGTGTCTCCGGAGTTGGAAGCGAGAGTTTGCAGCTGTGATTTTAAGTCTGAGAATTGCGCCTGCAATCCGTCTGTCAAAGTTTCGTCAAAAATGTCTTCAAGGTCACTGAGTGCATCAAGCTGCGTGGAGGTATCTCCGACTTTGCATACTTCTTTTCTGTAATGCACATCCAAGTAAGGATCCCGAATCTGGCTGATGCCGCCGATGTTGACCCCTTCGCCCATATAGGCATCGCTTTTGAGAAGATACTGCGAGTTGTATCCGCTTGTTCCGACGGAATACAGGTCGACGCGTTGTCTGGTGTAGCCTTTTGTGCTCGCATTGGTCATGTTCTGACCGGTAATCTGAAGATTTGCTCTGGCTGCATCGATTCCGCTGCGTGCAATATAGTAACTCAGAAATGTCGGTTTCATGCGGGACTCCTCCTGTTTTCAGATTTTTCTCGAAATGTTGAGATGCGCATTTTTCGGAGCGGGAGAGCCCGGTCCGTAAGATTGATCGGTCTGAGGGGTATGTTCCATACGCTTAATGCGATTTTCTATTTTGTGCAGATGAAGTTCGATCAAAAAATTGCAGACCCGATTGGCTTCTTTCAAATCCTGAAGAATGCCGGAAAGTTTACGGTGGATATCCCGATACTTCGTCTGGTATTCTTCGTTCGGAATTGTGTCGATCAGTTCATTCAGAGTTAATTTGCTGTTACTCATCTGCTGCAGATAAACATCCCTTTTTTGTTCAAAACTCTTCGATTTGAGCAAAAAAACCTGTTCCTGTTTCATGAAATCGTCCAACCTCAGAAATTGATTCATGGAAACAGCCTGATATTTTTCCGATTCCAATATCAGAAAATCGCTGTAAAAATCAGCATAATCTTCCAAAAAGAGATAAAAATCATCCAACAGTTTCAATTTTGTATCAACCATAAGTCACCTGAGCTTTTATTTTATTCTCCGGCATCCGTACCGAGCATACTTTTTGCAATCGCCGTCGGATCAATCAGATAATTGCCTGATTGAATCTGCGTTTTGAACGATTCAAGCGAGCGAGTGCTTTCCGTCATCTCATCCCGTTTTGCTTCGTTGACAACTTTATGTTCCACACCGGAAATCAGCTCAGCCTTTGCTTTTTCGTATTGGTAAGAGAAATCAACTTTGTCCGTTTTTGCGGCCTGCTGTTCCGTCTGCTGGGTGTTTTCCGCAGATTTCTGCAACTCTGCCGCGGTGTTTTGGTAAACACCGGAAACCGGTTTGTTGTTATTCACATACATGATCTTTTCACCTCGATTCGATTATCGGAATCTTGTATGGAAAAATTAGCCGTTTACAGCATTTTAATCATTATATTATCATTTTTTAATCATTTCCAGAAATATATACAATTATATATAGAAAAAAACTGTTATAGTGATGACGTATAAATATACATGAACATTTATATTTATACAAATCAGCTGTAGCCATTGGTATATATTCAAAAAAAAGTTTTTTGGCGGATTCATCCGAAAAATCGGATACAGGCAGATTTACGTAACTGATTCATCAGCAGATGCAATATTTATATAAAATTGCGGACACAATCGCGCTTCTGTAAAATTATACATCATTGCGATGTAATCAGTGGTTAATTTTTTCTCCGGAAAATTTTGAAAATATATAATTTATAAATATACAATCATTTTTTACAAATTTTACAAAAAATAGTTGCTTTTTGCAATTTTTGTGTTAAAATTGGATTTAATTAAAGCTTAATGTTCAAAATTGTATATATGTTATAGCCATACAGGCAACCGTATGCTGCTCCATTGGTTATTACCGATAACGATCGGTCAATCGGAAGAAGCTATTGAATGCAGTAATATATCTTCAGGTAAGCACAGGATAACGGATGCATGGTAAAAATGCAACGGAATTTGCATTTTTATTTTGAAAAATAATCATATATAATTGAATTCTTGTTTGTTGCAATTTAGATCGGGAGGATAAAAATATGGACTGGTTTAACAACGTGGCCATATCTGCGCTGAACAAAAATCTGGACGGTTTATGGGCAAGGGAACAAGTGATTTCCGAAAATATTGCAAACTACGAAACGCCGAATTATAAAAGCAAAACAGTTTCCTTCGAAGATGAGCTGCTCTCTCAGTTGCAGGGGGCATCAAAATCGGAATCGAAAAATGATCTGATCGATAAGATTTCGGGTGTTGATATTACGGAGAGTGTATCCAACGACGGGACTTTGCGTGAAGATGGAAATAACGTAGATTTGGAAGCTCAAACAATAGAAATGGCGCGAACACAACTGAATTATGCCTATTCGGCTCAGAACATCAATGAATATTTCGCCAGACTGAAAACAGCAATTAACGGCTGATTCCGCTCAAAAGCTTTTTATCTATTTCGACTCATTGTTTTTTCGATTGCAGAAAGCAGGTAACATATATGGCTTTTTTAAATTCTTTGAATATCAGCGGCTCCGGGCTGACCGCAAGTCGGTTGAGAATGGATGTCATTTCGGAAAACATTGCGAATGCGACCACAACCAGAACAGAGGACGGCGGACCATATCGAAGAAAAGTTGTCGTTTATGAATCGATGGACAACAGTTCGAGCTCTTTTTCCTCGATTTACAGAAAGAAGCTGGACAACAATTCTGACAGGGGTGTGCGCGTTGCTGAAATTGCGGAAGATCAGAGCGAATTTCAGTCAGTGTATGATCCGACAAATCCGGATGCGGATGAAAGCGGTTATGTACAGATGCCGAATGTGGATTTGGTGGAGGAGACGGTTGATATGATGGCAGTTTCACGTGCTTATGATGCGAACCTTACCGCATTTAACGCAATGAAAAGTATGGCTGAAAAAGCACTTCAGATACAAGGAGAGTAAATGATCATGGCAGATATCTCGGCGCTCACCTCGCTTTCTTCTTTATCCGACCTGATCGGAACGAAGAGTACTTCATCCGTTTCGAACGGTAATGAACTGCCGTTTCAGTCTATGTTTGAAGATGCTATCAACAATGTAGTACAGACACAGTCGGATGTGGATCAGCAGGCAATACTACTGGCAACGGGGCAGAGCGATGATGTGCATAATTTGAGCATCGCATCGACAAAGGCATCGCTTTCATTGGATCTGTTGGTCGAATTAAGGAACAAAACGATTGATGCTTACAACGAATTAATGAGAATGAACGTTTAAACAATCAATCATTTGCGTTCCGATGCTCTACGTGTTGCCACTGCCGAACGGTTGAAGGTAACGGAATCAAAACGCAGTCAGGGAACTTACCGCTATGAACGAACAGATTACGAAATACATTCAACCAGTCATTCAATTTTGGAAAAATATGCCAAAGAAACGAAGAACGACAATCCTAGCTGCTGTCGGCGGTTTGGTTGTCGTGTCTTTTGTTTTGGTTCTTCTTTTGAATATACAACCTTACACTGTTTTGTACAGTGGGCTTGATAATGATGAATCTGTTCAAATCGTGCAGTTGCTGCAAGAAGGCGGCTATACCTGCAAGGTCGAGGATGGGGGAACCATAATGGTGCCCAAAGATCAGGTTGATAAAATCCGCATGGATTTGGCAACGCAGGGATATCCGAAGTCTGCATTGAATTATGATGTTTTCACAAGCAATATCGATATGATGACGACCGATTACGAAAAGCGGCAGCTGTTAATTTATCAATTGCAGGAACGTCTGCAGACAACGATCGAAACGATGGATGCCGTGGACAGCGCCATTGTTACAATCAGCATCCCCGAGGACGGCGGATATGCATGGGAAGACAACAGCAATCAGTCATCCGCTTCGGTTATGGTGGATGTTGTCGGGGGAGCGACATTGAGCGGAACTCAGGTGAACGGGATCAAACAGCTTGTTGCCAAAAGCGTGCCCGGATTGGATACATCGGAGGTTGCGGTCGTCGATACGAGCGGCAATGAACTGCAGTCTTCGGAAGATACCACCCAGATGGATTTGACCGAGCTCGGAATGGTGATCAAATCAGAGTTCGAGCAAGACATCAATGAGAAAGTTTCCAATGTGCTGACACCGATTTTCGGATCCGGAAATTATGCAATATCCGTCAGCGGGATTGTGAATCTGGATAAAATGATCGAAGAGATCATAACCTATACGCCGAGCGATACGAAAAACAATACCGGTGTACTGTCGGAAGGCAGTTCTGATACGGAAATAGAACGGAACAACGGCGGTACAGGCGGTACAACCGGAACGGACAGCAACTCCGATCTGACGACTTATTCCGGTGTGACGCTTGACGGAAATACCGTATATATAAAAGATAACAAGACCTATACTTATTTGGTGAGCCAGGTAACACAGCAGATCGAACATAATGCGGCAGTTCTCGATCAGATGTATGTTGCGGTGACTGTGAACCTTGAGACGATGGATGATGCCGATAAATCCGAAATTCAGCAGCTGGTCGCCACTGCGGCTGCAACCGATGCGGCAAATGTTTTTGTTTACAACTCCAAATTCAACGGAACGGTCAATACCGGCGGCAATGATAATAATAACGGAGGCACTACGGATAACACTCAGAAGTGGACGACGCAACAGATTATTATAGCGGGCGGTGCGCTGGGCGGGCTGTTGCTCGTGATCATGATTATCGTGATTATTATGGCAAAACGCAGAAAAAAACACGCTGCGGAAGAAGACGGGGAAGAGGATGCAGAGGAAGATTATCTTACCGGAGCGCAAGAAGAAATGTCTGTGGAAGACAAGATCGATGTAATCAAAGATTCCAGGCAACAGAAAATGAAAGATGTGATACAGGATTTTTCGACCAAAAATCCGGAAATAGCCGCTCAACTGATCCGCTCATGGCTCAAAGAGGAGGGGGATTCGAATGGCTAACAGAAATTTGACGGGTGCGCAAAAAGCCGCAGCGATATTAATTGCTTTGGGTGTCGATAACGCGGCATCCATTTATCGCTTTCTGAAAGAAGAAGAAGTGGAGCAGATTACGTTTGAAATTGCACAGCTTCCCCATTTGGAGGCCGACGAAATCGATGGAATTCTGAATAACTTTTATCAGATATGCCTGACTCAGAAAGTGATTACCGAAGGCGGAATCGAATACGCACGCAACGTTTTGGAAAAATCATACGGTGCACAGACAGCAAATGCATTGTTGGAGAAAGTCACAAAGTCGATTCGATCCAAAGCATTTGATTTTATCAGAAAAACGGATTATAAGAATCTGATGGCGGCCATCCAAAACGAACATCCGCAAACCATTGCCCTGGTGCTGTCTTATACAAGGGCGGATATGGCGGCAGCCGTCATCGGAGAACTGCCGAAAGACAAGCGGATCGAAGTGGTCGAACGCATCGCTAAGATGGATAAAGCCTCGCCCGAAGTAATCAAACTCGTGGAACAAAATTTGGAACTGAAATTTGACGCATTTATGTCGGTTGATTTCACGGAAGTCGGCGGCATCAATTACACCGCGGATATTATGAACAACATGGATCGCGGCAATGAAAAATATATCTTTGACGAAATTACAAAACGGGATGCAAAACTTGCGGACGAAATCAGAAAGAAAATGTTTGTGTTTGAAGATATCATTTATTTGGATCCGATGTCCATCCAACGCTTTTTGCGGGATGTGGAAACAAGAGATTTGGTCTATGCGCTCAAAGGTGCAAATCAGGAAGTATCCAATGTCATTTTTACCAACATGTCAAACCGTATGAGCGAAACCATACGGCAGGACTTGGAATATACGCACAATGTCAGACTCAAAGACGTGGAAGAAGCACAGCAGAGAATTGTTGCCGTGATTCGAAGTTTGGAAGAATCCGGCGAAGTCGTGATCTCCAAAGGCGGAAAGGATGAGATTATTGCCTAATATAATCAAGACAACCAATTACAGTGAGAACAGCTCCTCCTTTGTTCCCAACGAGACGGATCTGCAGGAAAGCAAACCGTCACTTATTGTTGCCGCAACAGATCCGCAAGAAACTGCAGAAGCGATTGTCCAGGAAGCAAAGCGAAAAGCAGCCAAGGAATTTGACCATACCGTGAAAGAAGCCGAACTGATCGCCGCGGCGATTAAAGATGATGCAAAGCGTCAGAGCGAAGAAATTAAAAAAAGAAGCAAAGAGATCGGATTCAAAGAAGGATTTGACACAGGGAAAACACAAGGCTATCAAGACGGGTTTAACGAAGGATATGAAGAGGGGCTCAGGCGTGCGGGCAATGAAAACCGTTCGCTTCGGGAGAGTCTGGACGAAGCCGTGAATGCCGTGAATGCGCAAAAGGAAGAACAGCTGAATGCGTTTTCCGATGGGTTGGAAGAGTTGGTGCTGATTATCGCCAAGGCAGTGTTAAAACGGGAAACAGAATTGCATCCGGAATATTTGGCTGATGTGGCATACGAATCGATTGCCGATTATAATGCTCACGCATGGATTAAAATAATGCTTTCGGAACATTCCTATCAGACGCTGCTGGAAAATGTGCCGAATTTTACAGACCATTTGGGAGGAAATGTAAAATTGATCGCTGCTCACGGGCTGAATAACAGCGACTGTTTCTGTGAAACCCCTTCGCAGGTGATTGATGCGGGAGTTGACATGCAGTTTGAAAATATAGAGCAGGCGCTCAGGGAAGAATAAAACGATGTCTGCAGCAAAACTACGTTATGACAGACTGAAAAACAGAGATTTTACCGAAAAAATCGGAAAAGTTAAAAATGTGATCGGGATGATTATCGAAGCGTCGGGACTGCCGGCAAGCATCGGTGAAATCTGTACGTTGCATTCTGCTTCCGGAAACGGGCAGATCATGGCGGAAGTGGTCGGGTTTAAAGACGATAATATTCTGCTGATGCCTTACGGAGATATCAAAGGAATCGGAGCAGGAAGTTTGGTTCGGCTCAGCAGAAGCAGATTGCAGATCCCGGTCGGAGATTTTTTGATCGGAAGAACCATCGATCCGATGGGAAGACCGATCGACGAACTGGGAGAATTTGAACAAATCACTGCATATTACAATGCAGATTCACCATATACCAACCCGCTGCAACGTCCGCGAATCGACACGCCGATCAGTTATGGCGTAAAGGCAATCGATGGATTGCTGACGATCGGAAAAGGACAGCGTATGGGGATTTTTTCCGGCAGTGGGGTAGGGAAGAGCACATTGCTCGGCATGATTGCCAAAAATGTCAAATCTGATGTGAATGTCATCGCTTTGGTGGGAGAGCGCGGCAGGGAAGTCGCAGAGTTTATCGAGAAAGATTTGGGAAAAGAAGGATTGTCCCGTTCGGTTCTCGTGGTTGCAACCTCCGATCAGCCTGCGATGTTCCGCTCGAAATGCGCATTGGTTGCAACTTCGATTGCGGAATATTTCCGGGATCGGGGAAAAGACGTGCTGTTGATGATGGATTCGCTGACTCGATATGCAATGGCGCTCAGAGAGATCGGACTGGCAACGGGGGAACCTCCGATCGCCAGAGGCTATACTCCTTCCATTTATGCAGAGCTACCGAAACTGTTGGAACGCAGCGGCAATTTTCGGGGAGGTTCGATTACTGGCATTTACACGGTGCTGGTCGAGGGAGATGACACCAATGAACCGATTGCCGACACGGTACGCGGAATTTTGGATGGACACATTGTGCTGACCAGGAGCCTCGCGAACAGAAACCATTTCCCGGCTATTGATATCAATGCAAGCATTTCGCGATTGATGAATGATATCGTCACGGAAGAACACCGGAACTTGGCATATAAGATCAGAGAAATTCTTTCCGTTTATTATCAAAATTATGATTTGATCTCGATTGGTGCTTACCGCCCGGGAGCAAATCCGAAACTGGATGAGGCGGTTTCGAAAATTGATGCCGTCAATCGCCTGCTTCAGCAGGGGGTGAATGATCCGGTATCGTTTGATGAAACATTGCAGATTATGAGGGACATCTGAGTTTGGCACAACCGAGAAAGTAAGAAGGTGACAGGATGAAACGTTTTGAGTTTCCTTTGGAAAAAGTGCTCCATTACAAAAATCAGATTCTGGAATCTCTTCAGAACGAACTGAATTTGATTCAGATGCAACTCAATGAGGTGGAAACCAAGCTGAATGCATTCAATGCGGAATATCGGCAGACAAACATCAAACTGCGCGAAGCTTATCAGAAAGATATTACCACAAAAGAAATCACGCCTTATAAAATGTATCTTGCTCAAATTGATCAGGCGATCCGAATCAATGAAGAAAAACGGGAAAAGATCAAAGTGTTGCTGGATGCCAAGCAAAAAGAGGTGCTTGAGGCAAAAATCGAAGTATCGACGCTTGAGAAACTCAGGGAAAAACAGTTGCTACAATACAATGATGCTGTGAAAAAAGAAACAGAGTTGTTCATCGAAGAGTTTGTCAACAATACCAGAGCCAGTTCTTAACTTGAATATAGACAGAACTGAACAAAACGGAAAGGAGGTGATAGAAATGTTACAGACAGTGACGAATGCGGTTCCATCTATGAAACAGACACAGGCAGTAAAGCAAAGCAAAGACGGGCAATCCGATGCTTCGGAGAAAAACAGTTTCGGCGAAGTGCTTGCGACAAAAAAACAGAACCAGGCACAATCTTCCGCTTCCTGCCAAAAAGATGCGAAAGCCAACAAGAAAAATCAGGCGGAATCTCGTTCTGAGACGGAAGGCAGCATCAATGCCGAGGTGCTTCCGAATATGACTGTTTCCGACGGAAGTCCGCCCGCAACGATTGCGGCCTCGATTTTGGCAGTCGCAACGGGAGTTACGAGCATCGGTCCTGCCGAATCTGCGAACAACAGCGGCCAGAATGAAAATGCCCCCCCCGGAGTTACGGCTTCCTTCACAACGGCGGCTGCGATTTCTCCGCTTACTCAGTCGGCAACACAATCCGATGTGCAGCAGAATTTGCAGATTTCTGCGCAAGAACCTGCGATTTCGGAGAGCATGCAATCAGGCGGAGAACAAAAATCAGTGCTTACCGCAAATGCCTCAGTGCAGAATGTGCCCGAGCAATCGGGAAAGAAATTTGATTTTGCTGAGTCTGCAAGTGTCTCTTCACAAAAAAATGCGGACGCAGCAGCAAAAACGCAGTCAGGATCCGTCATTCAGGAAAATGGTACGGGGACAGAAACTGCCATGACGCAAAGTCAACCGCACGAAAGCCATGCGATTGATGTGCTGAAAGGCGTAATTGCGAAACAATCGGATTCCGATGAGAATCATACGGACGGCGACGCCACCCAGAAACACAGCATTGCGGTGTTGGAAAACAATATTCAGCGTATGTCTTCCGGTATGCAGACGATCAAAGTCAGCGATTCCTCCAATGAGATCGGAAAGTCGGTCGGTACACAGGTGATCGATCAGATCAAAACAAATCTCAGTGCGGACAATTCCGAATTCACGATGCAGCTGACCCCCAAAGATTTAGGGGAACTGACTGTGAAAATGACAGCGAAAGATGGAGTATTGACCATTGAACTGACTGCTGCCGATCCGAAAACGCAGCATCTGCTGAATCAAAAAGCGGGAGAAATTCAATCGGCAATTCAGTCTTCTCAAGACAAACAGGTGCAAATATCCTGCCCGACGCATCATCAGACACAAAATCAGGATCTGTTCAAACAGTCCGATTCGCATGCCCGACAGCAGCAACAGCAGAGTCGGCAGAATGAGGAGGAAAATCAGGCATTTGCATCAACGGAAAGTTTTCTGAACATGCTGCAGCAAATGGATTTGGCTGCCGTATAAGCGAAAGGAGCTATGGGAATGGGAATTTCAATCAATAATTATTCAGCCGCAACGGGCGCAGCCGCAACGACTGCCGGGTCGACTTCCAAAAGCAGCAGCCTGAGTATGCAGGATTTCCTGCAATTGCTTGTCGCTCAACTGTCCAATCAAGATGTGATGAACCCGACAAATGATACCGATTTTATTGCTCAGATGGCTCAGTTTACATCCTTGCAGACGATGCAGAGCATGACGGAAGTCATTTATGCACAATACGGGGCATCAATGGTAGGCAAAGACGTTACGGTTGCCGGTTACAATGCCGATGGTTCCGTGTTCTCGGATGAGGGAACGGTAGACAGTGTTCAGTTTTCCAACGGAAGCTGCACATTGACCGTAAACGGAAAAGAATACGACCTTTCCGCCGTTATGACAGTGAAGACAAGCGCATCGGCCACTAACAATACCGACACAACAGCCGATGTATAAAGTAAAGAAAAAGAAAGAATAATGTCAGGAGGCGGTCGGATTGTCGGATTTTGGCATCAGAACAATCTATAATCCTTATATCGGGACATCGGCTCCGGTTCAGGCGCAGACGCAAAGCAATACGCAGTCTGTTCAAAATGAGGAAAGCATTTCATTCAGCGAAATGCTGCAGAAAGAACTGAATCAGTCGCAGAACCTCAGTTTTTCAAAGCACGCACAGCAGCGTGTGGAAACGAGACAGGTGGAAGTGACGCCGCAGCTGATGGATAAACTGAATGAAGCAGTTTCTCAGGCAAAAGAAAAAGGGATACAGGATGCGCTGATTATCAGCGATCATGCATCGTTTATTGTGAATGTGCCGTCCAATACCGTGGTAACGACGCTCAACAATGACGAAACGAAAAACAGAGTTTTTACGAATATTAACGGAACCGTAATTATTTAGCCGGACCTTTTCAGGAGGCTTACAAGCTTTGACTGACAGATAAGCTTACGCGGTTTTATTTCGGGAAAGGATACATCTTATGTTAAGAGCACTATTTTCCGGTGTGGCGGGTTTGAAAACCCATCAGACCGCAATGGACGTGATCGGTAACAATATCGCCAACGTCAATACTTATGGATTCAAAGCGTCCAGAACCACATTCAAAGATGTTTTTTATCAGACCCTTTCGGGTTCATCTGATGCAGGCGCCGCAAGCGGCGGTGTGAATGCTTCTCAGATCGGGTGCGGATCGATGCTCGCATCAATCGATGTGCTGCATACCCGTTCCAGTTTTGCCTCAACGAACAACGCAATGGATGTTTTCATCAACGGCGAAGGATACCTGATCGCCCGTGACGGAAGCGGCAGCGAATATTATACCAGAGTGGGGACACTCGATTTCGACGGCAGCGGAAATCTGGTGGACAAAAACGGTAATTTCATTTGCGGATATCCGATTTTGCGCGACAGCACCGGAAATATCGTTTACAAGACGACTACTCCGGTTGCAGGACAATGCACAATCGGCAGCGGAAATATCAATTTCGGAACGGCAAACGGCGCTATGCTCAACGATTATGAGATCAGTATTGCAGACAGCACGACTCCGGGAGCAACCATTGATACCGCATCAAAGAAAATTACGGTCAATTTGGATATTGCGGGAGGGGCGGATATTGCCGATTTGCAAACGGCATTGCGGGGAATTACGGGCGGCCCGTCCGGAACGGATTTTACCCAGATTACAACCACAGGTACACTGAGCGCGGGAAGCGGAACCGTAGCGGGCGGAGTAAACGAACAAACGAATACGCCGATGCTTGACACTTCCGGCGATCCGAAAGTGATTAAAAAACCCGGTACATTGACGGATTCCAACGGAGACGGATTGTATGACTCCGAAAGCAATGATGTGATCGAACTCAAAAATATCGCAATCGGAGTGGACGGAACCATAACCGGAACAGATACAAACGGGGAAGTTGTCCCCATCGGACAGATCTGTCTGGCTACCGTGCCGAACCCGGCGGCACTGATTGAAGAAGGGAATTCTTATTTTTCCGCTGTGAACAATACAGGTGAAATTACCTACAGCGCGGCGGGTGAAGGGGTGACCGGACAATTGACGGCAGGCGGATTGGAAATGTCAAATGTTGACCTTTCGACGGAATTTGCCAATATGATTATTACCCAGCGAGGGTTTCAGGCCAATTCCCGTATTATTACCGTCGGGGATGAAATGCTCGAAGAACTTGTGAATATGAAACGATAATCAATGAAAACGAACGCGCTGCCGGCATGTTCCGGCAGCCGATTCACAGAGGTGATGGAATGATTGAACTGACTGATCTGAACGGCGTGTCGTTCTACATCAATAGCAATTTAATCGAATCGGTTCGTAAGATACCCGAAACCAAGGTTGCTTTATCGACGGGAAATTACTATTTGGTCAAGGAATCTCCGGATGATATTATACAAAAAATTATTGAGTACAACCGGAAAATTTTTTCGAATCTGATCCGAACTGATCGGGCATAACTATGCATTGAAGGGAATTTCACGGATGGACATTACTACAATTGTCGGAATACTGGCCGGCGCCGCTTTGATAATATACGGAATTATGGGCGGTGGGAAGGTCAGCGATTTTTATGATCTTGGAAGCATATTGATAACGGTAGGCGGCACTTTTGCAACGACGTTTGCTTCGTTCCCGATGAGTACGTTTGCCAAAATACCCAAGCATTTTAAAATTGTTATTCAGGGGAATAAATATAAACCGCAGTTTTACATCGATCATATTGTGGAGCTCGCGCAGGAAGCCCGGCGCAAAGGGATTCTGGCGCTTGAAGACAAAGTGAAGGATATTCCCGATGCGTTTCTGGTCAACAGTGTGATGCTGATTGTGGATGCCATCGAGCCGGAAAAGGCAAGAGAGATTCTGGAAAGTGAATTGAATAATCTGGAAGCAAGACACGGCGAAGCATGGAGACTGTATGAGAAAGCGGCGGGATATGCTCCTGCTTTCGGGATGATCGGGACATTGATCGGTTTGGTAAACATGCTCAAACATTTGGATCTTGACTCGGAAGGCGGTGCGGCGGCTTTGTCCGGAGGGATGTCTACCGCGCTGATCACGACATTCTACGGCGTAATTCTTGCCAATATGGTTTTTATGCCGATTGCAAACAAATTGCGCATCAAGCATGAAGAAGAGATGATGAGCAAGGAGATTGTAGTGGAAGGTGTTTTGGCCATTCAGGCCGGGGAAAATCCGAATCATATCAGAGAGCGTCTTTCTTCCTATCTGAACAGTTCCAAACGGGGCGGAGAATCCGGCAATGCGGAATCGGGAGAGTCGGGGGAAGAAAAAGGCAAGAAAAAGAAAAAATAAGCAAGTCTTACAGCCACAAGGGATAGCGGAGAGATAAAAATGAGCAAAAGGAAAAAAATGGATGAGCCGGGCGGGCCGAGTTGGATGGATACATACGGAGATATGGTTACATTATTGCTGACCTTCTTTGTCATGCTGTTTTCCATGTCCACGATGGACAAACAAAAGTGGCAGGCATTGGCTTCCGCTCTTTCCAGCGATACCACTCCTTCGGTTGTGGACAATTATGCGGATAATCAGACTGTAAATCAGGATCAGAATGTAGGGGCGGCGGGGGCTTCCGCACAGGGAAGCGATGTGACGGTCACGCAATTCAGCGATCTGTACAACTATATGAGCCAATATGTGCAAGAGAACGGACTGGGGGATACCGTGCAGGTTTATGACGGGGACGGTTATACTTTTATTACGTTTCAGAACAGTATTTTTTTTGACGGTGACAGTTCCGTTCTCAAGAGCGAAGGCAAGCAGGTGCTGGACTATTTGTGTGCGGGATTGGCAGCGGTTCCCGATGAAGTCGGAGAGCTCCGCGTCATGGGGCATACGGCTCAGACGTGGGAAGATGTGCAGCAAATTGAGTCGGCGGTGATTTTCGACCGCCAGCTTTCGGCCGACAGGGCAACTCAGGTCGTTCTTTACATTCAATTTCAGAATGCACTCGATCCGAGCAAATTGGTAGCGGAAGGCTACGGTCAATACCGTCCCGCAGTGCCGCACGACGGAACGGAGGCTACCCGAACCAAAAACAGGCGTGTGGAGATATACATAGTGGAAGCGGGTGCGGATGAATTATCTTTGGATCAGATTTATGACCAAATGAATGCAACCGACGGCAGCAGCAAATAACAAGAGGAATGACAGGTATTTACGGAAAGGGTGAACCAGTATGGCAGAAGTGTTATCTCAGCAGCAGATTGATGAATTGCTGGGCAACTTGCTCAGCGGGGATGTCGATCTGGATGAGATCAAAGAACAGACCGGCAAAACGAAAGTAAAAGAATACGATTTTCGCTCACCGAAAAAATTTACCCGCGAACAGGTAAAACTGCTGGGGAACATTCATGAGAATTTTGCGAAACTGTCTTCTTCCCAACTTTCCAATCTGCTGCGACTGAACTTCGAAATGGAAGTGCTTCAAACGGAAGAGCAGCAGTTTTACGAGTTCAACAATGCATTGGAAGATTCGGTGCTGATGGGCTTTATCGATTTGCAGAAGAATGAAACGGATGAAGACCGGCAACAGATCATTATGGAAATCGCGCGTCCCATTTCCTTTTTTATCATCGATCGCCTGCTTGGCGGAGCCGGCGGGACGGCAGAAACGTATGCGGCAATTGATCGCGGTTATACCGATATCGAGTTATCCTTAATGAAATATTTTCTCTGTCAATTTGTGGCAATCATCAAACATTCATGGTCCAATTATTTTGAAGTGGATCCTGCACTCGATTATATCGAAACAAATTCCCGCATGATTCAATCCATCTCACCTGATGAGACTGTGGTGATTGTGGTGATGGAGGTAACCATCGAGGATCTTGTCGGGACGATTAATATTTGCCTGCCGAAGACGACGTTGGATATCATTTTCAAAGCATTTGAGACGAAATTCGCCAAACCGGTGAGGGTGGGAGGAGGAAGTGATGCGAAGAGTGAAATTCGCCGAAAAGCAATCATGGATAAGCTGAATGATTCTCCTTTACAGATGAAAGGGATCTTGGGTAAAACAGAGATTACACTGCAGGAATTACTGAATTTGGAAGTAGGGGATGTGATCCCTTTGGGAACTTCGACCGAGAGCAATAAAATTTTGGTGAATGTGGAAAATATTCCTTGGTTTTATGGTTCGTTCGGAACAAAAAATAACAAATATGCGGTTAAAATTATGGAGCAATATTAACAGGGAGGAATCAATATGGATGCGAATCAACCGAATCAATTGACTCCGATGGAAATTGATGCCATCGGTGAAATCATGAATATCAGTCTCGGTTCCTCCGTCACTTCGATATCGACGATGTTGGATAAACGGGTCAATATCACAACGCCGCTTGTCCGTGTGACGACAGTGGACGAATTCGGGTTTGAGTCTTATGAGCCTGCTGTCGGGGTGGAGATCAATTATATCGAAGGGTTGACCGGATCAAATGTCATGATTCTCAAAGAATCCGACATCAAGGTGATTGTTGGACTGCTGCTCGGCATCGATTTTTCGCAGGAAGAATTTGTGATGGATGAGATGAACACCAGTGCCGTATGCGAAGTGATGAATCAGATGATGGGTGCTTCCGCGACTGCACTGACGCAATTTTTGGGTTTCAGCGTGAACATTTCGACACCGACTTCATTTCCGATTGAAGATACAAGCATTTTCAAGGATAAATATTTTAAAGGATACGGAACGATTGTTACGATCAGTTTCCATCTGATTGTGGAAGATTTGATCAACAGCGAATTTATCAGTGTTGTCAATATCGATTTTGCGCGGGAGTTGGTCAATCGTTTTCTGCAGGGCAGCGCTTCCCATGAGGAAGCGCCGCGGGCGTCCCAGCCGACGGTTTCTCCCGATCCGCAGCCGCAGCCTGCGGTGCAGGAATCGGCTCCATCCGAACCGAAAGCTTCTTCGTCTCAGCCGAAAGCGGTTCCCAGAGAAAAACAGGATATGACTTCACATCAGGTATCAAAACCGAACTTGGACAATTTTGCCGATGAGTCACAAGCGCTTCTTTCTCCGGGTCAGAGCAATAATCTGAATCTGATTTTAAATGTACCGTTGCAAATTACGGTGGAAATCGGGCGCAGCAAACGCAAGATCAAAGAAATATTGGAAATGACTCCCGGCACAATCATAGAACTGAATAAGCAGGCCGGCTCCCAGGTGGATATCTTTGTCAACAACAAAGTAGTGGCGCGGGGCGATGTTGTGATTGTGGATGATTATTACGGAGTAAGGGTTACGGATGTGCTCAGCGATGAAGAAATGATGAACATACTTTGATATGTATCAATAAACTGCATTAAGAAACACCTTAAGGAGGAACAGACTAATTATGGGTAAAAAAATCATGCTGGTAGATGATGCCGCGTTTATGAGAATGATGATCAAAAACACATTGCTTCAAAACGGGTATGAGGAAATCATCGAAGCATCAAACGGGGATGAGGCAATTGCTACCTACAAAACGGAAACCCCCGATCTGACGATTCTGGACATTACCATGCCGGTGAAAAACGGTTTGGAGACACTCAAGGAACTCAAAGAATTCGACAGCAATGCAAAAATTGTAATGTGCTCTGCGATGGGGCAGGAAAATATGGTCGTGGAAGCGTTAAAACTCGGTGCGCAGGATTTCATCGTAAAACCGTTTAAACCCGACCGGATCATGAAAACGGTAACGAGTATTCTCGGCTGATGCCGCAGCGAAAAAAGCAGTGAGGTCGCAACATGAATTTTTTCACGGATATTCTGCCGATGCTGTTGGCTTTGGCGGCCATCGTGTTGGTAATGTATCTGAGTTTTGTTTTTACGAAATATATCGGAAAACGCATGAACACACACTCCCGTCTGAACAACATTAAAGTGATCGAGCAGGTGGCTCTCGGGCAAGACAAGGCTCTTCTGATTGCGGAAGTGTGCGGGGATTTTTACCTGATCGGTGCTTCATCACAAAACATCGAAATTTTAAGAGAATTGGATCATGTAAATCTGGAAGTCGAAGAAAGCAATTTGAAAGTTGACTTTTCACAAGTACTGGACAATGTGATCAAGACTGTAAAAAAGAAACGAACCGGGGAAGATCATGCGGATCAGGAAAACGAATTATAAAATTGAGTGGTTATATGCTTTGATTCTGGGCATTTTGATGGTGGCAATGCCTCATTCTGTTTTTGCATCTACCGATGTCAATGTGACGGTAAACGGCGGAAGCGATACGCTGGAGATATTATTTACTCTGACGCTGCTGATGCTGCTGCCTTCGATTGTGATTATGACGTCGAGTTTCACCCGCATTGTGATTGTGCTGTCCTTTCTGCGCAATGCGCTGGGATTGCAGCAGACTCCGCCGAATCAGGTATTGATCGGGATCGCCTTGTTCCTTTCGCTGTTTATTATGTATCCCGTAATTTCTCAAATCAATACGGATGCATACGAACCGTATCAGGCGGGACAGATCACGCAGCAGCAATTTTTGGATACTGCGGCAGTGCCTCTCAAAGAGTTTATGCTGAAACAGACAAAATCATCGGATTTGGACATGTTTGTTTCTTTGGCCAATATCGATCATGTGGATGATGTGTCCACTCTGCCGCTGTATGTAGTGATTCCTTCGTTTATTACGAGTGAACTGAAACGTGCATTCACCATCGGTTTTCTGCTCTATATCCCGTTTACGATCATTGATATGATTGTCTCAAGCACTTTGATGTCGATGGGAATGATTATGCTCCCGCCTGCGATGATATCGCTGCCCTTCAAACTGCTTTTGTTTGTTTTGGTGGACGGTTGGGCATTGCTGTTTAAGACATTGATTGCTTCCTTTAATTTTTAGCGGAATTTTGTGAGGAACGGTATGGATATTTCTTCGATAACAGATATTATGCAGGCAACCTTTGTCGTGATTATTAAACTGGCGGCACCGATTCTGCTGGTCAGTTTGGTGATCGGGTTGATTATTTCCATTTTTCAGGCCGCCTCACAGATTCATGAACAGACGCTTACCTTTGTGCCGAAGCTGATTGCCATCGGTGTGGTGCTCCTGGTGATGGGACCGTGGATGATGGAGGTGCTTTCGGACTTTACAAAATATATTTTTGACCAGATCATCACGATGGTTTAGGATGTGCCATGAGTCTGAGTTATAACTTTACGGTACTTCTTCTGATCATTATGAGACTGTCCGGCTGCATTCTGCTGAATCCGATTTTTGGCAGAAAGAGCATCCCGGTGATTTATCGCATCGGACTGGTTCTGTTTATCAGTTATTTTGTGTACAAAGCGATTCCGATGCAAACAATCCAGATCAGTACGCTTCCGACTCTTATGATCGCACTGGTCAAAGAATTTGTCATGGGCTATTTCTTCGGCTTCATCATCCAGCTGTTTGTGTCGGTTGTCATGATTGCCGGGGAAGTGATCGACATGCAGATGGGGGTTTCGATGTCGAAAGTATATGACCCTCAGAGCAATGTTTCGATGGCAATGAGCGCTTCGTTTCTGAACATTATGTTTATGTTGATCTTCTTTGCGATTAACGGACATTTGACATTGATACGGATTTTTATTTTCTCATTCGGAGTCATTCCGCTTGGTGATATGACATTCCAACCCGAGCTGTTCCGGCAAATGGCCGGTATGCTGACCTACATTTTGATTTATGCGGTAAAGCTTGCAATGCCGATTCTTGCGGCGGAACTCATTACCGAAATCGGCGTGGGGATTATCATGAAAGCCGTTCCTCAGATCAACGTATTCGTTGTGAATCTGCAATTGAAAGTGTTGCTCGGATTTGTGGTGATGTTGGTGTTGGCTCCGCCGTTTGCCTCTTTTTTGGAACGGATCATTTTACTGATGTATGACAAGATGGATTTGGTGTTTCAGTATATCACTTGAAATGCCGGATTTCGGGCTAGAGACTGATTTGGGAGGATTGGTTTGAGCAGCGGAGCAGAAGGCAAGACCGAAAAAGCCACCCCTAAGAAACGGCGTGACGAGCGAAAAAAAGGGAATGTATTCCAAAGCAAAGATATCGTTAACGTTGTTTCGGTACTGGCAGTCTTTTTTACTCTGAAATTAACGCTCCCGTTTGTGTACAGCTATCTGAACAATATGCTGCTCAAATATATGGGATGGATCAAATATACGGATACGGTGAGCGAATCCTTTTCTTTGGATCTACTGAAAGATGCCGCAGTCACCGTATTATTGCTCGCCGGACCGGTAATGCTGGTTGCCATGGCTGTGGGTGTAATTGCCACCGGGGCTCAGACAAGATTTTCATTTTCAAAGGAAAACCTGAAACTGAAATTCAGCAAACTGAATCCGATTGCCGGAATCAAGCGCATGTTTTCTCTCCGTTCTGTAGTGGAACTGGTGAAGGCGCTCATCAAAGTTACGGTGATCAGTTATGTGCTCTACGCCGGATTAAAGGGAATCATCAGCCAATTTTCCATGCTGATTTCGGTCAGTGTGTTGCAGGGAATATCCTTTATTCTGAATTCGATTTTTGATATTGTTTTAAAGATAACCGTCGTGTTTGCATTGATTGCATTTTTTGATTATCTGTACCAATGGTGGGAGTATGAAAAAAACATTCGCATGTCAAAGCAGGAAATCAAAGAAGAATACAAACATACGGAAGGCGATCCTCAGATCAAGGGAAAAATCAGAGAAAAGCAGCGACAGATGGCGATGCGCCGAATGATGCAGAATGTTCCAGATGCGGATGTGGTGATTAAAAATCCCACGCATTTTGCAGTCGCTCTCAAATATGATTCCCAAAAGAACCGTGCACCTGTCGTCATTGCGAAAGGACAGGACTTTATGGCACTGAAAATATTGCAGGTTGCCGAACAATATCGAATTCCCACAAAAGAAGATAAAACGCTTGCAAGAGCTCTGTATCATGCGGTGGAGATTGACAGAGAAATTCCGGCCGAATTTTATGCCGCAATGGCAGAAATTCTGGCATGGGTATTCACATTGAAGAAAGACGGAAGGAGGCAGAAGAGTTGAAAAAAATCCTGAACAATCTGGTTGCGGTATTTGTCATTCTGATTCTCGCACTGATCATTATTCCTTTGCCGACTTTTCTGTTGGATATGATGTTGGTTATCAACATTTCTTTGTCTCTGGTCATTCTTCTGATGACAATGTACATCAAAGAACCGCTGCAATTTTCGATTTTCCCGTCTTTGCTTTTGATCACGACCCTGTTTCGTTTGGGTTTGAATATTTCTTCCACCCGTTTGATTCTTTCCAACGAAGGATATGCGGGCAAAGTGATTCAGACGTTCGGAAATTTTGTGCTCAAGGGAAATGTCGTTGTTGGATTTATCGTATTCATTATCATTGTTTTGGTGCAGTTTATCGTTATTACAAAAGGGTCCGAGCGTGTGGCGGAAGTATCTGCCCGTTTCACATTGGACGCGATGCCCGGCAAACAGATGGCGATTGATGCCGATTTGAACTCCGGGTTGATTTCGGAGGAGAGCGCCAGAGAAAGACGCTATAAAATCCAAAAAGAAGCGGATTTCTACGGAGCAATGGATGGGGCGACGAAACTGGTCAAAGGGGATGCGATTATGTCAATCATTATCGTATTCATCAATTTTATCGCAGGGAACATTATCGGGATCGTACAAAGCGGAAAGACCTTTGCAGATGTGCTGAACATCTATTCCATCGCAACGGTCGGAGACGGGTTGGTTTCTCAGATCCCCGCGCTGCTGATCTCAACCGCGACAGGGATGATCGTGACGAGAGCCGCATCCGATGCAAGCCTGAATGTGGATGTGAGCCGCCAGTTTTTCTCCCAGCCCGTGGTGCTCTCCATTGCAGGATTCGTATTGCTGGGCATGTGTTTGATTCCGGGTGCGCCGAAACTGCAGTTTCTGATGCTTGCGACACTGCTGATCTTCCTTGGTTACCGATTGCAGAAAACGACGAAAGAAGTCGAGATGCAGGAGAGTCTGGCTCTCGAACAGTCTTCCGCCGTTGCGGTGCCGGATGAGGTTGATTATTATAAAAATATCGATAATGTTTACGGACTGCTTCAGATTGATGCGGTCGAGATGGAATTCGGTTACAGCCTGATTCCGTTGGTGGATGAAGGGCATGGGAGCAGTTTTATCGACAGAGTGATCTCCTTTCGAAAACAGTTTGCATTGGAAATGGGATATGTGATTCCTCCCGTCCGTCTGAAAGACAACGGATTTTTGAGCCCGAATCAATATATCATCAAGCTCAAAGGAGAGGAGATCGCCCGCGGAGAAATTTTGATCGATTATTATCTGGCATTGGACCCCGGCAATCTTTCCGGGTTAATTGATGGAATTGATGCTGTGGAGCCGGCGTATGGAATTCCGAGCAAGTGGATTACGCAGGACAAAAAAGAGCTGGCGGAGATTTACGGATATACCGTAATTGATCCGCTTTCCGTCGTGATTACCCATTTGTCCGAAATCATTAAAAAACATTCTTATGAACTGCTGTCCCGCCAGGATGTCAGTCAGCTGTTGGATAATGTCAAAAAATTCAATGCTCCGCTGGTCGATGAAGTGGTGCCGGGAATTATTTCCTTCAGCAATCTGCAGAAAATACTCGCAAATCTGCTCAAAGAGAGCGTTCCGATCCGGGATATGGAAACGATTCTGGAGACGATATCCGACTATGCGGCAAGCGTTCGGGATACGGAAATGCTGACCGAACATATCAGGCAGTCGCTTAAACGAACGATTACGCGCAAGTGGTCCGAAGGCGGGCAGATTAAGGTAATTACGCTGGACAGTGAAGTGGAACGAACCATTCTCAATGCAATCAGCAAAAACGGACAGGAAACGGTTTTGGCTCTCGATCCGATGATCATGCAGAAAATTATTATCAGATTGAAGGATTGCATTCTGAAAGTAAAAGATATTATCAATGTTCCCGTGATTCTGACTTCGCCGGTGGTGCGGATATATTTCAGCAGGATGCTGGAACAGTTTTATCAGGATGCGGTAGTGCTTTCATTCAGTGAATTGGATGTCCACATCCAGATACAGGCGGTGGCGAATCTGACATTGGAAGATTGATCGTATGCAACGGTTGCGAATGTAACATATAACCATGGATGGAGAGAAACATGCAGGATAGCAATGAAATGAAAAACAATGATGAGGAACTCTGGGCAGAATACGAACGGACGAAAAGCGTTGAAATCCGCAATTATTTTGTGGAGAAATACGCTTATCTTGCAAAATATATTGCCACGAAAACAACAGGCGGCTACCAATATTTTAACCATTTTGAAGATGTGGTTCACGAAGGGGTGATCGCACTTGTCGATGCTGCGGAAAAGTTTGATCTGAAAAAAAACATTAAATTCGAGACTTATGCTTCCATCAAAATTAAGGGAGCGATTATCGATTATATCCGTAAGCAGGATCTGTTTTCCCGCAGAGTGAAAAAAATTGCCCGCAATCTGAATGATGCCGTGACGGAATTCATCCAGATAAACGGTAAAATCCCATCCAACGAAGAACTCTCGAAGGCGATGGGCATCAGTTTGGACTCTCTTGAAAAAATGCAGTATGAGACGCATTCTCTTCAGATTCTTTCTTTTGAAGAATTGGCGTATGAAAACGGCGTGAAGAATTTGGATTTGGATCCGGTCAGTATACCGAATACTTCGGGGCCCGAAGGGGAAATCGAAAAAAAAGAAATGACCGATATTTTGGCAGACAGCATCGGGCATCTGAAAGAAAATGAACAAATGGTGATTTCTCTGTATTATCGGGATGGACTTAAAATCAAAGAGATCGCGGAAGTGCTTGATATCAGCAGTTCGCGCGTTTCTCAGATTCATTCCAGTGCATTGCAGAAATTGAAAAATATGATGGGAAATTATATGCAGGTTTAATGAAAACCTGCCGATAGAAAGAATAAGGAGGATTGTCATGAACCGCGGATTTTACACTTTGGGCTCCGGCATGCTGACCAACAATCGGTCATTGAGTTTGATCGGAAACAATTTAGCCAACCTGACGACCGTCGGATACAAAAAAAGCGAAATCGTTTCGTCCACATTCGGAGATATGCTGATGTATCGTCTGGACAACGACGCAACGAAAATCGGAAGTGTTTCCAGACTTCGTTCCGCAACGGAAACTTACACAATCCATTCGCAGGGAACGATGGACACAACCGATCGGTCTTTGGATTTTGCAATTTCCGGTTCCGGTTTTTTTGCCGTGCAGTCTGATGACGGGGTGGTGTATACCCGCAACGGCAATTTTAATTTGGATTCGGACGGTTATCTTGTGCTGAAAGATGTCGGACGCGTGTTGGGTTCGAATGGGCAGCCGATCAGAATCGGAACCGACCAATTCGATGTTGATTCGCAGGGAAACATTTCGGTGAATTCCGTTGCTGCAGGACAATTATCAGTGGTTGACTTCGGAGATTACGGTGCACTGCTGACGGAAGGCAAAGGAGTTTACAATGCGAACGGGCAGACTCCCATCGCGACGGATGCAACAATTGAGTGGAAAACACTCGAACGCGCCAACGCTGACGCTGCAGAAGAAATGACAGATGCGATGGCTTCTCAGCGCAATTTGCAGGCCTGCGCGCAGGCACTGCAGATTTATGATGAAAATCTTTCGAAAGCAGTTTCCGAAATCGGAAAAATATAAGACTTGATTGTAGAGAAATAATTCGGAATAAGGAGAACGACTACTATGATTAATTCGTTTTATACTGCTGCCACAGGTGCGATTCAGCTGAAATACGGTGTGGATATCGTCGCGAACAATGTGGCAAATCTCAACAATAATGGTTACAAAGCGTCTGATGCCTCATTTGCAGATTTAATATACACCAATATCAGAGATGCTGCAGATGTTGACAGTGTGCTCAAGAACGGGCACGGGACAAAACTTTCCAATACTTCCACATCCTTTGAACAGGGGCCGATGAATGCAACGGGAAATATGCTGGATTTTGCGATTTCAGGCAACGGATTCTTTGCGGTGAGGTCGGATGACGGCACCGTTCGGTACACACGAACGGGAAGTATGCGAATGACACAGGGCAACGACGGAAACTTTTATCTGACTTCCTCCCTCGGCGGGTTGGTGCTGGATGCTGATTCCAATCCGATCATTGTAACCGATCCGGAAACACAGAGCATTAGCCCCGGGGTGTTTGAATTCGCGAACCAGGACGGACTGCTTCGTGACGGCAGCAACTTTTTTGTTGAAAGCAATACATCCGGGAATGCGCAGATATCGGCTGATGCGGATGTGAAACAGGGGTATTTGGAAGGGTCTTCGGTGGATTTGGCAAGTGAAATGGCTGATTTAATCGAATATCAGAGAGCATTCGATTTCAGCTCAAAAATGGTTCAGATTTCGGACGAAGTCATGCAGACGGTGAATAATCTACGATAATCGAAAGAGGGGATCATGAACGAAGAGAATTTAACCAACGATTACGCAGATCTCTCGGATGAGATAGAGCAGGATGAATTATTGGATGATGGGGAAGTCGGTGAAAATGAAGTCGTTCAGGCACCGATTATAAAAGTTCAGGTATCCGGCGATAAGCTTTCGGCTTTGCTGAACGTATTCATTTTCGAAGACGGGCAGACGGTTTCCTGCGAAGATATGATTGCCGCACTTAACGAAAACGGCATTGTTTACGGCTTGCAGGAAGAACGGATACGGGCATACTGCAATATGCAAAATTATGATGCGCCTTTACTTGCGGCGGAAGGGTTGTCTTCACAAAGAGGAAATGATGCGGAGATTATTCATTACTTTGAGTGCAACAGAGAACTGAAGCCGAAAGAACGGGCGGACGGCACAATTGATTTCCATGATATGGATTCGGTTCAGAATGTCGATAAAGATCAGGTTCTGAGTTATAAAATACTCCCTACGGAAGGTACGGAAGGTTCCGATATTTACGGAGTAAAAATATCAGCGCTGCCGGGGAAGGATCGGTCGTTTGTTCTTGGAGAGAATGTGTATGTATCGGAAGACGGATTGTATGTTCATGCCGCAATTGACGGATATGTCGAAATTAAGAATGACAGAATCACGGTTCGGAATATGTTTACCGTGCAGGGGGATGTGGATGCCAGTGTGGGAAATTTGGATGTCAATGGTTCGTTGCTTATCCGAGGAGATGTAAGAGAAGGATTTCGGATCAAAGCAAAAGGGGACATTGCGATTCGGGGAATGGTGGAAGGGGCAATGATCGAATGCAACGGTTCAGTCAGCATCGGAGAAGGTATCAACGGAATGAATCGGGGGAAAATTTACTGCAACGGAGATATTCACAGCCGTTTTATCGAAAACACCACTGTGATATGCGACGGGGATGTACATTCCGAAGCGCTTTTAAATTCAAATATCAGTGCCGGCGGTTCCATTATACTGAAAAGTCAGCGATCCTCAATTCGGGGAGGCAGCTATTATGCAGGGGTGACGGTGTATGCCGGGGATATCGGGACATCCAAAAATCTTCCGACGCTGATTGCTATTGCTTCTCCCGAAGCAGAAAACGCGGCGATATCTGATCGGGAGGATGATCGCACCGCAGCGATCCGAACCAAGAAAAAAGACCTGAGACAATTGGAAAAAGACATTCAAAATGCAGAAAAGACCCTGCAGCAATTGTTTCGGGCGGAAGACATGCCGGATAAAAAGGTTTTGATTCGTACATTGCTGGTAAAGAAGAATCAGATGAACGACAGCGCAAGATTGATCAAAGATCAGATTACTGCTCTGGAGAATACGGATGACAAAGAAAAAAGAGAGTTGAGCGATTTTAAAGTGATTGTGCTCGGAACCATATATCCCGGCACGAAAATTTTTATCGTGACCTATAACTATGAGGTAAAGCAGGCACACCAGTATACTAAATTTTATGTGCAGGACGGTTATATCGAACCTTCGGTGCTCACTCCTGCCGACAAACTGTAGACGTTCGGACGAAAGTCCCAAACGGAGGTATTTATATGACAATAGAAAATTTGGAACAACTGAATGATATCCATCTTGACGTGCTCCGGGAAGTCGGGAATATCGGAGCCGGAAACGCGGCGACATCTCTGTCTGCCATGCTGGATCGCATGGTGGATATGTCTACTCCGAGCGTGAAAATTGTGGATATCAACAAGGCAACCGAAAGTCTCGGAGGGCCGGAAAATGTTGTGGTCGGCATTCTCGGGAAACTCAAAGGGGATATCGACGGATTGATTGTGTTCATGATTGAACAGAATTTTGCTTTGGCTGCAATCAATTTTTTGCTTCAGAATCGTACGGAAAACTGTACCGAGTTGACTGATATCGAATTTTCCGTGCTTGCAGAAATCGGCAATATTATGATCTCGTCTTATATCAGTGCTATTTCCGCGCTTTCGGGGCTTGAAATTCTGACAAGCGTGCCGGCAGTCAATGTGGATATGGTCGGCTCTTTGCTGAGCGTTCCCGCAATCGTGATGGAAGATTATTCGGACAAAATCATTTATATCGAAAATGACTTTATGAATATTGACGAACGGATCACGGCAAATATGCTGTTGATGCCGAGCATTGATTCTCTTAACAAAATAATGGTAGGACTGGGGATAGCTTAGTGTGAACAACAATGTAACAGTCGGCATTTCCGATATGAAGCTCGGAGCACAGGAAGATGTTTTGGCGACCTATGCGCTCGGTTCCTGTGTGGGAATCTGTATTTATGATTCGGTCAGAAAAGTCGGCGCGCTCGGGCATATTCTGCTGCCGAACAGCGGGAACGGTGCAACGGTGCCGAATAAATATAAATTTGCTGATACCAGCGTTCCTGAAATGATCAGTGCATTGACAAAAAACGGCTCTCAAAAACGGAATTTGACCGCTAAAATAGCAGGCGGAGCCAGCATGTTCGAAGTCAGCGGCGAAAGTGCGATCAGCAACATCGGAGAACGGAATGTCCGCGCTGTGCGCGAAGCTCTTCGTGCACAGCAGATCAGAATTATTGCGGAGGATGTCGGTCTTAATTATGGGCGGACCGTTTTTTTTCACATGAAAGACGGATCTGTTCAAGTGAAATCTTTCGCAAAAGGATTGAAAGTGTTATAATCATTCCGTTCCTGATTGCGATACGCGCATCGAAATCGGGTATGCAGTGCAAGGAGTAAACATGGCTAAGGTGATTTGCATTACCAATCAAAAAGGGGGAGTCGGCAAAACGACAAGCACCGCTTGTCTGGCCGCGGGTTATCGCAGTTTGGGCAATAGAGTGCTCTGCATTGATTTTGACCCACAAGCCAATCTGAGTTTTTCGTGCGGGACAACCAATGAGGAAGGTAATGCCACAATTTATGATGTGGTGAAAGGGCAATGCGATGCTCCCGGAGCAATCATGCGGGCTTCTTCCACTTTTGATATGATTCCTTCCAATATTCTGCTGAGTGGAATTGAGCTGGAATTTACGAACACCGGGCGGGAATATTTGCTCAGAGAAGCACTTCAGCCTATTATGGATCGATACGATTATATTTTAATCGATACGCCTCCAGCACTTGGCATTTTAACCGTAAACGCTCTGACGGCATGCGATTATGTGATTATTCCGATGCTTGCGGATATTTTCAGCCTGCAGGGAATCGCGCAACTGGCAGAAACCATATCAAGAGTTAAAACGTATTGCAACGCGAAAATTAAAGTCGAAGGAATTCTTCTGACGAAATATAACAGCAGAACCATACTGAGTCGGGAAATCAAACGTATCACAGAGATGATCGCTTCGGATATGCATACGGATGTGTTTCGGACGGCAATTCGGTCGAGTGTCGTTTTGATGGAAGTGCAGGCAAATCAGGAAAATATTTTGGATTATGTAAATAAACATACCGCAATCGATGATTATATGCGCTTGGTGAATGAATTGACGGAACGAGGAGTTTAACAATGGGCAAGGTCAAAAAAACATTTGATACAGAATCGATGTACAAAAAGATCATGCCAAGCAGTAACCTGTCGAATCTGAAACCCGATGATGAAATTCCAGCCCAAAAGAGTGTTCCTGCCGATGCCGACGCAGAGGAAAAGTCAGGCAGCGATTCCGTGTATGCTCAAAATGTAATGTCCTATATCGTGCGGGAAAAAATGAAGATGGTGATGGAGAAGATGGACTGCTGCAGATGTGAAAAATGCGATGCACTTATTTTCACGCAAGTCATCAATCAGTTTGCTCCCAAGTATATCGTCGGAACAGATGAGGAACTGACCGATTTGGCGTGCAACTGCGATTCTGCTCTGGGATTGCAGGTGACCACTGTCGTTTTGAGAGAAGTGTTGGCGCTGCGGCGCAATCCGATACACGGATCAGAAAAAAGGCAATAAAAAGATTCCTTGCTTTTTTCAGGGAATCTTTTTTGTTTCTTGATTTTTTTTCTTATAAGTAAGCAATATCCGAATCATAAAGGATTTTATCCATGTCGAGCAGTAAGATGACATCTTCGCCGAGTTTTGCGAATCCTGTAAGGTAATCATTGTCTGCGGTGTAAGTCAGCTGCGAACGTTCGGAAATGTCGCTGCAGGCAACATCCAGAACTTCTTTAACTTCATCGACGATGAATCCCACGTGACGTCCTGAGATGTCGATGACAATAATGCAAGTGCGTTCGTTGTAGATGCCTTCTTCTTTATTGAGCCGGATTCTCATATCAATGACAGAAATAATGCGGCCTCTGAGATTGATGATCCCTTTAATATGGGGCGGATATTCCGGAACTGGCGTGATTTCCTGCATGCTGATGATTTCGACAACTTTTGAAATCGGTATGCCGAATAATTGCTGATCGGTATGAAACGTCAGATATTTTCCCTCCATATCCGTTTCGGTTTGTGCTGTCGTATCTTTGATTTCTTCGTAAGTATTCATTGAAAAATCTCCTCATCGATAATTTTTTGTTTGAAGATTCGGTTGATTCGGTTTTGTTTCAAGGAGTTTATCCCGCTGATTTGCAAAGCATTGGCGGAGTTTTTCATCCAATATGCAAACTTCATTTAATGTATGTATAAAAGCAGCATTGCTGTTAAAAATCTCCTGCCAGAGCTTCGGACATTGATCCGCGCGCATTTCGTTCGAGAGAATCTGCACTGCTGTTGTGCGATCGTTCTCATTCAATTCGGAGATGATTTTGTCGATCAGATGCCGACATTTTTCAATTTTGTCGATACTGTTTTGCCTTTGTGCAAACAAAACGGCAAATCCGTCCGAGCGGTCGTTGATACAATCGTCGATGAGTTGTTCCGTCAGCTGTTTGATTTTCAGCATCTGGATGAGCTTCTGTTCGAAACAGGCAGCAAGTGTATGGTTGTTATCGTCTTGCATAAGTGCCCCCGTTATTTCATATGAATCAGTTTTTCTGCCTGAACCCATGTTTCGCGCATATCTGTAACCAAAGGGAGAATTCCCTCCAAAACAGTTGGGTCACGCCTGACTTCCGCTTTGATGATCTCCTGGTTGAAAAAGGTGTATAGTTTATAGAGGTTGTTTGAAACATCATAGTTTCGGTTCAGTGCGACGCACAGGTAATTGAAAATGCTTTTTGTTTTTTCCGTGCATTTTTTGCTCACAGCGTAATCTTCCTGATTCATCAGCAGGATTCCGTGCCGTATATTTTTCAATGCTTCGTCAAAGAGAGCAATAATGAGCTCTCCTTTTGACATGGTTGAAATCGCCTGTTCTTTGTATTGTGTCAATTGATTGTACATCTTATTCTCCAATTCCCGTTATGATCATCAGCTGGACGATGAGGAGGAAGTTCCCAATAGGGAGGACAGATAGGAACTTTGTGAGTTCATGGTGCTGATATAGGTTTCCAAACTCGTAAACTTTGACACATAACGCGACTCTTCCGTTTCAAGCTGATCCTGAAGATCAGATAAATTATCGTTAATTTCATCGATTTTATCCGAATAAGTATTGTTATCATCAGAATTATCATTTTCAACTCCCGCAAGGTTGACCAGGATTCCATCAGTGCCGAGCGTATTGACATATTTCGTAAAGATGTTTTTCAGACGATAGGACAATCCCATGGTGGTGGTATCTTTATCATCGGTGGGCTGTTGCAAAAAGAGATTTTTGATTGCTTCCGGATCTTCCGAAATCGCCGCTTTGAGCGTGTCTTCATTTATTTCCAGTGTGCCGTTGCTTTCCCAGTCGTATGCTTTTGTACTGATCCCGATAGAAGATAATGTTGTGTCAAGTCCCTTTACGACAGTATTCATCGAACTCCGAAGATCGGTAATGATGTTCTGAAGATAGCTGTCATTTTTCAGCAGTCCTTTTTTTGCTTCGGTTTCCCAATTTGTTATTTCGTCATCGGACATATCCTCTTTTTGTTCGTCCGTCAAAGGCAGATATTGTTCGTCGGTCGATTGCGTTTCGGTCAGTTTGTTCGTGATCAGCGTGATCATCGAATTGTAGTCGGTGACAAAATCCGAAATTTTTTTGTAAAAACTGTCTGCATCGGTGCTGACGGAAAAACTGATGTTTTCCTGCGTGTCGCCGTCCGCCTTGCCGAGCAGCTGAAGCGTGACTCCGTCAAGCGTGAAAGAGTTGGAGCTTCTTGTAATCGCCTGATAGGAGCTGCCTCCGTCAAAGCTGACTTCCAATTTGGCATCCTGTGCTTGATTGATCGTGTAATCCGTTCCGAACAGCGCGGTGGACAGATTGCTTCCGTTGCTGTCTTTTATGTCAACCGCTCCGCTTGATCCGTAATCCTTTGCGCTGACGGAGAAAGTGTTTGTCGTTGAAATATAACTGATTTTTACCCCTGCGGTAGAGTTATTGATGCGGCTCATCACATCCCCGAACAGTGCGGTCGATTCAAACGTAAATGCCGTTCCGTTAACCGATATTTCATATTTTCCGTCTGAATTGGTTGTCAGGGGCGTTGTAAATTCGGAAGAAATGTCTGCAAGCGTTTTTGTCAGCTCCAGTCTGTTGGTTTCTCCTGCTTTGACGTGCAGTGCGCCGCCGGTTCCGAGAACCGTGGAAGTGCTGGCAGAGACTACTTTAAAGATGGAGGAGGCATCTGCGGGCTGAAAGACAAGTTTGTTGTCGCTGTTCAGCGTTGCCGAGATTTTTCCGTCTCCATATGCATCATCGAGTGCGCTCTGCAGATAGTCCGCAAGTTTCGCTGCCGTGTTATATTGATCGGTTTGATCCGCATCAAACGTAATAGTTTTGCTTTCACCATTCAGACTGAGCGTCAGAGTGGTTCCCGAGAGTACCCCAGATAATGTTTTTTCTTCATACATAGCTGACACGTTTGCAGAGGATTCTCCGGTCAGTGCGCCTGTCGAAGATGTTTGTCCTGCCGTGATTCCAAGCCCGCCGAGCAGAATGGAAGAACCATCATCATTTACGGTTATGGTTTCATTATTGCCGCTCAGGTCTGTCAGCGCAACCGTATAGCCGCCGTTCCCGTCATCGACTTTGGAAAACTGCACTTTCCCATTGAGTGCGCTGTCGGAGGAAATCTGAGCATTCAGTTCCGTTATGACATCGTCCAGTTTCTGTCCGTCGGTTGTCGAGGTGTCGGAAAAAGAAAAATCGGAACTCATGGCAAGTGAATAGTCGGTGCCTCCGTAGTTCAATGAAAATTTGGCACCCTGCAGATAATTCAGATCCCATGAATCCTGTATCGCTCCCGTTGTGACGGTTGTATCGGAAGCGACAGACGCGGTAAACCCGGTTTTTGTCGCAAGCTGAGTGATGTCCCTAATCACCAAATTTTGGGCTACATCGCTGTCTCCGCTGATTTTGACGTAATTCGAAGTATTATTGATTGTCGAAACGTCAAAATACTTGGAGCTGAGAATACTGTCGGAAGAAGAACTGCTTCCCAGATATTTTTTCTGAAATTCTATCATTGCCGATGAAATAGTTCGGTAATCATTTTGTTTCCATAATGCCAATTGTTTATTTTGCAATTGGACGGCAATCTTTGAACGTGTTCCTGTCGTCATGGACTTGATCAGAGATTCCGTATCAAGCCCGGATGCCAGACCGAAGACTGCTTTGCTGTTTGTAAGAGAGGAATAAGAACCGACACTGTATACCATATCACACACTCCTGAGTTCTGTTCTGAATAATATATCGACAATCCCAAAGGGAAGATTAGCAGTTTGAGATAAAAAAAGTTTCGCCGAAACGAAACTTCACTCTATTGATTGTTGCGGATACGTATTTGGCTCATTTGTTCCTGCAGCAAGAATTTGTACAAAGAATCGATTTCTGCATTACTGGGATCGATGAATTCACATCCATAGCAATATGTTTCGTCCTGATTAACCGCTCTGCGTATTGCGGCACCAAGGAAAAGAGTTCTGTTTTCAAGAGGAATACTGATGATAATCTCTTCACCGAGTTCCAATCGGCTGTCGCTCTGGAAAAGAAGCCCGCCCAGACTCAAATCCTTGATATGGATCGGAATGCAGTTTTCTTCATTTACGAACGGATTTTCTTCTTCGTTTTCAGGCGGTTTCGCTGCCTCGCTCTGCATCGGAAGATTCACGCGGAAATAGGAACGCTGTTCAAAATCCGCCAATGTTTTCAGGTCAACGATTCTCATGAACTGATCCGTGGAAAGGTATACGGTGCCCATAAAAACATGCCAGCCTGTTTCTTTGCTGTTGATGATGATCTTGACCTTGCTGTTCACTTTTTCCAAAAGCATCTTCTCGTTTTTGGAAGAAACTTCAATGTAATCTTTCCCAACGTCACGCACATATCCTGTGACAATCAGATAATTGGAAAGGGTCTTAACCTCGCAGAAGGTGGACGCCAATGATTGAAGATCTACTTTGTTTTTATCTGTCATGTATGGTTCCTCGCAGTATCATCTGTCAATAATATAACGGTGCAGGTTCTGCATCAAATTCGGTTGGCTGTGCATTCCAAACTATCCGGAGAGAATTATTTTTTGCAGTCAAAAAGAATTTTCGTCACGAAGGATATTTCTGGCATCCATCATCAACACCATTTGATCATTCACTTTGCAGATGCTTGTGACGAAACGGTTGAAAGACTCATCGGAAGCAAGCGAAGAAATGGGGTGCAGGTCTTTTGCTTTGATATCCGTCACATCTTTGACCGAATCGACAATGAAGCCTGCCGTGATATCCTCCGACTGAACGAGGATGATGCAGGTCAGATCATCATATTCGGTTTCCGCTTTGCCGATTCTTAACTTCATGTCGATCAACGGAACGATTTTCCCTCTGATATTGACGATTCCTTTAATATAATGAGGAAGATTGGGAATATACGTGATATTCTGCATGCTGAGAATTTCTATGATCTGCTCTCCGGGGATCGCAAATAATTGTTCTTCAAGATGGAAAATCAGATACTTCTCTGCAATATTGCTTTGGACTTCATTTGTTTCGATAACTGCCGTTTCATTCATAGATCACGATCTCCTCCGATTTCTGATATTTATAATATCGGATGAATCAAACAATTATTTAGATTTTTCGGGTAAAGTAAAGTTCAGAAAATAGATATACAGATTGACAACCGCATCATACAACTCTGCCGGAATCTGGCTGCCTACTTCCAGCTGCGTCAAAACGGATGCCAGGGAATCGTCCTGATAAACCGGGATTTCATTCTCTCTTGCGATGGAGACAATTTGCTCCGCCACATAACCCAGACCCGATGCCACAATGACAGGTGCATCGCTTTCTTTTTTTCGCTCATATTTCAGTGCAGCCGCACGTTTCATGTTTTTAGATGCTGACATTGACGGATTGTTTCCTTTCGTAAATATTCGGGAAAACTTGGTCAAGTTTTTGTGCGGGACTTCCCGCACTGACGAAGAGATTTTTAACTTCGAATCCCGACTGGGAGAAAATGGAGCCGACGGCGTCTTTGATTTCTTTGTTTTGGATTTTCAAAGAATCCGGGTAATTCAGATAAATCCCTGCAGTTTTGCCCGACAATTGAATGACCGTTTCGAAATAGCCCAGATCCTGGATGTCGAACGTCAGAAAAATCCGCAGATTTTTCCTTGGAGCATCCGAATCCTGCTGAGTGCTGCCCTCTCCCAACTGTCGGTCGATCCACATTTCGGAAAAAAGAAAGGTTCCGTTATAGTTAAGAGGCAGAAAAACATGAGTCAGCGGCATAAAGGTGCTTTGATCAATCAAGAGTGCGTTTGCAATATCCTGATACATGGCTCTGCTGACGGCAGACGGATTGTCTTTGATTCCGCTTTTGACCATATCCACAAAACTGTCGAAATAATCGTTCCCCTGAATTTCCGGTTTGTTAATCAGTGCTTCGAACTCCGCACTTATCCGCTTGAGTTGGGGAGTGGCCAGATTCAGATTGAATCTGCAATAATCCATCAGTACGTCAAACTGGTCTCTTACCGTTTCCATTGTACCGGAATTGAGCCGCGAAAGATTGTGAACAACCAATGCGATCATATCCCGTACTTTTCCCATGTCATTGGTTGTGTTGATATATTCTTTTAAAAAAGGCATCATTTCTTCTTTGAGTAAAACCGCAGCTTTCTGAGGCTCTCCCGAAAGCGGGAGAAGGCGTTGCATAATCGTCTGCATTTTATCCGCCGATGCCTTGCGCAGGTAAGGCACCATGTCGTTGCAGGTTGTCATAATTGCGGCAAGGGTGCCCTTGGCAGAAGTATGATGATCGTATGCTTTGAGAAACTGTCCGAGTATTGATGCGAAGTCGTTGTCTCCCGATTGTTTGGTCTGAGAATATAATCCGCGGAGAAGTTCAAAGAAATCTCCCGAAAATTTCGTATTGTTTTCTTGCAGAAAACGAATTTGTTTGTTCAGCTGTTGAGGCGTTTCGATCTGAAACTTCGAAGCAAGCGTGCTGAGCATCTTGTCCAATTTATCCTGAGAGACCTGATTATCCTGTCTCAAGAATGCATCAAACAGAAGTTTTTTGAGTGTGTTGCTTAACTGCGCGCTTTGTTGAAATTGCTGCAGAAATTTATTGAACACAGATTGTTGGTTGAATTGATATTCCGGGGCGCTTTGTTTTTGATCCTGCTGTTGCTGTGTTTTGGACGTAACTTTATTCGGGTCGATTTGGGGCAACACGCCGGGAGTTTCTTTGGGGCGAATTTTCCCGACAGGGTCATTCGGCGGCAGCGGAGTGGTGATTTTCAGGTTGTCGCTCATTTAAAAAATACCTCGGATGCTCAATTTGTCGTAAAGTTTATTTCGATTTGTCCGATATAATTATTATATCAGAAAAAATAGGCGGTGATATCAGGATTATGGATAATAATATGGACTCAATGCTGGATATGTATTTATTTGAAACCAACACGCTTCTGACGCAATTGGAAGACATTCTGCTTGAACGGGAAAAGCAGGAAGGGTTCGATTCGGACAGCATCAATGAAATTTTCCGCATCATGCATACCATAAAAGGGTCATCCGCAATGATGGAATTTGACAGCCTGATGAATGTGGCACACAAAATCGAAGATATGTTTTCGTATGTACGTGAGACCGGAAGTGTCGCCGAAGAATGCGAAGCACCGCTGTTTGATTTAATGTACCGATCTTTGGATTTTTTGAAATCCGAAATCGCTCATATTGAGAACAATGAACCTTTAACAGAAGATATCGGCTTTTTGGCGGAAGAAATTAAGAAAATACTGGAAAAAATTTCATCGTGTGATTCTTCCGATGTCGAAAATGAAGTATGCGAGGAAGAATCGGGGGAAACATCCGTTTCGGACAGTTCCGATTTTGAAGAAATTCCAATGGAGGAATCTGCAATTTCCGTATCCGTAAGAGTCTTTTTTGACGATAATACCGGAATGGAGCACCTGCGGGCATTTATGTTGGTAAAAAACATCGGGGATGTCTGTGATGATTTTTCTTACGAGCCTTCCGATCTTGAAGGGAAAAAAGCAGCCGAAGAAATTTCGAAAAACGGGCTGGTAGTTACCTTTAAAACCCAAAAAGAGTATGAGATGGGACTTCGCAGCATTGAAACGTTTCTTTATACGAAAGATTATTCGGTTGTATCCGAAGTGACTGCCGATGCATCGGAAAAACAAAACAGCAAGGTTAAAAAGAAAAAACAGGACGAAACGGTTTCTTCTTCGGTGCCTGCTGCCGGAGCCGTCGCTTCCAAACAAAGTCTGATCAATGTAAATCTGAAAAAACTCGATACACTCATGGATTTGGTCGGGGAGATTGTGATTACAGAGTCTATGGTTACCGCAATCACGCAGACTGAGGGAACCGAAAAAGACGGTTATGAAAAGACAACCAGGGAACTCAGAAAGCTGACAAACGAGCTTCAGGAAATTGTGATGTCGGTGCGTATGGTTCCCGTGGCGGAAATATTTCAAAAGATGAACCGAATTGTCAGGGATATGAGCAAACAGCTTGACAAAGAAGTGGAACTGACTTTGGTGGGGGAACAGACAGAGCTGGACAAAACAATTGTGGATGCCATCGCTGACCCGCTGATGCATTTGGTTCGGAATGCGATGGATCATGGAGTCGAAAGCCCGAAAGACAGACTCTCCGCAGGTAAATCGGAAAAAGGACACATTACATTGACGGCGAGAAATGCCGGCGGAGAGATTCTGATTTCGGTGCAGGATGACGGAAAAGGGCTTGATGCCAAGAAAATTATGGAGAAGGCAAAAAACAAAGACCTTTTAATGAAACCGGAAAGCGAATATACGGAAAAGGAAATTTATGCTTTCGTGTTTCAGCCGGGTTTTTCCACAAAAGAGGCCGTTACCGAATTCTCTGGCAGGGGTGTCGGAATGGACGTGGTTAAAAATAATTTGGAGAAAATCGGCGGAATTACGACCATTGACAGCGAGTTGGGGAAAGGGACGACAATAACGTTTAAGATCCCTCTTACTCTGGCAATTATTTCCGGGATGCAGCTGAAAGTTGGAGACTCAGAATTCACATTGCCGATCAATAACATACAGCAGGCTTTCAAAGCAAATGCGACGAATATTACGCACGATATGAGCATGAATGAGATTGTGATGCTGCGCAACGAATATTATTCCGTAGTACATCTGCATCGGGTATTTGGTGTGGAAACGGATATTACGAATCTGGCAGACGGAATTCTCATTTTGGTGGAAGCCGGAGCCAAACGATACTGCATCTTTGCGGATGCACTGTTGGGCGAACAGCAAATTGTGGTAAAACAACTTCCGATTTACTTAAACCGTTTCAGTGTGAAAGATGCCGGGATTACGGGATGTGCGATCTTGGGTACGGGGAAAATCAGCCTGATTCTGGATGTGTCAAAACTGCACCTTCTTGGAGCATAACTCAGTATTTTAGATGCAATGGAGGAACCGGACCGATATGATTTCGCTGAGCGATCAGGAATTTGCGGAAATTACCGCATATATGAAGAACAATTATGGAATCGATCTGCACAAAAAGCGTCAGCTGATCGAATCCCGCATGCATTCCGTGCTGCTGAAAAAGGGAATGACCAGTTTTACGGATTACTTCAGTCTTATTAAATCAAATGACTCAACGGAGATTTCTCAGTTGATTAACAAACTGACGACGAATCATACCTATTTTTATCGGGAACCGACGCATTTCGACTTTATGCGGGATGTGTTCCTTCCGCAGCAGAGAATCAAAAATACTTCGAAAGATATCCGTATTTGGAGTGCGGGATGTTCTTCGGGGGAAGAAGCGTTCACTGCCATCATGGTGATGCATGATTATTTCGGATCCGAACGTTCCAAATGGGACTACACGATTCTTGCGACGGATATCTCGACAGCGGTGCTGAATGCCGCAAAGACGAACGCTTATGATCCGGAAGGCCTGAAAAACATGCCGAACGGTTGGCTGAACCGATATTTTCAGCAGACAAAAGAAGGATCCTATACACTCAGCCGTGATGTGAGCGATCAGGTGGTGTTTCGGACGTTTAACCTGATGGATCGCTTTGAATACAAAAAACCATATGACCTTATTTTTTGCAGAAATGTTATGATTTATTTTGATTTGGAAACAAAAACAAATCTGGTCAATAAATTTTATGATGCGCTGAAGCCCGGCGGATATTTGTTTATCGGACATTCCGAATCGGTTCAGCACGGCAGAACGAAATTTCAATATGTTCAGCCTTCCATCTATCAGAAAGGCAGGGCAGAGGTATGACAGACAAAAAAATAAGGGTGTTGATTGTTGACGACTCCATCTTTTTTCGGACGGCACTGGAAAAAATACTGAAGGAAAATCCGGATATCGAAGTGATCGGACAGGCTAGAAATGCCTTCGAAGCACAAAAGAAAATCAAAGAACTGCTTCCGGATGTTGTGACACTCGACATTGAAATGCCCGGTCTTTCCGGCACGGAATTCGTAAAGAAAATCATGCCGATTCATCCGCTTCCGATTATTTTGGTGAGTTCGCTCAACATAACGGTATTTGAGGCATTGGAATCCGGGGCGGTTGATTTTGTCCGAAAACCGAGTGCGCAGGTTGATCATGACCTGCAGCAGTTTTATAAAGAGCTGACCAGCAAAATTATGATTGCGTCTCATGCGAAAGTCAGAAAAAGTGCGCCTGTTTCCGCCCCCTCCTCCGAGAGCGATCTGAAATTAAAAGGTGTCCTCTCCGATAAGCGTATTATCGCGATCGGAGCTTCTACGGGAGGGACAGAGGCCACTCTTGAAGTGCTGAAGCGTCTGCCGACGAATATTCCGGGGATTCTTGTTACGCAGCATATGCCTCCGAATTTTACTAAAATGTATGCGCAGAGGCTCGATAAGATTTGTCCGATTACCGTAACGGAAGCAGAAAACGGGGAACGGGTGGAAAGAGGTCATGCTTACATTGCTCCCGGAGACAAACAGATGACGCTGGAGAAAGACAGTCGGGGATATTACATTCGCTGTATTCCCGGCGAAAAAGTAAGCGGACACTGCCCCTCTGTGGATGTGCTTTTTCGTTCCGTTGCGGAAAAAGCAGGTGACAACGCAATCGGTGTTATCATGACCGGAATGGGTAAAGACGGAGCGGACGGATTGCTCCAAATGCGTCACAGAGGCGCTTATACCATTGGGCAGGATAAGGAAACATGTGTGGTTTACGGAATGCCGATGGTTGCCTTCAACGTCGGTGCGGTAGCCGAACAGGCTCCCGTGCAAAAAATTGCATCATTGATCATTCAACGTCTCAATTTGTAATTTTATCCTATAAAAACCGAAAGATCGGACCAATCCGATCTTTTTTTATTAGACAATCCCCTGTATGCTGCTTTGGGTCAATTTGGTCTGAAGCAGCATACTACCTCGGTTTCTGTTCGCCGTTATACTCCGTTCGAATTTTTGTTTTCATATTCAAAAATAGAATGGAGGCATAACCATGATAACAAGTAATCTGCCGGATTTTACCTGTGGTGCAAAGAAGACGCATTCGTGAAAATCACGGAGGAAATGATTGAAGCTATGAAGAGAGCCGACAATCAGGAAGCCGTATACAAACGGCGTATCCCCCTCGGAGAGTCCACAGGATACTTTGCCGCGAAGTACATGGCCGTTGTTTTTCAATTCACCTTGCTCTTATCAATTTTACGATAAAAAATATCATAGAACCAAATATTAAAACCAAGAAAGTGGGAAGGAACCAATCCGGCAACGCTTTGGCAAATGCAGAATTTACAGTTAAAAAAACAAAAACAAATACCATTAACAATTTTATTGTACCGACCATGTTTTTAAGAATACGATATATCCGTGTTGCGTTTTGCTCGGTAACCTTAACTCCTGTATTCCAAATCTGTGGGAATTGCTCCAGCACCGTTATTCCTATGTACAGTATCCATCCGATTATCGGAAGAATCAGCAGTTCTTCTTTATTTCCCCATCTGTCAACTTCTCCTACAGCATTATAATGCCCCGGTATTTTATCAGGAATATTGCTCCAGTTTACAATTAATATTGCTACAATTCCAACCAACAGCAGTAAGCAAAAAAGATTTATCACAACATCATATCTACTTTTTTTCAATATCGGCATATTTAACTCCCAATGTAAGTCTTGTTTTGCAATCAATTTTATAAATGATTATAAACTCTGCTATAGGGCTTTTCAACCCTCTTCATGAAGAGGCTGTGGCTTATCATTTCGTTACGGTTCCGTTAGAGTGACGTAAGCGATTGGCGAAGCAGCGTGCGCTTTGAGGCGCCGCGAGCAGCAGATCCTTATAGGGTTTAAGCAAGGCCGCCGGATTTACGGGCGGCTGTTATTCCTTGGGAAAGGTTATTGCATAAATATTCATATATAAATGATATATATGCAATATTTGAATTAAAATTACGAGTATATATAATATACGTTCAGTTTCTGTTTGATTATTACGTATATTTTTTATATTCAATAAATAAGTCTAGATTTGCATAATTATAAAAAAAAATCGGATTTAACATAAACTTTTTTAGAATCAGTCCGAATAATTTATTGACATCGTTTAAATTAAGAAAGATGTAATTCCAGTCAGTTTCATTCAGATTTTGAATGGCTGCTTAATCAACTTGGTGGATCGGGATGGGACTTTAAGCAGGAGGCATCTTATGAAACAAAAGAAGAATGCAAATTTTATGAAGGCGGCATCAGTCAGCCTGAAAGCGAAAATGGTTTTGGCTCTCTCCGGTATCATTCTGATATGCGGTATAGGGCTGATTTTGTTTTCCTACCTTTACGCGCAAAAATCGCTTCAAAACGCAATCGGGGATTCTCTGATGAAATTGTCTGCAGAAACCGCAGATCGGATGGATCAGTTTGTTGAAACATCTTTTGCGGAATTAAATATTCTTGCAAGCAATCCCGCAGTGCAATCCTTACAGCCTGATATGACGCAATTGCAGCAATTGATGAATAACAGTGCATCCGTATCAAACAGCACGTCCGTTTTCCTTTTGGATAAAAACGGCACGATTATTTGTGCATCGACGGGAATGAGCGGAAGTTTGGCTGATCGGGAATACTATCAAAAAGCAGTGCAAGGCAACGAATTTATTTCCGATCCGATCGTGAGCAAAGAAGACGGCAGCATTATTTTTGTAGCGGCCGTACCTGTAAAAAATGCTTCCGGGGCAATTGTGGGGGTACTCGGAGCTGTCAAAGATGCGAGTGTGCTGAGCGAAGAACTCTCCGCTGTGACATACGGCGAAACGGGATATGCATTTATGATCGATGATGCGGGTACCTTTATTGCTCATCCGGTGATGGATAAGGTACTTTCTTCAGAAAATGTGATGACATCGAACGATCCGAAACAATCCGAACTGATTGCACTGATGCAAAAAATGGTCAGTGGTGAAAACGGAGACGGACAATATACCTATGAAGGAGTTACGAAGTTCATGGGATATGCTTCATTGAAAAATGCCGACTGGTCAGTGGCGATCACCGCGCCAAAAGATGAGGTGTTTGCAAGTGTTTATGCACTGAGGAACATATTGATTATGATTGGTGTTTTTGCTGTGATACTGGGCATCGGAGTTTCTTATTTTGTCGCTGCCAGTGTTGTGAATCCGGTGACTGAGGCTGCCGGCTATGCGCTGACTATGGCTGAAGGCGACTTTACTTCCGAAATATCCGAAAAACTGATTAAGCGCAAAGACGAAATCGGTTCGTTGGGGAAAGCCTTTCTGAAGATGTCAAAGAGTCTCAATGAGACCTTAAGCAATATCAGAACCGCCGCAGAGCAGGTTTCCGCGGGGGCGCACCAGGTATCCGACTCCAGTATTTCCCTCTCTCAGGGAGCAACCGAACAGGCCAGCTCGATTGAAGAGCTGTCTGCCTCCATCGAAGAGATTGCTGCTCAGACGAAGCAGAATGCCAATAATGCGAAACAGGCTGACGAACTTGCAATTCAGACCAAGCAGAATGCTGACGGCGGAAGTACTCAGATGCAGGGCATGCTCGGCGCAATGGATGCAATCAACGTATCATCCAATAATATCTTTAAGATTATTAAAGTAATTGAAGATATCGCATTCCAGACGAATATTCTTGCACTGAATGCAGCCGTGGAGGCTGCCAGAGCCGGACAGCACGGGAAAGGGTTTGCGGTCGTGGCGGAAGAAGTGCGCAATTTGGCCGCGCGTTCTTCTCAGGCGGCACAGGAAACAACGGATATGATTCAGGATTCGATCACAAAAGTGGAAGAAGGATCGAAAATCGCGCAGACAACGGCGGCTGCTCTCAATGAAATCGTAGAGCAGATTGACAGAGTTGCGGCTTTGGTCGAAGATATTGCCAATGCTTCCAACGAGCAGTCGATCGGGATCGGGCAGATTAATGAAGGCATCATGCAGATTTCTGCCGTCGTAGAATCCAATTCCGCCGTCGCGGAAGAAAGCGCCGCTTCCAGCGAAGAATTGGCAGGACAGGCACAGCTGCTGAACGAACAGGTGGAACACTTCAGACTGAGAGGAAACAACGCGGGAAACGTGCATGGATCGGGTCGGTCGATTCAAATGGACGGTCAAATGTCTGCGCAGGATGATTCGAAGTATTGATTTGAGGGATAATGCTCAAAATCTTAACGGTTGCCGAAAACAGCAACCGTTTTTTTAATACGATTAAAAATATCTGATATTTTTCCGAATCACTAATAAATTAGGATTATGATCCGAAATCATATATGAATGTTCAAATCTATTTCCCGGGAATGATAATGCGGTTTATTTTATATGTCAAAAATTAGTTTTCAGTATGTAATAACGCCATATCATTGGCAGGAGGTAGTTTAGGTGAAACGGATCACAACAAAAAATAAGTTGGAACAAACACGGACAGTCAGTCTGAGAAAGAAAATGCTTGCGATGTTGGTCAGTATGATCCTGGTGAGCATGAGCGCATTGATCATCTGTTCGTCGTCGCTTGCATCAAGCGCTATGAAAAAAAATATCGATGAATCGCTGCTGAAACTTGCTCAGGAAAGCGCGGAAAAAGTCGATGCGACGGTGGGCGGTTATTTTACGGAATTGTCTGTGTTGTCCAGCAATGATGCATTTCGGAATCCGGAGGTGAATCTTCAGCAGATTGCACAGTTGGCAAGCAATGAGATGCAGGTGACAGATTCGACGTCGATCTTTCTTTTGAACGCTAACGGAGACACCGTATATTCTTCGTCCGGTTCGACCGATAATTATGCGGATCGGAGCTATTTTCGGAGTGCCGTAAGCGGAACGAAGTGTGTTTCCGATCCGGTGGTCAGCAAAGTGGACGGCACCGTAATTGTTGTGGTTGCAGTTCCCGTGAAGGGCACATCCGGAACAATCAACGGCGTGTTGTGCGCGGTAAAAGATGCGACTGCGTTCAGCACCGACATTGCGGGAATTACTTATGGCGAAACAGGATATGCTTATATGATCAGCACATCAGGAGTCATTGTGGCTCATCCGAACGAGGATAAAGTGCTCTCTCAGGAAAATGTTCTGGAATATACCGATCCCGACCAAGCCGAATTGTTGGACATCAGCAAAAAAATGGCAAACGGAGAAAGCGGGACGGGAGAATATACATATCAGGGAGATACAAAATTTATGGCGTATGCTCCTTTAAAAAATATTTCATGGTCAATCGCTGTTACCGCACCGAAATCCGAAGTGTTTGCAGGGCTTCACTCTCTAAACAGAATGATGATTCTGATTGGCATTGTATGTGTGTTGATTGCAGTGGCTGTAGTGTACCTGATTGCATCGGGCATTGTCAAGCCGATCAATCAGGCAGTTGCTTATTCCGCCGATATGGAACAGGGAAACTTTTCCGTTCGGATTTCGGAGGATATGCTCGGGCGCAGAGATGAGCTTGGCGCGTTGGCGGGTGCTTTCGAAAAAATGTCGGTTGGATTGAGCAATACGCTCGGAAGTATGAAAGCAGCTGCGGAACAGGTGTCGGCGGGGGCTCATCAGGTATCCGATTCCAGCATTTCACTTTCTCAGGGAGCAACCGAACAGGCCAGTTCGATTGAGGAGCTGTCCGCTTCGATTGAAGAGATTGCGGCTCAGACGAGACAGAATGCAGATAATGCGAAGCAGGCGGATGAACTTTCTTCCAAAACAAAACAAGATGCCGCTGCCGGGAAACAACAGATGCAGAACATGCTTGGTGCCATGGAGGAAATCAATCAGTCATCAAACAACATTTTTCAGATTATCAAAACGATTGAAGATATCTCGTTTCAAACGAATATCCTTGCATTGAATGCCGCTGTGGAGGCTGCAAGAGCAGGAGAACACGGAAAAGGATTTGCAGTTGTTGCAGAAGAAGTGCGCAATCTGGCTGCACGCTCGTCCGAAGCTGCACAGGAAACAACGGAAATGATACAGGATTCCATCGCAAAAGTCGGAGAAGGGTCGAAAATTGCGCATATGACGTCCGAAGCCCTCAATGAAATCGTGGAGCAGATTGATCAAGTTGCTGTCTTGGTGGAGGATATCGCGAATGCTTCCAACGAACAGTCAGTCGGGATCGGGCAGATCAATGAAGGGATTGCCCAGATTTCTGCGGTTGTGGAATCCAATTCCGCAGTCGCGGAGGAAAGCGCTGCCTCCAGCGAAGAACTGGCCGGGCAGGCTCAGTTGCTGAACGGGCAGGTAGAGCATTTCAAACTTCGAGAACATGAACGCGATTATACAAAAGCACCGACAGAGATATTGCAGAAGAATAACAGCATTGCCCAAGAAGATAATTCAAAGTATTGACACGGCAATAGATTTATAATGATGCAAAGAGTAGGTTGCTACCGAAAAAATGCAGGCGGATTCCGCCTGCATTTTTTTTGAGAATATACAATAATTTTGTATTTTTTTTAAGATAAAGATAAATTTTTCCCATGTGCGGTCGAAAATAACAATAGATAAAAATATGTGGGAGCTCGCAAATCTAAGAAGTACCGATCGGTTTTATATAATCGATTACATCACGATATTGCGTAAGAGGAGTCAGAAATGAAGTTAGCTCAGAAAGAAAAAAACAAAGCATCAAACAAAAAATCTCAAAACGGTCTGAAGCGCACCATGGTCGTATCGATTTCATTGTTGATATTGATCTGCGCAGCAGGGTTGATTGTATTCTCTTATCTGTTTGCAAAAAATTCTTTACAAGATGCCATCAGTGATTCTTTGGGAAAATTGGCAACGGAATCGGCGCAAAAAGTAGATCAAAAAATAGATACTTATTTTACGGAATTGGATGTATTGGCAAGCAATGCGGTATTTCAGAACCCGAGTGCAAATATATCGGAAATCGGTGACATTCTGAATCGGGATATGACCAAGACGGATACGATGTCCCTTTTCCTGCTTGACAGCAGCGGAAACACGATCTACTCCACCTCCGGAGCATCCGGCAGCTTTGCAGACAGGGAATACTATCAGGCTGCAGTCGGCGGAAGCAATTATATTTCCAGTCCGTTGATCAGTAAATCTGATGGGACAATGATTATCATCATCGCAGTTCCTGTCAGAAGCGATTCCGGTCAGATTACCGGTGTCCTTTGCGCAACAAAGGACGCCAATGCGTTGAGTGATTTTATCGCCAACATCACATATGGCAAAAGCGGTTATGCATATATCATCAATGACAGCGGAACCATGGTGGCATGCGGGAGCAGTAAAGACCTCGTTTTGCAGGAAATGAACGTCCTTGATACTTCTGCAGGTGGGGATGAAAACGGGATTGCAATTTCTCAGAAGATGGTTGCGGGAGAATCCGGAACAGGCGTATACAGTTATGAAGGACGCAAGCAATATCTCGGGTATGCTCCTTTGGAAAACGCGCAGTGGTCATTGGCAATCACCGCACCTTCCGACGAAGTCTTTACTTCAGTCGGAGCATTGGGCAATATCATGATGATTATTGCTGTCGTTGCGGTATTGATATCTATCGGAGTGTCCTATTACCTGGCTTCCTCGATAGCAAATCCGATCAATACGGTAGTCGGATATGCCGCAACCATGGCAAACGGGGATTTCACCACCGATATTTCCGAAAAAATGATCAAACGCAAAGATGAAATCGGCAATTTGGCTAAGGCATTTATGAAAATGTCAAACGGGCTTGATAAAGCACTTTGCAATATAAAAACAGCGGCAGAACAGGTTGCTGCCGGATCACATCAAGTATCGGATTCCAGTATTTCATTGTCGCAGGGTGCAACCGAACAGGCCAGTTCCATCGAAGAACTGTCTGCTTCCATTGAAGAAATTGCGGCTCAGACAAAGCAGAACGCAGAAAATGCCAAACAGGCAAATGAATTGTCCGTTCAGACAAAGCAGAATGCAGATGCGGGAAATACACAGATGCAGCAAATGCTGGGCGCAATGGATGAAATCAATACATCGTCCAACAATATCTTTAAAATCATCAAAGTAATCGAAGACATTGCATTCCAGACCAATATTCTTGCATTAAACGCCGCAGTGGAAGCTGCGCGGGCGGGACAGCACGGGAAAGGGTTTGCAGTGGTGGCGGAAGAAGTACGTAATTTGGCTGCCCGTTCGTCTCAGGCGGCACAGGAAACGACGGAAATGATTCAGGATTCGATTGTGAAAGTCGAGGAGGGTTCCAATATTGCACATATGACATCGGAAGCACTCGAAGAAATTGTCAGACAGATTGACCAGGTTGCCGCACTCGTTGAGGATATCGCAAATGCATCCGATGAGCAATCAGTGGGTATCGGTCAAATCAATGAAGGTATCATGCAGATTTCTTCCGTCGTGGAATCAAATTCCGCCGTTGCCGAAGAAAGTGCGGCATCAAGCGAAGAATTGGCCGGACAAGCACAGCTTCTGAAAGAAGAAGTGGAACAATTCAAACTGCGCAACGGAAATTATAAAGAACGTTCTCATGGCGTGCCTACGGAAGGGAAGAACAATCAGCGCAAAATCCAGCAGGATAGCGATTCAAAATATTGAAGATTGATTTATCATAACAACAGATAACCCATAAACCTCTGAAACGGAGTTTTCCCAAACGCGGCGGAACTCCGTTTTTTTATCGTAAATCAAAATAACAGCCGGAGTCTTCCGGCTGCATAGGTTCGGGAATCAGTTGTCCTGGTTGATCAGTTTCAGTTTGTAGTTGAGCATGAATTCCGAAGTGGTAAACTGTTTGTAAAAAACTTTTTTCATGCGTTCCATCACCATCTGCCCGGATTGATAATTGACCGTTGGGAGCAGAAGTGCGTATTGATAGGGACTGAATCGTGAAATGGTATCTCCTTTGCGCAGATTCAGTTTCAAAATCATCAGCAATTCGCTCATCATTTTGTCAAGCCGGATCGGATCCAGTTCGGAATTGTCAATATTATCGAGCGAGACCAATGCAAGAAACATCGAGGTTCCGAGACGTTTCAGATTTCTCATATTGATTCGGTAGATATCTTTGAAAATTGCATATTCGCAAATAAAAGCACCGACATCATTGTCTTTTTCAAGCAGATCGTTCAGGATAGTATCAATGTTTCCTCCCGAAGTTCGTTCGATTGCAATGAGCTTTTTATAAAAATCAAGAATTTCATCGGACGGTTTCATTCCGAGATAAGTGTAATGCATTCCTATCGTGCATTTATATTGTTCCAATGCTTCTTTATTTTTTCCGAGATTGACCAAAGCCACCATCAGTTCCAAATTCAGAGTGGAATCAAACGCATCAATCTCAAGACCTTTTCGGCATGCATGGATAATATCTTCGAATCGTTTTGTCTCTTTGAGTAACACAATATATTTTTGCAATGCATTCAGATAAAGGTTATGGTAATGCATGCTTTTGGGAATGACCCATGCTTCGAGATTTGAGTGGGGAAGCAGATCTCCCTGATAGAGCTGAAGAATCCGTTCGTATTTTTCTTCCGTTTGAGAAGTCAGCCCCTCAGAGGATTTTACATCGCTGCAGAGTTCATCCAGCTCATACACATCAATGCTTGCGTTGAGATTTTCATTCCAGGCGTAATAACTTCCTTTTGTAATAACCACATCATTGAGCCCGAATGATTTCAGATCCGCACGCAAACGGCTGATGAGTGTTTTGAGTGAACTTTCCGGATTCGTATTGTCATTGGTCGGCCAAAGCACATCAAAAAGATCGAATGTGGAAATATCTTTGTTTCGGTTCAGAATAAAAAATTCCAACAAATCAATTTTCTTTTTGGAGTTTCCCAATTTCTCGATAATGTCATGACCGTCAACGAGAATCATGAATTTCCCGAGCATGTAAATTTCTATAGCAGGCATGCGACCACCCCTTTCCCCAACTTACATTGTAACATCAAACAATGCAATTCTCAATTGTTTTTTCTCTTTACTAAGCCAAATGATCAAAAAAAGTTGGGTTTGTTTCGGCTTCTTTGCATTGGATGTCGAATATTTTCGGTGATTTCGTTTCAAGGATACGGAAAGCTTCCTTTTGATCAAAAAGCCACGTTTGATAGGTTTGCTCTGTCAGAATCAGCGGCATGCGATTATGGATTGGGGAAACCGATTCGTTCGCTTCCGTGGTCAGGATCACAAAATGCCCGACTCCGTCGGAAATGTTAAATAATCCGGCAAAATAAAAAACAGAATCTTCAGGCAGGCTGAATCGATATTTCTGTCCGGATTTTTTCTGCCATTCATAAAATCCGGCGCTCGGAACGGCGCACCTTCGGTGGAGGAATGCATCCCGGAACATCGGTTTTTCCGTTACCGTTTCGCTTCTGGCATTGATAATCAGTTGTTTGCTTTTCGGATTGTGCAGTCCCCACATGTACATGCGGACTGCTGCGCAATGGTTTTCCGCAATCAAAACCGGCGCATATTCCGAAGGGACGATTTCTCCGTCATGCCAGTTTGCAGAAAGCGGATCGTTTTCGATTGATTGTCTGATTTTTTTTGTGATCGGATGAGCCTCATCCGAAATCAGCAGATATCTTCCGCACATACTATCCATCCTTTTGGCAGAGATTTGATAGGGTTCCGAGTTTCCGTTGGTTTCATTATATATCGTCATATTATCATTTTGAAATATGATACGGAAAGAAGATCGAAATTGAGAATGCGCATAACAAATCAAAACATCATGGTCCGTCTGTGATATAATGGCATCAGAAAAGCGTGATTGATCGCAAAATCAGGAGGAATCATGGAAACCAGACCTTATGTATCATGGGAATTGATCGGAGATTTTATGCGGGCGGCATTCGAAAAAATGGGCGTGCCGAAGCAGGACGCGGAAATCTGCGCCGACGTACTCATGGAGAGCGACAGGCGCGGAATCGAAAGCCATGGCTGCAACCGATTCAAACCGATTTATATTGATCGAATCAACGCAGGCATTCAAAAGCCTGTCACAGAATTTGAAATCATCAGAGAAACGCCGACAACCGCGGTGGTGGACGGACACGACGGAATGGGAATGGTGATCGGGCATAAAGCGATGAGCATGGCAATCGCAAAAGCGAAACAATACGGAATGGGGATGGTTGCCGCCCGCAATTCCACTCATTACGGCATCGCGGGATACTATGCGACGATGGCGACCCAAAACAACATGATCGGTATCACGGGCACCAACGCACGTCCTTCCATCGCACCGACATTCGGAGTGGAAAATATGCTGGGAACCAATCCTCTGACGATCGGACTTCCTTCCGACGAGGAATTTCCGTTTGTGCTGGACTGTGCGACCAGCATTACGCAAAGAGGCAAAATCGAATATTATGAACGCATCGGCAAAGATACGCCTGCCGGAATGGTCATCGGCAGAGACGGGAAAGCCATGACTGACAGCAAACAGATTCTGATCGATCTGACCAAGGGAGAAGCTGCCTTGGCTCCGCTCGGCGGGATCGGGGAAGAACTCGCAGGGTACAAAGGATACGGATATGCGACGGTCGTGGAAATTTTATCCGCCGCACTGCAGACAGGGAACTATCTGAAAATGCTGACCGGAATCGGGGAACAGGGAGAAAAGGTGCCGTATCATTTGGGACATTTCTTTATTGCAATCGATACGGAAGCATTCATGGGCGCTGACGCGTTCAAAAAAACATGCGGCGATATTCTGCGGGAACTGCGCGCTTCGGAGCTTGCACCCGGAGAAGAACGGATTTACACAGCAGGAGAAAAGGAATATCTCGTCTGGCAGGAGCGCAAAGAGAAAGGGGTGCCGATCGGAGACGCAGTGCAGAAAGAGTTGATTGAAGTGAGGAACTCTTTGAGCTTGCCGCACCGATTCCCGTTTGAATCGTAAAGAGCACATGGAATAAAAGACTTTTTGAATTTGTTGATCCTTGAAAATGCATTGAAAACAAGGGGGCAGATCGATTGCCGTAGCCTTTGCACTGATTTTTCATCGTTGTCTGCTGCATTCGAAGAAATGTGAGAAGTGCATTAAAATGCCGAAAATCATCGTAAAACATGGCAATAAGAAGCAAATCGTTTTAAAATAAAGGAAACCATGAATTTTAGAAATCCATGGAACAGAAACAATACTTTTATATTGTAATCCCGTTGCGCTATTGAATCGGGAAAACTGCCCGACGAGGTAACGCATTGAAACAGGGGATTGGCCAAAGCCAAAAGGAGGAGTTATGGTAGAAGCAAAGTTACAGGCAACGGAGAGAATCAAGAAAAAAGGAAAATTCAGGGAAGATGGATTTGTTCCCGGATCGATGTACGGAGACGGCATCGAAGGATCTGTTGCGGTGAAGTTTGAAAAATCGGAACTGTCGAAAGTATTGGCGGCTCATGGTTCAAACGCGAAACTCTCGGTGAGTTACAACAAGGGAAAATATCCGGGGATTATTAAAGAACTGCAGCGGGAACCGGTTTCCGGTCACGTTCAGCATGTAGACATTCAAATCATGGCGAAGGATCATATTCAGAGCTTCAAGATCCCTGTCGTTTATCAAGGGGAAAGTGCGCTGGTCGGAAAACAACTGATGCTGAAAGTGCATAAAAACGAAGCCGTTTTGACAGGAACGCTTGATGTGATGCCGGAATCGCTTACCGTTGATGTTTCCGGAAAGGAATTGGGAGACGTGATTGTGCTGAAAGATTTTCGTCTGAACAAAAAAGTGAAGGCGGAAGATGCGGAAGATGCCGTATTTGCAACTGTGATTAAGAATTATATTCAGGAAGAATCGGAAACGGAGGCTTCGGCAGAAGCAGCTCCCGTATCGGAATAGTATGGATAATCGGGTGATATCCAAATAAAACGGCAGTTGTTCCCTTTACCGGGGATGACTGCCGTTTTAAATTTGACAAATGTTTCGAATTGAATGGACGATCAAACAGGCGTTATGGATATAATGGACCGCTCGGTTGCCGATTGATCCTTCAGAGTTCGTGGCTGTTTGATTTTATCGGCTGCTGTTTCATGCGGAATGTGGTTCGGAATCCGTCGTTTGAGAGTTCGCAGCGTTCAAAGAGCTCTTGTGATCTCGATATAATATGGTTCGTCAAAGCCGAATCGATTTCATATAATTTAAATACCGCACGGATGTAAAACTCGCTGGTTTCCTTGCTATCCCTGGCGATGCGATATGCATCCTGATTCAATTGCCGCGCGATGCCGACGTTGGCCAGTTTGTTCCATTCAATTTCCCGTTCGGAAAACCGTCTGACAGAAAGTGCGGCACATTCTTCGTAAAGAGGATGGGTGTCTTTGATTCTCCAGATATTTTCGGCAGACAGTTCCATGGAGAATCTGCGGATATTTTCGTCCCGGAAAAAAAGATGCCAAAATGCCTGCAGATCAAGACAGATGCCGGTGAGGCGATCGATGGAATTTCCGAATAAAGCCGCGATGCGGGCATTGTTTTTCGCAAGTGCGAAATAGATCATAACGGCGGGTTCCAGTTTTCCGGAGAAGAAGTTGTCATATGCTTCTCTGGTTATTTGTGCAAGGTTTACAATATCTTCGATATGCGTATTGTGGTATCCCTTTGAATAAAATAATGTTTCGCAGGCGTAATAGATTTTCCTCTTCGTATGTTTATCCGATATAAAATGTCCCATATTGGTACCTCATTGTTATTATACGCATTCCGAAACTGATTTTCTATATGAAAATATGAAATTTATTCGGTTTTGTGTTGTTTCAGTTCAAAAATAGGATAAAAAACAGGAGAATTTTGCAATAATGCGCCGATGAAAACCTTTTCTGAATGAAATTTAATGATACAGCCGTTGATTTTATGGCAGATGACATGATAAAATGACGTATGCAAAGGCGCGGCCGAAATAACGGTTGCGCCTTTTGTGTCATAAATCTGTTTATTGTGAGGATCGGAAGAATGGATCAGCGGATTGCGGTTTTGACTGACAGCGAAAATCGGACGGCTTCTCCGGAAGCCTGTGTCGGCGTACAGCTTTATCGAAAGGGTGAGAACGGATGGTTTGCCGAAAAAGCATTGGCATGGAATATCAACGGACTCAGCAATATGGCGCAGATTCGGGATCGCGTCAGAGAACTGATCGAGCAATTGGGAGAATGCCGTATTCTGATCTGCAGAAAAATGAGCGGAATTGCTTATCATATTTTTGAAAAATACGGATTTGAAATTTTTGAAGCGGAAGAACTGCTTGACGGAGTGTTTGATCAGATATTGATTGACTTGGATGAGGCAGCCGAAGTCGCAAGTGAGCGCCGCAGTATCCCAAAAGAGCCGTATTGTCCGAACGATGATGGAGTGTACTATCTGAACTTGATCGAATTGCAGCAGCAGTTTCCTGAAATGTCCTCAAAAAAAGCGATGCAGAAGTTTATGGAGCAGACGGTGTTTTATCGGTTTGAGCTGATCTGTAACCATTTGCCTCCTTGGATGGAAGATGTGATGCAGAGCAGACAATTGGGATATACGTTTGAAACGCTTGATGAAAATGCAAAAAGATACATTATCACACGAAAGGTGTGTTACGAGTCATGAAAATGGAAAACGGAAATTGGAATGGAGTTGCGAGAACCGAATATTTTGCAGACGGTGCAGTGAAAGATCTGACATTCGAAGAAGAAAACAGAATCGAAACACTTTGCGGTACGTTGATCGCGAAATATACCGCGGAAGAAACCAGAAGGAAATATATCAGTTCGGTCAGTTTTTATGAAAATGGTGCCATCAAGCGCGTTGCGCTTGAAAAGCAGATGATGATTCAGACCCCTATCGGGGAATACCCTGCAGAATGTGTTATTTTTTATCCGAACGGAAAACTGAAACGGTTTTTTCCTCTGAACGGAAAGCTCAGCGGATATTGGTCGATGGAGGATGAAACGGCACTTGCGGAGGCATTGCAGTTTCACTTAGCTGTAGGAGCCTTTAAAATCAGGATCATCGGGGTTTCCTTTTATGAATCCGGCGCGTTGAAATCTTTTACCCTTTGGCCCGGAGAGGAAATTGTCATCAACACAAATGTCGGATTGTTTCCGGTGCAGATCGGATTTGCGCTGTATGAAGACGGTTCGATCAAATCTTTGGAACCCGCTTATCCGATTCCGATCGTAACGCCGATCGGAAACATTACGGTTTACGATGAACATGCGATCGGGATTGAGAGTGATGACAATTCTCTGAAGTTTGATCCATACGGGAATATCATCGGATTTTCCACTTCGTTCTGCAGTATTGCTGTTTTTTATGCCGACGGTACGAAATCCGCAATCGCTCCTTCCTACGCTCCGAGCATGACGGATGACGAGGCTATGATCAAGATTCTTTTGACTGTCAGCATTGTTAAGGACTGCGTATCGATATCGAACGGAGAAATCGAGCTGACAGCTTCTTTGTCCGAGGATAAATTTGTGATTCGCAAGGAATACGATGACAAGCCTGAGGTGCAAAGCAACTGTTCGGGGAGCTGTTCTTCCTGCACTCACTGCGAATTGTGAATGTTTTTTAGTGAATCTTTATATTATGTAAATTTTGCTTTTTAATGAAAAAAAGATTTGACAATATTTTGAATGCCTGATATAATGACAACCACAAATTAAATAAATAAACAAATTTCACGAATATATATAATATTATGCGACATTATCGTAATAATCTGATTTTATATTAGGATATATCTGATAAACTCATTATTTTATTATTTCGTTAGGACAACGAGGTCTTCCAAAGGGAGGACCTCGTTTTCATTTTATACACAGGAGGTACCACTATGAGACAAGTGGCAATTTATGGAAAAGGCGGGATCGGGAAATCTACCACAACCCAGAATCTGACAGCCGGCTTGGGGGAAATGGGCAACAAGATCATGATCGTCGGATGTGATCCGAAAGCGGACTCGACGAGACTGATCCTCGGGGGGCTGGCTCAGCAGACAGTGCTGGACACACTCAGGGAAGAAGGGGAAGATATTGAACTGGATCTGGTTTTGAAAGAAGGATATTCCGGAATCCGATGCGTGGAATCGGGCGGTCCGGAACCGGGTGTCGGATGTGCAGGCCGGGGGATCATTACATCCATCGGGTTGTTGGAACGATTGGGCGCTTACGAAGAAGATCTGGACTATGTGTTCTACGACGTGCTCGGAGACGTGGTGTGCGGTGGTTTCGCAATGCCGATCAGAGAAGGCAAAGCACGGGAAATCTATATCGTCGCCAGCGGAGAAATGATGGCATTGTATGCGGCAAACAACATTTCAAAAGGGATTCAGAAATACGCAAGAACAGGCGGTGTCCGATTGGGCGGCATTATCTGCAACAGCCGTAAAGTTGACGGAGAAGCGGATTTGGTCAGCGCATTTGCGAAAGAACTGGGCAGCCAGATGATCCATTTTGTGCCTCGTGACAATATGGTGCAGAGAGCAGAAATTCACAAAAAAACAGTAATCGATTTTGAACCTTCCTGCGGACAGGCGGACGAATACAGAACGCTTGCCAAGAAAATTGACGGAAATGATATGTTTGTGGTTCCGAAACCGCTTTCACAGGAACGCCTGGAAGCGCTGCTGATGGAACATGGCATTCTTGATATTTAAGTTTGGAAGAATCAAAGGAGAATTGAAATATGATATTGATCAGAGCAATAATCAGACCGGAAAAAACCGGAGCAGTCTTGTCCGAACTGATGGCGGCGGGATTCCCTGCCGTGACAAAAACGGATGTATTCGGACGCGGCAAACAAAAGGGGATCGTCGTGGGAGATGTGCAGTATGATGAAATTCCGAAAGAAATGCTGATGATGGTCGTCAATGACGAAGAAAAGGATGACGTGGTGAAAGTAATCATGCGCATTGCGCGTACCGGAGAAAACGGGAATTACGGAGACGGCAGAATCTTTATCAGCTCGGTGGAGGACGCATACACAATCAGCACAGGCAAACAGGGACTGTAAGGAGGAAAAACCATGAAAGAAGTAATGGCTTTTATCCGAGTGAATAAAGTGAATGCTACGAAAGAAGCGCTTGCCAATGCAGGGTTTCCCGCATTTGTCTGCAGACCGTGTATGGGAAGAGGCAAGAAAGGACTGAATGCCGATTTGCTGAAGCTTGTGATGGAGACGGGAGAGCTTCCTATATCCAATGTGGGCGAGTCCATGACGGAAGGCGCCAGACTGATTCCGAAGCGATTCTTTACTATTATTGTGGAAGATGACCAGACGGAAACCGTAGTGAAAACAATCATTCATGCCAACCAGACAGGAAATCCCGGCGACGGAAGAATATTCGTGTTGCCGGTAACGGAAACATATAAAGTCAGAACAGGAGAAACCACTCTGTAGACAAGGAGGCGACAAACGATGAAAGAACGCGAGAAAGTACTGGATCAGTACGCAGCGAAAGTATACAAGAACAGAAAAGAACATATTCTCCAGATTGAAGACGGCGCCGATGAACTGCAGATTACTGCCAATACCCGAACCGTGCCCGGTATTATGACCAACCGCGGGTGCTGTTATGCGGGGTGCAAAGGCGTGGTGCTCGGTCCGCTCAAAGACGTAGTGACATTGACACACGGTCCGATCGGATGCGGGTTTTATTCCTGGGGAACGAGGCGGAACAAAGCGAAAGCGGAGAACGGCGAAAGTTATATCCAATATTGTTTTTCGACGGATCTTCAGGAGCCGGATATTGTATTCGGCGGCGAAAAGAAATTGAGAAAAGCGATTGATGAAGCGATGGAAATATTCCATCCGAAATGCATTCTTATCTGCTCCACCTGCCCGGTCGGATTGATCGGTGACGATATCCATGCGGTGGCGGCGGATGCGGAAAAGAAATACGGCATCACCTGCGTGGCATTCAGCTGCGAAGGGTATAAAGGCGTCAGCCAGAGCGGCGGGCATCATATCGCCAACAACGGGCTGATGAGACACGTGATCGGAACTGGTGATCTTGCTCCGACCAAAACGTATAAGGTTAACATTCTGGGGGAATACAATATCGGCGGAGACGGCTGGGAAACAGAGCGCTTACTCAAACGCATCGGATATGAAGTGGTGGCGGTCTTTACGGGAGACGGAAGTTACGAGGCTTTGAAAAATGCGCATACGGCGGATCTGAATCTGGTGATGTGCCACAGATCGATCAACTATATTGCCGAAATGATGCATACCAAATACGGTATCAACTGGTTGAAAGTGAACTTCATCGGGATTGAATCGACGATCCAGACACTCAGAGATATGGCAGAATTTTTCGGAGATCCGGAATTGGCCGCAAGAACAGAAGAAGTGATCGAAGACGAACTCAATGAAATTGCCGAAGCAAGAGCGTATTACCGCGAAAAACTGGACGGGAAAACCGCAGCGCTGTATGTCGGCGGCTCCAGAGCACATCATTACCAGACTCTGTTGGAAGACTTCGGCGTTACGACAGTGCTTGCCGGCTATGAATTCGCACACAGAGACGATTACGAAGGACGTCAGGTGATTCCGAACATCAAGGAAGACGCGGACAACAAAAACATCGAAAGCATTTTAGTGGAAGCCGATCCGAAGAAATATAAAGTATTTCTGACTCCGGAACGCTATGAAGAACTGAAGGATAAAATTCCGCTCGAATGTTATCGGGGAATGATTCACGATATGAAGACGGGAAGCATTGTGGTGGATGATCTGAACCAATTTGAAACGGATGAATTTATCCGGCTCTTGAAACCCGATTTGTTTTTCTCGGGGATTAAAGACAAATATTCGATTCAGAAAACCAATACGGTATCCAAGCAACTGCATTCCTACGATTACAGCGGACCGTATTCCGGTTTTAGCGGAGCAATGAATTTTGCAAGAGACATTACGATGGGCTTGTACACTCCGGTGTGGAAATTCGTTGTGCCGCCGTGGAAAAATAAATCGACCTTAACGGCAGCATTGGCAGGAGGTGAAAAATAATGTTGGATCTGACACCGAAAGAGATCAGCGAACGAAGTGCACTGAGGATCAATCCGTGCAAAACCTGTCAGCCTGTCGGCGCGATCTACTGCGCGCTCGGCGTGCATTCCTGCATGCCGCACAGCCATGGTTCCCAAGGCTGCGCATCGTATCACAGAACATTTTTGTCAAGACATTTTAAGGAGCCTGCAATCGCATCGACGAGTTCCTTTACGGAAGGTGCGTCGGTGTTCGGCGGCGGCAGCAACCTGAAAACCGGAGTCAAGAATGTGTTCGATATTTACAATCCGGACATTATTGCCGTCCATACCACGTGTTTGAGCGAAACGATCGGGGATGATATCGGCAGTTATCTTCTTGACATGGATCTTCCTGAGGGGAAAACAGTGGTTCACTGTCATACACCGAGTTATGTAGGCTCCCATATTACAGGATTTTACAACATGATGAGTGGGTTTATCAACTGTCTGTCCGAAAAAAGCGGAAAAAGCAATGGAAAAGTAGGAATTTTCCCCGGATTTGTGAATCCCGGCGATATCCGTGAGCTGAAAAAAATAGCAGGACTGATGGGTGTGCCGTACATTATGTTTCCCGACCAGAGCGGCGTCATGGATGCTCCGATGACGGGAACATACGAAATGTACCCGAAGGGCGGAACGACGATCGAAGAGGTAATCTCCCTCGGAGACTGCGAAAAAATATTGGCCTTGGGTGCGCTGACAAGCGAAGAGCCCGCCAATATGCTGCAGAGAAAGTGTAAAGTTCCTTATGAAACCCTTCCTCTGCCCATCGGCATCGAAGCAACGGACCGTTTTATTATGGAACTGTCCAAAATCCATCAGACGGTTGTGCCTGCGGAACTGGAAACGGAACGCGGACAACTTGTGGATGTGATGCTGGATGCGCACTTCTACTACTTCGGAAAAACCTGCGCGATATTCGGCGATCCGGACACTGTGTTGGGGCTGACAAATTTGGTATTGGAAATGGGAATGATCCCGAAATATGTGATTACGGGAACCCCGGGTGAAGCTTTTGAGCGCAAGGCAAAAGAGTTATTTGAGAAATTTGGGGCAGCGGATTGCGAAGCCAAGGCTTCGGCCGATCTGTTTGAACTGCACCAGTGGATCAAGAACAGCCCCGTCGATCTGCTGATCGGTTCCAGCTATGGAAAACAGATTGCAAAAGCGGAAAATATTCCGTTTGTCAGAGCCGGTTTCCCGGTGCTTGACCGATATGCACATTCTTATTTCCCGATTGTGGGGTACACAGGGGCATTGCGTATGGTGGAAAAAATCACCGATGCATTGCTCGATCATAAAGACAGAGTCTGTGCCGATGAAGACATGGACATGGTAATGTAACAGACTTTTGATTCAATATCAGTGCCGAGGGAGGCAGCCGTATGAGCGAAGACAAAATTTTGGAAGAACGAAAGAAATTTATACAAGTCGGCAACGGCAGTTGTGCAAGCATTCAGTGTGACAGCGACAGTTTGTCCGGAGCCGTCAGCCAAAGAGCGTGCGTCTACTGCGGCGCGCGGGTTGTGCTCAATCCGATAACGGATGCCTTCCATATCGTGCACGGACCGATCGGATGTTCCAGTTATACCTGGGACATCCGGGGAAGTCTGTCAAGCGGAAGCGAGTTGTACCGCAACAGCTTCTCGACAGACCTGAGCGAAAAAGATGTGGTCTTCGGTGGAGAGAAAAAACTGACCGCCGCGATCGACGAACTGATGGAAAAGCATGAACCGAAAGTGATTTTTGTGTATGCCACCTGCATCGTCGGCGTGATCGGGGACGACGTCGAAGCCGTCTGCAAAGCGGCGGAAAAAAAGTACGGAGTCCGCGTGATTCCTGTCAAATCTCCCGGGTTTTCCGGAAACAAATCCTTCGGGTACCGCATGGCATGCAATGCGATTATGGAATTGATTTCTCCGCATATAACCCAGGCGAAAAAACACGGTGTGAATATTCTGGGAGATTTCAATCTTGCGGGTGAAATGTGGATCATCAAAAACTATCTCAAACAGATCGGAATCGATGTGGTTTCCACCATCACGGGCGATGCGAGCTATGAGAGTATCATCAAGGCGCCGAGCGCGCAGCTGAATCTCGTGCAATGCGCAGGCTCGATGACTTATCTGGCCAAACGCATGGAAGAAGAGATGGGCATCCCGTTTATCAAAGTCAGCTTCTTTGGAATCGAAGACACATCCGCTTCCCTTATGCGGGTCGCCGAAGCGGTCGGCGACGAAGAAACGATCCGAAAAGCAAGGGAATTCACCCACGAACAGGAAGAATTGCTCAAGCCATTTACCGAAACGCATTACGGCAATCTGAAAGGGAAGAAGGCTGCGATCTATGTCGGCGGAGGGTTTAAGGCAATTTCACTGATCCGCCAGTTCAACTCAATGGGCGTGCAAACCGTAGTGGTAGGCACTCAGACCGGAAAGCCGGAAGATTATGACGTGATCAGTCAGTTGGTTGATGACGGGACAGTGATTCTGGATGATGCCAATCCGGCAGAATTGGAACTGTTTATGAAAGAAAAACAAGCGGATATTTTGGTCGGGGGGGTGAAAGAAAGGCCGCTCGCGTACAAACTCGGGATCGCGTTCTGCGATCACAATCACGAACGAAAGCATGCGCTTGCGGGTTACGAAGGCGTGATCAATTTCACAAACGAAGTCAATCAATCCATCAACAGCCCGGTATGGCAGTATGTGAATATGCCGTCCGAATTCTAGGAGGTTTGTCATGAGCATGAATTTAGTGAATTTAAATGTCAATCCCTGCAAAATGTGTATGCCGATGGGCAGCGTGAGCGCGTTTTACGGGATCAGAGGATGCATGACTCTCCTGCATGGTTCGCAGGGCTGCAGCACTTATATCAGAAGACATATGGCAACGCATTACAATGAGCCTGTCGATATCGCATCATCTTCCCTGACGGAAGAAGGTACGGTGTTCGGAGGAGAAAAAAATCTGGTAAAGGGACTGGAAAATCTGATCGCTCTGTATCATCCCGAAGTAATCGGCGTTGCAACGACGTGTCTTGCCGAAACCATCGGAGAAGACATTCCGCGCATGATTCGGGATTTCTACGAATCCCATCCCGATTTGAATGTGAAAATTATCCCGGTGTCCTCTTCCGGATATTCGGGTACACAGTACGAAGGTTTTTTTGCTGCACTCAAAGCGATTGTGTCGTTTGTGGAAATGAAACCCGAGAAACACGATAAAATCAATATAATCACGGGAATGATCAGTCCTGCCGATACAAGAGCACTCAAAGAGTTGCTCGATTCTCTGCAACTGGATTATATTCTGCTTCCCGATCTGTCCGATAATTTGGACGGAGTTCATCGGGAAGTATACGAACGTTTGCCGAAAGGCGGAACCTCCATCGAAGAAATTGCGATGATGGCAGGTTCCAGGCTCACGATTGAACTGTCAACTTTTGTCAACGAGGATTCATCTCCTGCAAAATATTTATCGGACACGTACGGCGTTCCCTATGTGCGCTGCGAACTTCCGGTCGGACTGCGTGCGACGGACGCGCTGATGAAAATTCTGACCGACAGCGGAGCGATTCTGCCTGATTCCGTCAGACAACAGCGAGGCAGATATCTGGATGCGATGATTGATTCGCATAAATACAACGCACAAGGCAGAGCCGTGATATTCGGAGAACCTGATTTTGTCTATGCGGTTTCCCGTTTGTGTCTGGAAAACGGCTTGATTCCGGTTGTTGCCGCAACCGGAGCAAAATGCGACGCATTAAAGCCGATCCTCGAAGAGCAAGTCAAAGCAGTTGCCGGCAACTTTTATGTGGATCGTATCATGATAGCCGACAACTGCGATTTTGACAAAATCGAAGAATATGCGCTGAGCTACAAAGCAAATATCATGATCGGCAATTCCGATGGCAGACGCATTGAAGAAAAACTTCACATCCCACTGATCCGCTGTGCATTTCCGATCCATGATCATGTGGGCGGACAGCGTGTGAGAACCTTGTTTTATGACGGAGCTTTACTGTTGCTCGATCAAATAACCAATGCGATTTTAAGCGGAATCGAACATTCCTACCGAAAGGAAATGTATGACAATTATTATCAGGATAAGCCGGAACAAGTGATGCATTCTGCGGAAAGCATCCGCGACCGCAATGCGGCAAAAACCGAAACGCACCCCTGTTTCAACGGCTGCGGAACGGGATATGCCCGCATGCACCTGCCGATTGCACCGAAGTGCAATATCCAGTGCAATTACTGTGTGAGAAAATTTGACTGCCCGAACGAAAGTCGACCCGGCGTGACGACTCAGGTATTAACACCGCAGGAAGCCTGCGAAAAATACCTTCATATCAAAGAAAAAATGCCGAATCTGAAAGTGGTCGGCATCGCGGGCCCCGGAGATTCTTTGGCGGAATTCGAAAAAACAAAAGCGACTTTGCAGCTGATCCGCAAAGCGGATCCGGAAGTGACGTTCTGTCTTTCGACGAACGGTCTGTTGCTGCCGATGTATGCGAACGAGTTGATTGAACTCGGAGTATCCCACGTGACAATCACGATTAATGCGGTCGACCCCGCGATCGGCGCCAAAATCTATCATCATGTAAGCTATATGGGAGAAACATATACCGGAGAAACCGCCGCGACGATTCTGATGACCAATCAGCTCGCCGGTCTGAAAATGCTCGCCGAAGGCGGCGTGATTTGCAAAGTCAATATTGTGATGCTGAAAGGGATCAATGACACGCATATTCCGAAAGTCGTGCAGAAAGTGAAATCACTCGGATGCGAAATCACGAATATCATGCAGATGATTCCTGTGGAAGGCAGTGCGTTCGAACATATGCCGCTGACGAGTCTGAAAGAAGTCACTCAGATGCGCAAAGAATGCGGACTGATTCTGAACCAGATGTACCATTGCAGACAATGTCGTGCGGACGCTGTGGGGACGCTTGATAATGATGAGTCATACAAGTACAATGATTGTCTGGCTTCCGCTGTTCATCAGCCGATTGCAATCGAAATTGCCGAAACGGGAAATCCGATTCTGGTAGCAGTGGCTTCCAAAGGCGGAGTGATGATCGATCAGCATTTCGGTCAGGCTTCGGATTTTTACATTTATGAATCCCGCAACGGAAAGGTTCGGTTCAAAGAGCGCCGCAGCGTGAACCGTTATTGCGACGGTTCGGAATCCTGCGACGGAAAAGGCGGAGGAAAACAGGAAGGGAAAATAGAAAAAATACTCGAAACGATTGATGACTGTGCATGCGTCATCGCGATGCGAATCGGAGAGTCTCCGAAAAACCGGCTGGAAGAGAAAGGGATCCTGACCATTTCCAGTTTTGGGCGCATTGAAGACGCTGTGGCACAGGCTGTCGAAGAATTGAAAACCGAACAGGGAAAGGAAACAATCCTATGATTTCACCGAAATATCATGTGTTTGTCTGCACGAGCTGCAGAGCAAACGGTGTGCAGAAAGGGTTCTGTCACACGAAGGGAAGCGTTGATCTGATCGGTCAGCTGATGGAAGAAATTGATGAAAATGATCTTTCTTCCGACGTATTGGTGACCAATACCGGATGTTTCGGCATCTGCGACAAAGGTCCGATTATGGTGGTTTATCCCGAAGGTACATGGTACGGCAGTCTGACGGAAGATGCCGTCAGCCGTATCGTAACGGAGCATTTCGAGGGCGGAAACAAAGTGCCGGAATTCGAAATCTGACAGAGAAACGAAGAATTAGCAATATAAAATAATATGATCAAAAACCAACGGCGGTGACAGACAGCAATCTTGTCTTGCACCGCCTGATGTGTTTGAGAAAGGGCGTGTATGGTATGCGTTTGATTGATGCAAGTCTTTGCGGGTTGGATGCGGAACTGATGGATGTATCGGAAATCAGGAGATTGGCGCATTCTTTGCTGGAATTCGGAATCGAAGCGTTATTGGTAACGCCGAGAATCGCGGAATGCCTGCATGGGATCGAAAAACGATGCAGAGTGTTCATGCAATATCGGGGCAATGACGGGGTTGAACATTTAAGAGATCTGTATGCCGCATATGAGGATACGGAGGAAGAGCCGAATGTATGCGGATTTGATTATCGCGAGTGGAAAAGAGCGAAAAATCAGCGCATGGGAGATCTTGAGATATTTTCTCCCGATCAATCGCTTTATTTCGGAGATTACAGCAGCGAATACCATCGCATATTGAGGGCAACTGACGGTGATATCTGTTTGAATGCGGGAAAATCAGGAGTGTTTTCCACTGCACTTTCCTATGAGTGGATCAACGCAGGCGGGAATGATGTCCTGACATCTTTTTTTGGTTTCGGCGGATACGCTCCGACAGAGGAATTGCTCACAGTTCTTTTTGTACATAACATGCTTCCGAACACGATGGATGTCACTATGATGAAATCATTGTCCATGCAGTTTGCGACTGCACTGAATTATCGGATTCCGCCGCATAAAGCCGTGGTTGGCGCTCATATTTTCTTTGTGGAGTCCGGAGTGCATGTGAACGGAATTCAGAAAAATACATCCTGCTTTGAACCGTTTTCCCCCGATAAAATCGGAGCGCATCGAACGATTATGATCGGGACCCATGCCAGTCCGTCCATGATCGGTCAGATATTGGAACGAAACGGAATCCAACCCGCACCGGAAGTGATGTCCGAGCTGGTGTGCCGGGTGAGAAATGCCGCCAGAGGCGGAAAAAAGAATCCTCAGGAATCAGATATCATGGAACTGTATCTGAAAATTACCGGAGAACGGGCAGGATGAATACGCAGCTCAACCTGACGGATACGACACTCAGAGACGGAGAGCAAAGTCCTGACATTGCGTTTTCATCGCACATCCGTTTAAAAATAGCGGAGCTTCTTTTTCGCACAGGATTTGAGATTGTAGAAGCAGGCATCCCTGCGATGGGCAGTGACGAGAAAGACATGATTCTGAAGATCGGTCAAACGAAGGGAAACAAGAAAGTCGCGGTTTGGAACCGTATGAACAAAAAAGATATTGCGCACTCATTCGATTGTGTGCCGGATATTATTCACATCAGCGCACCCGCCTCGGATTTGATGCTGGAGCATTTGTTGCATCAAGACAGAAACTGGTTGATCAGAGAGCTGACGGAGTGCGTCGGCTTTGCAAAAGAAAAAGGATATGAGGTAAGCGTCGGATTTCAGGATGCTTCCCGAGCCGATATGCGGTTTTTGTTGGAGTTATCACAGGTACTGTGCAAAATGGACGTGCTGTCTGTAAGGCTTGCCGATACGGTCGGAATTTTTACACCCGGCACAGTTCAGGAGTATTTCACTCTGCTGACACAGAATTGCGGTGTGGCATTCGGAATTCATACTCATAATGATTTAGGTCTTGCTGTGGCAAATTCTGTTGCCGCAGCCAAATACGGTGCGGTATATTTGGATACCACGCTGTTTGGAATCGGGGAACGCGCAGGAAACTGCGATTCATATACATTGACTGAGGCGATCGGAACGTCATTCGGCATACACCCTTTGCCTGAGCGCTTGCTGCGCTCGAAGGAAAAAGCGATGGAGCTTGTGTTTGCTGATAATGAAAAGAATGACTGGCTGACGTGATAACATGAATGAGAGGGAAAGGTTTATGAAAAATTTATGGAAAAAAGCTGCCGTATTGTTGGCGGCTGTATTGATGCTTGGAATGACTGTCGCGGGATGTTCCTCCTCAAGCAGCGAACCTGTGGAACTGACAATTGCTGCCGCAGCGAGTTTAACGGATGTGATGGCGGATATTCAAACCGCTTATGCGGATAAAGAGCCGAATGTGACGCTTAATTTTACATTTGCATCATCCGGCAGTCTTCAGACACAGATCGAACAGGGTGCGGGTGCGGATGTTTTTATTTCTGCCGCACTGAAACAGATGAAAACATTGCAGGGAGAGGGTTTGCTTTTGGATGATTCCTACACGGAGCTTTTGGAAAATAAAGTGGTTCTGATCGTGCCTTCCGACAGCACGGCGGGTATCACATCATTCGACGATGTCAATACGGATAAAGTATCGATGATCGGCATCGGGGAACCGAGCAGTGTGCCTGCGGGATCGTATGCAAAACAGGTATTTACCACGTTGGGCACTTGGGATGCCGTTTCGGCAAAAGCCAACTACGGCAGTGATGTCAGAACAGTGCTGACTTGGGTTGAAAACGGGGAAGTTGACTGCGGCGTTGTTTACGCAACGGATGCAATGACTTCGGATAAAGTCAAGGTCGTTGCGGAAGCTCCGGAAGGAAGCTGCGATAAAATCATCTATCCCGGCGCGATTGTTGCATCGAGTGCAAATGCGGATGCGGCGCAGGATTTTCTTGATTTTCTGACTTCCAAGACTGCGGTTAAGATTTTTGAGTCTTATGGTTTTACCGTGATCAAGCAATAATCAGCGTTCTGATGAGAGGGCGTCCGAAAGACGCCCTTCTTTCTATTCATTATGCATCCACAATGAAAGGCGGTGACGCGAATGAATCTGTCTCCCTTGTATATTTCTCTTAAAGTCTCCCTGATTGCAACCGTGCTGACTTTTTTTCTCGGGATTGCCGCAGCTCGTTGGGTTGTAAAAATACGGCACGGGAAAGCCTTTGTCGATGGGTTCTTTACTTTGCCGATGATCCTGCCTCCGACCGTAGCAGGTTTCTTTCTGCTCCTTGTCTTTGGAAGGAACAGTCTGATCGGACAATTTTTGGGTCTGTTTGATGTGTCGATTGTTTTTACCTGGGTTGCGGCGGTCATCGCATCGACGGTGGTGTCGTTCCCGTTGATGTACCGAACTGTGAGAGGTGCTTTGGAAGAAATCGATTCGGACATGATTTTTGCTGCAAGAACGCTCGGGGTCGCTGAAAATCAGATATTCCGAAAAATTGTTTTGCCGAATATTGTTCCCAGCATCATGGCCGGTACGATTCTCGCGTTTGCGCGGGCGTTGGGCGAATTCGGAGCAACGATCATGCTTGCCGGCAATATCCCGGGCAAAACGCAAACGATGGCGGTTGCCGTCTATACGGCCGTTCAGGCGGGCAATTATACTTTGGCGTACCAATGGGTTGCCATTATCACGGTGATGTCATTTGTTGCAATGTTTCTGATGAACTTCATCAATCAGCATTATATGAAAAAAAATCATAAACGGGGGAATATCGGATGAGTTTGTCTGTGCAGATAGAAAAACAACTCGGGGAATTCCATCTGAATGTCGCATTTGAAACTGACAATGAAGTATTGGGCATTCTCGGAGCCTCCGGGTGCGGGAAAAGTATGACGCTCCGATGCATTGCCGGGATTGAGACCCCCGACAAAGGAAAGATCGTGCTGAATGGCAGAGTGCTGTTTGATTCCGAACAGCATATCAATCTGCCTGCCCAACAGCGTCATGTGGGGTATCTCTTTCAGAGCTATGCGTTGTTCCCGAATATGACCGTGGAAGAAAATATATCGTTTGCCGCCGATGTGCCCAAGGAAGAAAAAGGGGCGATCACATCACAGCTGATCGCTGATTTTCAATTGACGGGGCTTGAGAAAAAGCGCCCGTCGCAGCTTTCGGGCGGGCAGCAGCAACGGGTTGCGCTGGCAAGGCTTCTGGCAAACAAACCGGAAATCCTTCTTTTTGACGAGCCGTTTTCCGCGTTGGATACGCATTTGCGCTGGCAGATGGAGCAGGTGATCACCACTGTGATCGAACGGTTCGGCGGTTCGGTTCTTTTGGTTTCTCACAACAGGGATGAAGTCTATCGGATGTGCAAAAAGCTTGCGGTGTTTTCGATTGGAAAAATCGATGTGATGGATACGAAATATGCTGTTTTTGATGATCCAAAAACAAAGAGCGGAGCCATTCTGACCGGGTGCAAAAATATTTCCCGTGCAATAAAAATCGATGATTACAGCATATCCGCCTTGGATTGGGGAGCCGTGCTGAAAAGTGACAGACCGATTCCCGACGGCACGGAATATGTGGGAATCCGTGCGCATTATCTGTCCTTTTGCGATGATGCGTCATGCGACAATGCAATGGTCTGCGAATGCGTCAAAGCAATCGAAGAGCCGTTCGCGGTGTTTGCCGTATTTCGAAAAGCAGGATTGGAGCAATATACGGAGCAGTCCGAGATCAGTTTTGCAATGGATCCCGCGGTGTGGGAGAAAAACAGCAACGAGACGGTGATTCTGCGTCTGCCGAAAGAAAGCCTGCTGTTTTTGATAAAATAAAAAACGGCTGTTCAGAGGACAGCCGTTTTTACGTTGGGTTCTATAAATAGCGCAATAAGGGGTGGTGATTCCAGTGATGCGCTCCGTTTTTTTGTTTTACATGTTGATGTTTGCAACATATAATCTACTTAAAAATATGCCTTTGGTATTGTTCCGAAAGCGTTAATGATAAATCATAATTTCTCCACTTGCCAATCAGCTAATGGGTTAATCCACTTTGCCTGAGCGGGAGTTACCTTGTAGATAGTTCTTCAAATTTCAAAATGTGCAACTCAGAAATTTTCAGTGATTAACATAAGAAGATAAATTACCCCAAGAACAAAACCAAAAATAATTCCTGAAATAGAAAAATCTCTAATTCCCTCAGCGCGTTTTGGAAATTCGTCTTTATAAAAGATAAACAACATGCATCCGATCACAGGAAAGAAAAGAGAAAATAAATTATACCAGCCTGAATTTTTATCGTACGGGTTTGTTTTATCTTGCTTGATAATCGGTGTTTCGCCCGGTTTTGTTAGATTAAAAGATTTTGGAAGCATTTTTTCTGATGTTGAAGTGATTTCATCTTCAAATTGATAACCACAGTACTTACAAAATAAAGCATTATCCGAAACGATTTTTCCACAATGCTCACAAAACATCAAAGTTCCACTCCATCTTCATGACATAACGAAATATATGTATAGTATAGCACATACGGAAGCAAATGTGATATATTGTATATTTTGATATCAATTTAAAATATTTATTTATGTGTTATAATTGTAATATACTTTTATCTTATACCGAGAATTCAAACTATTGGTTTTTTCCCTTTTACACCAGTATAAGTACTTTATCCCAACAATTTTAATTACTCAAGTTTTATCGCAATATTTTTTAAACCTTTTCGAATAACGAATCAAATTATATATATTTGTAAAGCTTAAGCTTATTAATTTGTGCTATTTTTCGTTTTAAAATCAAGCAAATCTTCGTAATCGCATTTTTTAATAGTCTGGAATTTGTTTATAATATCTTGAGAAATATTATTTATTTCTGGAAATAGAAACCCTTCTGTTATACCTAAATTTGCTAAATCTGACTTGATTTTTTTCTTCGAACTAGATTTGATAATTATCTTTGCATAATCATTTTGATTTATTTTACATAGCTCTTTTTTATAAACCAAGTTATTTACATAATCCTCTGTTCCTTCATTATCATAGTTTTCTTTTTTAAGAGTGCTAACATAATTTTTAAAAATGAATTCTTTTCCTTCATGGTAAAGTTTATTGGGAAAAATTAAAAAACATCCCTGTTGTCTTATAATGCGTTCATTGTATTGTTCTGGAATGAAAAAAAATGGCTTAATTGTTTGCAATACAAAATCTTGGATAGTATCTTCATCATATTTATAAATCCAATATTGCTTATCATTTAGATATTTTTTATAGGAATTAAAATTACATTCACCAGAAAGTAAATGCATGTAACTAATTTTAGTGTTCCCGCTATAATTGTCAAAAGAAATATAATCCATGTCGCTGATTGCATTAACAAGGGGATCGAAGGTATCTTTTATATATTTATAATTTATTGATGTAATATACACTGAGCCATCTATGTTAATGTTTTCATTACACGAAAAATATAATGCTACTAATGCATTTTTCGTAAAATCGAGCAATCTTGTTGGAATTCCATAATGTTGCATTGTTACAAGATTTTGAACAGGTAATGTGTTGTCTTTGAACAGCGTGGGTTTTTGTAATCGGATATCAACACTAATATTTTTTTCGTAGTCAACGAGTCTCTGCCTTTCTATTGATGAATTTAATTTCCATATTGAATCGCTTTGTCCACGAAAAAATAGAGTATTATTATCTGGCGTCCTTTTTTTTATTTCCTCTATAACTTGAATAAATTCAGATACACTTTTAACATCATATTCATCCATGCTATTATTTCTCCTAATCATTGATGCTGACTATATTTTATCATATTAATGACTACTCATCAAAAAAAGACGGAGCACATCGCCCCGTCTTTCGTCATTTTTGTTCTATGCAGTCTATTCTCTTATGAGCCTGCTTTGCGGACTCCTCCACGGCGGTTACCCGAGAAGTGAGCGCAATGTATCGATCTTCCGACTTCTCCTGCTTGCGCTTCAGATCATCAATCCCTGATTTGATATAACCGATATCAGAGAAGAGGGTGGCACTCTGCTTCCCCTCTTCTTTCGTTTCGGTGTCGCTCTGCCGCTTTGAATTGCGGAAGCCAAAATAGACTCCGCATATTCCGCCGATGATACTGATGATTGTCACGATTGATTCCCAATCCATCCATCACCTCACGCCGCTCTCATGATATGATACTTCGAATCGGTCACATCTCCGACTTCCTGATAAGACTGCGCTTTGCAGTACAGAATCGAATCAACGCTCCACGTCGCTCTATCCGCTTCATTGTAAGTCGTTCCATCAGGAATGATAATCAAATCCATGTGCAGATGCGTTCCGTTGCTTGTCGAGCCCGTATTGCCCATGACCCCGATCTGCTGATGCATGCTGACGGTATCGCCGACAGAAACGCTGCGGGATAACATATGCTTGTATCGGATGAGATAAGTCATCCCTCCGAAATGGTATTCGATCACGACATAGTTTCCTACCGTGTCGCTCCACTTCGATATGATGACGGTGCCGCCGTCCGCGATGGCATAGATCGGCACATTCTGTCCGCCGTGCGCGGAGTTCCATGCGTAATCCGTTCCGAGATGAGACGGTGAAAATGGTGTTGAGATCGCGATATAATCTACCGGGAAGCAGAAGTTCGGCTGCAATGTTGTGTTGTAAATGCCGATAATATCGTTTTCTGCCACATATCCGCCGCTGACTTTGTACCAAACTGCGTTTCGGGTATCGACATCCGTAATGGTCACAACCGTTCCTTTGCTGTCATGGTACGTTTTCCCGTCATCGAAGGTGTCGGCAGCATTGCTTGCTTTATAGATTGCTTTGATCGTTACTACATCGCCGACATGATAGTTGTTGACCGCTTCTCCGCGGAAGTCGTTGCCCGCGACCCAGCCTTTGTCCGTCAAATACTGAACGTTTCTTCCCGGTCTGATTTCGAGAAGTTCCACAACCGTTTTGTTATCTTCATATGCCTTTGTCTTCCCGTCCGGGATCGTTGCATCCCAGTTGTAATAAAGAGCAACGGTATTGTATTTCTTTCCGACTTGGTGCCCTTCAAGTTCCGATACTGTAACATTCGCGGGGTCAACCTGTGCTGCAGGAGCGGTTTCGGATGCGCTGTTATTTTGTGCTGTTTCGCTCGGCTCAGAAACGACTGTCGGCTGCTCGGAATCTGTTGTTGCCTCAGACGATGATTCCGTTGTTTCGTCTGAGGTTACTGCTCCCCCGTCGTGGTTGTGGCGGAGGAAGTGTTTGAGGAATCAGATGTGTTTGTCTCAGATTCTTTTTTTATAGACTTAAATTCTTTCGCTGCAGCATCGATCTGATCCTGTGTAATCGCTGTGATTGTCGCTGATCCACTCACGTCTTCGTCTACCGAAAATCCCGTCTTAATTTTAGTAAGAACATCTTTCCCATACTTATAAAAAGCGCTTGCATAAACCAAAGCGAGCGCAACAATCGAAAATGACTGCGTGATATCTTCCGATATCGTAATGCCGAACATACCAAGTCCTGCTGTCATCAAAGGGAATACGGCGATGAGTAACATACCGCTGACATAATAGACAATTAGGCGCAGAATGCTGAAAAGTAACAGCTTCCAGTCTACGTCTTTTTTCTGTACCGTGGTGTTTTGGAAAAAGCCCCGCACAATGTTTGCCAAGTAGACAAGTGCGAAGGCAAGAAATACCATCGTATAGGCGAATGCGTAATATACGACTGTGTTTGAGATAGTTTTTGCATAATTTCGTTCATTGTTTTCTCCTTATATTTTTTACAATAAAAAAGCACCGCGAAGGTGCTGTTATGCCTGTACTAATGAATTATATTGCTCACTTGCAAATTATCGTGCAAGTTGAAGTTCTTCATACTCCGATTCAGTTAATGACAACACGACGTCATGCCCTTTGCTTATCAAATATTCTTCTCGTCTTCTTCTGTCGATTTCAAAAGATGTCGAATCGATGAATTACGCATAAAAATCGCCTGATCATTGCAGTATTCCCGCGTTCAGCTAGTCATGTTTCGAGTGGTGTGATATTATACAATTCACACATTTCATTGCTTATACTATCCATCATTTCCATCTACCAATCGCAATATAACCGTAATTCCAAACCCATTGCTCGGTTGTCCCATTATCAAAACCAAACGATATGGCGGTTGTCGATGTTTGGCACCCATTAAATCCGTTTGCCCCCCAATATGCGCCCGGCCATCCAGCCTGAATCGATGCGACGGGTTGACCTGAAAATGTTTGAGGGAAAGTCAATGACCATTCATTATGCCCCGCGGACATTGCATGATGCACTCCATTTTGGAAGCAAACCATGAGACCGTTAAACCATTTGCAGTAACTCCCGTTTGTGTTCGAGCCAATTTCCATAATCCCTGTCGGGGAGCCAACCGATACTAGGCGAAAGTAAGTCCCGTCAAATACAAAAGTTCCGAGCGAACCCGCGGGAAGCACATCCACTACAATCGCCGTAGTTCCGTGGTAGATCGCTTTTGCTCCTGTTCCATTGATATTAAGAGTTGCCGATGCGGGTACTGCGTAAGTAAACTGCACCGTTACCAATGCTCCTGTAACCAGTTCAAAACCACTAATTGCAACGGTTTTCGCCGTGGTTGCGGCGGCGGTATCGCAAACACCGTACATATTTCCAATCAAACGGCCGCCCGATGCGTTAAAATAGCCTCCAAGAGCAGACAATGAACCATTCATTTCTATTGCAGATTCAGATGTCTTTGTCTTGAAATATGGTAAAGCAGAATGATTAAAATATCGTTCATGCTGGTCTACGGTATTTCGGTTCGAAAATTCCTTCATTTCTTTTGCTCTCATTCTTAATTTTTTAGAGTTTATTCGTCTGAATCATTTTTGTTTGTAGAATACCAGTTTATCGATGGACTTTCTATGACGCAAGAATTTAATCAACCTCAACAGTGATAAAGCAAAAGCGAAACAATATGACTGTATAGAATAAATGAAAAAAATGATTTTGTAATGCTAAATTCTTGTAACAAATGCAGCATATAATTGCCAAATCAACATCAATTCAAATAGTTAAAGATGATGCTTCATGATGTTAATTGCATAAAGAAACCATGATGTCTCCATACTGTTCAGTGAAAGTTTTCTAAAAAAATACGACCCCCGCAGCTGAATTCCGCTGCGGGGGTTCGTATGATTGACTATGGGTGGATTTTTTTGTGATTCTGTGCTATACTGAACTTACTTTTTCACAAAAGCATTGCGAGCGGCAGTGGTATAATTTCTGCAGAATTTGTCTTTCCCCAACAGAAGCTCAGTGGCTTTGAGCGATTCGATGAGGGCGACATTGACAGGATTGACCACTGCCGAATCCATTCCTGCCGCAACTGCGAGCGTGAGGAATGTGCGGTTGACGAGCTCTCGGTTCGGCAGTCCGAAAGAAATGTTGCTCAGTCCTCCGGTAATATGGGTATTGGGATATTTTGCAAGAATCTGACGTATGGAATCAAACGCGATCAATCCGCCTTTTTGATTGGTGGCTACTGCCATGATCAGCGGATCGACATAGATCATACTGTCTTCGATTCCAAAACTGCGCGTTGCCGCAAAGATTTTATCCACATTCGTCATGCGTTCTTCTGCATCCTTCGGCATTCCCGACTGCGATTCGTCCATCGCCAATGCGATGACGGGGCAGTTTTTTTCTTTGATCATCGGCAGGAATGATTCGAGACGGTGCGGGTCGGCATTGATGGAATTGATCAGGGGCGTCTGCTTGACGGCATGAATTGCCTCTTTGATTGTGGCAGGCGCGGAACTGTCGATGCAGATCGGTGTTTCCGTGACACTCTGCACGATATCGAGCAGCCACATCATATCATCGAGTTCTCTGGTAGGCTCTGTGCCCGCGTTGACATCCAGATAATCGGCGCCGGCTTCCGCCTGTCTTAGCGCGATCTTGATAATGAAGTCTTTATCCCGGGCAATGATCGCTTCCTGAATCTGTTTTCGGGTACCGTTAATCTGTTCTCCGATAAATATCATTTTTGCTGTTCCTTTTACTTGTAGTCTGAGGCTGCTTGAAACATTGCGACCATATTTTCAAATTTCGCATTTTGAGGTGCATCGCATCCGGCGGTAATGAATACCCCTTTGGGTCCGATGTCATCAAGCAATTTATTAACATAATCTTTCACATCCTGTTCACTGCCGGTTGCCAAAAGTGGAGCGGGCACATCGCCCATGAATGCCGCATGTTCGCCTAGTTTTTTACGGGCATTTGCTAGATTGGTCATGCCATCGGTGTTCAATACACATGATTTTGCCGGCATTTCTTTAAATCGTTCGATATCTCGATCCCAATTTTGATCAAGATGGAAAATTGGAATCACATTGTGTTTTAGACAAGTCATTGCCGAATCATACATGTATGGCCACACAAAGTTGTCCCAAATTTTCGGAGAAACAAGTGCACTTGCGCCTCTCCAACCGCCAATCCAAGCACCCATATTTGCACCTAAAGCTAAAGTTGCTTCGAATTGCGATTTCAATTCAGGATATATTGCATCAAGCGTGTCTTTTACTTTTTCAGGCAATTTGTAACAATCCATAAAAAACTGGCTCATTGAACGCGCTCCGCACAGCACTTCGAAAGGAGGGCTGAAAAGAGCGTTCGAGACAAGAACAGGGTAATTGTTTTGCATAATTATCTCTGCATGACGGGCACCGTTTTTTTGATTATAATCCACAAAAGACATCAATTCATTCATGTCAATTACTTTAGGCAATATTTTTTGGCTTAATGCCGCATATCCTTTTTCGATTGCTAAATCATAGTCTGAGTCTTCCATAACTTTTTTTTCATCAACCTGCCATAATGAATCATCGGGCAGTTCGCGTCCCGGCATTTTGACTTTGGAAAGCCAAAGCGTTGTTAACAGCACATTGATGCCGCCTGCCCCAAACGAATTGATGCAATCAATCGGGACGATACTGTTGATTTCATTAATATATTTCAATGATGCTTCTAAGTAAATTTCAGGATCGGATGCAAAAGTTTTCATGGGAATACTCATGTGTTTAGCTGGCGTTGCTATTCCCATATATGTTGTTGTAACCCCCGAGTTTTCGAAAGCAATTGTTTTTTTGATTTTTTCAACTCGTTCTAAATATAATTGACTTGGATTCATTTCACATAAGCCTCCTTAGCAAGAGTTACTGCTGATTGTGCGTCCGTTCCACATGCATCCGCGCCAGAATAACTAACGACAGTTTCATTGACTGGGCCTCCGCCGATGATGATTTTTACTTTGTCACGCAGACCCGCATCTTTCACTGCATCGACAGTGTGAAGAATGGAATCATAGCAGGATGCAAGCAGACAGGACAGTGCAATAACTTTCGCATCCGGATTGGCTTTCAGTGCATCCACAAAAGCGCTTGGCGCGGCATCGATCCCGACATCAATAACTTCGAATCCTCCGGCTTTCAGCATGGAATAAACGAGATCTTTCCCGATGTCATGCACATCGCCTTCGACCGTACCGAGAATGACTTTGCCGATGCTTTCCTGTTGTTTGCCTTCCATATATGGCGCCAACACTTCGCCGACTTCTTTGAACATGGCTCCCGACATCATCAGATCGGACACGAAATATTCGCCCGCTCCGAATCGTTCGCCTACGGAAACCATGCCGTCCTGACATTCCTTCAGAATTTCTTCCGGTGAAATTCCGTCACTGAGCTGAGCTTTTACCTCCTTCATCAATTCATCTTCGTCCAGATTGGACAGCAGTTCGCTGATTTTCTGCATATGTTTTTCCTCCTTTTGTATATCAATCCCGTTCGGGATTAATTTCCGAATCGTCATCGTGGTGATGTCCGCCGCAGTGGTGCATGTGTCCTTCATGCACGTCTTCTTCCGTAAAATTGCCGACAAGAGAAAAAGCGTTTTCGGTTCTCGAAAGAGCAAACGACACAATTTCTTTGCTGCGAGATTTTGAGATATTATAGACAAGTAAATTCAGTGTAATATCTGCAGAGAGACTTCCTTTTGTATTTCCGAATGAAGCTACTTCGACGGGCAGATCGCTGCGGACGGAATTCAGTTTGATGAAACAGGATTCATCCAATTCGGCAATCATTTTCATGTGCCCGATCACGGCGCCCGTTTCTTTTGCCGTCAGTTCATTGACGATTGTCATAAAATAAAGCAGCGCGTTTTCCCATTTTTGCTGAGTGAATCCGTCTTCGGATGTCAGTTGAAGCATACAGGCGTAAGGTTCGAATAGATTTTGATACATTGTGTCAGTTCCCCTTTATAAAACATTCAACCGATTTGAAATATTCAGCCGGAATTGCTTCACTCATGGAAATCTCCAGTATTTCGGCAGTTCGGTTGTATTTTCGTGCGGTTTGTCTGCTCATTGTTAGCTCGGATTCCGATGCCAAATCAATTTTATTGATCAGAATCATATCCGCAAAGGGAAGGGAAGATGCCAGAAGCGGTTCCAATATTTCTGTCAGCATCCCGATTCGCAGCGCATCCAGAATAAAATAATTCATCATATCATTTTCGGCATATCCTGCATGCGTCAGGCAATGATATACGGCAGAGGGATCGGCCGCCCCTGACGGTTCGGTCAGAATCACGTCAACAGGATATTCTTCCAGCCGATGCAGCGTTTCTTCCATTGTGCTGCTGAGTGTGCAGCAGATGCAGCCGCCGAATAACTCCCAAACATCATAACCGAGCTTTTTCATCTGCAGATTATCTACTCCGATTTCGCCGGCTTCATTCACGATGATGGCGCATTTGATACCGTTTTCGGAAAGATATTTCGCGGTGGAAAGCAGCAGCGTCGTTTTCCCGGAGCCCAGAAATCCGGTAAACAGAATCATAGGTGTCTGTCTTTTCATGAACATCTCCATTCAATATATACATGTACGTATAAGTTATATCTGAATTATATGTCCGTTTCACAATATTGTCAATCTGTTTGTATATTTTAAATTAAAAAATATTTTTCCGTTTGGAGTCCTTGGAGTTGGAGGCCTTGATGCTCAGATATTTCGTAGCAATATAAAAGATGGAATACTGAATGATATCTTCCGTATCAACCTGAGTAATCTTTTCGCTGATGTGGTAAACGGGAACGGTTTGTTGTATCGTCAGTTTTTCGCAGAGTTCATCCGACGGGAACGTAACGTTGATTTCAATGGATCGGTTAACGGAAAAAGCGAGTTTTTCATCGACAGGCTTCAGATAATCGGCATATTTGAGCAGGTCTTCCACGATCGGCTGATTTGGAATATATTGGAAATATATTCTTTCCAAGGCAATTTCGCGCTCGCCGGAGTAGAGGATGCGGATGATTTCTCCGATTTTGTCCGTTTCCTGTAAATGCAATACGCCTTGCATGAACGGCTCTGGGTATCTGATTTTTACGGAGAGCAGTTTGACTTTATCGATATGCACATTCAGTCCGTCATATTTGTTGAATTTAAACTGAAAGATATCCGTTTCCGGTTGGCAGATGAAATTCCCTTTCCCCGGCACGGAATAGATGTATCCTTCATTGGAAAGAAGAGAAAGGCTTTTTCTGATCGTCATACGGCTGGCATGGTATTCGCTCATCAATGCGGATTCCGAGCTGAGCATGTCTCCCGGTTGATAGCATCCTTTTGCGATTTTCTCTTTCAGGCTGGATACGATAGCCAGATACAATACGTCACTCACTGTTTATTCCCTTTCTTTTTTTCGGAAAGATAGCGTAAGCAAAAATCGACCCCTTCAAACATGCTGTTCGTCATATAGGTGACATAAGGAATTTTCAGGTATTTTCGATTCGCAACCGCACCGCCGATAATCAGCGCTCGATCTGTCAGCAATTCTTCTTCATGCAGCTTCATTGCCAGCTCATGAAGATGACCGAGTGAGCTTGTCATAATGCAACTGACTGCGATGATATCCGGATTGTATTGTCGGACTGCATCGATAAATTTTTCGATTTTGACATCCACTCCCAAATCGATGACGTGAATTCCCTGCGCGCGCAGCGAATCAATCATCAAATCCTTTCCGATATCATGAATATCTTCCAGAATCGTGCCAATGACAATGGTTCCTTTTGTTGCTGCCAGTTCATCATCCTGATATAAATCAACCAGGGAAAAAATTTCCTTTGCAAGCATCCCGGATACAATCAGATCGGCGATGAAATACTCGGTGTTTTCATAGCGACTGCCGACTTCCTGCAACCCTTCCATAACCTGTTGATAAATTTCCATGGCAGGCACACCGTCCGCAACCATTGCAGATGCCATTTTTTCCGCTTCTTCCAGTTTCATTTGGGAGATAAGCGCGGCAAGTTTTTTGTCCATAATTACCTCGATATCAGAATATTTATTCATACGTACGGGTATATATGTAACAGTATAGCACAACTATCAAATAGATGTATATGAATTCAACATACAGATAAGCAATAAAAAAACGCATCCATAAAACAGATATGCGTTTCATTCAGAGATGGTGACCCATGCGCGATTCGAACGCGCGACACCTTGATTAAAAGTCAAGTGCTCTACCAGCTGAGCTAATGGGTCACAATGATTGCCGATAACAGCTTTCATATTATACATTTAGGCAGAAATGATGTCAAGGGGTATCGTTCTTTTTTTTATTTTTCATGAAGTTCTTGACTTCTAAATGATAACTATTATAAAATGATAACATGAATAATGAAATTTTGGAAAAGAAAGATGACATGGCTCAACAATTGAAGGATCACCGCTTAAAGGCGACTTCGCAACGTATTGCCGTGTTGTCCATTTTAAAAGAATCCAAGGATCACCCGAGTGCGGAAATGGTGATGGATCAACTCAGACAAAGAGGAATTCATATGTCTTTTGCAACGGTGTATAATGTTCTTGAGACTTTTGTGGAGGCCGGTTTGATTGCAAAATTGGCGGGTTGCGATGAGATCATGAGATTTGACTACAATACCGATTTTCATATTCACCTCTACGATTCCGATACAGGAGCGATTAGGGATCATATTGACGAAACGTTTTGCGAGTACCTTTCGGATTATGTCAAAAACCATTTGGCTTTGACGAAGAATATCGAAAAGATAGATTTGTTTGTTCAGATTAAAAATTAAATATTTTCACAGAATGTATGGAGGATAACAGAATGAAACGTTTTAAATGTACGGTATGCGGTTATATTCACGAAGGGGACGAAGCTCCGGATGTATGCCCGGTGTGCGGTGCTCCGAAAGATAAATTTGTCGAAATCGGTCCCGACGAAGAATAAAACAAACGGATTAATCTTTCAGCAACAAAAGCAGTGTATCAAATTGTCAGACTTAAAGCAGACATGAAAAGAAGAATGTCTGCTTTTTTATTGGGGGAAACATAGAATAAATTTCGCATGCCATTGAATAAATTTGAAATCAGAACTATAATAAAGCCGAAGTAAGCAACTTTCAATCAAGCTACTTGCTTAGCATCGCGGTACTGACTGAAAATTATATCAAGGAGGAAATACAGAATGGAAAAATTAATGGATGACAATTACAAATTGTTCATCAACGGGAAATGGGTGGATGCTAAGGACAGAGCAACATTTCAAACTTTCTGCCCTGCAGACGGACGTCTGCTTGCAACATGCGCGGAAGCGACAAAAGAAGATGTGGATGATGCGGTGAAGGCTGCCTGGGCGGCTTGGGAATCATGGAAAGACGTTCCGCCTATCGAACGGTCGGATATTCTTTTGAAGATTGCCGATGTAATCGATGCCAATGCGGAAAAGCTTGCCATGATCGAAAGTCTGGACAACGGGAAACCGATCCGCGAAACGATGGCCATCGATATCCCGTTCAGTGCGGATCATTTCCGTTATTTCGCAGGCGCCATCCGTACGGAAGAAGGCAGTGCGACAATGCTGGACAACAATACATTGAGTTTGATTCTCAGAGAACCGCTCGGTGTGGTAGGACAGATTGTTCCCTGGAATTTCCCGTTTTTGATGGCTGCGTGGAAACTTGCGCCTGTGCTTGCTGCAGGAGACTGTACGGTGTTCAAACCTTCCAGTTATACCTCTCTGAGTGTACTGGAGCTGGCGAAACTGGTTCAGGATATTTTGCCGCCGGGCGTGTTTAATGTCATTACAGGAAAAGGTTCAAAAGCCGGAAATTATATTCTGGAACATCCTGGATTCCGAAAACTTGCGTTTACGGGTTCCACCGATGTCGGGTGTTGTGTGGCTCAGGCTGCGGCAGATAAGCTCATTCCGTCTACGCTGGAACTTGGAGGAAAGTCAGCCAATATTTATTTTTCCGACTGCAAATGGGATATGGCAATGGACGGTGTGCAGCTTGGGATTCTGTTCAATCAGGGTCAGGTCTGCTGTGCGGGTTCCCGCGTATTTGTGCAGGAAGATATTTATGACCGGTTTGTACAGGACGCAGTGGAACGTTTTAACAGTGTCAAAGTAGGGATGCCGTGGGAAAAAGATACGGTGATGGGTTCTCAGATTTATGAAAAACACCTTCAGGATATTTTGGATTGTGTGAAAGAAGGAGTAAGCGAAGGCGCAAAAATTGCCTGTGGCGGCAAACGCCTGACGGAAGGCGGATTGGACAAAGGCTGCTTTATGGCTCCGACGTTGCTTGTCGATGTGACAAATGATATGAAAGTTGCACAGGAAGAAATTTTCGGACCGGTTGCCGTGGTCATTAAATTCAAAACAGAAGAAGAAGTCATTAAAATGGCAAATGACAACAAATACGGATTGGGCGGTGCTGTATGGACAAGAGATATCAACCGAGCCATTCGTGTTTCCCGTGCAATCCAAACCGGGCGTATGTGGGTGAATACGTATAATTCTATCCCCGCAGGGGCTCCGTTTGGCGGTTATAAACAATCGGGAATCGGGAGAGAAACGCACAAGGTGATTTTGGATCATTATACCCAAATGAAGAATATCATGATCAATCTCTCCGAATCTCCGTCGGGATTCTATAAAGCGTAACATATAATTAGAGAAGTTTTATGCAGGCAGAGAAGTCGCTGAGTTCACAGCGGCTTCTCTGCTGATAAGAAGTGAAAAAGATGTTTGGCTTTTTAGTGATGCGAAGTACAAGCCTGCTGGGGTTAACGGTTGTTTCCTGATTAAAATTCATAAATCATCTTGTAAATGTCGGTGCTTTCCATTATTATGGTAAAATAGTTTCGATATAAATGCAACTGAATACCTACTTGGCGGAGTTTGTGGATGTCATACCGAAATACATGGAAAAGAGTAATTGATCTTGCGCTGTCTTTGATTGCGTTTCTTGTTTTGTTACCGATTTTTTTCTTGTTGGCGGTTATGATAAAAATTGATTCTCGGGGACCGATTTTGTTTCGTCAGGAACGTTGCGGAAAAAAAGAAGAACCATTTCAGGTTTTGAAATTCCGTACGATGTATGCCGATACGCCAAAGAATATTCCGACAGGGCAGTTGGATAATCCGGATTTTCATATTACCCGTTTCGGGAATTTTTTACGCAAAACCAGTTTGGATGAATTGCCGCAGATCATCAATATTATCAAGGGCGAAATGAGTATCGTCGGACCGAGACCTTTGATTTATGAAGAGAAAGAAGTTCTTCGGCTGCGCGGGATCAATCATGCTGCCGAGTTGTCTCCGGGGCTGACCGGATGGGCACAGATCAACGGCAGAGATGTGATGCCTCCGGAAGTAAAGGCTCAATATGATGGAGAATATTATCAAAGATTAAGCCCCCTGTTTGATATGAAAATTTTTTTCCGTTCGATTGCTTATGTGCTGAGACGTGACGGGATTCATGAAGGAAAGATCCGATATGATGAGTCTATCGAAACAGATCGGGATTCCGATCATGTTCGGAAAGGAAAAGAACCATCTGAAAAGCATTGAGCGAGACGAAGTTTCGCTCTTTTTGTTAGTGCTGAACGGATAAACGTTATCTGTGTTTTGCTCTCTATTTCCTGAAACAATTGTTTTTTGTGGACTTTTTTTTTTACATATTATATGATAGTGATAATTCTATAGGGAGGGTTGACAAATGGATTTATTCGAAAAGTGTTATCAATATACAGATGTGAAAGAAGCGAAAACGTCAGGTATTTATCCTTATTTTCATGCATTGGAAACCGGGCAGGATACCGAAGTGCTTATGGACGGTCATTCGATCATTATGATCGGATCAAACAATTATATGGGGTTGACAAGCGATCCCCGAACGATTGCCGCATCAAAAAAAGCACTGGAAGAACTGGGCACCGGATGCTCCGGTTCAAGATTTCTGAACGGGACATTGAAGTTGCATGAACAACTGGAAACCGAGCTGTCCGACTTTTTTTCCAAGGAAGCCGCCATCACGTACAGCACCGGATTTCAGACCAATTTGGGGATTATTTCCGGGCTGGTGGGATACCATGATTACATCATCAACGATTCGGAAAATCATGCAAGCATCATTGACGGATGCCGTCTCAGTTTTGCGAAGAAAACGCTGAAATACAAACACAGTGATATGGATGATTTAAAGCGGGTTCTGGAACGCATTCCGCAGGATGCGGGAAAATTGATCATCACGGACGGCGTTTTCAGCATGAGCGGAGATATTGCGAAATTGCCTGATATTGTCGCGCTTGCAAGAGAATACGGAGCCAGAATTATGGTGGATGATGCTCACGGCGTCGGAATGATCGGAGAGTGCGGCAGAGGAACTGCAAATTATTTCGGATTGGAAAAAGAAATCGATCTGATTATGACCACGTTTTCGAAATCGCTGGCATCGTTGGGCGGGTGCATCGCCGGAGATCAGGATGTCATTGATTATGTCAAGCATAAATCAAGACCGTTTATCTTCAGCGCTTCGATACCGCCGGCAAATGCTGCAGCTGCTTTGGAAGCGTTACGAATCATCAGAAGCGAACCGGAACGGCAGAAAAACCTGATCAATATATCAAATTACATGAGAAGCAAGCTCAAGGAATTCGGTATTCCGATATTGGATGGGGAGACGGCGGTGATTCCGATTTTCACATATGATCTGGAACGGACGTTTTTGATTACCAACGCGCTCTTCGAAAAAGGCGTGTATGTCAATCCGGTCATTCCTCCGGCTGCCCCGGAAGGACAGTGTATGCTCAGAACCAGCTACACCGCGACACATACGAAAGATCAGATGGACAGAGCCGCGGCGATTATTAAGGAAGTATTTGATGAATTTTAAAGGTGGTTCATTCATAACGGCGCAGGAAACTGCGTCGTTTGCTTACCTGAGTGTCATCTTGTAATTTGGATCAAAAAAAGGTATGATAAAGCGGTAAGAATCATGAAAAGAATAGGCTGCATCAAGAACAACCAAGTGGTATTTGCTTGGATTTTTTACAAAAACAGAACAATTGAAGGAGAATACTTATGATACGAATCACAATGGAAAACGGCGATGTCATCACATTGGAACTGGACAGAGAACATGCACCGATTACGGTGGAGAATTTTGAAACACTCGCAAAAGAAGGATTTTACAACGGGCTTACCTTTCACCGTGTCATCAACGGATTTATGATTCAGGGCGGTTGCCCGCTCGGAACGGGAACGGGCAGCGCAGACAGCAACATCAAAGGAGAATTCGCGTCAAACGGCATCGATAATCCGATCAAGCATGAACGCGGCGTCATTTCGATGGCGAGGGCATACGACAAAAATTCCGCCAGCTGTCAGTTCTTCATCATGCACCGGGATGCACCGCATCTCGACGGCGACTATGCCGCTTTCGGGAAAGTTGTGGAGGGAATGGACGCTGTGGACCGTATCGCGGATTCGGAAACCGATTATGCGGACAAGCCGACCAAAGCGCAGGTAATCAAGTCTGTCGAAGTGATCGATTAGGTGCGGGATGGATCGATTTCTCGCAGAAACCATACGCAAACGAATCGAACTGACGGCAGAGAAATTAACGGAGAATGGGATGCCTGCCTGTTATGTGCCTGATTGCGAATCGCTGATTGATCGTTTGAAACAGGAACTTCCGAAAGGCGCGTCCGTTTCGATTGCGGGCGCAAAAACACTATTCGAAACCGGGGTGATGGATCTGTTGCGAAACGGGGATTATGAATATCATGATCGGTTGGGTCGGGAATTGACGGATCCGAATGAGATTTTTCTTCGGGAGAGAGAAGTGTTTTTCTCGGATTTTCTTTTTACTAGTTCCAACGCGATTACCGAAGACGGAAAACTGTATAACGTAGACGGAATCGGAACACGCGTAGCTCCCATGACATTCGGCCCGAAACACGTCATCGTGATCGCGGGTGCGAATAAAATCGTCAAAGATATTGACGCGGCATATATAAGGATGAAGCATATTGCGGCTCCCGCCATCAATATCCGCAAACAAACGGGAAATCCGTGCACGTTTGACGGACACTGCCATAATTGCAAAAGCGACTGCAGAGTCTGTAGTTTTAATTTCATTACGGAACGGCAGATGGTGCGCGGGCGGATCCGTGTTTATCTTCTGCCGCAGTCATTCGGTTATTAAACAATCGAGAAGGAGAATCGGATGGATCGACATATGATTGCTTTGACGGAAAAACGAATCGCAAATACCGTGGAAGCCTTAAAGAAAAACAGAATGGATGCTGATTATGTTCCGACCAAAGAGGACTTGATCAGCCGTCTGAAAGAACTGCTTCCCGAAAAAACGACCATCGCGGTCGGCGGATCCATGACATTGTTTGAAACGGGTGTGATGGATCTGATCACATCGGATCGTTATACCTATATCGATCGGGACGGAAAAGACCTTTCCACAGAAGAAGAAATTTACCGACGCAAACGCGAAGTGTTTCTGGTGGATTACTTCTTTACCGGAACGAATGCCATTACGGAAAAAGGACAGCTTTATAATGTGGACGGCATGGGTTCCCGTGTGGCTCCCATGAGCTTCGGCCCCAAGAATGTCATCGTGATCGCAGGGTTTAACAAAATCGTCGCAGATTTGGAGGAAGCCTCGCAGCGTGTCAAGTCAATTGCCGCTCCTGCGAACAATCTGAGACTGAACACGGAAAACCCCTGCACAAAGGCGGGCACCTGTGTGGATTGCAAAAGCGAACGGCGCATTTGTTCGTTCGAAGTGGTTACGGAGCAGCAGTTTGTCAAAGACCGCATTAAGGTATTTATTTTGGGAGAAGAGTACGGTTATTGAGATCGGGCAAAAAAATAAATCAATTGCATTTCCTTCTTTTCGCAGCTCAGTGCAGATATTGAGATACGGGTGCAGAAAACGCAATTGATTTTTTCTGTATATTTGTTGACGTTGACGGATGGGCTCTCAGATTGTAATCATTGGGATTCAATACTTCCCATAGCGCATTACCGTGTCGAGCACCGCATCAAGATGTTCCATGTTGATATCGGAATATTTATCGATGATATTGTTGAAACTAAACAGATATCCGCCGCCCGGTGCAAGAATATCCAGCAATTCCTTCGCTTTGTCACAGCAGTTTTCTTTTGATGATTTTCGAAGAAGATCTGTCGGATATCCACCCCAGAGGATATGTTTGTTCCCCAATTTTTGTTTGACGGTAACTGCATCCGCTTCGCAAAATTTCATCTGTGTTTTTGCCGGAAGGTCAAACAGACAGTCGGTAAACTGTTCCCATGGATGATCCAGAATGAGCGAGATACCGTATCCGTTTTCATCCAATTCCTCACAGAATGAATGCAAGAGCGGCCAATACTGCTGCTCAAATGTTTGGATGTCGGAAAAAAGCGGCACTTGAGGCAAAATGGTAATTCTGTCATGTTTCGTTCCGGATTTTTTTCCTTTAAAACAACATTGTTCCACTAATTTGTTTTGATTTACGGAATCGGGCATCCGGTTATCTGCGGATTTCTCTTTCTGCAGATCGCGTATCAGCCCGTCGGATGGAAACATTGATGCAAATCCGCAGATCGGAACTGCAGCTTTTTGGTATTTCACTGCAATTTCCGTGTATTCCGGCAGGTCACTGAAACATCGGATTGTTGCTTGCCCGCAGACGGAATGCGGACGGCGGGGAAACGACAAAAATACAGTCGGAACAATGTCGCTTTTGATTTCTCCGGCGATACATTCGGCGGCTCCCAGAAGCTCTTCTGTCCCGATGTTCCTATTGGGATCGTACCCTGCGTATTCCAGTGCGAAATTCATGCCGAAAAAAGGGATCAGAGGGACGCGCTTTGGTGTAGTCCCATCCCACACGTCACACAGCAACTGAGTTTTGTCCAGGCTTTCCTGAGAGAGCAAGTTCATGGTGCACTCCGTAAAATTAAATTGCTTGCAAGCAAATTCAATATAACACTCCTTCGCTTGTTTTGTCAATGGCTTTGCCGTCAAATTTCAGATTCCGCGGAAAGATAACGTCCAAACAAAAAACAAACCGCAATTTCGTATGCAATTTGTTTTTGATTCGGAGAATAGAAGTGGTTTGATCAGTATCCTAAATATACAGATAGTTAGCAGTGCGTTTCAGATCGGGGTGATCGCTCAGCAATTTATGAACGATCGCATCGGCAGTACGAGTCACGGAATAATAGGCAGGGCTTTCAAAATCTAAATCCAAACAGGTCATCATTGTGCGCATGCAAAGATGAAAAAGTTCGTCTTTCGTCAGCTGCAGCATTTTTTCGTACTGCTTGATTGTCAGTGCGCGGTAGCCTCCGAAATAGATGGAGAGTGCGATGTCCAAGAAGGTGTCTTTGTTTTGGGGAATATGATCATTCGCATTGACGATGCGGGCAAAAATGTCAATCAGATTTCCGTTTCTGGTTGCTTTTTCGACCAGATCCAGCTTGTTCATTTCATAGATGAACCGATCATAATCGGGATCGAGTTCGGTCAGTTTGATGTGCAGACGGTGAAACGCGACCAACATCAGCATGTCGTCATAAACGGGCAGATAGGCATAAAGATATTTGTAGAGTGTTTCATAGTTATGATTGAGCATATCGCTCGCAATCATGTCTTTTGTTTTATAGTAATAAGTAACAAGCCCCAGATTAACTCCTGCTTGTTTTGCCACCATGGTGTTGGGGGTGGATTCAAATCCGTTTTCCAAATAGAGGCGTTTTGCGGTATTATATATTTTTTCTCTGGTATTCATCTTCTGTCCTTAACCGATATAGTGATTTTATTATATCACAGTAATTGCGCAAAAGTCCATGTTTCGTATCTGTCGCAACGGGACAAAAAACAATCCTGCGGGGCTTTCAACTTATCTTTTGATTTGATACACTATAGTGAGCATGGAGGAAGAGAGTATGAACAGAAAAGAGTGTGTATTGCATTATAAAGATGAAATGGTTCAAACCATCGGCGAACTTGTTGCAATCCGAAGCGTTCAGGACAACGCTCAGGAAGGCATGCCGTTTGGAAAAGGTTGTGCGGATGCTTTGACGCTTGCTTTAACGCATGCGGAATCAATGGGATTCCGCACCGTGAATCTCGACAATTATGCCGGGTATGCAGAGATGGGAGAAGGTGAAGATCTGATCGGTATACTCTGCCATGTAGACGTTGTGCCGGAAGGAGAAGGTTGGACGCATGATCCGTATCGGATGAAGGAAGAAAACGGGAAACTTTACGGACGTGGAGTGTGTGATGACAAGGGTCCTGCGGCCATCGCGATGTATGCGATGAAAATCGTCAAAGAGATGGGAATTCCTCTGAAGAAGCGCATTCGTTTGGTTCTTGGCGCAAACGAAGAGTCCGGTTCCAAATGTATGGCTTATTATCGAGAAAAAGAAGGCGGATTTACCATGGGTTTTTCGCCCGACGCTGACTTTCCGCTGATCTTCGGAGAAAAAGGAAATTTTGCCGCAGTGCTCAATGGATGCGTAAACGGAGGCGACGAAGTCGAACTGACAGCACTCTCGGGAGGAGAAGCGAAAAATGTGGTGGCTCCGTTATGTAAATGTAGCCTGCAGGGAAATAACGGGAATCTGCAGCGAATCCAATCCGATTTTAATGCCTATGCCGAAGAACATGGAATGTCCCGACGATCCCGATTGAATCAGGAATCGCTGGATTTGGAATTGGACGGCATTTCCGCTCATGCCAGCCTTCCCGAAGACGGGAAGAATGCAATTTCCTATATGATCGGATTCTTGGCAGGAGTGCTGCCGAAGAGCCCCTTTCTCAACGGGTACCGCGATCTGATCGGCACGGAAACGGATGGAGCATCCTGCGGAGCGAAGTGCAGTGATGAGTACGGCGCACTTACCTTGAATATCGGATTGATTTCTCTGAAGGACAATGAGGCGCAGGCAACCATGGATATCCGCTATCCGATTACAGTTGAGTTCGAGCCGATTGCTCAAAGAATGAAACAGAATTTCGAACAAAAAGAATTACACTTATCCGATATCAAAATCGGAAAACCTCTGTTCGTTGACCCGGAGTCGGATTTGGTTCGTACGCTGTATTCCGCATATACCGAAGTAACGGGTGATGCGGAACATAAACCGGTTACGATCGGAGGAGGAACTTACGCGAAAAGTTTTGAGAATGTCGTCGCGTTCGGGATTGAATTTCCGGGAGACGTCAACCGCATTCATATGTCTGATGAAGTGCTGAACATTGATCGTATGATCACTGCAACTGAAATTTACGTAACGGCAATACTGAAATTGCTAGATCTCTGAGAACGGGCAAATCAGTTTTTTCGTTGACTTGCCAATCTGACAAATTTGATTTATAATGAACATATCAGCATGAATGATGCGGAAGAGAGTAAGAGAAACCGCGGCATCAGGGCTTGTTTTATAACGGGCACCGAGCCGCTTTTTTCGTGCGAAATCGGGAGGTTACACATGTTTGATGTCATCATCATCGGTGCGGGATGCATCGGCGGAGCAATTGCAAGAGAGTTATCAAAATACCGCATGGAGATTGCCGTCATCGATAAGGAGAATGATGTGTCCTGTGGTGCATCCAAGGCAAACAGTGGGATTGTACACGGCGGGTATGATGCAAAATACGGCACAAAAAAAGGAGAGTTTTCCAAGCGCGGAAATGAATTGATGACGCCGCTTTCAAAAGAACTCGGTTTTGAATTGAATCGATGCGGTTCGTTTGTTCTCAGTTTTGACGATGAGGACGATCAGACGGTGCAAAGACTGTATGAAAACGGTATGAAAAATCAGATAGAAGGGCTCAGCATTGTCGATCGGGATTTTGTATTGAAACGGGAGCCGCACATCAGCGATGCTGTACGCGGAGCATTGTTCTGTTCTACGGCGGGGATCATCAGTCCATATGAATATACGATTGCTTTGATGGAAAATGCAGTGGATAACGGCGTGAAGCTGTTTCTGAATCATTCGGTCACTGCGATCCGAAAGATCGGAGAAGCATTTACCGTAACGACCGATAAAGGGATGTTTCAGGCAAAATTCGTCATCAATGCGGCCGGAGTATTTTCCGACAATATTTCGAAAATGATTGCGGAAACCGATTTTACCGTACGCCCCAGAAGAGGGGAATACATACTATTCGATAAAATGGAACGCGGAAAAGCCGGCACGGTGCTGTTCGGCACTCCCAAAAAAGGCAGCAAGGGAATTCTGGTTTCCCCAACCGTGCATAACAATCTGATCATCGGACCGAGTGCGGATTATATCGGTGAACGGGAGGATACCGCAACCACGCCGGAAGTGCTCGCATCCGTTTGGGAAAAAGCGGTTTCCTATGTGCCGTCGTTGGAACGATCCAAGGTCATCACTCAGTTTTCCGGCATCCGCGCCGTTTGCGATAAGGACGACTTCATCATCGAAGAAACGAATGTGGCACGGTTCATCAATGTCGCCTGTATTTCTTCCCCCGGGCTCACGACTTCCTATGTCATCGCGGAACACGTGCGGGATATTGTGGGGGAACGAACTGATCTTGTCCCGAATCCTGCGTTCAACCCGAAGCGAAAACCGATCCCCGTGCTCATTCGCCGTTCTAGGGATGCGGTCAATGCCATGATCAAAGAAAATCCGGCTTATGGAAGAATCATTTGCAGATGCGAAAGCATTACGGAAGGGGAAATCGTCGATGCAGTGCACCGCAGCATTCCCGCAACGGACGTCGATGCCGTCAAACGCAGAGTCCGTGCGGGGATGGGGCGATGTCAGGGAGGATTCTGCATGCCGAAGGTCATGGAAATTATTTCCCGAGAAACGGGAATTCCCTTGGAAGAAATTACCAAAAAAGGCAGCGGATCCTATATTGCGACAGGGAAGTTGTACGATCAAGTAAATGACGCGGAACATCGGGAGGAACAGAAATGAAAGAGTACGAATTGGTGATAATCGGTGCGGGTCCCGCGGGTATGGCGGCGGCACTGTCTGCTTACGAAAACGGCATTCATGATATTCTTTTGATCGAACGTGATATCCGTGCGGGCGGAATACTGAATCAATGCATCCACAACGGATTCGGACTGCACCGCTTCGGAGAGGAACTGACGGGTCCCGAGTATGCGGCAAAAGATATTGTTTCCATTGAAAAAACAGGAATCGATCTGATGACGGATACGATGGTCATCAATCTGGAACACAATAAAACCGTACACTGTCTGAATGCGAAAGACGGATATTTCATTGTCAAGCCCAAAGCGGTCGTTTTGGCAATGGGATGCCGCGAACGGACCCGCGGCGCGCTCAACATTCCGGGCACAAGACCATCCGGAGTCTTTACGGCAGGCACGGCGCAGCGGCTGATCAATATGGAGGGGCTGAGTGTCGGCAAAGAAGCCGTGATTCTCGGCTCGGGTGACATCGGTCTCATCATGGCGCGCAGGATGACATTGCAGGGCGCGAAGGTAAAAGGGGTATACGAGCTGATGCCATACTCCAACGGCTTAAACCGCAATCTCGTGCAGTGTCTGGATGACTATGACATACCGTTATTTACATCGCATACCGTGACGAAGATTCACGGGGCAAAGCGCCTTTCCGGCGTTTCGGTCGCGAAAGTGGATGCGACACTGAATCCGATACCGGAGACGGAAGAATATATTCCCTGCGATACGCTCCTGCTTTCGGTCGGGTTAATCCCCGAAAACGAACTGAGCATGTTGGGCGCTGTTTCGTTGGATCCCCGCACGAAAGGTGCTTCGGTCAACCAGATGAGGCAGACGAGTGTCGAGGGGATTTTTTCCTGCGGAAATGTATTGCAGGTGCATGATCTGGTCGATCATGTTTCGGAAGAGGGTGCCATTGCGGGAAAAGGCGCTGCGATGTATATCAATGGTGCAAGGTTCGGCAATGCCGATCTGACGGTGACCGTCGGTGAAGGAATCGGGTATGCGGTGCCGCAGAATATTGATATGACTTCGTTGGATGGGGATGTGCATTTCTATCTGCGCGTCAGCCAGGTTTCCGAATTTGCCGAGTTGAAACTGTTCTTCGGACAGGAACAGCTTGCATCAAAAAAAGACCGAAAATTTACACCCGGCGAAATGATTAACCTGAGCGTGCCCGCGGAGTCGCTCAAAGGTAAGAGGGGAGAACTGAATTTTACGCTCTCCTATCGTATCGACAAACCGAACCGGGAGGTAACATCATGAGAAAAGAACTGATTTGTCTGACCTGCCCCGTCGGATGCCGCATTACGGCAGAGGCGGATGATCATATGAACCTCACTTCCGTAACGGGCAACGGTTGCAAGAGGGGCGCCGTTTATGCAAAGCAGGAACTGGTTTCACCGAAGCGAATGCTGACTTCTCTTGTGCGGGTGAAGGGAGGAGATCTCCCTGTCGTCAGCGTGAAAACGGAAGAAGCCATTCCGAAAGGATTGCTGTTTGATGTGATGGAAGATCTCTCGAAAATCGAACTTGTCGCTCCTGTGCAGATCGGTGATATCGTGCTGCGCAATGTCCGTAATTCTCATGTAAATGTCGTTGCTTCCAAAAATATCTTGCAGGCAGAACATTAGAAATAGATAAGAATGCTTCGTTACGGGAGAAAAATGCGATATAGTGAAGGCAAGCCGCGTTTCGGCGCGGCGATTTTTTTGGATCAGACATGATTCCTGAGGTATTGAAGTGAATGAGAAAAAAAAGCACCCTTACAGCCTGATTTTTTTTGCTGTCCTGATTTTGCTGACGGGCTATTTTATTTTTCGCGACAGCTCCTTTCATGAGATTTTACAGGATATTCTCAATGTGAATATTTGGTTTCTGCTCGGAGCAATGTGCATGATGCTGTTTTACACCGGATGCGAAGCTGCTGTAGTATTCACCCTGCTGAAAAATCTGGGACAGAAAACAAAGTATTCCCGTTGCATCGGGTATTCTTATGTTGATTTTTATTTTTCTGCCATCACTCCGTCCTCGACCGGAGGACAGCCGATGCAGATGTATTATATGAACAGGGACGGGATCACGGTTGCCAATTCGACATTAGTCGTGCTGATTTATATCATTCTGTATCAATCGACATTCTTGCTTTATTGCCTTGCGATGTTTTTTTTAAAACATACATTTTTGCAATCGGTGCATTTGGAAAAACTCACTGTGCTGTTGATTTATGGGGTAAGCGCATCCGGGCTGATGATCGGAAGTGTTATGGTGGCATTGTTTTCAAAAAAAACAGCGACCGCAATTGCAAGATTTCTAATTCATATTCTTGCGAAAATCCGTCTTGTAAAAAATGAACAAAAATCAACGGAAAATCTGGAACATCAGATCGACGGTTTTATTGAAAGCGCACGCTTTCTGAAGAATAACAGGCGCATGCTTCTTCAGCTTTATGCGATTGTAGCCTTGCAGCTCACCGCATATTTCAGCATCCCGTTTTTCGTTTACCTCTCCTTCGGGTTTCACGGTTATCATTGGTCAGATTTTGTTGCCATGCAGAGTATGGTTCAGCTTTCTGCGGCGTCCCTTCCTCTTCCCGGTTCGGTCGGCGCAAGCGAAAATGCTTTTTTCAAACTCTATCAATATGTCTATACCCCGGATCTTATTATGCCCGGTCTCCTTCTGAGCAGAGGCGTCAGTTTTTATTTCTATCTGATCGTGAGCGGAATCGCCAGCGGCTATGTTCAGTTAAGGGCTTCCCATCGGTCTCGATCGGCGGACAGCTTACCGCCTGATTGAAATTAATCCGACTTCCATGTTCTGAATAAAACGAATCGCAAAATTTTGTGATATAATAGGACAAAATAAAACCGTATGACCGGAGCGCAATCCATGACTTACGAAGAAAAAAATATCGCCTTGATCGCGGATTATATCAAAGCAGGTGAAAAAAAAACGTCCGATTTCAAGCTCGGAGTGGAAATCGAACATTTTATTGTAGATAGCGGAACAAAAAAAAGCATCGGGTATCTGGATCATCCCGGTGTTCTTGACGTCCTGAAAGGACTCAGTTCCAATTACGAGGAAGAAGTATTCATAGACGGAGCATTGCTCGGCTTGAAAAGAAAAGGCTCTTATTTGACTTTGGAGCCTGCCGCGCAATTGGAAGTCAGCTTTGATGCACAGCGGGATATCCGTGAAATTGAGCGGGAATATGATTCTTTTTGCGAAGAGGTAAACGAAGTGATTCATCCGATGGGCTTGGAACTCGCCACATACGGGTACCACCCCGCCAGCCGGATTGACGAACTCGAGTTGATTCCCAAAACCCGTTATATGCAAATGGCAGAGTATCTGCCGACAAAAGGCAGATATGCATTGAATATGATGAAGGGAACCGCTTCCGTTCAGGTTTCGATCGATTATACCTGTGAAGAAGATTTTAAAAGAAAATTTCGTTTGGCAAACTGCTTGAGTCCCTTTTTCTATTTCATTACGGATAATTCTCCTTACTTTGAAGGCAAGCCTGTTGATCGGCACATGTTGCGCGCCAGAATTTGGGACGAAGTAGATCCGGATCGATCCGGGATCATGAAGGGCGCCTTGGACTTTCCGTTTGGATATCGGGATTATGCGGCTGCGATTTATGCCAAACCGTCGGTAGTCACCCACCAAAACGGAGCGTTGCATTATACAAAAGAAATTCCCTTGAATGAGCTGTTCCGCAATGGCGTGATGTCACAGGAAGATATTGATTATGCGATGGGGATGTTTTTCCCGGATGTCAGAGTTCGTCATTATATCGAAATCAGAATGGCTGATTCTCTGCCGAAACAATATATGTTGGCTTACACTGCATTGGTGAAAGGATTGTTCTACAATCAAGCAAACACTGATAAATATTTATCCATATTTTCGGGGATAACAAACAAGGACGCGGCTCGCATCAAATCGGATTTGATTGAAAAAGGAAATGACGCTTTCTTTTTTGGTATGCCGGTCTGCGATTTTGTCCTCCATTTGTTGGAGGACGCATCCGAAGCACTCGGGAGTGAGGCGCAATATTTGGAACCGTTGCGCACCTGTGCACGCTTGAAAGTGCATCTTTATGATATGAAGTTTCATGAATGACCGAAGGAAATCTTCGGAGATTTTACACAATGCTTATTGTATGCAATGAAATGGTTTTTTAAAATGGGTGGTGTGCATGCGGATACGCACCGAACAAAGGAGCTGATGACATGAAAACAAGTGAGATGAACCAGAAATATCTGCAGATTATAAAAGATTACGATGAACGCACTTACGGAGAAGTCTGTGCATTCAAACAAAAACTCAAGGAAGATGCGGATCGATTTGATACAATGCCCGTTGAGTTTTTGCTGATTCCGAAACTGTTTAATAGGGAGATTGTAGAAGATTTCAGCCGAATTGCAGCTATGACATACGAAATATTGCTGAAGGTCACCGAACAATATCTGAAAGACGAAGCGTATCGCCAATTGTTTCGCTTCGATCCGCTTTTGGAACGATTGATACTGTCGGAATGCCGATATGAAGCATTGCTGCCGATAGCGAGAATTGATCTGTTTTACAATGAGGATACGGGGGAGTTTAAATTTTGTGAGTTCAATACAGACGGGTCAAGCGGTATGGCGGAAGAAACCGACATCGCAGACGGGCTTTCGGAAACATATGCATTTCATAAATTTTCGAAAGATCTCGATGTTGTAAGATTTGAATTGTTCGACAGTCTTGTGGATGGTTTTTTGGATGTCTACGCCCAGTATCCGGATCATAAGGATCATCCGCTTATCGCGATTGTGGATTTTTTGGAAAGCGGCATTTCCAATGAGTTTGAAACATTCCGCCGTTCATTTGAAAAAAAAGGCTGCGAAGCCGTGATTGCGGACATTCGCCAGCTTGTTTATAACGACGGGGCACTCTATTATCAGAATCGTAAAATTGATGCCGTTTATCGAAGGGCAGTCACCGGTGAGATCATGGCAAAGCAAGAAACCTGTCCCGATTTTATCGAAAGCATTCTGGAAGGGAAAGTCTGTATTATCGGGCATATCCGTTCTCAAATTGCTCATGTGAAATTGCTATTTGCAATTTTACGTCGCCCTGAGACACAGGAAATTCTGACGGCGGAAGAGAATGATTTCGTCGCGAAGCATTTTCCGTTTACTACTGTGCTGAGCAGCGGAAATTATGATTACAATGAAGTGCTCATGAACAAAGATAAATGGATTATTAAGCCATCGGATATGTACGCATCAAAATATGTTTACGCAGGAGTGGAACTCAGTCAAGACGAGTGGGCCAAAGCATTGGAACTTGGTATAAAAAGTGATTTTCTTTTGCAGGAATTCGTTCAGCCCTACGAAACTCTGAACTGCTATTTTGATCAGGAAGGGGAATTGGTCGTTGATCTGTTCGGCAACATCACAGGATTGTATCTGTACCACGGAGCGTTCAGCGGCATTTTTTCCAGAGCCGGCAGACAGGCCATTATTTCCGCTCAGCACGACGGATTTTCCCTCGGATCCATGTATGTAAATCAATAATGCAGAATTTTTCTGAAACCGAGGATCGCGCAGTTATAAACGCTTCGCTTACGATTGATTCAAGGGAGCGTTTTTTGTTTCTTCTCATCGGGCGGCAATGTGGGGAGAAAGGTGGGCACGCAATTAAATTTGTACAAAAAATGATTTACCTTTCGGTTTTTGGATTAATTTGGTATAATAATCTAATGTCTCTTATACAAAACGAATGATTTATCAGAAAAAACGTGTTTGTACCGGATTCATTGAATTTATCGAAAGGTCGTAATTTTGTGCAAAACCAAACCATACCTGCCACGAATCCGTTGGGATATGAAAAAATTCCAACATTAATCAGAAAATTTGCGGTTCCGAGTGTGATTTCCATGCTTGTGAATTCCATATACAATATCGTAGATCAGATATTTATCGGACAAGGTGTCGGGTATTTGGGGAACGCTGCCACCAATGTTGCATTTCCTCTTGTTTCGCTTACTCTTGCAATTTCTCTGATGATCGGAAACGGCTGCGCCGCGAACACGAGCCTGCTCCTTGGGCAGGGCAGAAAAGAGGAAGCGTCGGAAGGGTTCGGCTCGGGACTGCTCCTGTCCTTCATTTGCGGATTGCTGTTGGCAGGGGTCAGCGCGCTGTTCCTTCCTCAGATGATGGTGCTGTTCGGTGCAACGGATGCAATTTTACAATATGCGCTGGATTACACTTCCATCACATTGATCGGTATTCCTTTTATTATGGTGACACTAACCTTAAATTCAGTGATCAGGGCAGACGGCAGTCCCAAATATTCAATGTATTCGATCCTCAGCGGAGCGATCCTGAACACAATTCTTGACCCGATTTTCATTTTCGGATTGGGTCTTGGGGTCAGAGGTGCCGCGATGGCGACGGTGATCGGACAGATTTTCGGATTTGTGCTTTCCGGATTGTATTTGTTTCGATTTAAACACATTGATTTTCATTGGTCAAAAGTGCGTTTGAGATTCCGATATGTCAAGGTGATTGCCAATCTGGGGATGGCAAGTCTGATCACACAACTTTCCGGAGTGCTTGTGCAGATTGTGTTGAATAACTCACTGCGCTATTACGGAGGACTTTCCGTTTATGGCAGCGAGGTTCCTCTCTCCGTGATGGGAATTGTAATGAAAGTGAACATGATCGTTATTTCGATTATTTTAGGAATCGGAATCGGTGCTCAGCCGATCATCGGATTTAATTACGGCGCCGAAAAATATAAGCGTGTGAAACACGCATTGAAAAAAGTGCTGATTTATACCTGCACCGTCTCTTTTGTCGGATGGTTATGCTTTTTGATTTTCCCGCAGGCCATTATTTCCGTATTTGGTTCGGAAGGAGAACGGTACACTCATTTTGCAGTGTTGGCTTTCCGAGTGTTTTTGATGGGAGTTTTTGCCGCGGGATTTCAGATTCCGATGTCCGGTTATTTCCAGTCCGTGGGCAAGCCAACAAAAGCGTCGCTGCTTTCTCTGACTCGGCAGGTATTTTTCCTGATTCCCCTGATTCTTATCTTTCCGCTGATTTGGGGTTTGGAGGGTATTTTGTATGCGGGACCGGTCGCAGATATCGGCGCGGCTCTTTTGACATATGTTCTGTTTCACAAAGAACAGAATATGCTGAATGAAAAAATCGAAACCGGCCAATATAACGAATAATCCCAATAAAACAAAAAGACCTTGCTTCCCCGTCGCAGGTCTTTTTGTTTGAAAGGAAGGACAAATATACTGAATAAATCTTCTGAAACGCTTAAGAAGGCGCTGCCGGCATGCCGGCAGCGGGCAAGACCCACCTTCACCGAAAGAGGCATTATTCGGTGACAAACTCTTTGAATTGTGCTATACTATTCAAAGTGACGAATGAATCTTTTTAGTTTAATAGTGGTGTTAGCAACTATTATTATAGAGTAAGTAAACGTTTATGTCAATATATTCGCATAAATTTTCAAACAATTTAGTTGCAAATGAAACTTAAAGTGAGGATAACATGAAAGACATCTCCAAGTATATCTCGGTCAGCTACAGAAGAACGCATATGTTTATTAACGAAAATCTGAAACCATACGGTATTACAAGCGGGCAATACATGTTTATTTTGGGTATCTGCGAAAATCCCGGATGCACGCAGGAAGAACTTTCCCAGCATCTGCTGATTGATAAAAGCACCTGTGCAAAAGTCATCGGAGGATTGGAATCTTCGGGCTACGTCCGTAAGCAGTGCAACGAGACGGATCGAAGAGAGTATCATCTGTTCCCGACGGAAAAAGCGCTCGAAATCAATCCTAAAATTATTGCAGCCCATGAGCAGTGGCACCGACTGATGACAGAAAATCTGACTGAAATCGAATGTGATATTTTTGGCAGGTTGATGGAGAAAGTGATGGAAAACGCTGTCAAAAACTGCAAATAGCGGTTGCTTTGACAGGTTTGGGTTGGCAAAAGCTTCGAAAACAGATATAATATCATACAGAAATCTTTTGAGCGTTATCACTATACACAAAACCGACGATTCCGACCGCCTGTTTTTTATGTCAGACAAATTCTCCGGTGCGGTCGGCTGATTCTGATGCGGATAATACAAGTGTCGCGAAAAAGAGACTGCATTTATCAATTTATATATGAAGGAGAAGTTTTATGACAACAAATCAGATGACTCAGACGACGAGCGGTTATCTGCCTGACGAGCGGCCGCCATTTCTGAAACTGCTGCTGTATTCCATTCAACAGGTCATCGTGATGTTCCCCGCAACTGTCGCCGTTGCAATCATCACTGGCTTCCATATTTCAACCACCATTTTTGCAAGCGGTCTTGCTACTATCTGCTTTATCCTCGTAACGGGAAGAAAGATTCCCCTTTACTACGGATCGAGCTTTTCTTATGTTGCGGCCATCGGAAGTCTGATGAGTTCCGATGCGCTTGCGGGGCTTGCACTCAACGATAAAATCGCCATTGCGCAATTCGGAATTATGATGTCCGGGTTGGTGTCAATCGCCGCGGGACTGATCGTACGTCGTTTCGGACGCGACTCCATCGAAAAAGTGCTTCCTGCAAGCGTAACCGGACCAATAGCTATGGTCATCGGGCTGACACTGGCCGGAACGGCTTTGTCCGATGCTTCTTCCATCGCAATCAATACACTGGGCGCGGTATCCGTAAGCCAATCTCAGGTAGCGTTTGCCACAAATATGGCATGGATTATTTCTCTGGTCACCCTGATTTCCACGATTCTGTTTTCGGTCTACCTGAAAGGAATGTTTGGTCAGCTTCCGCTGTTGCTCGGTCCTTTGCTCGGATGTATTACTGCCTACATCATTCAGCTTGCCACCGGAATCGATCTGTTCAAAGTTCTTGCAGACGGCACGGCAAACGGAATTTTTGCGCTTCCGGAATTCACTTTTCCGAAAGCATCGTGGCTTGCTGTGGCTGCTATTATGCCGATCGCTATTGCAACGATTCCCGAATCGACCGCGCATGTTTATCAGCTGGATATCTACGTCAATGACTTGGCAAAGAAAAAAGGATCTTCCAAACGGTATAACATTGCCGATCTGCTCGGAAATAACCTGATCGGGGATGGTATCGGCGATATGGTTTCCGGTTTGGTCGGGGGGCCTGCCGGAACCAATTACGGTGAAAATATCAGTGCTATGGCGATCACCCGTGTCTTTTCCGTTTGGGTATTGATCGGTGCTTCCATCGTGGCGATGGTGCTGGCATGCTTCACTCCGCTGATCAATGCGATCTACTCCATTCCGGCTGCGGTAATCGGCGGACTGGAAATTTATCTGTTCGGTGCGATTGCCGCACAGGGGGTTGCCATTATGATTGAGCATAAGGTAGACATGTTCAGTGCCAAAAATATCGCCGTGATTGCGACCATTATGGTGATCGGGCTCGGCGGTCAATATGCGTACGGCGGGAACATTCCGTTCTTCGGACTCGATGTCCCCTGCATTGCGGGCGCGGCAATTTTCGGAATTCTGCTGAATATTGTGTTAAACATCGGCAAAAAGAAAACCGAAGAAAAAACAGAAATGATTCCTTAGAATTTTATTTGATGTCTGAAAGTATCCTGTGAAGACGGGATACTTTTTTATTGCTGTGAATTTATTCATATTGTATTGATATACAATTATATACACAGTATGATATATTACAGTATAAATTTACGGAGGTTATTTATGATCGATTTTCAAAAAGATGCCGTATTCAAATTAAAACCGGTTGATCTCAACAGCGGAGTATCCATGGTTCAGCCGCTTCTGATTGATTCCGAAACGGTGATTATGACGTTTCAGGCGGTCAGGGACATGGTGGTTTTCACAAACAAACGAATCATCACCATCAACGTGCAGGGACTTACCGGAAAGAAGAAGGATTATTCTTCGTTGCCGTATGCAAAAATTCAGGCGTTCTCTGTTGAAACCGCGGGAAACTTTGATCTCGACAGCGAAATGGAGCTTTGGTTCAGCGGGCTTGGGAAAGTGAAAATGGAATTCGGCGGCAGTGTCGATATCCGCAATATTTGTAAATTCATCAGTGAATTTGTACTGAAATAAATTTGATTTGAAGAAAGAAACCCGATAAATTTTCGGGTTCTTTTTTTATGCGGTTTACGGCGGGAATTATTAAAAACGTTTCAGGTAAGCGAAAAACGCTCAATCGTCACGGTTTATTCATCCAATGTTCACATTGGCAGATATAATCAAAACTGACAAATGTAAATTTTCCGTAAATAAAAAGGAATCGAAGAATGAAAGAAAAAACTAAGAAGAGCAAAGTATTACTGACTGGATTGATCTTGTTTGCCTTGCTGTTGCCGAGCATTTCCGGATGCTCCAAGTCGGCATCGGCAGCGTCCGATTCGGACAACCTTTCCGACAGTGCATACGAAACGGAAGATACGGATGCAAGCTGGGATGATACGGCGACCGTTATTACTTTGTCGGACGGAAATTCTTCTGTCAGCGGCAGCGGAGCTTCTGTGAATAAAAATATCATTACGATCTCGCAAGCCGGCACTTATGTTCTCAGCGGAACCTTGAGTGACGGAACAATCGAAATAGATGCCACGAAAAACGATTTGGTACGTGTCGTACTTAACGATGCCAGCATCACAAATTCCGAAGGCCCGGCAATCTACGCGGACGATGTTCTGAAAGTTGTTTTGATTCTTGCGGACGGAACGGAGAATACTTTGACTGATGCATCTTCCTACGTTTCATCGGATGAAGATTCGGAGCCGGACGCAGCCGTTTTCAGTAAGGCGGATCTATCGATTACAGGAAGCGGAACGCTGACTGTCAATGCAAATTATAAAGACGGAATCAAATCGAAAGACGATTTAAAAATTACCGACGGCACGATCAATGTTACATCAGCGGATGACGGAATCGTCGGAAAAGATATGGTAGCCATTGAGAATGCATCCGTTACGGTCAATGCGCAGGGAGACGGAATCAAGTCAACAAACGATTCGGATTCTTCTGTCGGATATGTGCGCATCGACAGCGGCACATTTGATATTACCGCTGAGCACGACGGAATTCAGGGGGTATCCGCTGTGACTGTCAACAGCGGAACGGTAACGATCACTTCCGGCGGAGGAAATTCAAACAGCATCAACAGCTCTTCGAGCACTCTTTACAGTCCGGGCAGCAGCATGAGCAATTCTTCTTCCGTTGAAGAAAGCGGCAGCGGGAAAGGAATTAAGTCAGATTCTTCGATCGTTATTACCGGAGGAAGCATTGTTGTTGATTCTGCCGATGACACGATTCATTCAAACGACACCATCACAATCAGTGGCGGCACACTGAATTTGACATCAGGAGATGACGGAATTCATGCAGATACGAGCCTGACTGTCAACGGAGGTTCGGTCACCGTCGCGGAATCTTACGAAGGACTCGAAAGTGCAACCATTACCGTCGATGATGGGACGATATACATCACTTCGAGCGACGACGGCATTAACTGTGCGGGAGGCGCGGACAGCTCTTCAACAAACGGAAGAGCCGGACAGAGCAATATGAATTCCTCGGGCAATGATTATTTGTACATCAACGGCGGATATATCTATATTGACGCACAGGGAGACGGGTTGGATTCCAACGGTTCGATCGAAATGACTGGCGGAACGGTTTTGGTTTGCGGTCCGACTGCAAATGATAACGGTGCTACAGACTATAACGACAGCTTCACGATTACCGGAGGGCTGCTTGTAGCCGCAGGCAGCTCGGGAATGATAGAAGCTCCGCAATCGTCTTCCACACAATATGTGGTTTCAACCACATTTGCATCCTCGCTTTCCGCGAATACGCGTTTCACGATTACCGACGGCAGCGGCAATCTGATTGTGTCTTTTGTCCCCACCAAAACCTATCAGAATGTGATCGTCTGTTCCGCCGATTTGACAAACGGTACTTCTTATATCGTATATACGGGCGGAAACTGTTCCGACAACGGAACAGATGGATTGACGACAACAGGAAGCTACAGCGCGGGGACAAAATACACCGGTTTCACCATCTCATCAATTGTCACGACCGCAGGGACTTCTTCGGGTGGCGGAATGACATCGCCAGGCAGAAGATAAACAAAAAGGAGATCAGCATGGCACTTACGACATTTCAGCGTTCGGAAATGAAATTTATTCTGAATGAAAATCAGTTTCAAATTCTGCGCGCCAGACTTGATCAATACATGAAGCCGGATGAATATTGCAAATGCGGCAAAGACTATGCGGTTTATAATTTGTATTACGATACACAGGACAATTACCTCATTCGTTCCTCTCTTCAAAAACCGAAATATAAAGAAAAAATAAGACTCAGAAGCTATAAATATCCGATTTTTCCCCACGATGAAGTGTTTTTGGAGCTGAAAAAGAAATCGATGCAAACAGTCTTCAAACGCAGAGCGATTCTTACATTGCGGGAGGCATACGATTATCTGGAAATGGGGATCAGACCGAAATGCGACACTTATATGAATCGGCAGGTGATGAACGAAATCGACTATTTTCTTTCGCTGCATCCGGTCAAGCCGGCATCCTGCATTACCTATCGGAGAATGGCTTTTTTCGGCAGATATGACAAAGATTTCCGCATTACGTTTGACTATGACCTGCGTTCGCGCAGAAAGAATCTGCGTCTGGAGTGCGGCTCGTTCGGAGACGCGCTGCTGAATGAAGGACAGTATCTGATGGAAGTGAAAATCAGCGGGGCCGTTCCGAAATGGCTCGCCGATACATTGGCGGATATGGGCTTATACAGGCAGAGTTTTTCGAAATACGGACGGGAATATACACGATATCGCATGTCAGATACTCATATGGGCAGCGACGGTTTCGTCGGCGATGCTGCGATTGCGTGTTCCGATTACCATTCATAACCGGCATAAAAGGAGATAATTGATGCTAGATTCATTGTTCAGCACAACAACGGAAGATACGTTTACATTGTTAAATATGGTCGTTGCACTGATTTCGGCGCTTGGCCTGGGGTTTTTGATTAGCCTTGCATACCTTTTTATTCAGAAGGAGGAAGGGTATACCCCCAGTTTTACCATTACACTGATTATTCTTCCTGCTGTGATTTCTGTCGTGATCATGCTGATCGGCAGCAATGTTGCTCGTGCATTCAGCCTTGCAGGGGCATTCAGCCTGATTCGTTTCCGCAGTGCACCGGGCAATCCGAAAGATATCGCCTACATCTTGTTTGTGATGGGCATCGGACTCGCGTGCGGGATGGGATATGTGCTTTATGCGTTTGTATTTGCGATCATCGTCAGTCTGGTGATGTTTTTATTGCACATCACGAATTATGCAAAAAGCACGGATGTTGTGATGCAGCTGAAAATTACGATCCCGGAGGACCTCAATTTTCAGGGATTATTTGATGAAGTATTAAAGAAATACGCCAAAAGCTGGCAGTTGAAACGTGTGCGCACCACCGATTTCGGCACTTTGTTCGAAGTCGTTTACTATATAGAGCTGAAGCAATCGGTCAGTCAGAAAAAATTGATCGACGAACTGCGATGCCGTAACGGAAACCTGAGCATCATCCTGACGATGAGGGAGCAGGAAGACAGCACGGCATTGCAGATGTAGTCACCGCTGCAAATTTTGGAGTGACAAACCGGTTGGCAGGATGCATCCGAAACGAAGCGGATGCAACAATCATTTTCCCTCTTCTTAAACAAAATACGGATCGAAACAAGCGATCCGTATTTTGTTGTTGCGGAGTGCTTGTATTTTGATCCGAACGTGCTATGATGCAGGTAGGAACAATGAATGTTATGTTATATTTTTTGCGGGAGGCCGGATATGAATGAACGATTGATTCACAAATCCGAAAAGCCGGATGAGGATATTATCAGGAGGTGGGTCGGAAAAGAAGCATGTGCCAGAATGGATGAGATGGAAAGAGAACTGTCTGTGCGATATGATCTGCAGAAAGAGTTACAGTTTCCGTTCGGAAAAGATTACGGATGGGGTTTCCGCTATGCACATAAATCAAAACCCCTCTGTTGGCTCTTTTTTGAAAAAGGAGCGGTTACCGTGACGGTCTCTTTGCCTGACGGAGTGTTGCCCGGGAAAGAAGAGCGGATTGAAACCATGCTGCCGAAAACGAAAGAGCTTTGGGAAAACCGATATCCCTGCGGCAAGTGCGGCGGATGGATTCATTACCGTGTCCAGAGCGAGGAGGAACTGAGGGATGTCTTGGCATTAATCGCCATTCGATGTCCGGTGAAAAAGAAACAATTATTGAATTAATATTAAAAGAAACAATAAAATAATACAAAATGAGTTCGTATCTGTTATAATCAGGAAAAGAAACAAGGAGATGATTGCAATGCCATTGCTCGAGACGTTCATTGTGCCGCATCCTCCGCTGATTATTCCTGCGGTAGGAAACGGGCAGGAGCATGAAATCGAAGCGACGGTTCATGCTTATCGAAGTGTCGCAGAAGAAATTGCCTCAATTCGTCCGGAAACCATTATTCTGATTACTCCTCATAATGTGATGTATGCCGATTATCTGCATATTTCTCCCGGAACAAGTGCTGAGGGAGACTTTGGCAGCTTTGGGGCAAAGCAGGTTCATATCGGGAAAAGTTATGATACAGAACTTGTCGATGAACTGATACAACTTGCAGCCGATCGGAATATTCCTGCGGGATCGCTCGGCGAACGTGATCCCTCTTTGGATCACGGCGTTCTCGTTCCGCTGTATTTTGTCGAACAGGTTTACCATACTTACCGGATTGTCCGCATCTCGATTTCCGGGCTCAGTCAGCTTACCCATTACCGTTTCGGCCAATGCATCGCGGAAGCCGTCAACCGTTTGGATCGCAAAGCCGTCCTGATTGCAAGCGGGGATCTTTCCCATAAACTGCTTGCAAAAGGCCCTTACGGATATGCCCCGGAAGGGCCGGCTTTCGATGAGGAAGTGACTCAAGCTATGGCAAAAGCTGACTTTATGAAATTTCTTACATTTGAAGAGTCGTTTACTGAAGCTGCTGCCGAGTGTGGGCTGCGCGGGTTTGTGATCATGGCAGGGGCTCTTGACGGGCAGTCTGTAAGCGGGAAGGTATTGTCTTATGAAGGTCCGTTCGGTGTCGGATATGGGGTGGCAAAATTCCGTATTTTGGGCGAGGATGCTTCCAGACAGTTCGGAGAGCACTATCGGCAGATCATTGCGGATCGCATCACCCGTATCAGAAACAACGAAGACGAATATGTCCGTTTGGCTCGGATGACACTGGAAACGTATGTCAGAACAGGGAGAGTGCCGTCCCGTCCGTCAAATCTGCCCTCAGAAATGGTTCAAGATGCAGCGGGAGTGTTCGTCTCTCTGAAAAAAGACGGACAGCTTCGCGGTTGCATCGGCACAATTTCCGCGACGGAAGACTGTATTGCAGATGAAATTATCCGCAATGCGGTGCAGGCCGGTACGGAAGATCCACGATTTGATCCCGTGGAGAAAAGCGAGCTCGATAGTTTGGTTTACAGCGTAGATGTATTGGGGAAAACCGAACCTGTGAATTCAGTCAGAGAATTGGATGCAAACCGATACGGTGTGATCGTGACACAGGGTTCTCGGCGCGGACTTCTGCTCCCGAATCTGGAAGGGGTCAGCACGCCTGATGAGCAGATTGAGATTGCGCTGCGCAAAGCGGGCATCGGTTCTTACGAACAATATACTATCGATCGCTTTGAGGTGGTGAGACACACATGAAAGCAAGTTGTGATATCTGCCCGCATCGATGTGCATTGGAAGAAGGTCAGCTCGGCGTCTGCAAAGCCCGCAGCAATCAGGGCGGCGCGGTGCTCTCCGACAGTTACGGGCTCGTTACGGCGATCTCGCTCGATCCGATTGAAAAAAAACCGCTGTTTCAATTTCATCCGGGCAGCATGATTCTTTCCGTCGGAAGTTACGGATGCAATCTGCACTGCTCGTTCTGTCAGAACTACCGCATCTCGATGAGCGATGCGAACCATGTCGATACCGTATACTTTTCCCCCGAAGATTTGATCGAAAAAGCGGTGGAATTACAGAGCGAAGGGAATATCGGCATTGCCTTTACCTACAATGAACCGCTCATCGGATACGAATATGTGCGGGATTGTGCCTCATTGGCAAAAAAAAGAGGCTTGAAAACAGTGGTTGTAACAAACGGATACATCAATGAAGATCCGCTGAGGGATTTGATGCCCGTCATCGATGCCTTAAACATCGATCTGAAAAGTTTTACCGAGGCGTTTTATAGACGGTGCGGCGGATCGTTGGAAGAAGTGAAACGAAGCATCCGCATCGCGTCGGAATCCGCGCATGTCGAGGTTACCACCCTCATTATTCCTGGCGAAAACGACACAGAAGAGGAAATGCACAATCTCGCGTCTTGGCTGGCGGGAGTGGATGAGGAGATCCCCTTGCATATTTCACGGTTTTTCCCTTCCTATCGGATGTCGGATATTGCAGCGACCGATGTTGCATCCGTTTATCGCTTGGCTGACATTGCCAGAGACTATTTAAAATATGTTTATACGGGAAACTGCTGAGTTACGGCAGTGAGGAGGAAACAATGAACGAAACATTAATGAGCCTGAAAAACAGAAGAAGCATCCGAAAATACAAACCGGAACAGATTAAAAACGAAGAACTGGACGCCATACTGGAAGCGGGGATGTACGCTCCCACGGCAGCAAATCAACAGCCGTCCGTGATGGTTGTGGTGCAGGATGCGGCGCTGCGCGAAAAACTGTCAAAAATGAACGCCGCCGTGATGGGACGCGATATGGATCCTTATTACGGAGCACCCACGATCATTTTGGTATTTGCGGACAAAACAAAAGCGGCACCTGTGGAAGATGCGAGCCTTGTGCTGGGCAACCTCGGCATTGCGGCATATTCCCTCGGCATCGGATCCTGCTGGATTCACCGCGAACATCAGATGTTTGACACCAAGGAAGGGAAAGCGCTGATGAAGGAGTGGGGATTGACGGACGACTATATGGGCGTCGGCTCCATGGTGCTCGGCTATCCCGATTGCGAAGCCCCGAAAGCAGCTCCGAGAAAGGACGGGTATGTGATTGTCGCAAAATAACGATTCTTCCGATATGAGCAGTCCGCATTATGGATTGATTGTCATCGATATGCAGAACGCGTTGTTTGAGGACACGCAAAAACCATATCGAATCGAGACGGTGGTATCCAACATTCAATCCGTACTCAAAGAATTTCGCAAAAGAAACCTCCCCGTCGTTTATATCCAACATACGGAAGGGGAGGAATTCGAAGAAGGAACGCATGGGTGGCAGATTCATCCTTCCCTTGCTCCCGAGAGCGAGGATGTCTGCATAAAAAAAATGACATGGGATGCGTTTTACCGAACCGAGCTTGGCAGCGTGCTGCATCACATGAACATCGATGTGCCCGTATTTGTAGGCATGCAGACGGAGTTCTGTTTCGACACGACGGTGCGCAGCGCGTTTGCCCACGACTATCGCGGCATCATGCTCAGTGATGCGCATACGACGTTTGACACCGCAGCGCTTCGTGCTCCGCAAATCATCGCACACCACAATTCGGTATTGTGCGGACGATTTGCAAAAGGGATGACAACAGAAGAATTCATAAAACAGATGTAACCGAAAAACGGTTCCCTATTAGAGAACCGTTTTTTTGTTACAAAAATTGAAAAAATACAGATGTTGTGATAAAATATGATGTATACGATTATCATTTATTATATGACAAACAGTTGAAGGGGATTATACGACATTGGCGCAAAACAACAAATTAAAAATCTGGAGTTATCTTGACGGGGAATCAGAGGTGGGTCCGTATGATGAGGACGAAATATTTCGGCTGATCCAAGCGGGAGTGATAAATGCGAATTCCCGGATCCGAAACGCAAATCAACGTGATTGGGTCAGTGCAGACAAATCTTATTTTAAATCATGCTTTGCTGCCGGACAACCACTGTCATTTCGCGAAGCCATTCCTGCAAGACCCGCTCTAAACAATACTTTTGCGTGGCTGCTTGCATGTGCTCCGGTTGTGAGTGTGATCGCGTTTAAACTCGGTTCTTTTTGGTTTACTCTTCTAGGATTAATAGCGACTCTCATATTTTGGGTTATGGATTCGGAAATTATCTGGAAAGTTTCGGATCGTCATAAACGTTGGACGTGGCTGGGATTGATTTTCGTTCCAGTGTATCTTTTTATTCGCGCAGCACTTACGGATCACAAATTCGGATACGCTATTTCCGGGATATGTTTTTATGCACTGGCATGGAAGATTGCATTTATTCTGTATGAGATAATTCATTGAATATAGTCAATAAAACTTTTCGGAATGTGTTTTTGTCCTGTCGTATCTACGGCGGTATCCAGTTCATTGTATTAAAACAGAAAGAACGATTCCTTTGTGGGGAATCGTTCTTGTTTTTCAGTTATAGAAAAAAATCAGATATGAAACTTTCGCACGAATTCGGATAAGATTATTTTTTTGGTGAACAGCACCAGTCCGACAATGGTCAGCAACGAAAATCCTGCCACTATTGCACTTGGGAGAATCGGCTGAGCGATGCCGACCAACACCAGAATCAACGGCACAAATCCGAAGACACACAGGGTGATCTGATACAACAACATGTCCCGCCGTTTCTGTTTCCACATCAGCATCAGAATATTCAGTGCGATCATGAATGCCACCAGAATCAGCGGCATGGTGTAGGAGATCGCCCAAGAGGGAGAACTCACGGTTTCTCTTCCGTCCGTAAACGCGTTGACGGCAATGAGCGTCAGCGAGATGAAGACGGCGTGAGACATCAGTTTCAGGCCGAGCGGCACTCTCTTATGAAATGTGAGCAGCCCGAGCAGCCACGCATACAGAATATAGGAGGATGCAACCACGCTCCACAGGTGCCCGTTCCAAAAAATCAGATTGATTCCGACCAGGATGGCAATGGATGCCAAGGCCACGGCGGAAGAAATTTTCGCAATCAATTGAAAGCGGTTTTTGAGCGGTTCGAAACCCGGATATGTTTTTTCCGCTCTTTCGATTCCTTCGGTACGGATCGGCGTCTGACACAGCGGACATCGGTCAGTTTGGGTGATAATATCGATATTGCATTTTTCACAATGCAGCATAATGGACTCCTTAGGCATATTGTTCAATGAGATTGCTCTGTATTTCCACGGGAATTCCCAGTTCGGAAATCAGAGAGAAAAAGACTCGTTCGACTTCGGTTTCGTAAATTCTGCGGGCGAAGGACACGGTCATGCGGTTGTTGTGGGTTGCGACGCTGACACTGTGCGTCGAGCCGTTGCCCACCGGCAGGCAGAAGTCGAAATCTTTGATCTTGTCATTCAGTTCTGCGGGCAGATCAATTTTCCCGAGATTGGAGATCGTGCAGGTTTTGATTTTATCTCCGAGCAGACTCGTTCCGATTCGGATGCCGATCTTTTTTAAGAACAGCGGGAACGGCGCGAGGGTCTTTTCGATGGAGACATTCGCGTTCAGCATTTCCTGCAGTTTGTCGAGAGTCAGTTCTTCGCGAAAATCCTGCTTGATTGTTTCCAGAATATCGTCGAATGTCAGTTTTTTCCCGCCGCATTGCGTCGATGTGTGGAAAATCAGAGAAAAATTACGCAGCGAATGCGAATTGAAATATTTCCTCAGATTGACGGGAATGCAGATATTGATCGGACGCTTGGATGTTTTTGCGAACCCATCGGACTGCCAGATCGCATAGGTGAGCAGTGCCGCCAAATACTGCGTGACGGTTGCGCCGTGTTCTTTCGCAGAGGCTGCAAAACGTCTCGCATCGATTTTGCCGTTGATCACGCCGATTCCGTTTTCGGTGGAAAAGCGGGTGCCTCTGATCTGATAGGCATTGGTTACTTTTGTGCGGTTTCGCTTCTTGCCGGATTGATAATTCTGTGCGAAGCTGTCTTCCAGTTCCCCGATGCTCGGATGTTCATACACCGTCAGCGCTTTGCCTGAAGCATCGGAAGATATTCCGAGCAGTTCGAAATATCGGAACAGCACGGCTTTGAGAAACTCCATCGCACCCGTGCCGTCGCACAGACTGTGAAAGACTTCCAGACTGATGCGATTGGCGTAATAAAAAATCGTGAAATCATATCCGTTGTTTTTGTGCGGATGGATCGTCTGGTTCATCAGACAGGATTCCGGTTTCACGAGCGGGACTTTTTCGTTGCTTTCGTAGTAATTCCAAAACAGGCCGCTTCTCAGTCTGACATACATCATCGGAAAACGCGGCTTCAGGTCGGCGACCGCCTGCTGAAGAACGGCAGGTTTGACGTCGGAATAAAGATTCGCGGCAACACGAAATACACAGCTGTCGTTTTCGCTTAAGACTGCCGGGTAGATTTTAGCCGCATTGTCGAGCCGATACCATTTCTGTTCGGCTGCATGGGTTTGGTTCATATGAATTCCTTGAACATAATATTGAAAGAAGATTCGTTGGAATCAACTTTCTTTTATTATATCCGATCTTGCGGCGGAAACAAATGAAAATAATGTGATTTTAACAGGAGATCGCATAAACGCTTTATGTAAGCCATTATTTTTTTGATGCTCTATGCGGAATCGGATTGCATGATTTTGAATTGTTGCCAGAACATGCTATAGTAAATTTATTGAATAGTGTTTGGGGGTAAATGGATGCAAGCAAAAAAAACAATAAAAGTCGGCATCGGGTTTGCAACGGGGAGAAAGAGTTTTCAGAAAGTATTAAAAACCTATGCCTATACCTGGCGTGAAGGAGGATTGACAGATATTGAAAATATCAGTCTGAATTTGTTGGTTGCATATGATTTAAACTATGCGAACACCGAACCTTCCGATTACACCAACATTCGTCCGGATATCCGTTCCTTTGTCGATGAAATTTTTTTCATCGGCAGAACTACATTGAATCGGGATATCGAACAAATGATTCAGGCGGGTATTTTTGACCAAGAGCAGGCCAAGATTCTGTTTGGCACAGGCTATGCGGCAAAGCGGAATGCGGTGCTTTATACTGCTTTGAAAAACGGGATGGATTACCTTTTATTTTTGGATGATGACGAATATCCCATGGCAGTCACCAAAACGGGAGCGTACGCAATATGGGGCGGACAGCATGTACTCGCCGCGCATTTGGACGCAATCGGACAGGCCGATATCACCAATGGATATCATTGCGGATACATTTCTCCGATTCCGTCGTTCGAATTTAATGATGTTCTGACTCCGGAGATGTTCCGGCAGTTTATCGAAGCGATCAGCAACGATATCGTGAACTGGGAGAGTATCGGCGAATTGATGAAAAGCGGCGGCGTGACTTATGCAGATACCAAAATCCTGACTGCGAACAGTCCGCAGGAGGTGCCTGAAACAAACGGCACCAAGTTTATTACCGGCGCAAACCTGTGCCTCAATCTGACAAAGCCTGAACGGGTTTTCCCCTTTTACAATCCGCCGGGGGCAAGGGGAGAAGATACCTTTCTGAGTACCTGTCTGCACGAGCGGAAGGTATTGCGGGTGCCCTGCTATACATTTCACGACGGATTTTCGACCTATAACACCTTGATGGACGGGGTGCTGCCGATCAATTTAAAAAAGATCGATGCAAAAGATGAGGCGGTCGTTACGCGTTTTTACCGTACCTGCGTCGGTTGGATTCGATATAAACCTTTGCTTTTGTATATTACGCAGAGCGAATCATACCAACAGCAGATTGACTCGATCAGAGAAAAACTCATGCTGACTTTGCCCCGCGTCTGCACTTATTTCGGCAACAACGGGTTTATGACAATTCTCAGAGAACTGAACAGATATGACAAGAATGTCAAAAAACACTATCGTCAGTTTATGGAAATGCAGGAGATCTGGAATCGGATTACGTCTTATCTTCAAAAGGACGCGAAACAATGAAGTTTCTGCACGGGAACTTTTGCAAATGATATTCAGCTTCGCAGATTTTTGGTATAATATAAAAAATTACTTACAGAAACGATTCGGGTAATGCTATGCAAAAATACAACAAAACATATTCCGAACATTACGCCAGACTGACGTTGATCGAATCGTACGATGCAGCTATGTCCGATCTGACGGTTGCCGACAAGCCTGATCTGCAGAGTGAAACGCTGGGCTGCGGCATCGAAGTGACACAGGCGTTGTCCGAAAACGAAGGCCGGTGCAACTTTGACCTGATCAACCGCTTTCGGGAACGAGGATACGGATATGAAGATATTCGGAAAGAAGTGCTCCGCCGTTCTTCTCAATCGGTTGGTTACCCTTATGAATCGGGCGAAAAACAAAAAATGTTCGATCCGGCAACCACATTCAATCTGGTACAGGATCGGATTGCGGATAAGCTTGAAAAGCTGAACAGCAACTATCGCATTTTTCATCAGAACGGGCTGTATATTTTTGCGGAAACTCCACTGCTGAAAGAATTTGACATCCGCTTGATTACAACATTTATCGAAGTGACAGAGAACGAATATCCCGTCGTTTTCGATTTATACTTCATTAATTGCATTGACATTCTTTATGTTTATCGCACACATCAGCGTACGCTGATGCCGATTACCATCTCCACGCACAAACTAAAGGGCTTCAGAGAAGAAGCGCTGCGTCTCTCCGCCGAAGATATTCAATCCTGATTGAAAGGAACAATAGTTATGGTTTGGGTGTTACTTGCAATTTTGCTGATTCTGTGCATTCTTGCATACGGCACGGCTTATCTGTTTCGCTACGGCATATTAAGCAAACACATTACACATCAGGAGATTGCCGCCGAATCCAATGACTGGAGCGAAACGCATCATAATAAAGCGAAAGAATGGCTGGAAGAACTCGGCTACGAGACCATGCACACGCTCTCGCACGATGGGTTGAATCTGGTCGGATATTATATCGCTCCGGCACAGAAAAGCGGCAAACTGGTGGTGTTGGTGCACGGGTATGGCGTCGACGGAAAGTACATGGCGGATTTCGCACAGTATTACCGTGAAAAAGGATTTCATGTTTTTATGGCGGATAACCGCGGGCACGGACAGAGCGAAGGGCGTTATATCGGAATGGGATGGCTTGATCGCCTGGATCAAATGCATTGGCTTGATTTGCTCGTCGAAAAATTGGGTTCCGATATCCGTATCGTGCTGCACGGCGTTTCGATGGGTGCTGCCGCTGTCATGATGATGAGCGGAGAAACCCTTCCCGCACAGGTGGAATGCATCGTTGAAGACTGCGGATATACTTCCGCATACGATGAATTCAAAGTGCAGATGAATCACATGTTTCATCTGCCCGCATTCCCGATTCTCCCGCTGACCAGTCTGATCTGCCGCATTTTCGTAGGATATTCGTTTAAAGAGGCAAGTGCGATTAATCAGCTGAAAAAATGCTCCAGACCGGTGCTGTTCATCCATGGAGATGCGGACAACTTTGTTCCCGTTTCGATGGTTCATCCTCTGTATGAAACAGCGCGCTGCGGCAAGGATCTGCTGATCGTAAAAGACGCAAAGCATGCGCAGGCCTATCTCAAAGAACCTGAAATGTATCAGCAAAAATTGGAAGAGTTTTTTGCACAGTATTTTGTTTGATCATAAAACCGCACCCAACGGATGCGGTTTTTTCATTGGAACCGACATTCGAAAGCAATTATTCTTGAATGAAGACGTAAGCTATGCTAAAATCAAGGAAACGCTTTTTGCCTGTGCAACGGATTCGCATCCTAAGCGAACCGCAATTTTTCCACAGCGCAAAATGGGGGCATCCTATGATTTTATCGGGAAAAGAAATTGAAAAGAACATCGGAACGGACATCATCATCGAGCCGTATGATCCGAAGCGGATCAATCCGAACAGCTACAATCTGACGCTGCACAATGAGCTGCTGGTGTACGAATGCGAGGTGTTGGACATGAAAAAGCCCAATCCGACGCGCTCGATCCTCATCCCCGACGAGGGGTTGGAATTGACGCCGCAGACGTTGTATCTCGGGCGGACGGTGGAATACACCAAGACGGAGAAATATGTGCCGATGCTGGAAGGGCGATCTTCCACGGGGAGGCTGGGACTGTTCATTCATGTAACTGCGGGGTTCGGGGACATCGGCTTCGCGGGTTATTGGACGTTGGAAATGTTTTGCGTGCAGCCGATCATCATTTATCCGTACACGGAAATCTGCCAGATTTATTATCATGACATTCACGGCGAGTACGATCTGTACCGCAGCGGAAAATATCAGAACAACACGGGCATTCAGCCCAGCCTGATGTATCGGGATTTTGAGAAATAGAGTAAAGGAACGCGAGTCGTTCCTTTTTCTGATGGGCGGGGTAGCATAACGGTTTGAGGTGGGTGTGATGGGGGGAGAAAAAGATATCCGAACGCAGATTTATGATGACTTGCACGGTGAGAGGTAGTGTGGTTATGAATGCAGGAACAATAAAGAAACGTAATTATAGATTGTTGTGATGTTAGTGTTTTTTTAATATTGTGAATGATATATGTCAGCATAAACAAGAGTTGATTATGGGAGGGACTATGCAGTTCAACAATGAATCAGTCAAGGAATTTATGGAAGATCCTACAAGTCCATTAGATGCAAGAACGACAGTAATATTAATAATCGTTATGATTGTTTTCGGACTTGCGTGCATCATTTGGGGAAGTTATCCGATCATTTCTGCTTCGATTATTTTAATTGGATTTTTCGGTTATCTCTATTTTACAATCATGTATTTTGCAAAAAAAGAAATGATTGATCAATTCAGGGCTGCTTTTTCATGGGAAATAACATTTTCCGTTGTTCTCGCGATGATTTCATTCAACCTATTCTATTGGGGTAGTGTTCCGAATATATTCTTGTTATTGATATTTATCTGTATTCCGAATTTTAATGGATTATTATATGTATTAATAAAGTTCAATAAGTTGAAATCACCACCGTCGAAGAAAGAAAAAACAACTATAACGAAAAATGTAATGTATTCGATCTTAATTATCTTCGATACGCTCATAATGATCATCCTTAGATTATTCGGACATTACATACCTGCAAATCAAGATACAATGATTTTTGCTGGATTAATACTGTTATTGTCTATTGTTATAAATATTTTACCCAGCGATGTTTTTGTGAAAATATTTCTGCTAACGAAAGAACCCGAGCTGGCGAATGACATCAAAATCAAAAAAGCCAGACGGCGGAAAAAGGTATACCACAGGCGATGAAGGAGAACGTATCTTCTTAGGAAAATTATGTGATTTATTTTGAGGGTAACGATGACAATGGAAGAAATAGCATACATGTAGTATCTTACTGAGATTTCAATGTTGATCTTCACTTGAAATTTTTCTATCACAAAAATAAAATCCCGGGAAATTTCTTACAGCAAAGCCAGCAGCTCCTTGGGTTTATCGATCACAGCCCCCGCGCCTGCTTCTTCCAGCACGTCTCTGTCTCGGAATCCCCAGCTCACTCCCACGAAGAACAGCCCCGCGTTGCATGCCGTAATCCCGTCCGTGTCGGAATCGCCGACATACAGGGTGCGTTCTTTTTTTGCGCCGAGCGCGTCCATTGCCGCGTTTACGATGTCGGGAGCGGGTTTCGGACGCAGTCTTTCCGATTCCCCGAACGCTGCGTCAAACAACCCGGGGAACTCCTCTCTCGCAAGCTGTCCGACTGCGTCGTGATATTTATTCGAAATGATAGCCGTGCGGATGCCTCTGCGTTTCAGTTCTTCGAGCAGCGGGATAATCCCGTCGTACGGCTTCGTTTTGTTGCGCATGTTTTCTTTGTAATGTGCGCGAAAACACTCCAACGCTTCGTCGATCTTCGCCTGATCGGTTCCCTCGGGGACGGCGCGCTTCATCAGCACCGCCACACCGTTTCCGATAAAGCGGCGCACTTCTTCGGTCGTCCGCGTCGGGTATCCCTTTGCACGCAGCGCATAGTTGACGCTGTCCGCCAGATCATCGAGTGTGTTGAGCAAGGTTCCGTCCAAATCAAACAGAACGGTATCGTACGTTGTTTTTTCTTTTGTCAGATTCATTTGTTGTCAGTCAGTTCCTTTTGCAGTTTTTTCGGAAGAGAATGCAGCACGGTTTCGTAAGCCGTGCCGATCAGCGAAGCGATCAGTTCATCCGGTATATCCGAATTCAGATATATCGAAATCCAGTGCTCCTTGTTCAGATGATAGCCGGGAATGATCTTGCCTTCGTAGGTGTTTCGCATCGTGATGCTCAACTCCGGGGGCACCTTCAGGGACAGCACCGCTTCTCCCGTTTTGTCTCCGCCGAGCAGCGCAAAGATTTTTTCGCCGATTCGAAAGAGCGCCGCGCCCCAATCCGCTTTGTATTCATGACGAACATGCGGGTAGCCCATGCATGCCGACGCAATCTGTGTGTGATCCATGATTCCTCCGTGTTTCTCTTATTATTATAGAACATCCTCACGCCGATGCAAAGACGGAATTATTTTGAAAAACCGTGATCTTATTCGGAAGTGTGCGATATAATAAAGGCAACCGAACCGTACGGTTCATTTCAATCGCAGGGAGGAATTGACATGGCAGGAAACACATCGCAGCAAACATTGCCGCCCGAACGGCAGGAGATGCTGCTGAAACTCCTCGGGGAACGGTTTGAGAAAAACAAAGCCCGTCACGAGGGCATCTCATGGGATGTGGTTTTGAAAAAACTTTCTGAAAATCCGACAGCGCTTTGGTCGATCAGCCGAATGGAAGAAACGGGAGGAGAGCCGGATGTGGTCGGTTTCGAAGGCGCGGGCATCGTCTTTTGCGACTGCTCCAAAGAAACACCCGAAGGCCGCCGAAACGTTTGCTACGACCGTGCCGCGCTGGAATCGAGAAAGAAATTCAAGCCGGAAACCAGCGCCATGGATATGGCACAGGAGATGGGAATCGAGCTTCTGACGGAAACACAATACCGCGCGTTGCAGCAATTGGGCGAATTTGACTTGAAAACCTCCAGTTGGATCGCAACGCCCGAATCGGTTCGATCGCTCGGCGGTGCGCTGTTCTGCGACAGGCGGTATGATACGGTCTTTGTGTATCACAACGGAGCGGAATCGTACTATGCGGTCAGGGGCTTTCGCGGGCGCATTGTTGTCTGAAAAAAAAGAAAGTATCTTATTATGCTCCGATTAATTCCGTTTCCTGTTTTCTCAAACGATGTTATAATGAAATCGTAGCCATTGCGGAATCGGATTGATTGGCAGGAATCGGAACGGATTCTTTGCCGTCCGTGATGCAAACGGTTGCATCGACTTTTGATTTATCGGAACGGAGAATAGTATGAGCCAATCAAAACCTCAGAATTTACATGTCAGTTATATCGCGCCGAATCCGGCGACCAAATTCAACCCCGAAAGCGTCTGCCCGAGCATTGACGAGAGCGCCTATATCGGACCGTTTTCTTCGGTGATCGGCGATGTGACGATCGCAAAGAACGTTTATGTCGCGCCGAATGTCAGTCTGCGCGCGGATGAAGGCAGTCCATTTTTCATTGACGAAGACACCAATTTGCAGGACGGCGTAATCATGCACGGTCTTGCCCACGGCAGAGTGGAACAGGACGGAAAACAATATTCCGTTTATATCGGCAAACGGGTCAGCTGTGCGCACGGAGCGATTTTGCACGGACCGTGCAAAGTGGAGGACGACTGTTTTGTCGGTTTTTATGCCGTGCTGCTCAACTGTGTGATCGGCGCAGGGACGTTTGTCGGGCACGGGGCGTTTGTCACGGGGGGCGTGATCGTACCGCCGAACCGTTTCATTCCGCCGAGAGCGGTGATCGAAACGCAGGAAGCGGCGGATGCGCTGATTCCGATTCCGAAGGACAAAACTGAATTTGCGCAGGAAGTCATCGAAGTGAACAACGAGTTTCCTAACACGTATTCCTTTTTATTCGGAGAGGCGAGATGCAGCTGCGGGATGGCATATGACCCCGCAAGTGTGAAAGATATTTTGGGATAACGCAAAAGCCGTCGAATGACGGCTTTTTTTAATTCTGTAGGGAACGCGTATCACGCGTTCCGTGTAATACGGATAATTGATTGTTGGCAGAGATATCCATTGATTTTATCATTGAGATGAATAGATAGGCTGTCTCGGGACATTCGCCCGAGAGCGAACCCACTTTTTCACAAAAAGTGGGCAAAAACTACCAAACGATTGTGTCGCAGGGAATGTCAGCCTGCACAATTCAGACAAACATCGCCTCGGCGCATAATGGTTCGCAGCACCGTTCAGGCCAGGAGTAATATAAATGCGCTCGGCTCTGTTTCTTGCTGAATTGTTTCGGGACATTCCGATGCTCGCAATCAAGTTTGGAACCGCCCCCGCCTGTTCGTGGCGGAATGCGGTGGGTTGATTTGATTGTTGTTTTGGTTTTAAATATGCAATGTAGGGAACGCTATCACACGTTCCGTGTATGCGTTCCTTGTTCTATGTTCCATCAAATTCTTATATTCGCATAATGGATTATTTATGTGGATCGCATGCTATGCGATCCCTACAGGGGATGTACATGGTTGTTATGATGAATGATATTACTTCATCCCGACGTGCCGCTGCACAATCCACTCGAGGCATTCATGTGCGATGCCGAAGGAATCGGCATACGATTCGGGATGGGTGCGTTTCATCCCGGAGGATGCCCACTGCTTGATGGAGCCGACCGTCGCGTTTGCGAAAAAGTTCGCGATCCAATCTGCTTTCTCTTCCGGCAGTCTTTTTCCGTTCAGCGTCTGCGCGATGTCCTGCTCCATCGACCGTTTGATGATGCGGAAAATGTGCTCGCTCAGATTGTTCTGCACGTTGGAAGTCAGGGCAGGGGCGTAGAATGCGCGGTTTTCGTACAGATGCCCGATCAGCTCGTCCAGCACCGTGTTGTTGCGGTTTACGTCCGTGAGCGACTCGAATTCTCTGTCGAAAATCCAGCAGATGAGCGCCTGCTTGTCCTCGAAATGATAATAAAACGTCTTGCGGTTCAGCCCGCAGGCATCGACCACATCGCTGATCGTGACTTTGTCGAGCGGCAGTTCTCCGACCAGACGTTTAAACGTGTCGGCGATGAGTTGTTTGGTGAGTTCCGGTTTCGCCATCGAATTTCCTTCCTGCGGACAAAAATACTTTTATGGGTAAAAATAGGACACATGACCGTATTTATCCGTTTTCAATCAGTATAGCCTATGTTACTCTCATTTGTAAAGTCTGAAAACGAGCAATTCATCCGCCGCGAATCGATTATTTGTGGCGGAAATAATTTACCGAAATCACAAAATTTGATAAAATAACGGTAGAACAAAATTCGTGTCGGATACATCACAGTGAAAGGGATTCCATATGAAACATTATCTGGAAAAAAAAGAGACCGTTTTTTCTTCTCTCGATACGTCGGACGACGGTCTGACGCCCGAAAAGGCGCAGGCAAATCTGGAGACATACGGCTATAATAAACTGGACGAAGGCAAAAAGACCTCGGTGATCGTCAAGCTGCTCGGGCAGCTTTCCGACCCGATGATTCTGATTCTGCTTGCCGCGGCAATCATTTCCGGCATCGTCGGAGAGCTGGCGGATCTGATTATCATCATGACCGTGGTTGTCATCAACTCCGTACTCGGAGTGGTACAGGAGGGCAAAGCGGAAAAGGCGATCGAAGCGCTGCAGCAGATGGCTTCTCCTTATTCCAGGGTGCGCAGAGGCGGAAATATCGTGCGTGTCAAATCCGAGGAAATCGTTCCCGGTGATGTCGTGCTCCTGGAAGCGGGAGACTCGGTGTCGGCCGATATGCGTCTGATCGAAACGGCAAGCATGAAAATCGAGGAAGCGTCGCTGACGGGGGAATCCGTTCCTTCCGACAAACACGCGGATGTCATCGAAACAAAAGAAGATGACGTGCCGCTGGGTGACCGCACGAATATGGCTTACATGGGCACGAACGTCGTGTACGGACGCGGCGAAGGCGTGGTGGTCGCAACCGGCATGAAAACCGAAATGGGCAAAATCGCCAACATCATCGCGGAAGCGAAAGACGAAAAAACACCGCTGCAGAAAAAACTGGCCGGACTGAGCAAAGTCCTTTCGATCGGCGTACTCGCCATCTGTGTGTTCATCTTTGTGTTCGGGGTCATCGAAAACGGCGGATTCTCGGGAACGCACGTGCTTGAAATGTTCCTCATCGCCATCAGTCTGGCGGTTGCCGCCATTCCGGAAGGTTTGGTTGCCGTTGTAACCATCGTGCTTTCCATCGGTGTGACGAAAATGTCGAAGCGAAACGCCATCATCCGCAAACTCACCGCAGTGGAAACATTGGGCTGCACGCAGGTCATCTGTTCGGATAAAACCGGAACCCTGACGCAGAACAAAATGACGGTCGTGGAAACCCACGGCAGCGAAAATCTGTTGGCTGTGACGATGTCGATGTGCAGCGATGCGGTCTATTCCGAAGAAACAAAGGAAATCATCGGGGAGCCGACGGAAAGCGCTCTCGTGCGATATGCCTACGATCTTGATTTCAAAAAACACGAACGAGAACAATTTATGCCGCGAGTCGCGGAAGCACCGTTTGATTCGTCCCGCAAAATGATGACGACCGTGCACCGCACCGAAGACGGCTTTATCGAATATGTCAAGGGTGCTCCCGACGAGCTGCTCAAAGCCTGCACCCACTATTTCGATCCGAAAGATGAGGAACGAAAACCGCTTACGGACGAAGTGCGTGCCTTGATTTTAAAAGAAAATACGAAAATGGCAGACAGAGCGCTGCGCGTGCTCGCGGGCGCGATGAAGCGTATCAAGGAACTTCCCTCGGAAATTTCTCCCGAAACGCTGGAATACGATCTGACCTTCATCGGACTTGCGGGCATGATTGACCCCGTGCGCCCGGAAGTGAAAGCTGCCATCGACGAATGCCGCTCGGCGCAGATTAAACCGGTCATGATTACGGGCGACCATATCAACACCGCTGTTGCGATCGCAAAAGAACTGAAAATCATCGATAACGCGTCGCAGGCGATCACCGGCAGCGACCTGTCGAAACTGTCCGACGAAGAATTCGACAAGAAAATCAATGACTACGCCGTGTACGCGCGCGTGCAGCCGGAGCATAAGGTCCGCATCGTCGAGACTTGGAAACGCAACGGACGCATTACGGCGATGACGGGCGACGGCGTCAACGACGCTCCCGCCCTGAAGATTGCGGACATCGGAGTCGGCATGGGCATCACGGGAACGGATGTAACGAAAAATGTATCCGATATGGTGTTGGCGGATGACAATTTTGCCTCGATCGTGCACGCAGTCGAAGAAGGCAGACGCATTTATGACAACATCCTCAAGACGATCCAGTTTCTGCTCTCATCCAACCTGAGCGAAGTGGTCTCGCTGTTCACCGCGACGATGATGAACTTCATCCTCTTTACGCCGCCACAACTGCTGTGGATCAACCTGGTCACAGACAGCCTTCCCGCCATTGCGCTCGGAATGGAAGAAGCGGAACCAGACATTATGACGAAAGCGCCCCGCAAGAGCAACGAAGGCGTATTCGCGAACGGACTCGGAGCGGGCGTGATCTATCAGGGGCTTGTCATCACGGCACTCACGCTGTTTTCCTATTTCATAGGAAATGGCTTTACATTTGTGCAGACGAGTGAGTTTGCGCATCAGACGGCAATGAGCATGGCATTTGTGACGCTCAATATGTGCGAAATTTTCCATTCGCTGAATATGCGTTCCACGCATCTGTCGATCTTCTCGCTTAAAAAGCAAAACAAATATTTGTACGGAGCGATGGTTGCGGCATTCCTGCTGACGGTATTCGTAGTCTATACTCCGGTCATCAATACGGCGTTTGAATTCCACGCACTGAATGTGGAAGACTTTATCTTCTCCATGGCATTGGCACTGGCGATCATCCCGATCGTGGAAATCGTGAAAGCGATCACCCGTTCCGTCAAAAAGAAAAAAGCAAACTTGGCGTAACTCTCTGCGAACCGGATTAACATTGCATTAATTTGCGGTTTATTCGGTTCGTTGTTTTTATCTGCTGCGTTATAATAGATCGGTATACCGGAGGTAATCATCATGCAATCCAAAATCAACCGTTTTATGTATGGCAGATACGGGATGGATCGCTTGTCCAGAGTGCTGATTGCGGCAGGTCTGATCACAGATCTGATCGCGGCCTTTGTGGGCAGCATGATTTTGGCGGTTTTGGCGCCGATGCTGTTGGCAGCGGCAGTATTCCGTGTTTTTTCCAAAAACAAAGCAAAACGGACAAAGGAAAATTATCAGTTTATCAGTTATATGCAACTGCTGCGAAATCGGTATGAAGCGTGGAAAAAACGTTTTGAACAGAGAAAAGAATATCGATTTTATAAATGTCCGGACTGCAGAACCCGGTTGAGGGTTCCGCGCGGAAAAGGTCGGATTCTTGTGACTTGCCCGAAATGCAAAAAAGGTTTTTTTGCAAAAAGCTGAGTGTTGATGCAATTCCATCGTATGGAAAAGAATCGAGAGATTCCGAGAAAAAGAATTGAAAAAAATTCCGTTTCGTGATATTATGAATTTCACACGGATACGGAGGCATAGCTCAGTCGGTTAGAGCGCTCGCTTCACATGCGAGAGGTCGTAGGTTCGAGTCCTACTGTCTCTACCATTTATTTTCCCAAATCGTGGGGGTGTAGCTCAGTTGGGAGAGCGCTTGCTTCGCATGTAAGAGGTCAGGGGTTCGAATCCCCTCATCTCCACCATAAAATTCATAAAAAACTGCTTTTTATAAGCGGTTTTTCTTTTATCAAGGCGACTATTATTACATCGACATAAAAGAATCATGATCCTCATAGTCTCTTTGTAAAGACATAATTTTATCGTGAATAAATTCATTATCAAAACCTATTTCTATTAAAATATAATATAGCAATATCAATTGCAATATCTCATAACTTTTTTTTAACTCATTGCCCTCAAAAGCTTTATCTTTTGATTTTAAATCGTAATGAGTTAAATAATTTCGTGTATCTGCAACTTTTTTTGGAAAATCCATCTTTTCTTGCGTCAATCCTCTTGTATTAAAAAAGAAATTATAATCACCAATAAATAGATCATACAACCTTTCTTTTAATAATACAAAATTTGGCTTGGATTTAGAATTATCTCCGCATAAAAGATATTGTTTTATAGCTTCTTGATTGGAATTCATTAGTTTATTATTTATATATTTCCTATATTCAGCTCTATTCGAACCGTGAAATCGCTTTCTGCCATGATAAACCTCTAAAGCCTGTACGATATTTAAAAATCTTCTTTCTAAACTAAGATGATGATTGGTTAAATCTTCTACAAATAATTCAATAACAGGTTGCATTTCTTCATATCCATTAAACCACGTGCTTAAATCTTTCTCTTTGAAATCATTGAGCGAAAATAGTAATTCATGTAAATTTATCTTACTATACTTTTTAGATTTCTGGTAATTTTGGATGATTTCGAAGTTATGGTGCGTTGTTCTATCGTCAACCTCAATATTGCACTTAGAAATTTCTGCAATCGTTTTTGTTATATCGACCTTCTGCCCTATCCCTATTTCAATAAGAGATTTGATTTGAATTATATAATTTTGAAAAAATTCTAAAGGTTGTGCACTTTGGGACTCTAGTACAATATATGGGATTTGTTTTAATTCGGTAATTTCATTCATAAAATCTGTAATGAAATTAGATGATATTTGATAACTAATTTTCACTTTTTCGCTAGAATATAGAGTGATTGTATCCACATCATTATAAGCTATAACGTAATCATTTTCTATTTTCCTATTTGTTAAACACGATATCTGACTCCAGTCAAAAAGATTTGAAAATTTCACTTTAAAAGAATCAAAAACGATGTCATCTTCACAGTCAAAAGTATAGCCATTCACTAAATACTTTACCTGATAAACGAAAGTATCGCCTGAACCCAATATAGTTTCTGTTCTAATCCTTTGGCAATCTATTAAACTCAGTTGAGCGCAATTTGATAATTCACCCACGACAAATGGAATATGATAAGGTAGTTCCAGATAACTCAATGGACCACCTGAATGAGATATATGTATTGATAAAATTATTAACCCTTTTTCTTCATCAATATATATTTCACCTGCATAGCCTTGACCAGCATTGTTTATTTTCCATGTACCCGCATTTTTATAATTTATATACACAATACCTTCTCCGAATTCGATGATAGTATCAATATATCTTGTTCTATTTTGAAATACAAGTTTTCATCATGAATTTGTTTTTGACAGATGAATGTTTAGTGTCAAATAATGCATTCGGAAATGTGAATCCCTAGGAGTTGTTTAGGGATAGGGTTTCTGATTACTTACTTCTGAATGATTTTTGCTTGCAGACAGAATAGAAAGAAGTTAATATTATATGATAAGATTACAGAATATCGGCATCCTAATACCTTCTGAATTGGGAGAAACAGAATGATACGTAATCATCAATCCGATCTCGTCAATTTATCCGAGACCGTGCGATATACATGTTCGCTTTCCATGTTTCGCCGCCTTCGGTATCCCATGGCTGCTGTATGCATTGATTCCGTCTTTTGCATTGGATGTATTTTTGCTTTATATCGTATTGATTGTTTATCCGCCGATGCTCTCCGCAGGTGAATTCACTGAGTACGGATATGCTTGGCGATGTATTTTGCCGTTTCTCATGAATGCGCTGTTCCTGAAAGTTCCTGCGCTGGTATGGTATCGATCCCTGCGCATCTGCAGAATGAACAGCTATCTGGAATCACAGGGACAGGCGCTTCGTTATTTTCGCGTGGATTATGTGAAAATTCCGGGTATTCCCGCCGACGATATTGTTTATCGTACGGTATTCCGAATTCTCGAAGTGAGAGAACTGAAACTTCGGGCGGACGGATCGATTGTTATTGGCGGAGTCATCGAGAGGAAAAAGTATCACGACGACAATGCGGCAATCGATTTTTCCGGGGAAGGTGATATCCCCGTCGAAAGAACAATATCAAAGCTCGTTATCCCGGGATATTTTGAACAGATGCATACGGTTTATACGATGCTCAATTATCATTCGAATGAACTTGGGCGTGCATGAGATTGTGAAATAAGAGGTTTCGAATCACTCTATCCGAACGAGAGGTATATATGAAAACGAAATTCCGGCAGATTATTGATAAAATGATTATTGACGAAGATCTCAGAATCCGGCTGCAGATGACGGTGATGTCCGGTGTTTTGTTTGTTATCGCGTTGGTCATGTTTCTGCTTAATCTGTTTGAGCATGTGAAGAATCTGACCATTATCACGGGGAGTTTTTCCGTTATCTGCCTTGTTTCGTTTCTGCTTCTTGTCATCTGGAATCTGCAGAAAGCGGTTTCTTATCTGATCAGTATCACCACAACCGTGATGTTCTGTTCGTTCCTGCTGACGGGAGGCATTGACGGATTCAGTCCGATCTGGATTTGCCTTTTGCCAAGTACGTCCATGTTTTTTCTTGGAATGAAGCGCGGAACCATCCTGAGTATTTTCATGATGTTCGTTCTGATTCTTTCTTTTTGGACGCCGTTGTCCGGATATTTGCTTTATGATTATTCATCCACGTTTATGGTGCGTTTCCCGATTGTTTGTATCGGCTCTTTGTTGGCAGCGTTGGCGTTGGAATCGATACGAATCATGACATACAACAAAATGAGGGAAACAATGGATCTGTTGGATCGGATCGGAAAAATGGATGAGCTGACTAAAATCGAAAATCGGAGGTTTTTTGATCAGAAACTAACCGAATTGTGGGATATTGTCCGACGTTCGGAAGGCCGGCTTTCGATGCTGATGATCGATGTGGACTGCTTTAAAAATTATAACGATCATTACGGGCATATTGCGGGAGACGCAGTGCTGGTTGCGGTTGCCGATGCTATCATGTCAGTGATAGACCGCAGAACGGATGTCGCCGCCAGATGGGGCGGAGAAGAATTTGCGGTGTTGCTCCCTCTGACAGACTCAAACGGTGCCCGAAAAGCCGCAGAGCTGATTTCCGAAGCGGTGAGAGCGAAACAGATACCGCACAATTACACTGATGTTGCGGAAGCTCAGATAACGGTGAGCATCGGGGTGGCGGAAGTGTTGGTCTCGGAACAGATCGAGCCGGATGATCTGCTGCGTTTATCGGATGAAGCATTATACTGCGCAAAAAAAGAAGGACGCAACCGGGTCGTTGTGCGGCAGAACAGTGTATGGATGGAGGATTCGGACAGTCCGTCATCAGATTGAGGAAAGGAGAAATTTTGGATAAGGTTAAGTTAGTGGTGCCCGACAGCTCGCGGGAGCAGCAGGCACAGGAATATATCAGAGAACTCAGAGAAACCGCAACTCCGATCAACGGAGCGGGCGGTCTTGATCGATATGAGAACTACTTCGAATGGCTTGGAAAACTTGCGGATGATCTGCATGCAGATGTGGACGCAGATCGGGTTCCCTCACATACTTTTTTTGCCGTAAGGGAAACAGACGGATATCTTGTCGGCATGACAAACATCCGACACTGTCTGAATGAATTTCTCTTTCGGGAAGGCGGACATATCGGCTATGGGGTACGCCCCACCGAACATCGGAAAGGTTACGCCACGCAGATGTTGCGTCAGACACTTGCATTTTGCCATGATTTGGGGCTGGAACGTGTGTTGGTGACTTGTGATAAGCACAATATCGCATCCGCAAAAACGATTCTGCGCTGCGGCGGCGTATTGGAGAACGAAATCACCGACGGTACAATTGCGGATGTGATTCAGCGGTATTGGATCGATACGGATCACATGCCGCGGCAGTAATTGTAAAGAATTGATCAAAACCGACGGCAGATGCATTGTTTCACCTTTCAATGCGCAAAAGGGTTTGTTATGATTCATTCGGATTGAGAAATTATTTGATCAGCGGAGAAAGGAATCCGACATGAACAGTCTCGGATTTTACATCGGCACACCCGATGACGTGCCGAAAGCGGAATTGCTGATGCGTTCTGTCGAACAGTGTACTCATCTGCGAAATTCCTATGAAATTACAGCCGTGACATCACTTCAGAAGAGGCTTTATTCTCTTGGTGGAGTGTCTGTCATTCGTTGCGAAATACCTTCCTATTGTCAAAAACTGCCGTTTTCGGATAAGATATACGCGGCATCCGTTTTTGAACGGGAATGCGGCAGCGGGTATCTTTGGATTGATGTGGACAGTTGCTTTCTGCAAAATCCGAGTGTTCTTTCCCATGCGCCAGTATGCGTAAATCCGGTCGATCTGCGCAACATCGGAGTGCGATACGGCCAGAAACCCGATGAATTGTGGCAGACATTATATGATTACTTCGGTTTGGATGCGGCTGAACTTCCCTGCGTGCGAACGACCGTTACGCAAGAAGAAATCCTTCCGTATTATAATGCGGGTATGGTGTTTTGCAATGAAAACAGGAATCTTTTTTGCGAAACGGAACAATGCATTCGGTTGATCTCCGCGCGACAGGAACATCTTGATATCATCAGTCGATCCAATCTATCCCGAATATTTTTTCATCAGGCGGCGCTGAGTTGTGCGGTGCTGCATTTGCATGAAGATCGGATCGAGCCTTTGCCGCATGGAATGAATGTGCCGTTACATCTGCAAAGTGCTTTTGTCCATCCGCTGTCACGTTCCGATATCGTCAGCGTCCGTTACGATGATTATTTCGACACACATAATGTGCCGGACAAGTTGTCTTATTTGCTGTCGGGTGAATAAGATAATCCGTTATAAAGCCTATCGATATGCTGAGCGTCAATGCGATGCTTATCAACTCAGTGCGCGTCGGATCAGTTTGTTGTAAAGATAGACGTCGGTTTCGTCAAAATGACTGTCCGTGAAATAATCGATCGGAAACCATGCGGCCGCCGACGCTTCCGCAGGATTGTGCGAGAGCGATGCCGTTTCGTCGCAGACCAACAGGTAAGCGACGGACAGATGCAGATGCCCGTTGACATAGCTGCCTCTTCTGAAGTGAGGATACACGGGAAGGATATCGACGGAAGCGATGCGCTCGGACAGTGCTCTGATCGCTGTGACACCCGATTCCTCTTTCGCCTCTCTGATTGCGACAGCCAACAGATCGGGTTCCCCGTCCGCATGACCGCCCGTCCACGCCCAGACATTGCGGATGTTGTGATGAATGAGCAACACTTTGTTTTTATCTTCGTTCAGGATCAACCCTGATGACGTGATGTGCGCAATGCTGTTTTGACGCAGCAGCACCGTTTCTCTGTGTTGCTCGATGAAGGCAAACAGGATGGACTGATCCTGCGCTTCCCGCTCGTCGGACGGCTGAAATTGTCTGATTTCGTCGATGTATGTCATACGGTTCCTTTCGTGCAACAGATATAAGAAGAGCAAAATCCGATCCGTATCGGAAGTTTGGTTCACGCATTCTATTGCGTATTATCTATGATTTGACAGAAAACAGCAAGAACTCAGACAGGTTTTCATGAAATATTTCCGAATTTTATCGATGGGAAGGAGAGTACTCAATGAAATTTATTTGTTATCCGAAATGCAGTACATGCAAAAAAGCGGGGGGTTGGCTCAAAGAACATGAGATTCAAACGGAGTACCGCGATATTTCACTGGATAATCCGACGTACGATGAGCTCAAAACGTGGGTTGCGGCAAGCGGACTTCCTCTGAAACGGTTCTTCAATACGAGCGGACTGAAATACCGATCGCTCGATCTGAAAAATAAGTTGCCGTTTATGAGCGAGGAGGAGCAGCTGCGTCTGCTGTCGACCGACGGGCTGCTCGTCAAACGTCCGATTCTGCTCGGAGAGGAATTTGTGCTGGTGGGGTTTCGGGAAGAAGAGTGGGCGGCAGCCTTGGAGATTCGTTGATAGAATCAGGAATAAACCGAAAGCAATGCGTAATGGAAGAAACAGGGAACTGCTATCAACGCAACGCGACATGTCAATCAGAAAAACTTCCGAACATCGGGAGTTTTTTATGTTCCAATCTTTTTTTGTAACGGAACGGTGCAGAATATGTCCCATAAAAAAGTAGCGTGTGCAACGAATTTTTCTCTTCGCGATGCTGATTTTTCTTTTTATGAAAGGTATTATCGTTATGAAAAAATTTTCATACAATCCCAAAATGATTGATTTCGCAAAAGCAGAGTAGTACAATAAGTATATTTTTGAAACAGGTGGTTTTATGGACAACTCTGTCATACAGTCAGCTAACCAATTAATGGGGCTGATGGCTCTGGTGATATTGGCCGGGCTGATCTTTACGAAAGTCAGCGAAAAGATCAAGATTCCGGATGTGGTGTTATATATTTTTGCAGGTATTATTCTCGGACCTCATGTGCTCAACTGGATTAACATTGAAACGTATCCCGTGGAAAATCAGCTGATTCTTTCTTTCGGAGCCGCTTATATTCTTTATGACGGCGGGCGCGAAATTGAATTCAGCGTGCTCAACAAAGTGAAATGGTCGGTGGGTCTGCTATCAACACTGGGGGTATTCATTTCAACCGGCATCGTCGGTTTCTTTGCGCAGAAGTTTTTCGGGATTCCCTGGGTATACGCACTGCTCTTGGGAGCCGTCATCGCTTCGACCGACCCTTCGGTTTTGGTCCCGCTGTTTAAAAAAATGCATATCAGCAGCAAACTCAAACAGACCATCATTTCGGAATCCGCTTTCAATGACGCCGCGGGCGCAGTTGTGACATACGGATTGCTGGCCATCGCGCTCGGGGGTTCGTTGTCTCTGGGAGGAAGTTTGCTTGATCTGCTCAAGCAAATCGGCGGGGGCGTTTTGGTTGGGGTGATATTCGGATATGTGACACATCTGATCATATCGGAGAAAAAATACGGCATCTTCAGTCAGTATGCCACCTTTGTCGTGCTCATAGCAGTAGGCGGCGCGTACCTGATTGCCAGCCATTTTGATTTCAGCGGATTCATGGCGGTGTTCATCATCGGGATGTTCTGTGGAAACAAGGAGAAATTCGGGTTCACGATTCCGGAAGATTCGCTCGATACGCATCTGCGTTTCAAAGAAGTGTTTACCGTCATTCTGCGTATGATGATCTTTGTACTGCTCGGCACCCACCTGAAATTCGATACCCTGATTCCGAATATCGGACCGACGCTTGCGGTTGTCGCTATCCTGATCTTTGTCGCCAGACCGATCTCCGTTCTCGTCTGCGTGATATTCGACCGACAGGCGAAATGGAGCTGGAAACAGATTGTCTATCTGATGTGGATTCGGGAAACTGGCGTTATCCCCGCGGCGCTGTCCGGGATGCTGCTCACATCCGGGGTGCCCCATGCCGACATCATTTCCGCTGTGACGTTTGCGACGATTCTCATTACGCTGACCTTCCAGGCAAGCACGGCGCGTCTGCTGGCGAAGATTCTCAAACTCGAGATCAAAGAAGAGATCGGCGAGAATCCTGTGCCTTTGGTCTCACAGAAATCCAAGTAACTTACCGTTAAGATTATTCTGTCAAAACAATCCGTTGCATGACATCGGATTGTTTTTTATTGGGGGCTTGCAAAATTGAGTCAGTCGGATATACTGTAAGAAACTGACCGTATCGGTCAGCGGAGGGGCTATGAACGAAAGTTTTTTGCAGCTTGCGTCTGCAAGGCAGAACCAAATCCAAAACGCGGCGATGAAAGTATTCTCTCAAAGTCCTTACCGAAAAGCGTCGACCGATGATATCGCAGCGTCGGCAGGCATTTCGAAAGGGTTGTTATTTTATCATTTCAGAAATAAAAAAGAACTGTACACCGATCTGTACCGTTATTGCTGTGAGCGGATTTATGAAGAGATCAAGCGCATCGAAGCATGGAAAGAACCTGATTTTTTTGAGAGAAATCGTCTGGTCGTTGAGGCAAGATTCAATGCAGCCGAACAAACTCCCTATCTGCTGGCATTCGGACTGCGTGCTTATTATGAAACAGACCCTGCCGTCTGCAGCGAAATATCTCAAATCAATGCAGACATTCTGGCAGACGGACTGACGGTTTTGACAGAAGGAGTCGACACATCATCTTTTCGCAATCGGGAGGATATCTCCCGGGCAATCAAACTGATTGCGTGGCTCGGGGACGGATTGATTCGGGAGCGGATGGAGGAGAGCCTGCCAGATATGAGCGCACTGAAACAGGAAGTGTTTCAATATTTTGAGCTGATGAAACACGGATTTTATTGTAAAGAGTGATCGGAGGAGTATTAAAATGCAATCACAAATCGAATCGTTTGATTTACCATTTCGTACGTATCGCTTGTGCGGGTACCGCAGAGAAACGCAGGGTGGCACGCCGGTGTTGTTTCTTCACGGAGGAGGATTGGACAGTGCCATGCTTTCCTGGCGGGAAGTGATTGCAATGATGCCATCCGAATATGACTGCTACGCGGTCGACCTGCTTGGTTACGGAGAGAGCGACAAACCGAAGCTTACTTATTCCGTACCGTTCTACTCGGAACTCGTGCTGTCTGTCTTGGAGGAACTTCATCTTTCTTCCGTCCATTTGGTCGGACTGTCTCTCGGAGGCGGAATCGGCATCCATACGGCATTGACTGCTCCTGATCGGGTGCGTTCTCTGACGCTGACCGATGCATGGGGATTAAGCAAAAGTATTCCGTTTTATGCGCTCAGCCGATGGTATGTTCATTCTTCATGGAATGAAGCATCTTATCGCTGGATGGGGAAAACGCGCAGCCGTGTGCGATGGCTCATTTCATCCTCATTATTCGGTGACAGTCGCAGGATTCCGGATACGCTCGTTGATGAACTTTATTCCCTGCTTCAGATGCCGGAGTGCGGAATTGCCTGGCAATCGCTTCAGCAATACGAGCTCGGAAAAAACGGTATTAAGACGGATCTGTATTCGCATTTGGAAGAATTAAGTCTGCCTGTGTTGATCATAAACGGAGACAGGGATTTCGGGGTGCCGCTCAAAGATGCATCTGCCGCTGCTCATCGGATCGCGGGAGCGGAATTGTTTGTGATGAAAAATGCAAAACATTGGGCGCAAAAAGAATATCCGAAAGAGTACACCGAGCGTCTCGTTGCCTTTCTGAACTCGGCTCTGAACGAACCTTCCAAATCGGAATGATTTTTATTTTCTCACCTCTTGCATTTTTCCATGCGATATTGTATGATGAAGCTGCTGAGCGGCGAGCCTTGCTTTCCGCAAAGCAGAATCTCCTCCCCATTTCAATTAAAACAACATCTTATCATCATCTCACAGCTTCCCACTGACACAAAGATTTTCTGAGTGAAAGGCGAACGGACGACATATTTTTTGTGTACGGCTACGCTTTTCGGAGCGTATTTTTTTATATCATTTTAAGGAGAATTCTATGGAAACTCGTGTTGCGATCATCGGCATCATCGTCGAAAACGGTAACTCTGTGCAAAAACTCAATGAAATTCTGCACGAATACGGACAGTATATCATCGGCAGAATGGGCATCCCGTATCGGGAACGAAACATTAACATCATCAGCATCGCCATCGATGCGCCGCAGGACGCGATCAGCGCGCTGTCGGGCAAGATCGGAAAACTGGAAGGCATCAGTGCAAAGACGACCTTCTCCAACGTGGTGACCACGCATGAGTCGTGCTGACATTCTTTCTCTGATCGACAAACTTGAGCGTACCCAACGCCTCTCCCGCGAAGAGTTCCGCAAGCTTCTGAGCGAGCGTTCACCCGAAACGGACGAAGCGCTGCGTGCGTGCGCGTGCGAGGTGCGGGATAATGTGTACGGCCATGACGTGTATCTGCGCGGACTGATCGAGTTTACGAATGTCTGCAAAAACGACTGTCTGTACTGCGGCATCCGAAAAAGCAATCACAAAGCGGAACGCTACCGCTTACGTTCCGATCAGATCCTTTCCTGCTGCGAAACGGGCTATGCGCTCGGCTACCGCACCTTTGTGCTGCAGGGTGGGGAAGACCCATATTTTACGGACGATCGAATGACGGAACTGATCCGCGCAATCAAAAGCAGCTATCCCGACTGCGCGCTGACGCTGTCCGTCGGAGAAAAAAGCAGAGAGAGCTATCAAGCTTATTTCGATGCGGGCGCCGACCGATATCTGCTACGCCACGAAACCGCCAATGCCGATCATTACAGACGGCTGCACCCGCCGGAACTGTCGCTTGCCGATCGGATGCGCTGTCTGACCGATCTGAAGGAGATCGGATTTCAGGTCGGGTGCGGGTTTATGGTCGGCTCTCCCGGACAGAACACCGAATGCCTCATCGACGATCTGATGTTTCTCATGGAATTTCAACCTCATATGGTCGGCATCGGTCCCTTCATTCCTCACCATGAAACTCCGTTTGTTTCCGAACCCGCCGGGACACTCGCCCAGACACTGTTTCTGCTTTCCGTCATCCGACTCATGCTTCCTCATGTGCTGCTGCCCGCAACCACGGCGCTCGGCACCATCAACCCGCAAGGACGCGAAAACGGGATTTTGGCGGGGGCAAATGTCGTGATGCCGAACCTGTCTCCCATAGACGTGCGCGGCAAATATCTGCTCTATGACAATAAAATCTGCACCGGAGACGAAGCGGCGGAATGCCGCATGTGCCTCGAAAACCGTCTACATTCAATCGGTTATCAAACGGTTGTTTCCCGGGGTGACTGGAAACAATAAATCGATCTGCCGACGAGTAATGATTGTTATCGTTACCGCAACATAAAAAATATTTTACTGATGGGGAAGCATGGCTGACCCGAAAGAAAGGAACCTTACTATGTACAATCCGAAATCTCTGAAGGCCGAGGAATTCATCGACCACCAAGAAGTGCTGGCCACACTGGCGTATGCCGAAGCAAACAAACACAACACAGAGTTGATCGATGCGATCATCGAGAAAGCGAAACTGCGCAAGGGTCTTTCCCACAGGGAAGCGTCCGTGCTGCTTGCCTGCGACCTGGAAGACAAGAACAAGGAGCTCTATGAGTTGGCAAATCAGATCAAACACGATTTTTACGGCAACCGCATCGTAATGTTTGCGCCGCTCTATCTCTCGAACTACTGCGTGAACGGCTGTGTTTACTGCCCGTACCACGCGAAAAACAAACACATTGCCAGAAAGAAACTCACGCAGGAGGACATCGTGCGGGAAGTGACTGCCCTGCAGGATATGGGGCACAAACGTCTGGCGATCGAAGCGGGGGAAGATCCCGTGAACAACCCCATCGAATACATCATTGAGTGCATCAACACCATTTACAGCATCAAACACAAAAACGGCGCCATCCGCAGAGTGAACGTCAACATTGCCGCCACGACGGTGGAAGATTATCGCAAACTCAAGGAAGCCGGCATCGGCACTTACATTCTCTTTCAGGAAACCTATCACAAGGAAAGTTACGAAGCGCTGCATCCGACAGGGCCGAAACACAACTATGCCTACCATACCGAGGCGATGGATCGCGCCATGGAGGGTGGCATCGACGATGTCGGGCTCGGCGTGCTGTTCGGACTGGAACTGTACCGATATGAGCTGGCCGCGCTGCTTATGCACGCGGAGCATCTGGAAGCGGCTCACGGCGTGGGACCGCATACCATCAGCGTGCCGCGCATCAAACATGCCGATGACATCGACCCGAATGTGTTCGACAACGGCATCGATGATGATACCTTCGCCAAGATTATTGCCTGCATCCGTGTGGCGGTGCCGTATACCGGCATGATTATCTCCACAAGGGAAAGTCAGGCGACCCGCGAAAAAGTGCTGCCGCTCGGCATTTCTCAGGTCAGCGGCGCTTCCCGCACAAGTGTGGGCGGCTACTGCGAACCCGAACCGGAAGAAGAAAGCTCCGAACAGTTTGATGTGAGTGACAAGCGTACCTTGGACGAAGTCGTGCGATGGCTGATGGATCTCGGGCACATTCCGAGTTTCTGCACCGCTTGTTACCGCGAAGGCAGAACAGGAGACCGTTTTATGAGCCTGTGCAAAAGCGGTCAGATTCAGAACTGCTGTCATCCGAACGCGCTGATGACGTTGAAAGAATATCTGGAAGATTACGCAAGCCCCGAAACCAAACGCTTCGGCGAAGAAATCATCGCATCCGAAATCGGCAATATTCCGCGGGAGAAAGTGCGGGAAATCGTTGAGGATAATCTGAAAAAAATAGAAAAAGGAAACAGAGATTTTCGACTGTAGGTGAAAGTATGGGCATGAATGAAACCCCAAGCGCAAACAGAGTGCACATTGCCTTCTTCGGCAGACGCAACGCGGGAAAATCCAGCGTGGTGAATGCCGTAACGGGGCAGGAGCTGGCCGTCGTCTCCGATGTGAAAGGCACCACGACCGACCCGGTCTACAAATCCATGGAACTGCTGCCGCTGGGTCCCGTGATGATTATCGATACGCCGGGCATTGATGACGAAGGCGCACTCGGCGCACTGCGCGTGAAGAAAACAAAACAAGTGCTGAATAAAACCGATGTCGCGGTGCTTATCGTCGATTCGCTCATCGGTATCACCGAAACGGAAGAGGATCTGCTCCGCCTGTTTCGGGAAAAGGAAATCCCGCATCTCACCGTGTTCAATAAAAGCGATCTGCTCGAGTCTGTCCCTCAGAGAGAGTCGGCCGAACTCTATGTCAGCGCGACCGACAAGACGAATATCGAACTGCTGAAAAACCGCCTTGCAGCCATTGCCGCAAGCGAGGAGACAAAACTGCAATTGGTCGGGGATCTGATTTACCCGTCCGACTTTGTGGTGCTTGTCGTTCCCATCGATAAAGCGGCGCCGAAAGGCAGACTGATTCTGCCGCAGCAGCAGACCATCCGAGACATTCTCGAAGCGGACGCCACGGCGATCGTCGTCAAGGAATTCGAGCTGCGCGACACACTCGCTTCCCTCGGAAAAACGCCGCGGCTGGTCATCACGGATTCGCAGGTATTCGCAAAAGTCTCTGCCGACACCCCATCGGAAATCCCGCTGACGTCGTTTTCGATTCTCTTTGCGAGATACAAAGGGCTGCTCGATACCGCCGTGCACGGAGCATCCGCTTTGGAAACTCTGCGCGACGGCGATAAGATACTGATCGCGGAAGGGTGCACCCATCATCGTCAATGTGATGACATCGGCACGGTGAAACTACCCCGCTGGATCAGAAATTATACCGAAAAAGACCTGCAGTTTGACTTTGTGTCGGGCGCGGATTATCCGGAAGACTTGAGCGGATATGCTCTGGTGGTGCATTGCGGCGGGTGCATGCTCAACGAACGCGAAGTGAAATACCGTCAGAAGTGCGCAACCGACCAACAGATACCGATCACGAATTATGGTATTCTGATCGCCTATATGCAGGGGATTCTGCAACGCAGTCTCGAAGTGTTCCCGCATCTTCGGGCGGATACGGAAGTGCTCTGATGCGCACCGAGCGGGACTTCATCGGAACAAAAGAGCTGCCGCAGGATGCACTCTACGGCATTCAGAGCGTACGCGCCGCGGAGAATTTCGCCCTGCATCACAGAGAGGTTCATCCCGAGCTGATCCGCGCGATGGTCACCGTCAAAAAAGCGGCGGCCCTGACCTATCGCAAGCTCGGCATCGGGGATGCGCAGGTGTACGACGCGATTCTTTCCGCCTGCGAAACCGTGCTGAACGGCGGCGCATCCGATCAGTTCATCACGCAGGCGCTGCAGGGGGGAGCGGGAACCTCCGCGCATATGAATGTCAACGAGGTGCTCGCCAATCTGGCGCTGCGGCATCTCGGCAAAGATGCGGGCGAGTATGACGCGGTACATCCGATTGATGATGTGAACCGCGGGCAGTCTACCAACGACGTGTATCCCACGGCACTGCGTATCGCGTCGATTCTGATGCTGCGCCGATTGAGCGAAGCCTGCGCGGAACTGCAGCAGGCACTGCAGAAAAAAGAAAACGAATTCGACGCCATCAAAAAGCTCGGACGCACCGAACTGATGGACGCCGTGCCGATCACGCTCGGCTCGGAATTCGGATCGTACGCACAGGCGGTGGGGCGCGACCGCTGGCGGCTCTATAAAGTCGAGGAGCGTCTGCGCCAGGTCAACATCGGCGGAACCGCGGTGGGCACTGCCGATACCGCAGAGCGGAAATACCGTTTCGAAGTCATTGAGCAGCTCAGGCGTCTCACCGGCATCGGGCTTGCCTCTGCGGAATATCCGATGGATGTCACCCAGAACAACGACGTCTTCGTCGAAGTGTCGGGGCTGCTGAAGGCGATGGCGGTGAATCTCATGAAGATCGCGAACGATTTGCGGCTTATGAACATGGGTCCGAACGGCGGCATCGGCGAAATCCGTCTTGCTGCGGTGCAGGCAGGCAGCACGATCATGCCGGGGAAAGTTAATCCCGTGATTGCGGAAATGACGATGCAGGTGTCCATGCGTGTGATGGCAAACGACGCCGCGATTGCGATGGCGGCGTCTCACGGAGAATTAGAGCTGAACGCCTTTCTTCCGCTCATTGCGGATTCGCTGTTGGAAAGCCTGTCGCTGCTGACCGATACTGCGCTGCTGTTCCGCACAAAATGCGTGGAACTCATTGCACCGAATGAAGAACGTTGCAGGGAACTGCTCGAAGCCTCCTATGCGTTTGCGGCGTCCTACATTCCGAAGCTCGGGTATGACCGCGTGAGTGAGCTCATCCGTACCTGCGGCGGGGACGCGCGCAAAATCCGCGCGGCGCTGGAAGAGTTGGGGTAAAATTGCTATATTCTGCTAAAAATCTGCAAAATATTGACAAATAGTGGAAATATATATACAATTATCTTACAGATTTGCAGAAAATCTGCAAAACGGAGGATGGAAATGTTACTAGAATTTAAAGCTAAAAACTACAAGTCATTTGCAGAAGAATTTATTTTTTCGATGATTCCGGTACCTCAATCCGACTTGAAATATAGTATTTTAAAGAAGGAAATAGGAAAGAAAAAATATAATGCACTGTGCTCTTCTGTGTTGTATGGACCAAATGCAGCAGGGAAAACAAGTGTGATAGGTGCGATTGATGTTTTTAAATCAATCGTGTTGAGAGGAAATATCAGGAATGCAAAAAACCCAACAAGGAATCACGCAGCAAACTTGTTAGAACTCATACCAAATATCCAATTAAATGAACCAAAACCTGTAAAGTTTAGTATATCTTTTGTTGAAGATGATTTATATGTGCGTTATGAATTAGAGTTTTTTCAAAAAAATATTCTTGATGAGAAAAAAGATAGGCATATCATTTCTGAAGTTTTATACATTAATAATGAATTGGTTTTTCTGAGAGGAGTTAATGAAAAAAATTCTATCACGTTTGGTAAATTAAAAAATATTCAGAACTATATATCCGAAAGTTATAATAATGAAAGTATAAATAACAGCGCTATCAATATCGCACAAAATAATCTTGATAAAGAAGAATTGTTTTTAACGAATGGCTTTAAGGCGATTTTCAGCCCGAAATTAGTCGAACTCATATTGAGTTGGTTTGGTAATAAATTGCGTATCGTCTACAATGCCAATACTATTCACTATCGTGGCTCACAAAATATAGATGAAGATAATGTATTTAAGTCAGAAACGAATTTGAATGATGCAATTAAATTGTTTGGGTCTGATTCGAATGCAATTGGTTTTATTAAAAACGAAGAACGGAGTGAACCTCAATTATCATCGATAATTAATAAAAAGGATATGAAAGTTCTTTTACCCTCCGAAATGTTTGAATCATATGGAACTTTGCGATTCATTAATTTATTTCCCTTAATTGCAAGCGCATTGAAAAATGGAGTAACTTTGATTGTTGATGAGTTCGATTCTGCAATCCATCCTATGGCTTTAATGAGTATTATTAATGTATTTCATAATGATGAAATTAATAAAAACAATGCTCAGTTGATCTTTGATACGCATAATCCGATTTTCCTGAATCATAATATCTTCAGGCGTGACGAGATAAAATTTGTTGAAAGAGATGAAGAAACGCACTATAGCAGATTATATTCGCTAGCGGATTTTGGAACCAGCGGAAAAGATGGTGTACGAAAATGCGATGATTATATGGATAAATACTTTATCGGTCGTTATGGTGCGATCAAAGATATTGATTTTACTTCGGTATTTGAACATATGCTAAATGGTTCGGAGGATGGGGAAAATGTCGAAGATGAAAGAAACTAATAAGTACTATTTCAGTGTAGAGGGTGAGACAGAATTATGGTATTTAGAATGGTTAGAAAAACAAATCAACGGTCTTGAAGATTCTAAATATAAGGTTAGTTTTAATGTTAAAATTCAAAATAGTCCACTAAAACGTACTAAAGCATTTATTACTACTAGTGATAAAATAGTTATTTATCATGTATGCGATGTTGAGAGTCAAGAGGAATGTCATGTAAAAAAGTTTCAGAAAGTATTAACCGAGATGAAAGATTCTCACAAGATCAAAAGTGCAATAACGTACAAACTAGCTTATAGTAATTATTCATTTGAATTATGGATGGTGTTACATAAAAACACTTGTAATGGAGCATTGTCTCACAGAAAAAGTTATTTAGATTGCATAAATAGTGCTTTTAATGTAAAATATCAATTTCTACATGATTACAAGAAAGAATCAAATTTCAAAAACATTCTGGCTAAAATACAAATTACTGATGTTTATGAAGCAATTAATAGGGCAAAGACGATAGAAGAAAATAATCAGAAAAACGAGAAATTGCTAATTGAACATAAAGGTTATTATTACTATGCAGAAAATCCATCATTGTCGATTAATCAAGTGATAGAGAAAATTTTAAACGATTGTTCACTAATATAAAGTAAAGCGATTCGATTGTTAGTCAAAATATCCGTTCCGTGTTATGATACCTTTATGGATATCATACTCAGAAACGAAACCGAAGCGGATTGGCGCGCAGTGGAAGAACTTACTAGAGAAGCATTCTGGAATGTGTACGTTCCCGGATGCTGTGAACATTACCTTGCGCATGTGATGCGCGAATCCGAACTGTTTATCCCGGAACTCGATTTTGTTGCGGAAGCAGACGGCAAGATTGTCGGCAACATCATGTACGCACACTCGATGGTCGCGGAAGGGGACGATAAAATTTATCCCGTCATCACCTTCGGTCCCGTCAGCGTGCTGCCTGCTTATCAGAAGCAGGGCGTCGGCAGCAGGCTCATCCGTCACACGCTCGATCTGGCGAAAAAGATGGGATATCCCGCCGTTTTCATTTACGGCGATCCTGCTTATTACTCCCGTTTCGGATTTGTGCCTGCAGAAACTTACCGCATCAAAAACGCGTCGGGAAAATATGCCGATGCACTGCAGGTACTGGAACTGGAAAAAGGCGCGATGGAAGACATCTCCGGCAGATTCTGTGAAGGTGCGATATACGATATCGACGAAAAAGAAGCCGAGGCGTTCGACGCACAGTTTCCGCCGAAAGAGAAAGGATATCTGCCGTCGCAGGATCGCTTTATGGAGATGGTGCAGTCTGTGCACAGCTTATGATAGAACATAAATTAAAAGCACCGACAATCGGTGCTTTTAATTTATGAGAAGTTTTGCTTATTTTAATTTAAAATTTGGCAAAAATTCAACAGTTACTTCATTATAGATGAATTTTGCTTCATTGTACAATTCATCAAGTTTCCCTTGTTCAGGAGAAAGAAAATAAAATGGATTGAATAAGTAATATTTTTCAAATATCTCTCTGTCACACTTAATATCACCGGTTACGTAATGATAAATGAGAGCTCTAGCCGCATAGTTGGAGCCTATATAGAGCATATGGCGAATATCATTAGGTAGGGAGTATCCACTGAAGCGGTAGAAATCTTCTACACCAACTACTGTGTCGATGATGCTGTTTGAAAAAAATTGTTCATAAAACCGAAATGCATTTTTTTCTTCTTTATAAAAATCGATGCACAGAAGTGCATATGCATTAAATATTGCTTCATTTTTACTTAAAGGGAACTGTTCATATACTTTTTTAAAATAGGTGTTTGCCATTTCTCTAGAATAATTTCCGAATACTGCTCCGCCAAGATGCAGTTTTGATTTGAAATGGTAAGAAATTAGCGCTTTTGTGACGTTGCATTCTTTCGCTATTTCAGCGAAAGAGGTCTCATGAAAACCTCTTTCATAGAAAAGATTCTGTGCGATATTTAAAATTTTTTTTTTGTTTTCGCTGTTATTATTACTCATATGATGATTATATCACATAATTTGATGGAATCCTTTCAAAAGAAAAACTAAACATGTAAAGTTTTTATTGACATTTATTATTTTCATGATAAACTAAACATGTAAAGTTTTAATAAACAAAAAAAAATATAATATCAGGAGGTCGAGAAATGTATTCACAAGAATACTATGAAAAAGTGAAGCTTTTCAAAGAGACGATAAAATTTGAAAAGACAAGCAGGGTGCCGAATATCTCTAATTTTTTTACATGGAAGATATGCGATTCTGAATTTACTTTCAAAGAGGCGCTTTATGACTACAAAAAAATGGAGAAAATTGTTATTGATTTTCACAAACGTTACGATTTTGATGCGTATATGGATTTGGGAACGCGAAATCCAATGGCAGTAACTGATGCACTCGGTGAAGGAAGCTGTTATTATTTCAATGAACAATCAGACAGTATCTGTGTAATTGATAAAGTTCTAATGTCGGGAGATGAGTATCTTTTGTTTGCACAAGACCCGAATCAATTTATCCGATTGATGTTTAAGCGCAAATACCCGAAACTCTCTGCGAATGAACTTTCAGATTCGATCAGCAAGTATATGACATTCGGGCAGTATGCTATGAAAGTTACAAAAAAGATGAGTGAAAAATATTCTAGACCTACGGTTTTTGAAATGATGTCGGCATTATTAATGCCAATAGAATTTTTTAACAGTGTAGGTCGTGGTATCAAAGGACTGTCAATTGATGCGAGAAAACATAAATCGGAACTCATTGAAGCATTGAATGCGTATTACGATATTATAACTCAGCCGAGTATTGATGCTGCGCTGAAAAAAGACAACACTGATTATGTTACTGATTGTTATACGGCGTTGCTTGCATATAGCACACTTTCGGTCGGACAATTCGAGGAACTTTATTGGCCCCATTTAAAAAAATATCTCGATCAGGTAATTGCTGCAAACAAAACGATATATATATATTGCGAGAGCACAATGGAACGGTTTTGTGAATATTTTCAGGATTATCCTAAAGGTCACATTGTTATGCACCTTGAACTGGATGATCCGATCCAAATTCGTAAAAAACTTCCGAATGTGTGTTTGGCTGGCGGAATGACCACTGACTTACTCGGGCACGGAACATCGCAACAATGTATTGATAAAGCGAAGATGTTAATTGATTCATTGGGTTCGGGTTATATGATGAGCCAGAATAAGATGATGAGTTTCAAGAATGACTGCAAACGGGAAAATTTATTGGCGCTGAATGAATTTTTAAGAAATTATCGATAAGGAGGTTATTATGCTAAAAGTAATTATCGGAATTGTCAAATGGAAATCAAAGATGAAAAAGCTTGCGAAACAGAAGGCATATACAGATCAATGGTGGAATGAAGTATCCAATTCACTGGTTTTTTTGCCGCCGGAACAGCGGAGTAGTTTTTTTAATGCATATATTAACACAATGCTACAGTTTTAGTCAGGTGCAATGCGGTATATCATGCATGTCAGTTGGGAAGATGATCGGTTCAGCATGCTGATTCAAGCGGTACACAAATAAGAACTCTTTTTTTAAACGAAGATGTCTGTTCTTACCGACATCTTTTTTTGATACAGCAAAGAATAAACATCACAACAGTGCTATAATAAAGCCAAGAATACTACCTCAGAAAGAACGAAAAGGAGATCGTTACTATGAGCGGGATCACAATCGAAAAACGAAATGCGCAGCCGACTCTGTGTGTGCGTGTGAGAACCACAGCCAAAGAACTGCCGAAACTGATCGAAGAAAAAACAGCGGACATCCGTGCGTATCTTTCCATTCTCGGTGAAGAAGCGAAAGGCGAACCGTACGCGGTTTACCTGAATTGGGATAAAGCGGGGCTGGATGCGGAAATCGGCATCGCAGTCGGAGAAGTGCTTCCCGATCGCGGAGAAATCAAAGCGGGAGAACTGCCTGCCTATGAAGCAGCGACTTCCGTATTTCGGGGAGCTTACCGTGAAATGAAGCATCTGTATGCCGAAATGAACGAATGGATCGACCGAAACGGGTATGCCGGAAACGGTCTGTCGTACGAATTTTACTATAACTTCCCGTCACAGGTTCCCGAAGAAGAGCTGCGCACGCGGGTAGATCTGCCTATTGAAAAAAAATAAACCGACGAAAGGTGCCGATATGGAGTTTTTGCTGCGGGCATGGAGATTCGACGATGTTGATAGCATCGTGAAATATGCAAACAATCCGAAGATTGCCGCGAATCTGCGCAACGGGTTTCATTCTCCTTACACGTGGGAAGATGCCGATGCGTTTCTGCATGCCTGTCTCGACGATGACGAGCGCATGCGCTTTGTCCGCGCTATTGAAATCGGAGGAGAGGCGATCGGCAGCATTGGGATTTATCGGGATGACGATGTCTATTGCAAAACTGCCGAAGTAGGATATTGGCTCGGGGAACCGTTTTGGGGAAACGGGATCATCAGCAGTGCCATCCGTCTGATGTGCGAGGAAGCGTTTCGTCGCTACGACATCCTGCGCATATACGCGGAACCTTATGCTTACAACATGGGTTCGAGGCGTGCGCTCGAAAAAGCAGGATTCATACTGGAAGGCATCAAAAAAAACAGCGTGTACAAAAACGGAACAGTGTGCATGTACGCACTGCTTCGGTAAGATTCGACAGATTGAGAGATGCCTCGGCATGCATGTCCGTCAGCGGTTGTTACATGATAAGACACTCCTTCGTATCCTCTTCGGATTGTTCGTCCTGTTCGGGTATGAACGATGTTGTGGTTGCTCTGAGAGATGCATTTGCATCTCTTTTTGTTTTGCTTTCATGAAGCCGCTGCAGCCTCGGTCGGTTATAGCGCTGTGCCAGAATACACGGAAGATTCACTGCGAGAGCAAGCAGGAACATCACTCCGATCCAAACGGGTTTCATCCAGAACCCGAACACCCAAAACGGAGCAATCGAGAACAGATGAATCAGCTCCGCCCGTTTTGTTTCCGAGAGAAACAGATGCAGATACTCCGGGTCGGTCTGTTTCAGATGCCGTTTGCTGAATCCGTTTTTTCGCAGTGCGGCGCCGTCCGGGAGCAGATGTTTCCAACGGTCGATTCTCACGATGTTTCGGTAGAAACATTCTGTTTCGAAAGAAAAAGGCTGAAAAAAATTCCAGCGGTCAATCCGTTCCTGCGGAATCAGCCGCCCGATGACGGTGGCAATGATGATAAACGCGGACCAGACGATGATGTCCGCCAGAATGGTTTGTCTGGGAGTCGGGTAGATTATCTGCATTGCAAACCCCGTGTTTGATTTTATCCAGTTTGCGTGATATGGGTTTGCTTCGCAATCAAAATTGTGTCAAGCTGAAGTGTAATTTATGTATTGATAACGAAACAGACAGAGTCCCGCGGTACTCTGTCTGTAAGCGATATAACGGCAGAAGGCGTCCATTCCGGCTCACCTTCGTTTTTTCAGTTCTTTTCGGACGGTGCGTTTGACGTCTTCAATTTTGTCGGTGCTTTCTTTGAGGATGTCATCCGTAATCGATTGGGATTTCTTTTTCAGTTCGTTGAGTTTGTCTTCGCTGTCTTCGATGATGCGGTCAATTCTGGTTTTACCCTGTTTCATCGTATCGGACATTCTGTCCCGAATCAAGTCAAAGGAATCCTCGATCTCTTCTTTGTTGCTCATTAATGCTACGGTTGCCGCTATGCCGGCTGCTGCACCGACGATTCCCGCTATGAGCAACAACATACCCGAATCGCATGCTTTTTTGTGATGATGTGTGATCATGGCATTCACCCCTTTCCGGACATTGTGCAAAACCAATTGATTGTGATGTGGATAATGTTCCATCTTGATTATAATACAAATTATACAAAATAACAGCTTTTATCAAGATTCTTTATAAAATTATACAAAATTGTCCTCATTGATTTTTCTTGGGTTTTCCGTTATAATCCGAGTGCGGAATTATTCCGCCAATCAATACCGAAAGGGGATATGTTTTATGGTAAAAACGGAAAGAACGGATCTTGTGGGATTGGCGGAGGGACAATCACACAGATAATTGCGATGATCCCTCCAAACGGAAAATAAATAATTTGGAGGAACCATTGAACGAAATATTAAGTAGTTACGGGTACGGCGATCGGTTTTCATCTTTCGCCGAACAATATCCCGATCTGTACCCCGCGCGCATTCTGACGCAGCATCACCTGCGATACGAAATGATTGGTCAGTCGGGAACGGTGAGCGGTACGGTCAGCGGAAAATTTTCTTACGAAGCGGCGGATTATGCCGACTATCCCGCGGTGGGTGACTGGGTCATGATCGACCGAACGGACAACAGCAAGGGAGATGCCGTCATTCATGCCGTGCTTCCCCGAAAAAGCTGTTTTGCGCGAAGCGCTGCCGGAAAAGAGTCGCGAACGCAGATCATCGCGGCAAACATCGATTTGGTGTTTTTATGTATGTCGATGAACGAGAATTTCAACCTCAGACGTACGGAACGTTATCTTGCCGCCATTTATGACAGCGGAGCAATGCCCGTGATCGTGCTGACCAAGTCCGATCTTGCGGAACATCCCGAGGAATATCAAACACGCATTGCTTCGGTTGCGGGCGCTGCAGAGGTGTTCGCGATCAACGAATCGGATGCGGAAGGTCTGGAACGGATTAAAACGAGGATCCGACCGGGCATGACGGTAGCCTTCGTCGGTTCGTCGGGCGTCGGAAAATCGACGCTGATTAACCGTCTGCTCGGAGCATCCGTTCAGCAGACGAAAGACATTCGGGGGGACGGAAAAGGACGGCACACCACAACAACCAGAGATATGATTTTAATGTCTCACGGCGGCGTTCTCATCGACACGCCCGGTATGCGCGAGTTCCAATTGGATTCGGCAAATGTCGCGGACGCATTCGGGGACATCGGATCCCTTGCATTGTCTTGCCGGTTTCGGGACTGCACGCATACAACCGAGCCGGGGTGTGCTGTGATCGATGCCGTGGAAAAGGGAAACATGGAGATAAACCGTCTGGAGAGTTACCGTAAACTTTCCGCGGAAGTCGACTACGAGGGACTCAGTGCCCGCGGCAGGGAACAGGCAAAAATCGAGAAGATGTTTGGCAGCAAAAAAGAAATGAAACGCCGGATGGACGAATCGAAAAACAAAAAGAAATATCGTTATTAAAACAAAAAAAATGGGAATATGAGAATACATTCCCATTTTTGTTGAATTTATTTTACGCAGTTTTGATCGCCAGGTCAAAATGAACCGCACCCAGATTTTCAAGTTCGATCGGGATGCTGTAGATATTGCCCTGCGTGCTGAATGAAATCTGATCCCCGATGATGACGGTCGGAGGGGTGATATCCACTTCCAAATTCATGCTTGAAATGCCGATGCATGCATTGCCGCTGATCATGTTGCCCAGTTCGCTGATGGCACTGGTGACCAGATCGTTGAGCCCTTCTTCGATTTCCATGCCCCCCATCAACGCTTTCGCGATATCATTGCTTGTCTGCGAATCCATCGACATGTAAAAATTTCCCGAAATATCACCGACCAATCCGATGACGACCAACAGGTCGTTGCCGCGTGTATTTCCCGAAGTTTTCACGACCGTCAGGTTCGGGATAGGTTTGTCCGATACCGATGCGAAAATGGATTTGATTGCTTCGACGAAATGCTGAACGATGGAATGTTCTGTCATATTGTTACTCCCGATTTCTTTTTGAGAAGATATGTATTAAAATTATTATCGGCGGGTTGGTAATAATCGTAAGAGTTTTCGAAGAAATAGACTGCTATGTACCTGTGCGAGGTTTTTTCGGTCTGTGGTATAATGAAATCCGCAATACGTCGTCAGGAGTATTTCCATGGTATATTGGATCATTGCGGGTATCCTAATCATCGCGCTTGCTGCGGAATTTATCCGAAGTTATGTTTCGGTCGGGATTACGCGTCAGTCCTATCAGAATAAAAAAATACCGCAAGCCTTTCACGGATACCGCATACTCGTGCTCTCCGATCTGCACGGCAAATCATTCGGTTCGGGCAATCATCGTCTGACGGAAAAAATCATCCCGCTGCAGCCCGATCTGATCGTGATGGCGGGAGATATGATCGACAAACATCAGACGAATCTACGTAGCTTTTTTGCATTGACCGATGCACTTGTCGGCATCTGCCCGGTTGTGTTTGCATTGGGAAACCATGAAATCCGTTTGCCGAAGAATGTCATGGAGGAATTGAAGCACGGTCTTTCCGAGCGAGGCGTGCATTGGCTGGACAACGCGAAACAGACAATGATCGGAGAGAACGGGCAAATCGAGCTGTATGGGTTGACGGTTGATTTGAACCAATACAAAGGATTGAACCGCACATTTGATCAATCTGCGGTTTTGGATGCCGAGGGGATCCGCGGGCGTCTCGGCGCTCCGAACGAAGAAGCCTTTCGGATGCTGATCGCTCATCTGCCCACATTGTTCGAAGCTTATGCGGAATGGGGCGCCGATCTTGTTATCGGCGGGCATATGCACGGTGGCTTGGTTCGTCTGCCTTTCATCGGGGGAGTTCTCTCTCCGGAAATTCGATTCTTCCCGAAATATGATGCGGGAGTGTTTCACAGCGGGGAGAGCACGATGTTTGTGAGTCGCGGATTGGGAAACGGAAAGTGGAAATTTCGTTTTTTCAACAGCGGAGAAATTTTATTGATTGAATTGCAATCAATAGTTGAGGTATAAATCGGTGTTATACGACATTTTTTCGAATGAATCATTACAATGTGATAAAACATATTAACGTTTTTCTATATCCTGCCGATAATAAAAATAAAGTCATTGTCGGGAGGGAAGAGAATGATCAATAAAGTCACTGCGGGTCAGACTGCCAATTCGATCTATGCGGCCGATGCCCAGCAGAAATCGAAGGCCGAGGAATCCAAACAGGCAGTGAGAACGGATACCATCGAAATCAGCACAGATGTGAATGCCGCGACCAATCAGGACGGTAAAAAAACCGAGCAAATCGATATTCAGGCGCTGAAACAGGAAGCCGAAAAATCAACGGAGAACCTCCGTCGGTTAGTAGAAATGATGTTGGAAAAACAAGGGAAATATGCTTCTGTTCAGAATTCTGATTTGGATACCGAAACCGTGGAAGAAGCAAAAGCTTCTATTGCCGAAGACGGGGAGTACGGCATCAAAGCTGTCAGTGAACGCATTGCGAAATTTGCGATCAATATTGCGGGATATCCGCCCGAACGTTTGCAGGAAATGCGGGATGCGATCGAGCAGGGTTTTGCGGAAGCGGAGAGGGTACTCGGCGGGAAACTGCCCGATATTTGTTACCAGACTTACAACGCGATCAAAGACAAATTGGATGACTATGAAAAAAGCTGTGCGCAGCGAATGCAGGATGAAACGCAGATTGCGCAGCAGGAATGAACATCCGAGAAAAACACCGGGAGCCCCGGTGTTTTTCTTTGCATACGAATATGATACAATAAACAAAAGAATAAATTGGGAGGAAATTGACATGACGGATAAAACCGAAACGATCAAAGCTGTTTTCTATGACTTGGGAGCCGATCTGTGTGGCATTGCGTCCGTTGATCGGTTTGACGATGCGCCCGAAGGATTCCATCCATGTGATTTGTATCCGCAGTGCAAAAGCGTGGTTGTGTTCGCCAAGAAATTCCCGAACGGATTGTTTGATGTGTCGCCGCGTATCATGTATGCAAAGGCAACGGAGATCAATCTGTTTGAAACGGATCGCATTGCTTATCTCGGGGCGCTCGGGATCGAGTCTCTTGGTTTTACGGCTGTGCCGCTTCCTTCCGATAATCCTTACGAATATTGGGATGAAGAAAGAAGAGAGGGGCGGGGAATTTTATCCATGCGGCATGCCGCCATGCTGGCAGGACTCGGGAATATGGGGAAAAATACGTTGGTGATCAACGAAAAATATGGGAACCGCATCGCCTTCGGTGCGGTTCTGACAGATGCGTTGGTGCCTTCGGATCCGCTCTCAAAGCGCCTCTGTCCGGAAAATTGCCGCAAATGCATTGAGAGTTGTCCGGTCGGTGCACTCAACGGTATTACCGTCGATCAGAAAAAATGCAGGGAGTATACCCACGGCACGAATGCAAGAGGTTTTTCCGTGACGCAGTGCAACACCTGTCGTGCGGTCTGTCCGATGGGAAAAGGGTGTATGTGATGAATGCGGAGTACGAGCCGCTGCTGAAAATGATTCGTCTTCAGCGTGACGCGGAGTCGGACAGCTATGCCTTTTCGCTTCCTTCGGTACGTCATCTGCGGGAGTTGAAGCTGACGAAGCCCGTCACTTTTTTTGCCGGAGAAAACGGTACGGGCAAGTCCACGCTGATGGAAGCGGTGGCGCTCGCTTACGGATTCAATGCCGAGGGCGGCTCGCGCAATTTTCATTTTGCCTCGAAGGAAACCCACTCCGACCTGTATCGTTCTCTTTTGCTCGGGAAAGGCACAAAAAAAGCACGCGACGGGTTTTTCCTGCGCGCTGAAAGTTTTTACAATGTTGCCACGGAAGTGGATCGGTTACAGGTAGATGATTATTACGGCGGCAAATCGCTGCACAGCCAGTCCCACGGCGAGAGCTTTCTTTCGCTGATGTTTGAGCGCTTCGGAGGAGGCGGACTGTATCTCTTGGATGAGCCGGAAGCGGCACTATCCGTACAGAGTCAGCTTGCTTTTCTGGGAAGACTGGACGCACTTGTTAACATGCAGTCCCAGTTTCTCATCGCGACGCATTCGCCGATTCTGTTGGCATATCCCGATGCCGAAATTTATGTTTTCAGCGAAGACGGCATCAAGCGGACCTCTTACGAACAGACCGACGCATACATTCTGACAAAGCAGTTTGTGAACAATCCGCAGCAGATGATGCGCTATTTGTTTGAAACCTGATATTTGGCGATTATTGCGAAATGATAATAAAAGAGACCGCAGCAAAACGAAAAAATTGCAGCAGTCACTTATTGAAGAATTGTTCGATATTGAGGATGATTTAATATTCCTGCAGAGATGTTTGTTGTTTATATAATTTCGATTGATTGGCAGTCAATCGCCGGATTGCCGGCATCAACGCGCTTATAAGGGAATTCGCTCCGCAGACTACGCTCATGAAGGGCATATATTTTCAACCATTCATCGAGTTTAGCAAGCCCTTCAAAGTTGGTCAAAAGCTTTTCGCTGATGCACCTCGCAGCATGTCAACCTTATGGTTTTGACAAAAAATCCATCGACAGATAATAGAACGGCTCTCCGTGAACGTCGGTAAATATATAATCTGCTTGGATTTTTTATACCAAAACCATTCGGGTCATGCTTTTGCTCGGACGTATCACGCTCAAGAACCTACCCCAGAGCCGTTCGTGGCAAGGTGCGGTGTAATGATTTTAAGGAACGTAAAAAACGTTTTTTGCTTGATCATGGTCGTGGCTATCAATTACATTTCAGCAAAGAGCTGCAGCAATATGATAAATTGCTGCAGCTCTTTTGTTATTTCATTGGATTATTTATTCGGCATAGAATTGATGTCTTTGAGCACGACATCGTGCGCGCCGCCTTCCGTGATGCTGACGGAAGAAACCGGTGTGATTTTTGCTTTCTGCTGCAGTTCGGGTATCGTGAGCGCACCGCAGTTGCACATGGTGGAGCGGATTTTGTTCAGCGTCACATTCAGGTTGTCCCGCAGGCTTCCCGCATACGGCACGTAAGAATCGACCCCTTCTTCGAAAGACAGCTTGCTGTCTCCGCCCATGTCATATCTCTGCCAGTTGCGCGCGCGGTCGGAGCCTTCCCCCCAGTATTCTTTCATGTAGCTGCCGTTGACCATCACTTTGTTGGTCGGGCTTTCGTCAAAGCGTGCGAAATATCTGCCGAGCATACAGAAGTCGCTTCCCATGGCAAGCGCAAGCGTCAGATGATAATCATGAACGATGCCGCCGTCGGAGCAGATCGGGATATAGATACCTGTTTCTTCGAAGTATTCATCGCGCGCTTTCGCCACTTCAATAACGGCAGTCGCCTGCCCTCGACCGATTCCTTTTGCTTCGCGTGTGATGCAGATGGCGCCGCCGCCGATGCCGACTTTGATGAAATCGGCTCCCGCATCCGCGAGGAATCGGAACCCCTCTCTGTCGATGATGTTGCCCGCACCCACCTTGACGCTGTCTCCGTACTCTTTGCGGATATAATCAATTGTGCGTTTCTGCCACTCCGTATATCCTTCCGAGGAATCGATGCATAGAATGTCGGCTCCCGCTTCGATGAGAGCCGGAACGCGCTGTTCGTAATCTTTCGTGTTGATGCCTGCTCCGACGAGATAGCGCTGACCCGAGTCGAGCAGTTCCAATGGGTTTTCTTTATGCAGATCATAATCTTTTCGGAACACGAAGGAGGTCAATCTGCCCGCATCGTCAAGAACAGGCAGGCAGTTGAGCTTGTGATCCCAGATGATGTCGTTTGCTTCCTGCATCGTGATGCCTTCTTTGGCATAGATGATGCGATCAAGCGGTGTCATGAACTCTTTCACTTTGGTGTTTCTGTCCAGTCGGCTGACACGGTAGTCCCTGCTGGTGATGATTCCGATGAGTTTTCCGCTTTCCGTGCCGTCTTCCGTGACGGCTGTGGTCGAGTGCCCCGTGCGCGCTTTCAGATCAAGCAAGTCCGCCAGGGTTTGCTCGGGTCCGATATTCGCGTCGCTGGAGACGAACCCCGCTTTGTATTTTTTTACTTTTCGGATCATCTCTGCCTGACGTTCGACCGACTGGGATCCGAAAATAAAGGAAATTCCGCCTTCCCGTGCGAGTGCCACTGCCATCCGATCGTCGGAAACAGACTGCATGATCGCGGATACGAGCGGAATGTTAATGGAAAGTCCCGGTTTTTCGCCTTTTTTGAATTTCACGATCGGCGTTCTCAGCGATGTATTTGCCGGGATGCATTCCGTGGAGGAATACCCCGGGATGAGAAGATACTCGCTGAACGTGCGGGAAGGCTCTTCTATGTAATATGCCATTGGCTCACCTCAAATAAATTATTTTTGCTCCGCATGCCAAACGGGGTCATGCGGCAAAAGGTATGTTTTCTATATTATATCCGTGATGCGGAATGCATACAAGAGAATCCCTGCAAATAAAAAAGAAGCCGCAACTCTTTGCAACGGCTTCGCAGAATCATTTTTAATATTGCTGTTTCAGTTTCAAAATGGCATGTTTGACAGCGGGGATCATCAGTACGGCGACCGTGACGATTCCTTCCAATCCGATATACGTGATGTTGTATACGAATGACCAGCTCCATCCGTTGTACCCCGCGGGTGCATACTCCGCAAAAAAGATGGCTCCGGAGAGGAAACTGACGAAAAACCTGCCGAGGATGGAGACCAGGTATCCCGTAATCAATCCGTGTTTCATATCCCTGAAAAATCCGCCTAGCCCCAGCATACCGAATGCGAGAGGATAATCCATCAGAATCTGCAGCGGATAATAAGCGGACGGTCCGTAAAGGAAATTCAGCAGTCCGAACGCCATTCCTGCGAGAATGCCCCGTTTCGGACCGAGCAGATAGCCGATCAAAAACAGAAAGAACATTGAAAACATGGTTGCGCTGCCTCCTTGTGGCAGGTGCACATGCGGCAGAATGTTGTTTGAGACAAACGCCGTGGCGATCAGAATCGAGGAAAGAGCCATCGCCTTCAGATTGGATGTTTGCTCTTTCTTTCCCGGCAAAAAAATAAGCACCAGAATCAGGATGATCCCAGCCACCGTCAGCAGCTGTCCCGTGATGCTTTCGAAAAAAGTTTGTAAGTCCATAAAAAAACCTCCTTAAATTCGGAGGGCAACCAGAAAAAATCTGCTTCCCTACGTCGGTCATTAACCGAATCAGGTCGTAAGGGTATCATCTCAGCCGTTTGTCGCGGCACCCCCAGCAACGTTGATTGTATTCAGTTGCAGTTATCATATCAGATCGGCAGGAAGATGTCAAATTCGAACAATCAAAATTTTATTATCCCGACCAATCACATCATGCGAATTTTTCGTGGTGCGTGATTGGTCGGGTCTCGTTTCGGAAAGGAATCATTCGAAGCTTATATCATCCCTGTCAGATGCTGCACCAACAGGGACATGCCCGCCACGGCGATCCAGCAGAGAAACCCGAGCACAATCGGACGGATGCCGTTGGTCAGAAGCTTTTTCAGATTCGTGTTCAGTCCGATGGCGCTCATCGCCATGACGATCATGAATTTCCCGGCAGACACCAGAAAACCCGAAACCGACTGCGGGATCGGCAGAAACGTGTTGAGCATGGCGGCGGCCAAAAACCCCAAAACGAACCACGGAAAGATTTTCGCGAAGCGGAATGTCGATCCTTCCGCTTTGACGGTTTTCTTCGAAGTGTAAACCGCCAGCACAAGCGTGATCGGTACAATCATTAACGTGCGGGTCAGCTTGACGATGGTTGCCAGCTGCAGGGCGGTTGTGTTTCCTGCGGTTTCGCTCCAGGAGACCCCCGCCGCCACGACGGAGGAGGTGTCGTTGATGGCGGTGCCTGCCCACACGCCGAACCCCGTGTCGGACAGCCCGAACAGGTGCCCCAGCGCGGGGAAGATAAAGACGGCGATGATATTAAACAGAAAGATCGTGGAAATCGAATGGGCGATTTCCTCATCGCTCGCTCCGATGACGGGCGCTGTCGCAGCGATGGCGGAGCCTCCGCAGATGGATGTTCCGACCCCGACCAGCGTGGCGATTTTGCCGTCGATGCGCAGGGCTTTGCTCGCGAAGAACGCGACCAGAAACGACGTGGTGAGCGTGCTGATGATAATGGCAAGCGAATCGGCGCCGACCGCGAAGACGTAATACAGATTCATTTCGAAACCGAGCAGGATGATTGCATACTGCAATATTTTTTTTGAAGTGTATTTGATGCCCATTTCGAAATGGGACGGACGTTTGATTGCGGCAATGATCATGCCGATCACGATGCCGAAGACGGGACCGCCGACAACGGGAATCAATTTGCCGAACACAAAGGAAGGGATGGCAATGGCAAGGCATAACCCGATGCCGGGAAGATATTGTTTGATTTGATTCATGATGCGGACTCCTAACGGTAGAATGTAAAATTATTGTAATGCTTGACAAATAAAAAGTAAAATACTATATTTAATATAAAAAAGATAAGAAAAAACTTATATAAAGAGGTGGCCATGTCCCTTCATCATTTGCGTGTGTTTCTTGCCGTCGCCGATGCACAGAGCATATCCAAAGCGGCGGAACGACTGATGGTGTCCCAACCTTCCGTCAGTCAGGTCATCGCGGAACTCGAAAAAACATACAGCACCCACCTGTTTGACCGTATCGGCAGAAAAATTTATATCACCGAATCGGGCAGCTATCTGCAGCGGTATGCACGGCAGATTACCGATCTGTACGATGAAATGGAGCGGGGCATTACCGACTGCGAAGAACGGGGAGTGTTGCGCATCGGGGCAAGTCTGACGGTCGGAAGCACCGTGCTTCCGGAATTGATTTCTGATCTTCAGGCGAAAATGCCTGCGCTCCATTCCAATGTGACGGTGAAAAATACGGCGGATATCGAACAAATGCTGCTGAAGAACGAACTCGACATCGCGCTCGTGGAAGGGTATGTGCATTCGTCGGAACTCACGCAGCATGCGGTTGCCGATGACGAAGTCGTGCTCGTCTGCGGAAAAGGGCATCCGATGTATCAAACCACTGTTGCCAGCAAAGAGCAGATTGCGGGGATTTCCGTCATTTTGCGAGAGCAGGGCAGCGGAACGCGGGAATTGTTCGAGCGGACGATGAGCGCGAACGAGCTGCCTTGGAGCGTCTGCTGGGAAAGCGCGGATTCCGATGGGATTGTCGCGGCGGCAATACACGGGCTTGGAGTGGGTGTGATCGCGAAACGTCTTGTTAGGCGGGAAGTCGAAGAGGGAAGTCTGCGGATTCTTTCCGTTCCCGGGGTGAACTTCGTGCGCCGTTTCAGTCTGATTGCGCACAAAAACAAATATCATTCCGCACCGATGCTGCTGTTTTCGGACATCGCGGAGAAGTCGTTTCGATCATAAAATCGGTTTGGTTATCATCGCACGGTCTGATACAATAGAAAAAACCTTCGGAGAACGGTATGGAACCTGCCAAAACGAAAGAAAAAACGAAGCTGCCGAAAGTAGGCATGCGCATTATCAAAACGGTGATTGCGGTCTACCTATGTTGTGTCATCGATATTCTGCGGGCACAGCAGCCCTTTTACTCCATGATTGCGGCGATACTCTGCATGCAGCCCGACCGCGAGACGAGTCTGAAAACTGGGCTGAACCGCACGGTCGGCACACTGATCGGCGGAGTGTACGGCATTATCCCGTTGCTGCTGGATAACTGGCTGCATCTGCAGAACGCGCCTTATCTGTATTATCTGATCCTGAGTCTGTTTCTCATCCCGCTGATTTACACGGCAGTGATGGTAAAGAAATCCACGGCAGCGTACATTACCTGCGTCGTGTTTCTGAGCATCACCGTCTCGCATATCACCGATGTGAATCCATATTTGTTTGCTGCGAACCGCATGCTTGATACGCTCATCGGCATCGGGGTGTCTCTGCTGGTGAATATTGTGCTGCCGGGCGCAAAGAAGGTACAGAAAGAGACATGAGGAACATCCGATGATTATCAGTGCAAGCAGACGCACGGACATCCCCGCCTTTTATTCCGACTGGTTTTTCAATCGATACCGCGAAGGGTTTGTTCTCGTGCGTAACCCGATGAATCCACGCCAAATCAGCAAAGTTTCTCTTTCGCCCGATGTGGCGGACGGCATCGTGTTCTGGACGAAAAATCCCGCGCCGATGCTGTCCCGGCTTGACGAACTCGGCGGTGTTCCGTATTATTTCCAGTTTACGCTCAATCCTTACCGCACCGATGTGGAAGTGTATGTGCCGTCCAAGAACGATTCCGTTATCCGCACGTTTCAGACGCTGTCGGATCGGATCGGCGCGCACCGCGTCGTCTGGCGTTACGACCCCATCCTCATCAATCAAGAGTATACCGAGGCGTATCATCTGCGTCAGTTTGAAACATTGGCAAAACTGCTCGAAAACCATACGCAGATCTGTACGGTCAGTTTCGTCGATCAATATAAAAAGACGTTGCGCAACGCGCAATCGCTTGGGATTCAGTCTCAGTCCGCGCGGCAGAAAAAAGAATTGCTCCGCACTTTTTCACAAATCGCACAGGCATCGCATCTGAGGCTTAGAACGTGCGCGGAAGATGTCGATTGCTCGGACTTTGGGATCGAAAACGGCGCTTGCATCGATGCGTCTTTGCTTTCAACCATCGGAGGAATTCCGCTTCAGACAAAAAAAGACAGAAATCAACGGCTGAAGTGTGGCTGTGCGGAGAGCATCGACATCGGCGCTTACAACACCTGTCTGCACGGCTGCCGATATTGTTATGCCAATGCAAGCGAAAGCACCGTCAAAGCGAACGCGGCGCGCTACGATGCTTCGGCTCCGATGTTGTGTTCTTCCGTCGGAGCCGAAGACCGCGTTACGGTGCGGGAGATGCGCTCGTGCCGCCGATGTCAGATTGGAATGCTCGACGGCAATCAATTTCTTTCGTAAATTGTTCGGGTTTGCTCTTGCTCTCGGCATCATTCGGGCATACAATAGCAACCATGTGAAGACAAATGAACCATTCAACCGTTCTATATTGTAAAAACCGATAAACAATTCGAAAGGATACAGTATGATCATCGAATTATTGAAAGCAATCTTCCTCGGCATCGTCGAGGGAATTACGGAATGGCTGCCCATCAGCAGCACGGGACACATGATTTTGGTGGATGAGTTTCTGAAACTCAATGTCACCGATGCATTTAAAGAGATGTTTCTGGTTGTCATTCAGCTCGGCGCGATTCTCGCCGTCGTCGTGCTTTACTTTCATAAACTAAATCCCTTTTCTCCGAAAAAGACAGCGGAAGAAAAACGGGAGACATTGCAGATTTGGGGCAAAGTGATTGTCGGCTGTCTGCCCGCCGCGGTCATCGGATTTCTGCTGGATGACTGGCTGAACGCGCATCTGTATAACTACCTCACCGTGGCTGTCACACTCATCCTTTACGGGGTATTGTTTATCCTTATCGAAAATTACAATCGACGCAGGCGCCCGACCATTCGCAATTTTGACGAATTAAGTTACAAAGCCGCGTTTATCGTCGGGGTCTTTCAGGTGCTCGCACTCATCCCCGGCACCTCCCGTTCGGGGGCGACGATTCTCGGGGGGATTCTGCTCGGTGCGAAACGGGAAGTGGCGGCGGAATATTCGTTCTTCTTGTCGATTCCCGTCATGTTCGGTGCCAGTGCATTGAAACTGGTGAAGTTCGGGTTTGATTTTACGGGTTCGGAGCTTGCCATTCTGCTTGTCGGCATGATCACCGCATTTGCCGTGTCGATTGCCGCCATCCGTTTTTTGATGGGATACATCAAACAGCACAATTTCAAAGTGTTCGGCTGGTACCGCATTGCACTGGGAATTGTCGTCATCGCGTATTTTCTTTTGTTTGCATAATCTGAAATGGAAAAAGAAGCAGAACAAAAAAGTTCTGCTTCTTTTTTTGATTGCCGTGCCCGTCTACAATACCAGAGGGAAGAACAGCGGACATAGGAAAATAATCATCAGATACACGCAGATAGAAGGAATCAGTCCATATTTCAGATAATCCTTGAAATGATATCCCGAGGTCAGCGTGAAGCCGATATGCCCGCTCGCAAGCGGAGTGAGAAATGTCAGTGCTGCGCCGAAATTCATTCCATACGTAAAAATGTATGGATTCAGCCCCATCGGGATGATCATGCTCAGCGTTGCCGGCAGCAGAATTAAGATCGTTGTCATATTCGACATCACCTGACTGAGCAGCATGCTCAGCAATACCATAACGGCAAACAGCAGGAATGCGCTTTCCTGTGGGCCAAAGAGTAACATCAGTGCGCTTCCGATGATTTTCGACCCTCCGCTGACATTCAGTGCATTGCCCAATCCGAGGCAGCAGCTGAGCCAGATCAAGACATTCCAGTCGATTTTTCTGAAGGCCTCTTTCTGCGAAACGCATCCGCTGACAATGCAGGCGATTCCCGCAATCATGGCTGTTACCCCCGAATCCAGCCATCCCGTTAGGAAGAACACCATCATAAACAGAAAGATGCCGCCCAAGATCAGAATCTTTTTTTTGTCATATGTGCCGAAATCAATTTGGGCGGATGCAGTGATTGCTTCGCAGGTGTCTTCCGTTTTTTCCCAGATTCTTTTCCCCATCGGATAACCGATAAAAGCCATGAACAAGATAATAAAAATCGTTGCCGGAATTCCAAAGTAGGCCAGAGAAAAAATACTGAAACTTTCTCCTGTCAGATTTTGCAGGATTCCGCTTGCGGTCAGCTGTGTCGTCGAACCGACAAGGGTGCACTGACCGCCGAAAATGGCGGCAACCGCGATCGGAATCGAAAGGTTTTTCATTTTCATATTTTCCGAGGAACAGACCACACCCGCACAGATGGCAATCATCATGATGATGACGGCGGTATTCGTCAGAAAGGCGGACAGCACTGCCGAGATGATGCACGAAATAACCAGAAAATGACGCTCCCTGTTTGCCGAGAGCTTCACAGCGAGATTCCCGATCAGCGCGGCGGCACCCGAGGAAAAAATGGCTTCCCCGAACAGCTGCATGCCGAAGACCAGCATAATGATGCTTCCGCTGAATCCGTACATAATCTGTTCGACGGAACATACTCCGAATGCGGCCATTGCAATGCATCCGAGCATTGCTACGGTAGCGCTCGGGAGGATATCAAGAACGAACAAAATAATAGTCAGACCCATAATGATCAGGCCGACGATAGCGATATTCATGTTTGCTCCTTTTGTTTCTATTGAAATAGGGTGAAGATAATCACCCTATTTCGTTTGGTATATTCGGTTTTGATTTTCTGTAGAATTACGGTAGTCATTTGCAGATGACATGAGTTTCATTCTTCATGCCGAACAGTAATTTTTGCTGTTTTTTGAATGTGGGTTGCCGCCCTTTTAAAAGACTCCCATGATCGATTTGAACATGGCATCTTCATATTGTTGTACCTGGCGATACATAATTTCTTCACAGTCAGGAAGAATATATTTGTTTTCCGCACGATATTGTTCCGCGGAAATGTAATATTTGGATTTAAATTTCGGAATATCCTTCAGAACCGGCTTGATGGTATCTTTTTTATCCTGCACCGTCGATCTTTGTCCTGCGTTGGTATAAGTTCCGTTTTCGTGGACATAGTCGATTACTGCATACAGATTTTCCAGCTTGATGCTTCCAAGCGTCAGAATGGTTTTGTCGAAGTTGAAATAGTAATTGCCACCCGGAGCAAGAATATCAATGAGCTCTTTCGCTTTATCGACACATTGTTCTTTTGTCCCGGTTTTGAGCAGCGTGATCGGATAGAAACCGGAAAGAATATGTTTTTTGCCGAGTTTTTCTTTTGCGAGTTTCGGATCACCATATTCGAAAATGAAACGCGTGCCCTGCGGAAGATCCTGCAGATAATCGAAATAGCGGGTCCAGTCGTCTTCACAGAAGATTTTGAATGCCTGTCCGTTTTCTGCCGTTGCATGGATGAGTTTCGAGAAAGTCGGATAATAGAATTTTTCGAACTCCGACGTTCTCATAAATGTCGGCATATGGCCGGGCATCCACGCACTTCCGAGATGAGATGTTTGGGCAGGCTTTGCCGCCTGCACCAGCATCGGGAGCACTGCCTCAGCCGCCGCGATTACCTTCTCTGGGCATCGCTTCAAGTCTTTACTCATACCGGTAAATCCGCGCGGATGATCCGCCACGATGTCCAAAGGTGCCAATGCTCTGGAAGCATACTGTCCCGGGATATTGTAGAAACCGAATTTCTTCGAAACATTTGCATAGACCGCACCGAATTTTTTCATTGTGTCGTCCTTCGCCTGCAGTGCCGTATGCAGCACGAGCATTGCACGGTAGGGATTTTCGGTCAGTTTCGGAAACAGTCTTTGCAAGAGTTTTTCAATGATAAAATCATACGGAGATGCAATGAATGCATCATATTCTTCCACCTGCATGGAGGTGGTTTCCGGATGCTGCATGAATCCGGTTTCACTCATAACACTGGCAACGGAGCCTGAGATCTGTGAAAACAATGGTAATCGTCCCGAGTCTTTCGGTAAAATATCTGCTTTGATATTCGGAACGACTTTTCCCATCGCTTCTTCCAATCCTTCCAGTGTCCACATCGTCTGTCCCAAGGACAGTCCGGCGTTCGCAATATACACTTCGCTGGATAGATTGAAATCAATCGGAATGCGCTGAGGAATAATTTCGCTGTAAAGGTCATCAAATAATTTTGCTTTTTCGCCAATTGTTTTTTCTGTGTCGGTCAAATCAGTCACCTTTCTTTCTGTTGATTGTGTGTCGTTTTATTCCTCATCCGCCAATGCAGGAATTGTTTTGTCCTTGATGAAAAGGAAACAGACAAAGCCGACTGCCAATACAATCAACTGAATCAGAACTGCCTTCTGGAAACTTGCCGCCGAATAGGATGCATCAATGATTTTTCCCCAGATCGTTGTGGAAACCGAAGCCCCGAGCAGCCATGCAATGAAGTTGAGCAATCCAACCACAGTGCCGTTGTTTTTGCTTGTCACCATATTTCTCGCTATCGCAAACAGAGAAGAAATTTCAAAGCTTGCGCCAAGACCCATCAACGCATAGGCGATGCTGAACCCTGTTGTTCCCAGTTTGGTGAAGAAGAAAGAAATCATACTGAGTGCAATCGCAAAAAAACCGAATGAGATATAGGTTACTTGTTTGAGTGTTAGTTTTTTCAGTACGAATGCCAGCAAGAAACCGGTGATGATACCGCAGATCGTATTGATCATGATGATATTGGATGCTGCGGTCGGTGCGAAGCCTGCCCCCTGTTTGAGCATCGTCTGTCCCCAGTTTGTCACAACCGTGTTGATGGCTGCATTGAATGTGACAGATGCAAAAACAACAAGCCATACCTGCGGCTGCACCAGCAGTCTTCCGACGCCTTTGAGCGGGTTTTGTGCTTTGATGATACGTTTTTCGTTCCCTTCGAGTTCGTCGATCGATTTCATTCCGATCGATTCCGGATTATCGCGAATCAGTAAGAAGAGTGCAATCGTAATCGCAATGACTGCGATGGCGATATACAGCATGGAATCTTTGCGCCCGATTGTTTTGACTGCCAAAACAAGCGGGGTTGCCGCAAGCAAGGTACCGATTTTTGACAAAGCCATCGCCTGCCCGGTGAATCCGGCGTAATCTCTGGCCCGCTTCCAACCGACCGCTGTTTTGCACAGACCGGTGTAGACGGCAGAACCGCCCAGCCCCATCAACGCGCGCCCCAACAACAGGATGCTGAAGTTGTCGCTGAACGCCAGGAGCATGCATCCGACTGCGATGAACAGGTAAGAAACGGACATCATCCAGCGTGCACCCAAAATGTCTGTCACAACACCTGCGGGTAAATTTGCAAAGGCGTAGACATAAGTAAAAATAGATGTGAACATCGCTACCTGAGCCGGGGTGATCCCCAGTTCGTCAATTAAGCCAGAAGCAAGCGTCCCGCCGGCGGTTCTGACCAAAACGAAGACGATATAGGCAAGGACTGCGGGAGTTAATACAAGCCAGCCGCGTTGCTGAACTTGTTTTATCTGTGCTTTCACATCTTCGGAAAGTGGATTGGTACTCATAAAGCCAACCTCCTTGTATAAATTTATAAAATTATAATATTATAAGTTTATTAAATTGTCAATAATATAAAAGATAAAAAATTATAAATTTATAAAATTATAAAATAGCACTTCCCAATTGATTTACCCCGTTTGTTTGTATACAATAATCTAAAACGGGAAGGGTTTTTTATGGCAACTTACAAAGCGGGTGAAGAGACGAAAAGTCGAATATTGGAAAAGTCAAAAGAACTGTTTTATAAAAATGGTTTAAAAAATACAACATATATCCAGATATCAAAAAAAGCTGATGTTAACATCGGAACGATTGTCTATCATTTCAAGTCCATTGAAAACATCGGTCACATTGTTTATTTGGAGATTGTGAAACACAGGCGCGATGTGACATTCGAGAAAATCAAAAAAACATTTCCTGATCTTTCTATGGATTCTGCACTGTATCCATTGCTGGAATATCGGATTAACACAGACTCTTATATCCGTTACCCGAATTATACCCGCTTTATCGGTGAGATTATCGGAAATGTTGAGACTTGGGCCATTGAGGATTTGTCCTCTTCCGGGCACAAGCTTTCCAATAAATTTGGTTCTCGCTATACAGAAAAGGAATTTTTCATGGAGAAACTGCTGTTTCTTCCGTTTGCCAGTTTGGTTGTCAACGAATCACGTCACATCGGCATGGAACTGAGCGCAAAGGAAATCGCTGAGTTTCACTCCCGTGCGCGTTTGCTTCCGATGGGTGCGACGAACGAGGAAATCGATGAGATTTTGCGCCAGGTAGACGAAGTGGCAGAACAGATTCATTTAAAAATCAGTCCGACATTTGATATCAGTTGCTGAGATTCCTTCGTTTTCCCGACAAAAAAAGAACAGACGCAGCATTTGTTGCGTCTGTTTGTTTGCGCGAATGGCGTTATCTGGTTTCTCCGAGGAAGAATAATGCGATCGTGCCCGGTCCCGAATGAGCGCCGATGGTCGGACCGACATAGTTGATTACAAATTCGTTGATGCCGAATTCTTCCTTCACGCGGTCTGCAACATACTGCGCATCCTGCAGAGAATCTCCGTGAGAAATGAAGACGATGTCGTTTTTCCAGTTTCCCACATTGTTTTTCATATGATCAACCAACGCGTTGAGCGATTGCTTTCTGCCTCTGGCTTTCCCGATGGGGATCAGTCTTCCTTCGTTGTCCACGTGCAGCACCGGTTTGACATTGAGCATTGTGCCGATGACTGCCGTTGCCTTCGAAACGCGCCCTCCGCGGAAAAGATGATTCAGATCATCCACCGTAAAGAGGTGGCAAAGATGGAGTTTGCGTTCTTCCGCCCACTGTGCGGTTTCCTGCAGTGTTTTTCCTGCCTGCTTTTGGAGTGCCGCAAGGTAAACCAAAAGACCCTGTCCGAGTGAGGCGCACAATGTGTCGATCACAATAATGTTCGCATCGGGGCGCTCTTCTTTCAGCTCATCCGCTGCGAGTTGGGCACTGCCCACGCTTCCGCTGAGCGCCGAAGAAAATCCGAAATGCAGGACATCGCATCCTTCGTTCAGACAGCTGAGAAATACTTCTTTCGCGTGTCCGGGATTGACCTGCATGGTTTGAGGCATCGAGCCGGCGCGCATCTTGGCGTAAAATTCGGCGGGCGTGATTCGCTCATCATTGCCTTCGTAATCGACTCCGTCCAAAATATAATGCAGCTGCATCGGTCGGATATCGAATTTTTCATAGATCTCCTGCGGTAAATCGCAATTGATGTCTGTGGTAATGATAAAGTTTTTCATGCTCACTCCTTTGGCTTTATGATCCATTTATTTTATAAAATATCGGTTGAGCTTGTTATTCAGGATGAAAGACTTGAGCGTTTCTCCGATCAGTCTCTGTCCCTTTTCATTCGGATGTATCCCGTCGGAACACATCAGCTGCGTATAATCCTCCGTGCTGAGGAACGCTTCGCGCACGTCGATGACCGGAATGTCCATGCGTGCCGCAATCTCTTTTGCACATCGGTCATAGCTTTCATGCCAGGAATAAATGGTGTAAGGCGTTTTGAGCCATTTCAGCACGCCGTCTCTCGAGACGTCCGCGGGTTTTGTGACCCAGTTGAAATATCTTTGATAATCAAGCGGCGGCAAAGATGCAATCACCGGTTTGATGCCCTTGTCCATGATTGCGCTCAAAAGCTCCGTCAGTTTCTGTCTGTAAATCTCGATCGGCGTGTTCGGCTGATGTTCGTCATCCGGAGCATCTCCGACTTCCTTCCAGTTGAAATCGCAGTCATTTCCGCCCAATTCCAACAGTATGACATCCGGAAGCGCATCATCCTGCAGATGCTTGAGCAATTTGGGTTCCGCTCTCAAAATCGTCTGTCCGAATTTGCTGTAATTTTCTACGCTGATTTCAGGCACGCTTTGTGCTGCGCTCAGCGCATTGTCTTTTAAAAATACGTACTTATTGGAGGAATCGTCATAAACGACTCCTTTCAGAATGGAGTCTCCCCAGACCTGCACGCTCTTCATGATACACCTCAATAACATCAAAACTATCGTATACGGTTTTCAAAACCATATTATATCATATCGATATGCTTGTCAATAGTTATGAGTAAGTTGAGTATTGATTTATGCTGTGTTATAATACTGATATCCAAGGAGGTATTCGGCATGAACCGAAAAGCAGAAACGCTGAAAGAATGGAACGAACCGTTTAATCATTATGAAATTATCACAACGGACAATATGCCGGATATCGATTTGTATATGGATCAGGTCATTACGTTTGTCACAAAACAGCTCGGAGCCGTTTCGGACGAGCCGGAAAAGATCATTACTCCGTCCATGATCAATAATTATACCAAAAACGGGATCATTCCGCGTCCGGTCAATAAAAAATACAACAAGACGCACTTGACAAGTATTTTGATGATGTGCGTATTCAAACAAATTCTGCCTATCAATGATATTACTATATTTATCGATAAAGCGCAAGAGGAAAACATTTCCCGCCAATATGAACTCTTTTCCCAGATGCAAAATGAGCAGGTTCGTCAGATTGCGGCGCGATTCGATGAAGAATTGAGCCGCGCTGAAGAAGACGAAACCGATCTCGAACTTTTGAAAATGGCGATGGAAATGATCATCGAGGCCAACATGCTTTCCGTTTATGCGAAAAAAATTCTGCATACGCTCAAGGAACCGGAAAAGTCAAAAAAACAGTCGGAACGTCAGTCAAATCATTCCTGAAAAATTGCTCCCGTGATATAATACTACCAGAATGCATAAAGGAGCATTATGGACAGAAATTTACCGATCGGAATCCTCGATTCCGGGGTAGGCGGACTGACGGCCGTCGTACAAATGAACAAGCTTCTACCGAATGAATCCGTGATTTATTTCGGAGATTCCAAACGGATGCCGTACGGCAACAGAGAAAACGAAGAGATTATCGATCTGGCCAATCGAATGATTGCCTATCTGGAACGGCTCGGCGTCAAGGCGATCCTTTTGGCCTGCAATACGATTTCGTCTCAGCTGCCGCATCTGAAAAGCAGCGTGCCGCTGTTCAGCATTGTGGAAGCCGGCGCAAAATCGGTTGTCTGCGCTTCAGAGGGACACAGCAGCGTCGGAGTCATCGCGACTTGCGCGACCGTGAAAAACCGCACGTACGAATCCACCATCCATGCCTGTCATCCGGATGTGCGTGTCATTTCCAATTCCAGTGTATCATTGCCGAAGATTATCGACAGCGAACTGGACAATGTCGGATTGCTGGCCGATAAGATCAAAGAGTGTGTGGATCCGATCCTTCAAAAAGACCCGCATGTGAAATACCTGCTGCTCGGATGCAGCCATTTCCCGATCATCAAACGGGAAATCGGAGAACTTTATCCCGATTTGATTTTTCTGGATCCTGCCAAATCGCAGGTATCCATTCTCAGGGATTATCTGGAAGAGAACAATCTGCAGTCGCAGAATCCGAAACGTCAGATTCTGCTGTACACGACTGCCGAAACATACGAATATGCAGCCGCCATCAAACGACTCAAACTCGAGATCGATATGCTGATGAAAGTAAAATTGCTGGAAGAGGACGAGTAAATCGTTCTTTTTTCATAACCGAACGAACAGACTGGGGGAAATTGCAATGATACGCATACTCTGCGGAAGACAGGGTTCGGGGAAAACCGAACAGATACTCAGGCATGCAGCGGCATTGCCTCGGACACAGCGCATTTATCTGACGGTGCCGGAACAATTCACTTTTGAAACCGAGCGGATGTTGTTCGATGTATTGGGTACGGAAGGCATTCTGCACATTCGGGTGGTAAGTCTTCAGCGCCTTGCTTCGCTGATTGGGGCAAAGACTCCGCTGAAAAACCGCACAGTGCTTACCCAGGAGGGCAAGGCGCTCATTGTGAAACATATCGTTGACGAGAGCACCGAGTTGCTGCGAATGTTTCGGGGCGTAAGCGGAAAAGCGGGATTTCTGGATCGGGTGGTAAGTTTTGTGGGGGAACTGAAAGAGAACGCTGTTTCCTCTGTTACCCTGATGCGGTTAGCCGAACAGGAAAACAACGGTACGCTTAAGGGGAAGCTCGGCGATCTGGCGCTGATTTATCGGCGGTACGAGGAAATCCTTTCGCGTGATTATATTGACCCGCAGGATTATCTCTCCGAATGTGCGCAGTATGTTTCGTCCGACGACGAGATCAGGGGAAGTGCTTTTTTCTTCGACGGGTTTTATACGTTTGACCGCAGTGTTTATCCGCTCATCGAAGCTGTGATGGCCGCTGCCGATTCCTGCGAAATCGCATTGACATTCGGAGAAGATTCTTTCTTTTCCGTTACCGCGGATACACTGCGCAGTCTGCAGGAATGTGCGCAGCGAGTTGTTCAGCCATGCGAAGTAATCGCACTCGGAGACAAATACACGCAAAACGAAGCAATTGCGTTTGCGGAATCTCATCTGATGACTTATGAGCCCGCTGAATTTCGTGTGCAGACCGAATCGGTTTGTCTGATCCGAAGTCGCGATGCCGATGCCGAAATCGAAACTGTCGCATCCGAAATTCTTCGTTTGGCGAGAGAGGGGCATTATCGATTTTCCGATATCAGTGTGATTGCGTCCGATCTCGAAGCGTATGCACAGCAAATTGAAGAGGTATTTTCCCGCAAGGAAATTGCATGTTTTATAGACCGCAGAAAACAAATCATTTATTCCTCACCTGTGCGTGCATTTTTGTTTCTGATCGCAATGACGGATCGGCAGATCAATACGACGGAATTAATTGCTTTTGCAAAGACCGGCTTTTCCGATATTTCGGATGACGAATGCATGCTTCTGGAAAATTACGTGCTGGAATGCGGCATAAAGGGTTCCATGTGGGAAAAGGAATTCGTGCGTAACAATGCGGAATCTTCTTATGATCTGGGCGTGTTGGAAGAAATCCGAAATAAGCTGCTGCAACCCGTGCTGGCCGTGCGCGAAGCGGTCGCGGGAGCTTCGGATATGAAAGGCTATTGCAAAAGTCTTCATTCCGCACTCGACGAGTGGGGTCTGCGCGAAAAAATACAGACCTGTTCTGCGGCTTTTGCGAAAGACGGCGATTACGAAACGGCGAATACCTATGCGCAGATTTACAATCAGCTGCTTGCCGTTTTGGATCAGACCTATGATTTCTTCGGCTCGGAACAGTTGTCCGCCCGCGAATTTCACGATATGCTGGCCTATGCTCTCGGTCAGTCAACGGTGGGCATCATTCCTTCCGTTATCGATAAAGTAACGGTCGGCGATGTGCGCCGCAGCCGTGCAGGCAATGTCAAAGTGCTGTTTCTGCTCGGTGCAAACGAAGGGCTGTTGCCGTTCGATACGTCCGACCAGGGGATTCTTTCCGATGAAGAAAAAGAATCCGTGCGCGTCAAGGGATTGCAGCTGCTCCGCTCGGGCAGTTATAACCGCGCAAAAGAAGAGTTTCTGATCTACACACTGATTGCAAAGCCGTCCGAGCGGTTATACGTTTCGCGCTTTCTCAAAGACCGCGACGGAGAGGAGTGCCAGCCGTCATTTGTTTACGAACGCATTGCGGAGCTGTTCCCGAATGCGCGGATTCGGACGGATGAGGCCGCCGACCCGTCGGAAGAGCTTGCACAGTTGGATGATCGTCACATTGCACTGCTGCGCCTGGGGCGCAATCTTTCCGAGCGGAAAACGCAGAAAGATCATTCGGATGTTTCGGATCCGCTTTATGACGACGTATACCGATATTTTTCGGCGGAAGAACCGGAGAAAGCGGCGTTTCTGATGAGGGGACTGTCCTTTGATAACGCAGCGGCAGTTACGGACGCAGACCTTTTGCGGGAAGCGATGCCGCTTCCCGTCAGCCTGTCGGTCTCCCGACTGGAAACCTATGCAGCCTGCCCGTTCCGTTTTTTTGCGGAGTATCTGCTGCATCCCACGCAGCGCAGACAGCATGAAGTGCGCAGCACCGACATCGGGTCTGTACTGCATAAAATTGTGGAACTGTATTCTTCCAAAATTCTTGATCACTCGGTTGATGTGTCCGCCGTAACTCCGAACGAGCTTTCTGATTTGTCTGCTGCCATCACCGAGCAGGTGCTCGCGCAATACAGTGCCGGGCTGTTTTCGCAGATTTCGAAAAGTCCCTATCTTCGAAAAAAACTGCTGCGCGCTGCTCAGGCTGCCGTTGCGGAAATCACCCGTCAGCTCAGCCGTTCCGATTTTATGCTGACGGAAACGGAAGCCAAATTCCGTTTCGGAGAAAAATATCAGCCGATCTGCGCTGATATCGAAGGAGTGGGAAAGGTTTATCTGCAGGGGATTATCGACCGGATCGATACCTATGAGTCAGGCGGGACGAATTATGTCAGGGTGATCGATTACAAAACAGGTTCCAGAGACTTTGATCTGACCAAAGCGTATTATGGCTTGAGTATGCAATTGCCCGTGTACATCAGCGCTGCCACACAACAGGGAGACAGCGGCACTGCGGCAGGAGTATTCTATTTTCGCATCAAACCGCCGATGGTTAAAATCAGCCGCGAATTGAGCGAAGAAGACATCGCGCGAAGATTACGCAAAGAGTTTGCGCTCAGAGGGATCGCCGTGCGTGATCTGGACATCATCAAAGCGATGGACAATGAAGCGGAACACGATTCTTTTTTGGCAAATGTTTCGATGTCAAAAGACGGCACGTTGCGCGGGAGCGATTCGCTGATCGAACCCGAACTGTTTGACGCGCTGCTTCGTCGGACGCAGCAGACGGTGGAAGAATCTGCGAAAAAGCTGCTCGGCGGAACCATATCCGTGACTCCGTACCGCTACGGAAAGCGTGAGATTCCGTGCGACTGGTGCAGCTATCGTCCGGTTTGCAAATTCTCCGAAGGATTTTCCGCCAATGGCTACCGCGAAATTCGCAAGAAAAAAGCCGAAGAATTGTATGCTGTGTTGGATCATGAGAAAGGAGGGATGCGCGAATGACGCAATGGACCGAACATCAGACCCGTGCGATCGAAGCGAGAAACTGCAATCTGTTGGTTTCTGCGGGGGCGGGTTCCGGGAAAACCGCGGTGCTGACCGAACGTATCACCCGACTGATCGCAGATGAACGCATTGATGCGGATCGCTTTGTCGTGCTCACCTTTACGAAGGCTGCCGCATCGGAAATGAAGCGCCGCATCCGTCAGCAGTTGAGAGAAAAAGCACGCGCTTCGGACGATGCCGCATATTTTCACGGGCAGATTCAGAAACTCGAAAAAGCGCAGATTTCCACCATCCATTCTTTTTGTCTGAATCTGATCAAGCAATATTACTATGTCATCGATGCCGACCCGTCCGCATCCGTTCTGAACGATGCGGAAAGCCTGATTCTCAGGCAGGAAGCGCTGGAGGCGTTGTTTGAGGAAAAATATGAAAGCGGTGACGAGGCTTTTCTTGCGCTTGCCGATCTGTATTCCCCGGGAAATGATGATACTCCGCTGAAAGAACATATTGCCGAAACGTATGAATTTATCTGCAACCGTCCCGATCCCTGGCAATGGCTGCAGGAGGCCTGCCGCATCTTTCGTGCGGATGCCTCGGCGCTCGAACAATCCGCCTGCGCCGTCTATCTGCGCGGTCATGCACAAACTATGCTGCAGGAGGCGATCCGTCTTTGCACGCAAGCTTTGACTCTGTGCAGGGACAGTGACGAAGACGGCAAACGGACATCTTACCTGCAGGAAATGAACGACCACCTGGAAGCCGTCTATCGTGCCGCACAGTCTTCGCTTTGCGAACTGTTCGCCCGGTTGGAGGCTTATTGCGTGCCCCGTTTCGATATCCGTTCTTTCTGTGCGCAGAGTGAGCAGATCAAAACGCTGCGTGCCGATGCAAAAGATCTGTATGACGATCTGAAGGGTATGTTCGGGTTTTCCTACGAAACGGCACTTGCCCAGCTTGCCGATTTGGAACTGCCGATGCAGACGTTCGCAGAGGCCGTAAAAGGATACGCGGATCGCTATCGGGAACTGAAATCGGAACGAAGTGCGGTTGATTACAGCGATATGGAACAGATGTGTCTTGCCGTGTTGCGCAACGATGAGGCTGCGCAAGCAGTCAGAGCCGGTTTTGATTATGTGTTTGTGGATGAATATCAGGATACCAACGCGATTCAGGAAGAAATTCTCTGCCGCATCGCAAAAAAAGACAATCTGTTTGCCGTGGGGGATATCAAACAAAGCATTTACCGATTCCGCGAAGCGGAGCCGGATATTTTTCTTGCGCGTTACAAAGCATATGCAAGCGCAGAGGATGCTCTTTCGGAACTGATTTTTTTGACCGATAATTTCAGAACGCAGCCCGGGGTGATTCATGCGCTCAACCATGTGTTTTCACACATCATGTTTCGGGAGACCGGCGGTGTGGATTATGCACCGGACGAAATGCTGCGCCCGGGCAAAAGCACATATGTTGATGTGAAACCCGAAGTGCGTGTCATCGAACTGCCGTCGGGAATGCCTTCATCCGAAGAGGGATCGCAAGAAGACCGTCAGGAGGTGTTGGAGTCTGTTGCAGGAATGAAAAAGCAGGAGATTGAAGCTGCTCATGTGGCGGATCTTGTGTCCCGACTGCTTCGGGAAGAGCTGTATGATGAGAAGGAAGAGAAGACCCGAATGATAAAACCTTCGGATATAGCGATCATCGGCAGAAATATGAAATCGCAAGCGGCTTTTTTTGTCGATGCCCTCAAGGCTGTCGGGGTTGAATCGGAGGGCGGACAGCAGGAAAATTATTACGATGAAACAGAAGTCGCGCTGACCGTAAATCTGTTGCAGCTCATCGATAACGAAAAGAACGACCTTCCTCTGCTCGGAGTCATGCGCAGTTTTCTTTTTGGATTCGACGAAGATGAACTGCTTCGCATTCGCGTTGCAAATCCTCAGTTTCTGTATTATCACGAAGCGTTGTCGGCATATGCGGACCACGGGGAGGATATCGCTTTGGCGTGCAAAATCAGAGCGATGCTTCTTCGCATTACCGAATATCGGGAAATGAGCAAGCATATGCCGATTGAACGTATGATGCGCCGCATCTATTCCGATACCGACATTCTTACCTATGTCGGATGTCTGCCGAACGGCGCACACAGACAGCGAAACCTGAACGAACTTTTAAAGCTGGCGGGTCAGTATGAATCGTCTTCGATGAAAGGATTGTATCATTTTATTCAGTATATCGAAAAATGCAGGCAGAATACGTCGGCATCGGCTTCGACGCAAACATCGGGCGGTGATAAGGTGCGTATTATGACCGTACACAAAAGCAAAGGTCTCGAGTTTGAAATCGTGATTATGGTGGGATGCGGCAATCCGTTTCTGAAAACGGAACTGAAAAGCGATATCGTTTGCCATAAAAGCCTGGGTATTTGTCCGACTTACTATGACATAAAGAAATTTTACGGCTGTGACACCATTCTGAAAACAGCCGTCAAGGCGCGGATCGAAGAAGAAAACAACGCCGAGGAAATGCGCATTCTTTATGTCGGAGCCACACGTGCAAAGCAGAGGCTTTACTTTGTCGGAACGGTACGCAGCGGTGGGGCGGAACGTCTCTTCGGGGCGGATTGCTCTTCCGTTTATCGGATCGCACAGGCGAATACCTATTTCGATTGGCTGTTCGGCGGCATCCTCGCAGATTGCGGAGATTCGGTGCCTGCATCGTTCGATGCGGATCCCGTTTACGAAACCGATCATTGGCGGATCAGCGTGCACCATCCGTCCGGGATTGCCGCACCCGCAGACGAAGAGGGCATGCGGTGTCTGTCCGCAGAGATCGCCCCTCGGGAAGGCTCGTATTATGAGCGCCTATCCGCACAGCTGTCTTACCGATATCCGCATTTGCTTTCTTCCCATATTCCGAGCAAGCTGACGGTGACCGAAATCAAAGATTCGGATCTGCTTGCCGCCGGAGAAAAACTTGTTGCCATGCAGGCTGCTCCGAAGTTTGCGGACGATGCAAAATCGCAAAGCGGCGCACGCATCGGCACGCTTGTCCATCGGGCTCTGATGCATTTCGATTTTTCGCAGCTCTCCGAAGAGTTCGGCGATGCCGCAATCGGCAATGAGATTGCGCGGATGACCGATCTGGGTCTGTTTGATAAGGAGGAAGCGCTTCTGATCGACAGGAAAATGCTGCACGATTTTTTCGGAAGCGAGATCGGAAGATCCTTGCTTGCCGCCAAAGAAATTCATAGGGAAACTCCGTTTCTGATGCGGATGCCGGCCGCGGATATCGATGCGGGCTGGTCGCAAAGCGGGGAATCCGTTCTGGTGCAGGGCGTGATTGACTGTTGGTTCAGAAACGGGGAACAAACAGTGCTGTTGGATTATAAAACCGATCGTGCATGGGAAGAATCTTACTATGAATTTCTCAGAGAAAAATATGCGAAACAGATCCGTTTGTATGCCCGTGCGCTGCAGGCAGTTTCGGGTAAGCTGCCCGATGAATGCGATATCTGTTTTATCGCAATGGATCGCTATGAGCGTGTTACGCTGTTTCCGACAACGGACGATTAATCGAATTATAATGTTAAGATCGCATTAAAACACAGGTGTCAAACGGTTTTTTCGATATAATATACGGTAGAAATCCTTAAGGGGAAGGCAATGAAAAAACCGGTCAAGACCTCCGTGATCTCGGTGATTGTGTTTACTGCGGCATTGTTTGTTATTTACTCCTGTCTGAATCTGAGTCACAGGAATATTACCGATAACATCAGTGAAAACTGGCTTGGTGTGTCGGATGACACACAGGACGTCTCCGAATATTATATCGATCAGGATCTCAGTGATATTCAGATTCAATGGAACAGCGGAGATGTCAGTGTTTCGTCTTATGACGAGTCTGACGTGATGATTACCGAAACTTCCGATGAATCGCTTCAGATCAAACAACATTTGAGTTATCGTGTCGAAAACGGCACATTGTACATTTCCAACGGAGATACGACCGAATCGTCTCTGTTTCATTTGTCAAACCCGGAAGTCAGCTGCGAAGTTTATATCCCGTCGGATATGATGCAGGAAGACGGCAATTCTCTGGCAATCAAAACTTCACAGGCCGATGTTCAGATTGTGCAGCTCAGCATCCCGTCGCTTTCCGTTACGACCGAATCCGGTTCGGTTGCTTTGGAAAATGTATCTGCGGGAAGGCTGTCGGTTTCCACCGCGAGCGGTTCGGTCAGCTCCGACAGCGGAACAAGTGACGTGATTGAATGTACGACACAATCCGGAAGTATCGGAATCACCGATACCGTCAATGATCTGATACTGAAATCTACGAGCGGAGAAATTACGATCGCTCCCGCCAAAATTTTCATGAGAGCCGACATCAGCAGTAACTCCGGGAATATTTATTTAAGCGTTCCGAAAAACAACGGATTGAAAATGAATATTCAGAACGGCTCCGGCAGTTTTGATTGTGAATTGGATGTATCGAGCAGCAACGGGTATTATATTTACAAAAACGGAAAAATTCCGTTGAACATCAAAACAAACAGCGGCGACATCGAAGTCTATGACGCGGACTGAGTATTGCTTCAGAAAAAATCTCGATGGAATGACGGGTAAGGAACGCGGATCTGCGTTCCTTTTTTTATGTTTCGGACGAATGAAACTTATCCGGCGACGCAATGATCGGATCCTAGATTGAGCGCAATTTGGGACATGAAAAACAGGCCGGTAGTTTATATTCCAGCCTGTTCGGGAGATCAGCCTTTTTGTTATTCGTCGAATCCGCTCATCATCTTTTCGAAGAAGACGACCATGCGTTTGATGTTGTCCGTGGAAATATGTTCGTTTGCCGCATGCATGGTGCCTTTCTGCTCATCCGTGATGAGTGCGGGCATAAAGCGGTAAACGCAGTTGCTTACGTTGTAATATTTTCTTGCGTCCGTTCCGCCCAGCACCAGATAAGGGGTCGGAATCGTGTTGGGATATACTTCGCCGATTACCTCGATCAGCTTGCGATACCCTTTGCTGTCCAGTTCCGATACGGGAGAAGGCTGTTCCAACAGCATCGGAGAAACGGTGGCCTTGACGTCTTTGCAGGCAGCCTGAAGATGCGCTTTCACATCGTCGGGAGTGTTTCCCGGGAGCACGCGCGCATTCACGACCAGTTCCGCAGTCTGCGGCAGTACATTCGGCGCATCGCTGCCTTTTGCCATGGTGAGAGCCGTGGTGGTGCGGATCATGGCGGCGGTGGTATCCCCCGCAGCCAAAACCTTGATCAGCAGCGGCTTGAAGAGCCACAGATTGGCGACCGCCATTTTGACGGCAAATCCCATTTCGTCGCAGATGTTTTTCAACAGATCGATGACAATCGGAGTGAGCGTTGCCTTCATCGGTTTGTTTTCGATATTTACCGCAATCTTGGCGATCTGACCGAGTGCCGAATGTTTCGGCGGCATGGAAGAATGCCCGCCTGCTGCATTAACGGTGATCTTAAAATTGTTGAATCCTTTTTCCGCGACACCGATCAGTGCCAACGGAGATTTCACGCCTTTGATCGCATCGGTGATGGCGATGCCGCCTTCGTCGTAAACTGCTTCGAACCGCAGTCCCTGCGACTCGAAATGTTTCGCCATTTTCAATGCGCCGTCCGCGCCGCCGAGCTCTTCGTCGTGTCCGAAGGCGAAGGTGATGCCTCGCTTGGGAGAAAATCCTTCCTTGAGCAGATTTTCTGCCGCCTGCATGATCGTGATCAGCATGTTTTTATCGTCCAGTGTTCCGCGCCCGTACAGGTTTCCGTTTGCGATTTCTCCGGAAAACGGCGGTTTTTCCCATTGGGAGAGCGTGGTTTCATCCACCGGCACCACATCGCAGTGTCCCAAAAACAAGATAGGCAGCAGACCTTCGTCCGAGCCTTTGAGTGTATAGATCATCGACTGTCCGTTGATCAGTTCGAGGGAAAATTTTTCATGGACAAGAGGAAACGCTTCCTTCAAAAATGCGCGGAATTTTTCGAACTCCGCAAAATCCTGCGGCTGCTCCGGCGGTTGACTGACCGTGCGGAAAGTGACCGCTTTCGCCATGTTGCGGATCGCATCCTCCATTTCCCGATCGATCGGCATTGGCTTGTCCGAGTGCGGAGTCAGTTCGTTTTTATAGGAAAAGGTGCGGATGAGTACAACGGCAATCAGTGACACAAGAATGCCCAAAACAACGTATAAAAATATCATGATGAAAGTTCCTTTCCGAAAGAAAGTTGAATTGCCATCATTATAGTCTTAATAACATAATAAATCAATAAAATCGGTACGTTTCAGATTCACGATTACATTGTCAAACGAAATCTCCGCCAACCGCTCTGCGATGCCTTCTTCGCTGAATTTCGCGCCGATGAGTGCGTTTTCCAGTTCCGAAATACTGCCCGAAAAGAAAAAGTCGCCGTAAATGCGGATCGCTTCGATTCTGCCGTCGGTCACATCGATATGCGCTTCCACGATTCCCGCGTCATACTTTTTGCGTTTTGTGATCGCAAAATCCGGGGACGCTCCGTAATTGTGTTCCCATGTGGAATAAGTTTCCTCCACCCGCTTCTGCACCTCGGCAAGATCGTGCGGTGTGAGTACATATTCTTCGAAATCGACATTGCGGTAGAACGAACGGATGAGGTGTTCGCGGAAAGATTCGATGTCCATTTCTTCCGTCAGATAATCTTTCAGATTGGCCACACGGCTGCGCACCGATTCGATCGCTTTGGATTCGATTTTCAGCTGGCTGACATTCAGGGCGTTCACAAGGGCTTCGATGTCTACATCGAACATCAGCGTACCATGATGCAGCACTTTGGTCTTGTTCATCAGCTGTGCGTTTCCGCTGAATTTTTTCCCGTCGATGAGGATATCGTTGCGCCCGCTCAGCTCGCTTTGAATGCCGAGTTCCTTGAGGGATTCGATCACGGGCAGCGTATATTTTTCGAAATCAATCATCTGTCCTTCGCGTCGGCGGAAGACAAACGAAAAATTCAGATTGCCTCTGTCGTGATAGACAGCGCCGCCTCCCGAGATTCTGCGTGCGACGATGATATCATGTTCTTTGACGTATGCGGCATTGATTTCCGCATGGGTGTTCTGATGCTTTCCGATAATGATCGAAGGCTGGTGGATATAGAAAAAAACGTAATCATCGTCAAATTCCGGCGTGTTCATCAGATAATCTTCAAATGCCATGTTCCAATACGGAACGGACCAGTCGGTTTTAATATATTTCATTGGATCCCTCTCTTTTCGATTGCTCCCCCTTCGGGCAGACCGCCATACAGATGCCGCAGACGAAGCCGCGTCCGATCTGTCCGAAATGCGCGCCCATAAAATCGCTGCACATCCGCGGGTCGTAAATCATTTCTCTGCTGATTTTCTGCGTCCAATTGATTCCGTGCAGTGCTCCCGCCGGGCATGCTTTCACGCAGAGGTCGCACGAACCACAGTCGCTTTTCGTGACTGGCATGCCGCAGGAAAGCGGCGCATCGGTCAGCACGGTCGCCAAGCGGACGCGCGGTCCGAATTGCCGATGCAAAAACAGTCCGTTTTTGCCGATGCTGCCGAGTCCCGCCAGCGTTGCCGCGGTTTTGTGCGGGAAGTTTGCGCGGTATTCCTCTTTTTGCATCGTGCTCAAAGATGCCGCAATCGGATAAGCCTTCCAACCCTGTTGTTCCAGATGCATTGCGCATCGCAGAGACAGTTCATTGAGCAGACCGTTGACCGCCTTATAGTGGGCATAATATGTCTGAGTCGGTTCGGTATCGATTTCATCGATGACGGAATCGAGCAGTTTGACGCAGATGCTGACGGCGTGCGGATAGTGTTCGATCCCAAGACAGGTAATATCGGCCATACCCGTGTCGGCGGCGCCCTGGGCGTGTAGTATGTTTTTCAGTGATTCGGTTAACGAAATTGCAGATTCACTCATAGAACTATTCCATTGATTAAAATGAATTTGATGCCCCGTTGCATGGCAGCGGGGCATATCCGTATTGTATCGGTATTTGCCGAAAAAGTCAACGAAAACGGTTGCATCATTCGGTTCCCTGATCCGCTTCCGTTTGGTTCGGATACGCAAAACTGAAGGATGAGTTTATTTTTTGTGCCGATTCGGAGTCATCCGCAAAACGAATGGTGATCCTGTCCGAGTTTATGTTATACTGGTAGAAAACAGGTTAAGCATATGGATTATTTTCTGACTTTTACGGAGGGGCTGTTATCGTTTGTGTCTCCGTGCATTCTGCCGATGCTCCCGATTTATCTTTCTTATTTTGCGGCGGCATCGTCTACAACCGGAAGAGCCAAATATACCGTGGCAGTGAATGCTTTGTGTTTTGTTGCAGGGTTTTCGCTCATTTTCATTTTGTTGGGCGCCCTTGCAGGCACATTCGGTGTATTGGTCAGCGAATGGCTGAATGATATTCAAATTGTATTCGGGGTTATCCTGGTTCTGCTCGGATTGAATTTTGCCGGTGTGATTACGATTCCTTTGCTGTCGCGATCCACGCAGGGACGATTCAATACCAAACGCTACGGATGCGGTGCATCATTTCTGATGGGGATTTTCTTTTGCGCAGGGTGGATTCCCTGTGTCGGTTCCTTTCTGAGCGCCGCATTGATTGCCGCAGCGAATTCTCAAACGGTCATCAAAGGGGTGCTTTTGCTTGCGGTGTATTCACTCGGGCTTGGATTGCCGCTGTTTTTGAGTGCGGTGCTGATGGATTATCTGAGCAATGCAATTCGCTTTTTGAAAAAGCATCATAAAGCGATCAGTATTATTTCAGGAATCCTTTTGATCGGATTGGGTGTTCGTATGCTGTACCAGTCGATTGCGGCAATGATTTAATTGCGGGCGAATCGGTTTCATCCTGCAATAAACGGAGAAGAAATACATGGATAAGAAAAACAAATGGATACGTTTCGCGATGAAAACAGGAATTCTCCTTGTTTCTGCAGGTTTGATTTATTTCGCATTCGTGGCGACCATGCCGGATTTGATTCCGCTTCTCAGAAACGGAAACGAAGCTCAGATCGAACAATATCTGCGGGAAAGCAATAAATGGCTCGGACTTTTGTGTGTTGCATTGCTGCAATTTGTGCAGGTGCTGTCGGTCATCCTGCCCGGAGCTCCGATTCAGATTGCGGCCGGAATTGTGTACGGAACCTGGCGAGCCTTTTTTGTATGCCACCTTTCCGCTGTCGGCACCAATCTGCTTGTATTCAATGCCTCCAGAAAACTGGGAAACAAAATGAACCTTTTGCTTCCTGTCGATACAAAATCTTCCAAGCTGGATTTCATCCGCAAATCGGAAAATCCTGCGTATATGACAGTCGTTGCCTGCTTGGTTCCGATTCTGCCGAACGGCTTCATTCCGTATGCTGCGGCAAAAACGAAAATCACATCGCTTCAGTTCGGGCTCGCGATGTACTTCGGGAGCCTCGCTCCCGTATTGGTTCTTTGCGCGGCTGGGAGCAAGATCATGAAGGGTGGTTATATTGCCTCTGCAATTCTGCTCGGAGCATTATTCCTTGCCGTGATTTTACTGAGTAAATACAAACATGAGGTTCTCCGAATCGTGACGCGGCTGATACAGAAAAGCAAAGATAAAACAAAGCGGATGATGTAATCAGGTTTTCTGAACGGGAAGAGCGTAAACGTATCTTTAGGGATTATCGCCGCCAGAAGACCGAGATAGTTCGCTGTTGCATTTGTCACGGAAAAATTTCCTTGATGATGATATCCTTTTGTCAATCATCGGAACTGTATGTGAGCTCATCACGGTGCGAACGTCGGTTGATCGGGTATAATCAATTTTAAACGGAGGAATATCATGAAGAAAAAAATAACCGTGTTTGCGCTCGCTCTGGTGTTGCTTTTTGGCATTAGTGCCTGCGGGAAAAGCGGAAATGAAAAAGCGACCGACTTTACGGCGTCGACGCTCGACGGCAGAACCGTCAGCCTGTCGGATTACACAGGCCGCGTTGTGGTCATTAATTTCTGGGGAACATGGTGTCCTTACTGCGTGATGGAAATGGAAGACATTTATGCGGCAACCCAAACATATCCCGATGTTGTTTTTCTGATGGTGAACACCTCTCAATCACTCGGTCATGAATCGGCGGATACAATCAATGCTTATTTTGATCTGGCAGGATTTACATTCGATAATATTATCCTGAATGAATCCGTTGCCCAGTCTTATGGTGTCCGTTCATTCCCGACGACTTATGTGATTGATGCGCAGGGCAATGTATATGACAAAGTGACCGGTACGGTTGACGGCACGACGCTCGGAACAATGATTGAAAAAGCGGGGCAGCAATAGGAATTTCTGCCGAAAGGAGCTTGAGATGGATAAAGACGAATTGAAAAAAACTTTGAGAGAATTTTTGTTGACGGATTGCGAAACCGATTTGACATCTCTGATCGGTGAAGAACGCAAATTGGCATCCGATACGCTCAAAGAGCTGATTACGGAGCAGAAAAAAGAATTGACGGATCACACGGATAAGATTATTTCGGTGCTTGCAGTGATCTATATCGATTCGGGCGTGGACACGCAGGACCCGGTTCAGTTGATGTATCGCTATATCGCGGATGCTTATCTTTATAAGGAGTCCGGTGTCTGCAGTAAAGACGATCTTTTGTGCGGCGGATTGAAAAACCGTTATCTGTTTGATTTGATCGAAAAAGTCCGTTTCGCGAAAATGCAGCGGGAAAGTCTTCGGGATACGGCATCGTACAACCGACATATCGAAAAAGCGATCAGCGACATGCGCAATGATCTGACTGTGCTGTTTGAGCTGCAGTGCACTCTGGAAGAAACGGAATCCGTTTTGGAAAAATATCTGGAGTATAACATTAATGTCAATACCGCTCGCAACTGGCTGAAACTGAACGGGCTTGCAAAATACGAGCCGTTCCGCAGCTTTCTCGTTAAATCCAAACCGCAACTGTTGAATCTGTTCAAGCGCGGGAGCATCCGCCCCGAAGCATTAAAATATTTTATCGAAACCAAAGATGTCGAATCAATCGATCTTTACATGAATACGCTTGCGGAAACTGCCGTCGAAACACTGGAGAAAGCGTCGGAAATGATTTCTTCGGATGTCTGTTTCCCGTTTGACGAAGCGTTCCTTCTTTCCGCCGCAAAATTGTTTGCTGCTGCTCCGTCCGATGTTGACGCATTGATCGAGCCGTTTCTTGCTTCTGAAAAAGAAGCTGCGGGCAATGTGCTGAGATTGAGTGAAAAACTGTTTGCCGAAGACCGACTTCATGCGGATCAGCTTGCCCAAATCGGGAAAGCGATCGAAGAACATCATGTGCTTGCCTACGATGCTGCAAACTGGCTGAGGTAGCACAATAAAAAAGACTTTCCCGTTTTCAAAATCGGGAAAGTCTTTTTTTGTTCAGTTGGAAGTTCCTGTGCCTGATCCATCGGTCGTTGTGGTTCCGTCCGTCGGAGCTGTGTTGTTTGTAGTAGTCGTACCATCTGTCGTCGTAGTTGTGTCGTCTGTCGTTGTCGGTGTGGCTGATGGGATATAGGTCGGATCCTGTGTCAGCTGCTTGACTGTAATCCCGAAATGTTCTTTTATGAAGCTGACCCGCTCCGATTGCGTCACAATCCAATAGGAAATGCTGTAGAGATTTCCGTATGTGCCGGGCATTGTGTCGGTCGATATATTGGAGACGTCAAAATCTTTCAGAGTGTAAGCCAGTGTGGTAATCTGCTTAAAGGACAGGTCGGTGCTTAAAATATCATACGTCTGCGAGATCAGCTTCGGAAGTTTCATAATGTTCTCCGAACTGGTGACCTGCGAGAACAGTTGTTTCATCAGTTTTTGCTGCATTGCCACGCGGTCGATATCTCCGCCGGTATAATCGCGCAGTCTGGCCAATGTGATAAACTGATCTCCGTTAAGAGTCTGTGTTCCCTTGGCAAAGGCAAGCGTCCCGTTGTGATAGACATTTTCATCAAGTGTTACGGTTACCCCGCCCAGTGTATCGATGATCTGGGGGACTCCTTCCATGTCCACTTCAACATAATAATTGATCGGAACACCGCCCAGAAGTTGGCTGACAGTGCCCTCTAGACATTCCAGTCCTTTGTCGAAATATTCGTCTTCCGAATCGGCTTCGAGCGATCCGTAATAGAAACAGGAATTGATTTTATCTTTTCCGCTTCTGCCGTAAATCGAAACATAGGTATCTCTCGGAATGGAAACGATCTGAATGTTTTCCGTTTCCAGGTTGATGGATACCAGCATAATGGTATCGGGGCGGAATGTCGAATATTCGCTTTCCCGTTCTGTATTTTCATCCAAACCGAAGAACAGGATGTTGATGACATTGGTGTCTCCGAAGGTGATGTTGGCATTCAGGTTGTCATACAGCGTTGATTTGATTGCCAGTTTCTGATATTTTTTGTTCCCTGACAAATCACCGCCGAAGTTGTTCAGATCGCCGAGTCCCGTCCAAAGAAGAATCGTGGTAAGATTTCCGGCAATCAATATTCCGGCAATCAGTACGGAGCAGACTGCAATCATCCACCGTTTGATCTTCTGCCGTTTGGTCAGCTTTTTCTTTTTGCGTTTCTTTTTTTTCGCGGGAAGGTCGGGTTCGATCGCACGTTTCACGGATTCTTCCGCTGCGGCGTTTGCGGCATTCGGACGAAATTCCCTTTCCGAAATCTGTCCGCTCGACATTTCGTTTGGCATTTTTATTTTCGATGCAACCTCTGAAGGATGCTTTTGAACGGATGATGGTTTTCTTTTTTTCTTGCGTTTTTTAATATAGACTTTTTTGTCTGCAAGACCTGCTTTTTTGCTGGGGTCTTTTTCTTTCATCCCTTAACTCCCAAAATATTGATAATCCATATCATTATACCGCAAAACAAAAAGAATGCTATTCTTTTTAAGAAATTTGTAATAAATCGCTTTGCATCGATTGATGCATTTCAGACACGTGATCCAATCGATTTGCGGCACTTGACAAACCTGATCACGCAGAGTATAATTTTACCATTCAAAACTCGATATTCCCATCAAATGCAAAGATGCGGAGGAGTAGGCAGGAGATACCCGGTCAGAGAGAAAGCGGCAGGTGAGAGCTTTTGCGGGAGAATTGCCGAACGTCGCCGCGGAGCACCGATATTCTATGTTACGAATAGCGGCGGTGCCGGCACGTTAAGCCGAAGACAAGCGGATTCATCTCGAATCAATGCGGGTGGTACCGCGGCAGTTTGCCGTCCCGCAATGATTGCGGGATTTTTTATTTCTCGAATTTATCATGTGAGCGCAACAGAAAGGCAGAGAGTCATGAAAGAACTCAATAAAATTTACGAACCGAACGAAGTGGAATCCAGAATCTATGAAATGTGGGAAAACGGCGGGTATTTCAGACCCGAAGTGCATCCCGACGGCAAGCCGTATACGATCGTCATGCCTCCGCCGAACATCACGGGACAGCTGCATTTGGGGCACGCGTTCGACGGAACGTTGCAGGACATCCTTACCCGCTACAAACGCATGCAGGGTTACAGTGCATTGTGGCTTCCCGGGGAAGATCATGCCAGCATCGCGACGGAAGTCAAAGTGGTGGAAAAGATTCGCGCCGAAGAAGGGAAGAGCAAGCTCGAAATCGGTCGGGAAGCGTTTCTTTCCCGCGCGTGGGAGTGGGCTGATTTTTATCGTGCCCGCATTGCCAAGCAGTTCCGCAAACTGGGGGCGTCCTGCGACTGGAGCCGCGAGCGGTTCACGATGGACGAAGGATGTTCCGAAGCGGTGAAAGAAGCGTTTCTCAAACTGTACAATGACGGTTTGATCTACCGTGCGAACCGCATCATCAACTGGTGCCCGGACTGCAAGACAGCGCTGAGCGATGCGGAAGTGGAGTATGAAGAACACGCAGGCAATCTCTGGCACATCAAATATCCGATCAAAGACAGCGACGAATTCGTGATCGTGGCAACGACGCGTCCCGAGACGATGCTCGGCGATACGGCGGTGGCGGTGAATCCGACCGATGAACGGTATCTCCATCTGATCGGCAAAACGGCAGTTCTTCCGCTTGTCAACCGCGAAATACCGATTGTGGCGGATGAGTATGTGGAAAAAGATTTCGGAACGGGCTGCGTGAAAATCACACCCTGTCACGACCCGAACGACTTCGAAGTGGGCGTGCGTCACAATCTGGAGCAGATTCGCGTGATGAACGATGATGCCACCATCAACGCATACGGCGGAAAATATGAAGGACTCGACCGCTACGCCGCCAGAAAACAGATCGTTGCCGATCTTGAAGCGCTCGGTCTGCTCGATAAAATCGAAGCGATTCAGCACAACGTCGGCGCATGTTACCGCTGCTCGACGGTGGTGGAACCGATCACCTCCATGCAATGGTTTGTGAAAATGCAGCCGCTGGCAGATCCCGCCATCGACGCCGTGAAGGACGGCAGCGTGCAGTTCGTGCCCGACCGATTCAAAAAGATTTATTTCAACTGGATGGAGAATATCCGCGACTGGTGCATTTCCCGTCAGCTCTGGTGGGGACACCGCATTCCTGCCTACTACTGCTCCGACTGCGGCGAAACCGTTGTGGCAAAAGAGATGCCGACGGTCTGCCCGAAATGCGGCGGACATATTTTCACGCAGGATGAAGATGTGCTGGATACGTGGTTCTCTTCCGCATTGTGGCCGTTTTCCACACTCGGGTGGCCGCAAAAAACTCCGGATTTCGAAAAATATTATCCGAATGACGTGCTCGTGACGGGTTTTGACATCATCTTCTTCTGGGTGGCGCGCATGATTTTCTCGGGGCTCTATCAGGCGGGAGACATCCCGTTCCATCATGTGTATATCCACGGGCTCATTCGGGACGATCAGGGGCGCAAAATGAGCAAATCGCTCGGGAATGGCGTCGATCCGCTTGACGTCATTGAAGTGTACGGCGCGGATGCGCTGCGCTTTACCATCGTGACCGGGAATTCCGCGGGCAACGATATCCGATGGCAGGAATCGAAAGTGCAGTCCAGCCGCAACTTCGCGAATAAGATCAACAATGCCGCGCGCTTTATTCTGATGAATCTCGAAGGATTCGATCCTAACAGCACTGTGAACCGCGACGATCTGACCAATCTCGATAAGTGGATTCTGTCCCGCACAAATGAAATGACTGCGGAAGTCACGGCAAATCTCGACAAATACGAACTCGGGATCGCCCTTGAAAAACTGTACAATTTCATCTGGACGGAATTCTGTGACTGGTATATCGAATTCGTGAAACCGAGATTGTATGCGGATGATGCCGTTGCGAAACATGCCGCGCAGTGGACGCTCTATCATACTTTCCTTGATATTTTAAAACTGCTGCATCCGTTTATGCCGTTCATCACGGAAGAGATTTATTCGCATATTGCCGATGACGAAAGCCCGCTCATCGTTGCAGCATGGCCGGAGTATTCCGAAGAAAACCATTACCCCGCAGAACAGGCGCAGGTGGATGCGATCATCGAAGGCATCCGCGGCATCCGAAACGCCCGCGCGGAAATGAACATCCCGCCATCCAAGAAAGCGAAGCTGTTCATTCAGCCGTCGGAAGGCTCTACCTCCATTTACGAAGGCAATGAAGACATCTTTATGAAGCTGGCTTCCGCAAGCGAAGTGGAGATTCAGACTTCGCAGACCGAAATCGAAAACGCACTCAGTATTGTGACGAACAATGCGAAGTTCTTCATCCCGATGGGCGAACTCATCGACAGGGAGAAGGAACTGGCACGTCTGCAAAAGGAAGAACAGAAGGTGCTTGCCGAAATCGACCGTTTGAACGGCAAGCTGCAAAACCCGAATTTCCTTGCCAAAGCACCCGAAAAACTGGTGGCGGAAGAAAAGGAAAAGATGGCGAAAAACGAAGCGCTGCTTGCCGAAATCAGGGAGAGCATCGCGAAATTGGGATAACAAACATCACATCATTCCATATTAATTATTCAGAGAGCGTTGCTGCTCTCTTTTTCTTTCGAAAAAAAGTAATATCCTTGTAATATTTTCAGAACATGATACGATATTATTTACGGTAGATTATTGGATCATCCCTGATAAGGAGGGCTGAATTGATGATATTTTATTTTTCCGGTACGGGAAATTCTCTGTATGCGGCAAAGCAAATTGCCAAGGAACAGAACACTGCTTTACTTTCGGTTGCGGAAGAAATGCGAAAAGAAGGGAATCCGTTTTCGTATGAATGCGGCAAAGATGAACCTGTCGGTTTCGTGTACCCGATCTACGCATGGGGGCCGCCGAAGATCATGTTGGATTTTATTTCGAAGCTGACGTTGACAGGCGAGGCGCATCCATACGTGTTTGCGGTGTCCACCTGCGGGGATGAAGAGGGAATGGCAACCGAGCTGCTCAAAACGGCATTGACCGCAAAAGGCATCAAACTTGCAAGTGCATTTACTCTGCGTATGCCGAACAACTATATTCCGAGTTTTGATGTCGATCCGAAGGATTTGGAAGAACTCAAACTTTCCGATGCACAACGGTCTCTGCTGCGCATCAATTCCGTGATCGATCACCGCCATAAAGATGTCTTCGATCTGTTGCCGGGTTCCATGCCGAAACTGAAGACAATGCTCGTCAATCCGTTGTTCAATCGTTTTGCAATGGGAACCAAAAAGTTTTATGCTACGGACGAATGCACTTCCTGCGGGTTGTGTGAATCAATCTGCCCCGTCGGTGCCATTGTGGTTGACGGCAAACCAAAGTGGGTCAAAAAACAATGCACACAGTGTTTGGCCTGCATTCATCGCTGTCCCGCAACTGCCATTCAATGCGGAAAGAACACGCAGATGAGGGGACGGTATGTTCATCCTGATTTGAAATAGAAAATTCGAAACATCCCGTTTGACGGGGTGTTTTTTTGATTGCCTGCATCTTCGGTTTTGTTATATACTATTAAAAAAGAGTCTTTTACAGGGAAACGGGGAAACATGGAATATCGGAGTAAAAATGTCGGTGAACGCAAAATTCAAATTCTAAAAACAGTCGGTACCATCCTGAAATTCTTCGGGTGGATCTGCTTCGGATTTGCGCTCGTCAGCACGCTTATTATGGCAGCCATGCCGATCAATCTTTCTGACGGCACCTCCCTGAATGCGTTGCAGAAAGCAGGGCTGATTTTTGCCTGTGATCTGATCTATCTGGGCATCGGAGCTGTCTGTTGGTTTCCGGGAAGACATCTGATCCGCAGAGCTCGATTGATGCAGCGCGAATGGGAACTGTCCCGCGCGGAGAAGGAGCATCCCGCCGTTTCCATACTTTGTCCGAATTGCGGCGCGCGGATAACGGCCAAAAAAGGCGCGGCCTCTTTCTGCGAATACTGCGGCTGTTGCGTACGGGCATGAAGTCTGTGTTTGGCAAAGAGAGGAGGAAGGGATCGTTACCTTTATGAAATATGACATTATTTTTTTTGATGCCGATGACACATTGTTTGATTTTCAGCAGTCGGAAGCAGTTGCATATCGCAATGCAATGAATGCATTGCATCTCCCATATGCGGATAATGAATCCTACGAAATTTATCGGACAGTGAACCATGCTATTTGGCGGGAATTCGAAGAGGGGAAAATCAGCCAGAGCAGATTGAAAACAGAGCGGTTTCGCCGTTTGGCAGACCGTCTGAATATATCGTTTGATGCCGCGGAATTTGCGAAAGAATTTATGTATCAGCTGTCCAGGGCGTCGATTCTATTCGACGATGCCATCCCTTTGATCGAGGACTTAAAAAGACATGCCAAACTTCTCATTGTGACGAACGGATTGTCCGATGTACAGCACCGCCGTGTGCGCGGTTCGGTGATTGCCGATTCGCTCAGCGGGGTGATTATTTCGGAAGAAGCGGGTGTGGCAAAACCCGATCCTGCGATTTTCGAACTGGCGGCGCGCCAAGTGCAGGCGAGCGACAAATCGAAAATGCTGATGGTGGGGGACGGGCTCAAAAGCGACATTCTGGGGGGCATCAATTACGGCATCGATACCTGCTGGTATAACCCGAAGCGGCTGCAAAACGAAAGCGGAGTCGTGCCGACGTATGAAATCAACACTCTTCCGCAGCTGATTCCGATCGCATATTCATAGCATAAAAAACGGCATCCGAATTCGGATGCCGTTCGTGTTATTTGGTTGATTATTTCACCGCGAAGTTTTCCCCCACGGTCAGTTCGATCTGATCCAGCAGTCTTTCGGACTCCTTCAGACACTCATCGATAAAATCGTTTTCGAAGCGCAGACTTTGAAACAACAGACGGATTTCCGTCTCCGCCACATATTCACTGGAACATTCCAGAAATCCTTCATTGCGTGCAACATGCAAAGCATGTACGGTGGCAAGATTCGCAAGTGCGATTGCTTTGGCATCCAACCTGCTCAAACCCAACTTGTAAGCACGGTTCAGATTTTCCACGAACCCTACGGATGCGCTCTCGTTTTGAAGAAAGACGTTGGATTCGCACAGCTCGTGATAAAATCGGTTCAGATGCCGATTGGCCCGGCAGTTACGGTTTTGGATGCGATATTCCAGCGCGGTGCGCAGCACATGGTTGCATTTCGGGCAGATGACATTGATGGCGTTTTGCGTTCGGACTTTGACGGCTACCATATATTCGTTGTATATTTCAAGCGCAAGCTTGTTCTTGTTCTCGAAATAATAGGAAACCATCGCTTTGTTCGCACCCGATTCGCGCGCAATGTCCATGAGCGTGGTATTGATAAACCCGTTTTCATAAAACAGCCGTTTTGCGGTTGCATAGATGTTGTCTTTCGATTGCTGTCCCGATTTGTAGCGTGTCAATCCGATTCTCCGTGAATGAAGTTTTTTTTATTGTATCATATTTTTTTGTCTGTGTATCATTCGGACGGTTGAAAATGTTTGTTTATTCCGCTGTGGAAGCTGCTTTCTTTTTTGACAGCGCAATAATGACAAACGCAGCAATACTGCCGATTAAAATTGCGACAGCCGCGATCTGCCAGTCGGATTTGACAGCGGTCATGCCGAACGCGTTGCGCAGTGCTTTGAGTGCATAGGGGCAAAGAAATTGTCCGATCCCGGTTCCGCTGACATATATTGCAATCGCCTGTGCGGAAAATTTCGGTGCTGCCGCGCTCTTTGCTGCGGCAATCGTAATCGCGGGATTGAACATGCCGAATCCCAGACCGAAAATGACTGCGCTGAGCATGATCATTCCCATGCTGTTTGCAAATACCAGCATGAAGAAAGAAATGCCGACCAAAAGAGCAGCTGTGGGCGCTGTGAATTTTTTCAGTATTTTTGCGATGTTTCCATAAATCAGACCCATTACAAAAGCGGATGCCGAGAATATGGTGAGCACGGTTGCCGCTCCGGCAGCATTTCCGATCCCGGTTCCTTTGAGCACGAATGCCATATCAATCATGAAACTGAACTGCACGATGTTAAACAGCAGGCAGATAGCGGCAATCACAAACGTCATTGTTGTGACTTTCTTCACTTTTTCTCCCGAAGCGGGAAGGTCATCTTTGGAAACGTTTTTCACTCCGGTATCCGGCAGTTTGATGAGAACCAAGACGGCAATGGGAAGCACCAACAGGAATCCGAGGAACGCATATCTCCAATTGTAGACAGCCAGTATGCCGCCCATCATTTGAAACAGTACGCCTGCTGCGGCGCCGACGGCACTTTTCAGCCCCATCATGCGCTGCCCTTTGTCCCCCGTGAACAGGTCTGCGATGACGGCAGATGCCATCGGGAACACAAGACCGTATCCTGCGCCGAATATGACTCTCATGATCAGCATAAAAGTCAACCCTCCGAAGAAAGCGGAAGGAATCCCGCCGATAAAGATTAATACCATGGATAAGATAATTACTTTTTTAATGCTCATTACCTGAGTCAATTTGCCTGAAATGAGAGAAAATACTACCATCATCAGGGAAGGGATTGTGGATAACAGTTTGACGGTCTCGGCCGAAGCGTCGGGGAAAGCAGCTGCAATCTGTGCGAGTGCAGGGGTAGTCATGCTTGTGGTGTACATCAGCAGTGCCACGGAGAGTGCTGCGATTTGTACGCCGATGCCGTACTTTTTGGTTTCGCTCATAAATGAATTTCTCCTTTTTTTGTTTGGCGGTGTTCTCATGAGGCAAGGAATATGCCGATATGAAAAATAACCGCGGTTAATTTTTTATGATTATAGCATGAATCGAAATTTCTGTCATCACTTTTTTAAATTAATTTCTTTCATTTTATAATATCTTCAATATTTTTTTGAAAACGCCGTGTTCAACATAGGCTTGAATAAAGGGCAAAATTAAGTTGACGGCATAAAAAAAGAAGCGAAAAGATTTTGATCTTCCCGCTTCTGTCGTTTTGATCAATACGCAACCCGGTTTCTTCCGTTCTGCTTCGCTTCGTACAGTTTTCGATCCGCCTGTCGGATCATTTCTTCCGCACTTTCCGTGAAATCCGCTTTGATGGAACAGATTCCGAAACTGGAAGTAATGTGGATCTGTTCATCCCCGCACCGCAGAGCCTCTTGTTCGATGCGGCTGCGCATCTGCTGCGCAATCTCCGCTGCGATATCCCGATCTGCATTCGGCAGACAGATGAGAAATTCCTCTCCGCCGTATCGGGCAACCCAATCGCTTCCCCGATGGAGGCATTTCGATAAAATCTGCGCAAACTGTCGGAGCACGCAGTCTCCCGTCTGGTGTCCGTAAGTGTCATTGACTCGTTTGAACCAATCGATATCTGCCATGATAACCGAGATATACTCGGCATTCATCCCGCAGTTTAACAGATCGATCGGGAGTTTTTCGTCGATATATCTGCGGTTGTAGATTCCTGTCAGGGCATCTTTGACATTCATTTCATTCATCCGATTAATCAAAGAATGGATTTCATCGGTATTTTTTTCACCGCTGTTGTTCAGAAACATGCTGTCGGTTGTATCTTTCAGCAGTTCGACCACAATGGTTTTTCCCTGCACCGTAATGGGAATAGCAGTGATCAGGTAAGTGCTGTCTTCCTTGTATTCGATCTTGATATAAGTATGTCTGTTGCGGTATGCCCGAACCGAGATGCAGTTGTCGCATACCATTTGATTTGTCCAGAAACCGTAACAGTGCAGTTCCTGCTCCGTGATGTCCGCTTCCTTCGAGACGGTCAGGACTTTTTTGCTGAGCGGATCAACGAAACGTGCAATGTCACAAAGTTCATCCATCAGATTCAGTTCACACAATAGTGACTTCGCATCCTGATTCAACATGAGCGCCTCCGTTTTTCGTTCCGATATTTCTTCATTCTCAATAACGTTACATATAGTTCATTGTATGTATTATCGTATCGTTTTGCAATAAATTCATATAAAAAAGAAAAGAGCCGATTTCGGCTCTTTTGCTTATGCAGTTTCGATTTGCGCTGCTTTGTCGAGTCCCAGTTTTTTGATGGCGTCTTCGCGCATCTTGAATTTCTGTATTTTTCCGCTGGCGGTCATCGGGAACGCATCCACAAATTCGACATATTGCGGAATTTTGTGTTTGGCAACATTTTCCTTGACGAATTCTCTGACTTCCTCTTCGGTCAAAATTGCATCATCAATCGGGACAATGCACGCCATGACCACTTCGCCGTACCGTTCATCCGGCACACCGATAACCTGTACATCCTTAACCTGCGGATGGGTGTACAGCAGTTCTTCCAGTTCCTTCGGATAGATATTTTCACCGCCGCGGATGATCATGTCTTTGATTCGCCCCGTGATGTGATAATATCCGTCGTCGTCCTGCATTGCCAAGTCTCCCGTATGCAGCCAACCTTCGGAATCAACAGCCAGCGCAGTCGCTTCCGGCATGTTATAATAACCCTTCATGATGTTGTATCCGCGTGCAACAAACTCGCCGACCGTATTGCGCGGCAATTCTTTATTTGTTTCTGGATCGACGATTTTGCATTCCACGTGCGGCAGTTCTCTGCCGACCGATTTGACACGCACTTCCAACGGATCGTCCGTGGTTGTCTGTGTGCATCCCGGGGAAGCTTCTGTCTGACCGAACACGATCGTGATTTCCCGCATATTCATTTTATCCACTACCTGACGCATCACTTCAACCGGACAGGGAGAGCCTGCCATGATGCCCGTGCGCATATGAGAAAAGTCGAATTCTTGAAAGCGGTCGTGGTTGAGCATCGCGATAAACATCGTCGGAACACCATGAACGGCGGTGCATTTTTCGTCCTGCAGTGCCTGCATAACGGTCAGCGGATTGAAATGGTCGATGAGGACAATCGTTGTTCCGTGCGAAAATGCAGCGGTTACCCCCAGTACGCATCCGAAACAATGAAACAAAGGCACCGTGATGCACAAGCGATCTTTTTCCGTGAATTTCATGCAGTCCCCGATTGATTTTCCGTTGTTGAGCACGTTATGATGTGTCAGCATGACCCCCTTGGGGAATCCCGTTGTTCCTGAAGTGTACTGCATGTTGACGACGTCGTGGAGTGTGGTGCGCTGTTCCGCAAGCTTGAGTTCGAAATCGCTGACGTATTCGGCAAATTCATACAGTTGCGAGAAATTAAACATGCCGTCGACTTTTTCGTCTTCCAGATAAATGATGTTTCTCAGGCAGGGAAAGTCTTCGCTTTCGAGTTCCCCCGGCGCGGAAAATTCCAACGTGGGGCAGAGCTTGTTGATCATTTCGACATAATCCACTTCCTTCGTGCCCTTGGACATAATCAAGGTCATGGAGTCGGATTGTTTGAGCAGATAACTCAGTTCGAAATTGCGGTAGTTCGTATTGACCGTCACCATGACTGCGCCGATGCGTGCCGTGGCAAACATGGTGAGAATCCATTCCGGATAGTTCGTTGCCCAAATCGCAACGTGATCGCCTTTTCCGATGCCGAGTGCATACAAACCCTTCGCGACTTTGTTGACGCGGTCGCGGAATTCCCTGTAATCCCAGCGAATATTTTTTTCGGGTGCAACCAGTGCTTCCTGCAGCGGATAGAGCTCTGTGATTTCATCAAGTTTTTGTCCGAATGTTTGATTCAATAATTCATATGCCATGGGTTTCCTCCGATTTGGGTATAAAAAAATCATCTCCGGTTTCAGAGACGAAGTCAGTTCCGCGTTACCACTCTGTTTGACGCCGATACGGCGCCCTCTTTCGACACATCCATCAATGTGTGCCTCTGTAACGGGAGAACCCGTGCGTGCTTACTTGAAACCGTTCTGCCCGCATGACTCCGGGGCGAGGTATTTCGCGATGTTTCTGCGCCGTTTTTCACCAACCAACGGCTCTCTAAGGCAGGTGCTGTATCGCTGATGCTCCCCATCTTCGCCTGATATATTAGGATATATGATAGTCAATTACGCCAAAAAAGTCAATAGATATTTTGAATTTTCAGAAAATTTAGCAATGTGAAATTCCTTGTGATTCCACGATAAAAAGGCTATAATGTAACCACCGTTACATTTAATGATGGGAGGTACCTATGGTTCCGTATTCTTGGATTTTTCTCAGTTTTTCTCTTCCGAGCGAACCGTCGCGCATTCGGGTGTCTCTTTGGCGCAAACTCAAAAAAAAGGGTGCGGTCAGTCTGCAGTCTTTGTGGGTGCTTCCCGCGAGCGAAGCAAACGAGCGGTTCTTTTCCGAAATCAGCGGGGAAATCCATGCTGGCGGCGGGGATTGCATGATTCTGAGCGGGGAAAAAAACGCCGAAAATGATCGGCTGATACTTTCAAAATTCGAGCAGGCACGTGCGGAGGAGTACAAAGAGCTGTCCGAGCAGTGTGAGAAGCTGCTTGCGGAACTAAAAAAAGAAACGGCGTCAGATAATTTCACGTTTGCGGAACTCGAAGAAAACGAGGCGGATCTGCAAAAGTTGGAAAGCTGGATGAACCGGGTGAAAAACAGGGATTTTTTCGCGTCGCCGTCGGCAGCGGATGCCGAAGCCAAACTGTCGGAATGCAGAAACGCACTGGGCATGTTTGCGGACAATGTTTATCGAATCAATGATTTGCAGGAATAGAGGATCGTATGAAACAAAAACGCATCATCAACAACATCGTCATCATCGGGCTGGTGAGTCTGTTTGTGGACATGAGCACCGAAATGGTCTATCCGCTCATTCCTCTGTATCTGACCGCCGTACTCGGCGCAACACCTGCCGTGGTGGGTCTGATCGAAGGGATCGCAGAGAGCATTGCATCACTTCTCAAAGTATTCAGCGGATACATCGGAGACGTTTATCAAAACAAAAAGAAGCTGACGTTTTTCGGATACTCTGCTTCGGTTCTTTATAAAATTCTGTTGCTGATCGCCTCATCCTGGGTGGGCATTCTGTTCGCTCGCGTGATCGACCGCGTCGGCAAAGGCATCCGCACTGCGCCCCGCGACGCGCTGGTGGCACAGTCCTGCACGGACGGCAAGCTCGGCGGTTCGTTCGGGCTGCATAAGATGCTCGATATGCTCGGTTCCGCATTGGGTGCCTTGCTGGCGTATGTCTTTCTCGCGACAAATTTCGGATACCGCAACGCCTTTCTCTATTCTGTTATTCCCGCGGTCATCGGCATCCTCATTATCACGCAGGTGAGGGAAAACAAATGCGAAGTGAAAAAGCCGGAAAAATTTTCCTTCCGCAATCTCAAACTGGACGGGCACCTGAAATATTACCTTGCCGTGATGTTTTTGTTCTGTCTCGGAAATTCGTCCAACACGTTTCTGCTTTTGAAAGCACAGGAGCGCGGGTTCTCGGCAACGCAGGTGATTTTGCTTTACTTCGTCTTCAACCTCACGACGTCGCTTCTGGCGATTCCTTCGGGCAAGCTCTCCGACCGATTCGGGCGCAGCCGTGTGCTGGTGCCGGGCTACCTCATTTACGGCGCGGTCTATTTCGGCTTTGCCCTGTGGACTTCGCACACTGGGGTGATTGTGCTGTTCCTGGCTTACGGGGTCTACACGGCATTTCTTGCGGGAGCGGAGCGGGCGTTTATCGCGGAGAACGCGCCTGCCGACTACAAAGGCACAGTGCTCGGATTTTACGGCATGCTGCAGGGGATCGGGCTGCTGTTTTCCTCGATTATCGCGGGGGTATTGTGGACGGCGTTCGGCTCGAATGCGATGTTTTATTTCGGAGGCGCGCTCGGGATCATCTCGGCGGTACTGATTGCGGTGATGTTTCGGGGCAAGCGAAAGGGGCAGGGAGAAAATTAGGATTGCACGCACATCAACCACTACACCATTATTTTGAACGAAAGCGGATGAACTCCGCTTTTTTGATTGCCCAAGATTTTCGGATGGTGTATGATGGAGTAAATAAGCGATGTGAGGGTAAGGATGGAAGTGTTTGATTTTACAAGTAGTGACTTTGATCTAATATCGTATGAGCATTTTTCTGCAAAGCAAAGAAAATCATATCAGGTCGGAAGTGAATCAGATGGAAAAATCAAAGTTACTTTGACGAATGTTGATGATGTAATTGTGGAATGCATTTATAGGTTTTTGACAAAAGAAGAAATCTATAAAATGATTGTCGCAGATCAGTCATTGCAATTAAAAGGGATATATGTAAAAGATTTTGATATTACCGAAATTGTTAATTATAAGCAACATGAATTGAAAGATTTTGACGCACGGTTTAGTTTTTGGGATGGTAAGGTCTCGTTTCGAAAAGCAAAATTTGCTGATGGCAATGTATTATTTGAAAAATCAAGCTTTGGTGATGGTTTCTTGTCATTCGGGGAAGCAGTATTCGGGAAAGGGGAAGTGATATTTGAATCGGCTGAATTTGGAAACGGAGACGTATTATTTAACTTATCAAAATTTGGAGACGGCAATGTATCATTTCGAGGAGTAAAACTTGGAAAAGGAGATATGTTATTTACTGCAGCAAAATTTGGAGCTGGGAGCGTAACGTTTTGCGGATCCGAATTCGGAAACGGTGATGTGTTATTTGAATCAGCCGAATTTGGAGATGGAGATGTATTATTCTCTGCATCCAAATTTGGAGACGGAGACATCTTGTTTTGTGAAACCAAATTTGGAAACGGAAAAGTATCATTTCATAATGCAGAATTTGGAAATGGAAAAGTATCATTTTGGAAAGCTGAATTCGGAGAAGGAGATGTATCATTTGATTCAGCTGAATTCACAGGTGATGTATCATTTGAATCGGCAGAATTTGGAAACGGGGCTGTTTCTTTTTGGAAAGCTAGATTTGGGGATGGGAAAATAACGTTTTGGAATGCTGAATTTGGGGTAGGAAAAGTATTGTTTTATTTTACAAAATTCGGTAACGGAAGTATTGATTTCAGTTCTGTTTCTGTAGGAAAGCTCGAATTTCATGGAGTGAAATTCCATTCCGACGTGGATATGCGATTGAAAAATGTGCAGCATGTGTTCATCGAAAATTGCATCATCGAAAAAACATTGAGATGTTCATTACCCGGTTGCACTCTATTATCGCTTCTTGATACAGCCATCCTGGGTCAAATCTATATTGATTGGGAGAAGTGTAATCTATTGCGTTTAATTGTCAATGGAATTGTACGATATCCGGATAAAGGGGAGAATAAAGAAAGAAATTTTACAGCAGATGAACTCGCCTCCCAATTCCGCATGCTCAAAGAAAACTTTCACAACATCGGATATTATGATGACGAGGACAAAGCATATTATGCTTACATGCATTATAAACGTCTTGCATTGAAGGATGAACAACCGAAAGGATTAAAAGCAAAATGCAGAAATCGTTTCCGAAGAGCCTTCTACTCTTTGTTTGAGAAGATCGGCGGCTTCGGAACGAAACCGCTCAGCGTCCTCGCATGGGCGGCAGGCTTCCTTGTCGGGTTCGGACTCTTGCAGGCGGTTTTTATGGATGCGGCATCCGTTTGGATGAAGCTGCTGAAGGGCTGTTACTTCAGCACTATTACATTCTTTACCATCGGCTACGGAGACGTGCTGCCTGCCAACGCTTGGTCGGCTGTGCTGTCGGGTGCGGAAGGGTTTGTGGGGGTGGTGCTGATGTCCTACTTCACCGTCGCTCTGGTGCGAAAACTGCTGAGATAATGGTTCGTTGCAATCGGATTTCAGTCGGGAATGGATGTATTTCCAATAAGTTCTGATATATCGCTCAGATAATTGACTATTCAATATCGCGGCGATATACTACCCTTGTAATGTTGTTTGATAATAGAATGATTAAAAAAAACAACATGGAAAGGGGACTGATTTATGAGTAAAGTACTGTATATCAAAGCGAACTCCAAACCGGAGGAACTGTCCAGAACATTCCGCATTTCAAACAAATTCATTGAGGCGTACAAAAAAGAACATCCACAGGATGAAATCCAGGTGATTGACCTTTATAAAGAAAACCTTATCTTTCTTCCGGAGTCTTCCGTATTAGCGCACGCGATGGCAGCGACTGACGCACAGAATGACCCGATTCTGAAATATGCATATCAGTTTCTGGAAGCAGACAAATATGTTTTTGCAGAACCGTTGTGGAATCTCGGAATTCCTGCAGTGCTCAAAGCTTATATTGATTACATTTCCGTCTCCGGCGTAACATTCCGTTATACGGCGGAAGGTCCGGTCGGAATGTGCCAAAACAAACCGGCTGTGAATATCACCGGACGAGGCGGTACGTATTCATCGGGGCCGATGGCGGAATACGAAATGGGGGACAGGTACTTGCGCACCATTTGTCGTTTTCTGGGTATCTGCAACTTTACAACCATCACTGCCGAAAATTTGGATGTGATCGGTTCGGATGTGGACGCGATTGTCGGGAAAGCAATTGCGGAAGCGGAAGCATTGGCAAAGAAATTCTAAAATTGGGAAAGGGCTCTTAATCAGAGCTCTTTTTTATTTTGCAATCCGAAAATGAATGGTTTGCGGGTGTTTGTTTCTAAGGGTTTGTGGAATCGGTATATCGCGGTTATTGAAACGGGTGCTTTCAAATTGGCGCAGCACGAATAATCATTCGGATACTCTATTGACCGACTGAAAAGACTTTGCTATACTTAATACAGTAATTTAGTAAATCAGTAAATAAAATAAATGAGGGGTAACCATGAAAATACCGACAACCTTAAAGCATAAGCCCGTGATCGTCGCGGATGATTATGAAAAAATCGACGGCAGATACGCCTACCATTCCGATGCGAAAGGACTGACGCTGGGGCTTGCCCAGTGGAACGACCGCGGAAAGGTGGACATCTCAGCGAAAGTGTGGCGCTATACGGGCGAGAAATGGTCGCGCCAGTCGGAGGAGATGCCCCTGCACCGTGTGCTGGATATGGCGATTCTCGAATGCCGTGCTCTGCAGTATTTCCGCGAAGCGTACCGCATGCCGAAGCTGTACGATGCCGAACAGCCCGTGATCGACCGCATTGGTTTGCAGGGAGACGCGATGACGGTTGCAGTCTGCACGGATAATGAAAAGATCGACGAAGACATTCAGCTGTTTGCCGCAGCCTTGGCGGAAGACGGGGAAATTATCGGCGAACGGCTCAGAACGTTGTCCTCAATATTAAAAGAAATGGGATATTGATAGCGAAGATGGAAGATCGAAAAAAAACAAAAAAAGAACTGACCAGCGCTTACAAACAAAAGCCGGAGGAGGGCGGGGTGTTTCTCATCCGCAATACGGCGACGGGGAAAGTGCTGCTTGATTCCTCGCCAAATTTGGCGGGACAAAAAAACCGCTTTGAGTTTGCGAAAGCAACAAAGAGCTGCATCCATAAAAAACTCGAGAAAGACTGGAAAACATACGGCTGCGACGCATTCGAGTTTGAAGTGCTGGAAGAACTAAGGCAAGGCGATGCTCAATCGTCCTCTGAATTTGCGGAGGATGTGAAAACGCTCCTGGAAATTTGGGAGGAGAAATTTTCCGGGGATCGTTATTGATTCGGTAAAGAGAAAGCGGAATGCAATTCCCTGAGAAAGGCATCATAACTCTGCTTGACAACTTTGAGTTATGTGAGATAAGATAATAAGGTATTAATCAGGGAAAGGTGGAATGAAGAATGACACAACAAACTCCTCAGCCACAGCAACAGAATGACGGGAAAGCCATTGCGTCATTGGTACTTGGCATCTTGGCCGCAGTTTGCGTTTTCTTCGGTTACGGTGCACTTTTGGGTATCGTGCTTGGAGTCGTGGGACTTATTTTAGGTATTATGTCTAAAAAAGAACAGCCCTCCGGAATGGCAACCGCAGGCATTGTATTGAGCATTATCGCTATCGCGATATGCGTGATCGGATTTATTGCATGTGTGGCATGCGTATCCGCAATGGCTGCTTATTAAAAACAGTCGGAATCGGGAAGGGAATGATTGTTCCCTTCTTTTCTTTTTTTCGGAGTCAGGAGAATTTTTATGCTACCTTACTTTCAGATCGGATCTTATCAACTGCCGACATACGGATTGATGATTTTAATCGGGTTTGCGCTCGGTATTTTGGTTGCGGTGAAACGACCCGCCATATCCGGATTGCAGCGGGATGATATTTTTTATTCGTTTCTTTACGGAGCCATCGGAACGGTGGTCGGTGCAAAGCTGCTGTATCTTGCGATCACGCTTCCCGTGATGATGCGATCGGCATCCTTTGTCTTTTCGTGGGACACGATTGTGGAATTGTTACGATACGGGTTTGTTTTCTATGGAGGTGTGATCGGAGCAATTCTTGGATTTTTTCTTTATGCCAAGCAATATAAGCTGCAATTTTTCCCGCTTTTGGAAAATGCGGTGCCGTCGATTCCTCTTATTCATTCCATCGGACGCATCGGTTGTTTTTTGGCAGGATGCTGCTACGGAAAACCGATGGATCCTCCATGGGGGGTATACTTCAATCCCGAATCGGTTGCGCCTTGCGGTGTTGCGTTGTTTCCGGTACAGTTGCTGGAATCCGGAATCAATCTCGTTTTGTTTTTTCTGTTGTTTGCATACTCGAGAAAACCGAGACGGGAAGGGCAGATTCTCGGCTTTTACCTGGCTTTTTACGCCGTGGAACGTTTTTTTCTGGAATATCTTCGATACGATGAGATCAGGGGCATTTTTTGGGGACTGTCGACTTCACAATGGATCAGCCTCATCCTCCTTCCGGTTGGACTGTATTTACTGTTGAGAAAAAGAAAATAGGGTTAATACCAACGAAAGTATCAAAAAGCACTCCGTTCTTTAAAGTACGGAGTGCTTTGTATTTCTTTTTAGTTTCTGCCGTAGAGTTTGTTGTAATAATTCAGAGAGTAGTTGTAAAGTTCGTCACGGGCAATGGCTTCCTGAGGCATCGCTTCGGGTCCCATCACTTCCGTCATGAGCCAGCACATGACGCGTCCGTTTGCACCGAAATGATCCACAAAATCGCGCACTGCCTTTCTTATTTGTTCTTCATTCCAGTCTTTTTCGATTATCAGCCGGAATGCAAAACTCATCTCTTTCCCATAGGTTTCGTGAAGGAAATCAGGGTCATTGATACCGAATTGGGGAGTCCACATATCAATGCCCATTTCGATCATCATCGGAACATATTGAATATTTTTCCCGCAGGAATGCAGTTCTATAAATTTCCCCTGATCTTTCAGGTAGCCAAGAAACCGTTTTGTCGCGGGCATAATTTGTTCGCGGAACATATCGTTTGAAAAGAATCCCATACGCTGAGTGCCCCAATCGTCATGATAGAGCACGCCGTCCACTCTGCCGTAGTTGTCGAAAATCTTACCGCAGGACTCAATCTTATAATCAGCCATTTTCTCAAAGAAATCTTCCAATAATTCCGGTTCCTCGTAAAAAGCGGTCAGACTTTCGTCAAACGGGATCATTTCGTGTAAGCGTTCGAAAATTCCTTCAACGCATTCATAAATGTGTGGTCTGTCGGGATCAAGCAGTTTCTGAATCTTCTGTCCATCGGCATTGAAATCCACCAGAGAAAGATCGGGCCAGTCCAATTCTTCTTTCCATTTTGCAAAATCGGAGATCGTTCGGGTGCCCGGTTTTGTGATCATTCCGCCCACTTTTTCTACCATAATCCAATTCACGCCCCACCAGTCGTATCCATCCACTTCCGGCACGGGATGCTCTTCCATCGCGTCCGGCCAAACAATATTGGATTCGTGGAAATATGCCGGCATCCAGTACGGCTGCTGTCCCTTGACGCAGCGGATATAATTTTCCCTCACGCTGATCGCACGCTTTTCGATTGGGGGTTTCGGTTGCTGAAAGATCCAGGGAAAGCTTCCTTCCGATTGCCATGCCTTCGAGTAATCGCGGTTTGCCGCGACTTCCATAAATTTGCCCATCATCATACACTCCTTACGTTTCTACTAATTATGTATATATAATTATACCATATCGGTACTGCATATGCTCAAATAAATTATTAAAAAAAAATCGGATTCAAATATGCTTTGCTATGGACGAAACAATAAAAAAACGCTTCCGCAAAGAAGCGCCCGTCTGATACTGATTCAATCCGCATTTTCGTTTTCGATGAGTTTTTTTGCAAGGCGCATGCCGAGCCCGATGATGCTTTCGATATGGAGCAATTGAGAAATCAACGGATCATACAGAATCGTCGCATTTGCTGCGAACTCTTCATCGCCCTCCCATATCGCCGCACAGAGAGGGATCAAAGGGAACGCCTCAAATGTTGCGGAGCTGTCACCCATATGGGAAGGAACTCCGTGCAAGCCCTGCACCGCCTCGGCAAATTTTCGGAGATCTTTGCCGAATGCCGAGATCAATGCCAGGATCGCATCTTTGTGAAAGGCGGGATAAAACAGTGCCCCTCCGTTCGGAATCTCTTTCAGACTGACCCATTGCCCCGACGCCGTATATTCACACGGAAGTTGGGAGAATGTCAGGTAATGCAAAATCAGAATCGCATCGTCAATCGGCGGAATCGATCCGTCGCTGCATTTGCTCACCGTTTTGTTTACGCAATCAACCCGATACGCTTCCCCGAAATACGGCACCGTAAAACAATGTGTTTCGGTGCAATAGTCAACATGCAAAAAAACCGCAATATCATGCGGTTCCCGTTGGAAAAGATCGTCAAATCCTTTGTCGTAGGCAATTCGGTAGTTACTCATATCGATTCTCCGGCTTAGTTTTTTCGCTTATCCAGCAGCGGCTTGATCCGATCTGTCAGTTCCTGCGTTGGATTAATCTGCACAAAATATCCGGTTTGATAGAACTTATCGCAATCCGTTTCATACAGTACGTTTTCGGTGGATAAATTGATGAGTGCATATTTCTTTTTTTGAATTTGTACCAAATAGCTGCTGTCGGAGCGCTGAGCCAAAATTTTTATCATGGTATAAGTTTCCGTTTCAGTTCGTATCAATCGTATAAAAAACCCGAATTATATAAATTCGGGCTGAAAATCTCATGCTGAGGATCGTTCATGAACCGCTGGCGGAAAGCGGAGCGATTTATTAGGACGTGAAGCGGATTTTGAAAAAAAAGATGAAGATCCGCAACGGTTCACAAACGAGGAGTTGATGTTTGATTGTGATTATAGCACAACGTTTTCACGTTGAAAACCCTTTTTATCCATAAAAAAAAAGAAATGTAAACGTTTTATATAACAATTTGCATATTCAAAAATACGCTCGATTATGGCGCTTAAAAGATGAATTAAGCATTAATTATATAATAAGTATTTAGAAAAATACAATTATGTAAGTAATAAAATCGCATAAAAGTTGCGTAGGCAACGATACTTGCTGCCTTATTTTGTTTATGGACAATGATAATCAATATTGCAAAATAAAAAATTGAATTGTTTGTAATTGATTTTCTTGGCGTAAATCGTTGGAGATGCTAAAGTAAAAGCAAGAAATTTATTTATTTTGTGTAAAACAAGAATCATTCAAATCACAGCAGAGTACTTTTCGACCGATCAGAAAAAGGACTTGCAAACACGCGGGAATAGTTTATAATGAATATAAATAAGAAGGCAGAGGTGAGCAATATGCTTCCGATAAACACCGATCAGTTTGCGGAACTGATCAAAGAACTCAACGCAATGAAGAATGCTTTGGCTCAACTTTTGGCGGAAAAAGAGTATATGCTCGTTTATGATACTGTCCGCTTGGAAGCCGAGTATATGGAAAAAGTCGGCCATTTGGAATATACGATTTTTCATTTGGATTTAAAACTGAAAAAACTTCTGAGGAAAATTGAAATTGTGCGCAGCAAGATTGCCGGAAATGAGCCGATTAATCTCAAAATGATCGATGAACAGATCGAACGTGAATTTTCTCAAGAAAAAAAAGAAGAGAGCAAGCGTTCCGACCATATGTGTTTTGTGGAAGAAGAGAACAAAAAACAAAAAAAATTATCAAAAGAGAACCAAAAAACACTCAAAGAGATGTATTATAAACTTGCAAAGAAACTTCATCCCGATATCAATCCCGATATTACCGAACAGGAGCTGGCTTTGTGGCATCGGGTGCAGCGTGCGTATGAAAACCGTGATCTGGAAGAAATGACCATGCTCTATGAAATGTATGAGCAGGTGCTTGAGTTGGAGTCCGAACTGACAGAGCGGGAAGAGATCGTGAAACGGATTGAAAAAATCAGAGAGCTCATCAAGCAGACGCTGGCTGACATTGCCGCGATCAAAACAACGTTTCCTTTTACTTTTGAGGAAAAGCTCAGGGATGAAGATTGGCTGTTCGGAAAGAATGCCATTAACAATCAACTTTACCGTCAGCTGAAGCAGGAATACGGCATACACTATGAACAGCTCCGTATGATGCTTTCCAGTGTCGGAATCCTTTATTTTTAAGATCGGAGGTGGACATCATCGTACCGTTGAATACAGAACAGTATATTGCCGCGGTTGATCAGCTGAGCCTTTTGAAATCGGCCGCAGCCGATGCGATTGCGGAAAAAGACGAATTGGTTTTCCATCGTTCGATGGAGTTGGAACGCGAATACATTCTTAAGGTCGGCAGCCTCGAAAATCGAATTCTGTCTGCCGAACACGAACTGCAAAAATTGAAGCGGAAAGCCGAAGTGGTCAGAACCTATTCGTTTGATCTTCGAGATTCGGATCTGAAAATGATCGACATGCAAGTCGAATTGGAATATTCCAAACTGGGAAATGAACTGAAGAACCGACTTCAAAAAGAAGAAGTTATCTTAGAGACCGAATTGCCGGTTTCCATATCGGAAGAAGCAAAGCTTCGTCTGACGGCAGTGTATTCCCGACTGATAAAACTGCTTCATCCCGAGTTGAATCCCGATACGGACAGAGAGAGTTTGCTTTTGTGGCAGCGCGCCCATGCGGCATTTATCCGGCGTGATCCCGATGATTTGATCCGCATTGCTCTGCAATGTGCGTACGTGTGTGAATATGTTCCCGATAAGAGTGTTTCGGATGATCTGGTGTCGAGAATGGAGCGATGCCGCGAACTGATCGCAAACAATCAAAGTGTGTGTGAAAAGATTCGGAAAGAATATCCGTTTACTTACGAAGAACGTCTGTCCGACGAAGGATGGGTTCATCGGAGCCGAATGGTGAATGAAGGCATGTTGGACTATCTGAATGCGGCCTATGATGAAAATCTGCAGAACCTGAACGAACTTGTGGATCGCAAACGCGCCAATGAAAAATAAAAAAAGAGCCGATTCGGCTCTTTTTATTATGCTTTTTTTACGATTGCATTTGCCAACAATGGGATGACCGGAGTAATCAGAACGGAAACGAGATAACAGAGCAGTAATGCAAACGGAAAACCTGAGATCCATGCGCCTAGCAGGTAAGGAACAAATCCCACGTTGATCAAAGTTAATGAAAAAGACATGATCACAACCATGATTAGCGTGATCGGAATATTATAAATCAATATGTATAACAGACTGCGTTCTTTGCATCTCAGGGTCTTAGCAAATGCATCACCGATTTTTGGAAGCGGAATCAGGGACCCGATTACGAAGCCGATGGCAAATGCTTCGAGGAATGCGATAAAAATCGGAAGAAAAAGCATCGGGGCTTTGTTAAACCATTGCATTCCGATGGACATTGCGATTCCGATAAGAAAACAAAACCAGAAATTCATTATCAATCCAAAAAATTTTCTATTGATCATAAATAAAATATCTCCTTGACTATTTATAAATTAATCATTATATTTTTATGTCAAATCGAATCATGTCAAAGTTAATCTGTGGATGAGATTCGCTTCAGAAAGTATAGGACTGAGAAAATTTGATACCTCTACATGTATTTCTGAAGATCCCAATATGTACCGACTTTTTCTTTCCAAACGAAGCTGTATTTTTCGATGAGATCGGCAGCACATAATGCTTTTTGTCCTGTTAATTTTTCCACGTTGTCCGTTACGATGTCCATCAATCCATCCCGAACCCCATATTCATTGGTAACCATGTCATTCCCGCAGAAAGGTACAGGAGATTGAGAATAGTCTCCGTCAGTCGTGCGGGGGATGTGAATGGAATCCAAGTAATCGAAAAATTTGTCAGGGCTTACCGGTATGTAGGTAAACGGGAGACCGGATGCATCGGCGATCAAGCGGACGATTTCTCTCTGTGTGATGGATTCTCCGCCCGTAACGTCATAGGCTGTATTCAAAGCTCCTTTTCCCTGCAGCAGGGCGCTGCCGACTCTGCCACTGTCATCTTTTGCTATATAGGTTGCTTTTCCTTCTCCTGCGGGGGTAATCCATTTATAATCGCTTATATTTGCCAACAAAACCGAATTGATAAGATAGTTTTCCAAATACAGATTGTTTCTCATAATATTGTAATTCAATCCGCTTTCACGGAGAAATCCTTCTGTAGCGGTATGATCCGGCAATACGTATTGATCATATCCTGTTCGATCCGCACCGAGAAAGGATGTGTAAGTGACGTGGTCGATTCCTGCTTTTTTTGCTGCGTCCACGACATTCTGGTGCTGTACGATTCGCAAGGGACCGTTAATGATGCTTGAGACGAAGAACATCCGCTGCACCCCTTGAAATGCTTCATTCAATTGGGAAGCATTATCATAGTTTGCTTCTTTGACCGTGACTCCCCGTTTGATCCACATATCATATTTGTCTTTTTGCAATCGATTCAAATCAGGTACCGTAAAAATAAGCTGACTGCTATCGACCGCTTCAAGCATATTTGCGGCAACCCGTCCTCCCAATTGCCCATCTGTGCCGGTGATAAGATATTTCATATTTTTTTACCTCCTGTATCAATCAAAATATGCTTACTGTTTCACATTTGTCATCAGTCGCACATGTTGAACCACAATGTTTTCAAGAATACCGAATATTCATCATCATTATTTGGCGCAATATTCAGCTCTTGTCTGATCTCTGCAAGCAGTTCTATAATTGTCTTGTTCTCATTCATGATTATCACTCCTAGTAAATGCCGTATTCGTGCGCACAGTTCAATGCTGCTTTGAAATTCTCAGGATTCACATCATCCGGCGCAATCAGGATATTATCTGTTGTAAGTATGAATCCTCCCCCCGGCGCACAGGAATCAATGACCATTTTTGTCTGATCGATGCATTCCTGTTTTGTGCCGTATTTCAAGAGTCTCGTGCTCAGACCTCCCGCGATTGTCACATTACTGCCGATTTTTTCTTTCGCGCTTTTCAGGTCATCCTTTTCAAGCAAAATAATGGATTTTCCTTTCGGGAATTCATTAATAAACTCATAAAGATGTGATGCGGCAGTTTCCATATAAAATTCGAATTTGAAACCTTGTTCCATGAGCGGAAAGAATATTTTTTTAAATGACGGCCAATAAATTGTTTCGAATTGTTTGGGGCTCAGAAAACCTGGCAGATGGATCGGCACGAATATAAAAGGAAAACCTCCTTTGCAATGGACATTGGAAGCAAACGTGTCAATCAGAATATCCGCAAATCGATCTGCTGTTTCCAGTACCATTTCAGGGCGTCGTCTGATATCCAGAGAAATTCCTTTAAATCCGCGATAGAAATCAAACAGAATATCCACTGCACTGATACCCATTCCACCGTTGACTGAAGGTAACCCAAACTGTTCTTTTGCGATTTCGCCGCTTTTTATCATATTGCCCACAAATTCATTCAGGCTGGCAATAGATTTTTTTAACGATCCTTTGATTGCGTCTTCCTCACCGCGAAGATTGGGATAACGTTCGGGGAACAGTTTGTTGAATGTGAATTCAAGCGGATCATTAATTAATTTTGGGTAATCCTCAGGATCAGGCATCATGACTGTTTCCTGATGCTGCAGCGTGTAGCCGTCTTCCGAAACAAAAAAGGAATCACTGCCGAGTGCATCATAAAAATTGATTGCTCTCTGGCTTCCCGTGGCAAAAACACCATCGAATTCAAAGTCGGTCATCACTTTTGCGTAGGCAGAAAACTCTTTTTCAAAATCGTCAATGATGTCTTTTATTTTGGTTTTGGAATAGCCGTAAACCCATGTTTGATACAGTCCAAGTACCGGGACTTTGTCCGGTTCGGTCAGGTTTGTTGTCGCAATAAAGCGACCGACCCGTTCGTTGAATTTTTTTTCCAGTTCGTTCATAATCGATAACTCATCCTTAGATCATTTTCATGATTTTTTTTATTGCATCATCAACCTTTGATCTGAGGTCGACGATAGATATGATTTGCCAATCAAAAAAACAAACGCGTTTGTGTTTTGATTATAACTTTTTTATTTTGATATGTCAATCAAAAAAATAAACACGTTTGTTTTTTTACTAAAGAAAAAACACTGATGATGCAATACAGTGTTTCCGGTATGACTACAATATGTTAATATAATCTTTATCTGAGATTGATGAAAAAAGCTCTTTTGCTCGGTCAATAATATTTTGCCTGAGTTCATAATCGATTTTGAGTAATTCCAAAAAAATGGAAGGAAGCTCATCAATTACCTCATCGGCAGTGACCTTCGATTCCTGATTATCAATGGAACGCAACACACTGCTGAATCCGCTGATGTAATAGAACATATACACACGCATTTCTTCAATGGAAAGCTTGCTGCTGAATGCCTGCACTTTTTCATCGATTAAGTTGACGAATTCGGGTACTTGTTCAGACATGGATCGTAAGGTTTGTGTCTGCTGAAATTCGGTAAAAAACCTCCGTTGTACCGGATCTTTTTGGACTTGACATCCAATCAATTCGCGCAAAAGCAAAATAACCAGTGCATTCTTGTTCGACCCACCAACGTTAGAGATGAATTTTTCGACTTTTCGGAAATATTCCTGCATAATACGGGAGGCCAATTCTTCCTTACTGGTGAAATACATGTAAAAGGAAGCTTGATTTCGAAATCCAATTTCTTTGCAGATCATTCGGATTGATGTTTTTGTGTAACCATACTCTTTAAATAATACTTTTGCACATTCCAGTATTTTCAGTTGCATTAATTCATTTTTTTGGGTTGCCATTTGATCCTCCGGTATTTGCATTATATCACGGAACGACGAAAAGAGACAACGTAATCAGGTTAGTGCAATCAAACAAAAACAGATATGTGGTTACATATCTGTTTTGTTTTGGTAGAATACTATTCTGTTGTTTCGACTTCGTCTGTTTTGGCGTCGGCGGATTCCGTCACCTGTTTCCCAAGGAATTCAGGTAACTGCATCCCGGTCATTTCAAACAGCTCGTTGATCGGCGGCAATGACTTCATCAGTCCCGAGAGGAAATTCGCTGTGGAGGTTTGTCCTCCCGTGCCCGCACCGCTGTCCCAAACCGTGACTTTGTCGAATTTGATGTTCTTGATCGCGTCGACCTGAATGGTGAGCAGTTGTTCCATCTTGTCGGCAAGCAACAGTCTGAGTGCGCTGTTCGGGTCGCCTCCCGCCGCTTCGACGATTTTTGAGAGCCCTTGTGCCTGACGGATCAGGATTTCCTGAGCACCGCGCGCTTCGGCTTCCATTTTCGCGTAGATCGCGTCCGCTTCCCCTTTTGCCTGACGTCTGGTTCGTTCCGCCTGCGCTTCCGCCTGGATTTCCACCTGACGTTTTGAGATTTCCGCCTGAACGATGACGTCCGCTTCCAAGGTTGCTTTTTCTTTCTGCGCACGTGCCACTTCGGCGAGTTGCTGCGCTGCATAGGATGCTTCCTGCGCCTGCGCTTCCTGAATCTTTTCCGCGGAAACCGCGATCTTGAGCGATTCCGCCTGTTTTTCTCTCAGCTCCGCATCGGATGCCGCAATGGTGATTTTGGCTTCGTTTTCCCCCTGTATGGCAGAGGAGTTGGCTGCCGCTACCTGCACCCTTTCGTCCCTGTTCGCGTTTGCCTGACCGATTGCACCGTCTCTCTGTTTTTCCGCAACCGACTTTTTCGCGTCGTTGATCGCCTTTGCGGCTGCTTCCTGCCCGAGGGCATCGATGTAACCCGATTTGTCGTTGATGTCGGTTACGTTGACGTTGATCAGACGCAAACCGATTTTTCTCAGTTCCGTTTCAACGTTGCCGGAAATGGCTTCGAGGAACTTATCGCGGTCGGTGTTGATTTCTTCGATCTGCATGGTTGCGATGATGAGACGAAGCTGTCCGATGATGATATCTTCGGCAAGCTGCTGCACTTCGTTTAAGCGAAGTCCGAGCAATCGTTCCGCCGCATTCTGCATGATGCCCTGTTCGGTCGAAATCCCGATGGTAAAACGGGAGGGGACATCGATACGGATGTTCTGTTTCGACAGCGCGTTTCTGAGATCAACGCTGATGGAAATCGGCGTCAGGTCGAGGAACGCATAGGCTTGAATGACCGGCCATACGAATGCCGCACCGCCGTGAATACAGCGGGAGGAACGCGTGGTGCCGTCCTTGTTGTTTCCTACGTTACCGTAGATGACCATGATTTTGTCCGACGGGCATTTTTTGTATCTGCTGAGTACAACGATGAGCATCGAGAACAGCAGAATCGCAATGACCGAGATGAGAATAATGACGTATACTGGCATTTTACAACTCCTTTGATGTGATTTTATTTGAATTTGTTATTTTTGCTTTCTTGCTCTGACCAACAGGGTTGTCGGGGAGGATAATCCCACGACCGTTATTTCGCTGCCGGGCATCAGGTCGGATTCGTCATCCGTTACCGCGTCCGCTTCAATGTACTGTTCCTGAACCAACACATTTACCTTGCCGCGTCCGCTGCGTGCATGCGGCACTCTGAGGTAAACCGTCGCAGTTTTCCCTACGGCGTTTGCGAGATTGGTGGTGCCGTTGAATGCGAGTTTCATCGAGGCTTTCAGAATCCATGCCATGATGGTCATGGACGCAAGTCCCGCGGCAAAAGCGATGATGAAAGCGGGAACTTTTGCTACTCCCGATTGCAGACACGCCAGTCCGCTCCATCCGAAGATCGTAAAGAAGGCGATGAACCCTCTGACCGTAAAGAGCCGGAGCCCGTGATCTGCCAAAGACCCATCATGATCATGCTGATCGAAATGTCCGTCATGCTGCACGTCGAAATTTCCGTCTCCGTCCATATCGTATGTGCCTGCGTGCATCGCAGAGTCGATGCCGTGCATATCGAACGTTGTGTCAAAATCCGCGGATGTATCTCCGATTTCCCCGTCCAACCCCGACACGTCCGAATCCGTCGATGCGTCGTGTCCCCCGAATCCGAGAATCAACATCACTGTCTGGATGATGAGTATGAGGGTTGATGGAACCGCGACGATTGCAAAAATCTGTTCGGTAATCGTTAAAGATTCCCACCATGCTACCATTGTTATTCACCATTTCTCCGGCAAGAGATTTTGTTTCGTGTCGTCTTTTGCCGGCAGAGACGACCGTATCGTTTATGTGTCATGTTACTGTTTATTATCGTAACGTATCGTTTTGATTATCGGTAATCCAGTTCCGCATACAATTCCAGTGCCTGCTGGCGGATGCGGTGCGCCCGATACGCCGTAATCATGATGCGGAGCACTTCACACAGACGCTTTGCTCCGTCTTCGACCTCTCCGCAGAAGGATGCCGTGATTTCGGAAACCACGTCGTCCGGCTCTTCGCTGCCGTTTTCCTGCAGGGCTGCCAGACAATCCACGAAGTAGGAATACAGATCGCTGTCATCGATGATGTCATCCGAATCATCCGCGAGGACGCCGTTGATGTATCCGAGGACGTGCGCGGTTTGATCGAGCGTAAAGATGTCTTTGAGTACATTGATGTTCAGAATGCGGCACAGTTGACTGCGCGTATATTTCTTTTGTACGGGAGGCGAGAGATAACCTCGTTTGACCCAATTCTGAATCACGTGGCCTTCCAATCCTGTCAGCTGGCTGATCTGTGATAACACAAGCCCTCCGCTGTAAAACATCGGGGTCAGAATCTGATCCGCAATTCCTGGGCTCAGATCGGTATCAACCGTTGTGCCGGGCAGTTTGGACACTCTCATGGGAATGCCTCCTTTCGAGTTCGTTTGATTATTAATAATCTTGACATGATAATATCATATGGTCAAGTGATTGTCAATAGTCGTCATTTGAAATTATATTATTTTTCTATCGGTAATCTGCCCGATTATTCCGTGGTTTCGGGAAACAGCATTGCGAATGCCTCCGCATCCGATGCCGCGTTCATTCTGACTGCCAGATTTCGCGAAGTATGCAGGAGATAATTTGCAATGAATCGGTCTTTGATCCGAAAGCGATGCAGGATGTCGGAACCGGCGCTGCGGAGCATCTCCGACTTTCGGCGGCTGTCCGACTCTTGCCAGATGGAAAAGAGCGAGAGGCGATCCTGTCGGTGCATCGAAAGCCCGTAGGGTTCTTTTCCACAGAGCGTAAGCCCGAGCGCTGCAAACGCTACGGGTTCATACAGATTGAGCGGAACTTCTTCATATCCGGGATATAGAAAAGAATGCAGGGTATGCATCGCATGCGGATCAAAACGCAGACAGAATTCATTTTCCGCAATGATTCGGCTCAGCCATCCGCAGATGTAATCGACTCCGCGCGCTTCGATGAGCGGGTGGGCGAGGGGATAATCGATTGAGCAGGGAATTTCGTGAGAAAAAAATTCCGCATCATACCGTCCGAAAAATGCGCCGATTTCCTTCAGGCTTTCGTGATAACAAACATTGTTCAATGTGAGTTTGGTTTCGATTGCTTTTCGGTAAAGACGGCTGCCCAGTTTGCACTTATTACGAATCGCATCTTGCCCAATCGGAAACGCTTCGGTCACAGAATCCAATCGGATGCCGCGCTTTTCTGCTTCCCGCTTGCCGCAGCTGAGCGTATAGGCGACCGATTCCGCCAGTTCGCGTGCCGTGTCGACGGGAACGGAACTGCTGTCGCCCGAGGTGTATCGCCGCACCCGGTTTGCGAGTAAGTCATAATATTCCATCTCCTGTTGTGATGCATCGCTTGCCCCCGACTGTTTTGCGGACTCCGATGGGATCATCCGATTTTTATCCATCATTTCTCCTCCGCGGCTTCTTCGAAGTATTTCGGCTCCCGATTGTTCATTGCGATCAGCGTTTCGGCATCCAGGTCAAGCACTGCCTGCACTTCGCCCCCGCAGAATCCATCAAATAATTTCTTCATAGATTGGATCAGCTCGTCATCGGTCAGAAGATCATCGGTTGCGTTTTTCAGATAATAAAAGGCTTCCGTCAGTTGAGCGAGGGTCTCGGCATAGTTTTTCTGCGAAAGGTAAGGGGAGTCGCAGAATGCTTCGATGAGCGATCGGAAAATGCTTTCCCCGAATTCGACCCGTCCGCTTTCTTTCAGCGCATCGTTTCTGCGTATGACGAGCATGACGGTATCTTCACGGTTCAGGCTCAGCCCATATTTTGCACTGACGGAATTGCATGCGAGAAGTGCGTCGGCGCTGCGCTCCGATGAGAATGCCGTCAAATTCAAAAAATCATCCTGTTTGGTCATCATCCACCTCCATCCGAACAGTATACTCCGATGCGCGCGGGAGGAACAGACTTGAATTTTTGCCGAAAATGTGGTAATATAATATCAGAAAAAACGAAAAAACTGTTCGAATTCGGGCAGTTTTGTTTTATGCGAACCTACCTGTATATGCTTTACGGAATGTGCATGATAGGAATGTTGAATCATGATGTAGGGAACGCGTATCACGCGTTCCGTGCGATGCGATTCGTGAAATGTGCAATGCTTGGTTGTTTTCGGATGCGCATGTTGGGGTGGATCGCATACTATGCGATCCCTGCATGGGGATGTTCGTTGTTTATATGTTTGTGAAAATATTATTTGGGATGATAAATTTTGTTAATATAAAGTTTGCACTGTCACTTTAAAGATTTAATATTCACGTGATCAGTTACTATTTCATCTTGACCATATTGAAGCATTTTGTTAATATTTAATAAAAGGGAGGGCGTATGAAGAGAATTGTAATACTACTATTGGTTGTGTGTATGATGGTAGGGCTGAGTGCCTGTGGTTCCAATTGGCATGACGATTTGCAGATTAATATAAGGGATGACCATGCGGTTAATTTATTGGATGTTAGTATTAAAAATCAGTCAGAAAAAGAAATAACAGACGGAATGGTAGAGATTGAATTTGAATACAAAGGGTCAACATGGACTGTGTACCATTCGTTTAAAGACTTATCTCCATCAGATTCTTGTAGTATATTGATTTATGCCAGTAATAATTTCGATGATTATACAATAAAAAAAGTGACATACGAAAAACAAGATCCAGTTACGAATTAACACAACAAAAGAAGCCATGCGGCTTCTTTTGTTATGCGAACCTACCTGTATATGCTTTACGGAATGTGTTTGATTGGAATGTTGCAGCATGATGTAGGGAACGCGTATCACGCGTTCCGTGCCTTTCCGCTCCGCTGATGCGCCTCGTGACATGTCAACCTCATCGGTTCAGTGTGCTGTTTGACATTTTGCATCAACCGCTTGTCGGCGGGGTGACAAAACGGACAAAACAAGCCTCGGTTAAACCGAAGGCTTGTTTTATTAGACAGAATGATGATGGAATGTGATTCAGTGGTTGTGTGTGCTGCATCCTGAGCAGCCATCACAGCCGCAGCCGCAGGATGAGCCTGCACGTTTCTTTTTGATCAATCCGACGACCACCCATGTGACGATGCCGAGCAGTGCGGCTCCGATGATGATCGTGGACAGATTGTCCGATATCAATGCAATCATGTGATGTTCCTCCTATCGATGGTTCTGTTTGTTAGGTTCTGATTTTTTATATGCAATCTGTTGCAGGACGCAGTTGTTTTTCTTTCGATGCGGGACGAAGCAGCAGATAGAGAAACAGGAATGCTGCTGCAAATGCCGCTGCGCTTGCCGCTGTGAACGGAGCCCCTTGCGCCAGAATGCCGAACTGATAGATGCAGAGTGACACGACATAAGCGAATATGGTCTGATAGCCGATGGCAAACCATGTCCATTTTGCACTGTTCATTTCTCTGCGGATTGCTCCCATTGCCGCAAAGCACGGCGCACACAGCAGGTTGAATATCAGAAACGAATAGGCTGACAGTGCCGTAAAGGAGGCGGCGAGTGTGCCCCACAGCTCTGCTCCGTCTTCCGCGACTTCCGCGAACCCGTATAAAACACCCAACGTTCCGACGACGTTCTCTTTTGCAATCAGCCCCGTGAGCGCAGATACTGTCGCTCTCCAGTCACCCCAACCGAGCGGGGCGAAAATCGGGGCAAGAAATCCGCCGACAGCGGAAAGAAGTCCGTCATTCAGATTTTCCACCATGCCGAATCTTCCATCCACAATACCGAAATTGGAAGTGAACCATACCAGGATGACAGCCAGCAGGATAATGGTTCCTGCTTTACGGATAAATGACCAACCTCGTTCCCACATGCTGCGCAATACATTGACGGCGGTCGGCATGCGGTATGCAGGCAGTTCCATGACAAAAGGTGTCGCTTCCGAAGAAAACAACCGGGTTTTCTTCAGTATGATTCCCGAACAGAGAATGGCGGCAATCCCGATAAAATAGGCGCTCGGGGCGACCCACCAGGCTCCGCCGAACAGTGCTCCCGCAATCAGTGCAATGATCGGCAGTTTTGCCCCGCATGGGATGAATGTGGTCGTAATGATCGTCATTCTGCGGTCTCGGTCGTTTTCGATCGTTCTGGAAGCCATGATGCCGGGCACTCCGCAGCCCGATCCGATGAGCATCGGAATGAACGATTTGCCCGAGAGTCCGAATCGGCGGAAGATCCGATCCAAAATGAAGGCGACGCGCGCCATGTAACCGCATGATTCCAGAAATGCGAGAAAGGCAAACAGCAGAAGCATCTGCGGCACAAAACCGAGCACCGCGCCGACGCCGCCGATGATGCCGTCCACGATCAGTCCCGACAGCCACGGAGCCGTATGGATTGCTTCAAAGAATCCTGCGGCAGCGGGGGTAATGATTCCGCCGAACAGAACGTCGTTTGTCCAGTCTGTGAGCCATGCCCCCACGGTCGATACCGAAATGTAATATATCAGAAACATGACCGCTGCGAAAATTGGCAGAGCAAACCATCGGTTTGTCACGATGCGATCAATGCGGTCGGATGTTGAGAACTGCTGCTTGTTTTTCCGTTCGCAGCACGTGTCGATGATGGATGTGATATAGCGGTAGCGTTCGTCCGTGATGATGCTTTCCGCATCGTCGTCGTTTTCCTGTTCGCAGGTTCGGATATCCTGTTCGATATGATCCAGAATCTGCGGTTGAGCAGAAAAGGTTTTTCGCACCATTTCGTCGCGTTCAAACAGTTTGATGGCAGTCCACCTTTGACGTTCCTCCGGGACGAGCCCCTGAATTGCTTCTTCGATGTGAGCCAGTGCATGTTCCACGCTTCCCGCAAATTTATGTTTCGGGCTCATGGCTGTGGCATTCTGTGCAGCCTTCACAGCCGCATCGGCCGCTTCATTGATTCCGATTCCCTTCAGCGCGGATAGTTCCACCACGGGACATCCAAGCTCTTTTGCGAGGATTTCGCTATGAAGTTTGTCTCCGCTTTTTTCCAATGCATCCATCATATTCACTGCGACGATCATCGGGATGCCCAGTTCCGCGAGCTGTGTTGTCAGATACAGATTTCGTTCGAGATTGGTTCCGTCTATCATGTTCAAAATTGCGTCCGGTGCGGAATTCATCAGATAGTTTCTTGCGACAACTTCTTCGGGAGAATACGGCGACAGGGAATAAATGCCGGGTAAGTCGGTGAGCGTTACGTCTTCGTAACGCTTCAGTTTGCCCTCTTTTTTTTCTACGGTAACTCCCGGCCAGTTCCCGACAAACTGATTGGAACCGGTCAGTGCATTGAACAGCGTTGTCTTGCCGCTGTTCGGATTACCTGCAAGTGCGATTCGTATTTGCATCTTTGTCTCCTTTATAACAGAATGAAGTAAGGTTATTAATGGTTAGTTTAGACTAACCATTAAAGTAAAAATGAAACGGAAACTGAATTGTTCCCGTATGTTTATATCACATGAATCAGTTCGGCATCCGCTTTACGTAAGGACAGTTCATAGCCTCTCACCGTGATTTCCACGGGATCTCCCAGCGGTGCCACTTTGCGGATGGTCAGAGAGGTTCCCTTGGTGATTCCCATATCCATGATGCGTCGTTTTACGGCTCCCGTGCCATCGATTTTTGATACCGTGACGGTTTGTCCGCAGGTTGCTTCTTTTAATGTTTGCATTTCAATACTCCTTGTCTTTCTATGCTATCTATATCATAATTCTATTCGCCATTTCTTTGCTGATGGCGAGCCTGGATTCTTTGATGTTGATGATGACATTTCCTCCGAGTTCATTGATGAGCGTGACCGGACTTCCCATTGTCAGACCGAGTGAGGCCAGAAACTGAACGGTTTCTTTTTTCCCCGTAATTTTTTTAATTTGATTTTGTTCTCCTTTTTTAGCCATGCTGAGCGGCATCACAGTCTGCTCCTTTCGTAGCGATAAATTCAAGTTAGTTTAAACTAACTACGTGTAGGTTAGCATAAGCTAACTTTATTGTCAATAGATTTTGCGAAAGTTATCGGATAGAGCTTTTGTTTTCCGGGAAAAAATCATATGATAATACTATGTCAAAGGAATCGGAGAAGATGATGGAATTGCATGAATCGGCGGAAATGTACCTGGAAACCATCCTTTATCTGCAAGAAGAACACAGCGGTGTCCGTTCGGTGGATGTGGCAAATGCACTGAACTACAAAAAATCCAGCGTCAGTGTCGCTCTGAAAAAACTGAGAGAAAACGGGTATCTCGAAACGGACAGCGAGGGATTTCTATTCCTGACCCAAACGGGGATGCGCATCGCGGAAACAATGGATGAGCGGCACAGAATGTTTGCCGACTGGCTCGAATTTCTGGGAGTGAAAAAAGAAATCGCACTGCGGGACGCCTGCAAAATCGAGCACGTCATCAGTGCGGAAAGTTTTGACGCGATCAAAAAACATGTCGCACTGAAACCTCAGAAATAAATGCCCCATAGTGTAAGAGCGCACAGAGGAATGTCGAATCCCTTTAATGTAAAAAAGAACTCGAAATACAGAGAGTCCGACAGGAGATGGACCTCCATTCAGTCTATGCTTCCCGTGCGGATCAGTTCGCAGAATGCTTCCGCAAACTCCGGGTCGAACTGCGTGCCTTCATTGCGCCTGATTTCGTTCACACACTGATCCACAGAAAGCCCGCTGCGGTAAGGACGGTTTGACCTCATTGCGTCATAGCTGTCGGCCAATGTGATGATTCTGGCTCCCAAAGGGATATCTTCGCCTTCCAGTCGATCGGGATATCCTTTGCCGTCGTAGCGTTCATGGTGATGCCGGATGGCGGGCGTGATACGATTTCCCGGGTCGATTTTTTTTACCAGATTGGATGCAATGGCAGGATGATTCTTGATTACTTCGAATTCTTCTGCGCTCAGGTGTTCCGGTTTTGTGATGATATGTTCCGGGATGCAGACTTTTCCGATATCATGGAGCTTTGCCGCAAATTCGATGTCGTAATAAACATCCGTCAGACCGTATATATGTTCGTACAGCTTCATCGCAAATTTAGCCACGCGTTTGGAGTGCCCGTCGGTATAGACATCTTTCGCTTCCATCACATCGCTGAGCGTTTCCATTGCAGCCAGCAGAATATTCTGATATTGAGCCTGCAGATTCGCGATTGCTATTTCCTGGTTGCGGGCTTCCAAGACTCTTTTTTCTTCCGACTCCCGTTCCTTGGTGATATCCCGCGAAATCACCGCCATACCGCAGAACGATTTTTTTTCGTCATAAAGCGGTGCGTAGGTATTCTGATAGACTTTTGCATTGATTTTATCGAATACCGTGCGATGAAAATCCGCATTCGGCGTTTCTTTGATATGTGCGAAAGCGCGAGCTACCTTTTCGCGGCTTTCTTCCTTATGGCAGTTCAGAATGTTTTGTCCGATTTTTTCATCTTTTCTGATGTTTCGGATATGTTCTGCAGCCGGATTGACATAAAGGATGTCTCCGTTTTCATCGGACAGGATAATGCCTTCCGGGAGATATTCCAGCAGCAGTTCACTCAGCGAGTCAATCGTATACTTCCCCATGTCCCAGACCTCGGTTCTCCGTAGAATAATTATATTATATCATATATATTCAAATGTGCAAGTGTGCAGACAGGGAAGGCGTTTCTTCGCAAAAAAACAATCAGCCCGGAATTGGATTCCGAGCTGATGAAATTTGTTGGTTGCATGGGTAAGCGTATCGTTCATACGGTTAACGGAAAGAATCGTGCCCTGTTTCGAAATTCATCGTTTCTTTGCGAAAAACGTTTTCACAAGTTCGGAACATTCCTGTTCCATGATCCCGCCGTAAACTTCGATGTTTTTTGCGTAGGGATGACTCATCAGATTATCATTGCCGCCGCAGGCGCCGTATGTGAAATCACTGCAGCCGAACACGACCTTGCTGATTTTTGCATTGATGATCGCACCCGTACACATGGGGCAGGGCTCCATCGTAACGTACAACTCGCATCCGTTCAGATTGGCGGAATGTCTGACATTGCATGCTTCCCGAATGGCCAGCATTTCCGCATGCGCCGTAGCATCCTGCTGCGCGACATTGCGGTTATGTGTTTTGGCAATTACCGCTCCGTTATATACGATCACACAACCCACCGGCACTTCGTCTTCAAGAGCTGCTTTTGTGGCTTCCCGAATGGCTGTCTGCATGTATTGCTTCATGATATCGTCCTTTCATCATGGATTTGATTTCGGCGATTTCCGATACAGATGCTTGAATATGTGATACAATAAAAGCAATCTGAATTGGTATTGTAAGAGTTGAACAGACAAATTGACATTTTATATTGAATACCAAACAGTATATCACAATTGCCAGATCAAATCAACAGGAGTACCATCATGCAAACAATAGATCAGCTCCAGAACGGATCCGACATTCGTGGCGTGGCGCTTGCCTCGAAAGACAGCGAACCGGTCAATCTGACTCCGGAGATCGCCGGACGCATTGCTGCGGCTTTTGTTTACTGGCTGAAAGAATCAAAGCGTATCGTTTCTCCCAGGGTGTGTATCGGGCGGGACAGCCGACTTTCCGGTGAGGCTCTTTCTGACGGAATTGTTCGAGGTCTTCGTTCTCAATCTGCACAAGTGTTCGATTTCGGACTGGCTTCCACCCCGGCGATGTTTGTATGTACAAAACCGGAAACACTCAATGCCGACGGCGCCATTATGATTACCGCCAGTCATCTTCCGTTCAATCGCAACGGCATGAAATTCTTCGTAAAAGAAGGCGGATTGGACAAGAGCGAGATTAAACAAATACTCAAATTTGTAGAAATTTTACAATCGAACAATTATGTTGATAATTCATTTCGAAAATTGGATTACATGTCTGCCTATGCAGAAAGTCTGGTGACCTATATTCGTGAAAAAACGGCTGAAACAAAGCCTTTGAGCGGATTTCACATTCTTGTCGATGCAGGAAACGGTTCCGGCGGTTTTTTCGTGGATAAGGTGTTGATAACTTTAGGTGCGGATACATCCGGCAGTGTATATCTTGATCCGGACGGACGGTTTCCGAATCATGTACCGAACCCGGAAAATGTAGAAATCATGCGTGATTTCGGTAAAATCGTCGTAAAAGAAAAAGCGGATTTGGGTATCATGTTTGACACGGATGTGGATCGCGCAGCGCTCGTCGATTTCGACGGCACTCCGATTGCACGCAATCGGCTCATTGCTCTGATCAGCGAAAACATTTTGTTCGAATACCCGGGCAGCACGATCGTCACCGATTCCGTCACATCCGCTTCGCTCAAGCGATTCATTGAGTCGCGCGGGGGAGTGCATCACCGATTTCAGCGTGGCTACAACAACGTGATCAAAGAGGCCAAGCGTCTCAATGCGGCAGGGGTTGATTGTGCGCTGGCCATCGAGACGAGCGGACATTGCGCGCTGAGGGAAAATGATTTTCTCGATGACGGTGCATTTTTGGTGATCAAGCTGTTGATTCTTTATACCCGGCTGCGCAAAGAAGGCAAAACGATCGCCGGGGTATTGTCCGACTATCGGGAAGCCGCGGAATCGTTGGAACTGCGTCCGAAATTTATTCGAGAAGATTTTAAAGGATACGGAGTGAAGCTGCTTGCCGATTTTGAGCAGTATGTCAAAAAAGTGCCCGGTTGGGAATTGGAACTTCCCAATTACGAAGGGGTGCGTGTCCGGTGCTCAAAAGATGCGGGTGACGGATGGGCACTGATGCGCCTGAGCCTTCACGATCCGGAACTGCCGATCAATATCGAATCGGATGCCATCGGCGGAGCACAAATAATCAAAGATAAGATCATCGCGTTTTTGTCTCATTACGACGTGATGTTGCCGGAATAAAACAATCTGTTATATAAGGAGGAAAAGATGAAAGAAAAACCGAGGCGAAAGTTCGTCGGCACGGGATTGAAAATCGTTATTTTGATTGTCATTCTCGCAGTCGCTGCTTTTGTCGGGCTCAATGAGTTTTATATCAATATTCTTTGGTTTCGGGAAGTCGGGTATCTCCAGGTATTCCTGAAATCGCTGACAACGCAGCTTACCATGGGGGTGCCGCTCTTTTTGGTTCTGTTCCTTATTTTGAGTGTGTATTATAAGCTTTTGACCCGCAGCGGAGGAAAGACCAATCTGGTGGAGGCGGAAGGATCAAAAAAACGATTTGTGCGGGGGAAGCTTCCTTATCTGCTTTCCGCAGGCGTGTCTTTGTTTTCGAGCATTCTGATTACGTCAGATCTGTGGTATAAATGGCTCGAGTTCCGCAACAGTGTGCCGTTCAATGAAGCCGATCCGATTTTCGGTCGGGATGTTTCGTTTTATGTGTTTCGGCTTCCGTTCTATCAGGGGCTGCTGTCCGTCGGATATACATTGCTGTTTATTCTCGCCGCATCCACTGTGCTGTATTCTTTTTTGGTGATAGCGGTAAAAAATCGTGAAGTCAAACAAATTGATCTGCAGGGAATTCAGGTGAAGGGATTTTTCTCCCAACTGTGGTCGACATTTCGGGTGCAGCTGAGTATCTTTGCGGCGGTCTTCTTTGTGATGCTCGCCATGAGCATGTATCTGAAACGGTTCACATACCTTTACGATGCGAGCGGCATCGTGTATGGTGCGACTTATACCGACGCGCATATACTGATTCCGTTTTATCTGATCATGGCAGGGTTATGCCTGTTGGCTGCACTGTCTACCCTTTATTTCGGGCTGACGAAAAAAATCAAGCCGTTCCTGATTACCGCAGCTGTGCTGATCGTCGTGAATCTGGGAGGAGTATTGGTCGGCGGTATCGTGCAGAATTATGTGGTTTCCCCGAATGAATATTCCAAGGAATCCGAATATATCGGCTATCATATCGAAAACACGCAAAAGGCATACAATATCAACGATGTGGAAGTCAAGGAGTACGATGTACAGGAAGATATCACTTCTGCGGATATCATGAACAATCTCACAACAATCAACAATATTCCCGTGAATGATTATCTTCCGGCCATCGATACTTACAATTCCATTCAGGGCATCCGTCCGTATTACCAGTTTACGGACGTGGATGTGGATCGGTATTATCTGAACGGTACGTATACGGAGGTCTTCATTTCGGCACGAGAAATGAATAATTCGCTGTTGGATTCTTCCGCTCAGACATGGATCAATCTGCATCTGAAATATACGCACGGCTTTGGTGTCGTGGTTTCCCCCGTCAATGCGGTTACGGCGACGGGGCAGCCGGTGCTGATTTCTCAGGATATTCCGGCAAAGACCTCCTATCCGAATCTGAGTGTGGATCAGGAGCGGATTTATTTCGGTGAAATGACCGACACTTACGCTGTTGTGAACACCAAAACGAATGAATTCGATTATCCGTCCGGTGACGACAACATGGAAAATCAATATGAAGGAACCGCCGGAATTCCGCTGACATTTTTCAATCGTATTTCTTTTTCCATGAGCAATGCCACATTGAAATTCTTGCTTTCGTCGGACGTTACAAACGACAGCAAGATCATCATCAATCGCAATGTGATGCAGCGTGTGGAAAAAATCGCTCCGTTCCTGACATATGACGATGATCCGTATCTGGTTTCGGCGGACGGAAAACTTTACTGGATTATCGACGCGCTGACGACGACCGACAAATATCCATATTCCGAACCGACTTCCGACGGGTACAATTATATCCGCAACTCGGTGAAGATCGTCATCGATGCCTACAACGGGGATGTGACGTACTATCTGGTCGACCCCACCGATCCGATCGCTGCATCTTACGCGAAGATTTATCCCGATCTGTTTCGATCGTTCGATGAAATGCCGACCGAAATCAAAGCTCATCTGCGTTATTCCGAAGACCTGTTCAGCGTGCAGGCGCAGATGTACGCAACATATCATATGAGCAACACCACCGTATTTTACAACAAAGAAGATGTGTGGAATATTGCGACGCAATATTATCAGACCAGCAATCAGGCAAGCAGTGTGAATCCGACTTATCTGATCATGAAACTGCCGGACAGACAGGAAGAATTTTTGCTGATTATTCCTTACACTCCGCAGAATAAGGACAATATGGTAGGGTGGATGGCGGGCGTCTGCGACGGTGACGATTACGGGAAATTGATTGTGTACAAATTCGGGAAAAGCAATCTGGTATACGGGCCGATGCAGATTGAGCAGCGAATCGATCAGGACACGACGATTTCTCCCCAGCTGACTCTGCTCAGTCAGCAGGGATCGACCGTGCTGCGCGGAAATCTGATGACGATTCCGATCGGCGATTCGATTCTTTATATCGAACCGATTTACGTCAAATCCAGCGGCAGCGACAGCAGTATTCCCGAAGCAAAAAAAGTGATCGTCGGATATGCCGATAAACTCGTAATGTCGGATACCATCGACGAAGCGCTTTCCCAGATTTTCAATTTGGACGAAGGGAGCACCACCGGAAGCGCTTCCGGCGGCAGCGGCAGTTCCGGTTCTTCCTCAGACGGTACTGCGGCAGAACTTTCCGCACAGGCGTTGGATTTGTACAACAAAGCCATTGCGGCTTCTTCGGCAGGGGACTGGACGAATTACGGCATATACCTTCAACAGCTTGGAGACGTGTTGGCTCAGCTGCAGGCTTTGCAATAGCCTTATGTATGCTCATCCATTTTAAAAAAAGGAGCGGAATCTTCCGCTTCTTTTCCTTTTCATTGCTTGCCTGAGCAAACCTGTCATGTTACAATGACAGAAAACCTTTTTGGAGAGATCCCATCATGCAGATGTTTTATTTTTCCGGTACGGGAAATTCAAAGTATATTGCGGAATTATTTTGTGAAAAATATGATGCTTCATGTCATTCCATCGAAGAAGATATTGATTTTGCCGCTTTGATTTCGCGAACGGACACGATTGGATTCTGTTATCCCGTTTACGGTTCCTGTGTGCCCAGAATCATGCGCGAATTTGTTACGGAGCATAAAGGATTGCTTTCCGAAAAAAAGCTGATTGTGTTTTGTACGCAGCTGATGTTTTCGGGAGACGGCGCGCGGGCGCTGACCGATCTGTTGGACGCTGACGCAAGGCGTCGTGTATTGTATGCCGAGCACTTCTTTATGCCGAACAATATCTGTAACTTTGCACTGTTTCGGATAAAAAACGGAGAGCAAAACAATGCGAAACTGCGCAAAGCGAACAAAAAAACAGATCGTGTCTGTCATGATCTGAAACGCGGGAAACGGGTTTTGAGAGGGTTTGGCGTGCTTTCCCATGTGATCGGGCTCTCACAGAGCAAATTTTTTCCTGCCATGGAATCAAACAGCCGCAATGATGTGAGCATTGATTCCGATTGCATCGCCTGCGGCATTTGCGCAAGGTTGTGCCCGATGCATAATCTGGAACTCACGGAACAGGGTGTTTCGCAGAAAGGAAACTGTACGCTTTGCTATCGCTGCGTCAATGCCTGCCCAAAGCAAGCGATTACCGTCTTGATCCATAAAAAACCGAATGTTCAGTATCTCGGGATCGGTACAATAAAAAAGCAGGAAGGATGAACCGGTTAATTAATCGAAGTCAGAAGAAAGACAAACGTTATTCAAAGCCCTATACCGTTCAGAACTGTGTGGGGCTTTGATCATTCAGATCATACGAAAGACGTTCGTGATAGGAATGCTTTCACTCGATTGCTAATTCTGCCATAAGTCTTTGTCCGACAGTTGCATCAATCTGCCTTTTGAGCTTGGAGAGGGGTTGACTTTCGATTTTCTCCTGCCTTTGCCGTTCCGCTTCAGCCTCAGCGCTGCACAAGTTTTCAACGTACATTCGAGCATCTTATGCTCTCTTTATGCTGATTCTGTGTATTTATTACGATAGAACCTTTGTAATTTGCTCGATGTCTTGTCTGGTCAATCGGTTGCGACCTGGTGTATGGATCACTCGGTCGATGTCCGATCTGCCTGACAGGATGTATTCGCTGACTACGGGGCTGTTACCGTTAAGCAGAATGGCGTAACCGTCAACCCAGACGCTTATAGCGTAGTAGTCCAAATACATGGCAAGCACATATACCTGCCGCTTTACCTGCTTGATCGGGTTTTTTACCTTCTTTGAATAGGTGTTGTCGGCATCTGTGGTATGGGTCTTTATCCACTCATAATCATCTTCATTGCCACTGAGCCATCCGTTATAATTCTTGACCTCAATGATAAAAACGCCGTATTTGTTTACCACAACGTTGTCAAGCTCTGCCGGTTTATTCTCAAAGGAAATCCGAACATTCGTAAACATTCTGTCGTCTTGCCGGAGTACTGATCGAATCATATCTGCCGCTCTCTGTTCTCCGATGCGACCCACTATTCTTTCGGGCGTCTCTGGTATCCAAGGTTGGCTCGGATATCGAGGTTGATGCAGATCTCGATGTTTCCTTGATGAAACAGATTTGGCAATATTGACTATGATAATCATCAGAATGATGATTGCTGCAATTACTATGGCTATCAACTCATTACCCCCTCAACGCGATTAAGCTACTTGACCCTTTCCATTCAAGTCTTTGCTGAATCCAATATAAAAGACACGTTCTCTTTTCGCAACGACACCATATTCTTTTGCTTTTAAAAAGTTTGAGACAACAGTCTCTTGCGTTAAAAATGGCATTTGACGCGTTATTCTTATCTTGGATGATCCCACCATACTGCCGTCTCTCATGCATAGATATGGCATTATTTTACTATTCATCCCGTAATTTTTCAAGAGATGACGCTGCATGTCAGGAATTGCTTACAAAATAAAAGCACCTCAAATCTTTAGATTGAGCGCTTTGAAATAGCCTGATAGTGAATGTTAAGCCTTGACTATCCTCTCAAATTATTCAAGTTCTTAATGAAGAATCAGGAGAAACTGATTCCCCTGATCTTGTGTAAAAATGTCAGGGCTTGTTAATATGATTTCGTAATCGCATCGTTTATGGTACCGTAGGTTCAGTTTGCGTCTTCTCCTCTTGAGCGAGCTGCCCGAGTGTGTGAGGCTACAACAGGTGCGGTGTTACGATTCTCAGATTCTCTTTTTTACTGCATTTGCGGAATTTCTATCCTTTGCTTGTTCTATCTTTTTCTTTTCTTTCCTGTATAATCAAAAAAGCAGACATGTCTTTTTTATGTCTGCTTTTAGTTTACTTGTTCAATAACTGATTCCTCCCGCTTTTTGGGTCTCATTGTTTCAATATGCCAAACGTTTGCTGCATGATTGACTGCAACTGCTGCGGCGTGATGCCGAACACGATGGCGACTCCTTCGATCTTTGCGCCGCTTCCTTGAAGTATGCGCCTGTTTGCATCCGTATCGGTTACGGATAGGATACAGCTGTCGCTTTCTTCTTTTACGATTGCTTTAATATGTCCGATCAGTCCTCCGAATTCGTTGACGCGAGAAGCGATTTGCTCCAGTAGTTTTCCTGTTGATTCCTGCGCATCGTTGAAAGATTTTTCCGTTTTCAGACGGTACGAGCCAACCACGGAGGAATCATGCGTGGTGACGCTGATTGCAATTCCGTTTTCTTCGGTGTCCAAATGTGCATGTTCGTGATGCCCGTGGTCGTTATGTTCTTGCGAATGTCCGAGTGGATCAGCAATCTCTTTCTGTACTTTAGGATGAGAGTGCTCCGAATGATTCATGCCGGCACCTCCGTCGGCGTTTTCAGAATATACTGCCACAATTCGATCGGAATCTTCTCAGACGCGCAGATCGGAAAACGTTTTGCGCTCGGATTGAAGCCGGCAAGCGAATGGTCAACTTCATCCAGCGTTCTGTTGTCGACCAGGTCGATCTTGTTGACAAGGATCACATCCGCCTCCTTGAGCTGGTCGCCGATGAGCATCCCCATGGGGCGCAGCAGCCTTTGCCAACGCTGCGCATCCGCAACACAGATGATGCGGCTGTCGATTTTGAGCGAATATTGGAGATTTTCTTTGATATTGTGCGGATAGGCGATGCCGGTGGCTTCCATAATGATCCAATCGGGATTCATTTCACGCATGATATTGGAGACATTGACGATCAATTCTCCCGACATCGTGCAGCAGACGCATCCGGAAAACATGGTTTCCACTTTGTATCCGTCACTTTTGAGGATTTGGTCGTCCACGCTGATTTCCCCGATTTCATTTTCCAGTATTGCAACTGTCGCTTTCGGTGCGTCTCCGTCTCCGATGAGGTATTTTGCCATCTGCAATACAATGCTTGTTTTGCCGGAACCGAGGAACCCGCCCATAATAATCATATTCATTGCATCGTTCTTCCTTTTTGCCGTATTATTACATCTATATAATAACAGCATACCCTGTTCTTTCGTGTGAATCAATTATTTTTCAAAAATTAATCAACAAAAAACCTACCCGTTATTGTTGACAGATAGGTTCGGCTGACAATTTTATGAAGATGCCATCCTTTTGATACGATCTTGGCTGCAGTCAGGATTATTTCAGAAATTCATCCAACAGTTCCGCGGCATATTCCACGTAAACCGCGCAGGGTTTTTTCTGATAAAATTCATTGTTTTGTTCGCCTTTGAGAAAACCATCCGCTTTGGACCAGCCTTCCAGATCTCTGCACACGAGCGAGCCGTATTTTTCGGTGAATTTATCGCCGAACGATTTGATGCGGGCATAGTGTTCTTTCTTTTCGTCCGGGGAGGATTTTTCGGTGAAACCGTATTTGATACCCAGCACCATAAATGCGCCGGAGAGTACGCCGCACACTTCTTTCATGCCGCCCATGCCTCCGCCGAACGAGGAGGAAAGTTTAGCGGCAGATGCTTCGTCCATGCCAGTCACATCCGTAAATGCGACGAAGACGGATTGCGCGCAGTTGAATCCTTTTTTGAAATTGTCGATGGCTTTTTGCTTGTGATCCATTGCATAATTCCTTTCATCACGGTCTTTTTCTCCAATTATAGCACAATTCTTTTTTCGGAGAACAAAAATCGGGAAGAAAAGAGCGGATAAAATCGAATATACAAAAAAATATTCATAAATTCTTTTTTGTCTGATATAATTAGCTTAGAAAGCTTCTTGTTTTACGATTGACGGGAGGTGAATCGTATGAAAAGAAATCCCATTCTGGCAAAACTGTTTGCCTTGGTCGGAACTATCCTTACCGCCGGACCCATCGTGTTCATGTTTGCCACGGGCATTGTCGGTTCGGTCATGAGAAAACAGCTGATGATGGATTATCTTATTCCGGCAGAACTGTTCATCGCAGTGCTCTCGGGCGCCCTTCTGCTTTTGATTGCTGCTTTGATGACGCACACTTGCGTCAAATCGATCGCATGGGGATTCGGCATTGCAGTGGCGGCATTTGTTGCAACCATGCTGTATACGATGCTCAGCGGGCTGGCTTCGGGAGATATCGAGCCGAACGGCATGGCGTTTGTCTTCGCGTTGGTCGGGATCATCGCTTATGATCTTGCGGTTGCAGAACTCGGTGTTGCCGGGATTGTTCTCTGCTCCAAACTGCTCACCAAAAAACGCAGCATCGCTCAGTAAATAAAATGAAAGCAGCCGTCGAAGGGCTGCTTTTTTGCTGCATTTCATCAAGGATTGCAGATGTTGATCGGTTGTTTTCCGTTTTCGACCGCAAGGATGTTGCTCCAGACCGTCTTGTGCATTGTCTGAAACGCTTGCAGTGTGGTGCCTGCGATATGCGGAGAGAAGAGCACTTTATATCGGCAGGATTCCGACAGCTTCAGCAGCGGGTTATCTTTCGTGACCGGTTCGGGAGTCAGGGTGTCGAACGCCGCTCCCGCAAGTTGTCCTGCTTCCAGTGCTTTGGCAAGGGCTTGCTGATCGATCAGTTCTCCCCGTGCCGTATTGATGAGAATGGCATTCGGTTTGAGCACCGCCAAGCGTGTTGCATCGATGTAATTCACTGTGTCGGAAGTGACAGGCAAATGCAGGCTGATAATATCGCAGCTCCTGAGCAATTCATCCAATGCGAGATAGTCCACACCCAAAGCTTGTTCAGCCTGCGCATTTGGTGTGGAGTGAAAACAGCTGACCTTGCAGCCAAAGGCTTTGAGGCGTTTGGCTGTTTCTTTTGCGATCATACCGAAGCCGATGAGTCCGACGTGCGCTGCATTCAATTCGTTGATGCCATCCAGAATGAATGCTCCTTTGGCTTCGATTTGTCTGCCGCTGCGCACCATCATGTCGCCTTCGAGCAGTCTTCGCTGCATGGCAAGCATCAGCATGACGGTATGTTCCGCAACTGCGACTGCGTTGGCTGCCGCATTGTTGCATACGAACACTCCATGCGCTTTCGCCGCGGCCGTGTCGATTTTGTTGAATGCGACTCCCTCAGAGTGAATCAGTTTCAGCTTCGACATATTCGCAATGAGATTGGCACTTACTTCCCGGATCGCATCCGCAAAAATATAATCGGCATCCGGAGCGGCTTTCAATATTTCATCGTCTGTTTTCAGCCCTTCCGCATAAATGAGTTCCCATTCGGACGGAAGGGAAGAAAGATCATAAAATTTTCTGACGCGTTTTTCCGATGTCAGTATCAAGACTTTTGTCATGCATTTCCTCCGGTTTTCTTTTTATTTTATCATAATCCGACTCACTTTCCTGCCATATTGTGCAATCGGTTACGGTAATTGTGCGGTTGTCAAAACGCAGTATCCCTTCATTCCTCATGGCGGTGAGCTCTCTGCCCAGAGAAGAGCGTCGGATTCCCATGGATTCGGCAAGTTCTGTTTTGCTCATCGGAAGTCGGATGGTCAGTGACTGCTGTCGATGTGTTTCTTTTTTCAGAAAATCCAGCATTCTGCACCGAATATTGGAAAGTGTGAGGGTGTGCAGTTTTTCGGTGAGCATTGCGGCATGCTCCGATGTTTGATACAGGAACTCCCATAAAAACGCTTCGTTTTTTGCACAAAGCTTTCTTACAGTGCTTCTGCCGATGCAGAGCATCGTGCTGTCGCTGAGGGCTAAAACTGTGAATGGATAGTTCCGCTTCTCGGCGAAAATCAGATTTGCCCCCAGCACTGCGGGCGGTTCGCAGATTGAGACGATCAGGCTGTTTCCCGATTCATCGATGTCCTGGATGCTGATTTTCCCTTCCGACAGGATTTCGATTCCCGCGCAGTCGTCTCCGGACAAATGAATCACGCCGCCCCGTTTCATCTTCATTGATTTGATTTCACCTGTCCGAATCATAATTTCAATGCAACTATCATCAAGTGTGCGCAAAAAAGGCAGCTCAAAAAACGCTTCCGAACCAACTGTTTGCATCATAACCTCTCCCATTTGTTACTTATGTAACATTTTCTGCCCTGCAGTCCCATTATACTAAAGTAAAATGAGAAATGAAAGGAGCTTTTCAAAATGCAACAGGTTTATCAGTTTGCCAGAACTGCGGAAAAGACAATCGAAAAAATTATCGATGACGATCATATTGCCATCAATCATGCGATTTTGCCGAGCGGGGAGGGGCTTCCCGAACATTTTTCAAATTCCGAAGTTTATTTGGTGATTGTGAAGGGAGTCATGACACTCCAATTGAATGACAGTGACATTCGTACGCATTTGCATGGAGAGATTGTCCATGTGCCCTACAACAGCAAAATGAATCTGAAAAATCAGGAAGATGACACTTTGGAATTTTTCATCGTGAAAGCCCCGAATCCCAGATTTTACGAAGAGAAATAAATGCCGCGGAAACGCGGGCTTCGGCATTGTTATGCAAAGAGGAAAGACGTATCGAAAACAAAATAAAAGAGCAGAGCTTCATCGGAAGCCCTGCTCTCTTTGTTTTTCTTCTACCACTGGATGAGCCATTGCAGCATATCGATCATGAACCCTTCTCTGATTGCTTTGTCTTCGGGAAGGAACACCAGCTCTTCGTCTCTGACACGGTCATAGCCGTTCGGGTAATCCAGAATATTGTAATCCATCAATCATACTCTCCTTATTCGAAATTTTGACTCTTTCCGATCGGATATCCTCATCCGATCAAAAACGGTAACTGCTGACAAAATCGCTGACTGCCTTGAGGTTTTCGTGCGTGCAGTCGTAGGGGAAAGATATCATTTTATTTTCGCTGAAAATGAATCCGTCCGGACCGAGCGTGTCGATCAGATGCTTTGTATAATCCACGCATTCCTGTGCGGTTCCTTTTCCGAGCAGATCGGTGGTCATGCCGCCCATCATTGTGACGTTCGGCAGACGTTTGCGCATTTCGAAAATGTCATTCATTTCCGCAAGCAGTACAAAACGGTCTTTCGGGAATTCCTGGAAGAAGTCATAGAATCGATCGGAGGCGCCTTCCGCAAATACGAAGGCGAGTTTGTCCTGCGTTTCCGTCAGCTCGATGACGCGTTTGAGATGCGGCCAATAGAATTTTTCGAATTGTTTGGGACTAAGGATGATGTGTCCGAGCATAACCGGGTTGGTATCGACGCAGAAATTCGGGTTGGTGCCTTTCGGCTGCTGAGCTTTGGCACGTTCCAGTTTCGGAATGGCGAAAGTCTGGTCGATGGCATCCATCGCCGCCAGCACTTTTTCGGGATCTCTGCGGATGTCGTAGGCAAGCCCTTTGATGCCTCTGAGAAAGCAGAAGAGAATTTCATAACCGTTGCCCGAGTAATCGATCGCGGCTGCGGGATCGGTGAAATCGGGAATGCCGAACTCATTCTGAATTTCGCCCACGCGTCCCATGAAGGCGCCGAATTCTCCGTATTTCCCGAGAAAGTTTCTGAAATCGGGGGAATTGGTATCTTTTTTGAGTGCTTTGTATTTTCTCGGAAGGAACGTTTGCCATAAGAATTTTTTCGGATCCGCAATGAGTGCGGGATAGTCTTCCGCTTCCATGAAGCACTGGTCGTGGATGTTGATGGAATTGGCGACATCATTGATGACATATTCGTCGTTGCCGAGGGACTCCGTTACCTGGATCGGATTTCTCCAACCCGTTTCGTAACAGGAATCGATTTTGTAGTTTTCAAACGTGTGACGAATCACTTTTTCCATGATGGCATAATCATTGAGCGCTTCACTCAGTTTGTAACCCGCGTCGTATATTTTCCAGGAGAAAAGATTTCCGAAGTGAAAAATCTGATTGGTTTTTTCTTTTTTTGTGATGGTGTTCTTGACCAGATTGATTCGGTCTTGTTTTAATTTGTTTGCATCAACCATTTCTAAACGATCTCCTTTTTTGAAGTGTCAGCTTTTCGCATTGAGTTGGTATAAACATGTTTAATTCACTTACAGGATAAAACAGACGGACATATTTGTCAATAGATTTTTGAAAAATAACTGATATCTATTAATTATGATCCGATTTTTTCATCTCAGTTTTCGATTGCTTCTGCGGTTGCGGGTGTTTTGATCAGCAGCTCGGAAACCCATACCGATAGGACAGCGCTCACAACCCCGCAGAGCAGGGCAGTCAGCACGGGAAAGATTTGTTCGATCCCGCCGTAAACGACACCGATGACTCCGGCAAAAGCGAAGCCGACGATGTTGGCCCAGCTATTTTTGAGAAAGACATTGTGTGTGGATCTTACGGCAAACGTAAAGACGGCGAATACGGCAAACATCGCTACGGATTCATTCCATCCGAGAGCGGTTGCCCAGTGTTCCATATAATGAAACAATACACCCCACGCAACTCCGCAGGATATCGAGAGCAGATAGTTCGGAAATTTCTTGCGGTCGGCTCCCGCCGTGAATGTGACGGTAATGCCGACGAATAAAACCAGAGTAAGTGCCGGAAACAGCAATGCTTGGAACAGCACAATGCATGCGGCAAGCACAACGGCGATGACGGTGATTTTCAACAGGTCTGTTTTCATGAAGATTCCTTTCCGGGTAATCAATGAAAAGCTGACTGGTATAAACATGTTTATATTATAATACACGGGAGGGAAAAGTTTGTCAAGCATGAATTTAATTCAAAAATAACGATTCGCTGCCTTGCGGTTTATTCCACAAAAAATCCCCGCCGAAGCAGGGATTGCAATTTACTTAAACGGATTCGGCATGCATCTCAATGTATTCGGGCAGGCAGTAAGTATTGCTCAGCCCCGAGAGTCTGCCGCTCGCATCGAAATAGTTTTGCGTAACCGAGGCGATGGCGCTGCCTTCCCGGATGTTCAATAAGGTTCCGATCTGTTGGGTGCAGCCGATCGCTTCGAATACGAGCTCGTGCCTTGCCGCGAACTGCTCGAGCTTTTGCGTCATCAGTGTAGCAAAGCTGTAATGTGTCATTTCGTACTCGGAAATGTCGATGTCCTTGTGATATAAAAGCATCTTTCTGTCATAAGCGATGACCCGCTCTTCACTTTTGAAGAGACGCTCGATGCTCAGGATTCTTGCTTTTTGAGACAGGATGCCGAAAGCCGCCGTGTTCGGACCCTTCGTTGTGAAATGGGTGGAAATCATATCGATGCGGTCGATTCCCTTGATTTTTTTCAGTTCGTCGAAGAGCACGATGTATTTGTCGGTGGCGGGTGTTGCGACATAGTTTCCGACGCGTTGGATGGAATAGACCAGACCTTCCTGTTCCAGATCGGAAATACTTTTGCGCACGGTCATCTTGCTTGCGCCGTACTGCTCCATCAGTTCCGCCTCGGACGGCAGCTTGTCCCCGGGGCGCAGTTTGCCGCTGCGGATGGTTTCCTTGATTTCGTTTTCGATTGTCTTATAAAGCTGAACGTCCATGTTTCACCTATTCGCAGATTGCACTGAGTTTGAAATATTTCCCGAGAAATGTCGTGATGCCGTAACCGATCGGTTGCGCATTTTCATCATATAAAAACTGCTCGATAATAATGGCAGGCGTATGCTCGTCGGCTCGGAGCACTTTTGCCGTTTGTCCGTCCAGTTCGCCGACAGTGATCCGCATTTTTTTCTTGATGTCGAACAACGATTTTTCTTTTGCGAACATTTGGGGAAAATCAGATTTGTACAATTCCTGCTCGATGATCGGGCTTTTGGCGGAGTAGGGAATGTATTTGCAGTCATACGCAATTCGCGTGTCCCGATCCGAAATAAGACGTTTAATCAGAACGGTCTGTCTGTTCGGAGGGAGATCAAGAATTGCCGTCATCTCCGCATCGGGACTAATGATATCCACACCGATGACCTTAACTGATTCCGCACTGGTTTCGATTGCGGAGGTTTCGTTGAAATACAGCAGGAACTCGCCTTTTTTCGGTTCGCAAACATAGTAACCTTTTCCCTGGACGGCATACAGAAGCCCGTCATTGACGAGTACCGAAAGGCCTTTCCGCACCGTTGAGCGTCCAATGCCCGTCATTTCGCACAACATCTTTTCCGAAGGGATGTTGTCGTTCGGGCGATACTCCCCGCTGTCGATCTTTGCCCTGATCAGCTCCACTATTTTCTGGTAGGAATGCTCAGCCATTATCCCGTCCCTTTTCCTTCATCCATTGTTTGCAGATTTCCACACCCATTCCTGCATCTTTCACCGAAATGTCCGCACCGATATATCGGCACGCCGCATCCGTGAGCGCCGGACCGCCTGCCAGTATTTTCAGATCACTTCGCATTCCCGCCGCGGAAATCTCATCAATCAGTGTTTTCATTTCCTCAATGGCGGAGGTGAGAATTCCGCTGAGCGCAAGAATGTCGGGATGCTCTGATCGTAAGGTATCAATAAAGAGTCCCGACGGTACATCCACGCCGAGGTCGATGACCCGAAACCCGCTGGCGGAAACCATGCTTTTGAAGATATTTTTTCCAATGTCGTGGTTGTCGCCGTTCACGGTTCCGAGCACGATCACGCCGATGGGTTGGTCGGCATTTTGCTGCACCCAAATATTAAATCCTTCCAGATCAAGGACTTTTTTGTAAATGATTTCGGACATGATCAGCTCGATGATATAGTACTCTTCCTGCTCGTACAGTTTCCCGACCTCATTGAGCCCGAGATTGAGCCAACGGAGAATTTCCAGCCGATCCGTATCCTGCGCGACGGCGAGCACCGCGTTTTCCAATACGCGGTCTTCGTCGAGTTCTTTCATGCCCTGTATGATGTTGTCTTTGATTGACATGTCGATTCCCCCAAACATGTTTATAACAATAGGAGTTACTTATGATTATAGCATTGATTCCGATCTTTTCAACCGATTTGGGTGATTCCTGCAAGGAGATTCTTCTCTTATCCCCGGAACATATCCTTTCGCACGCGTACTGTTTGTGCTATAATAAGTCGGAATCAATTTATCCGACAGGAGGTGAATCACTGTGAAACAATGCAAAAACTGCGGGACGCAGATGTCGGATGATGCAAAATTTTGTACGCAATGCGGCAGTGCCATCGATGACAGGCAGCCGAATGCCGTCCCTTCGTTTATCCCTCCGGTCTATCGAAAGACTCAGAAACGCTACAATTCCATGTGTGTGGCAGGATTCGTCACCGCACTGTGCGGAATGATGATGCTTCCCCCGATTGCGGGCGTTCTCGCAGTCATTTTTTCTTGGGTCGGGCTGAAAAAAAGTGCGATTTCGGGTCAGATGGGAAAGAATCTTGCGATTGCGGGAATTCTGATCGGTGTGTTTGATTTGATTTTCGGCGCATTCCTGATTTATGCGTATTTATATTATCTTCGTTATTACGGAATTATTGCATTTTGAATCAGTCTTCGGACTGATTTTTGTTTTAAGAATTTTGTGAATAATCTTTCGTGTGTACAAATTCATGCGAATGTGGTATATTGAACTTAATCAGTACAGATCAATCCGAATGCTCAAAATCGGATTTGAATTAGGAGGCATACGATGAAATATTGCGCGAACTGCGGCAAGGAAATGGCGGATAATGACACGGTATGTGCGCAGTGCGGCGCTCCCGCGCAAAAAACAACCGCCAATTATATCGACGATACATCTCCCACAACCGCAAAGCCGGACGAATGGATGGAGTCGATTCCGGAACCTCCGGTTTACCTTTCCAACTATGCCGGCGATGAATCTCTGACCCGTCCGTCAAGCGGCGGCTGGATGTATGAAGCAATTGCCTGTTTCATCGTTTCCTTGGTCGGGTTGCTGTTCTATCCGTTTATTTTGGGAATTGTGGCTGTTGTGCTCGGGATCGTCAGTCTCAGAAAATTCAAGCAGATGCAACAGCGCGGCAAGGGACTCGCGATTGCCGGCATCGTCATCGGTGCGGTTGATTTGATTTATTATGCATTGAGCTTGTTTGTTGCCGGGCTGATCTTTTATTGAGTCGGCGTTTCCTGCACGGGAAGCTGTGTTTGCGAATCCAAAAACCGTGAAAAAAAGAATCGCAAACAATTGAAAATGACGGTACTCCATGTTCAGGATATATCTTTGGTTTGCCCATTCCTGTGTTTGTGGCGCTTGCGGCTGCATTTGAGAATTGCCGCAATCAAACGCCCCTGACAAAGCACAGACTTGTGCGGGTATGTCCGAATTGAAATGTTTTTTGTTTTGGATTTTTCATTCAGCCTCTGCATCTTGATCATGTCATCGCCACGCTGAATCCGTATGAATAGCATACGGATTTTTTCATTCGCATACGAAATTTCTTGCTCTTGGGAAAATTCTGTTTGAGTTGTCCAATCGGTTTGCATTCTCCGCATCCTGTGTTAAGATAAATAACAATATTGGAACAAAACAAAAGAAACGGTGAGTGACATGGCAAGATGCAGTCATTGCGGTGCGCATATGGAGGAGTCGGATCGATTCTGTCCGAAGTGCGGAGCCAACAGTTACAGTGCTTCGGACAGCCCGCTTGAGAACTCCGAAGGCAATTTGGATGAGAATCAGAGCAAAGAACCCGAAGTCATTAATGTTGACACACAGGAATTTCACTATGGCGAAGGGCCGACCGTGCGTCAAAAAGTCAATCCTTTCTGTCTGATCGGCCCCGCAATCGCGGTTCCGGCTACGATTTCCGTGTTGAATCCTCTCGGAATTGCGGCAATTGCAGTTTCGATCATCGGATATCTGCGGGCGGAGCGTCTTGCTCAAAAAGGGAAAGAAGCCGCAGTTTTCGGATTGGTTGTCGGTACGGTGGAGTTGGGTGTTTTTCTTGCCAGACTTTTGTTCTGAAAAAGGAGAAATCGGTATGCAACAGGAAATACGGCAAGCTTATTGTACGGAATGCGGAGCTCCGCTGAAACCTTCCGACCGCTATTGCGAACGGTGCGGAGCCAGAACGGTTCCGCGTGAGCCCTCTTTTCGTCAGCCGATGCCCGGTATGCCCAATAATCGGATTAACAAGAAGACTGATGTTTTCTGTATTGCGGGAATTGTGCTCAGCTGGTATGCGGTATTCAGTTATATCTTCGCACCCGTTTTCAGCATCGGCGGAATTATCGTATCGATACTCGGACTTCAGCGTGTCGAACGTTCCGGGGAAGACGGGAAAAGCTTGGCTGTCGCGGGCATTGCCATCGGAGCGGTCGGCTTGATCGTTTACGTGTTGATTGTTTTCGGATTGATCGGGGGAGGCGCAGGGGTGATCCACCATCTGATCCGATACGGAGTTCAGGTTTAGTTTTGGTGCAAAACGGAAAGAAAGATTGTATCTGTCAAAGCATTCGGTGCAAAATTGCAGGTGTTTTTTACTATACAAAATCTCGGGAATGTGTTATAGTAAACAGTAGTATTGAGTTCCTGCACAGCAGAAGTAATCATACGAACGGAATTAAGGAGGATCATTATGAAGAATTGCACAAATTGCGGCAGTCCGATGGACGACAACGCAGCGTTCTGTCCGAATTGCGGAACTGCGGCCGCTCCGGTACAGCCTGCTGCACCCGAAACACCTGTTGCCCCTCAGGCCGCTCCGAGTTATCAGGCTCCCGTTGAGCCCCAACCTGCGGCTCAGCAGAACCCCTACCAGACAAATTCCAATCCCGCGCCGACCTACAATCCAAACGGGGCGTATAATCCTTATGCTCAGCCTTCGCAGAGCACAAATATTCCCGCTTTGGTCGGGTTTATTCTTTCTCTTGTTGGCATCCCCGCATTATTTATAGGGTTCGGCTGGCTTTTGGGGATTGCCGGAATTGTTTTATCCATCATCGGTATGGTGCAGGTGAAGAAAACGAATCAAAAAGGAAAAGGATTTGCTTTGGCAGGACTGATTATCGGTATTGTATTGATCGTTCTGACGATTGTTGCAGTTATTTATGTAATTGCCGCATACGGATATTATTATAATCTGTACTAAAAAATACGTGCATAAAAAAGCAACTGATTGTCAGTTGCTTTTTTATGTGAAAACGGTATCAGGATATTTTCCGGCGAATTGTATGAGTGCTCCTTTATGATTGGTTTCGTTTTTTGTCGGTCGGAGTGTTTATTTTAAAAGAAATGTAATGCTATTTCACCTTTTTTTCTTTTCCTTGTGCATTATTGTAAACGTTCGAGATTTGAATATTCCAAAAAACCTTTTAAAATCAAGAAAAAAAAAGAGAAAAAATGTAAATTTCTCTTCGCTTTTTCCCTATTTGATTGTATAATGAATGCGCATTGATATACGTTTAAATTAATTCTATGTTTCCGATTACTCCCAACTTCTCTTCTGCAATTATTAGCACACCCGAAATGCCTTCCATTGAAATGGCGTAATGCAGCGCGGATTCGATATCCGATGCACTGCGGACGCGGTTGCATACCGATGTGGCTGCGGCATCAGCCAGGAATGCATCTTTAGAGAATATTGTAACGGCATCTGCAAGGCCAAAACTGAGTGAATGACCCAGTTTTCCCGATGAGGTGCAGATACCTAGCGGTGATTCCTCAGGTTTGATCCGCACTTTGATGCGATCTTTGAACTTGTTTTCGCCCGCATAAATTGCGACATGACGGGGTTTGTCCGTTTTGATATACAAATCGCCGCCATTTTCGATGAGTAGATTTTCGCTGAGGGCATCCATGCGTTCCGCCAGCATCTGACTGAATGCACCGGCAACTGCGGCCATCGGGCCCACATTGGCGATTTTGGCTGCCATTGCCATTCTCCTCGCAATTTCGGGAGCTTCCCGATAAAGCGAGACAGGAGCCAGTGCCCGTTGAAATTCGGGATGGCGAATGATGTAGCGCTCCAAATCTGCCCGCAGCAGACGGATGGTTTCGGTGCAGATATCGGTTAAATCACTGTCGGCTCCGATCATGAGATCGGTTTCTTTGACGGCAACTTTAAAATAAATGAGATCATCGGCTTTCATGCTGCAGCGATAAATGCGTTCCATCGGTTCCTCCAAGAGCGTTGACTGATAAAATTACATCAATTATAACAAACGGAGATATGTCGGGCAACTGTTGCTGCGGAATTGAGAAAAACGCCCGAAAAGTACGTATCCAAAAACATCTTGCCAAGTCAATATTGCAAGTTATATAATAACAGAATGGAATCATAATAAACCACAAACTATCAAGATCGTGCAAAAGACGATCCATTATTATGAAAAGGAGAGAGCATTATGACTTATACAATTGCTGTCGCAGGGAAAGGCGGAACAGGCAAAACAACGATTTGCGGAATGATTATCGACTACCTTGTGAAGAATCATAAAACCCCGATTCTGGCCGTTGACGCCGACGCAAACTCCAACCTCAACGAAGTGTTGGGCGTGGATGTCGAGACTACCATCGGACAGATCAGAGAAGAAGTGCTGCGTGCGGAAATGGCTCCGGTCAATCCGATTCCGCCGGGAACCTCGAAAGCGGATTATCTGAATTTCAAATTCAACCAGGCACTTGTCGAAAACGATGACTATGACATGTTGGTGATGGGAAGAACCCAAGGGGAAGGGTGCTACTGCTATGTCAACGGAATACTGAAAACACAGCTGGATAAATTCTCCGGCAATTACAAATATGTCGTCGTGGATAACGAAGCGGGCATGGAACACATCAGCCGCGGAATTCTTCCTCATGTCGATACGATTTTTCTTGTGAGCGACTGCTCGCGCAGAGGAATCCAGACCGTCGGAAGAATTGCGAAATTGATCGACGATCTGAAAATCAGAGCAAAAAACATCAAACTGATTGTCAACCGTGCGCCGAACGGAACATTGGATGATGGCATTCAGGAAGAAATCAAACTGCAGGGTCTTGATCTGATCGGCGTGATTCCGCAGGATCCGCAGGTTTACGAATATGATTCCGCAGGGAAGCCGACCGCGACTCTGCCGGAAGATTCCCTTTCCAAACAAGCCGTCAAGGAAATTATGAGCAAACTGGATATTTAGTTTGTCTTTAATAATTTATATATTTTTATAGGGAGGACTATTAAAAATGCCGTTTAAAACATCACCTCAAAAATTTAATGCTGCCATCGGGACAGTCGAAATCGGCAGCGGTGATAAAAAAATCGTGTTGGGGGGACAGAACGTACTTCCTTTCTACACATTCGACGCACCGATCGAACATGCACCGAAAGTCGGGGTGGAAATCTCCGATCTCGGTCTGGAAGGTTATGCGGACGGAATCAAAGAATTCTACGGCAACGCGACGGATATTGCCGAAATCGCGAAAAAGGCACAGAGCATGGAAGGTGCGGATTTTATCTGCCTGAGAATGGACGGAGCCGATCCGAACGGAGACAATCAGCCGGTTGAAGAATGTGTTGCAATCGCAAAAAAAGTTGCGGATGCCATTGATCTTCCGCTGATGATTGCGGGATGCAAAAACAACGAAAAAGACTCCGTTCTTTTCGAAAAGATTGCAGAAGCCCTTTCCGGCAAAAACGTGGCATTCCTTTCCGCAAAGGAAGAAACTTACAAAGTAGTCGGCGCATCCGCCGGACTTGCTTACAATCAGGTCGTCGGTGCGGAATCCGCCTGCGATATCAACCTTGCCAAACAGCTCAATGTATTGCTCACACAACTCGGCGTAGGCGCAAAGAGCATTGTGATGAACCTCGGTTCTGCAGCTGCAGGCTACGGTTTTGAATATGTTTCATCCACGATGGACAGAGTCATTCTTGCGGCGCTCGGTCAGAACGACGCAATGTTGCAGATGCCTGTTGTGACACCGGTTTCTTTCGAAACATGGACGGTAAAAGAATCCGTTATGGCGGAAGCGGACGCTCCGGAATGGGGCAGTGTCGAACTCAGAGGAATCGACATGGAAGTCGTTACGGCGGCTGCATGTTTGGCATCCAGCTCGAATGCTGTGATCCTCAGACACCCCAGAAGCGTGGCAACCATTTCCAAAATGATCAAAGAATTAATGTAATTTAGTTTTAGAAAGATATCGGAGGAATTACAATAATGGCACTTACAGGCATTGAAATATTTAAAATCACACCGAAAACAAACTGCAAAGAATGCGGCAATCCGACATGTATGGCATTTGCGATGAAAGTTGCGCAGGGCGCAATTCCGCTTGAAAAATGTCCGTACATTTCCGACGAAGTGAAAGCACAACTTGCGGAAGCAACTGCTCCGCCGATGAAGACCATCAAAGTGGGTGCAGGCGAAAACGAACATACACTGGGCGGTGAAACCGTACTGGCAAGACACGAAAAAACATTCGTCAGCAAAAACCTTTATGCCGTTTCCGTTTGCAACGCGAACGAAGACGCGGAAAACGAAAAAGCATTTGCATCTGTCGAAGCGATTGATTATCAGCGTATCGGCGAAAGAATGTATGTCGAATTCATTTATGTCAACTATGTGGAAGGCAAAGACAAGGACAAATTCCTCGCACTCGTCAAAAAAGCAGCCGGCATGAACAGAGCAATGATCATTGGCTGTGCTGATGTTGCGATTGCGAAAGAAGCGCTCGAAATTGCGAAGGATCTCAAACCGATTCTCAACGGTGCGACCGCGGCCAATTGCGAAGCAATGAACGAACTGGCAAAAGAATACGGCGTAACGCTGGGCGTTTGCGGAACCGACATCAACGATCTGTATGACACCACCGCAAAACTCGAAGCGGCAGGAAACAAAAATCTCGTGCTCAATGCAACGATCAATTCCATCAAAGACGCATTTGCGGAAACCGTTCAGGTCAGACGCGCTGCCATCAAAAACAATGACAGAACATTCGGTTATCCGATGATCGTCAATGTCGGCAGATTGGCTGTCGGAGATGATGTGATGCAGGCAGCTCTTGCTTCTCTGTTCACCATGAAATACGGCTCCATCATCGTAATGGAAGCAATGAGCTATGCACAGGCGCTTCCGCTTTACGGCCTCAGACAGAACGTATACACAGATCCGCAGAAGCCGATGAGAGTCGAACCGGGCATCTACAAAATCAATGGTGCCGATGAAAATTCTCTCTGCTGTCTGACAGTGGACTTCGCACTCAGCTACTTTGTTATTTCCGGCGAAATGGAACGTTCCGGCGTACCGATCAATCTTTTGATTCCGGATGCGGGCGGATATTCCGTATTGACTGCATGGGCAGCAGGAAAGCTCAGCGCTTCCTCGATTGCAAAATTCATTCAGGAATACGAAATCGAAAACAAAATCAAATCCAGAAGACTCGTCATTCCGGGAAAAGTAGCCGTGCTCAAAGGCGAAATGGAAGATAAACTCCCCGGTTGGGAAATTATTGTCGGCCCGAACGAAGCGATGCAGGCTGTCAAATTCCTGAAAGATTTAAAATAATTTAATCATTATTATCATACAGAGGAGATAACCATGGAAAAATTTGTAACTATCGGCGAGAGAATTCACTGCATTTCTCCGGTCATCCGAGATGCGTTCAACACGAAAAATCCCGAACCGATCATTCAGAGAGCGGAAGAACAGCTCAAAGCCGGCGCTACTTACCTTGATGTCAACATCGGACCTGCGGAAAGCACGGGCGAAGAACTCATGAAATGGGCTGTGCAGCTTCTTCAGGAACGTTTTGACAATGTTCCGCTTTGCCTTGATACGGCAAACAAAAAAGCGATTGAAGCAGGTATTTCTGTTTACAACCGTGCAAAAGGCAAACCGATCGTCAACTCTGCCGACGCAGGTGACAGAATCGAAAACATCGATCTGGCTGCCGCAAACGATGCTATCGCAATTGCGCTTTGCGCAAAAGACGGCATTCCTTCCGACAATGACGAACGTATGGTTTATTGCCAGGAAATGCTCGAACGCGGCATGATGCTCGGCATGGAACCGACGGATCTGTGGTTTGACCCGCTTTTCCTCGTGATCAAAGGAATGCAGGACAAGCAGATGCAGGTACTCGAAGCGATCAAAATGATGAGTGATATGGGACTGAACACGACAGGCGGTCTGTCCAATGTTTCCAACGGTATGCCGAAAACACTCCGTCCGATTCTCGATTCCGCTACGGTTGCTATGGCTATGATGAACGGATTTACTTCCGCAATCGTCAATCCCTGCGATGTCAGACTGATGGAAACCATCAAGTCCTGCGATATCATCAAAAACAACACGTTGTATGCAGATTCTTTCCTCGAACTGTAGGAAAAACCCTATCATATCGGTTATAATATAAAATAACACAACAGGATAATCAAGATTGCAGAGTTTTGTGCGGATCGTTTCGGTTCGCAGTTGCGGGTGTGCTGTTCGCCAACAGGCGCATCCGCAATCTAACGATGCAATCTATCCTTGCTTTTTGCATAACGGAGTCATTCCGCTTATGTCAAGGCATGTGTCTGTCACTGTCAGTCCGGAGGTTTCTGTCCGGTGCTTTGCCGGACCTGTACAAAAAACTATAAAAACAGGAGAACGGAAATTATTCGGTCTGAAAATATACATTAGGAGGATTTAAAATGAGTGTATTGACAGATCTTATCTATGCCGGCTCCAATGCCGTTGCGGGTCTGACCGAAGGGGCGGTCAACGATGCGATTGCAAAGTATGGTGCGGATAAAAAAGTCGCTTTCCCGGATACCGCTTATTTCCTGCCAACGATTTATGCGGCTACCGGTGTGAAAGTCACAAAACTCGGCGATCTGCCGGCTTGCGTGGGTGTTTTGAAAAGCTTGATTTCCAACAAAGAAGATTTGGGCGAAGCCCTGAATGCGGGACTCGCAACAGCGGTCGGCGCGGAAATCATCGAAGCACTGAAATATGTCGCAAGCGAAAATCCTTATGAAAACGAAAGCGGAATCGGTTTTGTTCCCGACCCGATCATCCGATCACTCGGTGTGCCTCTGGTAACAGGGGATATCCCGGGGGTTGCGGTGGTGCTCGGCAAAGCCGACAATGCGGAAGATGTATGCAAAGTCGTCAAAGACTATCAGAGCAAAGGGATTCTGACATTCCTCGTGGGAGACTTGATTGAACAGGTCATCGACGGCGGTGTCAAAGTCGGACTCGAATTCCGAGTCGTACCGCTCGGACACGATGTGACGGCGGTAACGCATGTTGTGACGGTTGCCATCCGTGCGGCGCTTATCTTCGGCAACATTCAGCCCGGAAAACTGGCTGATCTGCTTCAATATACAAAAGAAAGAGTTCCCGCGTTCGTGAATACCTTCGGTGCGATCAACGAAGTGGTTGTATCCGCCGGTGCGGGTGCGATTGCACTCGGATTCCCGGTGGTTGTGGATGTGGATCTTGCGGAAAATCAGGTGCCGGGTGCACTGGAATCCATTACGGATCACACAATGACCGTGAAAAGATCGCTGGAACTGCGCAATATCAAAATCAAAGTCAAAGAGCTTCCGATCCCGGTTGCATTTGCTGCGGCGTTTGAAGGCGAAATCGTCAGAAAGAACGATCTGCATGCGGAATTCAACGGCGAAAAAGTGCCGACAGCCGAACTGCTTCTCATGAGAGATGCGGACAAGATCGAAGATCACAAGATTACGCTCATCGGACCGGACATCGACGGCACGGCTCCCGTACAGCTGCCGTTGGCAGTGCTCGTGGAAGTATACGGCGCGAAGATGGAAGAAGATTTCGAACCGGTTCTGGAACGAAAGATCCATCATTGGATGAACTATATGGAAGGTGTCATGCACACCGGACAGAGAAATATTTTCCGTATCCGTATCAACAAGGATGCTTACGAAAAAGGCCTGCGCCTCAGACATCTGGGAGAAGTGATCTATGCCATGATCATGGACGAATTCGATACGGTTGTGGATAAGTGCCAGGTAACGCTGATCACAGAAGAACCGAAAGTCAGAGAGTTCCTCGAAAAAGTCGCGATGCCGAAATACAATGCGCGTGACGATCGTCTCTCTTCCATGACGGACGAAAGTGTGGACACCTTCTACACCTGCATTCTGTGCCAGTCGTTTGCTCCTTCCCACTGCTGTGTGGTAACGCCGGAACGTCTCGGACTGTGCGGTGCGGTCAGCTGGCTGGACGCAAAAGCAACGAAAGAACTGCAGCCGACGGGACCGTGTCAGCCGATCAAAAAAGAAGGGCTGATCGACGAAGTCAAAGGAAAATACGAAGAAGTCAATAAAGTGGTGGAAGCCGCGACGCAGGGTGCTGTATCCAACGTGACGTTGTACTCCATTCTTGAAGATCCGATGACAAGCTGCGGCTGCTTCGAATGCATCTGCGGCATCATGCCGGAAGCAAAAGGCGTTGTCATCGTCAACCGCGAATACAAAGGCATTACGCCGGTCGGTATGACCTTCGGCGAACTGGCTTCTATGACGGGCGGCGGGGTGCAGACTCCGGGCTTCATGGGTCACGGCAGACACTTTATTTCCTCCAAGAAGTTCATGAGAGCGGAAGGCGGCATCGAACGAATCGTCTGGATGCCGAAAGAACTCAAAGACGATGTTGCCGCAAAACTCAACAAATCGGCAAAAGAACTGTACGGCATCGATAATTTTGCGGATATGATCTGCGATGAAACCATCGCGACCGAATCCGAAGCGGTGCTGTCATTCCTTACGGAAAAGAATCATCCGGCTCTTAAGATGGACGAATTAATGTAAGCAAGGAATTTACTATGTTTCAAATCACATTTCGATTCGAAAGCGGCGAAGATAAATCTATCTTCGCTGCTTTGGATGAACAGATACTCGATGTGGCAAGAAAAGCGAATGTGGCCATCGATGCTCCGTGTTCGGGCAATGTTTCCTGCGGGAAATGCAAAGTCCGATTATTGGAGGGCGAAGTCCGTTCCGAAATTACACGCCACCTGACACAAGAAGAATATGATGACGGTTACCGTTTGGCATGCAACAGCTTTGTCATTGCCAATGCAACTCTGCTGGTGCCCGATATTGCGGCTGCCTACAAAAGCAGAATGAAAGTGGCGGATTTGAGTTCATACGAAGAAGTCAGAATCTTCAATGATATCAAAAAGAATGTCGCAAATGCCGGAATTGTCTTTGAAAACGATTTAAGCGTCATTGAACTGCAGATGCACGAACCGACGCTGGACGACACCATGCCGGACAATGAGCGTCTGATACGTGCGCTGAAAGCTGCAACCGGAATCAACGAACTGATTGTGCCGTTTGCTGTGCTGAAGAAACTGCCCGATGTATTGCGCGAGAACGACTTTACCGTTCAACTCATCATCAAGACAGGAAAACATCAGGTCTATGTGATGGATATTCTCGGTAAAAAAGACGATGACCGCATTTACGGCGTGGCAATCGACATCGGTACCACGACGGTTTCGGCGCTTTTGATCGACATGAAGGACGGGCATATTTTTGCCAAAGCCTCCAGCGGGAACGGACAGATCCGTTTCGGCGCGGATGTCATCAACCGCATCGTCGAATCGACAAAGCCGGACGGCATCAAGAAGTTGCAGGATGCTGTGATCAAAGAGACGATTAATCCGATTATCGAAAGCATGTGCAAGACGGCGAAACTGGATCCGAATCAGATCCACCGCATGTGCATTGCCGCGAATACCACGATGAATCATTTGTTCCTCGGACTGAATGCGAATTACCTGCGAATGGAACCGTTCATTCCCGTCTTTTTCGAAGTGAGGGATATCAAGGCAATTGACTTGAACCTGACGGCTCATCCCGACGCGGACATTATGATCGCTCCGAACATCGGCAGCTATGTCGGGGGAGATATCACTGCGGGGACGCTGGCAAGCATGATTTGGAACAAAGAAGAGTACGCTCTGTTTGTCGATTTGGGGACGAACGGAGAACTCGTTTTCGGGAATAAAGACTTTCTGATGAGCTGTTCCTGCTCCGCGGGACCTGCCTTCGAAGGCGGGGATATCAGCTGCGGCATGCGAGCGACGGACGGTGCGATCGAATCGATCGTCATCGACCGCGATACGATGGAGCCGACGTACTCCGTGATCGGCGGAGGAAACCCCGTCGGACTGTGCGGGTCGGGGATCATTGATATCATCAGCGAACTGTATACCTGCGGAATCATCAACTCCAAAGGGAAATTCGCGCGCGAAGGAAAACGTGTCAGAACCGACCAATATAACATCAGCAGCTACATCATTGCCACGAAAGAGGAAGCTCACTCGGTGCGTGACATCGAGTTGACCGAAGTGGATATCGACAACTTTATCCGTGCGAAGGGTGCCATCTTCTCTGCCGTGAAAGTGATGCTGCAATCGCTCGAAATGGATGTGGATGTGATTGAAAGCGTCTACGTTGCGGGCGGAATCGGCAGCGGGATCAATATGAGAAATGCCGTGAACATCGGCATGCTGCCTGATATCGACATCAGTAAATATCACTATATCGGAAACTCGGCGCTCTCCGGTGCTTACTGTATGCTCATTTCATCCGAAGCGAAAGCAAAAGTGGATGAACTTGGCAAGAGCATGACCTATCTGGAGCTGAGCACCAACAACCACTATATGGAAGAGTTCGTCGCCGCGTGCTTCATTCCGCACACGGATGCCGATCTGTTCCCGTCAGTGAAACTGAAATAAGCCATTCCAAGTACCAAACCACTTTCAAAAGCCGCCCGATGCTGTACGGGCGGCTTTTTTTCGTTGACAAAAAATAATCATTCAATGCAATCTGCGATTCGATAGCGTAAGGGCTCGATTTGATAGGAGTTCTCCGCATACTATTTAAAATAAGTGGTGTAAGTCTCACCTGATTTAAGGATAAATCTATTGAATGTAGCACAGGATTCCGTCAGTATTCCGTTGTTGTTTGTGAAAGAAACAGTAATTTCAGTGATCTGTATGTTCTGTTCGGAACGATTCGTGATAGCTTGCTGTACCAAATCAACGTTGTTGATCTGCGTAAATATGAGCTCCGCAACATTGGATCAGCCCGATGCAGCCGCAGAGTGACAATAACATGCCTCATGCGATGAGGACAAGAAGCAAAACCCTTCTCATTAACATCTGCCGGCATTGATTTGATTTGCATTATCATATTATTGATTTATCGAATCACTTGCATGAGATACAAAACAAGTGGTAAGATGAATATAATAAATACCAATACGGTACAATATCGGGAGGATAGGAATGCAACAAACGACGCAGTTCAATCAATACGGCAAAGATTTGAGGGAGATGCTGATTTTGCGTTATGAGCCCATAGCCATCAAAATGATCCGCAGCGAAGCGGAAATTCCTGAGGGAGCGGTCGATCCGAGAAAAGATAAAGGGGAACATCTGGCATTTTGTCAGGCGCTTGCCATGACGCGCAGAGATAAAAAAACGGTGTATATGGACAAGTATTCCCACTGGTGCTGGAACCCGCTTATCGGGTTGGGACTCGTGGAATGCAAGGAGGGCAGCGACAGTTTCGAAGTGGTGTGCCGCAATCTCGGCATGGCGGATCTGGATGCGGCACGGAAATTTTTCGCGAAGTTCCCCAGACTGCAATACGGAGAATATATCGGCACGGTGACGGCTCCTCTTTCGGAGTGCACATTCGAGCCCGATCTGGTGTTGATTTACGCCAACAACGCGCAGCTGCGCAGCATGCTGTGGGCTGTGAAATATATGACGGGAGACATCGTCAAAACGCAGATGGATGCCATTGACTCGTGCATCTATTCCTGCGTGCCGCCGATGCTCGGCAGAGAATATCGTGTGACGATTCCCGATCCGGGCGAATACGAACGGGGATGTGCCGACGAAAACGAGATCATCTTCAGCGTGCCGTCCGAACGGGTGGGAGAACTCGTGAAGGGGCTGGAATTCTTCCGCAGCATCAAACTCGGCTATGCGGATTTTTCCAAAGAAATGAAGTTCAATTTCGCCAGACCGCCGTTTTACAACGAACTGTATGCACTGTGGGGGCTGGATGAAGGTGAGGTGTGGGAAAAATGAACAGGGAAGAAGTGTTGGATCTGGTCGGAAAAGCAGCAAGGGAAGCGCAGATACGGGATGATGTCTGCTCTCGCAGCACGCTGGTGGGGCTGAAAGCGTATTTCGACTGGATTCCCGAAGAGGTCATCCGCGCATCGCTTTCCCTGTGTGGAGGTGCGGGTGCGAGCAGCGGCAGCTGCGGAACGTATACCTGCGGACTGCTCGCTGTGGGGCTGAAATACAACGCCTCGCTGGAGGAAGAATTGGAAAACCCGTCCGCACAGGAAATCGGTTCTCAGAAATTCATCGAATTCCGCGACCGATACCTCGCCGAAATGGGCACGACGCTTTGCCCCGAAATCCAAAAGCAGGTGTTCGGCAGAGCATATTATTACACCAAACCCGAAGACTGCGAAGTTTACTTTCAGATAGCGGATCACAATGTCAAATGTGCGGATGTTGTCGAAAAAGCGGCGCGTTTCATTGCCGGAATGCTGTTGGAAGCGGAGGATGAAAATGCGAAGCTGAATTGAAGATACTCTGTACGAGTCAAATAAAACATCTGTAATTAATTGCAGATGTTTTTTATTGATTTAAATCTTATTACCTTGATCAATATTGTGCTATAGTATTATTAAAGGATTCAATAATAGCTGTAGAGTAAGGTATTTATTATGGAAGATTATAAGTATACTTTTCAGGATTATCTGGAAAATGAATCTAACGGGAATCTAATTGGTAGAACAGCATATATTGATGAATGTGGAAATTTTGGCTTTGATTTTGAATCCTCAGGGACTTCAAAATATTATATTATTAGTGCTGTTGTTGTTAAAAATGCGGCAATTAGTGATATAGAGAAAAAAGTTGACAAGATAAGAGTATCAAATTTTGGGCTTCTTGGAGAGATGAAATCACAATCTGTTGGATCAGATTATAATCGTAGAAGAAAAATCATTAGCGAATTAATTGAGTTGGATTTTAATATTATTTGTTTGATCGCGAACAAAGAAATGTTTTATAAAGACAGCCCTTTAACAGATTACAAGAAAACATTTATCAAATATTTACACCAAAAACTATACGATACAATGTATAGTGTTTATCCAAACTTAAAAATCGTACTTGATAAAATGGGAACAGATGAGTTCCAAGAAGGGTTTAAAAAATATATCATTGCTAACAGAAAAACTTACAATATGATCGATCAGTATGAGTTTGATTTTGTAGATAGCAAAGAAAGCAATATAGTACAGTTGGCGGATATGATTGCTGGATCAATTTCAAAATTTAAAACTGATGATAACTCACCAGATTATTTATCAATACTTAAAGGAAAAATCATTAGGATTATTGATTTTCCTAATCAATACATTGACAATAATGCGAATAAAAAATACCACGAATTTGATGCTACTATTTATAATCTTGCAATTAGATGCGCCGAAAATTATATGGCAAAATATGAAGGAAATGAAGAGCTTGAATATAGATTGAGAATAGGATTCATCAGATTTATTATTTTTTATGCAAATAATATTAATCCGAACAAATATATTTCATCCGAAGAAATTATAAAAAATTTGTCTGAATACAGCAATTTTAGGATAAAAAAACAATTTTTGTTTCGAAAGATTATCGCCCCGTTACGTGACGCAGAAGTATTGATTGCCAGCAGCCAATCGGGATATAAATTGCCGGTAAATACGAAAGACATACTTTCATATCTTCATCAGACGGATAACATTGTAGCCCCTATGCTACATCGAATCGACATATGCAGAACGCTGATTAAACTAGCTACAGATAATGAAGTGGACATTTTTGATGAAAATCATTACATCAGATATAAGAAATATTTTGATTAGTTGGAGGACTTGAATGAAACCGAACGAAATTGTTGCATTGCAGAAAACATATTTTACCGACGGGAAAACCTGCGGCGCACAGGGAAGAAAAGAAGCGCTGGCGAAGCTGAGAGGTGCGATCCTGCAATCCGAATCGGCTCTGTACGACGCGATGCAGGAGGATCTCGGCAAATCTCCCGCGGAAACCTATCTCACAGAAATCGGCGTGGTGCTTGATGAACTGCGCCATGCGGAAAAACATCTGCAACAGTGGATGAAAACCAGACGGGTCAAAACACCGCTCACACATATGCCCGCCCGCAGCTTTATCATGCAGGAACCGTACGGGGTCGCGCTGATCATGTCCCCGTGGAATTACCCGTTTCAGCTGTGCATCGATCCGCTTGTCGGCGCGATCGCGGCCGGGAACACCGCGGTGATCAAAGTATCGAAAAGCACGCCGCATGTGGCGCATGTCGTGCGGGATATGATCAACGGGACGTTTGATCCCGCATATATTTACTGCACCGATCCGGTGGAGGACAGCTATGATGAGGTGCTTGACGAACCCTATGACATCATCCTCTTCACGGGAAGTGCGCGCATCGGCAGCGTCGTGATGGCAGCTGCCGCAAAGCATCTGACTCCCGTTGTACTCGAATTGGGCGGAAAAAGCCCGTGTATTGTGGATGAAACCGCAAATATTTCCCTCGCCGCAAAGCGGATCGTATGGGGAAAATATTTAAATGCAGGGCAGACCTGCGTGGCACCGGATCATGTGATTGTGCAGGAGTCGGTAAAAGATCGTCTGCTTTCGGCAATGCAGAGCTGGCTGACGGAGCTGTACGGAGCGGATCCTCTTGACAGCGGAAGCATCGGGAAAATCGTCAGCGCGGAGCATTACGATCGGCTGATGGGTTATCTTGACGGGGAACACATCGTATGCGGCGGAACCGGAAACCGTGAAACGCGCCGCATTGCACCGACCATTCTCGACGGGATCACGTATGACAGCAAGGTGATGCAGGACGAAATTTTCGGGCCGATCCTTCCCATACTGACTTACACCAATCTGACGGAGCTGGTCGGTCAGCTGAAGCAAAAGGCGCATCCGCTGGCGCTGTATCTGTTTACTTCAAATAAAGAACACGAACGGTTTGTATTGGGGAATGTGCTGCATGGAGGGGGTTGTGTGAATGACACCGTGATGCATGTCGGCAGCGGATATCTGCCGTTCGGCGGGGTGGGCAGCAGCGGGATGGGAAGCTATCACGGCAAGAAAAGCTTTGATACGTTTTCTCATGCCAAGAGCATTCTGAAAAGCGGAGTGCATTTTGACACCAATCTGCGGTATCCTCCGTATCAAGAAAAAACGATGAAGCTCGTGAAAAAAATTCTGCGGTAATTCCCCGGGAAATAAAGAAAAGGAATCGAAAATTCGATTCCTTTTTTTCTATTTGAACAATCCGATAATAAAAGCGGTCATTTGTTCTTCGTAACGTTGCAGTTCCTGCTCCGCAGAAGGGACATCTGCGATCTCAGGATGATTGGATTTGTAAGACATCCAGTCTGTATATGCTTTTGATTTCATGCTGCCTCCTTAGTATTTCCCATACTCCCGAACCGTTTCGATTACGGCTTTTAAATTTTCTGCGCTTTGTTCGGTGAACGAAAAAATAATTTTATCCAAATTAAAGATATAGCCGCCTCCCGGAGCAAGGATATCGATCTGCCGTTTGGCTTCATCGGTGCACTGCTGTTTTGTCCCGGTCTGCAAAAGTGTGGCGGGATAAAATCCTGTGATGATATGGTTTTTCCCGACTTTTTCTTTTGCAAGCGCAGGATCTCCATATTCGAACCAAAGCTGTTGGCGGATCGGCAGTTCATTGAGAAAGTCGATTTTCGGCATCCAGTCCTGCTCGCAGAACAGGAAACCTTTGGAGCCGCCGTCGTCGATGTATTTCATCAGTTTCATGAAAGTCGGCCACCAGAATCTCTCGAAATGAGCCTGATTCATGAACGGCGCCATATGAAGCGGGATGAATGTTCTGGCATAATTCGACGAGATGGGGGAAAGTGCAGTTTTTTCACAGATCGGCAAAACTGCTTCGCAGGCAGCCTCTACCTTGTCGGGAACTCTGCGAATGTCTTTTACGATATTGGTGAAGGATCGGATCAAGTCTGCCAAAAAGTCCATAGGAGCCTCACATCCGGCGCCCGGTGCGATTTGGGCGAATCCGTATTTTTCCGTCATGTGTGCGCCTACTGCCGCCATTTTCCCATTGACATCATGATAGGCTTTGAAGGCTTTCCCAAGAACCATCGCAGCTTTCATCGGTTGGGTATCAAGTGCGGGATACAGGCGTGGCAGAAGCTTGGTGACCATACATTCGTATGGATCTGCGATAAATTCATCGTATTCTTCGACTTCCAGGCAACTGATCTCAGGATGCTGCATGTTGCCTTCTTTACTCATGACGAAAGATTTTGATTCGAGAATTTGATAAAATTGCGGCGGGCGGAGCGTTCTGCTGATTGGTGCTTTATCTGTCTGAAAATCGGCACAGCATTTATCGTAAAATTCTACATATTTTTCTTCATTCCATTGGGATTCTTTCAGATCCATGCCGGCATATCGAATCCCGGCTTCCCAGTTGATCCAAATTTCTATCGGCACTCTTTTGGGTATTTTACCGTCATAAACATCTTTGAATAATTGAGTGCGTTCCTGTTGCAATAATTTTGTATCAGTCATGTTATCGATACCTCTTTCGGTGTGGATTAGGAGCCGTTTCGGGTATGCATTTCTGCATACCCGAAACGGAAGACTTTATGATCGAATGTTGTTAATTTACAGTTGCTTCGTTGATTTCTTTTTGCAATGTATTGATTTTGTCTCTGGTCAGTTTATATCCGACAAGGAGCAATATTGCGCCGATAATCATTCCTGTAGCAGGAACGGTAATAAAAATGGTGGTAATTCCGTCTTTGAGTTCCTGCGAAGCGGCAGCCGGATCAATGGATGCAGCAAAGCCTGCCGCAGCGAGCGCGATCGGAATGACTGCGCCTTTGATCAGATTCGCAACTTTCAAAGGCAGATTCATCAGCCCCATAATCCAACCGGAAGCATTTTTGCCTGTTTTCCATTGGCTGTAGATAACAGAGTCGCTGTACATTGCGGAAATAAGGGAATAGATAAACCCAAGGAAGAATTGCGCACAGCTCAGCAGAACAATAACTGCCGTAGCATTCGGCACCGCAAATTTCGCGCAGAACAGCAAAACGCCGAGTGCAAAGAATCCGATGATGCTGGCCGTTCTCGTGCTGAGTTTGGCAGCGGCGTATTTACTGAGAAACGCACCGACCATCGCGCAGATGTTGGCAATCAGCAGATAGACCGAAAACAGTGCAAAACTGTTGATGACATAACGGAAGAAGTAAGCTGCCGTGGATGCCATAACGAAGTTCACGAGCCATCTTGCCAAATCGGCGAGCAACAGAACAAGCAAATGCGGATTTTGGAACAGCGCCCTGAACAGTTCCTTCAGGCTGGTCTTGTCTTGTTTCGCAACAGTAGACTGTTTGGCTTCTTCTCCTGTTTTTTCATAACCGTCAGACATTTTGAAGTGAGCAAAATAAGTGATGACATAGACAACGGACATAATCAAAGCGAGAAGCGTGAATCCGAGCACAGGATTGCTCAGTTTCGTGCCCATCCACAGAGCGAATGTGAGTCCCACATAGGAAAACACGATTTTGGATGCGTTGTTCCACGCGCCGCGCGTAGCCGTGAGCTGTGCTCTGTCTTCCGGGGTGGAAGACATAACCGGGATCAACGCGATATTTGCCACGTAAGAGAAGTTCCACAGGATGTGTCCGAGTATGGACCCGACGCAGATGATGACAATCGGAACGATTCCGACACCAATGTTTGTAAACTGGAACGTGTAAGTCAATGCAACAAGCGGTGGAATCACAACAAGCCAGGAGCGGTATCTTCCCCACTTCATCGCATTGACGCTGTTCATGATGCCGCCGTAAAACGGGGATAAAATTGCGTCAATTAAGCTGGTGAATGTCAAAATAAAAGCAGTCGTCGCAAGGTCAAATTTCACGATGTTTGTCAAAAAATAAGAGAAACAATACAGCTCGACATTGGACATGAGTGTGAATCCAAAATCACCTACGCCGTAAAAAACTTTCAGTGCTTTACTTAAAGGTTTTTTCATTTCAATCTCCTTTTTTAGTCGGATATCGGCTCCGGATCCGATATCCAAAATATTCTTCCATAGAATAAGAACATGTTCGTATTTAAATATATCACCGAAAAAACAAAATGTCAAACAATTTCGGAACATGTATCTAATTTATGGTATTTTATTCAACATCATAAAACAGATACCCCGTTTGCTTTTTTGCCAGACGATTATGATATAATAAACACAGATTAGGAGAGCACGGAATGTCTCAGTACAAAAAAAGCGAAGAAACAAAAAGCATAATTTTACAGACTGCTTCGAAATTATTTTACGAAATGGGTTATCAGGCAACGACAGTACGTGATATTTCTGCTGTATCGGGCGTCTCTCTGAGTCGGTTAAATTACCATTTTCACAGCAAAGCGGAAGTTGCGGCAACTGTTTGCAAAGCCTTTCTGAAGAATATCAACGATCAGGTGTATCGAACCATTTTACCGATTACCAATGATTTGCTGCTGAAGGATGTCATCCATATCCGGCTGATTGCCAAAGGATTTATATCGGACGATCCGAGGATGCAGTTCTATTATGAGATTGCCTGTGAAAACATTGTAGCCGAAATTCTCACACAATCTTCGTTTTTACATTTTGTAGAGCAGTCAGAATATTTGTCCTTGGGCAAACGAACAGAGATACTCAGAGCTTACAGCCATATTTTTGTTGCGGTGCTTGTTGAATTTATGAAAAGCAGACACGAAGGAGATCCGAAACTGGACGAAGAACAATTTTTGGATCTTTTCAGCGATATGCACCTGAATCTGCTGGATGTTGCAAAAGATAAACGGAATGAGTTACTTCAAAAGGCAAAAGAAATTACGAAGAAAATGTCATTTTTGATGGACGATATATCAAGCATTAAAATTGTGTTTACAAAATAATCTACGGGCAGGAATGACAGAAATGAGTTATCAGAAAAGCAATGAAACGAAACAGAAAATTTTGGCATCCGCCGCAAAACTTTTTTATGAACGCGGTTACAGGGAAACAACTGTGCGGGATATTGTCACAGATGCCGATGTGTCGCTGAGTCGGCTTAATTATCATTTTGCGAGCAAGGCCGATCTGGCCGGCGTGATCTGCCGCACATTTCTGGGAAACCTGAACAGTGAAATCACGTGGCTGATTACCCCTTATACGGATGAACTGATGTTGCGTGACAGCATTCACATTGGTTGTTGGGCGATGATTTTTTTCTCCAATGAACAATGTATGGAGTTTTATTATGAACTGGCGAAGGAAGATGTGCTCAGACAAAATCTGATCGAATCGGATTATCAACATTTTCTGGAACAGACCGATTATCTGAATTTGGGTTTGCCGCCAGAAAAAGTGCGGGGTTATGCTCATATTTTTGTGGCAGTTATCATCGAATTGGTGGTTGCAAAACGCGAAGAGGATCTGAAACTTTCGGTAAGGGAGATCGTTGATCTTTATAATGAACTGCATTTAAAGCTGCTTGAAATCGAACCGGGGCGAAGAAGTACGCTGATTGCCGAAGCGGATCGGTATATGGCGCATATCCGCTATGAAATCCATGATCTGATGAATCTGACGCTGTATTATGTCGATTGACGATTCAAATGAAAGAACTCCGAAACAGTTCGGAGTTCTTTTTGTTTTATAGTTTTAAACCAAGGACGCAAGCACCGCTGCTTTCGTGACGATGCCTTTGAGTCTGTTTTCGTCATCTACCACTGCAATGGGGTAGGGGACTTCCGCAGCAACGGAGATGAGATCTGCAATCTGTGTGTCTTCGGTGGTAGTTGTGAGATTCGTTGTGATGGCATCTTTGAATTCGAGTTCTCCGCGCCGAACCTTCAATGCCTGATCCAATGTAATCAGCCCGACAAGTTCCATTTGCCTGTCAACAACGAATGCGCTGGAGAGCCCTTCGACCCTCATCTGTTGAAGCGCATTATTTACTCCGTCTCTGGAATGAATCAGGCAGGACGGTTTCTGCATAATATGTCTGACACTGTAGATCTGCGCTTTGTCCGCGCTGTCGATGAAGTTCTGCACATACTCGTCCGCCGGATTCGCGGACATGCCTTCGGGTGTATCGGTCTGAATGATGCGGCCGTCTTTCATAATGGAGACCGTGTCTCCGAGTTTAAACGCTTCATTGATGTCATGCGTGATAAATACGATGGTTTTGTTCAGTCTCTGCTGGAGAGAAAGCAGTTCAAACTGCATATCGCGGCGCACCAAGGGATCCAGTGCGGAAAACGGCTCGTCCATCAGCAGGATATCGGGATCGTTCGCCAGTGCGCGTGCAATGCCTACCCTTTGGCGCATCCCTCCGCTCAGACTGGACACTGCTTCGTGCTCCCAGCCGTCCAGACCGACCATTGCGATCATTTCCATGGCTTTTCGTTCGCGATCCTCTTTTTTCAGCCCGCGCACTTCCAGCCCGTATGCCACATTGCCGAGTACATCTCGGTGCGACATGAGTCCGAAACTCTGAAACACCATGGATATACGGTGTCTGCGATATTCGAGCAGGTGCTTTTTGTCGAATTTGCTGATATCTTCCCCATTGAAATACACGTGACCCGAGCTGACCTCATTCAGTCGGTTGAGACAGCGCACCACAGTCGACTTGCCCGAGCCCGAAAGCCCGATGAGAACATAAATTTTTCCCCGTTCCACTTCGAATGATACGTCATCAACCGCGATGGTGACCCCTGTTTTTTTAAATATTTCATCTTTCCCGCATCCGTTTTTGATCATCTCCCCAGCCGCAGAGCGGTTTGTGCCGTAAAGCTTTGAGATATGTTCTGCACGCAGGATGATATCTTTCTGCTCTGTCATGTTGTTTCCTGCTCTTTCTTTTTGTAAATGCTTTGGGTCAGACGATCCATCACGATCGCGACAATTACAATGGCAATGCCTGCAGCAAAACCGCGTCCGCTTTCCAATCGGTTGATGCCGATCATGACTTCCGAGCCGAGTCCTCTGGCTCCGATCATGGATGAGGTGACAACCATGGCAATTGCCATCATAATCGTCTGATTGACGCCCGTCATAATCGTCGGCATGGCTTGCGGGATCTGCACTTTGAAGAGCGTCTGCGATTTCGTCGATCCGAACGCTTTGGCTGCTTCCACTACTTCGCTGTTTACCTGGCGGATTCCGTGGCCGGTCAGTCGAATGACCGGCGGTACGGCGTAAATGGTTGTCGCCAAAAGCGCAGGAATATTTCCTGTCCCCAAGAGCATAACCGCGGGGATCAGATAGACAAAACTCGGCATTGTCTGCATGGTGTCCAGAATCGGACGAACGATGGTGTCCGCCCGTTTGCTGGATGCAACCAGAATCCCGAGAGGGAATCCGATGAGCAGAGAAATGACGACGGAAGCCAGAATGATCGTGAGGGTCTGATACATCAGATCCCACAATCCCAGCGTTCCGATGAAAAACATCAGCAGGGAATAAACAATTGATCGGCTGATTTTTTTTGTGGCGCGGTAAGTCAGAAATGCGACCGCAAGAATCATCAGCCACCACGGGATCAGATTGACTGCCGTTCCGATGGCATTGATAAGAGCGCCCAATACATTGGTCAGCCCATCAAAGAATGTGTTCCAATGCACTAAAATATAATGGATTCCGTTATCGATCGGATCCACAATATTGATGTGGATCTGTTCCGGAAAATTTAAAATCCAATCCGGCATTCGGGTTCACTCCTGTCTCTCAGTGCAGCGCGTCACGTACCAGATCCGCTTTATCTGCGGGAAGCCATTCGTTGAGAAGTTCGTCATGTTTGCTTAAAAACCATGTGACCGTATCTTCGTAAGAGGCATCATTTTCCTGCATGTAAGAAAGCGCTTCTGCCGTGAGTGCGCTGGAGGTTTGATAGTTGCTTAAAAATTCGCAGTATTCCGGCTGTGCCTGCGCAAAGTCATTGCTGACACAGACAGTAACCCGAACGCTCGGGCAAGCACATTCGCCGTTGAGGTAGGTATCGGGATTGTACGGCGCATCCTGAAGAAGCACCAGATCATATTTGCCGGTAATCCAAGTCGGTTCCCAATAATAAGCCACAATCGGCTCGCCTTTTTCGTAGGCTGCCGAAATGGATGCTGCAAGAGCTGCTTCCGAACCCGGATCGATATAGTTGTAATATTTGTCCAAGCCGTAATAGCTGACCTTATTTCTCATAACGGTATCGACTTCCCATCCGGAGATCGCACCGTAAATGCGTCCTTTGGACGGATCGTCGGGATCTGTGAACAGATCGCTGTATTTTGCGAGATCCGCGACTGTTACCAAATCGGGAGCGGAGGCTTCGATTCCTCGTTCCGCATCTCCCTCTATAACATAGCGGGGGACATAAAATCCTTGTGCGTTATCGTCGAAATTCACGGAAAGTTCCTGAAACTCGCCGGATGATACATCGTCCTTGTAGGTTGCGAGATTGTCGGTCCAGACTTCCATATAAACATCGATATCGCCTGATTTCATGGCGCTGTATGTAATTGCGGTCGTGCCCGATGTCTGTTCCCCTTTCAATCCGTATGCATGTTCTGCAATAAAAATAGCGACTTCATTGTGAAATTTGATGCTGTCCCATCCCGCATCCGCAAAGGTGACCGTATCATTGCTGCCCGAAGTGTTTCCGCAGGCGGCAAGCGATATTGCAAGAATTGCAGTGAGAAGCATCGCAAACCATTTTTTCATTCTGTTTCCTCCTCCTTATTTGTCATCTGTCTGCTCCAATACAAACTCGGCATAGAACAGAAGTCAACCTGCAGATGGTTTGATGCAGGTTGACAACCAACACATTTATTATATAATATAAGTTGTCGGTTGTCAAATGAAGCTGAATGCAAAAAGGTTGCGCCTAAAAGTTGTAGCTTTTGCAAAAAACGTTCGTTTTTGGCATAATCCAGACATTTTTTTCAAAACTGTGCTATAATTTTCCATAGAAATCCGAACTGAAAAAAGAGGAACCATGGAACAGATTCATCAAATTACAATTGCGCGTTATCTGAAAATTGCAGTTGATCTTTCGGCGCGAATTGCCGCGGGAGAAATCAAGGTAGGCGAAAAACTCAAAGGTAGGTCGATTCTCTCCACGGAATACAATGTTTCGCCCGAGACGATCCGGCGTGCCATGTCGATTCTTTCCGATAAAGGGGTTGTGCATGTGATGCCCGGCAGCGGAATCACTGTATCGTCAAAAGAACAGGCGATCCGATTTGTGAAGAGCTTCCGAAACGACGAAAGTGTTGCACAGATGAAGCATTCACTCGTTCGTCTGTTGGAAAAACGGGAAAACATCGACGAAGAGATTACGGAAAAAACAAAGCAGATTATCGATATGTATCGCTATATGCACACGGGTCTGATTACGCCGATGCAGATTTCGGTGCCGAAGTGTTCCCATATCATCGGGAAAAGCATCGGAATGCTGCAAGTATGGCATCACACCGGGGCTACGATTATCGGCATTCTTCAGGACGGAAAGCTGATTATTTCGCCGGGGCCGTATTATGAATTCGATCCGAGCGATCAGATCCTGATCGTCGGGGACGAGCAGGTGGCAAAACGCTTTTCCGAGTTTATCGAAAAAACGGAAGACGAAATGGAACATGTGAAATATGCGGACTTTGAACAGTGATTCGTTAGCTGTTTAAATATGCGAAGGAATAAAAAAGAACCGGAATTTTCCGGTTCTTTCGGTTTTTATTTGCTGATATTATCTCAATGCAGTTTTTTCGTGGGTTTTCACATTGTATTTTTCTTCGAGTGCGTTAATCAGCTGTTGTTCCGCGAGCATGCGATAGTCGCCTTTTTTTGTTTTGGTCTTGTATATTTTGTTGAGTGCATCGGTGCTGACTGTGTCTTTCTGTGAAGCAATGTAATCCGATTTTACCTGATCTTTGATGTCATCAAACGCAGGCACCGGCACATCATTCTTTTCATATACATAAATCAGATGATATCCGTATTCTGTTTTTACCATACCGACCACATCACCTTCGTTTGCCGCAAAGATGGCATCTTTGAATTCCTGCACATAATTGGAGGATTTCGTAATGTCGGTGTACTGCGCAGCTTCGGTGACCGTGCTGCTGCCCTTGAGTTGGTTGTACAGTGCCATAAACCCTTCTCCCGTTCCGCCTGCCTCTTCTTCCAACTGCTTGGCGACGGTTTTGTCCGTGACGAGAATATGATAGACACTGGCTGTGGACTCGTCGTAATTGTCGATGTTCTTTTTATAATATTTTTTGAGCGTGCTGTCTGACGGATCAAGCGTTGCAACCGCATCGGCGGATACCTGGTTCTGAATGTAATATGCTTTTCCCATAAATGTTCGGGCAGCCGAAATCTGATCGTCGGTCATGTAGTAATTGCTGAAAAGGGAGGACATCGAGTCTCCGAAGTAATCGAAAATTTCGTCATAGGTTTCCATATAGCCGTTGATATCATCATCCGTAACCTCAATGCCCTGCTGCTCCCCGTAAGAGATCAGTGCCTGCGCATTGGCTACATTTGTGATTTCCGTATCGAACAGATCAAGCAGATCATCCTCGCTTTCGGGATAAGTGCCTTCGTTGACATAAGTGTTGAGTTCGTCCGCAATAACGAAGTAATACAGCACGTACATCGGAACTGCTGTGCCATCCACCGTGACGCAGGTTTTTTCGGTTACGGCCGTATAATCGTTGCCCGTGTTGTTTTGATAAGCTGTTACATATGCGAGCAGTGTCAGCTCTTTGGTGATAAGATCGTTGAATGTATCGGATGTCAGACCGAAGTCGGCGAGATAGTTATCGTAATCCGATTCATCGGGATAGACGGCTTTGAGCTCGGTGATCATTTGTTGAACGGATGTATCCACGCTGCCGTCTGCCGGGGCAAGCCCGAGTGATTCCGCTTCGCATCGATAAGTCAGGTTGGCAACGAAGTCGGTGAAGAGATTTTCATTGAATGTTTTCAGTTTGTCTTCGTCCGTCGGTATATCATAATTTTTTATTTTATATAAAATGGTATTGAACGTCTGATACTCTTTAAATTCGGATTTGACGATGTCTGTTCCGTTTACGGTAGCCACCACACTGGAGTTGTCTTTGTCTTCGTTCAGCTGGAACGAGCTGCAGGCAACGGTGCTCAGAATAAACAGCACCGCCAGAATGATGCAAAGCGTGATGGTTATGGCTTTTTTCATGCGGTTCCTCCGTGTCTTGTTTCGCTTCATGCTCTATATTATAGCTCAGCATGATTTAGAATGAAACAAGATTTTCGATTAAATCTTTGGTATAGGCAATGATTCCCGATTTCGGGGGGAGTTTTACGAGAAATGTCGGAACGGCAGCATTCGTTTTTGCTTTGATCCGGAATCGGTTTGCCATCGCTGTAATATTGGACAGCTCGATGTGTGCATCGGAATAATATTCCACGCTTAACTGATCTCCCGTCTGCTTGAGTTTTCGAATGCCTGCCTTTTGCGCCAGTGCTTTGACAGCGGCTATTTCGAGCAGATTGGCGACGCTTTCCGGCACATCGGAATAGACGTCAATGATTTCTTCGGTGATACGGTCTTTGTCGTCATCGTTTTCGATGGATGCGATGGTCTTGTACAGTTCGATGCGCTGCTGTTCCGAAGCGATGTACTCGGCAGGAATGTAGGCATTTACGGCCAGATCGATTTCCGTTTCCCGTTTGACTTTGGCGGTTTGCCCCGTCTCTTCCGCAATGGCATTGGAAAGCAGACGCACATACATTTCGTAGCCGACATTGTGAAAATGACCGCTCTGATTGGCTCCGAGCAGATTGCCTGCGCCGCGCACCTGCAGATCCCGCATGGCGATTTTAAATCCCGAACCGAATTTGGTGAATTCCTTGATGCTCTGCAGGCGTTTGGATGCCAGTTCGCTGAGGGTTTTGTCTTTGCGGTACGTCATATAAGCATATGCCGCGGTGTCGGCGCGGCCGACGCGTCCCCTCAGCTGATAGAGCTGTGACAGACCGAGCCTGTCCGCATCTTCGATGATCAGGGTGTTTGCATTGACGATATCGACTCCGTTTTCGATGATGGTCGTGCTGACGAGCACATCGGATTCCTTTTCGAGAAAGCCCAGAATGACGCGCTCCATTTCCGCTTCCTTCATTTGTCCGTGTGCGTAAACCACACGGGCATCGGGCACGAGTGTCTGAACATGTTCCGCGACGCGCTCAATGTCCTGCACTCGGTTATAAACATAAAAGATTTGTCCTCCGCGGGCGAGCTCGTTTTTGATCGCTTCGCGAATGACGATGTCGTCATATTCCATGACATAGGTTTGTACCTCCACGCGGTTGACGGGAGGCACTTCGATGGTGCTCATATCGCGGATTCCGGACAGCGACATATGCAGCGTGCGGGGAATCGGAGTGGCCGAAAGCGTCAGGGTGTCAACATTGGATCGCATCAGTTTCAGTTTGTCTTTATGTGCGACGCCGAATCGCTGCTCTTCGTCGACGATCAGAAGCCCGAGATCTTTGAATTTCATATCCTTCGAAAGAATCCGATGCGTGCCGACTACGATGTCGGTGCGTCCGGTGCGAAGATTCTCCGCAGTTTTATGCATTTGCTGCGCGCTGCGAAGACGGCTCATCATCTCAATTTTGATGGGGTATCCTTTGAATCGCTGGACAAAATTGTTGTAGTGCTGAAGTGCAAGGATCGTCGTCGGCACGAGCACCGCGACCTGTTTGGAATCCATGACGGCCTTGAAAGCCGCACGCTGCGCCACTTCGGTTTTGCCGAAGCCGACATCTCCGCACAGCAGGCGATCCATCGGGATGGGTCGTTCCATGTCTGCTTTAATTTCTTCCGTGCAGCGCAGCTGATCCTCCGTGGGTTCATATTCGAATTTTTCTTCGAATTCCTTCTGCCAGGCGGTGTCGGGACTGAAGGCGTAACCTTCTTCCGTTTGGCGCATGGCATACATTTTGATATATTCCGCGGCAAGTTCTTTGACCGAATGAGAGACTTTTGACTTGGTTGCCGTCCAGTCCGCGGAACCGAGGCGGTTCAGCTTCGGCGGCGTATCCGAGGCTCCGATGTATTTCTGAATCAAATCCATCTGTTCGGCAGGCACGTAAAGAACATCCTCTTTTGCATAAGTGATCTTCATGTAGTCTTTGCTTACGCCCTCGAGTTTGATCTGGTGGATGCCGTCGTAGCGTCCGATGCCGTGCGTTTCGTGCACGACGTAATCTCCCGGCTGAATATCCGAGAAAAAAGCCTGTTTTTCCTGCGGGTGTGTTTTTTTGTGTTTCTCTTTTTTTTCGGGAGGAATGACGGCGGCATAGGGAACGATCAGGATTTTGTTTTGAGCGAAATCCATGCCTCCGAACGGCGGCTGTTTTCGAAGAACGATGTTGCCTTCGCCGATATGTTCGGAGATGCGAAGCCCGTATGTTTCGATCAGAGAGATAAGAGTTTCTTTCTGGTGGTCATCCTCATAAGTCAGAACAATGCGATAGTCGCTTTGGATGTAATGCCCGAGCTGTTTTAAAAAGATATTGACATTGCCTTTATAATCGATGACATCGGCACATGCTGCATTGAAACGGTCGGTCAGGTTGACATACGGCACAGGCTGGTCGACCGTGCTGAGTGCATAAATGCTTCCGTTTCGTTCCATGTCATGCATCAGATCGGCATAATCTTCAAAAATGTCGAACTGTTTCGGGAAGGCAAGCCCCGATTCGCGAAAAACGGTGAAGTCCTCCGCAACGGATTTTTTGATAAAATCCCAGCTTTTTTTCAATTGAGACGGGTCATTGAGCAGCACGATGCTGCCGGGGAAGAGAGAGAGAAGGCTTTCGGGTTTGCGATCCGTGTACATATAAACGAGACGTGCGGCCTGTTGCGGATCGTCCGAAAGCTTTTCAAACAGTTCGGCGGCGTTTACTTTGGCCGCTTCTCTTGCTTCTTCGTCGCGGATCAATGCGATGGAACGATCTGCTTCTTTTCTCATGGCTTTGATTGCAGCGCTCAGTTCGGCGTCGGTCAGCAGAAAATCGCTGAACGGGTCGATACGGAAGGAGTCGATGGGTTCAACCGAAAGCTGGCTGTCGGGGTCATACCGACGGATCGAATCAATCTCGTCACCGAAGAACTCAATGCGGATCGGGTAAAGTTCGCTTGGGGAAAAGTAGTCGATGATGCCGCCGCGTACAGAAAACTGTCCCGCAGCCTCGGTGCGTTCTTCCCGCACGTAACCGTATTCGGTGAGCAGGCGAATCAGCTCTTCCGGAACCAACGTATCGCCGTCGGTATAGGTCTTAACCTCGCGATGCGCATAAAAAAGGCGCTGTTCGCAGAGTGCCCAAATGCTGGTGACAATGATTTTCGGTGAAGCGTCGTAAGCCGCGCGGATGGTTTTGAGACGCAGGTTGGTGACTTCGCGCGAAAAGCTGTCCGCGAAGGTAAAGTACAAAGGCTCCTTGGGATAATAGAGCACCTGCTCATCCTTCCATGTTCGCACCAGCTGCTGATGGATTTTTTTTGCGTCGTAGTCGTTTTGGCAGACAAAAAAAACGCTGCCTTCCGTTCGTTCGCAGAGTGTGAGGCAGAGCGCGTTTTTGTATGATTTGTCTGCGCCGCTGATTGCGACGCGCTCTTTGCGGTTGTCATGGATGTTGGCGAACAGCCCGAGTTCATTAAACAGATCGTTCATCCTTGCGTTCCTTATTCGTTTGTTTTTCCGGATTGGTGTTATATCGGTTCATGGCGGAATCGATGCCGCAGAGCACGGTTTCGCGCACGATGCCTTCTGCGGAAATGACCGCCTGCCTCATAATCGGAAGTTCTTCCGGGAGAAAACGCGAAAGTACGTAATCGGCGAGATCCATCTGTTTGTTGTTGCCGACTCCGATGCGCACTCTGCAGAAATTTCCGGTGCCGAGTTTTGCAACAATATCCTTGAGTCCGTTGTGCGTGCCGGCTCCTCCCTGCTTCCTTACTTTGATGACGCCCGGTGCGAAATCGACATCGTCATGAATGACGATCAGGTGGGGAGAGTCGATTTGGTACCAGTCCATAACGGGGCGGATACACTCTCCGCTCAGGTTCATGTAAGTGGACGGTTTGACGAGCAGAACTTTTTCGTTCTCGATCATGCCTTGCCCGATCATTCCGTTGAAACGGTCCTTTTGGGAAAAGACAATGCCATATTGCGAGGCAATGTAATCAACAGCTTCAAAGCCGATGTTGTGGCGTGTCAATGTGAATCGGTCTCCGATGTTTCCGAGTCCCGCAATGAGGTACATGTGCTCCTCCTGTTTTGTAATTTCGATCTATATTATACATCAAACGAATGATTCGACGGAGAAAATTCAGCGAAAAAAGGCAATTAATTCCAAGGAAGCGACAGGAAAAGAAAAAAATTTTATTGAAATTACAATTTTACATACAATATTATAATGAATGTGCTATAATAATCTCAAGGAGAAAATGAAATGCAACACAAAATCACATCAAAAGCACCGTTGCTGCGGGATGACGGTACACTGACATCCGCAGGGTACGCAACCGAACCGGTGCTGATTTACGACAGAAGCAAAATTCGTGCTTCGAAAATGCGGATCAAGGAATGGGATTACTATTATATCGGAAACAACAGTCACGGAATTGCATTAACGATTGCGGACAACGGATATATGGGACTCATAAGCGCTTCTGCAATCGATTTCATAAATCCCTCCGAACAGACAACGAGTGTGATGACAGTCATGCCCCTCGGGAAAATGAATCTGCCCGCAAGTTCTGCATCAGGGAATTCGGCATACAAAAACAGCAGGGTGGATTTTTTGTTTGCAACAGACGAAGGGATTCGTCGGCTGAACTGTTCCATGAAAAACTTCAGCCAAGGGGAGGATTTTTATGCTGAATTTACACTCAGCGATCCGCCCGGGGAATCGATGGTGATCGCGACTCCGTTTGCAGAGAAGAAAACGGCATTTTATTACAACCAAAAAATCAACTGCATGCGTGCCGAAGGATATGCGGTGATCGGAGAAACGCGGATTGATTTTTCAAAAGAAGATACGTTTGCCACACTTGATTGGGGGCGGGGTGTGTGGACTTACAACAATACCTGGTATTGGGCGAGTGCTTCGGGTTTGCTCGGAGAAACAAAATTCGGATTTAATCTGGGTTACGGATTCGGAGATACTTCCAATGCAAGTGAAAATATGCTATTCTACAACAATCGGGCGCACAAACTCGATCAGGTGACGTTTCGGATTCCGAAGAACGGGAACGGAGAATACGACTATCTGAAACCATGGAGCTTTACGTCGTCGGACGGACGGTTCGAGATGGATTTTGAGCCGATCCTCGATCGGCATGCGGATATGAATCTGTTGGTTCTCGCGAGTTTTCAGCATCAGGTATTCGGCAGATTTACGGGAACCGCTGTGTTGGACGACGGCACAGCGATCCGCATTGAAAACTTTCTGGGGTTTGCCGAACGCGTGACAAACCGTTGGTAGAGAAACATGTCGGATTTGCTTATCCGGCATCATGATAAATCAAACACTACAATCATTATCGGGAGGTCATTATGAGCAAGGTAACATTGAATTTTTCCATGTCAAAGACGGACATCACGGAAATTACGAATTACAAAACAAAGATCAAAACGATCCACGACAGATTGCACAGCGGGAAGATGGAGAATACGGGTTGGGTTGATTATCCGATGACGATTTCGGATGCTCTGGTGGAAGAAATGAACGGTGTTGCCAGACGGATCCGAAAGGAAAACACAGCGTTTGTAATCATCGGAATCGGAGGATCGTTCCTCGGGGCGCGTGCCTGCACGCAGATGCTGATGCCGCGTTATCACAACGAAACCAACAAACTCAAAGTATATTTTGCAGGATGGAATCTGAGCGGAACGTATCATCATGAACTGTACGAACGGGTGAAAGACGAAGAACTTGCCATCTGCGTGGTATCCAAATCCGGCAAAACAACGGAGACGGCGATTGTCTTTCAGCTGTTTAAGAAACTGTTGATCGAAAAATATGGCGAGGAATACAATCAACACATTTTTGTCGTGACCGATAAATCCACCGGACTGCTCAGAGCCGAAGCCACCAAGAACAAATATACGTCTTTTGTTCTGGAAAGCGATATCGGCGGGCGTTACAGCGTGCTGACTCCCGCAGGGTTGTTTCCGATCGCCGTTGCGGGTATCGATATCAAACGGATTCTTGACGGAGCAAAAGAAGCCTATGAGCGTTATAACAACCCCAGCATCGTTGAAAACCAGTGTTATCAATATGCAGCCATTCGACGCATTCTCAATCAGAAGCACAACCGTACGGTCGAAATTTACGAATTTTTCGAACCGCAGCTCGTCTATTTTGCGGAGTGGCTCAAACAGCTCTTCGGGGAAAGCGAAGGGAAAGAATATCTCGGGATTTATCCGTCCTCGCTGATCCTGACAAGAGATCTGCATTCCGTGGGGCAGTTCCTGCAGGAAGGCACGCAGATTTTCTTCGAAACGGTATTCAAGATTAAAAATCCGCCTTATGATATCGACATGCCCGGAGATATGTCATTCAACGAAAAGAACAATGCAATCATGCTTGCCGTCAACAAAGCGCATTACAAAAACAACACGCCGATCATCACGTTCGAAATGGATGCGCTCGACGAAGAATCCTTCGGCTATGCGGTATACTTTTTCGAAAAAGCCTGTGCGGCCAGCAGCATGCTGCTCGGAGTGGATCCGTTCAATCAGCCGGGGGTCGAAGTATACAAGAAAAATCTTGCCGAACTGGTCAGCAAAATCACCAGAGATTGAGACGGTCGGTTGAGATCAATCTCAATACATCGTTCACGATAGGATCTTTGATTTTGATAAAATGATAAAGAAAGCCTTCCTTTTTGGGAGGGCTTTTTTGTGAGGAACGCGATTCGATATACGTTCCATGTGGTTTGGAATATCTGTTTTTGGTGTGGAACGCATACAATGCGTTCCTTACCAAATGCACATGATTTGTATTTGAAAATTTACTACGAAATGATCATTCATAGATTGATTCGATTTGAAATCCTTGATGCAGTGTTCATTTGTGTCTGAATATAGTTGTTTTTATTGCTGTTATAGTTTCAGATCTATAATGTAGGAAATCCATTCCTGATATGGCACGTTCCATGAAATGTGTTTTGTTTTTTCATTGTGCGTTGACGTTGGTGCAGAAAGAGGAGTATAATGCAAATAATATGAGAATCAGTCTCAAATTCGCATGGGAGTATGGAAAATGAGAAAGACGTACCGAACCAGACAGCAGGATCAGATCGAACGCATTCTGAAAGAGAATGCGCAGCGGCATTGGAATGCCCGCGAGATTGCGCAGCAGCTTCGGGCACATGGAGAAGAAGTGAGCCGTGCTACGATTTACCGATGTCTGGATCGGCTGACTGCCGAAGGCGCTGTGCGCAAATACACGGCAGAGGCAGGCGAACTGGCCTGTTATCAGCTCTGTACGGATGCAGCCTGCAGCAATCATTTTCATTTGAAGTGCCGCAGCTGCGGGAAACTGATTCATTTGGAATGCGGCATGATGGAAGATGTGCAAAAACACATCGCCGAAGATCATCGCTTCGTGTTGGATCCGTGTCAGACGGTGCTGTATGGTGAGTGTGAGATGTGTGCACATATGCATCGGAATCATTCGGGTAAATAATTATCATGGAAACGGATGGGAAGAAAAAGTGAAGAAACTAGTATGTATCATATGTTCTGCGATTTTAGCTGTTTCCTTGTTCGGATGCGGCAAAACGGAAGATACGACAAAGGATGCGGGAATTTCGGTGATAGCCACTATTTTCCCCGCATATGATTTTGCCCGTGCGGTCGTGGGAGATGACGGCAGCGTCAGTATGCTGATTAAGCCAGGTACCGAGATTCATACCTACGATCCGACTGCCGCAGATATTGCGAAAATCGAGCGCTGTGACGTCTTTATTTACAACGGAGGAGAAGCGGACGCGTGGGTGGATACGGTGCTGGATTCCATCGATACGAGCCGTATGACCATCATCCGCATGATGGACGCCGTCACTCCCGTGGAGGAAGAAACCGTGGAGGGGATGGAGTCGGAGAAAACCGACAGCAGTTCGAATGAAACGGAATATGACGAACATATTTGGACTTCACCAGCGAATGCCATTTTAATCATCAAAGAAATTCGGGATGCAATGTGTACACTCGATCCGATCAACACGGAAGCGTACTGCGAAAATTCGGATGCGTATATTCTGCAGATACAGGACGTGCAGCAGGAAATACAAACGATTGTTTCTCAGGCAAAACACAAAATCATCGTGGTGGGGGATCGTTTCCCGTTCCGCTATTTTGTCGATGAATTCGGTCTGGATTATCGGGCGGCTTTTAACGGATGCAGCGAAGACACCGAAGCCAGCGCCTCCACGATTGCGTATCTGATTGATACGATCGAAGAAAACAAGTTGTCAGCGGTATTTTATATCGAATTGAGCAATCAACAGATTGCAACCGCGATCAGCGAACAGACGGGAGCGCAGATGTTGGAATTGAATTCCTGCCACAACATCAGTCAGGAAGACTTTGACAGTGGGATGACGTATGTGGACATCATGAAACAAAATGCGGAAAATCTGAGAATCGGGCTGAATTAATGAGTAATTTGATTACATGCGAACATGTCGGTGTGACTTACGATAAAATAACCGCGCTGCGGGATGTAAGTTTTTCCGTGGAGGAAACCGAGTTTCTCTGTATCTTCGGAGAAAACGGCTCCGGTAAAAGCACGCTGATGAAAGCGATGGTCGGGTTGGTTCCGCTGAGCGGGGGGAGCATCCGATATGACGGGGTGCAAAAGACCGAGATCGGATATCTGCCGCAGCAGACTGCCGTGCAGCATGATTTCCCCGCAACTGTCGAAGAGGTGGTGCTCTCCGGACGGCTGAATGCAATCGGACGGAAGCCGTTCTACGGAAAATCGGATAAACAAGCGGCCGTGCGCGCGATGCAGCTTTTGGACATGGAAGCATTTCGGAAACGGTCGTATCGGGAGCTTTCGGGCGGTCAGCAGCAGCGTGTGCTGTTGGCTCGCGCAATGTGTGCCTCGAAAAAACTGCTGCTGCTGGATGAGCCCGCGACGGGGCTTGATCCGCTGGTACGCAGCGAGTTTTACGATCTGCTGCATATGGTCAATCGGGTGGAGTCGACGGCGGTTGTCGTGATTTCCCACGATGTGGAAGGGATGCTGCCGCATGCGACAAAAGTGCTGCATCTGGAAACATCCGTTGTTTTTTACGGGAATCCCGAAGAATACCTCCGATGTGAAGCAGGCAGGAAAATGACGGCGGGAGGCAGAGTATGAACGGCATGCTGAATGATATGTTTTCCTATGTGTTCATCCAGCGGGCGGTGTTGGTCGGAGTGCCTGTTTCGCTCTGCGCGGCTCTGCTCGGTGTGAGCCTCGTATTGAAACGATATTCGATGATCGGAGACGGACTTTCCCATGTGGCGTTCGGCAGCCTCGCCATTGCGATGAGTCTGCACTGGGCTCCGCTTGCCGTCTCCATGCCGGTTGTGACCCTGTGCGCGTTTCTGCTGCTGCGTCTCAAAGAAAGCGGAAAAATCAAAGGGGATGCCGCCATCGCGATTCTCTCCAGCAGCGCGCTTGCCATCGGCGTAATTGCGACGTCCTTAAGCTCGGGAATGAACACCGATGTGTACGGGTATCTGTTCGGGAGCATTCTGGCGATGGGCGCGGATGATGTGGTGCTGAGTCTGGGTCTTTCCGTTGTGGTGCTGGGGCTGTATCTGATGCTTTATAACCGCATATTTGCGGTCACCTTCGATGAAACGTTCGCGAAAGCGACAGGCATCAAAGCGGAGTTTTACAATATGATGATCGCGATTCTCACGGCCGTGACCATCGTGCTCGGCATGCGCATGATGGGGGCAATGCTGATTTCGAGCCTCATTATTTTCCCCGCACTCAGTTCGATGCGCATTTTCCGCAGCTTCCGCGGTGTTATGATCAGCTCGGCTGTGCTGTCCGTGAGCTGTTTTCTTGCGGGATTGATTGTCTCGTACGCGTTTTCCACTCCTGTGGGGGCGAGCATCGTGGTGGTGAATCTGGTGGTGTTTTTATGTTTTGCGCTGGCGGGGCGATTTAGATAAAATGCAGCTGAAAAATAAATAAGGCAGAAGGAAATGAAAATATTCTCCCGTTGTTACAACGGGATTTTTTAGTGTCTGAAATTTGGTTGTATTCATTCAATGCTCAGGATTGACACGGTTTATGACATAATGTATACTTTTTATATACGTCTGAATTATCGATAAATGAACGGGGAATGAAGGAATGAAAAAAAGAATTGTGACGATTGGGGTTTGTTGTTTGTTACTCTTAAGTTTGGTTGGCTGCGGCAGTGTGAAATTAGAATCGTTTGATATGACATTGAAGGAACTGTATGACGGAGTACAGTCCGAAATGAATGCATCGGAATATCCGTTGGTTATTCCTGAATTCGAAAAACAGGATTCACAGACTATAAAAGATGTAACTTATACTTCTTATATAAGCAATGTCACAGACACTCTGCAACTGATTGTCGTAACCTCTTCAATCAATCGGGAGAGTATTTACATTCGGTATAATTTTGAAACAGTTACGGATGACGAATTTGTGGATCGGACAGGGGAATATCGCGCATTGATTCAATCCGTTATTTCAACAATTGATCCGCAAGGTGACATGCAGGAAATGTATAATTTACTGAACAGTCAACAGAATACTTCAGAAAAATATCTGGATTTGGATACCGATTATCACGGGTATCACTACTATGAAAGTTCCGATTATGAAACCTATATCCTCATAAATGTTTCCGGAATATATGAGAATAATTGACTTTTTAACAGGTATATTACGATATGCCTGTTTTTCTTACTCGATGGATATGGATTTCTTCCGATGTTGTGTGTTTCCAGTGGTGTACACTGATTTTTTTTATTTTTCGCATAGGTTACAATTCAGGAGGAAATATGATAAAATACAAAATAAGAAGCTGTCTGAGGTAAAAAATGGATGTAATGTTGCATAATTTAATCGGAGATCTGAAATCAAAAGAATCAAAAGATACGGTCAGCCGAATGATTGATGAGGGAATCGACTATGAGGTAATTTTGAATGAGTTGGTGAAGGGTTTGGAAATTGTCGGAAAGCGATATGAAGAGGGAAGGTATTTCATTGCCGATCTGATTGTTTCCGGCATGATCGTAAAAGATATTTTCCATTTGGTCAACTTTGTTCCGTTTGATCTGAATATCAAAAAAACCGAAGGCACCGTTGTCATCGGCACGGTTTATGAAGATATCCACGACATAGGAAAAGATTTGGTGATCGATGCATTAAAAGTGTACGGATTTGACGTGATCGATCTGGGGACGAATGTTTCGAATGATACGTTTCTGAATGCAATCGACCAATATCATCCGGATATTTTGGCAATCAGTTGCGTGATGTCCAGTTCGTTTAAGTATGTAATCCGACTCTGTAACATCTTAAAAGAGAAAAATATGACTGACTCTATTAAAGTGATAGTGGGAGGAGCCGGTGTCAGCAAAGCTCTGGCATCGACCACATCGGTGCCGTTTATGACATCGGACTTGTTTGAGGGCATAGAGTTCTGCATCAATAACATCAGACACACGGAGAGGGATATAGCAACGAATGAGTGATGTGTTATATTTGAAGATCGTATCCGATATCAAACAGAAAATTCTGAAGGGCGAGTACCGCCCTGGTAATATGCTGGAATCGGAAACAGCTTTAATGAGAACGTATGAGACAACGAAAATTACGATCAGAAAAAGTCTTGCGCTTTTGACAAGCGAAGGGTTCATCTATTCCATTCCGGGGAAAGGCAATTTTGTCTGCAAACCGGAAACCAACTTGTATACGTTGTCCTTTAATAAATTTGACAAGCTGAACGTGCAGATCGACGAAGTGCAACTGTTGTCGGTTCGCGTATTGAACGTAACTGATATTCCCGGTATTTATGTAAAACTGCAGATCACGGAAGAGGAGATGGTAATCGAAATACGACGATTATTATGCTCGATGGAAAAAGTGATTGCTTTCGAGAAAATATACACGAAATATATTCCGCAAAATCCGAATGTGGAAAATATGCTCAAGTTTGCCAATTATATTCAGCCTTTGGAGGATGAAAATGCATTCGTCATGGAAAAGCGTATGACGATCGAGGCCATCCATCCCGAGAAAGAAATCGCGGATCAGTTGAAACTTCCGCAAGACGGCATAGTGTATAAAATAGAAGAGCGTGTAAAAAACATCGACAGCAAGGAGATTATGTCTTACAGTATTTTCCAGGTGCAGACCAAATATCTGAAATTAACCGCAGTACAATCGTTCGAAAACAGCCCAAAATCTTCGATGTAAAGAATCAGGAGTAACTATGTCCGACAGATCGGTGTACGAATCAAAACTGAAACAGGTGCGGCAGACAATCCGCTGTGAAAATCAGAGTGTTTCGACCGCGTTTATGGGGAAAGCGGCTGCTTTTTTTAATGGAGGGCTTACTTTGGCAGAAGCCTTGAGCGACCCGATGAAAGGGTCTAAGGCTTCGGTGGATTATGTAAGCAGAATAGAAAAAGAAGCCGGTGAAATCACTTGCTTTAATAGTTTGCAGTCAACCGATATCACTGTACCTTTGAGCCGTTTATGGTTTTCGAAGTTACTCTCGCCCGGGATTGAATTGGAAGAGAATGTATTATGGCAGGTTCAGGAAAGAGAAGTAATGGGATTTGATCAATATCCAAATTTGATTCAGAAAGGGTATGATTGGCTTTTTGAACAATATTTTTTTAAAATAATGGATTGTGAAAAATATCGCAGATATCTGGCGAGCGAGGAATATTATATTCAATACGGTTACCATTATTCATACGATAATGGCTTTCCGATTTTAGCAAATTGCATTGAAATTATTACCACGCCCTTTGAAATGCTTTCCGGAATAAGAGGGGTGCAAAATTTTTTTATGGATTGTCATGACAATATTGATTTGGTTCGTGAATCAATTGAATCAATTTGGATTGGTTATAAAAATAAGATTATCAATGACGTGAATCGTAGGCTAAAATACTCTGACAGCATTGGCACTTTTGTTGGCGGCTGGCGAAGTGCATCCAATATGATAAACCATCATTGGTTTGAGCTGTTGGTATGGCCGTATTTAAAAGATATCGGATTCACTTTGATTGAACTTGGAGTAATCCCGATTTTTCACCTTGATATGAATTGGGACAGAGAAATCGGCATGTTTGATTGTTTTCCTCCCAAAAGCATTCTTATTAATACGGATGGCTCTACCAACCAAAAAAAAATAAGACAAAAATTAGGAAATGATGTGGCTTTGATCGGGGATATTCCATATCATATTCTGTTATATTCTCCTGCTGAGAGTGTCCGAGAGTATATTTGGAGCCAATTGGATGAAATCGGTCCCAAAGGACTATTCATTTGTGCCGGTTGCGATGCTCCGTATGGAACTTCTCATGAAAATTTTGTTGCAATGTATCGTGCTGCTAACGAATGGCATTAAAACAAGCGAAGAGATGCTTACTCTTCGCTTGTTTTTATCGCCGCAGTTTTTAATTCAGTAGATTATAAATGAAAAGCTTTTCCATCGCTTGCTGTTTCAACGGATCATCAATTTTGAGGTGATCCGAAATGCATTTGTTTATCATAACATCATTTTTCAATAGTTCGATATCGTAACGTTCCATACCATTTCTCCTTTTTATTTATAGATTCCGTATTCTTTAACGAAATCGTTGACTGCTTTTAAATTCTCCGGGTTGGCGTCATTTGGTGCGTGAGGAATACGATTTGTTGTAAACACATAACCTCCGCCCGGAGCAAGATCATCGATCAAAGATTTTGCCATGTCAATGCATTGTTGTTTTGTTCCATAATTTAGCGTATACGTTTCCATTCCACCGGCGATGCACATCATATTTCCCAACTTTTTTTTCACAACACGTAAGTCATCGTCTTCGAAAAGTCCGAAAATGCTGTTTTTCGGAAGCTCTTGCATATATTCATATAAATGAGAATAGTTGCGTTCAAAGTAGGATTGAACAATACATCCCTTTGAAGCAAAATGTTCCACTATTTTTTTGTAGGAAGGCCAGTAGACTTTTTCGAAATCTTTCGGTCTTAAAAACTGAGGAAGGTGCATGGGATTGAAAATAGATTTTCCTTCAAGATGTTGCGGATATGCTGCCTCGCAGAGTTCGATAACGATTGGAACCATCGCCTCTGCGGCTTCCGCCACTTTCATCGGATCGCGTTTCACATCAAGCATTGTGCCCTGAAAATCTCTGAAGTAATCAAGGATCAAGTCTACAGGGTGCCAGAAAACGCCGCCTCTGGAAATCGGCATACCATGGTCTTCTTTGAAACGGGTGACGGAACTTGCGCCCAGTGCCCGAAATCTGAAATAATAGTCAATTGCGTTGTTATAGAGAGTCTGTTTTTCTTCTGAATAAGGCATTCTCAGCAATCCGTATTTCCTGGGTGCAATTACATTTAAAATAAATTTATATGGATCGCGAATCAATTCTTCATATTCATTTGATTCCATAGATAATGCGTGCCCGCTTTCTATTTGCATCAATCCTTTTGTTTGATAAGATCCTCCATCCAGTGCGTTGACATAATTCATTGCTCTTGAAGTACATGAAGTGAACATTGAATCCCAATAAAAATCTTTTGCAACTTTTTCAAATGCATGATAATGCTTTTCATCATCGGAGAAAATTTCTTCAATGCTGTATCCTGCATAGCTGAAAGCCCAATTGTCAACAAGGGAATAGACGGGTACTCTGTCGGGAATTCCTCCTTTTTGGACGATTTCCATTCTTTTGGTTCGTTCCGCATATAATGCGTCATTGTTTGTTGTCATTTGACACCTCCAAATATTTGTCAATCAGTGAATCTGAGAATGGAAACCCATTCTCAGATCGCAATATTATTCTGTTGTTTTTCCTTTTGAGGCAAATGCAGCAAAAATTATGCCGCAAATCGGGCCGGCTGCCATAACCGTCCAGATTGAAGTGGTAAAAACGCCACCTGATGTTACAAGCATCGATCCGATAACAACCGGACTGATTTGTGATGCGAATTGGTATACAAAATTGGAAACTCCGGTTGCTGTAGCCGCCAACGCCTGTCCGCTGTAGTCAATCACGAGAGCCGTCAAATGAGTATTGGCGGCATATGATATGAAACCCAGCAAAAAACTGCAGATCAACAAAGGAGTGAGCGCTTTTTGTGCTCCAAAAATAAAGATCATGATCGAAATAAGCAGATAAATACACATCAAGAATTTTCTTCTGTTTATTTGGAATTTATCCACTATGGCACCTGAGGTTAGGGATGCAATAATTCCACCGACTGCAATCAAAACTCCAACATTTCCGATATTGCCTGCGAACCCAAGGCTTTTGGCGTAACCAAATGCCCAATTAAACAAAGCCAATTGAAACCACATTAACGAAAAGCCAGACAAGCTGATCATCAGTACGCCACGATTAGTAAAAAGTATTTTAAACCCTCTTAAAATATCCGAAATTTTTTGTGTGGAACCGCTTGTCGGCTTATCGCCTTTGACAAAGAATAAAATCAGTAAACCGACAGCGGCAGAAAAGATTGCGGCAAATATAAACCCTGTCTGCCAGTTGTACGCCGCTAAGATTTTGGGGCCAAAAAAACTGGCAATAAAGTAACCCATATTAGGCCCGGCCAGAAGTACGCCAAAAGCCATGCTTCGTTGCTCAGGTTTGAAATAATTCGCTACAACTCTGGCGCAGCATGCATAGATTGTTCCAGCACACAATCCCAAAACAATTCGCAAACCGATAGCTACCGAGGCCGAATCGATTAATGTCATTGAATATGTTGCAATCCCGCCAATCAGCAGACTGCATCCCATTAAGACTTTGACTCCGAACTTATCTGCAAGAATGCCCGCCGGGACTTGTGTAATGATATATCCCGTGAAAAAAGTCGAAAAAATGGCACCGGCTGTTGCGGCATCAATCCCCAGAACTTGAATCATGGTTGATTGAAGCGGAGACCAGATAAATCGTGTCACGAAAGTGGCAGTAAATGCTAAAAACATCAAGATTAGCATAAACCACTTGGTGCTGTTTTTATAGGTAGTTTCCATAGATCCTCCTGTTTGTGGTAGATTTTTTAAATCTGGTGTACACCGGTTTAAGATCATATTACTATGGCTTGCAGATTTTGTCAATAAGATTTTTAATAAAAAATACAATTCAAATTTATCTTGCTGCAGAATATTCAATCTATTATTTTTACGATTTGCTTGACAAAAAAGAATGGAAGAGATATTATTGCAGATATATAAATGATATCAAAACGATATCACGAAAAGAGAGGATATCAGGTATGGATCAAAAGAATGACGCTAAGGAAATTGTTTATGAAGAACTGCAGGCACATCATTCCAGCGGAATGATGATGCTAATACTTAATCTGCTTTTGATGGTGGGTTCCGTTGTCTGGTTTGTTTTTTCGGTGATCGCGTTGGGGGAAGGACACGGAACGGCAATGGATATTGTGGCTGTGATCGTCAGTTGTCTGTATTTCTCGATTATCGGTCCGATCCTGTTCGGCGGACTGAAAATACTCAAGCCGAACGAAGCGTTGGTGCTGACGCTGTTCGGTAAATATGTCGGAACATTGAAAGGTGCGGGATTCTTTTTCGTGAATCCGTTTGTGTCTGCAGTCAACCCGGCGGCAAGTGCTGCATCGGCAGCGGCGGCGGCAGCCGTAGCGGAAGCGGCGACAAGCGGGACAAAAAACTCCGCGCAAAATGTGGCGATGCTTGCGGCGCGCAACAAAAAAATTTCGCTCAAAGCAATGACGCTGAACAATGAAAAGCAGAAGATCAACGATGCGCTCGGAAATCCGATCATCATCGGAATCGTCGTGATCTGGAAAGTGGTCAACACGGCAAAAGCAGTATTCAACGTGGACAATTACACGGAATATCTTTCCATTCAGTGCGATTCCTCGCTGAGAAACATCGTGAGATTGTATCCGTATGACATTTCCAGCGGGGATGACGGCAACGAAAAGTCCCTGCGCGGCAGCAGCCAGGAAGTGGCAGACATGCTCAAGGACGAAATCCAGAAAAAAGCGGAAATCGCAGGGCTCGAAATCATCGAAGCACGCATCACCCATCTTTCTTACGCACCGGAAATTGCGGCTGCGATGCTGCAGAGACAGCAGGCTTCCGCCATTATCGATGCCAGAGCGATGATTGTCGACGGCGCGGTCGGCATGGTGCAGATGGCGCTGGAAAAACTCAGCGAAAACGATGTGGTGAATCTGGATGAGGAACGCAAAGCGGCGATGGTGAGCAATCTGCTTGTGGTATTGTGCGGAAACAAGGACGCGCAGCCGATCGTCAACAGCGGTTCGATTTACTAACGTTTGACAAATCATCAGACTGCGGGATAGAATATAAAAAAACGTAAAAAAGGAGGAAACGCGATGGACGGAAACGAAAAAGACAAAGAAAAAAAGCAGATACTTCTGCGCGTCTCCTCCACACTTTGGAAGGATCTTGCCGAGTGGGCGGAAGACGATTTTCGCTCGATCAACGGGCAGATCGAATATCTGCTCAGCGAAGCGGTGAAGAAGAGGAAGAAGGGGAAAGAGTAAAAAAATCGGCTGCTTTCAGCCGATTTTTTGATGGTTTTTTAAACAAGCAGATAGATATGAAATCCGAACATCATTTCTTCATACATCTGAATATCGCCCGCAAACTCAAACGTTTCGGGGGGGATTTCATATTTTGCCATGTTCTCGGGAAAGCTTCGGTAATATTCTGATTGAAATTCCATATGTTTCTCCTTTAATAGACTCCATATTCTTTTACTGTTTTCAAAACTGCGTGCACATTTTCCATCTTAGCATCATCCATACGCAGAACGACTTTATCGAAATCGAAGATGTAGCCGCCGCCGGGAGCAAGAACATCCATTAATTCTTTCGCTTTATCGACACATTCCTGTTTTGTTCCCGTTTTCAGGAGCGTGATCGGATAAAACCCGGTGAGAATATGCTTGGCTCCGACTTTGTCTTTGAATGTTTTCGGATCACCATATTCGATCGCCATTCTGGTGCCTTTCGGCAGTTCCTGCAGATAATCGACGAATCTCGACCAATCGTGTTCCACGAACAGATAGATGCCATAACCGTTTTCCGCGATGCCCTCGCAGAGAGCTTTGAACGTCGGCCACCAGTATTTTTCAAAATCTTTATCGCGCATATAAGGCGCCATGTGCAGCGGAATGAATATCTGATCGAGACGCGATCCCGCCTGCGGTCCTTTGGGGCACGCCTGTTTGAGCATCAGCGGAAGCAATGCATTGCATGCCTGCCCGACTTTTTCGGGCATTCTTCGGATATCCATGGAGACTCCCGTGAAGGATCGCAGCTGATCCGCCAGAAAATCATAAGGGGCTTCCGTCATGGCCGCAAAGGTCGGAATCGTGCATTTGCCGTATTTCTGCGCAATTTGGACATTCGCTTGTCCGATCGCTCCGAACGCGCTCAAATATGCAAAAAATGCTTTTGCTTTTGCGATACCTGCCGCATACGGTTCCTGTGCAAGTTCCGTGTGCACTCTCGGGATGATGGTTTCGACGAGCGTTTTGTAGGGATCACTGATCAATGCGTCATAATCTTCCACCTGCATACCAGCGATATCCGGATGCTGCAGAAACCCGTCGGATCCGAGTACGAAATTTTTGGATCCCAGAATTTTATAGACCTGAGGGAATCGAATCGCCGCTGCGGATACCGCATCGGTATCTACTTCCGATGTGAACGTATCGATAGCCTCGATTTCCTTCTGCAGGCTGAATTGTTCTTTGAGAAGGGAATAGCCGCTATATTCCAACACCATTTCGATTTGAAACAGCGGGTTGATCGGTACCCTTTTGGGGATCACGCCATTGAAAACATCAGTAAACAACTGGTTTTTGTCCTGGCATTCCTGTGCTACATTCATGTTTCTTTCTCCTTGGTTAAAAATCCGTATGCCCGCAGCACTTGCAAGTTCACCGGTGAGTGACTGTGATGCGATACGCAGAAAACGAATCAAACAGTGGCAGTACAAAATTGTGTATTTGATTCTGTATTTCATTTGTCAGGCATATCATAGCAAAATAAAAAAAACCGAACTGCCTTTTAAAAGACATTCGGTAATTTTTTTTATTTTATTTTAAAAATTCATTTCGTAATTCAGTCATCCTCTTCCGCAGAACAATACTCCCGAAGCCGGAGAATGTCTTTTACCTCGATTTGATTGCGGTAAGTGGAGATGATTCCCTGTTCCCGAAGAATTTTCAGATATTTCGCGAGATTTGCTCTGTTTAAACCGACAAATTCCAAAATCTGATTTTGAGACAAATCGATCACATGGTCTTTTTTTTCTCCGTTTTCGAGATACATGTAAAAGAAATTGCAGATTTTTTCCATTCCCGAACTGAAGAGCTGATTGATGTTTTCGATGAGCAACATCCCCACCAGATCAATATATGCGGAATACATCGTATCATTGAGTTCCTGATTTCCCTGAAGATAGCGGAGGAATTTTTTCCTTTCGAATACATACACATCCAGTTCTGTCAACGCGTCGAACGAGAGGGCACGGAATTCATCTCCTGTTCCGGGGAAATAAAGCGGAGCCAAATAGCCTTCTCCGTAAAATGAGAATGCCTTGATGTGTCCGCTTTCATGAAGCGAAGATGCCGCGATGGTTCCTGCTCTGATATAGAACATTTCATCCATCGGCTTGTTGAATGCTTTGATGCTGTTTGTTTTCAGGTAGGAACGTTCCTCGTGTTCGATTGAGGAAAAATAGGATTCGAATTGTCGAAAAGTCTCCGAAAAATAATTGCGCATGCTTTCTCCGCCTGTGGAATCATTCGGACTCATTGTAAATGATTTGATTTGTTTTTGCAAGAATAAACAGTAATTCAAAATCATAAGCGAATGGTTGATCGATAACGTGGATCGCAGTGTATGAGATGATAGCATGGATATCTGTTGTTTGTATGTTCGTGAAGGATCAATAACACAATCACCGCATCGGAGACAGCAACAAAATCTGCTCGAAATTTTTATACCAAAACCGTACGGGTCATGCCATCGCTCGGATGCATCGCGCCCGATTCCCGTTCCGAGCCGCTCGTGGCGGAATGCGGATCGCTGATTTGCGGAACGCATACAATGCGTTCCGTACCAAATGTGCATGGTTTGAATGTTGGAATGAATCTGTAGGGAAGACGTATGACGCGTTCCCTGAAATGTGTTCCTGGTATCAGTGTTGTGTACCTATGGCTTCTTGCCAAACCGTCTCAGAATCCCAGCAGATCGAGCACTTTGTCTTCGACATGACGGTTTTTGCCGCGGTATGGAAAATCGTGAATGTGGATTGCGGGGTTGAAATTCAGTTCGATCACGCCGTAATTTCCGTCGTTCGGCTGTTGGGTGATATCTTGGATGATGATGTCCGCTCCGCAGATTTGGGCACCGACTGCCCCGGCACTGCGCACGGCGATGTCTTGATAAGCCTGCGGAATATCATCGGTAAAATCGATGCTGTCACCGCCCGTGCTGATGTTGGAGTTTTCTCTGAGCCAGACTGTTTCGTTGCCTTGAGGAATGGTGTCTTCTGATTTTCCTGCAAGGGCAAGGTAATCGGTTTCGATTTTCCCCAGATTGATCTTTTCAAGCGGCGTGACATAGCCGATTCCGCGCAGGGGATCATCATTTTTGATTGCAACAAGTTCTTTGATCGTATGCATGCCGTCTCCCGTGACGTTTGCGGGCACGCGGTGCAGAATCGCTGCGACCTCATCCCCGATGACGAGAAAGCGGTATTCTTTACCCTCGAGAAACGATTCGATGAGCACATGATCGTCATAATGAAGCGCGTCTTGCACGGCGTTCAGAATATCCTGCTTTCGTGCGTTCTTCAAAATGGCGACACCTTTCCCGAAATTCGTCGATTTCGGCTTGACAACGATGTTTTGATTTGCATATTCATTCAGTAGTTTTTCCGCTTCGGCAATGGATGTGACGGTGATGCCTTCCGGCACACGGATGCCCGCTTCTCTTAGGATGAGTTTGGTGACTTCCTTGTTTTCCATCAGTAGCGGCGCGATGTAGTTGTCCGCAGACGTGCGGGTTGCCTGCTTGATGTATTCGGTTTTCCCGTCTTTTTTGATGCGGATCAGATTGTCTTTTTCATCCAACACTTCCACTGAAATCTTTCTGCGGAGCGCTTCTTTGATCAGAATCTGTGTGGAGAGTTCGAGCGTACGGTATTCGTCGCGGTTGTTTTTCATGGGGAAAATCCTTTCCGGTTCGATATCGTTTGGTTGATTTCATAGTAAACAAAAAAAAAGATACAGTCAATCGTTCGAATGAAAGAAACGAAAACGATTTTCATGATTGCCAAATTTCCTTGACAGTGAGACGGAAACGTGATAATATATCGAAACGATACATTATTGACAGAGCGGAGTGTGCGGCTATGCTGGAATATGTTTTGCTGGGGCTTCTGATGGATAAAAGCCAAAACGGATATCAGATCAAGCGGTTTATGCGTCTCAGCACGGCAAATTTTCTGAAAGCAAGCTACGGAAGCCTGTATCCCGCATTGGGTCGTCTGGAACAAAAAGGACTGATCGTTTCGAAGGAACGGTTGGAGCAGGGGAAATACACCAAGTATTATAACCTGACCGAGGCCGGAAAATCCCGGTTTATGGCGTGGCTGCATGTGCCCGGAGAAGTGGATTACACATCGCAGACGCATGCTGTGAAAGTATTCTTTTATGATTATCTGGACGCAGAAACCAAGCAAAATCACTACGCTCAATATCTCCGCCAGGCGGAAGATGCCATTTTGCATCTGGAAGACACAAAAGCTGTTGCAAGACCAAAAAGCGGCGACGAACGATATTCCGTACTTCTTTACGGGATCGGATATTACGAATTTGTGCGGGATTTTTACCGCACAAAACTCGAAGAATCAACGCCCGAATGAATTGCTTACCATCAAAAAAGACAATATAAAAAATAACACGGTATCCTGCGATGAACTGCACGCGGCATACCGTGTTGTTTTTTGCGTAAAACGAAGCATTTTACTTTAGGTACAGACCGACAATCTGAAGTTTTTCATCGAATGAAATGGTGTAAGTCAATTTGCTGTTTTCGTACTGAACGACGGTCACTGTGACTGCATAATCTTCTCCTGTTTTTTGATCCTGCTGTCCCACAACCGTGCTTTTCCCGAAGGAGCGAAACGTTCCAGCTGATGTCAGGATGTTGCCGAGCGCTGTTTCCAACGCGGATGCGGACAGGTCATCCTGCAGATCGGCACGGGTCATATCCGTGACTGCCTGATAATTTCCCTCACTGAGTTGTGTGATGACTTCCTGCGCTTGGGCGATGACTTCGTCTTCTTTGAAGCCGTCTGAAAGTTTGGAAGATCCGCAGCCTGCAAGTGCGGCTGCGAGCGATATAACGCACAGGATGCTAATGAATCTCTTCGTATGTTTCATGAGTGGAGTTCCTTTCTTTTTTGTATTCAAATATAAGCCATATCAACATCAGCGCCGCAAAAATTGCGAGTGCGAGTTCGATGATCCAGACTGTTGCTCCTGCCATGGATGCAAGGAGTGCGCCCGTATCGAGTGCGGCATGCAGAATCAGAGGGAGGATGAGCCAGAGGGGTTTTTTCTCCCGAATGCTTTTGATCACCATAACCGACCATGCGACATGGCAGACGATTGTAAAAATACGTTCCAATCCGCCGGCGAACATGGAGGCAGAGGAGACCAATGCCGAAGGATAAAACAGGAGCACGAGGGCGTTGATGCCGACAAGCAGAATGGCTTCGATGCCGCCATGCCCGACGCCGAAGGCGATGCCGTCGAAATAGGAAGTATGCTGTTTCAGCGCGAGTTTCATGACAAGCCATCGGCCGAACTCTTCAAAGAGCGATGCCGTCACTCCGTAGAATGCGGCGGTGAATGCAGGCATGACGGAAGTCATGATAAGAAACCAGTCCATCTTCGGCAGCACGTACTGCAAAAGAGGAATGCGCAGCAGTATCTGAAACACGGTGAAGGTGAGTACCCCGAAGAGCAGCGCGCGGGTGTAGGTGCGGTGTCTGACCGCAATCCAGATGCCCGCTCCGATCGGAGCGAGGAGAGCGACGATCACGGTGAATACGGTTCCGAATGTCATAAATACCTCATTTGGGGATTTGATTCGATTGAAAAGAGATTGTGTTTATTATACTTCATCGGGCAGGTTCGTTCAAGGTTGGGGTGGATTTGTAAAGAAACAAGAAGAAAACTTGATTTTGATGTATAAAGAGAATATATTGTAATTATTAATGAAAATACTATTTTAGGGGGGGGTTGTGTATTTTGAGTGTGAACGTAAAAAAAAGTTTTAAAAAGCTCTTGGAGAAGTATATTCACGCTGTGGGGTATTACGAAGAATGTTTTCGTACCAGTGTAAAAATTAACAGAGGCATCGTTATTTTTCTGGCAGTTGCATCTTCCGCTTCGATCGGGTCTTGGGTATTATGGCAGCAGTATGCAATTGTGTGGGCAGTGATTATCGGCGCATCACAGGTGATTTCTGTGATTAATGAATTTCTTCCCTACCAAAAACGCATTGATGACTTGCCAAAATTAACAGGACAATTGACTGTTATTTATACGGACATGAAGAAATGCTGGATGGAAAGCGAAATGGGTAAATTGACTGACGAACAGATTCTTGAACAATATTCTTTATATGAAAGCAAATGGAATGACACAATTGATGATTACTTCAAAACCTATACCATTCCGAAAGACAACAAGAAATGGAACGAAGCGGGTGACAGGAAAGTTAAGGAAGAATTCGAAATTATCAGCCAAAAATTGATGATGATGTGAATTGTCGAGAAACAAGGGACAAAACAAACGGTCTCGGTATCAATTGATACCGAGAATATTTTACGCAATGAAGAGGGGTTTATGGATTATAGTGATAGAAAATTCGATGATGTTAATGACAAACTTGGACGCAAGCAGTTTGCAGTAAATCTGATGAATATTGTGAATCAGTGGAACGTGACGGAGCATGAGAGTGATTCGCTGGTGTTTTCAATCGACGCTTCATGGGGAGCAGGGAAGAGCTGTTTTTTGCATATGTGGAAAAACATGCTCTTGAGCAATGAATATGAGGACAAAAATTATGCGGTGGCGTTTTACAATGCATGGGAAAATGACGACAGCGAGAATGCATTTATACCGTTGTTGTATGCTCTGAAAGAGATTGATTCGCAATCGCAGAAAGAAGAACTGAAAGGCAAAGCTGCAGCATTCTTGAAAACATGCGGGATTGCGTTGCTGAAAGATGGGATAAAAAAACTGATCGGCACTGAAATCAGTGAAATAGTATCAAAGCTTATCGATGCCGGCGGAGAAGGATTGAAAGAATCACTGAACAAAAAGTCAGAGAGCTTTTTTAACGAGTATGATGGATATGTCAAAATGAAGCAGGAGTTTAAAACATCGCTGGAAGAATTGATTCCCGAAGGCGGAAAGCTGATTATTTTTGTGGATGAATTGGATCGATGCCGACCGACGTTTGCCGTGGAAACATTGGAGATTGTGAAGCATTTTTTTGACAGCGAAAACGTGGTGTTCATCTTTGCCGTTGATCTGGAACAACTGTCTCATTCGATTGCGACGATGTACGGAGCAGGGATGGATTCGGCGGGGTATCTGAGACGTTTTTTTGATGTGAATATGAATATTCCTCAGACTGGAAGAATGGGTTATATAGAATACAAAGTCGAAAGAACTCTAAACATTTTTAATTCGGAACTGTATCAGCAAGAGTTTTCAAAAAGAATTTCCAATATTTTGATCGGGCTGCAATGTTCTTTGCGAGATATTGACAAAATCATGGATTCGTTTTATATTTTTGTTCTTTACTATAAAAAATATATTGATGAAGCGAATGAATATTTAATTAATGGAGAATTTGAAATACCCGTTTATGGAAGAAATGCTGATCTAGATAATCAATATTTAGGATCCCCAAAGAAAAGTAAGATACTGGACACATTTGAATTATATTTATATTTCATTGCATTGAAATATAAATCTCCTGAAATCTATAACTTGTTATTGAATAAATCATATTGGCTAGAAAGAGATAATGGAAGTATAAAGGAAATCTTTTTAGGGAAAGATTATTCTTTTTTATCTCCCATATGTCAAACCTTAATCGTAGAGTTCCGTCACGCAGAAAGGTCGGGGAAAGTTATTCAAGACCAGACAAAAGCTTCGGCTATTCCACTTTTCGATACTTACAAAGAAGGGGAATCGATCTCCGATCATATCGAAAAAACAATCGAAATGTTCACATAAATACAGCCCTCCGAAGCATCGGAGGGCTGTATTGTTTCGAATCTTATTATTCTTCTTCGTTTTTGTCTTTTTTCGGCATAACGCCGTTTTTGAACAGCATTTCGTCAAAGTAAGTGTCTTTGAAATCGGTGTCGAAATTGAGTTCCGTGTGCACGGATTTTGTCTGAATCTTGTTGCATTTTTTCACGACCGCCTGATCGAGCAGCAGCATCTGCACGCCTGTGCCGGCGCCGTTGCCGATGGAACGGACTGGAACGCCGGGGTAATGCGGAAGCAAGCCGATGAACTGCGCTTTCTGCACATCCAGATAATTGCCGAACGCGCCTGCCAGACAGATTTCAAAGAACTCTTCTTTCGGCAGTTCGTAGTTCGAGACGAGGATTTCGCAGCCCGTGGCAATCGCCGCTTTCGCAAGCTGTACATAGCGCGCGTCTTTCAGCGAGAAGTAGACCTCATCGCCGTTGCCGCTTTCCTCCGCGAATGTCAGAATGAACGCATTGGATTCGCCGATTTTCTTCAGACGCTTTGCAAGCGCATCATCGCTGTGCAGGGCGATATATTCGTCACGCGAGTACATTTTTCCGCGCTGATTGATGACGTCCGTGCGAAGCAGTTCCGCAAGGATGTCGATAATCCCCGATCCGCAGATGCCGACCGCGGGCACGTTGCCGATGACATCCAATATAATGTTTTGGTTCTCGTCGATATCAAAGTGCTGAATGGCGCCGTCCGCAGCTCTCATGCCGCAGGATAATCCCGCACCTTCCAGTGCCGGTCCGCATGCCGTGGAGGCAACCAGATAATTGTCTTCCGTGCCGACCGCGATTTCTCCGTTTGTGCCGAGGTCAATGATCACACGCGGTTTTTTGTCGTTCGGTATGGAGGCGAGCACCGCCGTGGTATCTGCTCCGACAAATCCGCCGAGCAGCGGAAGGAACGTGATTTTTGCGTTCGGATTGATATGCAGTGCCGTGTCTTTGCCGCTCAGTTCGACGAAGTCTCTCGTTGTGCTGACAAAAGGCGCGTTGCCGAGGCTTTTCGGGTATAAGCCGAGGAACAGATGCTGCATGGTGGAGTTGCCGCACAGCACCATATGATAGATTGCCTGCGAATCGAAACCGTCCGCATTCGCCTGATCGATGAGCACGTTGATCGTGTCCATGATTTTTTCCTGCATAACTTCCGTTCCGTCTTCGTGTTTGATGCAGTAGGAAATGCGGCTGATGACATCCGCGCCGAGCGCAGTCTGCTGATTGAGCGAAGAGTATGTGCCGACCAGTTCCATGGTATTCATATTGTACAGATATGCCGCAACCGTGGTTGAACCGATGTCGATGGCAAAGCCGTAAATATCTTTGGTATCGTTCACGCGGATATCGATGATTTCATTTTTAAATAAAACAAGATTAAAAACAGAATCCTTTTGGTATACGCTGGCATTTCGGGCAAGAATTTTGAGGGAATTGAAGTTGATTTTGTTGATTTTGTACGTTTCGTCTATTTTGTCGAGAAAGCTGTTGCAATGATCCGCAATGATATCGCTGTCTTTGACATGCATTGCCTGCAGCATGGGGTTGATGGTGGCGGTAAATTCGAGCTTTGAAGTCAATACATTGACTTTTCTGTTGGCAGGATTGAGAATTTTGACAACCGAGATATCCTGATTGACTTCCGTCTGGCAGGACAGGACGGTGGATTCTTCTCCGTTTGTGATGATTTCAACGGCGCATTTGCCGCACTTGCCGTTTCCGCCGCAAACCAGATCCTGCGGGAATCCTGCGTCTTCGCATATTTTGGAAAGCAGCTGTCCTTTTTCTGTCTCGTAAACGACGCCTTCATGAACGAAGGTGATTTTTACTTTTTCCATTTTTATCCTCCTGAATGATGCTGAAAATGCTTGTATTCGTAAAGATTGAATGGTATGATGTTATCGCTCTGCAAACGGTTGCATCTGCCGCTCAATTTTTATATTTTACTGATTAAACTACAAGATTGATTATATGCAATCGGTGCAAGAAAGTAAAGTGATATGATCACATAAGCGCAAAATTTCTTTATATATGCGGTATTTTTGTGCGGATGCAAAATATTTCCCCATGACAAAAAAAAACTTTTAATGTTGAATGTCATATAGTATAATGGTTTGTGTATGATACAGAAACCGGATTGGTATTTTGGCAGATACCGCCCGACGTTTCGACAAAACATTTTGGAGGAAATATTCATGATCATTATCGGTGAGAAAATCAACGGTACTATTCCGGTCGTCAAAAAAGCGATTGAAGCGAGAGATGTCGCGTTCATTCAGAAAAGAGCAATCGACCAGGCGGAAGCAGGTGCCAGCTTTATTGACGTATGTGCAAGTGTTGACGCGGAAAGAGAAAAAGAAGTACTGACTTGGCTGATCAACATCGTGCAGGATGTCACGGATGTGCCGCTTGCTATTGACAGCCCCAACGAAGATCTGCTGGCGGAAATTTACACACTGGCGAAAAGACCCGGTCTTTTTAACTCCGTCAACGAAGAAGGAACCAAATGCGAAACCATCTTCCCTCTGATGACCGGCAACGAATGGGAAGTCATCGGACTGACCTGCGACAAAGAACACGGGATTCCGATGGATGTCGAAACAAAAGTCGATATTGCGAAACGCATTATTGACAAAGGCGCAAAATACGGCGTCGAACCCCACAGAATCCATATCGACCCCGCTGTGATGGCTTTGGCTACCGCTCCGGAAGCGATGAAAAATTTTGAACAGTGCATTATGAAAATTAAGCAGTATGCTCCTACCGTTAAAATCACAGGCGCAATCAGCAATATTTCCTATGAAATGCCTGTCAGAAAAATCATCAATCAGGCATGTATGACAATGGCGATTCGCGCAGGACTTGATTCCGCAATTATGGATCCGCTCGACAGAGAAATGATGAGCATGATCTATGCGGCAGAAGCACTTTCAGGAAAAGACAAGAGCGGACGAAAATATAACATGGCTTACAGAAAAGGCAAAATCGGTCCGATCAAAAAATAAACAGATGCCGGACAGTTGTCTGTCACAAAAAAATATTAAAATAAAATCACCACAGAGTAGGTAAGGCGCGTCAAGTATCACAAGATGGGATGTAGCTTGTGAACGAAGGCCTTCGGCCGCGATGCCTTACCGCTTCCGCTGATTTGCAAATGCAGCAGTGCCTTTGCCAGTAATGCGGGAGCGTTACTTGGAAAGGACCAAATGGAAAGTAATGCTGCCAACACAACATCAAGGTCAGCCGCGAAAAAACGAAACTATGTGAGTAATCTTGTCTTTGCATCGGTTTTCGTCGCATTGGCTGTGCTGCTCAAAATTTCTTTTGAGATTTACTTCACTCCTCAGCTCAGATTTAATTTCTGCAATGTTCCGATTATGATGTCGGGTATTTTTCTGGGACCGATATGGGGCTTCGCTGTCGGAGCAATCACGGACATTGTCAACTACCTGATCAAGCCGGCAGGCGCGATGCATTGGGGCTTTACGCTTTCCAGTGCTTTGACGGGATGTATTCCCGGGATTATTTTTGTGCTGACCAAGAAAAAAAGAAAACACGATAAATTACTGTTTTCTTTGCTAAACATCGCAAATTACGTTATTCTGATAGGAGGGCTCGTACTTCTGTTTCAAGCAAACGGGCTGCTCAAATTTGAAAACGATTTACTTTACATCGCCGGTACGCAGATATCATGGATTCTGTTCGCAGTGATCCTTCTGCTGTTCGCAATTTACGCATTATCACTCATTTTTTTGCTTGGAAGAACAGAAAATGAGAAAACAGTCATTCCCGCTTACAAAATTATTTTTGCGGTCGCATTGGTTGAGATCGTTTGCAGTCTGATCTTAAATACCAACTTCCTCGCTGATCTGTACGGAATGGCGGCACTTGCGCTGTTGCCGATGAGACTGCTCAAGTCCATCATAGTGATCCCTATCTTCTCGTTTGCATGTTTTGCGCTGTGCAATTTGTTTGCACGGTACAAACTTCAAAAAAATAAATAAATACAGCAAATCAATCGGAGGTATTTGTAATGGGTTTCAAATCTGACATCGAAATTGCTCAGGAAGCAACACCACAGGACATTCGCGAAATCGCAAAAAAACTGAATCTGACGGAAGACGACCTTGAATTATACGGCAAATATAAAGCAAAAGTCGACTACAACCTTCTGAACACCACAAAAGGTTCCGGAAACAAAGCAAAATTGATCCTTACGACGGCAATCAACCCGACACCGGCAGGCGAAGGCAAAACGACCACAACAGTCGGCGTTTGCGACGGACTTGCGAAAATCGGCAAAAACGTAATCGTAGCACTCAGAGAACCGTCCCTCGGACCTGTTTTCGGCGTAAAAGGCGGAGCAGCAGGCGGCGGATATGCTCAGGTGGTACCGATGGAAGATATCAATCTTCACTTCACAGGAGACTTCCATGCGATCGGCGCAGCAAACAACCTGCTTGCAGCTATGATCGACAATCACATTTATCAGGGCAACGATCTCGACATCGATCCGAGAAGAATCGTATGGAGACGTGCGGTTGACATGAACGACAGACAGCTCAGAAAAATCATTGACGGTCTTGGCGGAAAAAGCGAAGGCATGCCGAGAGAAGACGGATTCGACATCACCGTTGCAAGCGAAGTTATGGCAATTTTCTGCCTGGCTAACTCCATCGATGACCTCAAAGCAAGATTTGCAAAAATCGTTGTTGCATATACAAGAAAAGGCGAACCGGTAACGGCCGGTCAGATCAATGCGCAGGGCGCGATGGCTGCACTGCTCAAAGATGCACTCAAACCGAACCTTGTTCAGACACTTGAAGGAACACCGGCATTCATCCACGGCGGACCGTTCGCAAACATCGCACACGGCTGCAACTCTGTAACCGCTACAAAAATGGCAATGCACTTTGCTGATTATGTTGTTACGGAAGCAGGCTTCGGCGCTGACCTCGGCGCAGAAAAATTCCTCGATATCAAATGCAGACTCGCAGGACTCAAACCGGATGCGGTTATCATCGTTGCGACGATCAAAGCACTCAAATACAACGGCGGAGTACCGAAAGCGGAACTCACGACCGAAAACCTCGAAGCACTTGAAAAAGGACTTCCGAACCTGCTCAAACATGTAGAAAACATCACGCAAGTATTCGGACTTCCGGCAGTTGTTGCGCTGAACAAATTCGCATTCGATACGCCTGCCGAAGTGAAACTCGTTGAAGACAGATGTAAAGAACTCGGCGTTAACGTGAAAATTTCAGACGTATGGGCAAACGGCGGAGAAGGCGGAAGAGAATTGGCAGAAGAAGTTGTAAGACTTTGCGAACAGCCTTCCACACTGAAATATGCTTACGAAGTTGACGCTCCGATCAAAGACAAAATTACAGCAATCGCTACAAAAATCTATGGTGCTGACGGCGTAGACTTCTCCGCTGCCGCTTCCAAAGAAATTGCGAACCTCGAAAAACTCGGATACGGCAACCTGCCGATCTGTATGGCTAAAACACAGTATTCTCTCACAGACGATCAGACAAAACTCGGAAGACCGACAGGCTTCAGAATTACGATCAGAGAAATCACACTCAGTGCGGGCGCAGGATTCATCGTTGCGGTTACAGGCGCAATCATGAAAATGCCGGGTCTGCCGAAAGTGCCGTCTGCTGAAAAAATCGACGTTGACAACAACGGCAAAATCAGCGGATTATTCTAAAAAATCTCTTTTACACGAAGAACAGAATCAAACATTCTATCATTGCAGCAGCCGCTCGTTTGCGGTTGCTGCATTATCCTATGTATGACATTTTCGAACAAACGCAATGTTATTTAAAAAACAGGCGAATGAAGTAAAAGAAGGGAGCTTTTCCATGAAATATGCACAGATGGGCTGCGATAAATTCGTAGACGAAACCTTTTCCAAGGCAGCGGTACCCGGCGGCGGCGGTGTTGCGGCATTGGTCGGCGCACTCGGTGTGGCACTCGGCGGCATGGTATGCAACCTGACCACCGGTAAAAAGGCATATGCTCAGTACGAAGAAGACATTCAGAGAATCATGAAAGAAGCAGATGCTCTGAAAGTAAAAATGATGGACATGATCGATCAGGATGCGGAAAACTTCCTGCCGCTGTCCAAGGCTTACGGTTTGCCAAAGGAAACCGAAGAAGAAAAGGCATTCAAAGCAGAAACGCTTGAAGCAGCACTGAAAGTTGCATGCGGCGTGCCTGTGGACATCGTCCGCGTTTCTTTCGAAGCGATCAAACTGCATGAAGAGCTCGCTGAAAAAGGATCCAAACTGGCGCTTTCCGATGTCGGCGTCGGCGTACAGCTGCTTCGCAGCGCGCTGATCGGAGGATGGCTGAATGTGGTCATCAACATCAATATGATCAAAGACACCGAATATGTGGCAAATATTCGCAAAGAACTCGTTCCGTTGGTTGAAAACGGCGTTAAAATTTGTGATAATGTATATGAAAAAGTTCTGAAAACTTTAGAAAAATAGGAGAAAAATGCAATGACAGCTACCTTACTCTCAGGAAAACAAGTCAGCGAATCGATGCTCGCTCAGATCCTCGAAGACGCGAATGAACTCATCGCAAAAGGCATCCAGCCGACGCTCGCAATTATGCGTGTGGGCGATGATCCGGGATCTATTTCATATGAAAAAAGCATCATTACGAGAATGGGAAAATCCAACATTAAAGTGGATTCCATTACATTCCCGATCGATGTCACGCATGCTGATTTTGTTGCAAAACTCAAAAGCATCAACGATGATAAAAACATCAACTCGGTATTGATCTTCAAACCGCTTCCCGAACAGCTGAATGAAGAAGAAATCAAATATATCCTCAGCCCGGACAAAGATCCGGATGCGCTCAATCCGACCAATCTCGGCAAACTCATGATCGCCGATGAAAAAGGATTCTTCCCCTGCACGGCGGAAGGCGTGATGGAACTGCTGAAATTCTACAAAATCGACATCAAAGGCAAAGACGTTGTGATCATCAACAACTCCAACGTACTCGGCAAACCGCTTGCGATCATGATGACCAACGAATTCGCTACCGTTACTTTGGCGCATGTCTTCACAAAAGACGTCAAAGCTTATACGCTCAAAGCTGATATCGTTGTTTCCGCGGCGGGTATCTACGGACTGGTCAAAGCGGATCAGCTCAATGAAAACTGCATTCTCATCGACGTCGCTATGGCACAGATGAAAGACGAAAACAAACAGCTCGTACTTGATGAAAACGGCAAACCGATCCGAACAGGCGATGCGCATCTCGATTGCCTCGAAAAAGTAGCAATGATCACATCCGCTACACCGGGATGCGGCGGCGGAACAGGCCCGATCACGACGGCACTGCTCGGTCAGCACATCATCAAAGCGACCAAAATCCAGAACGGATTATACTAAGCGGTCTCTTTGGAAGCGCCGTTTCGCTCGCGTTTCCGAACCGATCAGCTGAAAAACGATGGGATTCGTTTTATAGAAATACAGGAGGATAACCAATGATTATATCACAGAAAAAGCCCGACGCAGAGATTCTTGATTCTCTGAAAGATGCGGCTAACGTTGTTCTGATGGGATGCAGCGAATGTGCTACCGTCTGTCAGACCGGCAGCGAAGAAGCAATGGCCGACATGAAAGCATTCCTTGAATCGAACGGAAAAACCGTAACCTGCACGATCTATCCGAAAGCAAGCTGCAATAAACTTGCCGTGAAGAAAGATCTGAAAGACAATAAAGAAGCAGTCGGAGAAGCACAGGCAATCCTTACGATGTCCTGCGGCGACGGCTGCCAGACTGTTGCTTCCAACACGAAGCTGCCCGTTTACCCGGCAAACGACACCATGTTCCTCGGCGAAGTCGAACGTGTGGGTCTCTTTACGGAAGCATGCCGCTTCTGCGGACAGTGTGTGCTTGCCAGCACGGGTGCAATCTGCCCGATTACGAAATGCGCTAAATCTCTCACGAACGGTCCTTGCGGCGGTGCGAAAGACGGTATGTGCGAAGTGAATCCGAAAAATCAGTGCGGATGGATCATGATCTATAACCGCCTGTCCGAACTCGGTCAGCTCGACAGACTCAACGATCTGAAAGAACCGAAAGGACATCTGATCAACGCATATCCGAGAGAAATCAATCTGAGAGGTGAAAAAGATGAGTAATTTGAAAAACGCTTTTGATACGGGCGCTTTCGCCATTACGGCGGAAATGGCTCCTCCCAAAGGATGTGACTTCTCTCATATTCTGCATGTTGCGGAACTGCTCAAAGGCAGAGTGCATGCAGTAAACGTAACAGACTTCCAGTCCTCCTCGCTGAAAGCATCTTCGATCGGTCTTTGCATCAAACTCAAAGAAGCCGGATTCGAACCGATCCTTCAGATGACAGGCAGAGACAGAAGCAGAATGGCGATTCAGGGCGACATGCTTGCCGCTGCTGCATTCGGCATTGAAAACATTCTCGCTCTGACGGGCGACCACACCACGGTGGGTGACTGCAAAGAATCCAAACCGGTATTCGATCTGGACAGCGTCGGCATTTTGATGGCGGCTCAGCAGCTCGAAGGCGGAAAAGACTGCGGCGGAAATGATTTGGAAGGCGCTGCTCCGAGTTTCTATCTCGGCGCAAGCTGTACGCCGGAATATGAGCCGCTTCCGCTTCACATGATCAAAATGAAGAAAAAAGTGGAAGCAGGCGCAAAATTCTTCCAGACACAGGGTGTTTACGACATCGAACATTTCAAACGTTTCATGGATGAAGCGAGCAAGCTTGACTGCAAGGTGATGGCGGGAATTATTCCTCTGAAATCAGCAGGTATGGCGAAATACATGAATAAGAACGTTCCGGGCATCAACGTGCCGGAAGACCTCATCGCAAGACTCAAAGGCAGTGCGGACGCGGTTAAAGAAGGGATCCTGATTTCTGCGGAACTGATCAGCAAGATCAAGGAAGAAGGTCTTTGCCACGGCGTTCACGTGATGGCAATCGGTGCGGAAGAAAATGTTCCGCCGATTCTTGACGAGGCGGGACTGTAAACGGAGGATATGATGAAAATAGCTGTACTCGGCGGCGGCCCCGGCGGATACGAAGCGGCGATTGCCGCTGCGAAAAAAGGGGCTGAAGTTGTATTAATCGAAAAAGACAAAGTCGGCGGTACCTGCCTCAACAGAGGATGCATCCCGACAAAGGCGCTGCTTGCTTCCTATGAAGTGTATGAAACAGCGGAAGAAGCGGCTGACTTCGGCATCAATATCAGCGGAGATATTACCATTGATTATGCTGCGATCATTGCACGCAAAAACAAAGTGTCAACGAATTTGGTGAAAGGCATTCACTACCTGCTCGAAAAGAACGGTGTGACATACCTCAACGGATTCGGCACGATGATCGACAAAAACACGATCGAAGTGGCGATGGAAGACGGAACGAAACAGTCCGTCACCGTTGACTACACGATCCTGGCGACCGGTTCCGTACCGATCTGCCCGGGCATGTTCCATTATGATGGCAAACGCGTCATTACGAGCGATGAAATCCTCGATATGACGGAATGTCCGAAATCCATGATTCTTGTCGGCGGCGGTGTCATCGGCTGCGAAATCGGCCAGTTCCTCTCAAAAATGGGCACGGAAATGACGATTGTCGAAATGCTCCCGCAGATTCTTCCGACGATGGACGAAGACGTTGCGAAACAACTTGCGCGTCAGTTCAAAAAGGAAAAGATCAAAATGATCACCGGAGACGGAATTGCGGAAGTGATTGTCAAAGATGCAAGCGTTGCGGTGAAACTGCAGAGCGGCAAAGAACTCGAAGCGGATTATCTGCTGGTTGCCATCGGCAGAATGCCGTTCACGAAAGGCGCCGGTCTGGAAAACGTCGGTGTGGAACTGACGGAACGCGGACGCGTGAAAGTCAACGAATATCTCCAGACGAGCGTAGACAACATCTATGCGATCGGAGATATCATCGATTCGGTTATGCTGGCTCATGTGGCAAGCGAAGAAGGCTTGATCGCTGTTGACAACATCATCGACGGCGCAAAGGAAATGCCGACTTATCATGCGGTTCCGGGCTGCGTTTACACGAACCCCGAAGTGGCAAGTGTCGGTGCGACCGAAGCCGAACTGACCAAAAAAGGCATCAAATACCATGTCGGAACCTTTGATTTCAAAGGGCTCGGCAAGGCTCAGGCAAGCGGCAAAATCACCGGTTTTGTCAAAGTGATCGCGGATGAAAACGACGTGATTCTCGGCGGTGCGATTGTCGGTGCACACGCAACGGATATGTTGCAGGTACTCACCATGGCAACGCAGCTCAAAATGACTGCAAAAGTTGTCGGTGACTGCATTTTCCCACACCCGACCATGAGCGAGGCGATTATGGAAGCGCTCCACGATTTGCACGGAGCAAGCATCCATAAGGCATAGATTACCATATCAAAGGAGAACGCGAGATATGAATTATCCGAATAACTTAAAGTACACAAGTGACCACGTTTGGGTGAAAGTAGACGGCGACAAAGTGATTGTCGGTATCACGGATTTCGCTCAGGATCAGCTCGGCGACGTTTTGTATGTCGATCTGCCCGCTGAAGGAGACACATTTGCCAAAGGCGAAGTATTCTCTGAAGTGGAATCTTCGAAAACAGCTTCTGAACTGCAACTTCCGTTCGCAGGTGAAGTTTTGAAAGTAAACGAAGATCTGGATGATTCTCCGGAACTGCTGAACGAAGATTCGTACACAAACTGGATCGCAGAATTCAAAGCAGACGATCTTTCTGAAATTGATGCGCTCATGTCGTCTGCCGACTACGAAGCATCTCTGTAAAAATCCAAAATGAATGCACGGACAGACGGCACTTTATATGCCGTCTGTCCATACTGCAATTTTCAAAGAATTTTACGAACTTATGATTTCATGATTCATCGTATCAGCAGCCGTCCATAGACAGGAGATGATTTGATTTTTCGGCAATACCGAGAGATCAGGTCTGTTTGTGTATGGATGAAAGGAAGCTATTATGTTAGGCGAATGTCACGGACATATCATCTTGGATGGGATTGATTTCAAAAAGGCGATTGCGGCGCATCGCGAAAGACCCGACGAGACTCTTATCAGAAATCGTTTACAGCAATACAAAGCAAACGGCATTTTATTTTTTCGCGACGGCGGAGACAACCTGGGTGTTTCCGAACGCGCGGCGCAGATTGCTCCCGAATACGGCATTGATTACCTTACACCGATTTTTGCGATCCATCGCAAAGGATGTTACGGTGCCATTGTCGGAAGAAGTTTTGAGACGATCGCCGACTTCGCTCTTTTGGTTGAAGAATTGAAAAGCAAAAAAGCGGATTTTGTCAAAATTATGATTTCCGGCATTATGGATTTCGGACAGTTCGGCGTCATCAGCGAGGGTGCGCTCACGCTTGCACAAATCAGCGAAATTGTCCATATCAGCCACAGCGAAGGTTTTTCGGTGATGGCGCATGTTAACGGTGCAGTTAATATCCGCAATGCTTTGGCGGCAGGGGTGGACAGCATTGAGCATGGTTGTTATATGGACGATATCGCAATTGACATGCTGGTAAACTCGGAAACCGTATGGGTACCGACGGCAGCTGCGATCTGTAATGTGGCAAATGATCCGAAGCAGCGGTTTGATCCGAAAAATGCGGCGAAAATTGCGGACGCTCATTTGGTCAATATCGGCAGAGCTGTTTCACGCGGGGCTAAAATGGCAGCCGGCAGCGATGCAGGCGCGTATCTGGTGCCGCACTGCGACGGATTGCGTGATGAGATTACTTATTTTAAAGAAATTATTAAGAATGATTTATTCTGTTTGCAACTCCTTGAAAAAGGGGAAACAATAATCAAAGAGAAATTTAGGAGGTATCATGGATAAAATGTTTAGTACACCTGCGGAAATTTATACCGGTATGGTTAACACAGGCGTAGCGAAATCAAAACTCAGCATACTGAAAATGATTGTGCTCGGTATTCTGGCAGGAGCTTATATCGGCTTCGGCGCATATGGCTTTATCGCATTTATTGCAGGAACCACGCTTGATCCGAGTCTGGCAAAATATATCGGGGCGGCAATCTTCCCTGTAGGTCTTATGATGGTGGTCATCGGCGGAGCGGAACTGTTCACAGGCAACTGTCTGATGACGCTTGCGATTATGGACAAGAAAATTACATGGATGCAGATGCTCAGAAACTGGCTGTTTGTTTACATCGGAAACATCATCGGTTCTTACCTGCTCGCATGGATTATTTCTTCCACCGGACTGATGAGCGATGCGATTGTCACAAAAGTGACGGCAATCGCTACGATGAAGGTGGGGCTTTCGTTCGGTGTCGCAGTTTTAAGAGCAATTTTGTGTAATATCCTTGTGGTGTTGGCAGTTTGGCTTGCGGCAGGCGCAAAAGACGTGGTCGGCAAAGTGTTTGCAATTCTTTTCCCGATCGCATTGTTCGTGTTCTGCGGATATGAACACAGTGTTGCCAATATGTTCTTCATTCCGCTCGCGCAGTTCAGCGGTGCGGCTATCACAACCGGCGCAATGTGGCTTAACAACATTCTGCCTGTTACGCTCGGAAATATCATCGGCGGCGCGGCTATCATCCCGATCTGCTATCAGATCGCTTACGGCGCAAAAAAAGAAAAACCGCAGGCATAACGCGGTTTCATAAGTATGTAAAGGCATCCTCTTTGAATTGTCCTAGCTGCCAGTTTTCGCTGACAGCGCAGGGACACTTCATTGTCGGGATGCTTTTTTTGTTTCCGATTAATAAAGAAGCAAATGATTTTCACGTGCAGGCAATCAATTTTAAAAAATAGATTGCATAAAATTTTAAAGCATTATACGCTGAAAGAGAAGAATCGATTCTGAACTATCACATCACAGAGAGGATGAAATCATGCAAGTAATAACAGAACAGATACCGCCGCTGCGTATTGTTTATATCAGAAGAACGGGTGTTTACGGAATTGAAAATACACGGACAATGGAGCAATTAAAAATCTGGGCAAAAGCAAATAATTTGATGGACAATCAGACTGTCATATTCGGGATTGCGCAGGATAATCCACGGACGGTCGACGCTGAGCGGTGTCGTTATGATGCCTGCATTGCAGTAAGCGATGATTATGTTGTTCACGACGATATCATTCATCAAGGGATGATATCGGGCGGAAGATACGCTGTCTTTCAAGTCGAACATACGGAGCGTGCCGTGGCGCAAGCGTGGATGGAGATTTTCCCCGAATTGCAGAAACAGCAATATCAAGTTGACACAACAAGACCGATAATGGAACGGTATCGTGCTATGCTTGTGAATCAACATCAATGTGAAATCTGCGTGCCAGTGGAGTAAAAGACTGCGCACAGTTCATGGTTCGAAATAAATCGAATCATAGGAACAAGATATTTCCCGGGGAATCAGTGCGCAGCCAGTTCGCTCACAATAAATTTGGCGAAAAAAATACCAAGCAGGCAAAGCAATACACTCAGGGTTGCATACAATGCGGCGAGCCCGAATTTCCCGCCGGAGAGCAGGTTGCTTGTTTCCAAAGAGAAAGTGGAAAACGTGGTAAACCCGCCGCAAAGTCCCGTTGAAAGAAAAAGCAGTGCTTTCGGATCAATCGGCATGATCTGTCCGGAGTATTCGCTGAGCAGTCCGATAACGAACGCTCCGATGAAATTGATCAACAGCGTGATGAACGGAAAAGGGGAGTTTGATGCGGAAAAGACGAGACTGACCATGTAGCGCATGATCGCTCCGACGGCACCGCCGAGCCCGACATATACCAGTTGCATAAGCACCTCAAAAAATATTTTATGAACAAAAAAAAGTCGATGAGATTCTTCATACACAGAAGTCATCAGCTTTTATAAAGCGGTTCAGATAAACTCGGGAGAACTTCATTCCCGTTTTTTGTCATTATATCAGACTGCTTGAAGATAGTCAAGCAGAGATGTTCAAAATTAAAAAAAATGGACAGTAAGAAATTCAGCCGGCGATCTGTATCATGTATCCGATCAGATACAGAAGGAGAAGGTGCGCGGGATAAAAAATGTAGAAAAAATATTTCAGACGCAATCCGCGGTTTCCATTGTACCAATGAATCAAAGGGATGTCCAGAATGGAAGGGAATTCGTTAAAGATCGAAAGAGTCAGGATGATGCTTCCTGATGCCATTTCAGCAACACGGCTCTTGCGCAGCGCATACATGCCCGCGATGGTCAGTATTCCGAATTCAGCGTAATCTGTCGAGAGTGCTGAGGCAAGTGCCATGCCTGCCGCCATAACGGCAATTCGGGCGAAGAGAAGATTTGCCTGTTCGGCGGATCGTTTTTTGCGGATGAGCAGATAGATTGCCACGCTCAGAAGTGCGCAAAGCAGAATCATCAGAAGATCCGTTTTTAAATCGAGGAAAAGAAAAAAGCTGCCTCCCAGATAATACAGGGTGTAATTTATCACATTAACAAAACCCAGAACCAAATAATTGGGCAGGAGGTATCCCGCTGCCACGATGCCAAGCATAGCGGGGAGAATCAGCCATTTCTTGTCTTTGAATTGCGTCAGACGACGGAAAGCCTCAAGAACAAGCAGCCCGATCAGCAAAGTGAAGAAAACATTCTGATAGGAGAAATCAAACGGCTTGTAACTGAACGCGAGATCAAACGGGATTTCGGAAATCAGCGCAAACAGCGCGAGTCGGAATGCATATTTTTTCACACTTTTCGTATGCAGAAACCCTTCGATCAGCAAGAAGCAGAAGATCGGAAAGGCAAGTCTGCCGAACGCTCTCATCCAGGGTGTGATTGACAGGAGCATTGCATGGTTGGCGCTGATGGCAGGATTTTGCAGGATGGAAGCCGCGGTGTGGTCAACGAGCATAGAAAAAACCGCAACAAGTTTCAGCGTGCTTCCGCTGATGCCTTTGCGGTTTTGTGTTAAATTGTTTTCTGCTGATGTTTGTAACCGCATGCTGCCCCCTCCTTTTGATACGATTGTAGCATATGGCGATCTGATTGCAAAGCATCGCAGAGGAAACGGACGCGATAACGGATTGACTTTTTTTGCGCTGTCAATAGGTCATCCAAAACAGATGCGTGTCCAAAAGGAACTGCAATCCGGCCATTGCCATGGCAAAGAAGCAGAGGAGGAACGTCAGAACGATTGCCGCAACATCATAACGGAGCGGATCGTTGCTGCTTCGCTTTGCTCCGATCAGAATTTCCACGCCCAGCAGGATAAACACAATCGGCCAGCAGGAAGCGATAAATTCGTAACTGACCGGAGCACCAATCAGTTTTGCCAAAAACAGTCCGCCGGCAGCAATGAGCACAAAGCCGAGGGTGAGGGTGCCTACCCGTTTATTGTTCATTTTGCATCCTCCTCTTTGGTGATCGAGCCATAATCGGAATAAGAATCATCTTGGTTAAAGTTTTGTTTCTTTGTACTGCCGATGATGACGCGAATGCCGATCCAGATGATGAGCAGCGCTACAGCGATACGCGGCATCATGTTGAATACATGTCTTAAGAAATAATAGACGCTGTCCGGCATGATATCGTAAAACACGACGGAAATATTGCGCAGCAGAAGGAATCCGCCGACGCAGATTACGACAACGCCCAACATCGTTTTTGATTTTTCGGAAAGCTTTCCGAGCAGACGCTTGCTTTCGGTCAGATAAGTATAAAACGGTTCATCCGCCGTGTCTGCGAATAGCTGCGGCGGCATGTTGTTAAGGTTGATAGCATCGAAAAATGCGTAAAACCAGATCAGCGGAAACAGGAATGCCACACCGATTCCATCTACCAGAATGGCGGTCATGATGACCAGGCAGGCCGCAGCCATTAAAGAAAGTCCCCGGCGCATAAAGCCCATATACATCTGTGCGGCGCCGGGAATCAGCGCGAACAGAAAGTTTAAAAATTTACCTCGTTGTTGTTTCATCTGAGAAAAAACCTCCCTGTGTAATGGTATCGGAAAAATCGGAAAATTTTGTTTGAACAGTTTCAAACCAGCCCTTAAAAGGCGAATTTGTCTTTGCCCCAAAAGAACAGTTCCACTTGCCGAGTCCCGAGAACGGCACCGCAAACAGCATAGCGAGCGAGCATGTGAGTGCGAAACCGATTTTGAGATTATAAAGGAAATGGGATCGAGCGGTACGCTCGGAACGGATTTGCAGCTTGATTGCGGATGCGAGCGCCTGCGGCGGTTCGCTCAGACATTCATCGGGATAGGTTTGCGCGAATGATGCACAGCAGAGCTCGCATGAGCCAAGATGTTCTACTGCGTCGATCAGCTCATCGCCGAACAGTTTGCCCTGCGCAAATTGCAGCATGGTGGTTTCCGAAAGATGATTTTCGTTTGATCGGTTGTTCATTTGCAGCCCTCCCCGTATTGTTTTTTAATCATTTCCCGTGCCCGCCTGATCTGTGTCTGCAGCGTTTTGACGGGAATGTTGTTCTGCCTGCCGTACTCCGACAGCGGAATGCCGGCAATGTAATAGTGATAGGCAGCCGATTGGTACGGCTCGCGCAAGGACAGGATGATGGTTTTCAACGTTTCCGCCTCTGTGTTTCGGATGGCAGTCTCTTCCATCGACGGAGCCGTGCAATCTGCAATTTCCCCCTCAAGCGCGTCGACGGACTCTGTGCGATGTTTGTTTTTTCTGAGCCAGTCTCTGCATTTGTTCAATGCGATTTTGCACAGCCACGCCTTGATGTTTTCGTCCTTGAGAGAATGGCGGTGTTTGTAGGCGGAAAGAAATGTTTCCTGTGTGAGATCTTCGCTGTCGAAACGGTCATGCGTTACATTCAGACAGACAGAGTACACTAATCTGCTGTAACGTTCAATCAATTGTGAGAATTCCGTATCGTTGATAATCATCACCTGCCTTCTGCCTGTCATTTATTATAACGTAATGCGGAGGAAAAAGTCTTCAACGCCGAATCGGTTTTTTTAATGTGAAAAAAAAGATTCATGAAAATCTTCGTTTGCTCACAAACAATAATATGATATAATTGAATCAGTCGGGATGTTTCTGATAAATTGTGACGAATCGCAGCAATATGGCCTGCTCCGCATCAGAAAATGTACCGATGCGGTAAAATACGCACAAAAGTGCGAAATTCAGGAGGTATCAGATTGACTGTCGGAACATATCAGGTATGGCCAAAAAAACTGGTGATCGGCAGCGGATCCATTGAGCAGTTACCGGAAGAAGTTCGTTTATTCGGTGCAAAACGGGTTATCCTGTTTACGGATGAAGGATTGGTAAACCTGCCGCTGATCGAACATGCACAGCAGTTGTTGAAACAGGCCGGTTATGAAGTGTTGCTTTTCGGGAAAATCGGGCCGAATCCTACGGACACGATGGTGGAAGAAGCCGTAACTGAAATGAAAAAATTTTCTCCCGATGCAATCGTATGCATCGGCGGAGGGAGCCCTCTCGATGCAGCGAAAGCCGCCAATGTGATCTACACGCACGGAGGGCATCCTGCGGATTATGACATCGCAATCGGAGGGATTGAGCATATCGCACCGAAATTGCTGCCGTTTATTGCGGTTCCTACCACTGCGGGAACAGGGTCGGAAGTGACTTGGGTCGGGGTGATCACCGATACGAAAAAGCAGATCAAATACGGGATCATCAGTCCGTTTTTGGTTCCGGACGTTGCCATTCTCGATGCGGAACTGACGGTGAGTCTGCCGAAGAATTCGACGGCGTACACCGGAGCGGATGCGCTGACGCATCTGATCGAAGCTTACGTGTCAAATGTAGGATTTCCGATCGCGGATGCGATGTGCCTGCACGGAATTAAAATGGTCAGGGACGTACTGCCGAAAGCGGTGAAAAACGGGCGCGATCTGAAGGCAAGAGAAGATATGCTGGTCGCCTCCATGATGGCAGGCGCCGCATTTACCATCAATAATCTGGGATTGTGTCACCAGATGGCGCATCAGCTGAGTGCTTATTGCGGATTGCCGCACGGTTTGGCAAATGCCGTGCTGCTGCCCCATGTGATGCGTTACAATCTGGATGCCAATTATAAAAAGTTCGGCGATATCGCGGATGCGCTCGGGGAAGATATTCGGGGGCTGAGTGATGTCGAAGCGGCGGAGCTGGCTGTGATGGCAGTGGAAAATTTGTTTTCCGAAATCGAAATTCCGAAATACCTGAACGGAACGGGAGCCGATTATTCACGCGTGCCGGAAATGGCGGCAAGTGCGATCGTCGATGCTGTGGGATGCAACACCAATCCGAAACAAACATCGTTGGAGGATTGCATCGCTGTATTTGAGGAAGCCTTTTCGGAAGGGTAAAGGGGAAAATGATTCGATTGAATTCAAGCAGATAATGCGAAAGGAGCATGTTATGAAAGAATACAAAATGCTGATCGGCGGAAAATGGGTAGATGCCGTATCAAAAGACACATTCAAGGATTTCAATCCATATAACGGAGACGTTTATGCGACCGTGCCGAGAGCGGGGCTGGAAGATGCGGATAAGGTATTGGGTGCTGCTTATGAAGCAAGAAAAGTGTGGCAGAATGTCACACCTGTGGAGCGTTCGCTGATTCTGATGAAAGCTGCGCAGATCATGCAGGAAAACATGGAAGAATATATCGAAGTGCTGACGAATGAAGGCGGAAGCGCGTACGGAAAGGCAATTTTTGAAGTAAGTCAGACAATCGATCTGCTCAACACCGCGGCGGGGGACTGCAAACACATCATGGGGGAAGTGTATCACACCGATCCGAGCAAGCTGTCTTTTTCCATGAGAAAACCGCGCGGCACGATTGTCGCGATTTCGCCGTGGAATTTTCCGCTCATTCTTTCCATGTACAAAGTGGCGTACGGGCTGGCTACGGGAAACACGATTATCCTCAAGCCGTCGAGCGATACGCCCGTTATCGGGCTGAAAATCGGGGAACTGTTTGAAAAAGCGGGGGCTCCGGCGGGTACGGTGAACGTCATCACGGGACCGGGCGCTCTGCTCGGAGACGCACTGATTGACGACAAACGCAGCTCTTTTGTGGCAATCACCGGAGAAACGGGAACCGGGAAACACATCGCGGTGCGCTGCGCGCAGAATTTCAAAGAATATACGCTGGAGCTCGGCGGGAAAAATCCGCTGATCGTGTTGGCGGATGCGGATTTGGATTATGCCGCAAGAATCGCTGCATGGGGAGCTTTTTTGCATCAGGGAGAAATCTGCATGTCGGTTGACCGTGTGATCGTGGAAAAACCGATTGCGAATGAAGTTGCCAACCGTTTGGCAAAGATCGCCGAAAATCTTCCGTGCGGAGATCCGACCGACAAAAACAATTTCATCGGACCTGTTATTTCGGACAAGCAGATCCGTTCGATCGATGGATTAGTGCAAGATGCGATCGCAAAAGGCGCACATCTGATGTGCGGAGGAACATATGAAGGTAGGGTATACAAACCGACAGTGCTCAACTGCGTCACACCTGAAATGCGGATTTACCACGAAGAAACATTCGGCCCGGTGGCGTGTGTGATCTGTGCTGACAGCATGCAGGATGCGCTGGATATCGCCAATGATACGACGTATGGGCTCTCTTCGGGCATTATAACGAATAATCTCGAAAACGCGCTTTATCTTGCCGAAAACATCGAAGCGGGTATGGTGCACGTGAATGACAGTTCCGTCGATGCGGAAGCAACCGTGCCGTTCGGCGGAGTAAAACAAAGCGGGCAGGGAAGAGAAGGCGGGCAGTATTCGCTCAACGAACTGACCGAAGTGAAATGGGTGACGATCTTGAAAAAGCAGAGACCGCTGCCGTTTTAACAGCGAAAGATAAGCGCCAGTTAAGTCAGTGTTTTGGCAACATTATTTTTGGAACGCAATTTATTGCGTTCCTTTTTTTGTTTGCGAAGTATATGTTGCTATTCGGATAATGAGGAATGTATGCTGTGCGATCCGTACGGAATGCGCATGGTTTTCATGTTTGAATTAATTTGTAGGGAACGCGTATCACGCGTTCCGTGCGATACGCGTTTTATTTGTGTATTATATGAAACGCCATGATATAAGAAGATTGCAATCCGGAGAATAAAAAAACGGGGCAGCTAAAAGCGGAGCTGCCCTGTCTGTATCAGTAAAGGGAGTTTGTTATTTGGCAAAATAAATTTTGGAGTAGCGGTCGATTTCTGCGGTCGTTGCTTCATAAACGCCCGGGAATGTGCTGATGGCAAGACCCTGGGTAATGTTCGGAATGAAGTAATATTTTCCGCAGGAATCACAAGCTTCTTTCACTGCTTTTTCGATATCCGCCTGTGTCCAGTTCGGTTTATCTACATCAGCGGAGTCGATGCCTGCCATGAAGGTGATTTTTCCGCCGTACTTTTTGATCAGTTCGGGGATGTTGTTTGATTTCATGGCTCCCTGCCATACATCGATGCCCATTTCGATCATGTACGGAACGAGGGTTGCAGCCCAAGAGTCTGCATGGTGAACGATCATTTCGACGCCATGAGATTTATAGTAGCCGTAAATTTCCTTATAAGGTTCCAAATAGAATTCAGCAAACATGTCCGGTGACATGAAAGTGGAAAGCTGGCTGCCCCAGTCATCATGGTGGAAGAGTCCGTCGGGTTTGAGGTGGGAGCAGATTTCTTCCGCTAGCGCAAGTTCATAATCTTTGAGATATTTGATCAGATCATGCATATGTTCGGGTTCATCATAGAAATTCATCAGGGTGTTTTTGATTTCACCGAGATGGTGGCTTTGTTCAAACAGCCCCGGCGCAACCATCGGGCAGACATATTCCTGTGTTCTGTCAACGGCATTTGCCATTTCAATGTACGGAGCCCATTCTTCGTCCGTCCATTTCACACTCGGAGCATGAACATATTCTTTCCATCGGGTAATATCTTTAATGACAACTTTATCAGGTGTATGGACAGGGAATGCGCCCGGGGTACCTTCCGGCCATTCATTGGTGACACCCCAGTCATTGACATAGGGTTCCATTCCCGGATGATAGGCTCCGAAATAACCCATTTGCGGCGTCATGACTACATTGAATGCTTCATATTGATTGACAAAACGATCAGGATTTCCCCCGTGCATCGTTTCGTAGAGATTCTGTCTTTTTGTTAACACGATGTTACCTCCATTATTATCCGTTTTTTCGCGGAATCTGCTTCTTCAAAGAAATGCTGTCTGTCCTGATTTGTTATTTTATGATAGATTTTGCAAGCACGGCAGCTCCGCCGGCATCCTGCGCGTATCCGTCCGCACCGATTTCATCTGCGAATCCCTGCGTAATCGGAGCGCCGCCCACGATCACTTTGAAGCCTGTCAGACCGCTTGCTTTGATTGCTTTCACCGTTTCTTCGAGTGACGGCATGGTTGTAGTGAGCAGTGCCGAACATGCCACGAGATTGACTCCCGGGTTTGCTTTAATCGTATCGATGAATTTTTCTTTCGGTACATCGACACCGAGGTCGATGACTTCGAATCCCGCGGATTCGATCATGAGAGACACGAGGTTTTTGCCGATGTCATGCAGGTCTCCTGCTACCGTTCCGATGACACATTTGCCGAGAGAGACTGCTCCTTCGCCTGCGAGTAAGGGTTTGAGCACTTCAACACCTTTCTGCATTGCTCTTGCTGCCACCAGCATTTCCGGCACAAAGATTTCTCCGGATGAGAATTTTTCGCCTACCACTCCCATTCCTTCGATCATCGCCGCCAGGATTTCCTGTGCGCCTGCTCCTTCGTTGAGTGCTTCCTGCACCAAGCCCGGTACGATCTTCGCTTTGCCTGCTTCGACATTCGCTTTTACTTCTGAGATTTTTGACATTGTTTTTCCTCCCGTTTTATTGAAAATGGCGGCAACCATTTTCAAGTACCATTATGGAATTATTTATAGCAATATTATAGAATGAGGGAAATAGCTTGTCAATACGAATTTTTCTTGATCGCAGGTAATTCAATTTATAATTCAATAAAATTCAGCATAACTAAGCCATAATAATTGTTTGCGAACAAGAAAAAAAATTATTCTTACAACATTTTGTTCAAAGTAAATTCCGTCTATATTCAATTTCCCGGACATTGGACGAATCATTGTCTGAGGTGCAAATGTTTGGGAAAAAACCTGTTGATGAGTCGGGTTTTCACTTTAAAACAATATAATTTTAATATTCCACCCACGTTGTTTTTCAATTGGATTTCAAGGGATTTTCTCAAAACCGTGTTGCAAAATGAATGAGATTCCAGCAAAACCGAAAAAAAAGAGACGAGAAAGAAATATACAAAATGTAATTGCCCGTGAACAATATTGAATAATATTTTAAATACAATAAAAATATTCGAGAAAAATGCTGCTCCCGGATGAGATTTTTGCAATATGTACCAAATAGGATCATAAAAACAAAAAATATATGATATAATACAACTGTAGGTCAATCGCTTACTGAAAATCGGATGGCAGATTGTGGGGCAGCTCAAATCACGGAAGTTGATTTATTCGGAGAAAAGCGAAATATAGTAGCACTTGCTGCCGGGTTTTGTCAATCGCTTTTTACAATTTTTTTCATTTATGATTGACATTAAGGGACATGTATCATATAATAAATAATTACTGAAATGAATAAAATGCTAGATTTTTGCATTGAAAATCATGCAAAGAAAAGGTGGAGGAAACACTTGATGATCATGGAAATCATCGGCTTCGGACGCAGTCACGCACAGCGGTTCGGAGAAAGGATGATTTTGCAACCGATAGGTATTTTTTCGCACCGTCAAGGAGCGGAAAAAGCAATCAGAGAATGAGCGTTGAGTGCGTTTTTTTCGTCTAAAACAAAATTAAGGAGTGGTTGAAGTTGTTACATCCGGAACAAATCGGGAAACGCACCAGAATGAGTTTCTCCAGAATCAAAGACGTTATGGAGCTCCCTTATCTGATCGAAATCCAGAAATCATCATATGATTGGTTTTTGGATAAGGGTCTGAAAGAAGTCTTCAACGATATCAACCCGATCGTAGATTTCTCAGGAAATCTGTTTTTGGAATTTATCGATTACAGCATCGACGGCGAACCGAAATACGATGTGGAAGAGTGTAAGGAGCGTGATACGAATTATTCCACATCGCTGAAAGTAAAAATTCGGTTTACGAACAAACAGACAGGCGAAATCAAAGAACAGAATATATTTATGGCCGACTTCCCGTTAATGACGGAGACCGGCACATTCATCATCAACGGCGCGGAACGCGTCATCGTCAGCCAGCTCGTGCGTTCGCCGGGCGCTTATTTCTCGAAAGAGATTGACAAGCACGGCAAAGACCTGTATTCTTCGCAGATCATTCCGAACAGAGGGGCGTGGCTGGAATTTGAAACGGATTCCAATAATATTTTATATGTGAGAGTAGACCGAACGAGAAAGATCCCGATTTCGGTTCTTTTGCGTGCAATCGGACTCGGTACCGATGCACAGATTATCGAATGCTTCGGCGAAGAGGAACGGCTGCTGGCTTCCATGCAGAAGGACATTGCCACCAGCGTCGAAACGGGGCTGACCGAAATTTACAAACGTCTGAGACCGGGCGAACCGGCTACGGTTGACAGCGCAAGACCGCTGTTCAATTCGATGCTCTTTGATCCGAGACGTTATGATCTGATGTTGGTCGGACGATTTAAACTTAACAAAAAACTCGCGCTTGCGGAACGAATCAAAGGGCGTGTTTCTTCGCAAAATATCGTCGATCCGAGAACGGGCGAACTGCTTGTATCCTCCGGAGAAACGATCACGGAAGATACTGCATGGCAGATTCAGCATTGCGGGATCAACCGCGTGAAAGTATCCGTTGCGGACGGAAAAGAATTCATTGTAATCGGTAACGGTGTTGCGGATGCAAACAAATACGGATTGCCGTTTGATATTTCCGATCTGGACGTGGATGAAATGGTCAATGTCGCAGCATTGCAGGAAATTCTTGACAGCGGCAAAGACGCGGATGAAATGAAACGCGATTTCAAGGAAAACATCAATAAACTGCTGCCGAAAATTATTACCATCGATGACATTCTCGCGGCGGTTAACTATAACCTCGGTTTGGATCACGGCATCGGAGAACTCGATGACATCGACCATCTCGGAAACAGACGGCTGCGTTCTGTCGGAGAACTGCTCCAGAACCAGTTCCGCATCGGTTTGTCCCGATTGGAACGCGTGGTACGCGAACGGATGGCAGTGATCGATCCTGCGGAAATCACACCGCAGGGACTGGTCAATATCCGGCCGGTAAGCGCGTCGCTCAAAGAATTTTTCGGTTCTTCCCAGCTGTCCCAGTTTATGGATCAGACCAATCCGCTGGCGGAACTGACTCATAAACGAAGACTTTCCGCTCTCGGACCCGGCGGCCTTTCCAGAGAACGAGCCGGATTTGACGTGCGGGACGTGCATCACTCCCATTACGGCAGAGTGTGCCCGATCGAAACGCCGGAAGGTCCGAACATCGGTCTGATCGGTTCGATGAGTACGTATGCACGTGTGAACAAATACGGATTTATCGAGACGCCGTACCGCAAAGTCGTGGATGGTCAGGTGACCGGACAGATCGACTACATCGCTGCGGATGAAGAAGGAAAATACACTATAGCGCAGGCAAATGAACCGCTGGATGAAGACAACCGTTTCATTCATGAACGAGTGACCGGACGAAGCGGAAAGATGAGAGATTTCGTAACAGCTCCGCCAAAGATGGTTCATTATATGGATATTTCGCCGAGACAGATCGTATCGGTTGCAACTTCGCTGATTCCGTTTTTGGAAAACGACGATGCAAACCGTGCGCTGATGGGCTCGAACATGCAAAGACAGGCAGTGCCGCTGCTCAATCCGCAGGCCCCGGTTGTCGGAACAGGCATCGAGTATCGAACCGCGAAGGACTCCGGCGTGTGCATTTCAAGCGGCATCGACGGATTTGTGGAAAAAGTCACCGCGGATGAAATTGTCGTCAAAAGTCCCGAAACCATGGAACGCAAGCGTTATCCGCTGTTGAAGTTCAAACGTTCCAACCAAGGCACCTGCATCAATCAGCGCCCGATCGTGACGATCAATCAGGAAGTGAAGAAAGGCGAAATCATCGCTGACGGACCTTCCACGGATCAGGGGGATCTGGCACTCGGAAGAAACATTCTGATCGGGTTTATGACCTGGGAAGGTTACAACTACGAAGATGCGATTTTGATCAGCGAAAAGCTGGTGAAAGATGATGTATATACTTCCATCCATATTGAAGAATATGAAGCGGAAGCCAGAGAAACCAAACTCGGACCCGAAGAAATCACGCGCGAAATTCCGAATGTCGGGGAAGATTCCTTAAAGAATCTCGATTCGCGCGGAATCATCCGCATCGGTGCGGAAGTGACGAGCGATGATATTCTGGTCGGAAAAGTCACGCCGAAAGGCGAAACCGATCTTTCCGCGGAAGAACGTCTGCTGCGTGCCATCTTCGGCGAAAAAGCAAGAGAAGTCAGAGACACTTCCCTGAAAGTGCCGCACGGCGAAGCGGGGATTGTGGTTGACGTAAAAGTCTTTACAAGAGAAAACGGAGACGAACTCAAACCGGGCGTGAACAAACTCGTGCGTGTGTATGTCGCCGTGAAACGTAAAATTTCCGTCGGGGATAAAATGGCCGGACGCCACGGAAACAAAGGGGTTATCTCCCGCATTCTCCCCGAAGAAGATATGCCGTTCCTGCCGGACGGAACTCCGCTCGAAATCGTGCTGAGCCCGTTGGGTGTGCCGTCCCGAATGAATATCGGGCAGGTATTGGAAGTCCATCTGGGGCTGGCCTGCCGCGCACTCGGCTGGCATATCGCGACGCCGGTTTTCGACGGTGCGAATGAAGAAGACGTGATGGATCTGCTCGAACAGGCGAATTTCTCCAGAACCGGAAAAATTGATCTGTACGACGGACGCAGCGGAGAAAAATTCGCGAACCCGATTACGGTCGGATATATGTACATGCTCAAACTCCACCATTTGGTAGACGATAAAATGCACTCGCGTTCCACGGGACCTTACTCCCTTGTCACGCAGCAGCCGCTCGGCGGAAAAGCGCAGTTCGGCGGCCAGCGATTTGGGGAAATGGAAGTGTGGGCACTCGAAGCGTACGGTGCGGCAAATGTGCTGCAGGAAATTTTGACGGTAAAATCGGATGATGTTATCGGCAGAGTCAAAGCGTACGAAGCGATTGTGAAAGGGGAAAATATTCCTCAACCGGGTATTCCGGAATCGTTCAAAGTATTGATCAAAGAATTCCAGAGTCTGTGTCTGGACATCAACGTTCTTTCGGAAAATAACGAAATTATGGAAATTGCCGAAGATGTCGATACGGCTCCGACTCATATTGTTTCACGGGTCTCGGACGATGATACCGTGACATACGATTTGGATGAGGAAGAGGAAGATTACGACGAATCGGAAGACGACGATCTGAATGACGGGGAACTTGACGACGAGGAAGGCGACGATGTTTCCGAGGAATCGGAAGAGGACGTGTTGATCGGCGGCAATGACGACGACGATTTTTAGGCGCAGCGGCGCTTGAATAAATCGGTTTTCGCGACAGACAGATACCACAGGAGGAACATCCTTGAACGAATTAAATAATTTCAAAGCGATTAAGATAGGGCTTGCTTCGGCGGAAAAGATCAGAGAATGGTCGTACGGCGAAGTAAAAAAACCCGAAACCATCAATTACAGAACATCCAAACCCGAAAAAGACGGGTTGTTCTGCGAGCGTATTTTCGGGCCGATGAAGGACTGGGAATGCCATTGCGGCAAATATAAACAGGTGAAAAACAAAGGGGTGATCTGCGACCGATGCGGCGTGGAAGTGACGAAATCGAAAGTCCGCCGCGAACGTATGGGGCATATCGAACTGGCAGCTCCCGTGACGCACATTTGGTATTTCAAGGGAATACCGAGCCGAATCGGAATTATTCTGGAAATTTCACCGAGAGATTTGGAACGGGTCATCTATTTCGCTGCATATATTGTAACGGATCCCGGCAATACGCCGTTGGAACCGAAACAGCTTTTGACAGAAAATGAATACAAAGAAAACCGTTCGCGTTACGGTACGGATTTTGTGGCCAAAATCGGAGCGGAAGCGGTGCTCGATCTGCTGAAAATGGTGGATCTGGAAAAAGAATCGGAAGAGCTCAAAGAGATTATCGAAAATAACACGGGACAGAAGAAAGTCAAAGCAATCCGAAAGCTGGAGATTGTGGAAGCATTCCGTCTTTCCGGCAACAAACCGGAAGATATGGTGCTGACAGTCGTGCCGGTTATCCCGCCGGAATTGCGTCCGATGGTCATGCTCGACGGCGGACGTTTCGCGACGAGTGATTTGAACGACTTGTACCGACGCGTGATCAACCGCAACAACCGACTTCAGAAACTGCTGGATTTGGATGCGCCGGATATTATTATCCAAAATGAAAAACGAATGCTGCAGGAAGCGGTCGATGCGCTCATCGACAACGGCAGACGCGGACGACCCGTTACGGGTCCCGGAAACCGTCCGCTGCGTTCGCTTTCCGATATGCTTAAGGGTAAACAGGGACGATTCCGTCAGAACCTGCTCGGAAAACGAGTGGACTATTCCGGACGTTCCGTTATCGTGGTGGGCCCGGAACTGAAAATGTATCAGTGCGGTCTGCCGAAAGAAATGGCAATCGAACTGTTTAAGCCGTTTGTCATGAGAGAACTCGTGCAGAGAAAATATGCGCAGAATATCAAAAGCGCGAAGCGTATGGTGGAGCGTCTCAGACCGGAAGTTTGGGATGTGCTCGACGACGTGATCAAAGATCACCCGGTGCTGCTCAACCGCGCTCCAACGCTGCACAGACTCGGGATTCAGGCTTTTGAACCGATCCTTGTCGAAGGCCGTGCGATCAAACTGCATCCGCTCGTCTGTACCGCATACAATGCGGACTTTGACGGTGACCAGATGGCAGTGCACGTGCCGCTCTCCGTGGAAGCGCAGTCGGAAGCCCGCATTCTGATGCTGGCTGCTTATAACATTCTCAAACCGCAGGACGGAAATCCTGTTGTGGCACCGTCACAGGATATGATCCTCGGGTCGTATTACCTGACGATGGAAGAGGATGACGTGATCGGAATCGGAAAATTTTTCGCCGATACGGCGGAAATGGAAATGGCATATTTCAATAAACAAGTGGATCTGCATGCCCGTGTGAAAGTCCGTATTACGAAAGAGATCGACGGAAACAGTTATACGAGAATCGTGGAAAGCACAGTCGGGCGGTTCCTCTTTAATGAGATCATTCCGCAGGAACTCGGTTTCGTGAAGCGTGAAACGATTGACGATATGTTCAAACTGGAAATCGATACGGTTGTCGATAAAGGGATGCTTTCCAAAATCGTTTACCGCTGCTTTGTAACACAGGGCGCGGCAAAGACATCCATTCTGTTGGATGATATCAAACGAACGGGATTTGCATACTCCACAAAAGGCGCGGTCACGGTCGGGATTGCAGACATGGAAGTGCCGGAAGCGAAGCATGAAATACTGGAACGCGCGGATGCCGAAGTCAGCGGGATTTACCGCAACTTCACCCGCGGTCTTTATACGGATGAAGAACGAAAACGAAAAACCATCGAAGTCTGGACACAGGCAACCGATGATGTCACAAAGGCTCTGATGGAAAACCTCAATCCGAAGAACCCGATCAACATGATGGCGAACTCCGGTGCCCGAGGAAGCAGAAATCAGATCCGTCAGCTGGCGGGGATGCGAGGCTTGATGGCTTCGCCGACGGGTGAAATTATCGAATTGCCGATCAAGTCCAACTTCCGAGAAGGTCTTGACGTGCTGGAATTCTTTATTTCCACGCACGGTGCCCGAAAAGGGTTGGCCGATACTGCGCTGCGAACCGCGGAATCAGGGTATCTGACCAGGCGTCTGGTTGACGTCAGCCAGGATCAGATCATCCGCGAAGTGGACTGCGGAACGGATGTCGGGTTTGTCGTGGAAGGCATCAAAAACGGAAACGACATGATCGAAACATTGCAGGAGCGTATCAAAGGACGTTATGCGTTTGAAGATATCATCGATCCGAGAAACGGCAATGTGCTCGTGAAGAAAAATGAAATGATCACCGTGCTCAAAGCCGATGAAATTGCGGATGCGGGCATTGAAGCGGTGAGCATCCGAACGGTGTTCAACTGCCAGAGCAAGGTCGGCGTTTGCCAGAAATGCTACGGCATGGACCTGACAACGCTGCGCCCCGTCAATATCGGAGAAGCGGTCGGCACGATTGCGGCTCAGTCTATCGGAGAGCCCGGTACACAGCTGACCATGCGAACATTCCACACAGGCGGTGTCGCGGGTGCGGACGATATCACGCAAGGTCTGCCCCGTGTCGAAGAATTGTTTGAAGCAAGACGCCCGAAAGGGGTTGCGACGATTTCCGAAATCAACGGTGCGATCACCGTTTCCGAAAACAAAAAACGGAAAGTGGTGGATGTCGTCGGGGAAACGGGAGAAAGCAAGACTTACGAAATTCCGTTCGGCGAAACGCTCGTCGTTAAATCGGGGGATACGGTGGAAGCGGGAGATCCGATTACCAAAGGCAGCATCAACCCGAACGACCTGATCGCGATCAAAGGCGTGGACGCCGTGCAGCGTTATATCCTGCAGGAAGTGCAGAAAGTGTATCGTCTGCAAGGGGTGCATATCAGCGATAAGCATATCGAATTGATTATCCGCCAAATGCTCAGAAAACTGCGTGTGGACAACAACGGCGGAACGGCAATGCTGCCGGGAAGCGTAGTGGATAAATTCGAATTTGAAGATGCGAACAACGAAGCGCTTGCACTCGGCAAGAATCCGGCAACATCCGAACGAATTTTGCTGGGGATCACAAAAGCATCGCTTGCAACATCTTCCTTCCTCTCGGCCGCGTCTTTCCAGGAAACGACCCGCGTGCTGACGGATGCCGCGATCAAAGGGAAAGTCGACCCGTTGCTCGGCCTCAAAGAAAACATCATTATCGGGAAACTGATTCCTGCGGGAACCGGGATCAAAGCGTATACGGAAATCGAGCTGGAAAAGGAAAAACCGGCTTATCTGGATTACGACGATGATGACATGGAAATCGAATTGGAGGGCGACGATTGCGATTGCGACGAACCCGAAGATGAAATGGTTGACGAAGATCTGGATTTGATGGACGAAGACGATTTGGAATAAAAACAATCAAAACAGCGCGAAAGCGCTGTTTTTTTATGCGAAACAAATCGGAAATTTATGTAATTGACTGAAGCGGAAATGAGAGACGGGAGCTTGATCTCCCCCGAAACGGCGGTGCGGGAACATTAAATTTTACGGGAATGGAAGTATTTGTTTGCATTCAATTCCGCATTTAGTATAATGAAACGGATGACTGCAATGGGAGGGACGATATGCCGGAGAAAGAGGAACTGCTGGAATATGTCAAAGAAGTGCTGCCGTTTTGGAAACTGCTGAGTGCCGATGAAAAACGGGAAGTTGAAAACAGTGTGGTGCTGCGGATGTACCGCAAAGGTGAAATGGTACATGAAGGTTCCGACGACTGTTCGGGCGTGATGCTTGTCAAAGAGGGGCAGGTGCGCGCATACATACTGTCCGATACCGGGAAAGAGATTACCCTGTATCGTCTGTTTGAGCGCGATATCTGCATCTTTTCCGCAGCCTGCATCATGCGGAACATTACATTTGACGTGTTTGCCGAAGCCGAGAAAGACAGCGAGGTGCTGCTGATCCCGACTTCCGTATATAATAAATTGAACCACAATAATCTTGGGGTATCCGACTTTACGAATCAGATTATCTCTGCCCGTTTTTCCGATGTGATGTGGATTATGGAGCAGGTGCTGTTCATGAGTTTTGACAAGCGTCTGGCTATATTTCTGTTGGAACAGGCAGATATCGAGGGGCAGAACGATCTGACATTGACGCATGATTTCATTGCAAAAAATCTGGGTTCTGCCAGAGAAGTCGTGACGAGAATGCTCAATTATTTTCAAAGCGAAGGGCTTTTGTCGCTGCATCGCGGGGGAATCAAACTGATTGATCGCGAGGGTTTGGAAGAACTCAGCGAGCGATAATGTGTTATAATTGATTATCAATGAACAGACAAATAAAGCAATGCCCGCCGAATCGGCGGGCATTTGTTATTCTTTCGTGAGTGTTATTGCTATTTTACGTGCCATTTATGCCCGCATTCCTTGCAGCGGAGCAGTTCGCTTTCATGTTTGAGTTTGCCTTTTTTTTGTGCGGGATGGACTTTGGTGTAGGATGTCGAAAAACATTTCGGGCAGTAGATGGTTCCGTCTTTTTTATATTGAGCCAACAGCTTTTTCTGTTCCTGCTCTTTTGCATGCTCGACATAACCTTCTTCTTTTTCCATCATGACAAGCCCTTCGAATTTGGGATTCATGTTTTTCAGGAACCGTTCGGCTGCTTTTGCAAACGCACGGAACTGTGTCTCGCTTTTCTTGGAAAAGAGCACGGCATGTTTGCTGTGCACCGCATCCGCCAGTGTGAAGACCTTGCGTGTAGAAGCGTCTTTTGTGGCAAAAACGAGAAATCCGCTGCGCATCGTTTTTGCCGGGCTGAACCGCAATTGCAGAATATTCTTATATGCGATATTGATATCGGACGGATGGCCTTCTTCTTTGCCCCGGTAGAGGACGATGCCGTTCTTTTTCAGTTTCATGCGGTGCGGTTTGGTTTTCAGGGAAGCTGACTGCTCTTTGAGTGCGGCAAATGTAATCGGACCGTGCGGTGCTTCTTCATCCGGTGAAGATTCTGCGGGATCGGTTGATTCTTCCTGTTCCGCCGTCTGTGTCCGGTCGTTCGATTCGGGTTGTTCCGTGTCTTCCGCAGCGGAAGACAATCCTTCCGGGAGTGATTCCTGTATGGTCGGATCCTTTCTTTCGTCCTCATCGATGGAAGCGGAAAACTGATCTTTTTTTGCCATAAAAACCTCCGTTACAATCGCATCCCCGCGTAAGATTCATGCTGCTGCGGCTGCGTACTTCTAATACAATACCACACTCGCCGAGCAGTGTCAATCGAAGGTTTTTGATTCGATTTACGGTGTTACGAATTTAATTGTTTGCAAGTTGCATAGCCAAGGATACGCTTGGAAAAGCAGAAAAATATAAAAAACTAATGAATCATATTGATAAACTAATATTATTAGTTTATACTGACTGCAACGAAAGGAAGAGAACACATGGGAAGACGAAAACGGCTGGAGAAAGAAATGATTTTGGAAGCATCGGCTCAACTGGCCGAAGAGCGCGGCATGGAGCATTTTACGCTGAGCGAACTGGCGCAGAAGCTCGGAGTGAAACCTCCCTCCTTGTACAACCATTTGAACGGGATGGATCAGCTTTCGGAAGAGTTGGCTTATTATGCAATCAATCAACTGGAGGCGGTGGTACAAAAGGCTGCTGTCGGACGATCCGGCAAAGCTGCCCTTTATGAAATAGCCGATGCTTATCGGTTGTTTGCTTTGCAGAACCCGCAGTTGTATTCCGTGATTCTGAAGCTGCCCCAATATGAACCTCCGGTTATTGAGGAAGGTAGGAATATGATGCAGGTGCTGTACCGTGTGTTGGAACCGTATCATCTGAATCAAGACGAATTGCGTACCTTTGCGCGTGCGTACCGCAGTGCGATGCATGGGTTTGTATCATTGGAACAGGCAGGATTTTTCCTCTCGGAGCCGGAACGCAAAACCAGCTATGAACGGTTGATCGGGATGATTCTGCAATTTCTGCCGCAGGAAGAAGGCGCTGAAAAGTGACACAATATAGTTTGCTTCCGATTGCGGGTTTTTTGATCGGGATGCTGATTATCTCTCTGGGAGGCGGCGGCGGGGGGATCTATGTAGGAATTCTGACGGTCTTTTTCCACATTTCTCCCGTGATAGCGGCATCGACGTCTCTTGCGACGATTATTCCCACGACGGCAGTCGGATCGTTCAGTCATTGGAAAGCGGGGAATGTCAATGTTCGTTATGGTTTGACGATGCTGGTCGGGGGCGCAGTCGGCGCTGTGATCGGCTCGCTTTGCTCCGGGCTGCTGCCGGAACAATATTACAATAAACTGACCGGAGTCATTATGCTGGTGTTGAGTGCACGCATGGTATTCTCCTATCTGAACAAGCGGAGGTCGCCGCAAGCGACAGAGGACTGCGAAAATTCGGGCGGCAGAAACGGTACGTTCGTCAAAGCGCTCCTCTTCGGGTTGTTGGGCGGCGGAATTTCCGGATTGATCGGGCTGAGCGGAGGAGGTCCGATCGTGGCGGGTTTGTCGGTTTTGGGATGCGGCGCGTTGGAAATGGTCGGAACTTCGGTGTTTGTATTGTGCGGTATTGCGATTGTCGGATTTGCGATGCACCTCGGATTGGGCAGCGTGGATTGGAATCTGGTTCTGCTGTTGGCCTCAGGAACGATGAGCGGCGCTTTTGTCGGCCCGCTGCTGCTGAAGAGAATCAATCGGGAGAAGTTGGAAAAGGCTCTGTATCCGGTGATATTGGTGATGACTGTCGGAATGGCTGTCGTGCTTATCGTGTAAGTTTAAGAAGCAGAAGGGAGTGGCAGACCATGAGGAAACTCAACAACACTGTCATTTTGTTGGAGTCGGCAAGACGGGCTCATTCGTATCTGATCGGAGGGGAACATCCGACGCTGATCGATACGGGAATGCCGGGAGGTGTGAGCGGGATGCTCCGAGAAATAAGCGCAGCCGATACGGAACCGTGCCGATTGGAGAGAATTTTTCTGACTCATCATGACGTCGATCACATCGGAAATGCTGCCGCGCTGCAGAAAGCAACCGGAGCGAAAGTATATGCGCCTGTATCGGATATTCCTTTTATTCTCGGACAGAAAAAGCGTCCGAAAGCAAAACAGATGATCGCCGCACTGCTGAATGTCGATGTTCCGCGTATAGATGTCGGTGTGGAGGATGGTCAGTTGTTCGGGGAGGTGCGTGCAATTGTTGCTCCCGGACACACTCCGGGACATACGATCTATCAATATCGCGACGTTTTGTTTATCGGCGATCTGTTCCGAATTCCTGAAGGAATTCCTGAGCGGATGCCTGCGAAATTTATCTGGAATGCTTCGCTGGGTGATGAGTCGATTGCAATGATCAAAACGCTGTCTTATGAGTGGATTTGCCCGGCTCACGGAGACCCGCTCCGAGCGGAAGATGAGAACCTGAAACGGTTTTTGACACAATTTTGACGAGTACTTCTTTTGTGTGCCGAGATAAGAAAAAGGAAAAGAAATTGCCAAAGATCAGACAATAAAAAAACCTCTGAAGCGTTCGGGTTGTCCCGTAAGGCTTCAGGGGTTTTTGATGTTATTCCACATATTCGTAGCTGGCGCGTTCGCAGTCCATACCGAACAGAAATTTGTTTTTATAAAACAACCGATAGTGTCCCAGAGCGGAAATATTTTCACGGATCACGCGATTCATCCGTCCGTCCTGAGGTGCGAGCAATTCCTGCCCGCTCTGATCCTCCGCTTCGAACACCAAACGATAATGATGCTGCACGATTTCTACGGAGTGATGCTGCAGTTTTTTTATTTTTGCCCCGCGATACGTTGCGATGCGATATTCCTGTCTGTTGTCGATGACCGAAGCGATCACGCCCCAGAATTCTCTTCCCAGAAACGGAATGCGCGCAACCGAAATCATGATGGATTTTGTGCCGCAGTCGTCCGTGCCGCAGTGCGTCCAAAGATAGGATGACGGAAACGACCGACCCCAGTCGCTTTCAATGTACCCGCAGGTTTCGTGCAGATAGATCGGGGTTCCGTCCACGCTGATTTTTCCTGAGACGGAGTGGTACATGCTGATGATGTCGTGTCTGCATTCCATAAACGGAAGAAAGCGAAACGGTCCCATAATATTTCGTTTGGGAGGTGCAAGCACACCGTAGCGGAGTGTCGCTTCGATATGCAGAGATTCGGTCTGGATGTCCAGGTCAATGCCGTCGGCTGAAAATGTATTGCAGCCCAACGTGATTTTCAGCGGGGATTTTTGCCAGGAAAAGGATTCATAGGGGAAAGAAATATATTCGGAACGATTGTTCGTGATGATTTGGAGAAATGCGGAACGGGTTCCGTCCGGGCTGATCTGAAAGCCGGGAATGAACGCTACGGTTCCTGCGGGAAGCTGGTGCTTGAAATACCATCCGCGGAAGCTTCCCTTTGCGGATGATGATTTGCTGCCCGAAATTGTATGTCGGGAGCGGATATCCTGTGCCTGTTTCATCGGTATACCTCCGTATTTATCGGTTGTTTTCCCGGGCAATGACGGTCAGTAAACGTATGATGGGTGCGTTATTCATTTAAGGCGGAAAGAATCGGCTGATCGAACAAAGGAAAGATCGGGCACTCAAGTGAGCGGTATTCGTTCCAAAGATTGGCGATGGCGTTATTGATGGTAAAACTGCTCAGCAGCAGCAAATGACAGATTTCACGAAGGAGCAGCTCAAGCAATTTCTCTTCGCTTACCGATATGTTGTTGTTGTAGTAATTGATTAAGAGTTCGGTAGATGCGCCGAAGATGGCGATTTCCTTATACAGCAGATCCTCTTCGGACAGATTGATATTAAATTCTTTGACGATGTCGACATAAAGTGCCGTGTAATTTTTGTATGGTCCGAGATCTCTGTCGCTTCTGTGCAGCACGTCCAGATTAAAATTTCGGGTTTGCTCTGATACAAACATCGACATTGTATAAATCGTATAGGTAAGCATGAACGTCATGAGGGAATCGTATCGATTCAGCTGTCTGACATAATCATGGATGGAATCAAGAAAATTGCCCAACAGACAGACAAGAATGTCCTGCTTTTTGGGGTAATAGTAATTGATCAGGCTGCGGGAAGTATCGGAACGTTCGGCAATCATCTGAAACGTGGACCCGGAATATCCCACTTCGTAATAGACTTCCTTGGCTGCTTTGAGTATTTTTTGCTGTGTTTTATTCATTTTTTTCATTGCTGATACCTTTTTTATTATATACCCATTACGGATCAATTGCCAAATAAATTCGGAAAATAAGCATTGTACAAAATGTCGTAAATAAAAAATATTTTAAAAAACAGAATATTTAAATTTTAATATAAAAAAATCTTGACAAGCGAAAATCATTCTCGTATAATTTTCACGAACTGCAAAATTTATACAAATATCAAAATTATATAAATAAATCAATGAAATATGTATTATTCATTTGTATTATTGCGCTAATAATACAGTTATTAAATTTTGTTCTTTGTGGATAATATTGTATTGATCTGATTATTTCAATTTGTGCAGATGCAGTTCTGTCGGTGTACCAAACAGAAAGGAGTATGGAATGACTATGGAAAAACCAAAAGTCAATCAAAAAATTGTTACGATCTTTGGGTTGTCGGAGCTGGCTGCGATTTTGATCGCGAACCTGAGCACGCAGTATTTTTCATTTTATATTACGGACATTCTGCTGTATTCTCCGGTTGTAATGGGTACGGTTCTTATTTTTACGAGAACATTTGATATTGCTACCATTCTGATATCAGGGGTGGTGGAAGAAAAAATGAATCCCAAATGGGGAAAGTATCGTTCATGGCTGCTGATGATGATTCCGATTGCCGCAGTTGTCGGAATTGTGCAGTATGCCAACATCGGCGGTGCAGGAAAGCTGATCGTGGCTTCGGTCTGTTATGTCCTGTTTTTCGGATTCTTCAATTTCGGACGGACTGCACAGCTTGCATTGCTGAACTCTATCGGGTCCACTCCGGAAGACCGAGCCATGCTTTCGGCCAGAAAAGGGCAGTTTGCATCATTGGCGGGCATCATTTTCAATGCGACTTTTTTGCCTTTGGCTCTGTTTTTTTCGGGGGCCGCAACAAAAACGGACATTAAACCTTTGGGTTTTCTGCTTACCGTGGTGGTGTTCCAGGCCGTTTATTTGATTCCGCAAATGATTTTATTCAAAGCGTCCAAACCATATGATATGCCTGTGACGGATGCGCAGGCAAAGCAACAGCTGCACCGTCAAAAACTTTCGGGTAAAGAAATGCTGGAGCAGGTGTTTAAAAATCCTCCGTTATTGCTGTTGCTGCTTGCGGAAATCTGCAAAACCGTGGTCAACACTCTGGTATTGAGTATGGCGGTCTATTATTTCAAAGTCGTTGCTCAGGATTTGACGCTCAGCACTATTTTTACGACGGCAATCAGCGTGACCGGTTTTGTCGGAACCATTTTTATCGGACAGTTTGTCATGAAAAAAGTCGGAAAAAAATATACTTATGTGATGGGATTCGGACTGCCGATCATCGCGATGATTATTGCGCGTTTGGTTGCGGCCAATAATTCTCTGCTGTTTATCTGCATCATGTGCGTGGCATGGTTTTTCTTCCTTGGCATTTCGATTCCCGGACCCGCCATGTTCGGAGACTGTGTGGAATACGGCAAATATAAAATCGGGAAGGAAGGGCGTGCATTTGTCATGAGCCTTTATACGCTTCCGATCAAAATCGGCGTGCTGATCGCAGGAGGGGTTTCCGGTTATCTGCTCGGAGCCATCGGCTATTCCGCGAGTGCAACCATTACTCCGCAGCTTCAATCCGGATTATTTAATCTGGTCACTTTTGCCCCTGCGGCATTTCTTGCAGTCGGGCTGATCTGCGCGCTGTGCTATCCGCTTACGGAAAAGCGAACAAAAGAAATTATGCAACTGAATCAATCGGCAAAAACGCAAACAGCCGATCGGTAAAAATATCAATCAAATACCACGTGTGCACCGACACTGCATGATTTTCAATGATGACATTTGCATGAGCTGCATGATAAGGAGGCAAGTTTATGACAGAAATGACACAACTCAAACAGGAAAGAAAGGAAACCCTTGATCAGATTTACAGCGGACAGATTCCGAAGCGCATTCCGATTTTTCTGTCCGTTACCTTTGAAGCGATGGTGCCGTATGCGATTCGGCATGGGATATTGCCGTCCGACACCAATCTGAGAAACAGTTACTGGCAACCGGAAACATGGTATGACATTTTTGATTTTATGAATCGGGAGTTTTATTCCGATCAGCCGCTCGGCCCTGGCGCGATCCGTTTGCCTATTCTGTATCAGATACTGGACGCAAAATGCATCCATATGGGGACGACCGGTGTGATGCAGCATCCGGAAGTGCATTCTCTCGAAGTGGAAGAATATGATGAATTCGTCAAAGATCCGTTTTTGTTTATGTCGGAAGTGCTGATGCCGAGACTTTATCGGGCATTGGATACCACTCCCGCACGTCGGGCAATGGTGCTTTCTCAAGCCGTAAAAGCAAATTATGATGCGTTTGCCATGATCGGCGGAATGATGGGGAAAATCGGCGAAACATACGGATTCCCTCCCGCGCATATCGGCAGATCGACCGCCCCGTTTGATTATCTTGCAGATTTTCTGCGATCGTTTACGAATATCTCTTCGGATATCCGAAGGTACCCGGAAAAAGTATTGGCTGCCTGCGATGCGCTGGTTCCGCTGATGGTGCGCGAAGGGCTCGGACCGGATCCTTCCGTGCTGCCCGAAGACTATCATGTCTCCATTCCTTTGCATATGGGGAGTTTTCTGAACCGCAAACATTTTGAACAATTCTGGTGGCCGTCATTCAAACAGGTGATGGATCAGCTTGTGGCTCCCGGATGTTTTGTTGATCTGTTCGTGGAAGACAACTGGATGCGTCATATGGATTTTATGAAAACGCTGAACGGCTGCGTGACAATGCAGTTTGAATACGGAGATCCGAAGCTTGTCAAAGAAAAACTTGCTGATACCAAGCATGTGATAACCGGATTTTTCCCGATCGGAACTCTGCAGTACGGAACCAAGCAGCAGGTGAAGGATAAGGCGAAAGAGCTGATTGATATTCTTGCTCCGGGCGGAGGGTATATTTTCGGATTTGACAAAGGACTGTTTTCCCTGGCGGACCCGATTGCGGAAAATCTGCATACACTGATCGATTTTGTGAGAGAATACGGCGTTTACTGAGGAGGAAAAAATGGAATTTCAATCGAAAAATTATGTGACATGGGATCAGTATGCACAAATGCATCCCGAAATCGGGGATATTGAGGCGGCTAAAAAAATTCAGAGTTATGAAGATCAAATCTTTTCTTTGGTGATTCGCCTGTTTCGCTAATCCGAACGGCGGGTCAGTAATGTCCGCAGCATGATCCTGACAGAAATCATTCCGATATTGCCATGAATTTTACGCGGCAATATCGGAATGAGAAAAAATGACCGCTTTGTTTTGTTTTGCGTTTTCGCAATGCAGGGACTGAAAGAAAAAACAAACGGAGTAGAAAAAATGAATACGGCATTAATCAGTCTGATTATTATGGGGGTGTGTATTATATTTTTTGTGACGGATGTTTTCCCGAGTGCCACAATTGCCCTGCTTGGCTGCGTCGCGATGGTGGTGTTCGGGGTATGCGGCATCGACGTTGCATTTTCGGGGTTCGTTCACAGTATCACTATTTTGGTATTCAGCATGTTTATTATCAGCAGCGCAATTTTATCTTCCGGTGCGGCGAAACTGATCGGAGCGTTTGTTTTGCGGTTTGCAAAGAACAGCGAGCGCATGGTTGTTCTGATTGTGACAACGCTGAGTGCCCTTCTTTCGGCCGCTATCGGAAACGGCGCTGCCGTTCCGATGATGCTGACAATCTGCTACGGGATTGTCGCAGCCGAAAAAAAATATCGTTTGATGAATTTGGCGATTCCCGTTGCGTTCGGAGGAATTTTCGGAGGAGCCTGCACTTTGGTGGGGTCTGCTCCTCAATTGTCCGCTTCCGGAATTTTGCAACAGATTACGGGAACAGGCCTTGGGATGTTTACCATTTCGAAAATCGGTGTGCCGATTGCTGTTTTGGGAATTTTATATGTAACACTGATCGGCTATCCGATCGGGAAACGGATATGGAGCAATCGGGAAGAACCGGAAATTTCAGGAATCGGTGCCTGTGCGCATCAGCAAGTGAATAAACGAAAACTGTATACCGCACTGGCAATTTTTGCATTGCTGATTATATTATTTGTCGTCCAGTTATTTGATGTGGCAGTGTCGGCAGCCATCTGCGCGCTGTTATGTATTCTGACCGGAACCATTTCGCAAAAAGATGCATTCTCCGATATGAAATGGGATATCGTAATTTGGCTGGCGAGTGTCATGGGTCTGGCAAAAGCATTGACCGTGAGCGGCGCCACGGATCTGATTGCGGATTCAGTGCTCGGGGTTCTGGCTCGGAATGCCTCCCCGTTCATTTTCTTTGCCGCAATGACACTGCTTGCCATGATTATCAGCAATTTCATTGCGAACACCACAACCGTGATTATTCTTCTGCCGATTTCAATTCCGCTTGCGGCAGCCGTCGGGCTTTCTCCCATGGCATTGGCAATGGGGATTACCATGGGTGCAAGCCTGACTTTTGCGACACCGCTGGCGAACGGGTTTATCGGTATGACTCTAAGTGCGGGATATCGGTTTCGTGATTATGTCAGATACGGCGTGCTCCCGAGTTTGCTGACGTATGTTGCGCTGATCGGAGTCACCCCGCTGCTATTCCCTCTTGCGGGTTAATCGGCGGATTATTCGGGAATGAAAAGAAACGGATTGTTCCGTTTCGTCGGAATCGGCCTGCAGATTAAATTCTTATGAGAATATCGATTCCATGGTATAATATCTCCTGTCGGAGCGGAGGTGCGAAATATACTGCGTCTTAGCCCACAGGGAAGTGTATGAGAATCAGAACAGAGTCGATTACATGCCCGCAGTGCGGAGCATGCCAGAAACTGGATATTTATGAAACCGTGAACATAGCGGTTGATCCAAGCATGAGGGATCGGGTTGCGAGCGGAGAACTGTTTCGCGGCCGATGTGAAACGTGCGGGTGCGAAATACCGCTGAGTTATGACTGCGTTTATAAGGATATCGCACATCGTTTTATGATCTATCTGATTCCGCCGCAGACGCCGAATGCAATTGAGCTCATCGAGTCCGCGCAGAAACAATGCGAGGAATTATTGGGAAAACTCAGAGAAACGTTCTGCCTGCGGATCGTATCTTCCGTTACCGAGCTGCAGGAAAAACGAGTTCAATTCGAGCAGGGGCTCGATGATCGAATCACAGAACTATATAAAACGATTTTATTGCGCGGTCTGTTGAAAGAGCAACCCGAATATCGATTGAAACAGGCGCTGCTGACGGGGACAGACGGCAAGAAACGGTTTTTCTTTACGGATGCGGACGGAAATCGTTTGTCGGTAGGGTTTGATGAAGGAATGTACCGAAGTTTGGAAGAGATGTTTCTCGACAAAATCGCTCCGTTCCACGACAATTATTTTTCGGTCGTCAATCTGGCATGGGCACATCGGTTTTTGGATGCGCTTAATCGGGAAGGCGGAGAATATTAAAAAAGGGCTGCAGCAAAATGAAAGATTGCTGCAGCCCTTTGCGGAATATAGGAACGCATACAATGCGTTGCGTACCAAATGATCATTCGTTGATTGTTTGGATTTGAAATCCGTGATGCATTCCCATTTTTTGCAATGTAGGGAACGCGTATCACGCGTTCCGTTGGATACGTTTCGTGAAATGCGGGGTTGTTTGTTTTTTGATTTCGATGCGTATGTTGGCATAGATCGTGTGGTAAGCGATCCTGTTTTGTGATTTTTTGTTCGGATTGTCGGATCAATAGAGATCCCGTCTGCGATACAGCGTTCCCCGCCCTCCGCCTATTTTTTCGATGTACTGTTCTTTCATCAGATCTCCCAGTGTTTTCTCCACCATTGTCATGCTGATGTCGGGGCATTGACGCATGATATCGGCTTTGGAAACAGAATGCTCCGTGGCATTGATCACATTTCGGATCCGCTCCGTTTTCGTTTGAATTTTATCCCGTTTAAAGCTGACCCTGGCGTCAAACTCACGGTACATCTGCAATACTGCGCCGAGGAAATAATGGACAAACGGCAGGTCATCCTGTTCGCCGCTCAGCCATCCGTTTCCGCTAAGGCGAATGGATTCGAAATACGCTTCGTCTGTGTCTTCTATGATGCGATCCAGGCTGATGTATTTGCAGGCGAAACAGCTTCGGCGCAACAGCTGGAGCATGAGAATCAATCTCGCTATTTTTCCGTTTTCATGAGGAAACGGGCGGATGCAGAGAAAATCAAGGTGATAAAAAGCCATCAGAAGCAGCGGATCATATCGGTCTTCTTCCATGGCGGATTCATATTCTTCGCAGAGTGCACCGATCAGTTCCGGAACGTCGGAGGCTTTTAGCGTAGGAACAATATAATTTTGGATCTTTCGTCTGCCGGGGCGCTTGCGTATCGTGTCTTCCGTTCTCCAGACTCCTGCCTGAATTTCGAAAACATATGCCTGCATGTCTCCATAGAGCTGCAGTATGAAATCGGGAGTAAGCTGCATATACAGTGAATAGTCGTAAACCATGCCGAGTGCTTCTCCATAGCCGAGGATCTCCCGCTCCGCACGATCCCGCGGCTCGATTTGATGTGCCATCAGCCCCTTAAGTCTGGCCGCTGTTGTTTCATATCCCTGCAGGCGTACCGAAGATGCTGTACTTTCCTTTTTTGCGACATCAGTCAAACCGATCAACACATCCGGTTTGTCTGTTTCTATGCAACGGAGTTTCCCGGACAGCTCGTGAATTTCGCAGAGCAGTTTTACCGTTTGTGCGTCCAATACGGACGCGGCACGTTTCGAATAATCGAACGAATGCATAGCCCCTCCCGACATAAAATTACTATATGCACAATGATATCATAATGGTATGCAGAAAACAATAAATTTCAGATGATTGTTACAGTGTAACTTTATTGCGGGCGGATGATAGGGCTTATGATTGCATCTCGGTTATGACGGGGATATAATGAATAATAAATGATTTTAGAAATCGGAGCATGCACGAATGAATCTGAATATGGAAATCATCGCCGAAGAATTACATGAGAATTATCATCTTTATCCGTTGGATCGTACGATCGATAGAACAGAATTGATCAGCGCGCGTATTTTGGGGAGGGAAAGCATGCCAAGCGATTCTCATTTATATATTGCTGATATACAGACATTGGAACAGTATCCTTACCGAAATATGCTGACTCATGTGATCTCGTGCGAAGATTGCCGGGAATTTCTGCAATCCGATTGCAATTTTCTTCAAATCGATAGTAAAACAGACGCAGTTGCGCTTCTCTCAAGGGTGCAAGACATTTTTGACCGTTACCGCATCTTTGAGGATCAGGTGAAAGATTGCGGGATGGCGTATGAAAATCTAACGGTGTTACTCAACCAGTTCTCAGCATTTCTGGGCAATCCGATTGCGTTATTTGACGCGTCTCTGTATCTGTTTCTGAAAAGCGAACTGTATACCGATACACTCAGCGGTGTTTGGGAACATTCGCTGCAAGAAGGTGCGATGGAAGGATCTGTTCGCAGAATCATCTGCAATCCGGATGCCTTAAAGCGAATGGATTCCGAAAATATGCCGTATTTGATTTGCCCGAAAAACGAACAGGAGGCACTTGTCTGTCGGGTGAAAATCAACGAAAAGTCAGTATTCACTGCCGTACTGATCGCAGCGAACCGCTCGATCGGAGAGGCGGACAAATGGGTGATGCGGTATTTTACGGATGTGGTATCGATTTTGCTGCACCGAAAAGTGTTCATGAAATTAACGGACAATTCGGTGTTGGAACGTCACCTGAACAGAATGTGCAGAGGAATTTCCGTGAGCAAAGCATTATTGCGAAGTGACCTGAAAAAATACGGCTGGGAAGACAGCGCGTATTATCTGTGTGTATTTCAGTCCGAAAATATTCACGAGGAAGGGTTGGCGGAAGATGTGCTTCGGTTGCTGTTTCCCATGGCGCTGATTACGAGCAACGCGATGGAGAAGTATTCTCACGGAACCCTCAATGAGCAGATTATGATGCTGAAGGCGAGCGAAGAATTCGACTTGGATGCATTGCTCTCTCAAATGGAGGAGCTGGCAGACAAACACCGCCTGACATGCGGCGTCAGTTTGCGCTTTCACGATGCGTCGCTTAGCGGGATGTATTATCAAAATGTTTGCGAAGCGATGGAGTGGAACAAAGACGGCAGAGTGACGAATTATTCCGAATTTCGGGAGGAACACCGAATCGGCATTCTTTCGCGAACGACGGATATCAGACGGTTTATTCACCCCGACGCTTTGAAATTGTATCTGGATGATATCGAGAACGGCGGCGTTTTGCTGGAAAGTCTTTATCGTTATCTTTGCGAAGGGAAGAGCCTGACAAAAGCGTCAAAAGTATTGTCCATTCATCGCAATACGCTTGTGTACCGACTGGAGAACATCGAAAAAAAGAGTTCGTTCCGAACTGACGACGATACGGAATGCGACGCGATGAAAGATTCTTATCGAATCATTCGTTTTCTGGAAAAACAGAAGGAAAGCGATGTGCTGCATCGCTGATAGCGAGCCGGTCTGTTTTGGCATGTTCCGAAGGAACATGCTTTTTTTGTTTTTTACGGTCAATGCACAAAAATGTCCGCTCATTTTCGTATCGTCTGTACAGTGAAAAAAAAAATCGAAAACGATATACTTAATGATCAGAATCGTCATTTTGACAAAATTTATTCAGACAGGAGTATCTTAAAATGAGTAATTACGAATGTAAATACCCACATTTGTTTTCTCCCATCATCTTGGGGCACACCGCGTTCCGCAATCGGATTTTCGCTTCTCCGACCGGATATGCAAACAATAACGGGGACGGTTACCTGAACGAAGGAGCGGTGGCTTATTACGAGCGAAAAGCAAAAGGGGGCGCTGCAAGCGTCGCGACCCTTGAGACGATTGTCGACGGAGAGTTCGGAAAAGGCGGCCCGAAACATATTTGTCTGGACACTCCGAATGTGAACACCAGTCTGGCCAGAGTTGCAAACAGCATCCGCTTTTACGGTGCGGTGCCGTCATTGGAACTGACCCACGCCGGGATGTATGGTAACCGCAACCTGCCGATGTTTTCAATCGGTGATGTAATAAATAAGCCGTCATACGGACCGGTGGACTGCGAAGTAAGCGGAAAAGCGATATTTGCCATGACGGAAGAAATCATCGAGAGAACCATCCGCAAGTTTGCCGCGGGAGCGGCACTCGGCAAGCGGTGCGGCTACGGTATGGTTACGCTGCATGCGGGACACGGGTGGCTGCTGCATCAGTTTCTTTCCCCGAAAATCAACACGAGAACCGACCGATGGGGTGGTGCTGCCGTGGAAAACCGTGCAAGACTGGTGGTGGAAATATGCGATGCGATCAAAAGAGAAGTCGGCGCGGGATTTCCCATCGAGATCCGCATCAGCGGTTCGGATTGTTATGAAGGCGGTTACGGGATCGATGAAGGGATTGCGATTGCAAAACAGCTGGATGGTCATGTGGATCTGATTCATGTTTCGGCGGGCAATCACGAGGTGCCGGAAGCGTTTCCGATTACGCATCCGAGCATGTTTCTTGAAGAAGGAGTACTGGTTGAGTTTGCAGCGGCAATCAAAAAAGAAGTCAAAACACCCGTTGCCGCAATCGGGGGGCTGAGTGATCCCGCGATGATGGAGGAAATTATCGCTTCGGGCAAAGCGGATGTGGTGGAAGCGGCGCGCGAATTGATAGCAGACCCTGATTTTCCACTGAAAGTGCGCACGGGCAACGAACGGAATGCCCGAAAATGCATCCGCTGTTTTTCCTGCTTTTCCAACGGATTTCTGACCGGAGAACATTATTGCTCGATCAATCCGGAAAGCGGGCATGAGTGGGAACTGCGCAACGATTTCCCGATCAGCGTGAAAAAGAAAGTGCTCGTGATCGGCGGAGGTCCCGGCGGAATGCAGGCGGCGCTTACCTGCGCACAGAGAGGACACGACGTGATCCTGTGCGAACAGTCGGATCGTCTGGGAGGCGTGCTGCGCTGCGAAGAGGAAGTCTATTTCAAGAAAAACCTGGATTATTATCTGAATCAGCAGGCGGATACAATCAACCGTGCGGGAATCGATGTCAGACTGAATACGAAAGTGACACCCGAATACGCCGCGGATCAGCAGGCGGACGTGATCATTGCCGCACTGGGCGCCGAGGCGCTGAAACCAAAAATCGCGGGCATCGACGGCAAACAGGTGCTGTCGGCGCAGCAGGCTTATACATCGGTTGATCGTTTGGGTGATGCGGTTGTGATTCTGGGCGGCGGCCTGGTCGGTGTTGAACTGGGGCTGCATCTGATCCACGAAGGCAAACAGGTGAATATCGTTGAAATGACCGATCACATCAACGACGGCGGCAATTTCATCCATATGATGGGGTTGAAGGTGGAAATGAAAAAACGAGGACTGGATGTGATGTTCCGAACAAAGGCAATCGAGATCAATGCGGACGGCGTGGTTTGCGAAGGCGTTGACGGAGCGGTGACATTGCCTGCGGACTCGGTGGTTTACGCAGTGGGACAAGTGCCGCTCCAAAAAGAAGCTCTGGCGTATCATGCCTGTGCGCCCGAGTTTTATCTGATCGGGGACTGCGTCGCGCCGAGAAACATTACAAGCGCGACGGGAGAAGCGTTCATGACGGCAAGAAATATCGGGCGGTGTCTCTGAGAACGCGACAGAACGATGCGGAAGAGTTAAATTCCGAATCGAAAAAATAAAAGAAGATGGCAGTCTGCCATCTTCTTTTGTGTTGTCTCAACAGTCCGATTTCACAGGATTGCCCCAGGGGTATATTGCCTCAATATCGACGCGATGCGGAGGGTTGTATACGGCCTTCGAAGTTGTTGCTTTCTGAAAATATCGTTGACAATATAAATTTGAAATGTTATAGTAATAAAAAAGAACGCGTTCCTAATCGAAGTGCAAGAACTGTTTGGCAATATTTGCCGGGAGCAAAAAATGTCGGTGGCAGTCAGGCATTCCGTGCGGAACAATACAGAGAAGAGAGGCAAGGAAAACAATGCAAGACGAAGCAAAACAACTGCAGGAAGAACGCATCGGGCTCTTCCATGATCTCTACCGCAATCAGATACCGAAACGCGTGCCGGTCAATCTGGGGCTTCCGTATCATCTGTTGGCAACTTATGCGGGGCTCGATCCCGTGGAAAGCGCCTATGATTACGCCAGGCTTGCGTCTGCTGCGAAAGAGCTCAGTGCAAAACTCAAGTCCGACAAACCGCCGTTTATTCCTGCCAATATCATATTAACGAGACCCCCGATGGTTTATCAGATGCTGCGTTCGCAATCCTTTAAAATGGGAACGAGCGGATTCGTGCAACATCCTGAAGTGGTGGGCATGCTGCCCGAAGATTACGATTATCTGATCGAAGACCCGTATTCCTGTATGCTGGAACGCATTATTCCGAGACAGCACAAAGCACTCGACCCTTCCGATCCGGCAGGGATGATGCTTTCGTTAATGCGCGCGAAGGAAGCCACGACACAGGATGTGATGGCGACGCTTCCGATTTATCGGGAGATCGTAGAAGAAAACGGCTTTTATCCCGGTGCGCCGCTTGGTTCCTCCGGGGTGGCGGAGGCTCCGTATGACTTTGTGGGGGATCAGCTGCGCAGTTTTTCGGGCATCAGCATGGATATCCGCCGCGACAGAAAGCGCCTTGCGGAAGCGTGCGAAGCCGTACTGCCGCTGATGTTCTATTGGGGACTTCCGTCCAATCCCGATCCCGAAGGATCGGTGTTTGTGCCGCTGCATATGCCGACGTTCATGCGCGAGAAAGATTTCGCGGAAGTCTGGATGCCGACTTACATCAAACTGACACAGCAGTGGGCGGCGTGCGGCGTGCGCACCAGCATGTTCTGCGAAGATGACTGGATGCGTTATCTCGATCATTTGCAGGAAATGCCTGCGGGAAGCCAGATGCAGTTCGAGTACGGCGATCCGAAAACAATCAAGGAAAAGCTCGGGAACAAATACATTCTGACGGGTCTGTATCCGATCAACCTCATCAAGACGGGAACGAAACAGCAGGTGATCGACAAAGCGAAGGAGCTTCTGGATATCATGATGCCGGGCGGAGGGTACATTTTCGGACTGGACAAGAGCGCGCTGACACTCAAAGACCTCAATCTCGAAAACTATTTCGCGCTGGCGGAATTCGTTTCCGAATACGGAAAATACGACAACGCGGGTCAGAGCTACGGACAGGCGCTGAACAGCGAAGGGTATCGTTTCGACGAGAACGTCATCAAACCGATCCGTTCGAAATACATCTTCGATTGGGAAGCATTCCAAGCGGAGTTCCCGCTCACGCCCGATTCGGCGCAGCCGAGAACCGCAAGAATCGAAAAGGAAATCTTCACGTTTGTGATGAATCTGCTGATCTGATTTGATTTGCGGATGATTGCCCGGATTTAAAAAAGAGACGAAAATCGTCTCTTTTTCGTTTAATGGAGAGAAAGAATATCAATCTATTTATATTGCAATATTTTACTTTGTAAGGAATATTAGCAGTTGGTCTCATTAATTAGAAATTTATCATATAAAAATTAAAGGAGTAATCAATTATTCGGGAAACATAACAATAGTTTAATCATGCTATTAGCCGAATGGCAAGGTTCATAAATTGATCGCTGTTATGACAAAAAAGAATGTGATATAATTATCAAAGGAGAATAATATATATGCCTGAACTAAATCAATGGATTCCGCAAGATATTTTGGATAAATTTGAAACGCATAATTATAATCATGCGGCAGAAATATTGAGTCAGTCTTTTCCTTCAGAATTTGGAGAGTTACTTTCGACATTAAGAGAATTGAATATTACTCTTGATGACATCCGTGCATCGGGAGGCAGTGAATCAAGTATTCCGCCAAAATTTTCTGTTGTGCTTGAACCGTTGGGATGGAAAGAAATTCGCATTTCCGGGGATCTGAATATTAAATTCTATCCGAGATCAGGTTCGAAAAGAGGCATTTTTTCGGATGATCCGAACAGTCAAATCACGATCGAAAATTATATTGACGGGCATAATATTGACTATTTAAAAGGACGAATTGCGATTGATGTGGAGTGGAACAGCAAAGATCAGACATTTGATCGTGATTTATTCGCGATGAGAACTTATTATGAATGCAATATTATCAGTGTCGGAATCATTATCACCAGAAGCGAAGAATTGAATGACATATTCAGAAGAGTTATGATTCATGACGAAAGAAAAAAGAAATGGACTCCGGTGATACAAAAATACGGCGCCAGTACGACATGGATGGGTAAGCTGATTCCTCGATTGGATTCGAGGCGGCACGGAGGATGTCCGATTCTTGCTTTGGGAATTAAAAAAACTTGTGTTACTGATTGGAAGGAAGATTACCACGATGAACATGCAGAATGATGTATTTACAGATTTAATCAATCAATGCGGTGAAACGAAGTTCAAGACGATCCTTGCCGATCCGCCTTGGCAGTTTCAGAATCGCACGGGTAAAGTTGCTCCCGAACACAAGCGGTTGAATCGTTATCCGACGATGGCTTTGGAAGACATCAAGATGTTGCCTGTCGCACAGGTTGCTGATGAAAAATCTCATTTGTATTTATGGGTACCGAATGCTCTCCTTCCGGATGGTTTGGAAGTGATGAAAGCATGGGGATTCGAATATAAATCAAATTTGGTGTGGGAGAAAGTACGTAAAGATGGAGAACCTGATGGCAGAGGAGTGGGGTTTTATTTCAGAAATGTTACAGAGATTCTATTATTCGGAGTAAAAGGGAAAAGTAACAGAACACTTGATCCAGGTCGCAGTCAGGTAAATTTGATTCGTTCTATGAAAAGGGAACATTCAAGAAAGCCGGATGAATTTTATCCTTTGATCGAAGCATGCAGTCCGGGTCCATATCTTGAGCTGTTCGCGAGAGGAGTAAGGGAAAACTGGGTGCTTTGGGGAAATCAGGCAAATGAAGATTATATACCCGATTGGGCTACATATGCCAATCATTCGGTTTCAATGCGTGATCGTGATTCAGAACAAAATGTGATTAATGGATAAATTGAAACAAAAAAACGGCAATGCCGTTTTTTTTTATGCCTGCGCGTTTTTCTTTTGTATGACCGCGTCATTGAGCCGATACATCAATACGTCCAGATCGACTTCGTGCGCGAGCGCACCCTGCGCAATCGTTTCGTTTTTCGCCGCAAGACATCCGATGCAGCCCATGCCGCTCGACTGAAATACCTCAATCGTTTCGGGGAACATCTTGATGACGCCTACGATATTCATATCTCCGGTAATCATTTGTCTGCCTCCTGTAATTGGAATGATTATAACATAAAACGATCCGAGATGCAACCGCAGGGATTTCGTGCGATGTGCGGAAAATAATGCTTTGATTACGGGCAAAATCTTTGTTTCGTAATGACAAACGGGTTGTTTTTGTGTAAAATAACAGAAGTAACTTTTGTTTCGTAAGTGAAAGGATTCTCTCAGATGAGCGAAAGCAGTAATTTTATTTTCAATGAAATAGACAAAGACCTCGCAAACGGCGTGTATCAAGCGGATGAAATCATGACGCGATTTCCGCCGGAACCGAACGGATACCTGCATATCGGCCACGCGAAGGCGATATTCATCAATTTTTCCGTGAAGGAAAAATATCACGGCAGGACGAATCTGCGATTTGACGATACGAATCCCGCCAAAGAGGACGTGGAATATACCGAAGCGATCGAGCGGGACATCGCTTGGCTCGGCTACAAATGGGACAATCTGTTTTATGCATCCGATTATTTCGGCAGAATGTACGAGTATGCCGTGGAACTCATCGGAAAAGGTCTGGCGTATGTGGATGATCAGACACAGGATGAGATCAAAGCGAACCGCGGCACGCTGACCGAAAAGGGCACAAACAGCCCGTACCGCGACCGAAGTGCCGAAGAGAACCAAACCTTGTTCCGCGAAATGAAAGAAGGAAAGTATCCGACGGGATCGAAAGTGCTGCGCGCGAAAATCGATATGGCAAGCCCGAACATCAATATGCGCGACCCTGTGATCTATCGCATTTTGTTTGAAACGCACCACAACACGGGAGATTCCTGGTGCATCTATCCGATGTATGACTATGCACATCCGATCGAAGACGCCATCGAAGGGGTCACACATTCCTTATGTTCTCTGGAATTTGAGGATCACAGACCGTTCTATGACTGGCTGCTCGACCATCTGGATGACTGCCGCGTGAAGCGCCCGAGACAGATCGAGTTTGCGCGCCTGAACATCACCAACACGATCATGAGCAAACGCTATCTCAAACGTCTGGTGGACGAAGGACGCGTGGATGGATGGGATGACCCGCGCATGCCGACGCTCAGCGGACTGAGAAGACGCGGCGTGACACCTGCGGCGATCCGTAATTTCTGCTATGAAAGCGGTGTCGCGAAAGCGAATTCCGTGATTGACAAAGCACAGTTCGACTACTTTGTCCGTGACGATCTGATGAAGACCTCCAAACGGGTGATGGCTGTGCTCAACCCGCTCAAAGTGACCATCCGCAATTATCCCGAAGGGGAGAGCGAGCTGCTCGATATTCCTTACAATCTGGATGAACCCGAAGGCGCAAGCCGCAAGGTGCCGTTCGGAAGAGAACTTTACATCGAACGCGAGGACTTTATGGAAGTGCCTCCGAAGAAATATTTCCGTCTGTTCCCCGGAAACGAAGTGCGGCTGATGGGAGCTTATTTCATCACCTGCGAAAGCTTCGTGAAGGATGAGGACGGAAACATCACCGAAGTGATCTGTACCTATGATCCCGAAACGAAATCCGGAAGCGGATTCACGGGACGCAAGGTGAAAGGGACGATCCATTGGGTGCCGAGCGGCGCCATAGAAATGGAAGCGCGCCTGTATGAGGAACTGCTCAACGAAGACTCCGACGCGGAGGATTGGGTGGAACGGCTGAATCCGAATTCTCTGACTGTGTGCAACGCATTGGGAGAACCGTCATTGGCGAATGCAAAGCCCGGGGATCTGTATCAGTTTGTGCGCAACGGTTTTTTCTGCGCGGACAGCAGGCATTCGAAAGCAGAGCATCTTGTATTCAACCGAACGGTGTCTCTGAAATCTAGCTGGCAGCCTCCGAAGGAAGCATAGTTACAATATCGTTTGACGGAGTATATTGATTGAATAAAGGAATTCTGTTTGATCTGGACGGCACGCTGTGGGACGCGACATACCAGATGCTGCCCGCCTGGAACCGTGTGCTCGTGCGTCACGGGATGAGCCCAAGGCTGACGATATCCGACATGCAAGGGCTCATGGGAAAGACGGTGGAGCAGATCGCGGCGATCATTCTGCCCGAACTGACATCGGAAGAAGGGTTGCGGATCGTTGACGAATGCTGCAAGGAAGAACTCATTGAGCTCGGCGCGAACGGCGGAATCTTATATCCCGATGTGGAAGCGACCATTGCCCGTCTGGCGAAACGTTACCGTCTGTTTATCGTCAGCAACTGTCAGGACGGATATATCCAGACTTTTCTGAAGATGCACGGGTTTGAGTCCGTGATCTCGGATTACGAAAGCTACGGAAAAACAGGGAGGAGCAAAGGGGAGAACATCCTGCTTGTTATGCGGCGCAACGGAATTGAGCGTGCCTGCTATCTCGGCGACACCCAATCGGATGCCGATGCGGCTTTTTATGCCGGGATCCCGTTCGTGCATGCATCATACGGATTCGGCAGCGTTGAGGAATCTATCCATCGGATCGAACAGTTTGCGTTGATCGAGCAAGAGACGGAAATGTTGCTGAGCTGAATCAGAAAAGCTGCATTTACAAATAAAAAAGATGCCGCACGGCATCTTTCTTTTGAGCTATTTCGACATGACAACGGTTACTTTGCTGGCTTGCGAGTAGGTTCCGTTTTTGCCTTCCCGAATGTCCTGTTCTGAAACAAAAACATCGACCAACGTATAGCCTTCTTCTGTTTTTGCGTTGAGGAAGTTTTGTAACTTACTCATGAATAGGTCTCTTTCAACAATGAACTGCACTGAGTTGTACCCCCTGGAATCGTATATCATATATAAGCTATCATATTCTCAATCGCTTGTAAAGCGTTTTGAAAAAATAATTACAAAAAAATTACAATTTGTTCAAATATTAGTTCTTACTATTAAATTCCTATTAATAATGCATATCGTTTCGTGAATTTATGCAGAAAAACGGTATAATTAAAGCGATAAATTGTCTTCGGAGATTATTATGAAAAACCATTACAATGCAAAATTGTGGGGGTTTGTTCTGATACTGATCGGCATTGGTCTTGCCGGTCAGATGTTCGGCGTATGGGATATGCATTTGTTTCGCGGGTGGTGGACTTTATTTATTATTGTACCCTGCCTGATCAGTATGATTGAAAAAGGGGTGCAGCCGGGCAACATCGTCGGGCTTGTTGTAGGCGGAGCGTTGCTTCTGACGACACAGGATATCCTTGGTTGGGATATGATCGGAAAGATGGTCTTTCCCGCCATACTGGTGGCGGCAGGAATTGCACTTCTGGTTCAGTACAGCCGACAGCCGATTAAAACAGATTCATCGGAAAGCTCGGATTTTTCCCGGACTGATTCCTTGGGAGAGGAAGCCTCCGACTTAGGGGTGCATCACTCTGTTTTCTTTTCGGAGCGTACGGTGATCTATCCGGATAAAGAATATACGGGAGCATCGCTTTCCGTCAGTTTCGGAAAGATCACATTTGATCTGACGCATGCGTTGTTTGTTTCCGACAGGGAAGTGTATGTCAATGCATTGTTCGGCAATGTTTTGCTGATTGTTCCTGCCGGAGTCAATGTGGCGTCATCCTCTTCACCAATGTTCGGTTCGATTAAAAACCAAACCGCTTATCGTCAGGGCGTGCCGACGCTGCACATTGATGCCAGCTGCATTTTTGCAAATGTCACGGTGCAGCAGATTTGAATCGGAAAGAAAAAAAGCAAGAGCCCGAACCGTGGTGTTCGGACTCTTTTTTGCTACCGCACAGTCAATTTTGTCCCTGCCGGGTTTTATTGAAATACGATATCAATGTTGCCGCTCGTGGAGGTGGCTTTCAATTGTTTTGTGCCATTGACCGATCCTCCCATAATAGAAACTTTTCCGCTGACCGAGTCGGACGTAATATAGTAATCCTGTGAATTGACTGCCAGTGTGCCATTGATGGATGCACTGACAGTTTCAAAGCTGAGATTGTTGCCGCTGAGCGTAGCAAAGGAAACCGAGCCGCTGGTTGAGTTGACTGAAATATCTCCCGAAGCACGGGTGGCATTCAGATCAATGCTGCCGCTGACGTTGCGAACCGCAAGATATCCTCCTGTCTGCAGTCCGTCCGTGCGGATGCTTCCGCTGGTTGTTTCCAGTTTTGCGTCTGCTCCGCAGCTTGCATCATTCAGGGTAATGGATCCGCTGACCGAAGATGCGGAAATACCATTTCTTACAGCAGAATGTTCAATGGAAATACTTCCGCTTGTGTTGGCAACACTTAAGGACTCCGCATTCAGATCGGTAACCGACACCGAGCCGCTGACGTTGCCTACCGACAGATCCGCCATCCAATCGGAAGGGATGGTGATTGTGAGCGGGATGCTTGACGGAGCAGCGGTGAACAAGTTTTCAAAAAACCACCTTTTTGTGTTTGCTTTTTCGATGGTCAGTTTACCGTTCAGATTATCGATCCGATATTGATAATAGTCGTTTTCGTAGCAGTCAACCGTAATTTGTTTGTCGCCCGATGCCGTAACGATGACATTGCTGTCGATATCCGAAACGTCGATATCAGTGATGCCGGATGGGTCGTATGTGTAGATATTGTGATCATAAGAAGAGTTGCTGCCGTGTTCCGATCCGAGGTTGAATCCTGACAGCGCATAGCCTGAAAATCCGAGAATCAGACCGATGCCGATCATCGCCGCGGCGACGATTGCGATTGTTCTTGATGGTTGTTTCATTTATTTCGCCTCCTTTTTGATAAACAGCGATTTGATCCATCGCAGAAATTTGCCTGTCAGTTTGATCAGCAAAACGGAAATTTCTCTGATCGGGAAAAAGAGCAGAATGCCGAGCCCGATGCATACGAGGGATCCTCCGAAGCCGATCAATGCGAGATGCGGAGTCGGGAACAGGAGAATCGCCGAGCCGATGATGCCTGCCAGTCCGCCCAATGTCATGCCGAGAATGGCGGCATAAAGTCCGACAATGACAGCCCAAATGGTGATATATACAGAAAAAATGATGCAAACAAAGGTCAGCAGCAGAGAAAACCAAACGGGAAATCCGAGCACGAGCAGAACGATTTCCCACGTCTGCGGGCGGGTTTTCGGCGTGATTTTAGCTTTGACAAGGCTGCTCAACGGGCTGGACAGCATGACTTCCCGTATGATATCGTCCATGTTTCCGAGTGCGGCAACGGCTTCTTCTTCGCTCATGCCGTCTTCCACACGATCATCGATCATTTCCGAGTAATAGAAAATTGTGCTGTCGATTTCGTGTTGGCGCAGTCCTTCGAGCTTTGCTGCAAGCTGCTTTAAAAACTGTGATTTATTCATGATCGGTACTCCTTATTTTTTGTTTGATGAAATCCAGAACAGAAACGACCTCCTGCCATTCTTCGAGAAACGCATCGATTTTACTGCGTCCCTCAGGCGTAATGCGATAATATTTGCGCAATCGGCTGTTGTGTTCTATTGTATAGACTTCTACGGAATGTTCCGTTTCCAAACGTTTCAGGATTGGATAAAGGGTTGATTCCGATATTTCGACGGCAGAGCTGACGTCTTTAATAATCTGATAGCCATAGGAGTCCTCCGCCGACAATGCGGAGAGCACGCAGACTTCGAGCAACCCTTTTTTCAATTGTATATTCATAGGATGCCTCCTTCTGCATTATACTATACAATACATAGTATAATGCGTCAAGCAGTATTGATCATCTAATCGAATATTAATAAAGACCGACCTCCGAGAGCTGCGGAAATCGGTCTTTTGATTATTTCTGTTTTGAGATCGGTCGGATGCGGTCGGCATATTCTCTGAAGTTGCGCAGATCATCCGCAGCAAAGGGGGCGCCATGCCCCGGGTAGAGTTCGGATGCGCCGCTTGCGAGGATGGTGTCCCACGATTTCGCGTACTGCGAGGGGTCTTCCAGAAAGATGCTGATGCGGTGGGAACTCGGAAACCCGTTCATGGCGGCATCTCCGCAGAACAGCTCTCCGTCCGCAGTCAGCAACCCGATGGAGTCGGGGGTGTGTCCCGGAAGGGCGATGACCGTGAGTCCGAAGCCAGAGAGGGGCTGTGAGGAACCGTCCCACGGAATCATGCGGGATTCTTCTTCGATTGGATCAAACCCGTGTTTAACGCTGCCTGTCAGGTTCATGAGACCCGACACAAGGGCGGCTTTCCGATCGGCATATTTCCCCGGGAAATTTTTTCCCTCGGCGATGCGGGCAACGGCGCTGCGGTGCAGGATCAGTTTCGCGTCGGTTGCGGCGAGCAGTTCCCCCATGAATCCCACATGGTCGTCATGCGAATGGGTCAGAAAGAGGTAGCGGATATCGGACAGAGAAATGTTATTCTGCTCGAGAGTTTTGCGATAGGCGGGGAATCCGTCACGGTAACCGGAATCGACGGCGACATATCCGCGCGGGGTTTTCACAAGGTAAGAATTGACGATACGATTTCCTGTCGAAATGATTTGCATGGGTACCTCCGAGGTGGAATTTATCTAACCGGGAATGTGTTCCTTGCGGAAAGGCGCATGGTTTGAATTTGGTATTTATTTTATGATGTAGGGAACGCGTATCACGCGTTCCGTGCCGATACGTTCCGTGTGATGCGAACGTTTGATGATTGGTTGTTCGTTGTTTTATCATTGTGGTTGATCATCAGGCAGTCGCCGCGTCGGCGGCGAACGACCCACTTTTCAGGCGGAAAAGTGGGCAAAACGCTTTACGCTCATTCGTCTCGCGGCATGTCAGGCCTTACGGTTTTGACAAAAATTCCATCGGCAGATAATCGTTCGGCAGACCGTGGCAGTCGGCAGAAGAAAAATCTGCTCGGAATTTTTATACCAAAACCTTGCGGGTCATGCCATTGCTCGGCGAATGACGCTTGATGACCGCCCCATCCGTTCGGGTCGAAATGCGATGCGTTGATTGAGAGGAACGTATACAATGCGTTCCGTGCGGAAAGGCGCATGGTTTGAATTTGGCATTTATTTTTATGATGTAGGGAACGCGTATCACGCGTTCCGTGCCGATACGTTCCGTGTGATGCGAATGTTTGATGATTGGTTGGATGTTCGTTGTTTTATCATTGTGGTTGATCATCAGGCAGTCGCCGCGTCGGCGGCGAACGACCCACTTTTCAGGCGGAAAAGTGGGCAAAACGCTTTACGCTCATTCGTCTCGCGGCATGTCAGCCTTACGGTTTTGACAAAAATTCCATCGGCAGATAATCGTTCGGCAGACCGTGAACGTCGGCAGAAGAAAAATCTGCTCGGAATTTTTATACCAAAACCTTGCGGGTCATGCCATTGCTCGGCGAATGACGCTTGATGACCGCCCCGCCCGTTCGTATTAAAATGTGGTTCGTTGATTTGGCGGAACGCATACAATGCGTTCCGTGCGGAAAGGCGCATGGTTTGAATTTGGCATTTATTTTTATGATGTAGGAAACGCGTATCACGTGTTCCGTGAGGAATGAATGATTGTTTTTTTGCGCAGGGTATGCGATCCCTACGATTTAATCTCGGGTAGATCGGTCGTTTTATTCGGATATTCGCACAATTCGCGCAGCACGCATGCTGAGCATTTCGGTTTTCTGGCGGAACAGACGAGTCTGCCGTGCCAGATGAGCCAATGGTGCGCATTGGACCATTTGTCTTTGTCAATGATTGCGCGGAGCATTGCTTCCGTTTTAACGACATCATTGGCGTGGGCAAGCCCGATACGGTTCGAGACGCGGAACACGTGGGTATCGACGGCGATGGCGTCTTCGCCGAATGCATTTGATAAAACGACGTTGGCTGTTTTTCGACCGACTCCCGCGAGGGATGTAAGCGCATCGAAATCGTCCGGCACTTCGCCGTTGAAATGATCGAGAAGCATTTGTGCTGTTTTGATGATGTTGGCTGATTTTGTTTTCGAAAGACCGCAGGGACGAATGATATCCTGCAGTTTTTGTTGCCCGAACGCCAACATTTCCTGCGGCGTATCCGCAATGGGAAAGAGCTGTTTGGTCACGATGTTCACGCGTACATCGGTGCACTGCGCGGACAGGATGGTGGCGGTGAGCAGTTCGTACGGAGTGCTGAAATCAAGCCCGCATTTGGTGCCGCCGTATTCTTCTTCGAGTAGTGCGATGATGCTGTCTGCTTTGTGTTTGTCCATACCTGCCTGCCTGTCGTGAATCGTAATCAAGTAGGATTATGATTCTTTTTCCAATATGTTTTCAGTATAGCACATTCGGGTTTGGTTGTTAAGCATGGGGAAAACAAACCCCTGTCTTCGTAAAAAGACAGGGGAAACGGAGCTCTTAAATCATCAGGGACGTTTTTTTTTCGGCAGTGGGAAGGTGACGGAAAATACATTTCCCTCCGCTGACTGGTAAGATACGCCGATTTTGGCGTGATGCGCATCCGCGATGCTTTTTGCGATGGCAAGCCCGAGACCCGAGCCTCCGCTGTCGCGTGCGCGGGATTCATCGGTGCGGTAGAAGCGCTCGAAGATTTTTTTCTGATGCTTTGTTTCAATCGCGATGCCGCTGTTGGCAACGGTCAGTTTTGCTTTTTCGTGTTCTCTGCTCAGCCGTACGGTGATGGTGCCGTGTTCGTCGGAATATTTGACGGCATTGTCGAGCAGGATCATCAGCATCTGGCGGATGCGCTCTTCGTCTCCCTCGACGCGGATGTCGGGCGCGATGTCGCTTTGCAGATGTTTCTCTTTTTCGAAGATCACGGATTCAAACGTCAAGAGCGTGTAAGTGACGGTGTCGCTCAGATTGACATCCGAGAGGATGACGGTTTGTTTCGAGTCATCGGTTTTTGCCAGATACAGCATGTCAGCCAGCAGATGCGTCATGCGCTGCGCCTCGGTTTTGATATATTCCAGCCATTTCGATTGGCTTTTGACACTTTCCTGCGGTTTGGCGAGCATAATTTCCGTATTTGCGAGGATGGTTGTCAGCGGCGTGCGCAGTTCATGGGAGGCGTCTGCAATGAAACGGCGCTGCTGTTCCAATGATCGTTCCACGGGCTTGACTGCCCAGGATGCGAAAAAGAGACTGACAAGAAAAACGGCAACAAGGCTGATGCCTCCCGTGATGAGCGAGGTCGCAATCAGATCGTCCAGGGTATTGATTTCGGAAGATCGATCCGCAAATGCGATCATGATATCTCCGTTCTGCGGTTCTTTGTAAAAACGCAGAGTTTCATCATCGATGCGTCCTGTGTTTCTTTCGCTTTTGAAGGCATCTGCCACGATTTCATTCAATACGGTTTCATCGGTGAACGTGACGTTTTCGACGGAAGTGTCAAGGATAGTTCCCTGAGAGTCCACCAAAACGAGAAAAATTCCGTATTCGGAGTTTTCCCGCTCTACACCGCGTTTTTGGTTTTGCGGCGGCGAATTGTCATCTTCCTGCTGCGGGGAAGGATTGAGTGAATCGATATGATTTTCAATGGCTTTCTGCATGGCGTTGATGCTTGCCGCCTGTGCTTTTTGATAGGATTGTGCATACACCATGACAAATACCGCACAAAGCAGAACAGCAACAATGGTCATCGTGATGAGGACAAACTTGATTTTCAGTTTCTTGATCATGACGGTTCGGCCTCCAGATGGTAACCGATTTTGCGCACGGTTGCTATGGAGGCGGCGGATTTGAGGTAACCCAGCTTTTTCCTCAGAAACGAAATATATACTTCCACATTGTTATCTTCCGCATCCGATTCGCTGCCCCAGACTTTGAGCAGAAGCTGCTCTTTTGATACGGTGGAGCCGTTTGCCTCGATCAGCAATCGAAGTACTTCCGCTTCCTTCAGTCCGAGATGGACCGATTTTGTTCCGCAGCTGAGCAGGAGACTTTTGGTGTCCAAAGAAAGATCTGCGAACACGCTTTCTTCTTTATAAGCCTCATCTTTGCGACGGGTGAGCGCACGGATGCGTGCGAGCAATTCCTCGGAAGCAAACGGCTTGGTGAGATAATCATCTGCTCCGCAGTCAAGCCCTTTCACTTTATCGGAGACTTCGTCTTTTGCCGTGAGCATAATAACCGGGGTCGGCATTTTATTTTTACGCATCTGTTTGACGACATCAAAACCATTCATGCCGGGCAGCATGATATCCAGTACGATGGCATCGTAAATGCCGCTCATGGCATAATCCAGTCCGTCGGTGCCGTTATGAACCATATCGGTGATGTAATTGTTTTGCGACAGAATCTGCGCAAGTGCTTCCGCAAGACGGATTTCGTCTTCTACAATCAATATTCTCATCAATTTCTTCCTGTTTCGGAATATAATAATTGTATTATAGCACAGAATCCTGAAAAGAACCTGAAAGGTTTAGGTGCCGAAAAACCGAACCAAAGCACACAAAGATTGTTTTTTTACTCGGATCATTGAAAAACGCCGCATCTTGCCGATGCGGCGTTGTATGTTTTGTACGGAACATTATCCGATATGGTCTTGAATATAGTCGGGCACGTCTTCTTTTTCTATGCCGAGCGAATAAGCAAATTCTTCGAAGAGCATTTGTTCGGCGTCTTTCATGGCATTGATTTCTTCTGTGGGCAGGCGCTTTCCTTCGTCGGCCAGTTTTTCTTTTCGGGCATAGATGGTTCTGATGAGACGGATTAATTGAGAAGAGTCCGCAGAGCGGAGTATTTCTGTAATGTGCTGACGTCGGATCCTGTGGTCTTCCGTCCATTCGACGGAGACGGCCGACATTGCGCTGATCAGCCGATTGACTTCTTCTTTTGAGAGAACACGGCGGATATGGTTGGTCTCGTCATCATTATCTGTCGGAAGATATGCGGTGAAGTTGCGCTGAGTGAGGGATTCCAGAACGTAGTATTCCCGCTCCGTTCCGCCCGCGAATGATTCCGCGCGAATATCGACGACTTTGCAGACGCCCTGTGAAGCGTAAATAATAACATCATTTTTTCGAAACATGATTTCCTCCGTGATTGTGTCGGAGTACAATGCTCCGCGCGCAACAAAAAGTACGGTCGGCAAGATCGGACAGCCGATATCGATAACCGCACGCCGTACCTATATTGTAACAGAAAACGGAAGGGAAAGGGAAATAAAACTTCACAAAATTTTGAAAATTCGCTTTCTCTCCGTTTTATCTGAACAATCTGTCAGATATCGGCGGAAAAATCCAAGCAAAGAAACGATTTCCCATTGGGAAGATCAACGGATGTTTTTTTCTTGAGAATATAGTCAAGACGGGCCATCGTTTCGCAAAGCTCATTGGAGCCGATCAAAGAGTGAATCGTCCGCAGCGCATCAAGCCTATCCCGATAAGGGGATTCGGATATAAATCCGTCGGTTTTTCCATCCGACTGAATCGTGCAGGAAATGCGCATGGGTCTGCTTCGGGCAATCAGTGATGCAAATGATGAGAGCCCGATATATTCGATCAGCAGATCGGCGGTCATCAAATCACAGGGCGGAAGCTGCAGATGCGGATCGGAAAGATCGGCGCAGATGAGCTGAAGACGTTTGTCCAACGATGCGAATCTCGTCTTGCAGTCGGCAAGATAATCGGCATTGATATCCACTCCGACAATGGATTTGACGTGAGGAGACGCGTGTTCCAATCCGTTCCCGCCTGCGATGCCCAAAATTATGATACTGGATATTTGTGTGTCTGCAAAGCGCAGGCGCATCCGTTCGGAGAGGGTTTGTGCCTGAAAAACATCCTTGCGTTGCATATGGTCTTCGTAGTCTTTGAGCGGAATGAAAATCCAAGGGTTCTGCATGGGATCAACTCCTTTGATAAGATGGAAAAGACGCGGCAGTATTCTGATGCAATGCTACTGTCGCGCCTTTCCTATATGGTAACAGAGGACTTTGAAAAAAGCAATTATTTCGGTGAAGGTTCCGCACGAAGAATTTTCTTCTCGAAAGGCCGCATTTTTCTGATGAAGAGCCTGGACATCATTCCGACCGTAAGTGCAGCCGCCAGGGTTCCTTCCCGTACGCCGGCAATGTGATGCAGGCTCAGCAGCGAACAGCCTGCCGCAATGAGCACCAGCGAAGAGTCGAAAACAATCTTGATTTTTCCGAATTCTTTTCCGCTGACCTGAGCAATCGCCTTGACCATACCTTCTCCGGCAAGCATTACGACGTTTGCGATAACTTCCATGCTGACGCCGACGGCAACAATCACGCAGCTGAGCAACACGCAGATCCATTGCTCGGCATAGCTCGACGGAGCGTACCATGAAAGCAACCGCATGGCAGCATCGGTAAAGACTCCGAACAGAATTGCCGCGGGAAGCTGCATCAGCTGAATCCAATCAAAATCTTTGCGCAGAAGTGCGATCTGCAGCAGAATGAATACGATATGCATGAGAATGGTAAATTGCCCGATGGTGAGCGGAAAAGCCAAACTCAGCACATATGGCAGGGAAGAAATCGGCGAGGTTCCGAGATTTGCTTTGACAGAGAGCGCGACACCGAACGCCAGCACCATCAACCCGAGCACAAAAAATAAATAGCGTTTGATTTGTTCCGATTTATTCATTCTGCCAACTTCGGGTATTGAAATACAGCTTCATTAAAATGTGCATAAATGTCTGATACTCCTGTTTTGAAAGACCCTTCAGTGCCACATTTTCGGCATCCGAGAATATCTTTTCCACAATGCGCAATGCATCGCGTCCTTTCGGACTAAGGGATACATTCTGAGATTTTTTATCGGAAGGATTCTGAACACATTCAATCAATCCATTCTCTTTCATGCGGCGGAGCAGCCCTGTGACCGTGGGCGGTTGCAGGGAGCATCCCTTTGCAATGGAGGATTGCTTACAGCCGTCGTGGCTGCTCAGATATTCGAGAATTTTCGGCTGTCCCGGGCTGAGCCCGAACTGTGCGGAATCCGAGAGAATTTTGCGATAGAAATTGTTTTGCGTAAGCATCAACAAGTAATGCAGGGACATTTGCATACGCGAAAAACCTCATTTCTTTGTTAGCATGCTAATAAAGAAATCATAACGCAATTTTTCGTTGCAGTCAAGCACCTTAATTGTTTATAAGAATTAAAGGCGACGAAAAATTTTTCTGCGCTGTTTGTATATCTGTTCCATGTTTCGAGTGCAGTGTGACAGTGCAGTATAAGGCGGCGCTCAGGAGGAGGACAATAAGGAGTCGGACGATTTTTTTGATCATAACGAGTACAGGATAACAAACGCAGCTGAAAACAGTCTGAATCGAAAGGGAAAAATTCGGAAAATATCGAGACATTCAATCGTTCGGAATGACAGAAGCGGGATTGTCTGCTATACTGAGAACAGTACAGATCATTCGATAAAAGAGAGGGAATGCAGTATGGCGTGTGAGAAGCGAATTGATTTTTATTTGCCGTATCCCGTGGTCTCCGTATTTCGGAGAATGGCGCAAGAGCCTTATATTGCCGGGATGAAAGTGGATCAGGTGGATTATAACCGGTATCAGATTTTTTGTTCGAAAGGAATCAATCTGGCGACATGGGGAGAATATATCACCATTTCTTTTTTTGATCCGCAAAACGGGGGAACGCAGATTGTGGTGGAATCCAAACCGAAACTGCCCACCACGCTGGTTGACTGGGGACACAATGAAGAAAATGTCAGAATCGTCATGAATTATTTTTATTATCTGTATCCGCCCACACCCGCACAGCCGCAGGGAGGGCAGGGGCAATAGAATCATCAGCCGGAACCGTCAGGGTGTCGGGGTGCGGGGGCAGATGATCTTCTCAAGGAAAACCGACACCCGTATCCATGTGATACGCGGTGTTTTTTATCGCTTGTTCCAGCCGTTTTTGCATGGCGGTTAAGCGGCGGTTGCGGTATTTGCGTGGGTGAATGAAAGGCGCGTGGAAAATGGTGTTATGCTGTATAACACGGTGAAGGATACCATATGGATTGACAGCTTCTATACGGGAAACGTCGGAATTTTACCGATGGGATGCGCTGCTCCCTGCTCGGAATGAAGCGTATCGGCAGCCGAATTCCGGCGAAGATCCGTCTTCGGATACGCGTGATGACTACTATGAATTTTTAAAGTGGATGGCGATGATTGAACTGAACGCTGCGGGAAATGATGTGATGAAACGATATCGGGAACGCATGGAAAAGGCGGATGGCAAAGAGCGAGCGTTCGGACAGTTCTGATTCAATGTCAACGCAATATAACACAGCGAGGCTGTAAGGAGCGGAAGAGTTTGAAAAAATTGAATTTTTGGAAATACCGCGGGTTCACCACGAACCAGGTAAAAGCGTTTGTCGATGGAAATGAAGTGCGGACGGATCTGAGTCAGATTCCGCTGCGTTTCATTCTGCTGATCGTTGCGGCAATTTTTTTGGGAAGCATCAGCGATGTGAATTTCTTCGGAGGCGTGTTATTGTTCCTCGGGTTGGTCGGCGCTTATCTCGCGGGAATGAGGTATAGAACCCGATTTTCGCGTGCCGAAACGTTTCGGTATCTGTTTGCGACGAACGCGATCGGAATCTTCTTTCTGATGATTGCCGAGATTCGACTGTTTTATCGCGCGTTTTACGTCGTGCTGCCCGTTTTTCTGATCGTGCTCGTGTTCCAACTGCTTGCGTGCCTGATCGCAGCGAGTTATTTCGTCAACCGAGTGGAGCGTGGATACGGCAGCCGCAAACAAAATAAAGTGTATTTCACAGGGTATGTTTTTCTGTTCATGCTATATTTGTTTTCCGACAGTCTTTTCAGCTACCACGCGCTGTATCTGGTGCAGGGAGTAATTTTGCTGGCGGCAAGTGCGTTGATGAGCCTTTGCGTGAAATATCTGATCTGTTATCGGTTGCTTTTGAACGAATCCCGCGGGTATTATGACGCTGCGGTATCGGTGCAATCTGTGCGGACGGTGCGAAGCGCGAAGAAACCGCGAAACAAAGCCGTTCGGAACGCGCCGAAAAACCGATATGAGACAGACGGAGGCGGATATCAGGAGGCGCAGCCCCGTTATCAGACGGGGATATCCCCGCAGGTCAAGCAGGAGAAGCTCACCCCGATGCCTTCTGTGCAAACAAAAGCTCCCGAAGAGGCGGTGTCGTTTCGAAAGGCAGACGGAACGATGGACTTCGATGCCGCACTGGCAAATATCAACAACAAAATCAACGCGCTCGGAGAGCGCTTTAACGAGACGGTTGTCTCCGCTACAACCGTGCCGGCTGAAGCCGAAGTCGGCAATGGCGGGAACGGTTTTCCCGAGTCCGTGGTTCCGGGGCAATTGGAGCGGGCATCGGATGAGAGCAAACGGTAGGCACGATGTCGAACGGTTTCGGGAAGCGCAAAGTGAAGAGAGACACAAAAGAGTATGAAACATATGCAGTAGAGCATCGGAACTCCTGCGCGTTTTGATCGAAGCGAATGATGCACAGGGAATCAGGAAGCTGCTGGATGACGGATTGGACGTGAACACCGATTTGGAAATCGATGAGGATACGTGGATGTCGATCGAATACGCATCAATTCTGAATGCGGAGGATGCCGTGGAGGTGTTGCTGGGAGCTGGCTGTGGGACAGAGAACGACGCACTGCTGTATGCTGCACAGACGAATGATCCGATTCTGCTGGGTCGTCTTGTCGATGCGGGTTTCGATCCGCTGCGTACCGACGAGCAGCATGCGGGGCTGCTGCATTTTGCGGTACAGTTCAATGCAGAAGCGTCACTCGGGTTTGCTCTCGATCATGGGTGTGCTATTGATACGAAAGATCAGTTCGGAGACACTCCGCTTGCCGCTGCCGTACAAAATAAAAATTCGGGGTTAGCCAAACGACTGCTGGAGGCTGGAGCTGATCCAAACTGCCAGACCGACGGCCCCATGCTGCTGACGGCAAGTGCGCAATCGGATCTTCCGATGTGCAAATTGCTGATAGCTTACGGTGCAAATGTCAATGCGGCGGATAACAGCGGCATGACACCTTATCTGATGGCGAAGGAAACGTGCGATTACAACATCATGAATCTGTTACTGGACAACGGAGCAGAACAGAATCCGAGAATAAAGAGCGGTAACGGGACATCCGTCGCCAAAGCGGCGTTCAATACGGCAATGGGGATTGAAGCGAAGCCGGGGTACGAACTGGAAAGCACGCTGAAAAGGAGTGCTTACGGTGTGTTGAAGCAACGGGTCAAGGCATGTTTGTTTGATATGTTTGCACTCTCTTTTATTATGGCGATCGGTTTATCTATCATTCAGTTGCTTTTAAAATTCGAAGAGATATCTACTTTGCTCGTATATGGTTTGTTCATGTGCTTGTATGCTCTGATGGGGCGGGAGTCAAGCATCGGAATGAGGATGATGGACATCAAGGCTTACCGCATCAAAGACGACGGAGCGCCGAACTTTCTGCAGGCGATGATCCGAGGCTTCGGGAATCTGATGCTTCCGATTGAATTTTTGGTTGGTTTGTTCTCGAAATCGCATCGGACGCTGTCAGACTTTATCGGTGCAACCGCGGTGGAATACAATAAGGCGGAACTGTGGTTCGAACGCGAAAACAGGGAACGGATGAGAATGAACGACGGGCAGGGGGAAGAATCCCGAATATCGGAAAGAAGGAATTGAGGGTTGATTATTTTGATGAAATGAGGAATAATAAACCAAGGGGGCAGGGAGATGAAAGAAAAAACATGTTTTGCGACACCGAATACGGTTTTGATTGCAGTGTTTTTGGGGATGCAGACGTTCGCGTTTGCTGTTGTGCTGCTGTATGCGGCGATCATCAGGAGTTTCCTTTACGGAGGCGGTATGTTTTTGGGACTGTTTCAGGGCGCCGCGGCAATTGTTTGGCTGGGAATTCTGTTCGGATTCTGCGGAATTCCAACCTATGCAAAAGCGGATTCGGGAGCGATCAGCACACGAGGATGGTTGCTTGTATCCCAAACGATCCCTTGGGCGGAAGTGAGGGAAGCAGGGATTGTCCGCACTCGGAGCGGGGACTGGATTTATCTTTCGCGCAGTGCGCTGATGCCGTTCGGGGCGGGCGCTGTAGCAAAAATCGGACAGACGCGAGGGGTGATTGTAATCCGTTACAGCGGGGAATCGCTTCGTACCGTACAGCATTACTGCTCTGCGCAAGTGCGGGATTTGCGGTATTGAGTCTTGTTTTCGATGAAACTGCCTTTGCGGACCGAAAGGCGGCAGATCATTGTGATATCATGAAAAAACTGAGGGAATTATCCATATGGCATATCAGGTAGGCGACGAAACCAAAAGCAAAATATTGGAAAATGCCAGAACGCTTTTCTATAAAAACGGGTTTAAAAGCACATCGACGAATCAGATCGCAGAGGCCGCAAAGGTCAACCAAGCTCTGATTTTTTATCACTTCGGGAATAAAAGCAATCTCGGGCTGGAAGTGTGCAATGCGCTGACGCGGGATATCCGTAATCAGATTGCGATTAAAATCTATCGGAAGCATGAACCGTTCGATGCGGTGGTTTCGACTGCAGTGGAATATAAAGTATTTACGCGCTTTCGACGGGAGAATGAAAATTACCGCAGGTTTATCAAAGAACTCTGCGAATGCAATATTCTGCTCCTGACGGAAAACTATCTCGGTATGGCGCTGTATAAAGCGGTGCGGAAAAATTATGGCAAACAATTGAATGAAGTGGATGAAAAGATCGCTCATTATGCCATTACTTCGATTATCAGCGGATTGATCGTAACGCATAATTACGGATATATCGATTGCTCGTATGATTATTTGTGCAACAAAGAAATTGAGATGATGCTGGAGATTTTGAAATTTGATGCAGATGAAATCGGACGCATCACCACGCTTGCACAAGAAATATTTGACTCGATCGAGATCGAGATGGGGAAAAATTTTCAAGTATATTGAGTTTGATTAATATTGGTTTATTTATTTTAATATTTAAAGAATAATAAAAAATGGCTTTTAAAGCCATTTTTTATTTTATATAAACACTTAATCGATAAAAAATTAAGTATAATGAATATTTTATTGTTGACATTTATACAAAATCAGGATATCCTGTAAATATTGAGCGCGCTTAAATTTATTTAAGGAGGAGTAATTTTTGGACAACGTATCATTATTGCAGCAGGAAAGAAATCAAATCATGGAAGATACGTTCGCTATGAAACAGCCGAAGCGGGTGATGAACGCCGTGGTGGTGGACGCGACCTATGCATTGGAGCATTTCGGGTATGACATGGTGAAGGATCAGTACGACACCGCACGCCTTTTGGAGGCATCGGATCGTATGACAGCTTTGCTGGATACCGACCTGATGCCCATTACCATTTTTCGCGTGCCTTCCATTTTCAAGATGATGGGAGCCAAAACCATTGTGTTGGACAGTTTCGGGATTGCGCAGCATCCGAACTGCGAGGGGATGGATCCGAAAGAATACGATGAGTTTATTCAGGATCCGTATCAATTCATTGCCTCGACTTTGATCCCCAGACTGTATACGCAGCTTGACAAACCGGAACCGGAACGTATGCTCCGATTCGGGGAAGCCTATCTGGCGAATACTTTGGAAAACGCGAAAGTAAATGCAGGAAAGCAGGAAATCACAAACAAGTACGAAAAATGTTCCCGCGGTCTGTTTCAGAATATTTCGCTGGCTCCGATGGATTTCATTGCGGATTATCTGAGAGCATTCACCGGAATCAGCATGGATATCCGTCGATACCCTGAAAAAGTGTTGGCGGCAACCGAAGCAATTACGCCACTGCTTTTAAAGAAGGCAATTCCGCTCGGACTTGCGCCGTCGAAACAAAACAGAACATTCTTCGCTCTGCACATGCCGACATTTATGAGAGAACGCGATTTTGAAAAATTTTGGTGGCCGTCGTTTCTTTCTCTGGCAAAAGCGATCGACGAAGCCGGATACGGGATGAATTTCTTCTGTGAAGATGACTGGACGCGTTATCTGGATTACATCAGCGAACTGCCGGAAGGGATCAGCCTGAAGTTCGAAAAAGGCGATCCGAAACTGTTTAAGGAAAAGCTCGGAAAGAAATTCATTCTCAACGGATGGTATCCCGCGCCCCTGCTGAAATCAGGGACGAAGCAGGAAGTGCAGGACAAATGCAAAGAACTGTTGGATATCCTGGCTCCGGGCGGAAATTATTATCTGACGACAACGACCAGTTTTATGAGAACCTGCGACGCTCGGCTTGAAAATCTGCAGGCGTTGTGCGAATGTGTGAATACTTATGGAAAATATTAAAAAGGAGGAATCGGTTATGCAAATCGGGGAAGCAAAGTCGGCATTGATCGACTCGAGAGAAGAGACTGTCCGACGATATGATTTGGATTTGGACCGGGAAGCTCCGTTTTTGGATACGGTCAAATTATATGAAGATCAGATGTTCCATTTTATATTGGGACTGCTGATTTAATCGTGAAAGGAGTGCAATATGGAAAGCAGTAGAATAAGTAAAAAACTTAATTTCCTATATGGTCTGCCGGATTTCGGGTTCGCACTGTTTGTATATGTGGAACTGTATTATTTTTCGGCATTTCTGACCGACTATGCCAAGCTTTCTCTGGATACGGTTGCCATCATTCTGGCTGCAACTTCGGCTATCGACATGATATGGGTGCCCGTGACCGGCATTATTATTGAAAAATGCAACTTCAAATGGGGGAAATTCCGTTCCTGGTTTGTATTGGCATCGCCGTTTGTCATCGTATTTTTTACTCTGATGTTTACAAAAATCGGTTCGGAAGGGCTTGCTGCCATGATTATTACCGTCTCGTTCGGCATCAAAACACTTGCCCAGAACCTGGTGTATTCCGGGCACCTGTCTCAGATGTCCATTATTTCGAACAGCCCGCAGGAACGGACTTCGCTTTCAGCGAGAAAAGTGCAGTACAACACATTGGGGATTTTGGTCTTTTCCGCAGTCGGACTGCCTGTGATTACCATGTTCGGAAAAATGACGAACACAACAACCGGATATACGCTCGGCGCCTGTTTCTTCGCCGTGATTTACTTCCTGACCTGTGTGGCATTGTTCGCATTGACCAAAGGAGTGGAGCCGACGGCAGATGCCAAGGCAGAAAGCGGAAGCAGCAAACCAAAAATGAGCATCGGATCGATGTTGAAGGCATTGTTCACGAATCCGCCTCTGCTTGTGATTCTGATTGCCGATTCCTTCCGACAGGTCGGACGGTTCCTGATTATCGCTTCTGCGTTTTATTATCTGAAAGTTGTGCTGAACAGCGTGGCTTTGATGACGACGTATCTGCTTTGCGTGAATCTTGCGGGATTCGCAGGATCGTTCCTGACGACTCCGCTGACAAAGGCGGTCGGGAAAAAAGGCGCTTACATGATCTTTCTTTCCTTTTGCTGTGCGGGGCTGCTTGTGGCATATTTCTTCGGTTCGACGCCTGTGATCTTTATTGCGGCACTTACCGTCACGATGGGGATGATCTCTCCGATCAATGCCATTGTCTCTGCGATGCTTGCGGACACGGTGGTATATGACGAATATAAAAATCATACGCCTGCGAGAGGGTTTATCATGAGCATGGTGAATCTTCCGATCAAGCTCGGCGCATTTTTCCGCAGTCTGATTCTGCCCGCAGCGCTTGCCGCAGCAGGGTACGCCGCCGGCAAGGCCGCGGATGCCCATATGATTGCGGGAGTGAAAAATCTGATCACGATGTATCCGTTTCTTTTCATCGCCCTGGCGATCGTTATAGTGCTGATCGGTTATCGGCTCAGCGAAAAGAAAGTGGTTGAAATGACCGAAGAAATCGAAAAAAGGGCATAAGTCCGGAAACGGGAGGATGTAATGTATATTCCTTTTCTTATCATTATGGGTTATATGGTTCTTCTCGTGGTCATTGCCGTGTTATCGAATAAATATTTCAGGAAAAAAGGAAGTGCGGCAGAATTTTTATTGGCAGGAAAGAGTCTTCCTACGTTTTTGGTGATGGCAATGGTTGCGGGTACCGCGATCGGCGGAACGGGAACTTTGGGGATATCCGAAAATGCGTATACCAACGGTTTGTCTGCCATGTGGTACAACATCGCATGGGCATTGGGTATTTTGTTTTTTGCGCTTGCCGTGAGCAGAAAACTCAAGCAGACAAACATTACAACAACGAGTCAGATTTTCATTCAGCTCTTCAGTCGGTTTGACGGCGCGGTTTCCTGCATGGTGCAGATCGTCATTCTGTTTTGCATCAATGCATTGCAGGCGATTGCGGGAGGTGCGATCCTTGCGGCGATTCTTCCTCATTTTTTTACGCTTGAAAGCGGAATCGTCGTATCGTCCGTCATCTTTGTTGCAATTGCATTGCTCGGCGGATATTTCGGTGCCACGACAACGAATGCGCTGAACGTATTCATGATTTATCTCGGGGTGATCGTCGGCTGTGTCGCAGCGGTGAGTCATTACGGCGGTATGCCGCAAATTGTATCATCGCTGCCTGTCGGTGACCAATGGTTTAATCTCGTGAAGGGGATGGGTCCCGCGCTGATTGCGGGTTGGGTGATTTCGATGGTGGTGCAGGCGCCTCCGAATCAGGGGCTGATTCAGGCAACTGCGGCTGCCAAAGATACCAAATCCGCGAACAGAGGATTGATCATTGCCGCGGTGCTGCTGATTCCGATCGGTTTTTTCTGTGCGTTGATCGGGATCATTGCCGCAGCCGAGCTTCCGGGGTTGGCGAGCGCAAAAACTGCATTTCCGTCTTTGATGAGCAGTCTGAATCCGTGGGTTGCAGGTTTTGCACTGGCAGGGCTGTGGTCCGCGGATGTCTCGACGGCGACATCAATGATTTTGGGTGTGTCGGCAGTGGCGACCCGCGATGTGATCGTGCGGATTTTCCGACCCGATATGACGGATAAAAACCAGCTGATCGCGTCCAAAATTATAATTCTGCTGTGCGGAGTGTTCGGTGCATTGGCGGCATTGAACATCAGCTCTATCTTGGGATTTATGATGAAAATCATTATTGTGTTTGTCCCATATTCTTATTTACTGCTTTGTGCATTATATTGTCCGAAGCTGATCAGAAAGAGCAGCTGCACGGTTACGGTGCTGACCAATCTTGCAGTCATGGCGATGTGGCTGGTCTTTCCTGCTACGCATATCGTGAGCGATATGATCTATCTGTGTTTGCCCGCCACATTGGTTGCGGCCGCAGTATGCATTATTTTTGACAAACGCCCCGTCGATACAAGCGTGATGTACGCGGGGACATGAACTAAGATTGTATGATCTGTGATTTTTTATAGCGTGCAGAGGAATTCTGCCGAAAACACCTTGCAACCCGTCGGGGCGCTTTCTTTGATGAAAAGAGAACGCCCCGGCTTTTTTATGAAATCGATCATGTTTTTAAGTGCTGTTTGTATGAGATTGTTGCGATATCTCGACGGTTTTGCGTAAGCTTACAATTGCGGACGTGCAGTGAATGCCTGTCGGCATAACAAAACGGATCGGCTGCCGATGCGCAATGCACGCTTCATATTATGCAGATATTGCAGAAGGGACGATTCCTTGAAACGGAGATCGGCAGCTTCGTTTCTTTTTCATTAGGGGGTGGATTTTCTTCTCTTGATGCGACCGCAAAAAAAGAACAACCCGTTCGCGCTGCGGTCGGGTTGTCTGTCGGTTCCTGTTTCTGATTGTATGGTGCTTTATCGTTTATGCGAGGAGTTCAATCCGGCAGAGAGAAGCCTTTCGCAAGTCCCGTATCGGAAAAATCGACGGTGAGTGTCTGGATATAAGAAAGATTGTTTTGCGTGTAGACATTGGAGTATTCCGATCCATGCATGGCGGCGTACGCGAATGCATACAGATCGGTAATATCGCTCGCAATACATTTGCGCATGCCGTCGGTATCGGTGGCGTAAGTGAATTCCAGGCTGATCGGCGAATAGACGGCGCTTGTCTTCCCTGACAAGATTTCATAGGGAAGGTACCAGTCTTGCGCGGCCATGCTTCGTTTCAGTGTCAGGGTTTCCTTATCCGCGGACAGTGCGTTTTCAGTGACCTGCGCGCTTAAAACCGTGCCGTCGCAGATATCGGCGGAATCGGTAAACAGAATGCTACTGATTGCGTTCGCAAGCTTGCTGTTCTCGATCATTTTCTTTTGGTATCCTCCGCTGCCGTCATACAACCAGATGGTAACTGTGCTGCCGTTTACGGAAAGATAGGACGATGTGTTGATGTCGATGGAAGAATTGGATGAATTGTTGCTTCCGTAATACAATTCCTGTTTTTGATATTCGATTTTTGCCGTTTGTGTGTCTTTGAAAACTGTGAGCTCATAATAATCCGAAACGTCCGGGATATTCTGCGGTTTTTGTCTGCTTGCAGTACCATAGGCGAATGTTGTGAACACCACGGCGTCGAGACGGTAAGAAGTCTGGTTTGTGATGTGATCACTCAGCCAGGCATTAATTTCATTATTATAGGTATTTTTCAGTTTATTCTGATGACTGACTGTCAGGAACGCAATCAGTCCGATCAAAGACAATGCAAGATAAACGGCAAGAACAAGATAAAGGCGTTTCCGCTGTTGTGTCATGTGCCTGCTCCGTATCAAAACGATCGGGGACGCAAGGGCTGTCACGTTCCGATCGGTAAAATTCTGTGTCTATTCTATCACGACGACTCTGCGGAGGAAAGTGCATCGGGGGATTCCAATGGAATTATAATGATAGAAAAAAATAAAGACAGCCTAAAAAAAGAAAGCATGCCACAGGATGCTTTCGAGATGTCAATCAGAATTCTTTTGCCGCCAGCACTCCATAGATGCCTCCATGGCTGCAATGCGGGGCATTCACGCTGCAATGTACCGCGCAGCCCTGACATCGGGCTGTTGATCTGCCGCTGCCGTCGGTGTTCGCGCCGCTCTGCACTAGGGAGGTGTGCAGTGCGGCGTTCGCAGCAACGGACGGTTTCAGGGGTGAGAGGGGGTTGTCTTCCGCAAAGACAGTTCTTGCTTTGGCGGATTCCAGAAAACCGACGCTGCAGAGATGATATCGCAGATTGCATCGGCGTTGGCATCCGATGCAGCAGATATCCTCCAGATATTCGCGAAACAGCCGATCGGCTCGGCGGATATCGATTTGGGACAGATTGTCGGTATGCTGCATAAAACCCCCGGATACATGCAATGCCAAGCAATGCATGAGCAATGGAATCATTCTAAACTACAGATTTATTGTAGCACGACTTTTTCAAAAAATCCATTCTTTTTTAGAATCTTTCCAAAAAAGATATCTTAAACAAAACAACGCGCATTACAGCGCGTCGTTTCGGATGAGTAATCGTTTATAAGGAGCGGGAATCTTTTTTCTTCTTTTTCCCGAGGAGTTCAATGGTATAATATGTGCCGCCGATATACAATCCCATGATCGGCAGGTAATCGGAGAACAGTTCTGCCGCGCCGATTTGGGTGATGTCTTCGGATACGGAATCCGAGGAATCAGAAGTCTGATCCGATATGCTGTCTGCCGACTGCGCGGAAGTCGAAGAATCTATGGTTTGTGCTGCAAGTGCCGCATCATAGAGTGTATGGTAGGTTCCCGTTGCTGTTTCCGCCTGTCTGACCCCGATGGAGCATTGGGGATACAGCAGAAGGCAATGTCTTGAGCATCCCGTACAACGCAGGCTGCCGAGATACTCGTTCAGAGTCGGGATGCTTGCATCCGTCGTGCCCGAAGTTACCCCTGTTGTGTCGGAAGAGGTTGTTGTCGAACTGCTTCCGTCTGAATAAACGGCATCATCTTCGTCACTTTCTTTTTCTCCGCCGTTTCCGTTGCCTTTTCTGTTTTGTTCATACAGCAGTACTGCCTGAGGCTCCGTGGTTTCGGCAGACGCACTTTGCGCGTTGACGGAATCGGTGAGCGGGGTGCTGTCGGAAACGGAAGCCGTGTCGGTTTCATCCGTTTTGAAGGGAAAGAGTTTGTCCGCCATGTTCAGATCGATCGAGGATCTGATGCCGAGAACGGCGATGGCAAGCGCTGCGAATCGCATCAGTGCAGTGCGCAGCTTGCTCGGATGTCGGATGCCCGAGAGCTTTCTGATCGCCCCGAGGATGCTTTTCCAGTGAAGTCCGACGTGAACCGAAATGAGAATCAGCCCGCCGTATGCCGTGATGTGATGAATGGTTACCCACAAAAAGCGGTTATTCAGAGTAAAAGAAAACAGTTCTGTGGAAATAAGCACGCCCGAGAGCGCAATGAGCAGCACATCGATCAGGATGAGGGCATCCAGCACGAACATGAATTTCGTCAGCGGTTTGAACTGTTTGTCAAAGAGTTTGGATGCGACCGTTCGGATCCATTTTGCATTCAACAAATTATGGATGATAAACAACCCGCAGACTCCAAGACCGAGCACTTCATGGGCTTTGAGCCCTGTGACCGTCGTGTTCATCAGTAAAATAAACACGACGGTCATAACGAGATCGAGGATATATTTCAGATAATTTTTTTTCATCTCTTCTCTTCCTTTCAACTCAACGCGGTTTGGTATCCGCAGTTTTCGTTTGTAATGATTCTAACACGGAAACCTTAAAGCAGTCTGAAAGGATAAAACAGAAGAAAATTTTTTGATATTCCCTGAAGATAGCGCAATTAAAAATCAGAGAGTGCTGTTGCGTAACACCGCTCTCTGAAAAGAAATGGGGAATGATTACATCATCAGGATTGACGATACCATAATCATTAAGAATTCTGCTCTTGCATTTTCAGGAAGAAACGTCAAACTGTTTGCTGCTTCCATGAACCCTTCAGGATAAGTAAAATCAACTTTTTTTTCGTTCATCATCTATCCTCCTTAATGTCTGTAATTTCTGACAAATTCTGTTACGGCAATCAGGTTTTCGCGTTTGCAGTCGTTGCGGAACGACATCATTTTGTTGGTGCTGAAAACGTAACCGTCGCCAAGATCATCGATCAGCTTCTTTGCATAGTCCACGCATTGCTGTTTTGTGCCGTTGCCCAAAAGATCGGAAGTCATGCCCCCCATAAAACAAATGTTGGGCAATAGTTTGCGCATTTCAAAGATATTGTCCTGTTCCAGGTGAATCATCAATGTCCCCTTCGGAATGTCTTTGAAGAAATCTACAAAACGCAGCATGGTACTTTCACAGAATATGAACATCGTTTTATTGTTTGCCATTATTTCGTCAACAATTTTCTTTAAATAGCGCCAGTAATATTCTTCGAATTGCTTTTCACTGAGGATGCTATGACCCAAGAATGCGCATATAGTGTCACAAAACATGCTGCTGGTATCTGATGCAAGTGTTGTTTTCAATGAAGGAGCTATGACCGTTTCATACATTACATCCATCGCTTCGATCAATTCTGTTTTGCATTTTCTCAAATCGATCGACACTTCTTTGATTCCTCTGTAGATGTTGAAAAAATGTTCGAAAGGTAAAAGTGCCGGTACTAAGGGGATCAGCGGAGTCTGAAATTCTGTCAAAAACTTGGTGTTGATTCTTTGCGTGTATTCGCCAAATGACGCAAACTCCATGGCAGCATTATTCAATTGTCCGATTGTTAGATTGGGTGTGTATCGCGCAAAGGCTTTTGACCAGATAAAAGCGGGCATGTTGTTTCTTATTTGTGTGTATTCATCCCGTTCCATCAATCTGTGGTCATCTACCACGATGGATTCATTTTTCTCGTCAATTTTGTGAAATCCAACACCCAATGCGTCGGTTACACGCATTGGATTCCTGGTGCCAAGATCCATATAAGCGTCGAATTGATAGCGATTATGAAAATCGCTGACGACCGTTTCCATGACGTCGTAATTATGCAATGCTTCGCTGAGAGTATAGTCCGAATCCAGTATTTTCCATGTCCAGAAATTTGAAAACAATGGAGTTCTTTTATTGTGTTTGATTTGAATAGCATTGTCGAACAATTCTTTTCGTTCGGCAAAGAGATTTTTTTCTTCCATAGATCATAACCTCCGAATGTTGCGGTAATTTGAATCGATTGCGCGCCATCTCATCAATTACCATTTACATGATAAGGATAACACCGCGGAAATAGAATGTCAATTAGAATTTATCATAAAATATATTAATTTTTACCTTTTACATATAAAGGTCAGCATGTTATACTGAATGCAGTAAGATTACGGAGAAAACGATGGAAGAAAAAATTGTAGCTGCTGTCAGCAATTTGAACGATGAGCTGACTCTGAGCTTGGTAAAAGAATCCCTGGAGCAGGGAATTCCCGTCAAGACAATCATGAAATGGCTCAATGAAGGAATGTATCGCATCGGACTGATGTATGAAGCGGATGATTGTTATATTGCCGATCTGATTATGGCGGGGTATATCTACCGTCAGGTATTGATGCTGGATGAGATGCAGTTTGATCTGAACGGATCGGATGAATCAAAAATCATCGGGACGATCCTGATCTGTACGGTGGAGGGTGATGTTCACGATATCGGAAAAGATATTTTCATCAATCTGGCAAAAACGGAAGGCTACCGTGTAATCGATCTGGGGGTAGACGTGCATTCGCAGATCGTCTTTGATCAGGTGCTGCATATCAAACCCGACATTCTGGCGATGAGCGGAATCATTACCAATTCGATCAAATATATGAAAGAGACCGTGGATCTTTTAAAAACGAATTTTTTGCGGCATGAAGTGAAGATTCTGCTCGGAGGCTTATCGATGTCGGACGAAATGTGCAACTATATCGGAGCGGATTTTGCGACAACATCCGCCGAAGCCGGCTTAATAAAATGCAACGAATGGATGAAAGCGAAATATGGCGATCAATAAATTATCCAAATACCATGTGATATTGGAGGATCTGCGCAATCGGATCACGCAGGGGACATTGAAAGAAGAGGATATTCTGCCTTCCGAAAACCAATTGAGTGCAGAGTATGAAACAAGCCGCGTGACTGCGCGAAAAGCCTTGGCGGTGCTCGCCGGAGAAGGGTTTATTTTTGCCGTGCAGGGGAAAGGCAATTTTGTCAGCAAGGCAAAGACAGATGAGTTTATTCTGACATTCACCGATGGAAATGAAGCAGAACGGAAACTGATCGGCGCGCAGATTGTAAAGCCGACGGAACAGTTGATCGGAATGATGCAGTTGAGCAAAGCAGATAAAATTCTGGAGACAAAAAGTTTTTTTATGAAGGAAACCAAAACCATCGGCTACAGCATCAAACATATTCCGTATGATCCGAAACGGCCTGTAATGGAGAAGGAACTTCACTATATCAATCTGCCGGAATCCGAGGAGCCGCAGATGAGAAAAAGTTCGGTCATTTCTGTATGCAATGCGGATGAATCGATCGCTGCGGTACTGAAGCTCCCGCTTGGGTATCCGATGATGCATATGCAGATTAAGACGCTGGACAGCGGGCATCGGACAGTCGGATTGGAAGAAATCTATATGATGGGCGACCAATATCGGATTGTGGGGGAATAACGATGGACACAAAACTGTATTCCGTATTGGTGAGCGACATCAAAAACAAAATTATTTCAGGCGAAATGCAGCCCGGAGAACGGCTGCCGTCCGAAACGGAACTGCTGGACATTTACAACATCAGCAAAACAACGATCGCAAAAAGTCTTCAGATTCTTGCGAACGAAGGATATATTGTGACGATTCCCAGAGTCGGGAATTTTGTGTCAAAGCCGCATCAGACGGAGTATGTGATGAAATTCGACCCGTCCGAACTTCTGAAATTCTGCGACCATCGTGAATTGTTCAGCTATTCCATTGAGAGAACGGAAGGGAATTTTTGCAACAGACTGCAATACAGTATGCTATGCAAATATGAGAAAAGACCCGCGGCAGTTTGCGAGAATTTCATTTTGGGAGAATCATTCGGCTCTTTCCCCGAACCGGATCGGATCGATTTATCTTCGTTTATGTCTCTTTTGGAAACGTTGTATCCGCCTCATTCGCTGAAAAAGAAGCTTATCATTGAGGCGGTGCTTTGTCCGAACAAATATGCAGAGAAGCTGGAATCGAAGGATCGGGACACAGTGATGAAAATTACGGTGCGCTATTATAGCATTGGAGAAATCAGTGTTGCGGAGACGAGATATTTCATCCGTCGGGAGTTTTTGGAACTGCATGCGATGGAACGATAAACAAGTTCAGCTGAACCTAAAAAAACAAAAGCAAACATGAAAAAACATGTCTGCTTTTTTGGATTGCCTGAACGTAAGGAACTCGATTCAGTCCGTTGAAGCAGTTTGATCTGAAGATTCGGTGTCTGCCATAAGCTGTTTGATGACGAAGACATTGGCATCGCCGCGGTTTTGGTAAAAATAATGGAATCCGTCGGCGTCTGTCACCGCTGCCGTGTTCCAGAGTGTGTCAGTCTTGAGATTGCCGATAATGCTTTTGACATCCGCATTTTTATCGACGGTTTGCATCAACGCAAATACGACGCCTGCGAACACTTGATCATCCGCCTGAATTTCCGAATCCTGCGCATCTTTCGATTTGGACTGTCGCAGATAGATGATCTGTCCGCTGTCGGACGGAATAATCAGAAGTGTGATGGTGCTGCTGATTGCCGAAGTGTAGACGGTAACATCGCCGCTGTCTGTGGTAACGGTGGTTTCCGTCAGATCGGGAACCACGAGACCGCTGCTGTATTGCTCGATATTATTATTGAGTGTTTTGATAAACTTTTTGAGCGTAAGATCGCCGAATGACGAAAGACGCACGTCTCCGCATGCCGTGAGTGAAACGGTGAGGAGCACAATAAATAAGCCGACAGCGAATTGTCTGAGTATGCGTTTCATCCGAAGATCCTTTCTCTGCGATCTGCCTTACTGTAGATATCGGATCTTGCAGAGAAAAAATTATATCGGAGCGGGTGTTCCTCAAAAAAGAAAGACCGGCGGAATTGTTTGCTGCCCGAATCCCGCGGGTGATTCTTTGCTATTCTCCGGGAATGTATCCCAGGCGCAGGGCGTTCTGATAAGAAACGTGTGCCTGCGTAGGGTTCCCGAGGTCGGTGAGGATGAGATAGTGCAGAAAATGAAGTTCTCCATCCTTCGGATTGATGCGGATCGCTTCCTCAATTGCCGCGTTGGCAAGTGAGGAATCTCCCTTTGCGATGAGCACATACGCAATATTTTTGTGGTACATGGCTTCGGTCGGATCGAGCTTCCGTGCTGTCTCTGCCTCTGTTTGCGCCTCATCGAATCGCCCCAGTTTCTGCAGGCGCATGGAGCGCATACAGTGAAGGATCGCGGAGGTCGGGTCGGATTGGCTGAGTTTTTCGCAATCGGAAAGCGACTCTTCATAATCTCCGAGCTGAAAGCGATATTGAGCGCGGGCAAGCAACAGTTCCGTCGGATCGTCAGATGCGGCTTCTGCCGCAGCCAATGCGCCGAGTGCATCCTCTTCGGAATTTTGAATCGCATAGGCCCGAAACTGCTGAAAATACAGATAGGGTTTCTCCGGGATTGTAATGGTGTGTTGTTCCGAAGACAAATCATCGGACAGAAAGAACTCGGACAGCCGAATGACTTCCTGCGTGTTGTTTTCCTGAATGAGCAGATCGAAAAGCAGTCGGATCAGTTCTGCGGAAAACAGCTTTCTGTCTATGGCAGCCGTCAGTGTCTGTTTTGCCTCTTCGTTTCGGTCGGAAGCAATGAGCACTTCTGCTTTGCGGTAAATGGCTTTCGTGTTGTCCGGTTCGATCTGTGCCGCCTGCAGCCCGTCGGCGACAGCATCGGCATATTTACGCAGTCCCTCGTAGGCGCGGGATCGCAGAATATAGCCGCGCGCATTGGTTGGATCAAGCCCGATCATATCGGAAGCGCAGCGAACGGCTTCGCTGAAGAGATGCTGAGCCAACTGCAGCTCTGTCTTCTGCGCATAGTAGATCGGCTGCGGGCTGACTTTGATTGCCCGATCGATCAAAGAGATTGCTTCTCTGTATTGTTCCCTTTTTTCCCGAATGATGCTGGCATTGTAAAGGTAGGGGGGGTTGTTTTTGTTGTCGGCTGCGTTCGGATTGCGGCAGTCTTTTTTCATTCTTGCAAGCGTGTTGCATCGGTCTGCCGCTTCATACATGCCGAGTTCGAAATAACACAGGCTTTTGAAGTTGAGGTATTCGGGATTGCTTCCGTACCACGAAATCGCCCGGTCGATATCCAGCACCGCATCTTCTGTTTTTCCGAGTTTGCGGTACAGTTTTGCCCGCTCATAATAGAGCGCGGGATTTTTTGAATCGATTTGAATCAGTTCCGACAGATTGGCGAGAAGCATTTCATCCGGGGGAAGGCGATGCAAAACGTGCAGGAACGAATCGATAAAATCGGTTCGTTCGGGTGCCAGACGGATCGCATCCATCCAATCTTGCGAAGCCGATTCGGGTTCCCCGTTTTTCTCGCGGATTTCAGCCCTTTTGGCATACAGGCTTTGATCTGCACAGCATAAATTCATTGCCAGATTCATGCATTCTTCCGCTTTGTCAAATTCTTCTGATGCGAGATAGCAGTCTGCTTTATGAACCCGATATTCCCAAAAATCAGGCTCTTGCTCTATGAGCCTGTCGATTTGTTCCTGTGCTTCTTTGTGTCTGCCCAGTTTCGAGAGCAGTGCGGCGTAAGCGTAACATTTCAGCGTCGGTCTGTCATCCTCCGCGAATGCCGTTTTCGCTTTCTGCAAGGCCTCTTCGATGCGTGAGTCGGCAGCCGCCAAAAAGGCGGCGATCCATCGGCCTTCTGCCGTCGGACCAATTGCCAGACTTTTGTTCAAACAAGCCTCTGCCGCAGGAAGATCCGATGCTTTCAGATGCATTTCCGCTTCCGCAAGCGGGTAATGCGGGTTGGTCGGATCCTGCGCCGAAGCTTTTCCGAACATCATCAATGCTCCGGAATATTTGCCGCATGATTTGAGACTGCATCCGTAGAGGTAAGAGGAATAAGCGTCGATTTGCTGTTGTGTTATCTTATTAAGAATAGGATACAATTCCATGATCTTCTCCCTTGATTATGCTGTTATCATAGCGGAAATTTCGGATTTTGCCAAGCGCTCTCACAGATAATAATGCAATCCGCATTGGATCTGCGTAGAAAATATGAAGTGAGCATATCAGGTATATCTGCCGTAAAATTATCGATAAACGATAAAAATATATTGACAAACGAAAAACAACGACCTATAATGGGCGCAAACGGAGGGTGAGATGAAAGAACCGACGAAGAAACTGTTATCTGTATTTACAAAGTATCTGATGATTCTTCTGATGCTGGGAGACGTCGCTGTGATGGCTGCCATGCCGTTTATGCTGCGGAAGATGCTCGTGCTGCTGATGGAGCCAAGCACGGCCGATGATCTGCTGCCGTTTTATTATGTACTGCTGTACATTACGGGATTGCTGATTTTATTGATTCTGAACAATCTGCGCTGTCTGTTCAACGCGATGATCTGCGGGCAGCCGTTTGTGAGGGAGACCGAAAAGCGGATGCTGCACATGGGGGTGGAAAGTTTTCTCATTGCGGGGGTGCTCATCGCGAAAATGTTTGTGCAGATTTCGTTTATGACAATTACTTCCGCTGCGGTATTTGTGATTGCGGGACTGTTTTGTTTTGTGCTGAGTGATCTGTTTCGGCGGGCGGTGGACTTTAAAGAAGAAAATGATCTGACGGTTTAGGTGAGCGATATGATCAGAATCAATTTGGACGTAATGATGGCCAAACGGAAAATCGGACTGAACGAACTCGCCGAAAAAGTCGGCATCACAAACGTCAATTTATCGATATTAAAAACAAACAAGGCGAAAGCCATCCGTTTTTCGACACTGGATGCCATCTGCCGGGAGTTGGACTGTCAGCCTGCTGATATTCTGGAATATACGGATGGGTCGCAAGACAGTGCGGACTGAGCCGTCGGATGGGGAAACTCGGCAGGGATTGAGCAAATGCAAAACAGTATTCCTATGGTGCGGGGTGTTGGTATTGCTGCAGGCAATCCGCTTCGGACTGAAAGAAGCGGCATACTGCTTTGTGCCGCAGACGACGGACGATCATCTGGTGAGCATGTGCGTCTTGCCGTTGATGACGGTCGGTATGGTGCTGATTGCAAAACGGTTGGGGTTGAGTGCGGAGATTTTCCCGAAAACAAGGAAACGTCTGTATTTGATAATGGGTGTGATTGCGGTTGCACTTTTCTTATCGGGCGCGCTTTTGTTCGGAGCCGGTGATTTGGGTATGCTGAGGGACGCGGTATACGGCTCACTTGTGATCCCGGTTTTCGAGGAGACGATTTTTCGCGGATATCTTTGGGAATCGCTGAAAGGGAAATTCGAGCAGGAATGGCAGGTTTATCTGATCACGACGGTGCTGTTCTCGCTGTGGCATTTCGGCTATGTCGATTCTCTTATCATACGAATCGGCATCGACGGGCTCGGCTATGTGATGCTGATGAAAGCATTCGTCGGTTTGGTTTACGGAATCATCGTCGGATTTGTGCGGTATCGGACAAAGAACACCTATGCCGCCATGCTGGTGCACAGCGTGATGAATACATTCGGAAGATAATGAGCGCAGGAAGATGTATTTGCTTAAAGGGGGAGTTCGGATGAGAAAATGGAATATGGCAGCGGGAATGATGGTGCTGCTTTTGCTGGCAATCGGTATGGCGGGATGCGGGCGGAGCTCCGCCCAGACAGAGAAGGATGCGGTCATCCTCCGTGTGGTCAATCAAAGCGAAGTGAAGATGGACGGGCTTTGCGTCTCATATGGGGATGGACAGGCATTGAACGGCAGCATGGGTTGCGTGAATGCGAACGGTTCCCCGTGGGAACAAGGAGAGTCGATGGAATTGTCGTTTCTTTCATCCGATTTCGAAGAATCGGATGAAATGATACTCTACTGCAGCATTCGTCTGGACGACGGGAGAATTGTCCCTGTCGGAGATCCGATCGTTGTCGAGACGCAAAGCGAAGAACCTTATGAATATGAACTGGTCGGAACGGGCAGCGATTCGCTGCGTCTGAACGCCGTACACTGAAATGAAGAAATGATACGGGGAAATGAAATGGAGATAAGAAAATCCAGCAGAGGGATTCTGCTGAACGAAAACAATGAGGTGTTTCTGATCAAAGAGACATTTCGCAATCTGCGTGATGGGCAGACGCTCTGGGTGACGCCCGGAGGCGGAGCGGAAAACGGCGAGAGTTATGAATCCTGCCTGAAGCGGGAGCTGAAAGAGGAACTCGGGCTGTCGTTCACGCAAACGCCGCAATGCGTATTTTCACGGGAAATGGTGTTTCGCAGTGCGGACGGAACGGAATTTCTTTCCAAGGAGCGGTATTATCTGGTGCGGATCGGGGAGGAGCCGATGTCGTTTGACGGACTGACCGAACGGGAAACTGCCGATGTGCAGGCGCGAAGATGGTGGAGTGCGGAAGAACTGGACGCTTCGGAGGAAACGTTTTTTGCGGATCACCTGCCGCAGCGAATCCGAGCCGCATTGCACGCGGGAGAATGGGAATTGCCGCTGCCGATCTGAATTTTTATCATCGTCACGGATTCGTCACGATGATGCGTTATGATGATGCTGTTATGCCGACAATCTGCAGGGTGTCATCGCACTTATGACAGTCGGAAATTGCCGACAGGGAGGATATAATGGAACTGTTTGAATCAAAAAAAGAAACCGGAATCCTGCTTGCCGCGAGTGCGGCGCTTGGTATTCTCTTTGATATATTGTTCTTTAAGGCGTATACGCTGGGTCTGAACTATGTGTTGTTTGCCTTGGCGATGGAAGGAGCAACCTTTTGGGCGCTGAAGCATCATCGGGATTTTGATGCGAAACGATACGCGCTCGGTGCGGCGGCACTGATCCTGATTGCGGGGGAATGCACGGTGTATGCCAGCCCTGTATTTATGGCGCTGAATTTTCTGATTGTGCCGATCCTTTATTTTTCGGTCAACCTGTATGCGCTGCATATGGAACAGGATGTGTTTTCAAATTTTTTCGCGTTTGTCTTTATGCCGATTTCACGCATGCATCGGTTCTTCGTGTCCCTGATCGGGCTGTTCGGTGCGAAAGAAAACAGGAAACACGCGACGGGAAAAATTTTCCTGGGCATCGGGTTGGCGGCTGCCGCTCTGGTGGTGATCCTTCCTTTGATGCTTTCCGCCGACGAGGCGTTCCGCTATCTGATGCGGGATGTGTTTGATCTGAACATCAACGCAGACTTTATCGTGCAGGCAATCCTGTTTTTGCTGGTGGCATGTTACGGGTTCGGATTCATTCATTACGCGCTGACGGGACGAAAACAACCTGTTTTTCCCGCGCAGTACGGGAATGCTCCGTTACAAAATTCCGCTCAGATTGACGGACAGAGCCCGACGGAGGTGCAGGGATATCCGCAGCCGTATCAGAAGCCGAAATCCGATCCGAATCATTATGCCTCCACTCTCGTGACGTTTCTGTCTGTGGTCGGCGTGGTTTATGTGGTGTTTTCCTTCGTACAGATTTTTTATCTGTTTCTGAAAGTCGGCGCGGGGCTGCCTTCCGATTTTTCCTATGCGGCATACGCCAGACAGGGGGTGTTTCAGCTGTGGGCACTGACGGTGATCAGTGTCGTGATCGTGCTGGTTTGTGAGTCAATCGGAAAGAAAATGGATCGGATGAAGCAGAGACCGCTGCAGTGGATCTATACCGGGTATCTTGCGGTGACGCTGTTTATGACGGCTTCTTCGGTTTACCGTATGCTGATGTACGCCGAGGCGTACGGGCTGACACGTGCGCGCGTGCTGGTGTTTTTCTATCTGATTTTGCAGACGATTCTGCTCGGTCTGCTGGCTGGGAAAATATGGAATCCGAACTTCCGGTTTTATCGGACGGCGTTCATTGTAACGCTGGCGTTCTACATCATGCTGAACTATGCGAGTGTGGACAGCATTGTGGCGGAAATGAACGTGGGGCTGTATTACAAGACCGGGCATTTGGATGTGGATTACATCATGAATGATCTTTCCGAGGATGCTTTGCCGTATCTGTATTATTTCGGAAAAGACAATATGAAATACGATCCCGATACGGTTTATACCGAACCGCAGCGTCAGAATTATGAATTGGAAAAAGCTTATATCCAGGCGCAATACCGATACGAACTGCAGGCGTTCGTCAATCGGGTGGGTGACGAACAGGATCGCTATGACTGGAGGAGTTTTAATTTTGCGACCCATCGGGCGATTCAAATTGCGAACGGAAAATGGGACAATTAAGAACAAGACAAAAGGATGCATCATTGCGGTGTGTCCTTTTTTCATTGAGGGGAAAGCACAGGGTTTGCATTTGGAAATTGACCTTGTAGGGAACGCGTATCACGCGTTCCGTGTCATGTGTTGCATGAATTGTGGATGATTGATTATCGGAACGGATCGTATTGATTGCATGATATGGTGGGACATCGGGTATGGTGGAACGCGTAATACGCGTTCCTTACATGGGATGTTCCTTGTTCATGTGATTACGATTGATTGCCGGATTGCCTGCAGCAACCTGCTATAAGGTGATTCGCTCCGCAAGTTACGCTCATGAAGAACACGAGATATCAATCGAGCATGAAGTGGAGTAAGCCCTTCAAAAGCAAGGCAAAACCGTAAGGTCTTCATGCCCTTGCTCGGACGCATCACGCTTGAGGTTGCCCCCGAACCATTCATGGCGGAATGACGGAACGCATACCATGCGTTCCGTGGGATGCGTTTTGTAATGTGATGCGGATGTATTTGTTTTTTGATTTCAATGCGCATGATATGTGGATCGAGGCAAATGTAAAACCAAAGATAAAAATCGGTAAATTCTGAATAAGGAAATAATTTATAAAAATTACATAGGATTATTGCGTGCTGTAATGCGATGTGATATAATACAACATATAGTAAAAAGTTATTACGGCAGGTACAGCATCATGAGAAGGAAACGTAAGATTCGCATCGATGGCGAAATTCATGCAGTGCCGATCAGCAGCCCGAGCCATGCGGCACCCCACAGACATCTAGGGCTCAACGCGCGCATTTTTCCGCCGCAGAATTTCATACAGCAATTCACGAAAAAAATCGATCACCTCGCTACGCGCGGGTGATTTTTTCTTGTTTTCAGACTCGGAAAAGGAGGATTTTCATGAACGAAATGATGAGAAAGAATTATGCAGGGGGTGATCCGATTATCTCGTCGGAGGCGCACGTCAGCGCCTCATTTTCTATTTTTGTACCGTATCGCGACCGCGCAGCGCATCGACCACCCATTCCGCTGAAGGCAGGGGAAGAAAACCACGAGTTTAGTGGGAGATGTTCGATAAAATCATGCGGTTGCTTGCATAGAGCTTAGTCATACAAACCGGCTGAAAAATCAATTAATCCGTCAAATGAAAAATGCTTTCCAGAGGAGCATTTAGTAAGCGAGCAACTTTCATCGCAAGTTCCAACGTTGGATTATACTTATTGTTCTCGATCGCATTGATTGTTTGTCGGGTAACTCCGAGTTTTTCCGCCAGGTCTTCTTGCCGCATTCCAAGAACTTTTCGTCGTTCTCTGATATTATTTTCCATTTTTATTTGCCGGGGAATATCAACAAGAGTGCACCGAATATGATTAAAAACAACACGGTGAGGAGTACATATCCGATAAAGAAATTCCCTCCATCTTTATCTCCAATTCTTGCCTTCGAAATATGAGTAGCAAAGTAGTATACCAAATTTTGAAAAATCAGCAAGTAGACAGGCGCCGTAATCGTACCTTGGCTAATAAAATCCCGAATTCCCCACGCGAATAGAGCAAGTACTGTGAACAGGTATGCCCAACGAATGGCGCGCAGAGAAATAGCCAGTTCCATTTCATCCATTTTTCTCATAGTTCAACCTCCGAAATGTAAAATAGTTTTTACATTTCGGAGTATAATCCATTCATCTAAGAATGTCAAGAGTATTTTACATTTCTGTCTGGATTTTTGCATCAGAATTAGAGAATACGCGAGAGTGACGTATCTCACTTCGCACCTATTTCGCGGCTTAGGCAATGTAGAATTCATAGATATTGTGCTTCTTAGTCCGACAGAGCAGATCACAGATTAAGACAGCACTCGGAAAGGCATGAAAAAAGCGACTTTATCAAATAAGCCACTGTGAATTTCGTCGGAGGCGCACGTCAGCGCCTCATTTTCTATTTTTGTACCGTATCGCGACCGCGCAGCGCATCGACCACCCATTCCGCTGAAGGCAGGGGGAGTGCGGGATCATGCGCATGCATCTGCGCAATGCCCTGCAGACTGCTCCAAAACATCACGATCAGCGCGAGCGGGTTTCCTTCTCTGATCTGTCCCATCTGTTGACCGCGTTCGATGACGGGGAGAAAGGGCGTGCATGAATCGAAATCGTTTAGCAGTATGCGGATGGATTCGGGAAGCGCTTCGCGGTTCATCGTCTGCTGCATGAGCAGGAAGTATTTTGCCGTCTCGGAACTTGAGGCGAGCGCATCCAAAATGTATCGGGCAATCGAATAAAACAATGCTACGGGATCTTCGATTACGCCGATGAGCTGCGCCATTCCCTGCGGACCTTTGAGTGCAGTGCGAACCAGCTCTTCGAACACGGCTTCTTTGGACTCGAAATAATTGAAAAACAAACCCGTGCTGATGCCGAGCATATCGGCGATGTCACGGATTTTCATGGATTCATATCCTTTTGTGACAATGGCATCCAGGCAGCAGTTCAGAATCTGCTGTTTTCTTTTTTCCCGCTGCAGGGCACGCTGCCCGATTTTTTGCCGATCACATCCGCTCATGGTTCCAGTGCTTTCTTCATCATTTCCGCCGCACGCTTTCCGCTTGTCACCGCAGTGCAGATGCCGCCTCCCGCAGTCGTCCACTGACCGCAGATCAGCAGTCCGCCGAGATCGGAAAATGTCATCGGGATTTTTTTCGTCAGTGCTTCTTTTGTGGGCGCAAACCCTTCAAACGATCCCTTGAATACGTTTGTCAGGCGTACGTAGGTAGCGGGTGTGGAAACGTCGGTTACTTCGATGGCATTGATAAATCCGGGGTAGCGCTCATTGATCGCCTGAGCAAATTCGTTTGCCATGTGCTGCTTTTCCAGCTTATAAGCGACGGGATCATTGTTTTTTAAATGAAGCCAGTAAGCAATCGGAGCTTCTGCCATCACCATCACGCTGCTGCATCCCTCGGGAGCGGAGGTCAGATCGAATTCAAACGACCGAAGAGTGAATCCGTGTATTTTCTGCGTATCGGATACGGAGATTCCCTGCGGGACTTCAAACGTAACGGCATACGGAATCCCGAATCGGCGTTTCAGTCCGAACGACACAAGAACAAGCGGATGAAACAGCGGGGCAGTTTTCAGCGATTCTTCCAGTTGCGGGTGATGGTACTGTCCGCCCAGCATGCGGTAGATGGTGTCGTATGCATCGCATGCCGCAATGATCGCATCCGCACGGTAGCGCAATCCGTCGGCTTCGACCCCGGTTGCCAGCCCTTCTTCGACAAGGATGCGGTTGACTCTGGCAGAATAATGCACTGTTCCTCCGAGAGAAAGATATCGATCCAGAATGCGGCGGGTCATTTCATAAGCTCCGCCGATCGGATAACCTGCATTTCCGCCCAGACGCGTGCCGAGCATCATAATGAGCGCCACCGCCGCAAAATCGGACGGCATCAAATGGCAGAGGATCGCTTTCACCGTTTCGCTTTTAAATTTATCGCAGAGTTCCCCGACCGTCTGATTCATATATTTCGGCATGACGGAGAGATACTTGCGGCTTTTGATCAGCATGTGCATCAGTTCGCCGAACCCGTTCGGTTCTCCCATCGGCATTTCGCTTGCGGAAACGCGGTCAATATGGTTGCACAGTGCGTCGATTTCCTTTGCATCCTCCGCGGAGCAGTCCTTCAGAAATGCACGGAATCCTTTCGGATCGAGCGGAATGCGATACATCGTACCGTCAAGCTCAAAATCGATAAACGGCGCATGATAGATCGCAACATCAGGATTCAGGGCTCCGCACCATTCGTAATCGCGGTACATCGGTTCTGTATTCCGTGTGCCGACCATCCAGTGGATGCAGCCGTCAAAGCGGTATCCCCCGCGTTCCCATGCAGTGCACATGCCTCCCGCCCAGGGAGCGAGTTCGAAGATTTCGCTTTCGATGCCGAGTTCCTGCAGACGGATTCCCGCGCTCAGTCCGGCAAGCCCCGCGCCGATGATGATGACTTTATGTGGCATAACAATATCCCCCAATTTGAGTAAATAATCATTGAATGAACGTTCGTTCAATTTAAGTGTACCGCGATCGGTTTTGGAATGCAAGCCTGTTTGAGAAAAAGAGCGACAGACTGTTCAATGAACAATTTGTTGAATCAATTTGATTCTCATTCAATATATTTGTCGGCGGTTACATTCTCCGATGGATGTTGTTGTATTCCGTAATCATATGTGATAATCTGACAATATCCAAAGAAACCGAGATACAAAGCCATTTGATTGATGATTCCGCATAGTTTGCTATTCTTTATTTCAATGGAAAAATATAACCAAATTGATTATCGGCTGATAGAAAAATGAGTGAATCTGCTGTTAAAGGTAATCTTTATGAGTACCGTAGTTTATCCGAAAAAAAAAGCGATCAAGGAAGAATTCGAAAAATGAGTTGCTTCCTGTGGTATCATCTGTTCCGGTAGTTTCCTATCAGGAAACATTGCCGATACTCGGAGCGGCAACACGCAATGCATTGGAATACGAGCAGCAGCATGTTTTACGGATACGATGTCATTGACGGACAAATACAAGTTTCTCTGAAAAAAATTTCAGAGAACGATTCATGAAGGACAATGCTTGCAAATGTAAATGGGTGGAACAATATCTGCTGCCATATATTGACTGCTGAAAAGAACCAACGTATTCTCTTATTTAAAAAGACTGCCGATCGGTGAACTGGTAAACTAAAAGCAGACATGAAAAAAGAGATGTCTGCTTTTTTGATATACTGGAAAGAGGAGGAAAAGATTATGGCAAGCAAAGGACAGAAATTGCGCAGATGGAGTAAAGAAGAGAA
>JBGMEA010000013.1:0-9278 GCA_041447245.1 Anaerofustis sp.
CAACATCAAGGTAACGATTGACCTGATTACTCCGATTGCAATGGAAAAAGAACTTCGATTTGCAATCCGTGAAGGCGGAAGAACCGTCGGAGCGGGTGTCGTGGTCGAAATCATCGAATAATTCAGAGCGATGAAAAACAGAAAGTGCTTCCGTTTAAGGAAGCACTTCATTTATTAGCCGATTTTCCGATAATAAAGGAATTACTCTTGATAAAACGAATAATATAATCAAATAATATATAACAAAACAATAGGGGGAAGTATGAAATATTGTACAAACTGCGGTATGCAAACAGAGGAATCAACTGGATTTTGTTCCAATTGCGGGAAACCTTTGGAATCGGGAGAAATGAATTCAAGTCCGACACCGATTGTTCCTGCTGCGGAACAGATGAACCAAAAACCTTACGAGAAGCAGATTCCAGAAACAAACAATACCGCCATTGAGGGACTGGTTGCCGGAGTTGTCGGATTGTTTTTCCTGCATTTGATACTTGGAATTGTGGCTGTCATTTTGTCGGCTGTGGCAATGCCTCAGATTGAGCGCAAAGGACAGAAAGGAAAAGGATTGGCGATCGCAGGGTTGGTACTGGGGATCCTTGATGTCGTATATTTTATCGGGAAAGTTCTTTATCTCATGAATAATTGAGACATTCTGCATCAATCGAAAAAAACACCCGTTCGGGTGTTTTTTTACTGTTTGTCACAATGATCCTGTTTCAGATTATCTGTACAGGATTGATATTGGCTGCATCCCGAGCAGGAGGAACAATTGCCGCAGCTTCCGCACTTACCTTTGTGTTTTACGATGCTTCGAATTGCAAGGATTGCAATGATAATCAGAACTCCGATTAAAAGATAATCCAAAGGTTTCATTTGTATTTTCCTTTCCGATCATATCAATAGATTTCCAATTTGATAAATTGCAAATGAAATTAACCATGCTGTTGCGGTCTGAAATGCCATGGCTCCGACTGCATATTTCATGCTCCCCAATTCACGCTTGATTGCTGCAAATGATGCAACACATGGCATATAAAGTAAAGTGAACGTAAGGAATGTGAATGCGGATAGCGGAGAAAACAGCCCTGATAAAGCGGATGGAAGATCACTGGCTGTTCCTGCATTCATCAGAATGGCAAACGTGCTGACCACGGTTTCTTTCGACATCAGTCCGGTTACGAGTGCCGTGGATGCACGCCAGTCACCGAATCCGAGGGGTGAAAAGATGGGGGAGATCAAAGCTCCGAGCATAGCCAACATGCTGTTTGCACTGTCTGTGACCTGATTGATTCTGAGGTCAAAGCTCTGTAAGAACCAGATGATGATTGTCGCGATAAAAATGATGGTAAAGGCGCGTTGAATAAAATCTTTCGCTTTTTCATACATGTGTAGAGTGATCGTCTTTGCGGAAGGCAGACGGTATGCCGGAAGCTCCATCACAAAAGGAATCGGATTTCCTTTAAAAATTGTTTTTTTCAGCAACAGTCCGACCAATACTGCGACTGCCATGCCCATTAAATATAGTCCGACCATTACAAGTGCAGCATGATGGGAGAAAAAAGCTGCAGTGAAAACCGCATAGATCGGCAGCTTTGCACTGCAAGACATAAACGGAGCGAGCAAAATAGTCATTTTCCGATCTCTGTCGCTGGATAATGTGCGGGCTGCCATGACGGCGGGAACGGTGCATCCGAAACCGATCATCATGGGAACGAAGGATCGTCCGGAAAGACCGATTTTTCTGAGCAATTTATCCATGACGAATGCGACCCTAGCCATATACCCGCTGTCTTCCAAAAGAGAAAGAAAGAAAAACAATACGAGAATGATCGGCAGAAAGGAAAGGACACTGCCGACTCCGACAAACACTCCGTCAATAATTAAAGAGTGAATGACAGGGTTCAGTCCGTAATTTGTCAAAGCCTGATCGGTAGCTTTTGTGATCCAATCGATGCCCAAGGAGAGCAGACTGCTTAACCCCGAACCGATCACTCCGAAAGTGAGCCAAAATACCAATGCCATGATCAAAACGAATACAGGCAAAGCCAGATACTTATGTGTGAGTACCGAATCGATTTTAACGGAAATCATTTGTTCGCGGGTTTCTGATTTTTTATGTACAGTCTGTTCCGCAATTTCCTCGATAAAGGCGTAGCGCATATCTGCAAGCGCCGCATCTTTATCCGTTCCGAGCGCTTCTTGCATTTCATCAATAATGTGTTGGAGAATATCCAGCTCATTTTCACTCAAGTGCAATTCATTGATTGTAATCTGATCTTTCTCGATCAGTTTTGTGGCAGCATAACGCACGGGCATATTGATTGCCGCGGCATGATCTTCTATCATGGTTGCAAGCGAATGGATAGCACGATGAACTGCACCGGTACAGAAATCCATGACCTTTGGCTTGATTTTCTTTTCAGCTGTTTGAACTGCCGTGCGAATCAGTTCATCCACTCCCTGATTTTTACTTGCGGAAATTGGGACAACCGGAACGCCGATGAGTTCCTCAAGTTTTTTTACGTCGATCGAATTTCCCGATGCCGTCACTTCATCCATCATATTCAGAGCGATAACGAGTGGAAGATTTAACTCAATCAACTGCAATGTCAGATATAAATTTCGTTCAATATTCGTTGCATCCACAATGTTGATAATCGCATCGGGGCGCTCCTTCAGCAGTAAGTCGCGCGTGACAATTTCTTCGGAAGTGTATGGGGAAAGAGAATAGATCCCGGGTAGGTCAATAACGCTTGCATTCGGTACTTTTTTTAATATGCCTTCTTTTTTTTCTACCGTAACACCGGGGAAATTCCCGACATGTTGGTTTGCTCCGGTCAACTGATTGAACAGCGTAGTTTTACCGGAGTTCTGATTGCCGATCAGCGCAAAAATCATAAATATACTCCTGTCAATTGCAATACGGATTGGTTTGGTATAAATTGCCCCCTATGAGTCAGAATGCCCCTCATGTCGGTGTCGGTTCCCTTTGCGTCCGTGAACATGAAAAGCATGACGTCTCTCTTGATTTAAATGAGTTGTTTCATTCAAATGATGAGGATGATTTTCGACCGGAGTAATGTGGATTTTTGCTGCATCTTCAGCGCGAAGTGTCAGTTCATATCCCCGTAAATTGATTTCAATCGGATCTCCGAGCGGCGCAACTTTTCGGACATATACTCTCGTTTTCGGAGTCAGTCCCATATCCAACAAACGACGACGGAGAGCCCCTTCACCGTCCACTCTTGTGATCACACCGCTTCGCCCGATTCTTAAATGATTTAATTCCATGATGCTATCATCTCCATTAGTTAGCATTTGCTAACTAATGTAAGTTTATCATTGCTGATTAGAAATGTCAACAGGAATGTTTTCACAAAATAGAATCACGATATTGCTTCTGGCGCATGTTCAAATTGATGGAATTAGGCTGAATGATGATTTTTAAAGCAGAACACCTTATTAAGAGGATATGAAATCATGGATGCAAGAAATCAGGCAAATTGGCAGGAAACGGTCTTCGTTCGCCATAATGTTGATGTTGAGATATTTCGGAGCGTCCGACGAGGGATGAATTATCAAGTGAAGTGCAACATGAATACTTCAGGATCAGACAATTAATGTGACTGATGGTTCAGTAAATGATTCTCCCATAATACATTAGAGATATCAGAGTGAAACTGGAACATGTCGCGGCAAAAGTGTGTGATTTGTAAGAAAAGGCAATTATGCCGATTCAGAACCAGGGCAATCAGGCTGACCATGATTTACAATAGTACTAGAAAGCATAAATGATATATTCTACATCATCCGTGGTGGATTACGCATTCTTTGAGATTTGGCTGTTATTGATGTGCCAAAAAGATAGTGATAAATAAAGGAGTTCTTCATTCGAATTAAAATCAACTGAAATCAAATTATCAATTCTTTGCAATCTATTTAATAAAGAGCTGCGATGTATATAAAGTTTTTTCGCGGTTTCCGACGCATTAAGTTTACATTCAAAATATTGATATAGAGTTGCATAATATTCAGTGCCCTTTATCTTATCATGTTCTTTTAATTTTTGTAATTTTTCGCTATATAAGTACATAGGGTAATTTGAAAATTTTCCAAGAGACGAACTCAGCATATAATGTAAAGCGATGTCGTCAAAATGAAAACACCATTGGGTCGGTGCGGCACTCAGCCCTTCGGTTATTGCAATTTGCGTTTGGATATAAGCACCGCTCATGTAGTTCGGGTCTTTAAAATTTCGGCTGATTCCAGCAATCAGCAAATTTTCACGCAGATAACAAACAAGCAACTGGTAAAAATCTTTTTTCTCTTCCATCGTATAATAAGTATAATTTACAAGAAGAAGAGTTTTTCCATCATATTCTGAACCAATGCAGTTTTTCCATAGTTTCTCAGTTTCGGTAATAATATGTTTCGAATAAGGCTGTTTGTCATATCTTAGATCGGGAGAGAATTGAATAAGCTGTAAATCATCGGTTCTTTCCCATCCTATGCTTGTAAGTTCTTTATTCCATTCGTGAATGGATACTGTTTCGTCCGCTATATATTTATTGAGCAAATATCGAAATTCGCTCGTCGTTGCTTTTTTTATCCAAAATGTCTGGTATTTTGCATATATATTTACAATACACTCAGCAATTTTTTCAAAAATAATAGTGTAGTACCGCAGCTCATTTTCCTGACATCCATATGTTCTGACTGCAATACGCCCAATATATTTATCTTGATAAAAGAGGTTTTTTAGAAAACTATCGCCAAAAGTGAAAGATCGAAAAAAGACATCTTTTTTTAATCTTATTTTATCGGCATCTGGCAATGTATAATATTCCTCCAAAATATATTTCGGAAGAGCGTCGTCATGTCCGTTTTCCGATTCGATTAATCCCTGATTTGATGCAAAATCAGAGTACGCAACATATTGAAATTCCTTATCCATAAGACATACTGTCTCAGGAGTAACCATTGTACAACTGTCGATTATTTTTTTATATCCGTCTTTATCGTGTAAAGAAAGTTCCAGCAGATGCTCCCATTCAGTGAATTGATCATATATTTCCATTAATCGGTTGAAGACAGCCGTAAAAGGGACGTGATTTGTTATTAAAATCGATGAAGAACATATTGGTTCCGAATAATTTAATGCTCCTCCAATATAGATCATTAATGAATTTCGAAAATTTGGCTTTATAGCATCAGTATCTGAGATATTGTTTTTATCCGCAATAATAACGTGTCCGGAAAGGAATTCGGAATTTTCAAAAAACCGAGGTTTTTTGAATTCTGTAACAGTATGGCTTCGAAATGTAAATATGGCATCGAAGTATTTGGACAGTTGATAAAAAATGATATCTTGCGAAAGTAACATTGTAAAATTGTCCCTTAAATCAATTTATATTTTAAGTATATCATAATGCAGAAATAATTGCGCAATAAAATTATCCTACATGTTGTAGGATGGTCGAGGTAAATGTAGTATGTTTTGACGGCTTTACAATTTCTGTGCATTTATATAAAATTCAAATTAAGTTCTTCAACTGACGCTATCGATTCAAATTTAAGGAGGTGTTTTAACATGATTAGAGAAGAATTTGATTATGAAAAAGAACACAAAATAGTTGGCTGGTATCCCCCGGTAAAAGGAGCTATTTGGTTCAGCCCGGAAGGAATGCCTTCCACTCCTCGCTATTACCGTCCCATAGAAGCGAGAGAAAATTTTAAAATGTTGTTTAAAAATGAAATTCCTTATTGGATTCCGGATTGCGGTCCGGTTTCAACCGATGTCACTGCATTCCGTCCTCGGCAGCATCCGGACAATCTTGCGAATCATCAAGCATTTGATGGCGGCGATACGATTGATTTTGATCGGCTTGGGGATACATTGCCCGGATGGTTTGATATTGAATATCAATGGGAACCTCAATGCGGAGGAGCTTCACCAAAACCCGGGAAAGTTAAAATTTCTGATATTGCAAAATGGGAAGATTCTATTACATTTCCCAATCTGGACGAAATGGATTGGGAAGGCATTTTGGCAATGAATAAAGAATATTTAAATACGGACAGAGTAAATCAGCTCGGACTCCAATTTAGTTTTTGGGAAAGGTTGATGAATGCTATGGGGGTTGCCGAAGCTGCCATGGCTTTGATTGATGAAGAACAACAGGAGGGAGTTCACAGATTCTTTGATAAGCTGTCGGATTTGTATATTGAGTATGTGCAGCGTATGTGCAAATGCTGTAAATTAGATTCAATTGTTGTCCATGACGACTGGGGACATGCATCGGGAGCATTTTTTTCTTTGGATACATGCCGTGAAATGATCGTTCCGTATTTCAAACGATTTATAAAAGCATGCCACAACGAAGGATTGATTTTTGAACATCATTGCTGTGGGAAAGCGGAGTCACTGGTCCCTGCGATGATCGAATCTGGAGTAGATTATTGGATGCCGCAACCCGCATTAAATGATTTGGATAAATTAATTGAGACATATCGTAACGATCCGATTACTTTTGCAGTTTCAAGTCCAAAATTGAGTACGGATATGAGTGAAGAGCAAATTCAGAAAATGGCTGAATCGTGGGTTGAAAAGTATAAGGATAAAGGTGTTTTATTGGGACCCAATATGATCGTATCGCCGGACAATGATTTTGGTCAGTATCCGATTTTTAAGAATGCTGTTTACATGTTCAGTCGTATTGCTTATCAAGATGCCGAAATTTAACATAAGTTATGTTGATTAATGTCAATTATCCTTGCATGAAACTATTTAATTAATATCTTTGTTAATGAAGAGGTGCTTAGGTGATTCTTTCTTCTGAAAATAGTGACAATAGCAGATATCTTTCCAAAAAAGAAATTATATCCTATGGTTTAGGGCAATTTGCGATTGCTTTAGGGGGATTGGGTTCAGCGCAATATTTGTCTTATTATTGGACAGATATTGCATTGATCCCATTGACTGCAGTCAGTATAATCATGCTCTCATCTCGAATATTTGATGGATTGAATGATATTTTGATCGCATGGATGGTTGATCGAACCAGTACAAAATTCGGTAAAGCAAGACCATGGATTTTGTGGTTTTTCATTCCTGCCACAATTGTCAATATAGGGCTCTTCTATTCTCCGGGTGGCAGTATATACAACAAAATAATATGGGCGGTCTTAACGTATAATTTAGTAAATCTTTTGTTTTCAACGTGTTGCATGATTCCAATTCAAGCATTGACTTCATTGATTTCGCAGAAGAGTAAGGAAAGAATAACGTTAAGCTTTGCAGGGCAGATTGCTTTTGTATTTGCTCAGATTCTGGGAGCATTGACTTTTGTAAAATGCACGATGTTGTTAGGAGGTGCGCAAAAAGGATATTTTTATTATTTTTCTATTTGTGCTATTTTAGCCGGGATTTCAATGTTTGCTACTTTTTTGGGAACCGAAGAAAAAATAAAACCGATAAAATCTGACAAAAAATTACCTTTTGGTCAGGCTTTGAAAATGACACTGCATAATAAATGGTGGCTAATATCAATGGGTTTGCAGTTAGGTGTATTTTCACTGATTACTTTACAATCCGTATCAATGTATTACATCACATATATAATCGGAAACATGAATTTATTAACATTAATTATGAGTATTACATTTGTTTCGCAATTTATTATGCCGTTTATTTTTAAACCTGTTGTAGATAAACTTGGAAAAATAAAAGCGACTGGTATTTCCTTGTTGATCGCTTCGGTGGGCTTTCTCATTCCGCTGATTGATATGACATCAATAACTTTATTGGTCGCTGCATCTGTTTTCCGCGGATTGGGAATATCAGGCTCCTCAACTACAAGATGTGCGATTACAGCAGATGTTGTGGATTATGGTGAATGGAAAACATCTCACCGTTTAGATGCGATCATTTTCAGCGGAAATAGTATTGCAGCGAAGGTTGGGATGGGGCTTTCAGGAATGTTGATTATGTTAATCTTGAATGCTTCTGGATACATTGGAGGGACCGCAACGCAAACTCCAGAAGCCTTATCTTCAATTGTATTTATGTACACTTGGTTGAATGTGATAATTATCGGTATATCTTCGATTTTTTTGTTAGCGTTGCATTCTCTGGAACAGGAAATGGAAAATATTCAAAAGGATTTGACTCAAAGAGAAATATTGATAAACGAACCAAAATATATTTAAGGAGGAAGGTTTATGAAAGAAAAGAAAATCGGACTTTTGGGATTATTGGCAATACTGTCGGTATTTTTATTGCAAGGAGGGGCGGGTAATTTAAATCCTGCAATCAATGGTATTGCACAAGGTTTAAAAATGGATCCGACAATTGTTACTCAAATTGCAAGTTTCCCTTCAATATTTGCAGTTGTTATCAGCTTTATTGCAGGACGATACGTTGGCAAAAAAATAAAATTCAAGCCGTTTTTGATGGGCGCAATATTAATTTTTGGGATTGGGGGCGCTTTGCCATTGATGTTGTCATCTTGGACGATAATTATGATCTCAAGAGCTTGCGTCGGAATTGGTATAGGAACGTTTTTTACATTGGCGCCTTCCCTTGTCATCAGCCTATGTGATGAAAAAAGAAAGAGCCACATTATGGGAATTGGCACGGCTGTGGCAACCGCGGGCGGTGTTCTGGTGCAATTGTTGTCCGGATATTTGGTTGATATCAGTTGGAATCTGGCGTTTACAGTTCATTTTATAGGGATAATATCTTTGATTTTGGTAGCAATAGGGCTTCCTGAGCCGGAATCCAACGAAGATACACAACAAAAAGAAAAGTGCATTTACCCAAAGAAGTGTATTTTAATGGTATTCTTGTGATGTTATTCATGATGTTTTCTATTCCGATTATTATCAGCGTATCAACGATCATTGTGGAACGAGGTTTTGGAACAGGATTGGAAGCCGGAACCGCCAGTTCATTGTTTACGGTAGGTGGAACTGTTTTTTCTTTATTGTTTGGAATGATGTACAAGAAATTCAAAAAATATTCCATCGTCATTGTTTTTTTAATTACCAATATCGGTATGATGCTGGTTTATTTCTCGGTAAATATTATGATGGTGTTTATCGGTATGTTTATTATTGGTATGGGACCGATAAGCACTCCTGCGTTAATGGTGAATTGTCAAGTGAAGTGCAACATAAAAACCTCAGAAGGAGACTTCCAGTTTAGACATTTACGAGGACGAAGATTAAGCAGATGATTCGCCCATAAAACTTTAGAGATATCAACATTGGACAGG
>JBGMEA010000014.1:0-8425 GCA_041447245.1 Anaerofustis sp.
ATGCAGAAGATTTCTACCTGTTCTCTTTGTTCCTGTTCTCGTTTCAGCATCTTTGTCACCCTCTTCTATTTTACCATCCCCATTCAAAAAAATCCGCATATTTGCGGACTTTTTCGACAGTCTGAAGAACTGTCTGATTCGACAGTTCTTTTTTATCAACTAACCGCTCAAGAATAGCTTTTACTATTACTAATTGCTGCTATTCCAAATTCAATTTCTTGCTGAAAATATAGTTCGACAGGAAAAACGAACCGGCACTCATCAGCACGCACAGACCGAATACGATCCAAAATATCGTTTGAGGGAACTGCGTCGGCATAACATCATTCTCAAAATACTGCATATTCGACATTCCCATTATCGCTATCGTGACCGTGGAAATCAGCTGCGTTGCAAGATACAGGATAATGTACCCCACGAAAGAACCCAACAGTTTATTCTTAAACAGGCTGCCGATGGAAATCGCGCCGTAAAACATCATGATGCCTGCAATCGTGCTAATGAGTATCATAAGGAACATTTCAAACCAAAACAGCCCGACAGAACCGAAATATTGCGGAATGTACTCATTGACCAGTTGCATGAATTGAGCAAAACTCGCAAAACATCCTTTGGATAAGGTCATAATGCACACCGAAATCATAACCACAATCGTGCTGACAAATGTCCAGATCACCGAAGCGATTAATTTGCTTGTAATCAGCTCCCACGGCTTCACGGGAAGCGTGAACATGAGGTATCCCTCTTCTTTGACAAGGTTTTTATAAAACCGCTGCAATATTACAATCAGAGTAATGACAAATATCCCGACAATCAACAAGACATATCCGGCCATTAAGATTCCGCCAATGATGGTAATGAATGTGCTGTCACTGTTGATGGCAAAAAACAATCGATTGAGAATTGCAAGCAGCATCAGAGCCGCGTATAAAGGCAGAAATGTTCTTGCCGTTGCCTTAATTTCATATTTTAACAATTTTCCTAACATTTGAAGACCTCCCTGAACAGCGAATCGACCGATTTTCCTTTATTTTCACGAATATCATCCACAGAGGATGCCAACGCAACCATTCCCTTCGAAAGAAAGATCACATCATCCAATACACTTTCGATATCCGCGATCAAATGCGTCGATATTACAATTGATGCATTTTCATTGTAGTTTGTAATAATGGTATTCAAGATATAGTCTCTTGCTGCCGGATCCACTCCGGCAATCGGTTCGTCCAAAAGATACAAATCCGCATTTCGGCTCATCACCAAAATCAGCTGCACTTTTTCTTTTGTCCCTTTTGACATTGTTTTAAGGCGATCCATCGGATTGATCGAAAGCTTTGCAAGCATATCATAGGCTTTTTTCGGATCAAAGTTGTTGTAAAAATCCGTAAAAAATGAAATCAGATCGTTCACCTTCATCCAGTCATTCAGATACGTTTTATCAGGAAGATAGGCTACGGCATTTTTGCTCGCAACTCCCGGCATCTGTTCATTTATCAATATCTCTCCTGCATTTGGCGTCAATAGTCCGTTTGCGAGTTTGATCAATGTGGACTTACCGCTCCCGTTCGGCCCAAGCAATCCGACAATTCTGCCGGACTGAACCGAAAGATCGACATTGTAAAGCGCATTGATCGGGCCGTAAGATTTCGTAAGCCCTTTACATTCCAATACATTCGACATCTAGTTCATCTCCTTTACCGCAGTTTCAATGATAGACAGTGTTTCATCCACACCATAACCCAAATCACTCATTTTCTCAAAAAAAGCCTGAATCATTTCTTTTGCCATTGATTCCTTCATTTTTGCTATCATCCCCTCATCATCCGTAATAAATCGTCCGCTCGTCCGCGCGGTCTGCACAAGGTTCTCACGTTCCAGTTCCGCCAATGCCCGCTGCATTGTATTGGGATTGACCGCGGCTTCCGCAGCCATATCTCTGACGGACGGAAGCCTGGAACCGGCAGGATATACTCCTGTCAGTATTCTGAGTTTAATCTGTTCGATCAGCTGCGCATAAATCGGCCTGTCCGAATCCAGTTCCCATACCATATGTTCCCCTCCTGTATTATTGTATTAATCTGTTAATACAATAATACAGTGTTTTATCGGGATTGTCAACGATAAATTTATTTTTATATAACAAAAGAATGAGAAACAAAAAAACCGCATCATCAGAAATCTGCATCATGCGGAAAAGAATCATAGATTGCGGGCAACTCGACGAATAAGAATATCTCTGTTCTTTCGAACAATGATCTGCAGGCTCTGTTCAGATGATCGATTCGGGTAAACGGATACGAACTTCCCCCGAGCGAAGCGTATCCGATGAACCGTCGCGATAGCGCACGATCAAAGAACCGTCCGCATCAATATCTTCCGCGACAGCATCTCTTGTTTCGCCGTTTTTTTCGAATTGAACCGTATTTCCCAGCACCATCGAAGCACCGCGGTAATACCTAAGCGCCGAAGAATAGTCTTCCTTATTGTAATACGCTTCAAATCTGTTCCACACCTGTGCCACAATTTCATTAATATCGATCGGACGGGCGGTATGATGTTGCAGACAGGTTGCAACATGATTGATTTCCTCAGGAAAATCGGCAAAAAAAAGATTGATTCCAATCCCGAGAACAGCATACTCCAATTTCGCGGATTCCACTTCATACCCCGCCTCCGTCAGAATGCCGCATATTTTTTTACGCCCGACATAGATGTCATTGACCCATTTTATTTTTGCGTTTAAATCAAACATCACGTTCAGCGTCTCACACACGGCCGAAGCAGCAAGGATCGTGATAATCGGTGTTTTTTCGGCATTCATCTTCGGACGAAGGATCATGCTCATATAGATCCCTCCGCGTTGGGGCGAATAAAAACCTCGTCCCTGCCTTCCTTTTCCTGCAAACTGCCGATCCGCAAGAATCAGAGTTCCGTCGGGAGCGCCTTCTTTTGCGCGTTCTTTCGCAAGATTGTTTGTCGAGTCCACTTCTCTGACATATTCCAAAGTTCTCGCCAACACATCGGTTTTCAGCAAAGACTCTATTTTTTCGGGATCAATCATTTCGGCGGCATTGACGAGCAAATATCCTTTGTTGGTGACAGCGTCAATTTGATACCCGTCTTTTCGCAACAGTTCGATATTTTTCCAGACGGCAGCTCTGCTGATTCCGAGCCGATTTGCCATAAATGTTCCGGAAACCGTTTTCGCACCAGATTGTTTCAATAATTCCAATATCTGCTCTTTCATCTTCGCTCCGAATATCATTTTCTTTCTTTCATCATAACGGTGACGGAGCAAAATAGCAAGCAGGAACCGATGCCGTCGGAAGAAAGGATTGACTTTTTCGGTTTGCTGGGCTAAAGTGAAGTCAGGAAAGAATCAGAGTAAAGGAGAATGATCATGAAAAAATTAACGGCATTCGATGTCGCAAAAATGATTGACCATGCCATACTGAAACCGGATGCAACCAGAGCGGATGCGCAGGAGGGGTGCGATACCGCACGGAAGTATCATACGGCATCCGTTTGCGTAAAACCGAATGATGTGGCGTTTTGCGCCAAAATTCTCCAAGGGAGTGATGTTTTGGTCGGAACCGTGACAGGATTTCCGCACGGAAACAGTGTTTCCAATGCAAAACTGTTCGAAGCGGACATCGCCATAAAAGAAGGGGCAAAGGAAATTGATATGGTTCTTCCGATCGGGCTGGTGCGTTCGGGAGAAAATGTTTATGTCAAAAAAGAAGTCGAAATGATGAAGAATCTCTGTCACAAACACGACGCTTTGTTAAAAATCATTTTTGAAACCTGCTATCTGACGAAAGAGCAGATCATCCTTTGCTGCAAAATCTGCAGTGATGTCGGAGTGGATTTTGTGAAAACATCCACAGGCTTCGGTACATACGGAGCCAGAGCGGAAGATGTGAAACTGATGAGGCAAAACACACCCGAATACATCCAAGTGAAAGCATCGGGAGGCATCAGAACACTGGATGATTTCCTTGCCATGTACAAAGCGGGTGCCACCCGAATGGGAGCCAGCGCAACGGAAGCAATCGTTGAAGAAGCGATCGCGAGAGGCTTCAACAACATCTGATCCTTTCGGCGACGTTTGCAAAACAAACTTCTTTCACTGATGCACCGACATCTTTGCCGTTCCATTTGAAGCGGTAAGCATATTTTGTATTGATTAACACAAACGGACACAAGCCCTCTCAACTGTTTTTGAGAGGGCTTCTTTTAATCATCCATCGTTGAAAGGTCTCCGGTCGGCAGATTCAATTCCCACGCCTTCAATACCCGACGCATAATTTTTCCGCTTCTTGTTTTCGGAAGCTTTTTGATAAACTGAATTTCCCGGGGAGCGGCATGCGCCGCAAGACTTGTTTTCACATGGAGTCTAAGCTCTTCTTCCAAATTTTTGCTGGGGGTGTAATTGTCTGCCAATACGACAAAAGCTTTGACGATTTCACCTCTGATCGCATCCGGTTTTCCGATGACCCCGGCTTCGTCCACTGCAGGATGCTCCAACAGGGAACTTTCGATTTCAAAAGGCCCGACTCGCTCTCCCGCAGTCATTATGACATCATCAACTCGCCCCTGGAACCAAAAATATCCATCTTCATCCATATAAGCGGAATCACCAGTCACATACCAATCGTTCGGCATAAAATAAGAACTGTATTTCCCCGGATTGTTCCAGATGCCGCGCATCATGGAAGGCCATCCTTTGCGGATGGCAAGATTCCCCATTCTGTTCGACGGCAGTACATTTCCTTTATCGTCGACAATCGCAGCCTCTACTCCGGGAATCGGCTTGCCCATCGATCCCGGTTTGATATCCATGCATGGATAATTACAAATCAGCTGTGCTCCTGTTTCTGTCATCCACCATGTATCGTGGATACGGGCATGATAAACATTCATCCCCCAACGTACAATTTCGGGATTGAGCGGTTCTCCGACACTGAGTATATGCCTCAGCTCTGACAGATCGTATCGCTTTACAAGCGCATCACCCGCACTCATCAGCATCTGGAATGCCGTGGGAGCGCTGTACCAAACAGTCACTTTATATTTTTCCAACATTTCGTACCACTTCTCGGGATCAAAACGTCCGCCCATGACAACATTTGTCACTCCGTTGAGCCAAGGAGCGAATATCCCGTATGAGGTGCCAGTTACCCAGCCGGGATCGGCTGTACACCAGTAAACATCATCATCCTTCAGATCCAAAACCCACTGCCCTGTCTGATAGTGCTGAATCATGGCATGGTGCACATGCAGGACACCTTTCGGTTTTCCCGTAGAACCTGATGTATAGTGAAGGATCATTCCGTCTTCTTTATCCATCCATTCTGTTTCAAATTCAGAACTCATCTGGTCGATATGTGCGTAGTAATCGATAAAGAATCCATCATCCGCCGACTCGTGCGACACCAGAATAATATGTTTCAGTTTCGGGAGCTGTTCGACGGGGACACGTGACAGCAATTCTTTTGTCGTAACCAAAACGCTTGCCTCACTGTCCTGCAGCCTGTCCATAACAGCAGTCTCCATAAAAGCCTCAAACAGCGGGCCGACAATCGCTCCGTTTTTTAACGCCCCCAAAAGCAGGAAATACAACTCGGGGCTTCTCGGCATGAACAAGAAAACACGATCCCCTTTTTTTACACCCGCTTTGTTCTTCAAAAGATTCGCCGCCTTGTTTGTAATCGTTTTCATATCGAAAAAAGTATATGATTCCTGTCTTGATTCATCTTCATACCACAATGCAATATGATCTTTGCGTTCCGATTCGGCATGACGATCAATGGCTTCATAAGCAATATTTATCTTTCCTGTTTCTTTATATGAAAAACTGTTTTCCGTATCTTCCCATCTGAATGTACGATATGCATCATTATAGTCTCTTAAATTGTGTATCGCTTCGTTTGCTTTGATTTTTTCTGTTCCCATCCTGTTTCCCCTTTCTTTTTATTGGTGATTATATTATCATATATGTGCTTGCATAACAAGGAAAACGTTATCATTCACCATAATATATTTCGATATCGCTATAAAATTCCGGAATAACGGTGACGCACAATGGAACATCTCAAACAATTTCATTCAGTCGATTGCAGGACAAAAAAAGGGCTCATAACGGTAATGGGTCCGATTTCGTTTGATCAACTGAAACAATACGATTTCGACAAAGGCTTAACTTCGTTCAGAAAACCTCAGGAACAGTACCAAGCCGTGTTGGAAATTTCCCAACTCCCGGAAGGACGTATCGTCGCTGCAATTTATGACAATACAATTGTCGGGTATGCGACATTTCTTTATCCCGACCCCTTGGAACGATGGGCAGAAGGAGATATTGAAAATCTTTTGGAACTGGGGGCAATTGAAGTTTCCAACCAATTTCGGGGGCTGTCTCTCGGAGCCAAACTGTTGCAGACAGCGATGATGGATGCCAACATGGAAGACTATATCGTCATGACAACCGAATACTATTGGCACTGGGATTTAAAAAATTCCGGCATGGATGCATGGCAATATCGCTCCATGATGGAAAAAATGATGGCCTGCGGAGGATTGATATGGTTTGCCACCGACGACGAAGAAATCAGTTCAAACCCTGTTAATTGCCTGATGGTCCGCATCGGAAAAAATGTTGATATGGCGACACGCGAACAATTTGATAAGCTGCGTTTTCAATATCGGTTTATGTATTGATCTGTAAATATTCTACATATTCTTTATAACCAATCCAAATGAAAAGAAACCCGGATTATCGGGTTTCTTTTCATTTCTATTGTCTTATGATGCGGTTAGGACATCTGAGTCTTTTGTTTTTTCTTGGATGAGAGGATCATTGTCGCAACCGATACCAATGCATAGATTGCCATCAGGATCGTCCACTTATCCGTGAACGCCATCGGTGCCGTCAGATCTTCCGTTACGAAGAAGGTGATCACTGCCGCAATGGCAACCACTGCACTGAACAGTCTCCATCCGCCTTTGCGTTTGATTTCTTCATCTTCTTCTTTCTTCTTGTAATACGTGATCACAAGCGCCGCTCCGATGATGAGTGATCCGATTGCCAACAGCAGGTTCAGAAGTGCCCAGGAATTCCCTGCCAAAGGCGTCTGGTTTTCATCGAGCGTTTCCGTCGTCGGTCCTGCCAAAGGCACTGCTGTGTCATACACGAAAGTTACCGTATTGCCCGTCGTCGCAATCGTCAGATTCTGCGATGCGCTCTGTGCCGTATATCCCGCAATCGCGATCGGGGTCAGGCTCAGGGTTGATCCGTATACTGCAGTTCCTCCCGTAGCCGTCGCAATCACCGTTCCCGTTGTATCAACATAGTTGACTGTGTAAGGATACGAATTGATTACGAACTGTGCCGTTACGGTCAGCGGTCCTGTGATATTGTTGAATGCCGTATTCCATCCTGTGAAGGTATATCCCACTCTTGCAGGCACCACCGGTGCGGTTGCTCCGCTTCCGTAGGGGATACTCTGCGTGGAGAGTGTCACTCCGTTATAGTTTAAGAAAGTGACCGGATAGCTGTTGAGGTTTGCGCTGAATTGTGCCTGATAGGTCACATCCCCCGTTACCGGGTTCACAACCGGACTCCATCCGTTAAATGTGTAGGTATACTGTGCCGTTGCACTTTGGCTCGGCGTCGCTGCGTTATAAGTGGGGGTTGTTCCGTACGGGACGTTCAAATCTTGTTCGAGCTGTGTCGTTCCGTTCATCCATGTGACGGTGTAGGTATTGATCGCGAACTGTGCTTGTACATTGATGTCTTCCGTTACTTCCAGATCGGTTCTGTTTGCCGTTGTTACTCCGTCACTCCAACCTGTGAAGTGATATCCCGTGTTCGGCACTGCCGTTACTTCCGTTCCGTCTGTTCCGTAGTTCACGCTCTGCGGAGTTGTTCCGCTGATCGTTCCGTTTCCGTCTGTCGTATAGGTCAGTGTAAAGGTATCAATCGCATACACGACATCTACCGTATGTCCTGCCGTCACGTTCGTGAAGGTGTAGCTGCTCGGGTTTGTACCCGTCACATCCACTCCGTCCACCGTTACGCTCACCAGATGATAATGTGCGTTCGGGCTGTAATCAATCGTCTGATCCGCACCGTAATTCACGGTTGCATCAGGAGTGATCGTCCCGTTTGTGACTGTTGTATCAATCACGTTCGTGTCAATCGCATACACGACATCTACCGTATGTCCTGCCGTCACGTTCGTAAAGGTGTAGCTGCTCGGGTTTGTACCCGTCACATCCACTCCGTCCACCGTTACGCTTACCAGATGGTAATGTGCGTTCGGGCTGTAATCAATCGTCTGATCCGCACCGTAATTCACGGTTGCATCAGGAGTGATCGTTCCGTTTGTGACTGTTGTATCAATCACGTTCGTATCAATTGCATAAA